>NZ_JACCAS010000002.1:0-1200000 GCF_013409255.1 Paraburkholderia bryophila
GCGCACCCGCGCGTCGCCGGTCTGCAACTGGGCCTTGGTGATCTGTTCGAACCGCTCGGCATTGCACGCCGCGAACCCGCTGCGATTCAGCAGGCCATGTTCGGCGTGCGGTTGGCGGCAGGCGTTGCGGGCGTGTTCGCATACGACTCGGCATTCGCCAATATCAAGGACGAAGCGGGTTTTCGCGCTGAAGCAGCACTCGCCCGCGCGATGGGCTTTCTTGGCAAGAGTTGCATCCATCCCAGCCAGATCGCCCTCGCGAACGAAGTTTTCCGCCCTTCCGACGACGAAATCGCACACGCGCTGCGCGTCGTCGAAGCGGCCAGAGAGGCCGATGCGAACGGCGTCGGCGCCTATGTCGTGGACGGCAGGATGATCGATCCCCCCTTTGTCGAACGGGCGCGCGCACTGGTTCGCGATGCCGCGCGACTCGGACTGCTGAGCGGCCACTGAGCGCGTGACCCTCGCCACGCCCCCAATCTGATATCGATGGAGTCAATCATGGAATGTTCGTCCCACACCGCCGAGGCCGGCGCAACAGGCCCGTTGGCGGGGATTCGCGTGCTGGACCTGAGCGCGTACATTGCCGGTCCGTACGGCTGCACGCTGCTCGCGGATCAGGGCGCCGAAGTTATCAAGATCGAACCGCCGACCGGCGACAACCTGCGCAAATATCCGTCCACGCTCGAAGCGGAAAGCCGCGCGTTTCTCGGTGTGAACCGCGGAAAGCGCGGTCTCGTGCTGGATCTGAAGCAGCCTGAAGCGCTCGACGTGCTGATGCGCCTCGTCAAGACTGCCGATGTGCTCGTGCACAACTTCCGTCCCAACGTGCCGGCACGTCTGGGCATCGCGTACGAGCAACTCCGGGAGGTCAATCCTCGCCTGATCTATTGCGCGGTCACCGGCTACGGCGACAGCGGTCCGAGCAAGGACAAGGCCGGTTACGACCAGGTGCTGCAAACGATGAGCGGCATGTGCACGCTGCAGGGCAAGCGTGGCGGACCGCCGGAGATTCTATACGGCTCAGTGGTCGATTATTACGCGGCGGCGCTGGTCGCGGCGGGTGTGTCGTCGGCGCTGTTCGATCGCGAGCGCAACGGCGCGGGACAGTACGTCGGCGTGTCGCTGCTGCGCAGTGCGCTGACAATGCAGTCCGCGCGCATGATCTGGGCGGAGGGCGAACCGAAGGATGTCGGCCGCGATATGCGCTCGGGCGGCATTACCGGCATTCATCCGACCCGCGAAGGCTACCTGTATATCTCCGCCAATACGCCGCATTTCTGGCAGGCGCTATGCGAGAAAACCGGCCTCAATGCGCTCGCGAGCAACGACCGGTACGACTCGGTCCGTAAGCGTGCGCTGCATTGCGACGAAATCGTGCCGCAATTGCACGAGGCCCTCGCGGCACGCAGCGCGCTCGAGTGGGAAGCGCTGTTCGGCGACGCGGTGCCTTGCGCCGCCGCGCGCAGCATCGAAGACATGTTCGATGATCCGCAGGTTCTGGCCGAAGACATGGTCGCGACTTACGAGTATCCGGGCGTTGGACCTTACCGCGGTTTCCGGCAGCCGATACGCTTTGGCAATACGACCGGTCCGACGCCACTGGCAGCACCTGCATTCGGTCAGCATTCGGATGCCGTGCTCCGCGACGCGGGCTGGAGCGACGATCAGATCGCCACTCTGCGTGCAAAGCGCGCGGTGCTGTAGGCGTGGCGATGGATGGTGCGTGAACGCGAAAGCCACGCGGTACAGAGTACAAAAAGGAGACGACGATGGACACACGACAACGCAACGACGACATGCAGTCGCCACGGCGGCTGGCGCCGACGGGTGCGTGCGATTCGCACATGCACATCTATGACCCCCGGTTTCTCGCGGACGGCGCGAATCACACGAACTTTCCCGGGCCCGCGAGCGTCACCGACTATCTTGACGTTCAACGCAGAATTGGCACGCAACGCACTGTCGTCGTGACGCCGCGCAACTACGGCACCGACAACCGCGTCACGCTCGACGCGATCGAGCAACTTGGCCGCGACCGGACGCGCGGCGTCGCGGTTCTGACGCCGGAGGTCACGGATGCGCAACTCGCCGCACTTCACGACGGCGGCATTCGCGGTATTCGTTTCACGCTTTACACATCAGCCAATGCGGCCGTCACGTTCGGAATGGTCGAACCGCTTGCGCGACGTATCGCCGAACTCGGCTGGCATATACAACTGCACTGGACCGCTGCGCAGATCATCGAGCATAAGGCCATGCTGGCTCGTTTGCCATGCGCAATCGTAGTCGATCATCTGGGGCGCCTGCCGATGCCCGACGGCGCGGCGCATCCCACATTCGGGATCGTAAGGCGTCTCGCAGAGTCAGGCCAGGTATGGGTCAAGCTGTCCGGGCCGTATCTCGACTCGACGGTGGGCGTCGCGAATGACTATGCAGACACTGCATCGACTGCGCGGGCGTGGATCGACGCGTTGCCCGAACGCGTCGTGTGGGGAAGCGACTGGCCGCACGTCACCGAGTCCCACAAGCCGGACGACGCGCGCCTCTTCGACCTGCTCGGGACATGGGCTGGCGACGACGCGATCCGCGAGCGCATTCTGGTCGACAACGCGGCGACGCTGTACGACTTCCCCGCTCAGGCGGAGCCGGCCCAAACAAGCTGAGTCCAGGACATTCAAGCGTGCCTAGAACGCGCAACCTGCACAAGATCTTTCGGAGACACATGATGAAACCCGCAGCCGCTGCTCCAACCGTACGCAAGACCCGCTTCACCGACGCGACCATCCGGTTTTTTGAACGGACCATCCCCGACCCGTTCGTGCTAGCGATACTGATCACCGTCCTGGTGGCGGTGCTGTCGGCGGTGTTTGCGCCGCATGCGTCGGCGTCGCGTCTTATCGGCGGCTGGTACAAGGGCTTCTTCGACATCCTCACGTTCGCGTTCCAAATCACGCTGGTGCTGGTGACAGGCCACGCTTTCGCGCATGCCCCACTCGTGCAGCGCATGTTCAAGGCGCTGGTGTCGGTCGCGCGCACGCCTGTGCAGGCCGCAGGGTTGACGTTTGTACTCGTCGCGATCGCCTCGTTCTGCAATTGGGGCCTGGGTCTCGTCGTCAGCGCATTGCTGGCGCGTGAAGTCGCGAAGCGGATGAAAGTGGACTTCGCGTGGATCGTCGCGGCGGGTTTCTCCGGCTGGGTGGTGTGGGCGAGCGGCATTTCGAGCTCGATCGCGCTTGCGCAGTCCACGCCGGGAAGCTCGATGAACGTTGTGCAAAAGCTGACGGGCCAGGTGCTGCCGTTCAGCACGACTGTCTTTACCAGCTTCAACCTTGTCCCAACGATCATCATGCTGATCGCGATGCCGTTCGTATTCGCGTGGCTCAAGCCGTCCGACGAAGATGCGGTCTTGCTCGACACACAGAAGCATCCCGATGCGCCGCCGCGCGAACGCCCCACCGGCAAGCTCAGCTTTGCGCGCTGGATCGAATATTCATGGCTCGGCAGTGCGTTCATCGGCGCGGCGGGGATCGCCTTTCTGGTACTCGCGCACATTGAGAATCTGCCGTTTTCGGGCGTGAACGCGGTGATCTTCGTGATGTTCATTGCGGGCGTGATCCTGCATGGCTACCCACTCGCCTATGCCGACGCCGTAAAGAATGCGGCGAAGCAGACCGGTTCGATGATGCTTCAGTACCCGCTCTATGGCGGAATCATGGGGATGATGGACGCGACCGGATTGCCGGACGTCATCTCGCATTTCTTCATCGCCATTTCGAATGCCCACACGCTGCCGTTCTGGAGCTACGTGTGCTCGCTGATCGTCACGTTCTTCATTCCGAGCGGCGGCGGTCACTGGGCCGTGCAAGGGCCGTTCGTCGTACCCGCTGCGGTCGCATTGCATGCGTCGGTGCCGGCGACCACGATGGCCGTGGCGATGGGCGAACAGGTGTCGAACATGTTGCAACCCTTCTGGGCCGCGCCGGTCGTGGCGATGGCCGGCATCGGCGTACAGCGGGTGCTCGGCTTCACCGTGATGACCTTCGTGGTGGGCGCACTCGTTTACGGCGTCGCGTTGCTGCTGCTGGTTTAACGACCGGTATTCGACACAGGCATAAGACATGAACGGAGATGATTTGATGAAACCAGCCACCACCCAGCATGCAGTTCGCGAGCCAGACACGGCACCCACCTCCGGTCGTGCTACGTTGAAAGACCGCTGGTGGGCGATCTTCGACGCGCGCATCGGTTCGTTGCCGCTGCCGGTCTATTTTGTGTTGCTCGCGGTGCTTGCCGTGATGACGCTGCACGGCAAGTTGGCCTCGGATCTGCCGACTGGCATCGCGCTCGTCGCGGTCGGCGGCTTCACCTGTGCAGAACTTGCAAAACGCATTCCGTGGATTCGCCACATCGGCGCGACGTCGATCTTCGCGGCGTTTATTCCGTCGATGCTGGTGTACTACAAGCTGATGCCGATGCCCGTGGTGAAAGCCGTCACCGATTTCACGAAGACCTCGAACTTCCTCTATCTTTTCATCGCCGCGATCATTGTCGGCAGTGTGCTCAGCATGGACCGCCAGACCCTGATCAAAGGTTTCGTGCGCATCTTCATTCCGGTCGCAGCGGGTTCCGTTGCAGCCGCGTGCGTTGGGACCGGCACGGGCGTCGCGCTCGGCATGGACGTCCGGCATGCGCTGTTCATGGTCGTGGTACCGATCATGGCGGGAGGAGTCGGCGAAGGCGCGCTGCCGTTGTCGGCGGGTTATGCGCAGATCATGGGGGTCGAGCAGGGACCGTTGTTTGCCCAGGTGCTGTCTGCCGTGATGCTCGGCAATATCGCTGCTATCTGCTGCGCGGGTTTGCTGAGCTATCTCGGCACGCGAAAGCCGGATTGGACCGGCAACGGCCGCCTGACCGTCGCGGACCACGCCGACGATGCCGCGATCCACGAAAAGCCTCAATCGTTCGAATTCGACGTGAGTTCCGTCGCGGGAGCGGGTGCGACGGCAATCGCGCTGTATCTGCTCGGCGTGCTCTGCCATCAGCTATTCGACTGGCCGGCGCCGGTCGTGATGCTGATTCTGGTTGTCGCGGCACAACTGTTCCAGGTCGTATCGCCGCGTGTGCGCAGCGGCGCACGCTTCATGTACGGTTTCTTTTCGACCGCCGTCACGTATCCGCTGATGTTCGCTATCAGCGTCGCGATGACGCCTTGGGGCGAGATCGTCACCGCCTTTCACTGGGTCAATATCCTTACCGCCGTATCGACGGTGCTGACGCTGGTAGTAACGGGTTTCGTGGTCGGCAAACTGGTTGGCATGTATCCGGTCGAAGCCGCGATCGTCAACGCGACGCATAGCGGACTGGGTGGAACGGGCGACGTCGCGATTCTGACCGCTGCCGACCGGATGGAATTGATGCCGTTCGCGCAGATTGCGACGCGAATCGGTGGCGCTGTTACCGTCATGGTTGCGCTTGCCGCGTTTGCCTTGACTCGCTGACTTAAGTTGGGACATCTGGCCCGGTGGATCTCATGCCGCCATTGGCCCGCGTAGCCCTTGTTAAGTGCTATGACCGACTGAACGTCCGTCCGGTAAACGTGGCAGAAGCGACGTTCAACCGTCCGGATGAAAACGCGGGCGACCGGCCGGTCATGGCCGACCGGCGCCTGATGTGGCAGCCCTCTGCGTACCGGAGTGGCCGGCCGCGGACGTTGGCCAATCAAGGAGTCGGACGCACAAATTCCAGCCCAAATTTCACGTTATAGACAACGAAGTGGCCTTCGGGTGTAATGACGAGGCCAGTGATATTCTCCCGCTGAAAGTCGTCTATACGCGAATCATCGTCGACGCCAAGGCTGACGGTCAAAGCCCCGTCCTTCTCGATTATGACCTTGTGGTCATACTTCACAACCGATCCGAAACAGGTAATCGTGCCTCCATTCACAACTAGCTCTGAAAGCGGATCATCAGCACCCATCCAGCGACCCTGCATTTGCGGTGGCAGCGGCTCATCAGGTCTCAATCGATTCACTCTTATTCCTCTTCCTTGAGTGCAGTGAAAGGGATTGTCGACGATCCGGGCAGCCCTGTCGAATGTCTCAAACTGGCCCGAACTCGGCCTTAGCTTGATGGCCACACGGTCGCTACGCCGTTTTGAGCCACTATGACTAAGCGCGCGAAGTCTCGACGTGCTACATAAATGTTATTTTTTCCGAGATGCTCACGGACGAATTCGGCCGCTCCCGTGAGGCCTAAAGACGCGCCCGCTGCTCTATTAACGTAAGTCAAAACATCATCAGTATCGAGTGTTGACAGCATTGCCATAAGCAAATCCTCGTCGACATGCTCGTTCGATAATACGTTTTCCCAATCGCATTTGGCGAAATCGACTGATGGGCATCGGTCGCGAAACAGCTCGTGTATGCGTCTAGGGCTCATATCGCTCCAGATCAAATGGTGCACTCGATCAATATCTCGCTGATCGTCAACGATTTAGGCAGATGTGTCGAACGTCCGAAACTGGCCGAGGCTGTGTGGAAACTGTTTTTTTGCGGAGAAGGCGAGCTCGCCGGACGGGGTGACCGTGTTTTGGTAGGTCGGACAAGATCGCTAACGTCGTGAACTACAAGAAGGCTCCTGAGAACCTCAGCTTCCAGCCATTCTTATGGCCTTCATCGTCCGCTCGACCCCAAGTATGTTCATGACCCGCTTGAGGTTGTAGGCCAATACCTGAAGGCTCATCTCCGTGCTCACCCGTCCCAACGTGCGGGTCAGGAAATGGGTGGAACCCATCCAGTGCTTGAGCGTACCGAAGACATGCTCGACGGTACTTCTTCGAATGGTCATTGCATCGGGCTTCCGGTCCAGCCGACGCTGCATGGTTTCCAGTATATGTTCGTGCTCCCATCGTCGGATACGGCGGTAGTTGCTGGGTGAACATCGTTCCTTGAGATGGCAACGCGGGCAGGCGCTGGGCCAGTACACCTGCAGCGTCATGTCATGCTCGACGGTCGTGAATCGACGGATTGCGCGCTCGCCGGCAGGACATCGATATTCATCGTGCTTCGCGATGTAGACAAAGTCGCGTTTGGTAAAGAGCCCTTTCTTCCTTGATGCCAAAGTAAGTGGTTTCGGGACATACGCCTTGATGCCGGCCAGCTCGCACGCGTGGATCTCAGGGCCGCTAAAGTAGCCTCGATCTGCCAGCACCTTCAGCCTCGGCCTGCTCATCGCGTTCTTCGCCAGCAATGCCATCTTGCTGAGTTGCCCATGATCGTTTCCGACATTGGTCACCTCATGTTCGACGATCAGGTGATGCCTCGTGTCCACGGCAGCTTGCACGTTGTAGCCAACCGTTCCAGTATTTTTGCCACCACTGGTCATCGAACGTGAATCCGGATCTGTCAGCGACAACTGTTTATCCGGTTGCTTCTTCAACTGCTTCCTGATCTTATCGAGTTCACGCATCTGCTGGCGCAAGCGGGCGATCTTCCCGTACAGGTCCACCGTCTTCACATCGAAACCCGTCGGACTGATCCGGTCCGCGGTTTCAATCGCGTCGAGATATCGCTGAACGCTTTCCTCGATCTGCTGCTGACGCTTGTCGATCTTACCTGCCGTGTAGTTCCTGTCACGGCTGTTCACAGCCTTGAACTTGCTGCCATCAATTGCCACCGTGTCTGCGGATAGCAGCTTCAGTCCGCGACACAGTTCGACGAAGCGCCGGCATACGTTGCGAATGGCTACGCCGTTGTCGCGGCGAAAGTCTGCGATCGTCTTGAAGTCCGGCGACAGACGTCCCGTCAGCCACATCATCTCGACATTGCGCTGGCATTCGCGCTCGAGACGCCGGCTGGATGGGACACGGTTCAGATACCCGTAGATGTAGACCTTGAGCATCACGCCCGGGTGGTAGGACGGCCGACCCGTGACTGCAGGAGTGGTGCCGTTGAAACCAAGTTCAGCAAGATCCAGTTCGTCGACGAAGACGTCTACGATTCTGACCGGATTGTCCTGTCCGATGTAGTCATCGACACATTCGGGAAGCAGCGCGACCTGCTTGCGGTCATCGCCTTCAACGAATCGCTTCATGAGTCACCCGGTCTCAATGTGAACCGCCCCGGATTTGGTGGAGGCTCCAACTCTTGAGAGAATGGAGCCATGAACAAGTCGAACAAATTTTCTGCTGAAGTCCGGGAACGTGCAGTGCGCATGGTGCAAGAGCATCGGGGCGAGTATCCGTCACAGTGGGCAGCGATCGAATCCATCGCCCCGAAGATCGGCTGCACGAGCCAGACATTGCTGGGGTGGGTCAAACGAGATGAAGTCGATAGTGGCGAGCGCGAGGGCGTGAGCACGTCGGAACGCGAACGTCTTAAAGCACTGGAGCGCGAGGTCAAGGAACTGCGCCGCGCCAACGAGATTCTGAAACTGGCGAGCGCGTTTTTCGCCCAGGCGGAGCTCGACCGCCGCCTGAAGTCCTGAAGGCCTTCATCGATCAGCATCGCGACACCTTCGGGGTCGAGCCGATCTGCAAGGTCTTGCGGATTGCCCCGTCGGGCTACCGGCGCCATGCTGCGCAGCTTCGCGATCCGTCGCGCCGCTGCGCTCGCGCTATACGCGATGAACGCCTGCGGCCCGAGATCCAGCGTGTCTGGCAAGCCAACCTGCGTGTCTACGGAGCGGATAAAGTCTGGAAGCAGATGAACCGGGAGCATATCGCGGTGGCTCGCTGCACGGTCGAACGGCTGATGAAGCAACTGGGTTTGCGTGGCGTAATGCGAGGCAAACGTGCTCGCACGACGATTGCCGATGCGGCGGCCGCTCGCCCGCTGGATCGGGTCAACCGGCAGTTCAGGGCGGACCGGCCAAACGAGCTCTGGGTTTCTGATTTCACCTATGTATCGACGTGGCAGGGCTGGCTCTACGTGGCCTTCGTGATCGACGTGTTCGCCCGACGGATCGTCGGTTGGCGCGTCAGTTCGTCGATGACTACAGACTTCGTTCTGGATGCACTTGAACAGGCACTTTGTGCGCGGCGCCCAGGCGGCGATGGAACGTTGATACATCACTCCGACAGAGGCTCGCAATACGTTAGCATTCGCTATAGCGAGCGACTGGCCGAAGCAGAAATCGAGCCCTCGGTTGGTAGCCGTGGCGACAGTTACGACAATGCACTGGCCGAGACAATCAACGGTTTGTACAAGGCCGAACTGATTCATCGCCGCAACTGGAAAACACGGGAGTCCGTCGAGTTGGCAACGCTGGAATGGGTGGCCTGGTTCAATCATCATCGATTGATGGCACCCCTCGGCTACATCCCGCCTGCTGAAGCTGAGGCAAACTACTATCGGCAACTTGAAACACCGGTCGCCGAACCCGCATTAACTTAAACCAACCAGCCTCCACGATTCCCGGGGCGGTTCAATGCGTTGATTCAGTTTAGGCGATGAGTGCGTTTTCACACAGCCTCGGCCGGACAGCGACTACTTTCCGTCCGGCGATTTACCGCTCAAACCTCTGTCTGTTCGGCCATTTCCAGCGCGTCGTCGACTTCGATGCCGAGGTATCTGACTGTGCTTTCAAGTTTGGTGTGGCCCAGCAGCAACTGTACAGCCCGGAGGTTTTTAGTACGGCGGTAGATCAATGATGCTTTCGTTCGACGCATCGTGTGGGTGCCGTAGGCGGTGTCGTCGAGCCCGATCGATTTAATCCAACGATGGACGATCCTCGCGTACTGGCGGGTCGAAAGGTGGGGTGAAGCGTGAATGCGCCCCGGGAACAGAAAGTCCGAAGGAGACAGTGCCGCTACCCTCATCCAGCTTTCTACGCTATCCCGCGTTTGCTCGGTGATCTCGAACTGGACCGGCCGCTGCGTCTTCTGTTGCATCACAGTCGCTCGGGGCGCTACGCGCGTGCCCAGGCAGACATCGCGCACCCGCAATTTCGTCAGGTCACACGCTCGTAGCTTGCTGTCGATCGCCAGATTGAACATCGCAAGATCACGGGTTTTCGCCCCCAGTTGCAGGCGGATTCGAATGGCCCAGATTTCCTTAAGCTTCAGCGGCGACTTCTGTCCGGTTAACTTGTCTTTGTTCCACGGCATGCGCGGCACACCGCTGCTGATAGTTGCTTCCATGACGATTCTCCTTTCAGTTGAAGGGAGAGATAGTCTGCGCCAACGGCAGACGGGCGATACCCGACCCTGAAGGGACCTTCAGCTTCGTTGTTAGCGGACATTCGCGGACAACGGTCCGTATTGTTCGCTCGCAGGTAACCGGCTCCCGCTAAATCTACGGCGTCGATACACTGACGCCGCGGCGCGAGGCGGAAACCCTGCAAGGAGTTCCAGCGGGTAATGCCGACCGCGTCCAGAACCTCAAGTCACTAAATTACCGACCCGTTCTCACGATAAAGCTTCTTTAATCGCGGCAGTGCGTCGACAATCTTCTTCAGTTCATCAGTACGTTTCGGAAAGATGGTTCTGAACTCATCACTTAGATAGCTTTCGACAAACTCGAAATCCCCGAGCAAGGTGTGAGCGAGGCATACTTGGACACCTTTCTGTAGCTCCATCTGATCGTATGGCGAATTTTCGTGTCGCGTTGTGTAGACAGGTGGGAGTGCCTTCAAGAGCGCCTCTTCGCTTCCCAAGTCATAGTGGGTTTCAATGAAAGCGATACCGTCCTTCATCATCGCAACAAGGACAGGATATGCTTCAGAAATGTCCAAAGTGATCTCCTCGACAGCCGGTGTGGTCTTCGCCGCCGTGAGGAACGCGTCTTTTTCCTCAACGATCAGGGCACCAAGCCGCAGATGCGCTGGCGTGTGAACCAGCGTGTGCGCGATCACCTGGAGATTGACGATCGATGTCTCCCGGACCGCCCCAAACAATTCCTTTGACAACTTCATCGCGCGCTTGTTGTTTAAAGTCACACCGGGTTGCAGTGGTGTCGTACCTCGTTCGAATCCGAAACCTGGATGCACGATCAAATCGGAATGTTTCAAAGACTTGTTCTTGAATTGACCAGAAGAAAATTTCCAACCGGAGAACTCGTTAGCGACAGAGTCGCAAATATCGTAGAGATCGCTTTTGAATTTGCTCACGTCTAAGGTCCGAAGCGTTGAAAAATTCCGATGCATTCGTAATTTAATTGCGGTTTGCAGTTCGACTATGAGCCTGATTGTTAGCGATTTCTGCGCAGATGTCGAACGACTGCTCATGGCCGACCACTGTCTATGCAATCAGCATGCGAGGCATGGGTTATCGGAGACGTGCGATCGACAGAACGCGATCCATAAGGGACTGTCACACCATCCCAAAGCGGTCGCTGAAAACTAGCATCGCCAGGGACTAGCTTTTTTCGTCACCGTTCAAGGCGACAAGCTGCCCCGCGCTTTAGTGGCGTTGAACCTGACGGTCTAGAGACCACGCATGCGGACCTTGACGTGACTTTCTTGATCGATTTTCTCTACGCGAATTGACTTTGTAACTGGATCGTACGAGGCCAGGAACATGCCGGACAGACGTTCCGTGCCTTCTGACGGAAAGAAAAGCACGCTCATTAATGCTTCGCGTCGCCCCCTGCCCGTGAAGTCACCTGCGTCCGAAATCTGATAACGGACTGAACCGCCCCGGGAATCGTGGAGGCTGGTTGGTTTAAGTTAATGCGGGTTCGGCGACCGGTGTTTCAAGTTGCCGATAGTAGTTTGCCTCAGCTTCAGCAGGCGGGATGTAGCCGAGGGGTGCCATCAATCGATGATGATTGAACCAGGCCACCCATTCCAGCGTTGCCAACTCGACGGACTCCCGTGTTTTCCAGTTGCGGCGATGAATCAGTTCGGCCTTGTACAAACCGTTGATTGTCTCGGCCAGTGCATTGTCGTAACTGTCGCCACGGCTACCAACCGAGGGCTCGATTTCTGCTTCGGCCAGTCGCTCGCTATAGCGAATGCTAACGTATTGCGAGCCTCTGTCGGAGTGATGTATCAACGTTCCATCGCCGCCTGGGCGCCGCGCACAAAGTGCCTGTTCAAGTGCATCCAGAACGAAGTCTGTAGTCATCGACGAACTGACGCGCCAACCGACGATCCGTCGGGCGAACACGTCGATCACGAAGGCCACGTAGAGCCAGCCCTGCCACGTCGATACATAGGTGAAATCAGAAACCCAGAGCTCGTTTGGCCGGTCCGCCCTGAACTGCCGGTTGACCCGATCCAGCGGGCGAGCGGCCGCCGCATCGGCAATCGTCGTGCGAGCACGTTTGCCTCGCATTACGCCACGCAAACCCAGTTGCTTCATCAGCCGTTCGACCGTGCAGCGAGCCACCGCGATATGCTCCCGGTTCATCTGCTTCCAGACTTTATCCGCTCCGTAGACACGCAGGTTGGCTTGCCAGACACGCTGGATCTCGGGCCGCAGGCGTTCATCGCGTATAGCGCGAGCGCAGCGGCGCGACGGATCGCGAAGCTGCGCAGCATGGCGCCGGTAGCCCGACGGGGCAATCCGCAAGACCTTGCAGATCGGCTCGACCCCGAAGGTGTCGCGATGCTGATCGATGAAGGCCTTCAGGACTTCAGGCGGCGGTCGAGCTCCGCCTGGGCGAAAAACGCGCTCGCCAGTTTCAGAATCTCGTTGGCGCGGCGCAGTTCCTTGACCTCGCGCTCCAGTGCTTTAAGACGTTCGCGTTCCGACGTGCTCACGCCCTCGCGCTCGCCACTATCGACTTCATCTCGTTTGACCCACCCCAGCAATGTCTGGCTCGTGCAGCCGATCTTCGGGGCGATGGATTCGATCGCTGCCCACTGTGACGGATACTCGCCCCGATGCTCTTGCACCATGCGCACTGCACGTTCCCGGACTTCAGCAGAAAATTTGTTCGACTTGTTCATGGCTCCATTCTCTCAAGAGTTGGAGCCTCCACCAAATCCGGGGCGGTTCAGACGTTGTATCCGTCAATACAGAAGAACGGGGGGGAAACAACCAGCGCACCTGCACAGGCACTGTTACCCCATGCCGGCAACTTGCCCGAAACGATCTTCAGCTTCTTTTGCGTGCTCAACGACCTGAACGACTGGTCGGGGCGACCATACAGGGTGTAACCGTCGCCACATCGAAGGGCGTAGCAAAGCAACTCCTCGGCAAGCAGAGTCACATCCTGGAAATCGACGTTGGAGAATACCGCCGATTCACGCCTTTGAGCGGAGAAAATCAGCTCGCTGCAGGCGTTATATGCATTCCCAGTGGCGTTGGCGCCGATTGTGTCGGCGGTATAGTGCCAGTCGCCCGCCGAGAGTGTGTAGAGCTCTCGACACGTATTCGGTATGCGCGCCCCCTCGAGATCAGATCCGAAGGACAGTTGACCGAGTTGCGTCTCGCGGCCGTAGGCTGCTAGGTCTACCGGCTTATCCAGAACCGCCTCCAGATCAACCGGGGGCCGCCCGCCAGAGATGGTCTTGTGCTGGATTTCCGCAAGGTCGCTGAGTTCTTCAGTACGTTCGTTGTTAACGCGAACTCTGCATTCGTTGAAGTCAGCGGCGTCCTTCCCACCCCACGCACACGCTTCGTCGCGAAGCTTCAGCCATCTCACCTGCCCGTCAATCAGAGTTTGACGCTGGCTGTCGCTAAAGACGGAAAGCAGCGTTTCCACGCCGTTGGCCAGTTCGGAATCCGACCGCCGAACATCTTCTTTACTGCAAACCACCGGTGGGCCATCGTCGTCTGCCGGACAGGTAAAGGCTTCGACGGAACTCGCCGCAATCACGAAAATCATGGCAACAAACAGTTTTTGCGGCGAGCGTGTCATTTGATTTGAAAGTGTCAATTTTCGCATCCGATCCTAACCGCGCGGGGGCGGCCGAATAGAGGTTCGATTGTCGACGATGTAGGCACCGATGTCGAACGGCAGGAACTGGCCGACTGCTGCTCGAAGCGGTCGGCCGGAGCCGACCCGTTGCGGTCTCTCGGCAGACTCCAGAGCGGTCACTGGCCCGTCAATCAGCAATACTCGCCGTATGCGTTCTGTCATTTGGGTGGATATCTGCGATTGCCGACTTACGGTCGCGTGCATTAGCCTCTTCACACGCTTCGTGCGCCTTGTTGATTGCTGTTCAATCGCTGCTTTGGTCGGAGTTAACGACAAGCGAACACTTTGATCGCAGCCACGTGTGCCAAAATCCGTACCTCTCAGGAATAGGCGACCGAGTTAGCAACGTGTCTGTGGACGGTCTTACACTAGAACGGATCAACTCTTCCGCTGCGGGCCTTTCAAAACACGCTTGCGCTTGTGCATACAGCGGCGGCCGAAGAATACCGCCAGAGACCAGCGCCCCGGGGTGAACTGCCGCATGAACAAAAACTGAATATTCCAAGCCGAAAAAAACAGAGGATGATGGAGCGGCGATTGCCCCTGAAGCAGTTATTGCCGAAGCTATAAATACGCAAGCTTTTCGCATCGTAGGCTCGTGGTTGTCGCTGCGGGCATCCTCGTCGAACGATCGTCGTGAGGAAAAACCAGCTTTTGCATGCGGTTTGGATTATTGGGCGAGACGAGCGTGCAGCAAGGTTTCATCCTGAGGCGTTCGTTTCGCCGCCAAAGCGGCGTGTTTCTTACCGCGCCATGTCAACGGCCGCAGCCAATCCGATCCAGATTGTCGACGATCGAGGTGTTTGTGTCGAATGTCTCAAACTGGCCGGGTGTCGCCTTATGCGATGCGCATACGGAGCTTGATTCTTGCAAGGCTTCAGTCGGCAGAACTCGACCCTGAGGTAACGTTCGGTCTTCCTGGAAGCGGACGCTCACAGGCCGAACATGTGCCACCGGCACAGTTCGTGCGAAAAATCGGGACGACTTCAATCCTCGAACGGAGTAGGACGAACTACTCCTAAATCGTAACGATGGACCTGTCCGAATAGCTCGACTTCCTTACCGTCGACGACAATCCCCGAACCATCAGGGCAAGCATAGAGTTCCGGGATCGTACAGGACAGCTTCGACTGCTCCTGAGTAACGCTTTCAGCATTGAAATGCGGCCAAACGTGGAAATCAACGAGGCCGAGTCCTGCTTCGTCCATCAACTGTTCGTCACGAGCATCGCCGCACAGCAACGCTGAATTGACGCTTGGTGTCATTAAGATAGCGCCCGCGCTTACACCGATCAGCACCCCTCCTTCGGATACATACCGAGTCAGGAGCGGCAGTGCACTGCGTCGCTGAAGCCACGACAAGAATGAGAACGTATTGCCGCCAGAAAGGTGGATCGCATCGCACGACAGCAGAGTCGACCATTCCGCTTCCGATGTGTCCTGACTGGGGTCTACGCACACGACCAAATTCGCACCAATCCGAGCGTAATAGTCAGCTTTACGCCGGAAATAAATACGCTCGGGATCGCTTGTCGCGGGGATATATCCAATCTTCGGCTGTGGTCGTCCGATCAACCGTAGGAGACGCGCATCCATCTCTTCATTAGGTGGAGAGTCTTGATCACTATACAACGCCAGCTTTCGATAAATGGACATGCGACTCTCAAATGCATTTAGAACTGGTTGAGTTTTTCTGCCGGATACGCGGCACGCCTAAGAGGCCGGGAATTGTCGCCCATTTAGCCACCGCAGTCGAATGTCCCTTGCTGGCCGCAAGTTGCCCGTCCCGTCAGACCGTAGCCGGCCCTAAGCGGATCGTCGATCCAATGGCATGTCAACGGCGGCTGCCAATTTAAACGGCCGTTCAGCTCGTGCTGATATGACATGGACCTCCATCATCAGTCGCGACAAGTCACTTTACGCAAGCCTCCCGGTTCGCCTCCCTATTCACCCACCCTCTCCAAAGCAGACGCTCCAACCGCTCAACCGAAGGCGCAAAACCGATACGTTATAAAATGCTCGTCGGTTTCCACAGCGCGGAAACCCAGCCCCTCATAAAAACGCATCGCCCCTTGATTGCACAAAAAACATGACAACATCAACGGCCGACTCGACCTGGACGCGTCTGACATTAACGTTCGCATGACCTCTCGACCGATCCCTCGACTGCGATATTCTGGCTGCAGAAGCAACAGCGACAGGTGAACTTCTCCGACGTCATCCTTTAGCGCAACATACCCCACGTCTGCCGAACCCAGCGTGACCGCAATGAACTCAGGATCACGATACGACTGGTTGAATCGGTCTTGCTGGAAGTTCTCGTCCCAGCCGAATGTCTGATCGATATGTTCGTGAAGCGACACCTTGTAGAGCGCAAACAGCGCTCGCCTATCGACAACACCCTCGACCATCGGGCGCAATCCAATCGCACCGGCGCTAGAGTCAGACAGCGGTGTGGTATTCATCGTGCAGATCAGCTAAATATGTGCGAAGAAGGCAATCGAAAAACATCCAGCGGGCATTCCATCGCCGCCTTGACAGGCGACAGGGTTAAAGTCAGTTTGCCAAAACCGCTGTAACCGGAAGGAGGTCATGGTTACCTCCACGTCTCACGCTGGTGGCCTACCCCGCCACCTCTGGGCACAGTGTACGAATAGTGATATTCATCACTAACTGCACCTTTGAACTCGTCGGCGTGAGGTACTAACCGGGTTCGCGAGAAACCGAGCTTCTCGATCAACGCGATTGAAGCGGCATTCCGGGTGTCGATTTCTGCGTCCACGCGAGCCAGTCGAAAACTTGCGACGACTTCCGCCATCGATGCACGAATCGCCTCGCTTGCAATCCCCTGTTGGCGATGCGCCGCGAACACGAAATAGGCGACAAGTGCACGCTGCTCAACGGGCTTGACCGTAAATTGTACGTAACCCAGAAATTCCCGCGTCGCTGTCGAGCTAATTACCCAGTTGAGCCACGCCTCCTGGCCATCCGGCGATCGACGGCTTTCCAAACGTCGATATCGTTCCTCTAAAGCCGCCACGTCCTGGTAGGGTGAATCCGGCGTGAAATCGTAGCTGGACACGTCACTCAATCCGGGGAACATTTTTTCGGCATGGTTGGCCTTCAGCGGAAGCAGGATCAAGCGCTCCGTTTTGATAAGCTTTTCGTCAAGTTGATCCATGCGCTTTTTTCTCTTTTGCTCCGCCTGGCGCCATGGCCCTCATCCGGACCGGCGCGCAACATGTCTCCACAAAAAATCACTTCACCCGCACCCACGACCCCCAATCCCCCCGGAGCTTGACAACATAGGTACATGCCACCCAAACAAAGAAAACGGCGAGCGTCACTCCGCCAGCACGATCAAAAAGCGACGCATACTCCGGCGCTGCCCCCGAAGCAATCCAGAGACCGGCGAGGCTAAACACAGCAGACCCTGTTAAACCACAAATCGAATGCAGCGTACTTTTTGTCATCTGGATTTCAACCTGTGAAAGAAAGCTCACCCGCCGAACCGAGCATGTAATCAACGGTACAGGTGCGTCTCACCGAGTTCCTGAATGGAACCATGCCGGCGTCATATATGCGCTATGAGTTTCCGAATTGCTCCGAGAACTTCGTCGATTTATCTGACCGGATCGAATTGTCGGCATTTCAGGGCCACTTGTCGAGTGTCCGTAAATAGCCGGGTCCGAAAGCTCAATCAAACCGCGAGCGAGCCCACACGTCGAGATTCTCAGAATATGCGAAACAGGTCGTCTTTCGGATACGGCAGCGCCAGTTCCGGCATTTTATTTCTTTTGAAATACCGAATGGACTTCGTTTCGGAATCGATAGGTACGCCAGAACCACCAAAGATCTTGCATTGAAATAGCGTCACGACATACTCAACGTGGTCGCCGCTAGGGTAGGTATATCGAAACGCCTGCCCACCAAAAACACCGAGAATTGCATGAATGCGAACGGCATATCCCGTCTCCTCCATGACCTCTCGAATGATGGCTTCCTGCGGGCTCTCTCCCAATTCAATTCCACCCGCCGGCAGACTCCACGCTTCACCCGAGGACTTTTCCTGAAGAAGCAGTTCTCCTTCCTCGTTATGAATCACCGCCGCAACAGAGGGACTCAAAATCAGATCGTTGCCAACCTTTTTCCGCAGCCGGCTCATATAGCTTTCGTTATCGAAAAACGGCATGCACCTTAGCCCTCAAAAAAGTTCTTATCATCCGATTGTCGGCAACTCACACGCATCCACCCGGCGACATCGTCCCCTCACGCAAAACCAACCTGATCGCGCATCACCCCGCCTTGCCCCTGATGCTCACCAAACTGCAACGCAGCAAGCTGTGCATAAAGCGGCGAGCTAAGCAGAAGATCAGCATGCCGTCCCTGCGCGACGATACGCCCTTGCTCAAGCACGATAATCCGGTCCGCCTGCTGGACGGTCGCGAGACGATGCGCGATAACCAGTGTCGTGCGGTTCTGCGCGGCATTATCCAGCGCCGTCTGCACAAGCCTCTCGCTCGCGGCGTCGAGCGCACTGGTCGCTTCGTCCAGCAGCAAGATCGGCGGATTCTTCAGAATCGCACGCGCGATCGCAATACGTTGACGCTGTCCACCCGACAATCGCACGCCACGTTCGCCGAGAAACGTGTCGTAGCCTTCCGGCAGCTCTTCGATGAAACCCGCCGCCGCAGCCATGTCAGCCGCGCGCCGCACTTCCGCGAGCGTCGCGTCGGGCGCCCCGTAGCGGATGTTGTCGAGCACGCTCCCCGAAAAGATCACCGACTCCTGCAGCACGACCCCGATGGCCCTGCGCAACTCGACGAGCGGCACCTGTTGCGTTGGGACTCCGTTGATCAGAATGCTGCCGGTCTGCGGATCGTAAAAGCGCAGCAGCAGTTGAAACAGCGTGGTTTTGCCGGCGCCGGAGGGTCCAACCAACGCAACATGCTCGCCGGCGCGGACATCGAGCGAAAGGCCGGAAAGCGCGGCAACGCCCGGACGCGACGGATACGAAAAGCCGATGTTCTCAAACCGGATACCGTCGCCACGCGCAGGCAATGGAACCGTCGTCTGCGCCTCCACCACTGGCGAGCGTGCCGCCAGCAATTGCAGCAGACGTTCGGTCGCGCCGGCCGCCCGTTGCAGATCGCCCCACACTTCGGCGACAGCGCCAACCGCGCCAGCGGTGAACACCGCGTAAAGAATGAACTGGGACAATTGCCCCGCCGTCATCCGCCCGGCCAGCACGGCTTGCGCGCCGAGCCACAACACGAACACGATCGCCGTGAACACCAGCACGATCACGACCGCGGTCAACCACGCGCGCGCCCGAATCCGCGCCAGGGCCGTCTCGAAGGCCGTCTCCACCGCCCCGGCAAAGCGCCGCGCCTCGTAGGGGCCCTGCGTGTACGACTGCACGGTCGGCATCGCATTGAGCACCTCGCCCGCCAGCGCGCTGGCGTTCGCCACCTTGTCCTGGCTGGCACGCGAGAGCCGCCGCACGCGTCGACCGAAAATAACGATCGGCGCCACCACCACGATCAGCGTCACGATGATGTAGCCGGACAGCACCGGACTGGTAACAGCCAGCATCGCCACGCCGCCGGTCAGCAGAAAGAAGTTGCGCAAGCCCAGCGACAGGCTGGTCCCCACCACGGTCTGGATCAACGTGGTGTCCGTCGTGAGCCTCGACAGCACCTCTCCGGTCTGCGTGGTCTCGAAGAATTGCGGGCTCATCTCGAGCACATGGTCGTAGACCGCGCGCCGCAAGTCGGCCGTGACCCGCTCGCCCAGCCACGACACGAGGTAAAACCGCAGCGCCGTGGCGCCGGCGAGCACCAGCGACACGCCAAACAGCGCGAGGAAATAACGATCGATATGCGTGCGATCGCCCGCGGCGAACCCATGGTCGATCAGATATTTGAACGCCACGGGCAACAGCAGGGTGGCGCCCGCCGACGTCACCAGCGCCAGAAACGCCAGTGCCCAGCGCCCGGCATAGGGCCGCAGGAAGGGCAACAGCGAGAACAACGGGCCGATACGGACCGGGCGCGCGACGGCGTCTGACATGAGGGTTCCCAAGCGGATCGAAGAAGAATTCATCCGATTGTGCCAGCACCGATGAACCCGTTGCGAAGTCCGCTGACAGAGACATCGCCCTCACTGCAACGAACGGCTCATCACCCGGCAGCAATCGCCAACGGCAAGCTATGCGCCATAACTAAAAAGCAAAGCATAAATGAGTGTTTGTCGCCGCCCTATCCGCCGGTCTTTAATAACCAACTCGCCTTCGCGAGGCAGCGTCCTTTGCAGATCGGTTCGCTATCCGGATCGCTGGGCAACACGCATTCGCCCTGAGGTGGTTCGACCTGTGCTGACTCCTTCCCGGAGCAGTCCTTTTTCCTCGCTAATCTGGAATCGGCATGGCTGACGTCACGTATTCCCGCAACGGCTATGTTGCTTCGACCCGGTTCTACCTCGGGATTTCAAAAGGCACGCTCTACCGGTGGCTTTCGTGGCTGGTCCCCGCGCTGGTGCTGGTGCTTTGGCAAGTCGCCGCCCAACTCGGACTGATCGCCCCTCAGGTTCTGCCCGCCCCGAGCAGCGTCGCGGCCACCGCGCTGGAGCTGGCCAGGAGCGGCGAGCTCTTCGTTCACCTCGGCGTCTCGCTGTTGCGTGCGGCTACGGGCTTTGCAATCGGCGGCACCATCGGACTCGCGCTCGGCGTGCTGGTCGGCTTCTCGCCGCTGGCGCAGGCGCTGCTGGATCGCTCGGTCCAGATGGTGCGCGCGGTCCCTTTTCTCGCGATGCTGCCGCTCGTCATCGTCTGGTTCGGTGTCGGCGAGGTGGCAAAAATCTTTCTGGTCGCGCTCGCGGTGCTGTTTCCGATGTATATCAACACCATGCTCGGGATTCGCCAGATCGATCCAAAGCTGATGGAGCTCGCGAAGGTGATCGGCCTCGACTGGACCGCAGTCGTGCGACGGATCGTTCTGCCAGGCGCAATGCCGTCGATCCTGACGGGCGTGCGTTATGCACTGGCTCACGCGTGGCTCGCGCTCGTTATCGCCGAAACGCTCGCGACGACGAAAGGCATCGGCTTTCTGGCGATGGATGCCCGCGAATTCCTCCAGACCAATGTCATTCTGCTGACCATCGTCATCTACGCGATCATCGGTGTCGTGGCGGACGCGCTGGTGCGGCTGCTCGAAGCGCATTACCTCTCATGGCACGCGAATTACGCGCGGGGAGCGCAGCAATGACCGTCACGCTCGCCCACCCGCTGGATGCCGCGCTTCCGGCTTTCACCGAGCAACCCGTGAGCCGGTCGCCGCTCGCCGTCTCGGTGCGCGGCCTGGAGCGCCGCTACGGCAGCCGTGTCGTGATCGATGCGCTGGATCTCGACATCCGCAAAGGTGAATTTATCGCGCTGCTCGGCGAAAGCGGCTGTGGCAAGACCACCCTGTTGCGTGCGCTGGCCGGTCTTGATCGGCCCGACGCCGGCCAGATTCGCGCGCCCGAACGTCCTTCCGTAGTGTTCCAGGAGCACCGGCTATTGCCATGGGCGACGCTATGGGAAAACGTCGCGCTCGGTCATGAAACGACGGTCGGCCGCGCCGGGGCAGCGCGCGCGTTGGCCGAAGTCGGTCTGTCCGGCCGGGAAGACGACTGGCCGCGCAACCTGTCCGGCGGTCAGGCGCAACGCGTGGCGCTGGCGCGTGGCCTCGTGCGCGATCCCGCCTTGCTGCTGCTCGACGAACCGTTCGCAGCGCTCGACGCCCTCACGCGAATCAAGATGCACGGACTCGTCAAGGAACTCGTCGCGCGTCATCACCCCGGCGTGCTGCTCGTGACGCACGACGTGGACGAAGCGCTCACGCTCGCCGACACGATTCTGGTGATGCGCGCGGGACGCATTGCGGCTTCCTTCCAACCCAAGAACACCACGCCGCAGGCACTGCGGCCGATTCTGCTCGAAGCACTCGGCGTTCAGTCTCACTGAACGCTTTTCTGCCTGACTCCAAGGACCTGACAAGAATGAACGATTCTCCGCTGAGCCGCCGCCAACTATTGCGCGCGGCGGGTGGCCTGCTGGCCGGCGCCGCCGCCGGTGGTCTGTTTCCGGCTCGCGCCGCCGAGCCGCGCAAGCTCACCCGCAACACCGATACGGTTCGCGTCGGCTGGGGATACGGCAGCCTGCCGGACATCGCCCGGCAGCGCGGTGTGTTCGACAAAACGCTCGCGGCCAAAGGGATCAAAGTCGAATGGGTCGGACCGTTCCCGAACCATGCGCCGTCGATTCAGGCCGTCGTGGGCGGCAGCGCCGACTTCGGTTTCTGGGGCTCGACGACGCCGGCACTCGCCGCCATGCTGGCCGGCTCGCCGCTTGTGTTCAATGCGTTCGATATCTATTCGCCGCGTTCGACCGCGATCATCGTGAAGAAATCGAGCGGTATCAATTCGGTGGCCGATCTTGCAGGCCGCAAGGTCGCGGTCAACCGCTCGGGACTCGGTGAATTCCTGCTGATCGCCGCGCTGGAAAAGCATCGCGTCGACCGCAGCAAGGTCGAGTTCGTCTATCTGAATCCGCCCGATGCCGCGCCGGCGTTTGCGCAAGGCGTAGTCGACGCGTGGTCGATGTGGTCCCCGGCCGTGGATATCTCACGCTACGCCAACAACGCCAAAGACATTTTCAACGAAGGACGCGACCTCGATTTCCTGATCGATTACAGCTCGCTCGTGTCGCGCCGCAAATTCACCGAAGAGAATGCCGAACTGGTCCGCGCGGTGATCGACGGGTACTTCGTCGAAGGCGCGTGGCAGTCGGCGCATCCGGCCGAATCCGAACAACTGGTGCAGCGGCAGGCCAAATATCCGGATCAGGTGCGCGACTATCTGACGAGCCTGAAGCGCGTGAATCAATTCCACGAACCCGACGACGCCGCGTTCATCGCACAGTTCCAACGCGCCGCCGACTGGCTCGCGGAACGCAAGATCATCAACGCGCGAATCAAGGTCGCGGATTACAGCGTGAAGGTTTGAGGGAGACGCCTACTTCTCCACCACACCCAGCAACGCCTGTTTCCCGCCGACGTATTTGTACAGCGAAATCACGCCATGCCGCAGATCACCTTTCGAATCGAACTGCGTTTCGCCCAGCACGCCCTGGTAATCGGTCGCCGGCATCGCGGCGAGGATCTTCGCGGAGTCGGTCGATTGCGCGCGCTTCATTGCCGCGACGATCACGCCGACCGCGTCGTACGCGAACGGCGAATTCAGCACCGGCGCGTAGCCGAAGCGCTTCCTGTAACGTTCGACGAAAGCCGGACCGTCGGCCATTTTCAGCAACGGTGCGCCGGCAATCGAGCAGATCACGTTATCGGCGGCGTCGCCCGCGAGCTTGGCGAGATCGTCCGCGCACAGTCCGTCGCCGGCCAGCACTTTCACCGCGATACCAAGTTGCTTCGCCTGCTTCGCGAACGGACCGCCGGTGCCGTCGAGTCCACCGTACATGATCGCGTCGGGCCTCTCGCCCTTGATCTTCGTGAGAATCGCGCGGAAATCGACGGCCTTGTCGGTGCTCGCGTCGTGCGACAACACCGTGATGCCGTTCGCCTTCGCCTGCTTCTCGAACTCGACCGCCAACCCCTGGCCGTACGCGGTCGAATCGTCGACGATCGCCACCGTCTTCACCTTCAGCGTTTTCGCCGCGTAGTCGGCGAGCGTCGGACCCTGCTGCGCGTCGGTGGCGACCACGCGGTAGGCGGTCTTGAATCCCTGCAGCGTGTAGGCGGGGTTGGTCGCGGACGGCGACACCTGCACGACGCCAGCGTCGTTGTAGATCTTCGACGCGGGAATAGTCGAACCGGACTGCATGTGTCCGACCACCGCGACCACTTTGTCATCCACCAGCTTCTGCGCAACCTGGGTCGCCTGACGCGGATCGCCCGCATCGTCCTGCGCGTCGAACACCAGCGTCACCTTCTTGCCGGCGATCACGAGGCCCGCCTGATTGGCTTCCTCGATCGCCAGACGCGCGCCGTTTTCCGTGTCCTTCCCCAGATACGAGGCCGGCCCGGTGACGGGCGCGGCCTCGCCGATCTTCACCATCTCGTCGGCACGGGCGACGCCCACGGCAGCCACCGCGAGGCTCCCCAGAATGCCGACAGTCGCCATGCCGCGACCCAAGGCTGTACGTTTGCTCATGCTTCACCCGAATAGTAGTGAGTGGTGGTTCGCCGCGACGATCCGGCAGCGCCGTTGGCCGTTCGTCGATCGCCGATTGGATACACAGGCCGCACGCTACTGCATACAGCCGGTCCTGCTGCCTTCGCTTGATCGCTTGCCTTTCGCGGCACCGCGTCGTTTGTCAGCGGTTCCAAATTTATGCAGCCAGAATGCGCCGGCATTGCACCGATCTGCCGAAAAATAGAAGAATTGCGTCAGGCAGGAAGAACGCGAATTCGCGGCACGTCACCGTATAATCGGCACACCGCCCTCGAGTTCGCGCATGCCGACTGCCCGCTCCGCTCCCTCTGTTTCCGTGCCCGCCGGGCCGACGGCTCATGCGCTGGTCGAGCAACTGGACACGTTGCCGCGCACTCCGCAGACTCGCCCGAGCCGCTCGGATGCGGAGTTGAGCGTCGCCATTCTGCTGTGGCCGCGCTTTCCGATGCTGTCGCTCGCCGGCTTGTGCGACGCGCTGCGCCATGCCGCGGACCGTGGCGACCAGAGCCGCCAGTTGCGCTGCCTCTGGACGATCGTCGGGGTGCAGGCCGAAGCGGTCGAAGCGAGTTGCGGCATCCCCGTGCAGGTGCAGTCGGCGTTTCCGGACGTCGCGCAATTCGACTACGTGGTCGTGATCGGCGGACTGCTGCCGCATCTGGATCAGGTCGACCGGCGCTACTGGGACTATCTGCAACGGGCCGCTCAGGTGGGCATTCCACTAGTCGGCATGTGTACCGGCAGCTTCGTGCTGGCGCGTGCCGGTCTGCTGGAAGATCGCGTTGCCTGCGTGCACAGCTTTCATCTCGACGACTACAAGCGCATGTTTCCGGCGCTGCGCGTCGTCACGCACGCCGACTATCTGATCGACGGCGACCGCATCACCTGCGCGGGCGGCATTTCCGTGGTCGAGCTGGCCGCGCGGCTGATCAGTCTGCATTGCGGGCCGGACCGCGCGTCGAAGGTGATTCATCAGATGACGGTCAGCCGTCAGGGCGGCTCATCGTTCGTCGAGCGGCGCGCCGCGTTGGGCTATCTGTCGGTCGAGGATGCAACCGTGCGTCACGCGGTGCTGCTCATGGAAGAGAACCTGGAAGCGCCGCTGAACATCGCGGTCATCGCGAAGATGATCGGCACCAGCGTGCGCAATCTCGAACGCGCATTCCTGGCCGAGATGGATGCGTCGCCCAATGAGTTCTATCGCCGGATGCGGCTGCGCTACGCACGCTGGATGCTCGTCAACACGGCGCGCAAGATCACCGACATCGCCTACGAATGCGGCTTCGCGGATTCGGCGCATTTCATCCGCGTATTTCGCGAGGCGTACGGCGTGACACCCGGCAAGCTGCGCACCTCGCGCGGCGCTGTCACGGCCTGAGTTTTCCGGGGCCGCGGCCCACGCCTCACATCACTGCGCGCTGAGTATCTGCCGCGTTTCTTCTACTTTCCGGCAGATCGATGCAATGCCTCGACCCGAGACGCGCCGTACAGTCAGGCCTTGTACTCCCAACCTGATCGAACCCGCATGACAGCAAAAGCCAATCTCGTGGTGATCGGCACAGGCGGCACCATCGCCGGCCAGGGCAAAGCCAGCGTCAATACGTCCTCGTACCTGTGCTCCGTGCTCGGCATCGACGAGATTCTCGGCACGATTCCCGAGGCGGCCAAACTGGCGAATCTGCGCGCGGAACAGTTGCTGCAGACCGGCTCCGAAAATTTCAACAACGCGCATCTGCTGGCGATCGGCCGCCGCGTCGCCGAACTGCTCGCGCGAGACGACGTCGATGGCGTGGTGGTCACGCACGGTACCGATACGATCGAGGAAACGGCCTACTTCCTGCACCTGACGCTCAAGAGCGCGAAACCGGTGGTGGTGGTCGGTTCGATGCGACCGCCTTCGGCGATGAGTTCGGACGCGGCGCTGAATTTATACGATGCGCTGGCGGTCGCCGCGCATGCGTCGTCGCGCGGACTCGGTACGCTGGTGGTGGCCAACAATGAGATCCACACGGCGCGCGATGTCGTCAAAGGCAACAGTTTCAAGCTCGACGCGTTCTGCTCGCCGTACGGTGCGCTAGGAGTGGTGATCGAGGGCGTGCCGCGCTACTACCGTCGGCCGGCGCGCGCCCATACGCTCGACACACCCTGGTCGATCGATGCGCTCGACACTTTGCCCAAGGTCGATATCGTCTATGCGTACGGCGCGCTCGACGCCGACACGCTCGACGCGATCACCGCGAACGCGCGTGGGCTGATCTATGCCGGGACCGGCAACGGCAACGTGGCCGGTCATCTGATCAATCCGTTGCGGGTGGCGGCAAGACGCGGTGTCCACGTGGTTCGCGCATCGCGCACGGGCAGCGGCGTTGTCCTGCACAACGGCGCGCAACCCGACGACGAATTCGGCTGGCTCACGGTCGACGACCAGGCGCCGCAGAAAGCGCGACTGCTGCTGACGTTGGCGCTGACACAAACCAGCGACCGGGAAGCGTTGCAGGCTGCTTTCGAGCGTTACTGAAACGGGCGACTCCTGCGCTGAGCGACTGGCGCGCGCCGGCACGCTCAATCGCCGGGCCACGGGGTCATCGGATCCGCCACGCTGCAAAGGCCCACGCCCCCGACCGGCCGCCACCCCACCAAAGCGCCTACAATCCGGGCATAAGGTTTGCTCTGCCGTTTTGCCTGCACGACCTCGTTGTGTCCACACGCGGCCCCGCGCAAAACCACAAAACGACAGCGCTCCTCAACCGGAAAGTGTGCTCATGAAAATATCGTTACCGCCGCCGCAGGGGCGGCCGAACCGCGTTTACCCGCCGGGCACGCCCAGTCTGCATGGCCTCGCGTCCGTGATCACCGGCGTGGTGGTGGTGTGCGGACTTTACTTCGCGCGCGAGGTGCTGATTCCGATCACGCTGTCGGTGCTGCTCAGCTTCCTGCTCGCCCCACTCGTGCAAATGTTGCGACGGCTGCATATGGGCCATCTGCCGTCGATTTTTATCGCGGTGCTGTTCGCCCTCGCCACCCTGCTCGGGGCCGGCGGGCTGATCACGGCGCAACTGGTGCAACTTGCCGGCGATCTGCCGCAGTACCAGGTGGCGATCGAACAGAAGATCGAAACGGTGCAGGAGAAAACGGTCGGCCGCGCCGATTCGCTGATGAGCCGCGCCGCCGCGACGTTGCAACGGGTCGCGCCGACCAAGCCGAGCCCGCCGCGTCTCACCGGACGCGCCGCGCGCAACGCGCCGCCGGTGCCGACCCCGGTCGAAGTCCACGAGCCCTCGCCCACGCCGATGCAGCTCGCGCAACGCGCGCTGTCGCCGGCTATCGCGCCGATCGAAACCACCTTCATCGTGCTGGTGGTGACGATCTTTATCCTGCTGCAGCGCGAGGATCTGCGCGACCGGCTGATCAGCCTGTTCGGCTCACGCGATCTGCACCGCACCACCACCGCGATCAACGACGCCGCCGGGCGGCTGAGCCGCTACTTCGTCGCGCAACTGGGTGTGAACCTCAGCGCGGGAGGCACGATCGCGATCGGGCTGGCGATCATCGGCGTGCCGGGCGCGCTGCTGTTCGGCGTGGTCGCCGCGCTGCTGCGCTTCGTGCCGTATATCGGCATCTGGATCGCGGCGATCCTCGCGGTGTTTCTCGCCGCCGCGATTCAGCCGCAATGGACCATGGCGGTCTATACGCTGATCCTGTTCATCGTCGTCGATGTCGTGGCCGGGCAGATCGCCGAGCCGCTGCTGTACGGCCATCGCTCGGGACTGTCGCCGCTCGCGGTGGTGGTGGCAGCGATTTTCTGGAGCTGGCTGTGGGGGCCGATTGGCCTCGTGCTATCGACGCCGCTCACGTTGTGCGTGGTCACGCTCGGGCGTTACGCCGACCGGCTGAATTTCCTCACCGTGCTGCTCGGCGACCAGCCCGCGCTCACGCCGGCGCAGAACTTTTATCAACGGCTGCTCGCGGACGATCCACACGAAGCGATCGTGCAGGCGGAACGCTTGCTGCGCGAGATGTCGCTGATCGATTACTACGACAAGGTCGCGCTCGAAGGCCTCAAGCTCGCCCGCAACGACGCGATGCGCGGCGTGCTGATGCCGGACCAGTTGCAGCGGATCAACGACGCGCTGGTCGATATCGTCGAGAACCTGGAAATCGCCGACGGATTACCGGATCGCATGTCGCGCCCCGACCCGGCCGACGCAGCCGGTGCGTTGCTGGCGTCGGTGTCGGCGGATCTTTCCGAGCGGCACGACAGCCACATTGCAGCGCATCCGCAGTTGCGCGTGAACGCGCAGAAGACCTCTGTGCTGTGCGTGCCGGGCCGCGGCGCATTCGACGAAGTCACGACCGCCGTCGCGGTGCAGTTACTCGGCCGCTACGGCCTCGCGCCGATGATGGCCACGCACTCGGGCTACCGCAGCGCGCGCGCCGACGAACCGAGCTTCAAGGAGGCGCCGATCATCTGCATCGTCTCGCTCGACGCGCCGGAGTCGCCGCCGTATCTGCGCAATATGTTGCGGCGCACGCGCGAATGGCGGCCACGCGCGACGCTGGTGGTCGGTGTAGGCGGCGCGCCGGAAGGCACGCCGGAGACAGGTGCGACCGGCGCTTCGCATGCTGCGCCGACGTTCCGCGCCATGATCGAGGAATGCCAGGCGGCGTCGAGCACGCAGCATACGCGGCAGGCTTCGCATGTGGGCGGGGCGGATTGATTGTCGGCGTGAGTTAGGTCGAATGGGTTGAACGAATGAGAAACCGCGAGTCGCGTAAGTGGCCCGCGGTTTTTTTGTACCCAAAATGAGGACAGCACTACACACGCCCTCCTTCATACTCAACTATCGATTCGCCCCGCTTCGAACCAAGAGCCCATCAGCGGCCCCGGCGGGCAATCCCTAGCCTTGAGGATCAGGAGACACGCATGAGCCGCAGCTTCAAACCCTATCCGTTTTCGCCGCGCCACTATGAAGGCACGCCACCGCCGCTAATCGACGGTCGCGACCCGGCGCGGCGCGCCGTGGCGATTGTCGGCGGTGGGCCGGTGGGCCTGACGCTCGCGCTCGCGCTGGCCCGCCAGGGTGTGCGCTCGGTGCTGATCGAAGCCGACGACAGCGTCTGCACGGGCAGCCGCGCGATCTGTATTTCGCGGCGTAGTCTGGAGATATTCAAGCGGCTTGGCGTGCTGCCCGGTTTCCTGCAGAAAGGCTTGCCCTGGACCGGCGGCCGCAGCTTCTACCGCGACGCAGAAGTGTTCCGCTTCGCGATGCATCAGGACGACGAGCAATCGCTGCCGCCGATGATCAACATCGCGCAATATCAGATTGAACAGCTGCTGCTCGACGAGGTGGAACGGCACGAGGATCTGATCGATATCCGCTGGCAAACGCGCGTGACAGGCATTGAACAACGCGACGGCCACAACGGCGCAAGCGGCGCCACCCTCGATCTGCGCACCGGCGACACCGCATGGCAAATGGACGCGGACTGGGTCGTCGCCTGCGACGGCGGCCGCAGCAAGATTCGCGAGGCGCTCGGCCTCAAGCTGACGGGCACCACTTACGAAGGCCGCTATGTGATCGTCGATATCGAACTGAATAGCTCGCGCGCCACCGAACGCCTCGCGTATTTCGATCCACCGTCCAATCCCGGTTCGACGGTGCTGGTGCATAAGCAGCCGGACAACGTCTGGCGCATCGACTACCAGCTTCGCGACGACGAAGACCCGGACGCCGCCATTCAACCGGACAACGTGATGCCGCGCGTACAGAGCGTGCTCGATTCGATGGGTGAAACGGGCGACTGGTCGCCGATCTGGATCACCGTCTACAAGGCCAACGCGTTGACGCTGGAACGCTATCGCCACGGCTGCGTGCTGTTCGCGGGCGACGCCGCCCATCTGGTGCCGATCTTCGGCGTGCGCGGCGCCAACTCAGGAATCGACGACGCCGACAATCTCGGCTGGAAACTCGGTTGCGTGATCAACGGTATAGCCGCGCCGCGTCTGCTGGACAGCTACAGCGACGAACGCGTGTTCGCGGCGCGCGAGAATCTCAGCTATGGCATGAAAAGCACCGAATTCATGGCGCCGCCTTCGTTCGCGTTCGATCTGATGCGCAACGCGGTGCTCGGACTCGCCACGCAGCATGCCGCCGTGCGGCCGCTGATCAATCCACGGCAGACGCATGCCATCGCGTACGCGCAGTCGCCGCTGAATCACGTTACGTCAGAGGCGATGAGCGCGTTTAGCACGGGTCCCGCGCCGGGCAGTGTGCTGCCCGAATGCCGGCTCAAAAAGCGCAACGGCGACGGTGTTGACGTCGACATTCATCTGACGGATTTGCTTGGGCCTTGCTTTACAGCTTTGCGCTTCGGCGCTGATCCGGAAAGCGGCCATGGCGACCAAGGCGACGGCAAGTGGCAGCAGATGAAAAACACGCTCGCAGCCCGAGGCATTCCGTTCAACGTGATCACACTGCTTACGAGCGACGCGGCAAGTACAACGGCACTGCAGGTACGCGATCACACCGGCCGCTTGCACGACCTGCTCGATGCCACGCCAGGCACGGTCTATCTGATCCGGCCCGACGGTCATGTGCTCGCCCGCTGGCGCAACGGCAACGCGGCCGAAACGCTGCGCGCATTGACCGCCGCGCTGGCCAACTAAAACAGGAGACCCATCATGACCGATAGCGATCTCGACCTCGTCTACACTACGCTCTGCAAAACCCTCACGACCGAAGGCGAAGCGCACGCGTCGCTGTATCTCGCTCGTCTCACGCTGCTGTGCATGACCGAACTCGACGACCCGCAGCGGGCGTTGGCGTTGATCGAAGCGGCTCGCTTGCCCGCTTCGTCCGCTTTAACGTCGTGAAACGCAAAAAGCCGCCGCGCATTTTCAGCGCGGCGGCTTTTCGTTTCTGCAGCCGTATTACTGCCTCGGATACAACCCCAACGTGCTCGCATGCAAACGCGCGAGACCGAGCAACGCATCCGTGTACGGCGTCGGCACATCGGTCAGTTGACCCAACTCGCGCACCGCGGCGACCAGCGCGTCGAGTTCGACCGCCTTGCCCGCCTGCACGTCCTGCAGCATGGACGTTTTCATCGCGCCGAGTTTCAGCGTGACCTCATGCCGGTCGGCCGGCGCCTGTGCGATCGGAATACCGAAGCGCGCGCCGATTTCCTTTGCCTCCAGCATGATGCTCGTGACGAAATTACGCACCAGTTCGTCGCTGAGAATCCGGTCGGTGGTGGCGCCGGTGAACGCGCTGATCGGGTTCATCGTCATGTTGCCCCACAGCTTGTACCAGACGTCGCGCTGAATCTGCTCCGACGCCGACGCGTTGAAGCCGGCCGCCGCGAGTGTGGCCGTCAGCGCCGCGACACGCTCGCTCGCGTGACCCGACGCCTCGCCGATAATCAAGCCATTGCCCTGATGATGGCGGATCACACCCGGCGAATCGATCAGGCAACTGGCGTGCACCACGCAGCCCACCGTCTGCGCGCTCGGAATCGCGGCGGCAATCGCGCCGTCGGGATCGATCGACTTCAGCCGCTTGCCCGCGAAATCCTCGCCGAGCCCATCGCAGAACCACCACGGCACGCCGTTCATGGCTGTCAGCACGATGGTTTGCCCGCTCAGCAGCGGCGCGATGCGCGCGGCCACCGACGCCATGGCCGGGCCCTTGACCGCCACCACGACGAGATCCTGCGCGCCGAGATCGGCCGGTTTGTCGCTGGCCGTGACCTTCACGGCGTGTGTTTCGCCGCCTTGGATCAAACGCAGGCCGTGCTGCTGCAGGGCCGTCAGCGTCGCGCCGCGCGCCACCACGCTCACGTCATGACCGGCCTGCACGAGCTTCACACCCATCCAGCCGCCGATCGCGCCTGCGCCGTAAATTGCTACTTTCATCGGTTGAATCCTTGTTTGTGCTCGCGTCAATGCGGCGTTATTCCGCGTTATTCCGCGTTATTCCGCGTTATTCCCGCGTTATTCCTTGTAGCTCGCGTCGATGCGGTCGACCTTTCGCACCAGCGCGTCGAACACGTCCTGCCCCGCGCCGTGACGCGGGTCGAACTGTAGCGCGTCGCGCGAGCAGCGGATCGCGACCTCTTCCGGAATCGGCCGCGCGCGGCCCATCGAAAAGGTCGCCATCTGGATCTCGCAGGCGCGATTGAGTGTCCACAGCATCGCGAAAGTTTGCGGCAGCGTATGGCCCCACGCCAGCAAGCCATGATTGCGCAGAATCACCGCCTGTTTATTGCCGATATGGTCGAGCAGCCGCGGCCCCTCTTCCGCATGCACCGTGATGCCCTCGAAGTCGTGATACGCGACACGGTCGTGCAATTGCGCGCTATAGAAGTTGGTTTGCTGCAAGCCCTCTTCCAGACACGCCACGGCGACACCCGCCGTGGTGTGCGTGTGCATCACGCAATGCGCGTCGGGCAAACCTTCATGAATCGCCGCATGCACGACGAACCCGGCCGGATTCACCGGATACGGCGAGTGATCGAGCACGCGTCCTTGTGCGTCGATCTTCACGAGATTGCTCGCCGTCACCTCGCTGTAGTGCAAGCCGAACGGATTGATCAGGAAATGCCGCTCGCCACCGCTTACGCTCGCTGGGACCCGCAACGTGATGTGGTTGTAGATCATCTCGGTCCAGCCGAGCATGTCGAAGATGCGATAGCACGCCGCCAGTTGCACGCGCGCCTGCCATTCGTCGGGATGCATCGCGGTGGTCTTCGGCACGCTTGCCGCTTCCATTTCGAGGGTGGTCATGAGGATCTCCGGGGTTATCGTTTTGGCTTATGGGTTCGGCTTGTACTTCAGCTTGCGTTTCTATTTCCGCTTCTGCTCGGGTAATACGTGACCGTTACGCGCCCGACACCACGGCCGCGATCGACGACGCCACATACTCCGCGTTGCGTGCATTCAGCCCCGCCACGCACATGCGTCCCGAGCGCAGCACATACACCGCGTACTCGCTGCGCAGACGTTCGACCTGGCTCTCGCTCAAGCCCGTGTAAGTGAACATGCCGCGTTGCGCGACGTAACGCGCGCGCATCACTTCATCGACACGGCCGGCGAGTCCGCTGTGGATCGTGCCGCGCATTGCCAGAATCCGCTCGCGCATGGTGGCGAGTTCGGCTTCCCACGAGGCGCGCAACGACGCATCCGCGAGCACGTTGGCGACCAGCCGCGCGCCGTGCGTCGGCGGATTGCTGTAGTTCGCGCGCACCGTGGAACTCAATTGCCCGAGCACGCGACCCGCCTCTTCCGCGCTGCGGCACACCACGCTCAACGCGCCGACCCGTTCGCCGTACAGCGAGAAATTCTTCGAGAACGAATTCGCGGCGATCAGCGGCACGTCCGCATCGGCCAGCAGGCGCACACAGGCGGCGTCTTCTTCGAGACCCGCGCCGAAACCCTGATAGGCCATATCGACAAACGCAATCAGTTTGCGGCGCAGCAACACCGGCACCAGTTCGGCCCATTGCGCCGGGCTCAGATCAACGCCGGTCGGGTTGTGGCAGCACGCATGCAGCAGCACGATGCTGCCTTCCGGCAAGCGGCCGATGGTGTCGAGCATGTCGGCAAAACGCAAGCCGCCGGTTTGCTCGTCGTAATACGGATAGGTGTTGACCGTGAGTCCTGCGCCTTCGAAGACGACCCGATGGTTTTCCCAGCTCGGATCGCTGATCCAGATCTGCGCGCCCGGAAAATAGCGTTTCAGGAAATCGGCGCCGACCTTGAGCGCGCCCGAACCGCCAATGGTCTGCAGCGTCGCGATCCGGCCTGCGGCGCGCGCCTCGCTGTCAGCACCGAAAACCAGCGCCTGCGCGCCGTCGCGATAGAGCGGCAGGCCCGACATCGGCAGATAGGAACGCGGGCCGATGGCGTCGAGCAACGCGGTTTCGGCGCGGCGCACCGCGCCCATGACCGGCAGCTTGCCGGCGTCGTCGAAATAAATGCCGATACTCAGATTGACCTTGTTGGTCCGCGGGTCAAGTTGAAAGTCCTCATTCAGGCTCAGGATGGGGTCGCCGGGATAGGCGGGAATATGGTCGAACATGGCAATTCCTTGTATGCGGAGCGAGACGGAAGTCTAAGCGGCTTTGGCGGCTTACGTCGATCAGGAGAAGTCTCAGCTACCGGCGCGCTGCGCACAATCAATCGATTTTTCACGATTCGTAAGTTTTTCTTTAGAATCGACACATGCCACTCACCCGCGCCACCCTCCGCCAGTTCGAAGCGTTTCTCGCCATCGTCGATTTGCACAGCATCGGCGCGGCGGCGGAACGGCTCGGGCTGACCTCGTCGGCGGTCAGCCAGTTGCTGGCCGAACTGGAAACCGAACTCGGCTTTCGCCTGTTCGACCGCACCACGCGGCGCGTCGATCTGTCGAGCGCGGGGCAGGACTTTTTATCGTCGGCGGAATCGGTGTTGCGGCACGTGCGCGCCGCCGCCCAAACCGCCGACGACATCCGCAACCGCGCCGCCGGTATCGTGCGGGTCGGTGCGCCGCTGGTGCTGGCGGCTACAGCGCTGCCCGCCGCCATCGCCGACTACGCGCGCGACAAACCGAAAGTGGTCGTGCGCATTTACGACACCGTGGTCGAGCAACTGGTGGAGCGCGTCGAAAGCGGCGACGTGGATCTCGCGATCGGACCCGACCGGCAAAGCGGCACGCGGGTGCGCTGCGATCCGGCGTTCGCGAGCCCGTGGGTCATGTGGTGCGCACCGACGCATCCGCTGAACGCGCGGCGCAGGGTGCAATGGCAGCATTTGCGCGACGTGCCGATCGTCGCCACCGGCCGCGATCACGAGCGCGCGGTCGGGCAGATGCTGGCCAATCTGCCGCCGGAGGCACGCATCATTCCGATGGATGTGGTGGACAACGTCACCACGGCGTTCGGGCTGGCGTCGCAAGGGCTGGCGGTGACGCTCGCGCCAGCGTATGTCGCGCCGCTCGCGCGCACGTTCGGGCTGGTGATGAAGCGTATCGTCGATCCGGAAACGATCCGCGAGGTGTGCGTGTATCGCGCCACGGAGCGCGCGTTGTCGCCGCCCGCCGATGGTTTCGCGGATTTCATCGTGCCTTGGTTGAAACGTTGGGACCGTGAGACGCAAGCGGAAGCGCGAGCCAAACGCAGTTGATTACAGACGCTCAGGTAGCAGACACAGCGCAAACAACTGCCGCTGACTCGAAATGCCGAGCCGCGCATACGCACGCTTCTGGTACGTGATCACGCTGGCCGGTTTGATGCCCATTTGCAGCGCGATCTCCGCAGCGGTGGCGCCTTCGAGCGTGCCGCGCAACACATCCAGTTCACGCGACGTCAGCGCCGGGCACACGCGCCGCACGCGTGCGAGCATCGCGGCCGCTGAACCTTGCTGATGCTGGCCGTTCAGCGCGTAATGGCTTTTCGCCGCGTGCGCGAAAAGCGGCGCAACGCGTTCTACCTGCTCCAGTTCGCCCGGCTGAAACACGCCATAAGCGCTATCGCGATACAGATTGATCGACAGCCACACGTGTTCCATCGGTTGCACGAGCAACGATAAGCGGTCGGACACGTTCGGCTGCGCGTAGCAGGCGGCCCGATAGGCTTCGTTTTCGATCTCGGCGCTTTGTTGCTGATGCAGCACGAGCGCGTCGCGCGAATGCCGGTCCGGCGAGCGTTCGATGATGGTGCGATTGCCGTCCAGCGCGTAGAAATGCGTAGCGTAGCGATCCGCGACATCGCGCAGAAAGCGCCCCCCGCGATGATCCGCCGCCGACACGGTGCGCGGTTTGGCGTCGAATTCGTAGGCGAACACGGTGCACTGCGAAACCGGCAGCGTATCGCCGACGATCTTCAGCATGCTGGCGGCGAGCGCATCCGGGTCGGCTTGCGAGATCGCCATGACGAGATCGGTTGCACGCAACGTGCTGAGTTGTCCGCTTCCGTGCGGTGCGGCGAGGCGCCAGGAACGCATGATGAGATTCGGCTCGTGCGGCGTAGACAGGGATCCGGCAAGCGTAGCACAGCGGCTATCGGCGCGGCCTTTCACCGTGAAGGCGGCAGCAGCAGCCCGAGCCTAAAGCTGCCACAGCTTGACCGCCAGAAAATCCACCAGCAAGCGCGTTCTCTGCGGCAGGCGCCGCGTTTTCACCCACATCGCGTGCAGCGGCAGCGGCGCAAGCTGGAAATCCGGCAATAGCACTTCCACGCTGCCCGCCTCGACCCACTCCTGAATCTGCCAGTAGGCGGCCACGCCAATACCCATCCCGCCGAGCACGCCAGCGTTCACCGCCGCGACCTGATTGCTGTCGAAGCGGCCCGACACGGTCACCGCGATCTCGTCGCCTCCTGGCGCGCTGAGGAGCCAGCGTCCCGGATGCGGCCCGCCGGTTCGCACCACGCATTCATGTTTGAGCAGGTCGCGCGGATGAGCCGGCCGGCCGTGCTCCGCGAGATACGCGGGCGCGGCGAACACCACGCGCCGCAGCGTGCCGATCCGCCGCGCGATCAGACGCGAATCCGGCGTTTCGCCGATCCGGATCGTCACGTCCGCGCCGGTCTCGGCGGGATCGCGATAGTCGTCGCTCAGATCCAGCGACAACGTCAGTTGCCGATGACGCTGCAAAAACTCCGCCGCGAGCGGCGCGATGAATTTCGGGCCGAACAGCGTGGGCGCGTTGACGTGCAGCCGGCCGCTGAGCTGGTGCGCTTCTTCGGCCAGCTCGGTGCGCGCCAGCTCCAGTTCGCTCAGCGCGCCTTTGACGCGTTCGTAAAAGCGCATGCCCGCCGCACTCGGCTGCGAGGTGCGGGTGGTGCGCACGATCAGCGTCGAGCCGTGCGCGCGTTCGAGCATTTGCAGCGAGCGGCTCACGGCCTGCAATGAGCGGCCGAGCCGACGGGCGGCGCTCGTCAAACTGCCTTCTTCGACGATCGCCACCAGGGTTTCCAGATCGCGCAGTGCGTCCATGGTCGATTCTCCCGATTATCGTGAGGATGTATCCCGCTTGGTGCGAATTGTGTTTGCCGGACGTGAGAGTAGCATCCTCTGCACCTTCCCTTGCTGCGAGACCGACTATGGATTCATCCGCGATCGAATGCCAGCCCGCGCGCCCGGCTCAGACCCAAAGCCGTACCGCCGTGCCGCCGGAACAGAGCGTGCCCACCGCCCGCTTCGCCGCGATGGTCGCGGTCGCCGTGTTGCCGCTCTACGCATCGCAGACGCTGATCGGTCCGCTGGACGCGTCGTTGCATCTCGGCGCGTGGACCACGCTCGTCACCGCGTTGACGCTGCTCGGGTACGCCGTGGGGCTCGTCGGCCTGGTGCCGCTGATCGACCGGCTGCCCAATCGGCCGTTGATCGCCGCGACCTTGCTCGCGCAGATCGCCTGTCTCGCGCTGGCCGCCGTCGCGCCGTTCGCGCCGGTGTTTCTGGCGGCGTCGTTCGCGGTCGGCGTAACGTCGAGTGTGGTGCAGATGCTGGTGCCTGCAGCCGCTTCGCTGGCGCCGCCGGCTTCGCGCGGCAAGGTGGTCGGCAATGTGATGAGCGGCCTGATGCTCGGCATTCTGTTGTCGCGGCCGCTGGCCAGTCTGATCGGCGGCGTGGCAGGTTGGCGCGCTTTCTTCGCGGCCGATTCGCTGGTGCTCGCCGCCGTCGCACTGGCCGTGGTGCCGCGTCTACCGGACGTTCGGCCGGCCGGTGCGCCGTCGTATGCGACGCTGCTGGCGTCGATGAGACGGTTGATCGCGCAGGAACCGGTGCTGCGCCGACGTGCGCTGTATCAAGGCCTGCTGATGGCCGGCTTCAACGTGTTCTGGAGTAGCGTCGCGATCGTCTTGACGCATGCTCCGCTCGGACTCGGCAGCAACGCGGTCGCGCTGTTCGCGCTGGCGGGTGGCGGCAGCGTGTTCATCGCGCCGCTGGCGGGCCGCGCCGGCGATCGCGGCTGGTCGAGGCGCGCCACGCTCGTCGCGCATCTGGTCGCGATGACGGCGGCGGTGCTGGCGGCATTCGCGTTGATGCCGGGCGTGTCGCGCGGTGGGTCGATTGCGATGCTGGCTATTGCGGCGTTCTTTATCGACGGTGGCGTGATCGCCGATCAGGCGCTCGGTCGGCGCGCGATCAATCTGCTCGCGCCGGAATCGCGCGGGCGTGTCAACGGGCTGTTTACGGGGCTGTTTTTTATCGGCAGCGCGATCGGTGCGACGATCGCCGGGCCAGCGCTCGCGCATTGGGGCTGGCCGGGAGTGTGCATGGTCGCGTTGGGGTTCTTCGGCGCGGCGATGGGCTTGCATCTGCGCGATGGGTTGCGGGGGGCGTGATTGGGTTCGCGCAGCGGGAGGTGGCCGAGTCTGCGATTTACCCGCTCGAAATGGGCTTTATGCCCATGCTAGACTCGGCTCGTCGTAGAAAGACCCGACGCCGTAGAAAGTCCCGATCTACCGATCCGATCACACGTAGCACATCAAGCAAAACTGTCGGCTCAATCGTGAATCCTGTTACTTCGTCCCCGGATGCAGCACTCGTGTCGTCGCTGCTCACGCGAATCGACGCCATGGAGCGTCACTGGCAGCCCGATCCCGCCACCGTACGCGATCTCGAGACGCTGATCGAACGACTACGTTCGGACGACGCGGTATGCACGCGGCTAAGTGCGCTGCTGCACGATTCACTGGCCAATCCTCACGCCCACACTGTCGGCATGATGCGCGGATTGTTGCTCGCCGTGCATGCGTATCGTCCCGCTTCCGTAGAGAGCGACCGGTATTCGGGCGCCATCGAGCCCGGCTTGACCGCACAGGAGCGGCAACGCGTTCTCGACCATATCCATGCTCACCTGGACACCGGCATGTCGGTCGCCGAGCTGGCGGCGGCATCAGGCGTCGCGCCCGCCCAGTTCTCGCGCGCACTCAAACGGACGACCGGACTCTCCGTGCGGCGTTGGCTACTGCTGCAGCGTGTTGAACGCGTCAAACATCTGCTCGCGCTTGGCGAATTGAAGCTCGACCAGATCGCGATCGCGTGCGGCTTCTCCAGTCAGAGTCATCTGAACAAGGCTTTCGTACAACTGGCCGGCACGACGCCTCGCAACTGGCGCCTCCTGCGGTGTGGTTCGGCGCGTCCGCGCACACCGAACAGGAAGAACTGAGCCGCGCACTACCGATCGGCAGACACGCCGCCAAAGCGCTATGTCGGGTAAAGTATCGCCGCCCCGCACGCGCGGAGCGCGCCTCATTGAGAAACGAGTCATGACTGAAGGTTACGGGCACCACGCCGCCGAATATTTCGGTCTTCCCCCCGCGCCCGCCCTGAGAAGTTCGATACTGGATACGCCGGACGTCACGATCACGCGCATCGTCGCCGAGGCAGGCGCCGTGAATCTGACCGATCCCATTCCCAGCGAAAACGCGTTTGTCCTGTGCCTTCAGTTTCAGGACGTAGCGACGCATGAACTCTGGTTCGACGGCAGGCCTGAGCCGGTCCCCGCTTATCGGCGCGGCGACATCTCGGTTGTCGATCTTGCCGCGCGGCCCACAGCCTTTCTGCCAACCGCATTCGATACGCTGCAGTTCTATCTGCCCGAGAGCTCGTTGCGCAGAATCGCCGACGCGGAAGACTCGCCAGTCATTCGTGAGCTGGCCATCCCGCACGGCACACAGGATACTGTGGTCCAGTCGATCGGCGCCCTTCTGCTGCCCGCGCTCGCCACACCCGATACGCCGCGCCTGTTCGTCGACGGGCTCATGCTCGCGCTTCACAGTCACCTCGCGCAGACATACGGACAGGTCCGTCTCGTGGATGCCCGCAAAACCGGCGGCCTCGCGCCCTGGCAGGAACAACTCGCCAAGGCCATGATCGACGAGGCGCTTGAAGGGGGTCTGTCCATTTTCGATCTCGCGACCGCATGCGATGTTTCGCCGGCTTATTTTTGCCGTGCGTTCAAAACGTCGACCGGAACCACGCCTCACCGGTGGCTGACGCAAAGGCGCATCGAGGCGGCTAAGGCTTTACTCACGCATACGACGCAGTCACTGTCGCACATCGCCCTGGCGTGCGGTTTCACCGATCATAGCCACTTCAACCGCATATTTTTTCGCGCGACAGGCTCGGCGCCTGGCTCATGGCGCAAGTCCATCAAAGGCCAAACGGGCTAGCCGCCCGTTAAGCGGCGCTTCTGCGACACGCGCTTCCGGCGCGGGCCGATCTCTGAACGGAGTCGGCCGTTCTCTACAACGATCTTCCGAGTTTCGAATCAGGCCGGGACGAACAACGTCAGCGCCTCGCGCGTTCGCGTTCTTACAAAACGGGTCAATGCCGTACAAGAGAAGACGGTTTCGTTTTGATATGGTCCGCCCACGGCAGTCATTTTTACGCAACGCCTCTCTGGGAGAGGCGAGAAGCACTCGGCCAGTCGCGCACGCCGTTTCGCCGCCGTGCTGACTGCCGTGCTGACAGCCGTGCTGAAATTCACATCGAAGTCGGACCATCCCATGATCGAGTTGGAGCGCCTGCAGATCGATCCTATCGGACGCACCGTACTGCATGAGGGCAAGCTGTTGCAGGTCGGTTCCCGTGCCTTCGATATTCTCCTCACGCTTGCGTCGTCGGCTGGACGGCTTGTTTCGAAAGACGAGTTGATGCGTGCCGTCTGGCAGGATTCCGTCGTACAGGAAAACAACCTCCAGGTGCATCTGTCGACCTTGCGTAAAGCGTTGGGCGGGGACCGCCGCCTGATCGTCACGATCCCCGGGCGCGGTTACCAGTTGCTCATGCGCCCCGTCACGGTAGAAGCCCCCGCGAACGTATCGCCACGTCGGGTCGACCGCAGCGTGCCGTCGCCTGAAAGCAGCGTGACTGGCCGCGACGCGATCGTTCAGCGGCTTCGCAGGCTGCTCGAAGAAACGAAGGTGTTGACGTTGGCCGGCGCCGGCGGCATCGGCAAGACCACGCTGGCCATCGAAGTGGCACGACAGGCCGCAGCCGACTATGCCGATGGCGTGTGTTTCTCCGAACTCGCAGCGGCTACGACCGATGAAGCGGTTCTGTCCGAGATCGCTCAAGCGTGTGGGCTGCGCCCGGCCGATATCGCAATCGATATACCGCGCCTCGCCGCCGCGCTCTCCGGCAAGCGGATGCTTCTTGTGCTGGATAACGCGGAGCATGTGATTGAAATCGTCTCGCGGATCGTCGATACCGTTGTGGCGCAAAACGACCTGCTACGTGTGCTTGTGACGAGCCGTGAACCGCTTCGCGTGATGCCGGAGAAGGTGTACAGGGTCGAGCCGCTCGAGGTGCCCGCCGCGGACGCGACCGATGACGAGATTCTGCGGTGTTCGGCGGTCAGCCTCTTTCTGGGTCGCGTCAATCTGATGCAACTCGAAATAGGCGCGAGCCGTGTTGAGCTCCGCCTGATCGCCGAAATCTGCCGTCGGCTGGACGGCATTCCTTTAGCAATCGAACTGGCGGCGGCCAGCGTTTCCGCCCTCGGTCTGGACGGCGTACTTAGCCATCTGAACGACCGCATGGAACTGCTGACCGGTGGCTACCGGAACGCCCTGCCGCGCCATCAAACGCTACGCGCAACCTTCGACTGGAGCTTCTCGATACTCGGTCATGGCAATCGGCTTCTGTTCAGACGGCTCGCCGCATTCAGCGGCACCTTTACGTTGAATGCCCTGTGCGCGGTGGTGTGTGGCGACGATTACCCGGCGGCCGACGCGATCAACGGCATTTGCGATCTGGTGGCGAAATCGCTAGTCAATCTCGAGTCCGACGGACGCGTGATCCGGTATCGGCTTTCCGAATCCGCGCGCGCCTACGCGCTGGAAAAACTGGCGGCCGAGGCCGAGCGCAAGCTGATGGCGAAACGCCTTGCGAGCTACCTGTCGCGCTCGCGGCCGGCGCGTGCCATCGGCAACGTTGCTCCCGATACAGACGCAGACGCCGAATCTCAACAATGGCTGGATGAGGCGCGCAGCGTTTTCGACTGGGCGTTCTCCCAACGCGGCGATGTACAGACCGGGGTTGAACTCGCGCCCAGTCTCGCGGAAACGCTGCTCGATGCCGGTCTGGTTCACGAATGTTGCGCGCGCGTCAGCCAGGTTATCGACGCGCTGGAAGCACTGCCGCCGGCCTCGGTCGACCCGGCCACCGAACGGCGGGTGCGTGCCGTTCTCGCCTCGGCATTGCCCTACGCGTGCGGTGGGACGTTTAGCCGACGCGATAGAGCGTTTCCTGCGCCCGATCTGTTATGAGAACCTGCCCTTGGCGCTTCTGCCGCCGGCGTTGCAGGATGAGAATCCGCTGTCGCTCCGGCATGTGATTGATGGCAAGCTTAAGCGCGAGTAGAACGAGCGCGCCTTCCACCGCGATCGTTCAACCGTTTCCCCATGCGTGCGGGCTCGCGCTTCTCGCCGTCGCGCCGTCGCGCCGTTTATCTCCGCAACATCCGGATGGACGTGGTACCCCGATTCTCGCTATCCTTTGCCACCGCCGGACTTCTGGCAACAGGCGCATTCGAACGCCCCCGTATTCGCGATTGCGGGTGCCGTTTCAGGGCTGACGTACTGGCTTGCTGCCGGTCGGCAATAGCGTGATGTCCCCTCCGAAAGATAAATGAAAACAACGCATCCATTCCGCGGCAAGACTTCACTGCCACGTATCTGCGCAGCGAAAGCATTCGTCGTTATCGCCTGCATGATGGGCACGGTTACAGCGGAGGCAAATACGACATCGGCGCCGTCGTATGTACCGGCGCAGAGCATTCCCTGCACCTATGCGCTGTCTATCGACGATCTGAAATCCGCGGGTTCGACTGTGGAACACGCACCTCGTCCGGACGTCGCGGTTCGGGTATCGATCGATGAGCGCGGACAGATCAGCGATGCGGTAGTGGAACAGTCGTCGGGCAATGCCGCCTTCGACAATCTCGCCCTGCAGGCATCCCGGCGAGCACAGTGCCGACCTTTTCCCGGTATGGACGGCAAGCCGGTCGCGGTTGAAACGAACTTCATCTTCAATCTGCCGCAGTCGAACGCCAACGCAACGCGCGCCGCCCCGAACCTGGCGGCGGCCGCACTCAATCCGGGCGCCGCGGGTGGCCGCCCTGTACCGTCTTTTCCCATGAGCGCGCCCCCGCCTGCGCTTCTGGCCGCGGCCCTCCCGTTTGAATTCAGCAAGCCGCTCGATACCAGCACGCTGGCCAGGTTCGGCATCACGTCCGGCTCGTCCAAGGCGAAACTCTTCGACGACTGGGCCAAAAAACTCGCGGCTGATCCGGACATCAAGAACTACTTCACGTCCAATAACAACCCGGCTAACGCGGGCCCGTTTGCGTTGTCGCGTGCGCTTGGCGTGCTGGACGCGATGGCGAGAATCTCGCGGGACGACCGTGAACGGCTGGCGCGTTTCACGACACAGGCGCTGGACAACGCGCCGCCGGATTGCGGCGGCCTCAAGAATCTGCAAATGATCTCGTCGCGCTACCTGTCAATGAGCACCGAGAGCGACGCAGAGCTTCAAGCTCAGCTGGATACGATCTACGACCTGCTCAAGCAAGCCACCCAGAGCACGCCGCTGCCACAGATCACGCCCGGCCAGCGGTTGCAAGGTCAACTGGCACTCTCGGCGTCCATTTCGGAGGCGCTGAAACGCGATCCCGACGAGACGGAAGATCTCGGCCTTCTGATGAGCGGCAAACAGGCGGAGCTTTCGCCTGCCGCGTGGTGCAAAGCCACGCGTTTATACCGGCATGCTTTCGACAAAACGCCGCAACCGGCGCGCGACTGGGTCACGCTTTCGGAGTTGGAAACCCAGCGACGTTCCGCCGCTGTCCTGCTGACGACGCTGAACAATCTCAACGCGATGGCGCAGGCCGCCCGACAGCCCGTCGCTGCGCCTCCGGTGTTCGACTATCCGGAGATGCTGCGGCGACGCATCCGTCCCAACATCGTCTGGGATGGCAAGGCGAGCCGACTCGAAACGGTGGTCGAGGTCCATTGCGCTCCTTCAGGCAACCTGGAGTCGGTGAAAATTGTCCGTTCGAGCGGCGACCCGGCGTGGGACCGGGCAGCACTTGAAGCGGTCAAGCGGTCCGATCCCATGCCGCTGGACGAAAGCGGTCAAGCGCCCCGGTCGTTCAAGATAACGCTGAGACCCGGCGTGTGACTGTGCGGCGCCGGCAGCCGGCGCCGCACAGTCACACGCCCCTAGTCCGATCCCGCGTCGTCGGACTGCTTGACCAGAAAGTCCTCGTAGCGCCGGTTCCTGATCCATGACGGCGCACGGCCACGGCCACTCCAGGTCGCACCGCTGACGGGGTCCCGATACTTCATCCGAAGCGGCCTGGTCTTATACGTGCCGCGCCGGTCCACACGTAACTGGTTAGGCACCAGGTTGAAGAAGTTCATGACCTGCCGGACATGTTCGATCGCCGCTTTCTGTTCCTGCTGCCACGCAATCAGGAGCCGCTCATCGAGTTGCGCGAGTTGCTGCTTCAACGTCTTTACCCTGCTGCTCATACTTTGTTTCCGTAGTACATGACCAGGTCGTTGCACCGCGTTCCCGGTCTTTGCGATTGACTTCGTTCACATATCAAGTGAGATATGAAACGCAAACGTAATACTAGCGAGTTGAATTTTAAATATCAACTGATATCCTTGCGGCCATGAACACGGCGACCAAACCCCAGCGGCTGAGCCGCGAAGAAAGTCGATTGCAGACGCGGACACATTTGCTTGCTGCGGCGAAGCGTCTGTTTGTCGACCGAGGTTTCGGCGCCACGTCGCTGAGAGATATCGCGACCGAGGCCGGTTATACGCAGGGCGCGTTCTATTCGAATTTCGCGAGCAAAGAAGAGCTGTTTGTCGAACTGATGCGAGAGCGGTCGAAGGCGCAAGTGACCGATATTGCCCGCACGCTGAGTGATCCCGCGGCGTCTGCGGAGGACATCCTGAGCGCGTTGGAAGTGTGGGCGCGAACACTCGATGCCGAGCCCGAGTGGTCCGTGCTGGGCGTTGAATTCAAGCTGATGGGACGCCGCAGTCCTGCTGTTGCAGCCGCAGTGCAGGCACTGCTGGATGCTCACCGCGATGGCCTCGCCTATTGCATCGGGCAGATTTTCGCCAGACTGAAAAAGGTGCCGCCGGAATCGCCGATGGTATTGGCCACGTCTTTCATGGGACTTTCGCAAGGCCTCGCGTTGCAGCGGTCGATGCTGTCCGAAGTGCCGATCGGATACATGATCATGGTGTTTCTGCGCAGCCTGTTAGCCGCCGCGCCGCGTGTGCGCTGAATTACGATGGCGAGGTGATTGCCCATTGGCCTTCGATTAGCGCAGCGATAACAAAGGAGACCGCCGTGAGATTGATGGCCTTGATCGTCATGCTCTTTGCTCTGCTTGCCACACCGGCCCATGCCGCCGATGTCGGCTTCGAGGAGATCAAGATAGCGAACGGCGCGGAGTCGCCGCTAACGGCAGGGGTCTGGTATCCGAGTGATGCGACCGCGTCGCCACATGCTCTGGGCGATGTCAACCAGACGGTGGCGCTGGACGCGCCGGTCGCCGGCCATGGCCTGCCGCTGGTGCTGATCTCGCATGGCGGCGGAGGATGGTACGGCAGCCATTACGACACGGCGCTAGCCTTGGCTCACGCGGGCTTCGTGGTGGCGGCCGTCAGCCACGCCGGCGACACGTTCGATGACCAGAGCCGCGTGTTGCAGTTGTGGCGCCGTCCCGCGCAGCTTCACCGTTTGTTGGACTACATGCTCGACGACTGGCGTTGGCATGAGCGGCTGGACGCGGGCCGCGTCGGCGCATTCGGCTTTTCTAACGGTGGCTTCACCGTGCTCGTGGCCGCTGGCGGCATCCCGACTCTTTCGAAGATTGCCCCGTATTGCGAGGCTCATCCTGAGCACGACCTGTGCACGGCCTTGAAACAGGCCGGTGTCGATCTCCATTCGATCCCGGAGGTTTCTGCCAGCGCCTGGGTCCACGACCCGCGCATTAAGGCCCTTGTCGTCGCCGCGCCCGCGTTCGGCTTCAGCTTCGACCGCGCAGGGCTCAGCAGCGTGCGCGCCCCGATCCAACTCTGGCGAGCTGCCGACGATCGTCATCAGCCACATCCGTATTATGAGGAGGCAGTACGCGCCGATCTGCCTGAGGTACCTGAATATCGTGTGGTTCCTGATGCAGGCCATTACGATTTCCTGCCACCCTGCGATACGCGGCTGTCCCGGAAGATGCCGGACATCTGCAATAGCTTGCCGGGCTTCGACCGTGCGGCGTTCCATGAACGATTCAATGCCGATGTCGTGCAGTTCTTTCAGGCGACGCTGCGATAGCTGCGGGCGAGGCTTTAGCCGCCCTCCGGCCGTGTGGGGTCACGCCTGGTGAGTGGACCATTTCGAGCGAACGGCACTTGTTCTATCTCGCTCACTGTATTAGGATTTGGCGTATGAACCCGTCCCACATCAACTCGATTATTACCGCCGCGAAAGTCTCGGCGGGATAGCTATTGAGTTGACAATACGCAATCACAACCCGCCCAGAAGGCGGGTTTTTGCTTTCTGGGCGCTAATCGGAGCGCCACGAAATGACGAGTAAGAACACGTTGGTCACTGCAGTTGGCTTTTGCAATGCGACCGCTCTCCATATGGTCTGCGGCAAAATTGCGTCGGGCAAGTCCACGCTCACGGCTCGCCTGGCAGATGCTCAACGAACAGTTCTGATCAGCGAAGACGTATGGATCGCACGTCTTTATCCGGACGAGATTCATACGCTGGCAGACTATGTGCGCTGCGCGGCACGCTTGAAGACGGTCCTCACCGAGCACATTCAGTCGCTTCTTTCGGCGGGAGTATCCGTGGTATTGGACTTCCCGTTCAACACGACCGACACGCGTGAATGGGGACATTCTTTGGCGCGAGCCGTCGGCTGTGAGCATCGGCTTCACTATCTGGAAGTGAGCGACGAGATCTGCAAATCTCGCTTGAGGGCGAGGAACGCGTCAGGCGAGCATCCGTTCCAGACGTCTGAAGCGCAGTATGAATTGATCACTCGTCATTTCGTGCCGCCCACAGCAGACGAAGGGTTTGAGCTTGTTGTCTACGACGAGACGGGGAGTGTTCGTGGACAGAGTGCGTTGGAGATTGGATTGTCCGACTAGCGTTGCCGTTTTCGGTCAAGCATGGACGGCTATTTCGATCGGCCAAAAATTGAAGCAATGCTTGACCAGATCCCACCTTTCTTGGGCGCGGCGATCGATTCATCCGATATGGCTGCGGACTGTTCGACGTCGCTCGCGCTTTGAGGAAAAGTCGACGGGATGTTCTCAACCGGTTTCGTTTCCAATCTAAGGAACCGGGAATTTGATTTTGCGTCCGTGTCCCACGGGCAAACACCGAAACTGATAACCAACGCCTCGTAAAGCATCCGCGAAGTCAGTGAAAACTCGGCCACCTGGAGATTCTCGGCCGGGAGGTAGTAGATTCGGACACGCTCTTCTGGGAGCGCTCCTTCGTCCTCTTCAAGGTAGGACGGCGCAGACAGCCAACGAGTTTCGAACTCCTTGGGCAGCCCGTACTCCTGAAGGGGCGCGCGACCAGGGGCCTCAACTGTCTCCAGACGGGATCGCGTCATGATGCCGTTTTCGATAAACGCGTATCCGTAGCTGCCGCCGGAGTCGTAGTTGCAGAATCCCAGGATAAGCTCCGGCCGATTCAGCGTAGCGAAAATATGACGGGTGTCGGCTTCTTCCGGGTTGTCCAGAATGCCCCATACAAGCTCGTTGCTGTAGACGAAGCACACGTCGTCAAAGACCTCCACCATCACGTCCGACGGACGGCGAATGTCGAACTCACGCCGGTTCGGCGGCGCGATTTCTCGACACGGGCGCTCGAAAAGCGCAGATACGAGTTCGTCAACAGGCTTGTTGGTATCTTTCAAATGAAATGCAATTCCCGCCATAGCGACGCCCATGGAGCAGCCCCGAAAGCAGACGCTCAGCAGTCGAAAACCACGGCTTAATTGCAGGACCACCGACTATCTTCATGGCCTCGCATTTTCGACATCAATCAGGGACTTCACGCGCTACGACCTCTATCAATTCAAAATGCAGAGTCACCAGTTCGAAATGATCATGCAGGTCTTCGTGGGGCATGCACCGAATATGGACCTCCCGAAATTCCTCGGCACTGGAGAATGTTTCACCACGCCAGACCTCCTCCGGAATCTCGCCGAATTGGATCGGATACACTTTGGTCGCTTTGATGATGCAGCGAAGCCTATGCTTTAAATCGTAGACCTCGATGATGTCACCCGGTGCATAACTGCCGTCGCCGTACTCGCCGTACGGTTTGTAATACTCTGCGACCGTATCGGCCGTGACGGTCTTTCGGCCTTCCATAACGGCGCGCGGCAAACTGTCATCGTTTTCGTCAGCGCCCCAAAAGGTCAACCTCTTTCGTCTGTTCATCCGCATCCTTGCGTGTATTTCATCGTGCGTTGGATCGACCAGCCGTTATGGGGTGTCGGGGCGATCCCGACTAACGAGACGCAGGTATTCGCTCAATCCGGCTTCACCGATCGGCTTGATCATAACGCGCACGGTATTGGTGGCATTTTTCATCGTGATCCCATACCGACGGCGTGCTTCAAGGTAGCCATTCCGTTCCCAAAAGCGTTCCGCTCGCGCGTTGCCGACAATGACACCAAGGCGCAACCACTTCGCTCCTGATGCCTTGAGCCAATCTTCAAGGCCGTCGTACAGGCGACGCGCTACACCTTGGCCGTACTTGTCGGTCGACAGGATGAATAGTCCAATGTGCCAGACACCGTCAACGAAGAGATCCGACACCGTTGTAGCAAAGGCGGTCAACACTTTGTTCGCATCGACAAACCCAATCGCACGTTTGCTAGTGAACACCCACCCTTCTGGCAGTTCACTTTCAAACTCCTCTTTGGCTTGTGTATTTGCCGGCGGGGAACCGTCTGCTGTCAGGAAGTAAGCGGGGTTGTCCTCTAAAAATTTCTGAATGACCGTCAGGTCATCGGAAACAAGTTCGATAGCACAATAACGATCCACCTCGAACAGTATCTGATTCGATTCAAAAGGCATTGAATGCTCTCTGATTAGTCCGTGTCATAACTGCGGTTCATCAGGATACGCCACGCGAAGATGGTCGCCAATTCTAACAACTTCTTTTGGCCGGCTACTGACTCCTGCCATGAGATCGAAGAACTATGGAAAGCCCTTGAATACGAGAACGCAGTGCCTCTACGAGCGTCGCGACAACGGCATGCTTGATTGGCTCGATGGTTTTGAAGTCAATGACGGTGCCGGTCATTTTCGTCAAGCCGAGCGTCACCGCCGGGCCGGAAGGTGTCCCGTAGCTGTAACTTTGCGACCAAACCTCGCCATCTCTCATACTGGTGAACTCGAATGAACAGCAGGCAAAGTTGGCGACCGACGGCCCTGGTGAACCGCGTTCGCCCCAGGCCAACTCGCGAAGAATTGCGTCAAATTCTGGATTTGAAGGAATGCATGGGTAGAAGCCGGTAAGTGCCCGCTCGGCATGCGCGAGCGCGTCTCCCTTATCCGGCGTCAGTCTCATTCCCCGCCCCGTGTCTGTCAGCTTTCCTTCGGCATCGCTGAGTTCGAGGGTAATCTTTGAACTCGGTGTATAGCTATATTCGACCACGCTTAGGGCGAGCAGTTGTGCACATACGTCGGCGGGTGAAAGCTGCCGGGAAAGCTGAAGGAGTTCTTCGTGATCCATTGCGCTCTCTCGATTACGGGATGTCGTTGATTGTCAGCGATCTGCGCTGCAGCGTCGATTGTCCGCCATTGCCGCCGTTCGCGAGCGCCGCTAACGCCTGCAAACAGGCGGTCACTACTTCGCATATTTCCAAAAACGTCCCTTGCCCTCCGCGATCCAGGCAATCGCCTCTTCGATGCGCTTATCGCGCGTTGCCTCAGTCTTCGCGTCACCAATCCAAACGTTGTATTCCTTTTGAAATGATGCCGATTTGCTCTCGAAAATCTTTATGATCTTCGGGTTCGCCTGGAGCTTTTCGGCGAATGCCGCAGGCATTCCGACTTCTTTGGGAGTCCTGGATTCTCGTACCGGGAGTTTCAGGCCTTGCTCATTGAGTGCCATAGATTCCTTGATCCAGGATTTAAGCTCCCGGTCTGGCGGTAGATCTGCAACGCTAGTCAGCTTACCCATAAAACGCTTGGCGGCTGGAATGCCGGCATTGGCCTTGAGACGCGCATCACCCATCAGTGCATCCTTATAGAACGTGAAGGAGCAGTGCTTCTTGTAAGCCGCGAAAATGCACATCATGTCGCCTTTGTAGTCAAAATGCGGAATCCCCCATTTGACCTCCTCAATTACCTCTGGGCATGTTGCGTGGATGAGAGCGCGCAGGCGAGCGAAGACGGGTTTCGCAAAGTCTTCGGCCTTTTCGGCATAGGCATCAACCTTAGGATTGTGTTTTGGCGTGGGCATCGGATCGGGTTCTTTCAATTCTCAGTTGAGGGTTAAAAGAAGTTCGTCGAGGCGTTCCAAAGTCGAGGTCAGACCTTCCTTCAGTCCCATCTGAATGACTTGTTGGAGTGCTTCAGACGACGTGTAGGAAACGACCGTTTCTACAAGGGTATGCGTCGCAACATCCGAGAAGGAGACATGCCACTTAGATCTGGGCAACTCTGGATTCAGTGCGCCGGTGTCATCGCAAAAGCCGTCGAGCGAGGTGTAATTGTCGATGGGTTGAATGGTTTGATAGTCCATACGGCCCCAGTATTCCTGGCCATTGGGTTCAACCATCGCATAGTGCCAATGCCCTCCCTCACTGAAATCCATAAACCTGGTTTTCGTGGTTAAAGGTCTAGGCGCAAACCACTGATCGAGAAGTTCACTTTTCGTGTGGCAGTCCCAAACCAGTTGTCGTTTGGCAGCAAACTCTCTTTTGATCGTAATGGTGTTGTTCTCCTTGTCGACAAGGAAGTCAAATCGAACGTCAGCTTTCATCTTTTTCGCCTTTCAGGGTAGTTAATAGGTGATCGAGATTTTCATATCGGCTTTCCCAGACTGCGCGTTGCTCGTCGAACCACTTTTCGGCAGCGGTCAAGTTCCCACGTCTTAGTTTGCACGTTCGCACTCGCCCTACCTTCTCTGATGCAATGAGGCCGCTGCTTTCGAGAACCTTGATGTGCTTCAAAAACGAAGGCAACCCCAAACCGAATGGTTCTGCAAGCTCTTTGATCGATGCAGGGCCGCTGCCGAGCCTCGCAATCACTGATCGCCGGGTGGGGTCGGCCAATGCATGGAACACGCCGTTGAGCGATGTAGAATAGTTTTCCATGTGGAAAACTATATCATGATGGTTTTCTATTTGGCAAACTATTCAAGGAAGCCGACCCGGAATCGTAGGCGACGGCAATTCGGCGATAGCGGCATGCGGCGAAGTTGCCGCGAGTCTGCGGACGACCTACTTTACGAGGACAGCCTTCGCACCATCCGGCGACCCGTAAGCCATGGCGAGTTCGATCTGATCGTAATGGAATTCCTTGCCGGTTCTGGTCATGAACATGGGATCGTCGATCACACCCTCAAGCGTTTTCAGCGCGGCAGCAAGCTTCGCCGGTTCCTTCACCGTCCGGCTTTCGAAATTGCTGAACCGCCTCATGCTCAGGTTCTTCATCATGAACAGTACGGACGGGATAGAAACCGGCGCAGCGCCGCCCAAAAAGCCATAGAAATAGATCGTCGAATTCATCGGCAAGCTCGGGGCAATTCCTGTTATCAAGTCGCCGCCGACGCCATCGAATACCGCCGTCGTCCCCAGTTCGGTGGACAGCCGAGCGAGCGTGTCGGTGAAGCCCTCGGTGGTGACGATGACATGCTCCACGCCCAAACGGCACATCGCGTCCCGCGCTGCGGCGGTGCGCACCAGGAAGATCGCCGGTACGTTTCTGCTGCGCGCGAGCGAAGCAAGCGCATAGCCGGTGGCCGAATTCCCCGCCGTGACGATGACGCCCTTGTGACCCGCGTTAGCGATCTCTTCGAGAAAGGCGTAGGCCGTCATGACGTTGACGAGCGAGCCACAATAGTCGCGCGCACGTACATGGTCGGGCAAGATCAGACAGGTCGTATAAGGTACATGAGCCTGTTCGCACCAAAGCCCGACACTCGCCGGGCTTCTGTCGAGAGACCGGTATACCGCCACCTGCCTGCCCGTATATTCCACGGGGACGCCCGAGCCCACCGCGACCACGCGCCCAGCCCCCGACGCACCCCATACGTCATGCCGACCCAGCGCGAGCGCGTTGCCGGCCGCTGTGGGCATCCTCAGGAAAGTCTTGTCGCCATGGTTGATCGCCGAAGCATCCATGTCGATCAGCACATGACCCGGCGCAGGCTCGTTCGGGGTTGGGATGTCACGAACCTCAAGCTCCCGGCCAGGCGTTACACAAATCGCTTTCATCGTTCAGCTCCTTTGGTTTAGGTGTCGGTGATTGCACCGCCCGTACCATAAGCAACTTCATTGATTGCCGAAACGCTGTGTCAGGGCATACCATCCATTCCATTCTGGAATTGATACGCATAGCCCATATGGACCGAGTAAACGCGATTCGCCTGTTTGTACGCCTCGTCGAATGCGGCAGCTTTTCCGCCGTGGGGCGCGAGGAAGGGATTGGACAGCCTGCGGTTAGCAAGCAGATCGGCGCGCTGGAACGGCATCTTGGTGCTCAACTCGTTTTGCGGACCTCGCGCCAGGTCGTGATCACGGACGCAGGACAAACCTTCTACGAATCGGCCAGGCAACTGGTGGACGACTTCGACGCACTCGAGTCGTCCGTCGGGGACCGCCAGCAGTCGCCACGAGGCGTGGTGCGGGTCAATACGGCTCCGGCGCATGGTCGGCTTTGCATTACACCGCTGCTACCGGAGTTTTTTCGTCAGTATCCAGACGTCGCGATCGAATTATCGGTATCGGAGCGGCATGTCGACCTCGTCGGCGACGGCGTCGATCTGGCGGTCCGCCACGGGCGACTGGTGGATTCGTCCCTCACCGCGCGAAAGCTGTCCGAGACGGACTTCGTGCTCGCGGCGAGCCCTGGTTATCTTGCGGCTCACGGAGTTCCGACGCGCTTTGCGGACCTTGATGGTCACACCTGCATCGTCTTCGCGAAAGGCCGCGAGCGCTACCCCTGGTCGCTCAAGGTCGGCAGGGAGCTTGTCTCCTATGTGCCGCACGGCTCGCTGCTGACGGGAGATGCGGAGCATATTCGCGCTGCCGTGCTTTGCGGCCTTGGCATTGCTCAGGCGCCGTTCTGGCTCATGGCGGAAGAGATCCGGTCCGGCGAGATCAAGGTGTTGCTGCCAGAGTTGCAACCCGAGCGAGTGCCTATCCACCTTGTCTATCCGGCGGGCCGTCGAGTACCGATGAGGGTTAGAGTGTTCATCGAATATCTTGTCTCGGCATTTGCGCGTTCAGAACTTTGAAACGCAGTTCAATCAACTGCGGCTGCAAGTCGGCCGACGTCGACACGCTGAAGCGACATGAACTCGCCTATCGCAGACAGTTAGCGCGCAACAAGGTTATTCTTCGATACACCACACTACCCCGGAGTGCCCCATGCAGACAGTCCGTCGTTTCGCGTTCCTTGCGTTGACATGCAGTGTCATCGGTTTGTCCCATTCGTCGAGCGCATCGGCCGACTCTGCCAATCCGCAACGAAGCCTCATGCAGGTTGTTTCGTTCGGGGACAGTCTTTCGGACGTTGGCACCTACGCGTACGCTCGACAATTCGGCGGCGGCGCCTACACCACTAATCCGGGTGCTATCTCCGTCCAGGTTATCGCGGAACATTATGGGTCGGGCCTCACGCCCGCGTTGACGGGCGGCTTCGGGCAACCGAGCGTCGTTCATCCGGAAGGATTGGGCTACGCCCAAGGGGGCGCCCGAGTCGCTGGGCCGCCGAACCCCGGCGATGCAACGGGCGACACCGGCGAGTTACAGACTCCACTGACTTCACAGGTGGCCGCCTATCTTCAGTCGCATACACGCTTCACCGGCAAGCAACTCGTACTGATGCAAGGCGGTGCGAACGACGTTCAGGATGCCTATGGCGCATGGGCGGGAATGGTCGCGAACGGCGGCGAGCCGGCCGCCTCTTTGCAGGCAGTGCTACCTTCGCTGAGACAGGCAGCGCAACAATTTGCGGAATTGGTGCACAACGTGCAGCAGCACGGTGCCACACATATCGTTGTACAAAACGTACCGGACATCAGCAAGGCGCCAATCGCGAACCTTCTCGATCAGCAACTGCCGGGCTCTTCAAAAGTGCTTCGGCGTCTGGCGCGGGTATTCAACACCGCGCTCGATGACGCTCTTCCTTCATCGTCGGCCGTGCTGCGGATCGACGCGTTCACGTTCATTGATGAAGTATCAGAGAACTATCGCCAACTTGGTTTTCGCTTCGACGGCAGCATCGGCACCAACGTAGCATGCGCGCCGGCAAACCTGCCCCCGGCATTTCAAGCCGACGACACCAGCGCGCTCTTCTGCTCACGCTCGACGTATGTCTCCCCCCATGCTGACAACCTCTACATGTTCGCTGACGCTTATCATCCGACGACTCACCTGCAAAAACTCATAGCGGACTACGTCGTGGTTCAGATCGACACGTGGTTGCACGAATAGGTCGTCGCCCTCGCACTTCGTCGCCCCGAACGTCAGCCGGGCAACGAAGTGCCGCTGGAGGGCGAAGAACATCATGACCGACGGCAGTAGCGATTCCGCTGAGACAGGGTTCCACGCTATCGCCCACGGGCGAAAACAGTCCGTATTTTGACGCTTCACTCTCCACTCTCCACTCTCCACTCTCCACTCAAAGGGAATTCAATGCCGAGCGATTCGCGCGATTTGGATTTGGGAAAATTCGATGAGTACATGGAAGCCTTAATACGTGACTGGCATGCGCCGGGAATCGGCGTGAGCGTTGTCAGAAACGATCAGATAGTACTGACGCGCGGCTACGGTTATCGCGACGCCGCAAACTTACTTTCGTTTACCCCCTCGACGCTCTTTCCTATCGCGTCGAACACAAAACTGTTCACGGCTATCGCCGCAGGTTTGCTGGTCGAACGTGGCCTGCTGAGTTTCGATGAGCCGATTCGTCATGCAGTGCCCAGTCTGCGGTTTTACGACCCTTCGCTCGATGCTGCAGTTACGTTGCGCGACATGCTCGGGCACAAAACGGGTGTGCCGCGCTATGACATGATCTGGGACGACTCGGATTATTCGACAAAAGAGCTGTTCGAGCGTATCCGCTTCATGAAGCCGGTGGCGCCACTCCGTTCGCGGATGATCTACAACAACATGATGTACGAAGCGGTTGGCCATATCATCGAGTTGATGAGCGGCAAACCGTGGGATCAATTCGTGCGCGACGAGATTTTGACACCGCTTGGCATGCAACGAACGCTGTTCACGTATGGCGGTGCTAAGGCCGACGGTCAAGGGGACTACGCATTACCCTTCTCCGAACGACGCGATAGCGACGAGTTCTGGCAACTGCCCGCGCCAAAGGACGACGAGCGTAGCCCTGCAGGCAGCATCGTCACGAGTCTGGAGGACATCGCGCGCTGGTCGATCATGCTGATGAACGACGGCGTGATCGACGGCAAGCAACTGATTCCCGCGAGCGTTCTGAAAGCGACGCTCGTTCCCGGCTTGCCATGGCCAACCGGCATGAGCGACCTGCTCGGTTTCGACACCGACTTGAACGGTGTTTACGGCATGGGACGCATGACATCGGTGTTTCGCGGCCATCTGTTGACGAGTCATGGCGGCAACCTGCGCGCGTTTCATTCGCAGGTTTCCTATCTGTCGAACGAGAAGATCGGCGTATCTGTGTTCGTGATCGGCGACCATTGCGCACCGCTGAGCAATGCGATTGGCTTCGACATCTATAGTCGCGCGCTTGGCCTGGAAGCGACCGACTGGACGGCGCGATTCCGCGACTTTTGCATAAAGGCCAAGGCCACGATGCGCGAGGCGCGAGAACGCTCCGTGCCGCGAGCGGTTCCGAATACGCGCCCGTCGCACGATCTCGCCGATTACGTCGGCTCGTACGAGCATCCGGCGTACGGCAAAATGAATATCACCATGGACGGCACGCAGCTTCAGTTCGGTTTCCGACATATCGACCTGCCTCTGAACCATTTCCATTACGACCGCTTCGACACCCCCGACGACGAAGCAAAAGGTGCATGGTCGGCTTCGTTCCTGACGAGCACGCTCGGCGACATCGACCGTGCGGCGATGCAGCTTGATCAGATCGAAGCCGTGTTTGTTCGTCTAGCTACGCGCCCTGAAGCAGACGTGCTCGCCAAGCTGGTCGGGACCTACGAGACGCCTCTCGGCATGAAGATCGGCATTAGCCTGAATCGGGACGGCGATATCTTGCTCTCCGCTCCGGGCGATCCCGGCGAGGTTCTCAAGCCGCTCAAAGGGCTGCAATTTCGTAGCAACGATTTTCCCGACGTCACGTTCGAATTCGTCTTCCAGGACGGTCGCGTAACGGAGCTGCGTCACTGGGACGCACACGTGGAGATCGTGTGGCCTCGCACTGGCGACGCCGTCCCCGCGGACACGCTCGAGGACGATGCGTTACTCAAGAGTTAGTTTGTCTTGCCGGACGACGAGAGCGGTTATGGCTGACAGGGCCCGGTACGCCGCGTGGAAAATGACGACGACGTATTCCATGTGCGGGGTCTGTTCCGGTATTGATGCGCCAGATGCGTCGAAAAAGTTCTTTTATGTGGAAAGATCGAGCAACGCTGGGTTTCTCGCTGGTATTCGCAGTACTGCTGCTCGGCGGGATCTTCTGGATCGGATGTGAACCCGCACTGAGTAGTCTCAAAGACGCACTCGGAGATAGCATTGGGCTAGTGCTCGTCGGATATGCGTTTGCGACAGCGTTCGCCCTGATCGGTTTGATATTCCAATACTTCAAAGTGTTCGCTGATCGTGGCACGTCTTCGCGCCGTTTCATGTCGCGAGGCCGCGCTATGTTGCCGGTGTACGGTTTGGCAGTTTTTCTATTGGTTGCTCATCTATCCGCGCAACATATCTGCCGCTGAGCGGCCGATGCAACGCGCTCCTCGATGAGCAGCAGTTCTACCGAGTCCATCCTTGGAATTGTTCTCCGATGGCACTCGGTCGGCCTTGATCTGGCTGCGTGCCCTCGGCCGCTGTGCAGCTGCAAGCTGCCAGCGGGTGAAATATCGCGACGGACGGCTCATGGCCGAGGCTGTGTGGAAACTGTTTTTTTGCGGAGAAGGCGAGCTCGCCGGACGGGGTGACCGTGTTTTGGTAGGTCGGACAAGATCGCTAACGTCGTGAACTACAAGAAGGCTCCTGAGAACCTCAGCTTCCAGCCATTCTTATGGCCTTCATCGTCCGCTCGACCCCAAGTATGTTCATGACCCGCTTGAGGTTGTAGGCCAATACCTGAAGGCTCATCTCCGTGCTCACCCGTCCCAACGTGCGGGTCAGGAAATGGGTGGAACCCATCCAGTGCTTGAGCGTACCGAAGACATGCTCGACGGTACTTCTTCGAATGGTCATTGCATCGGGCTTCCGGTCCAGCCGACGCTGCATGGTTTCCAGTATATGTTCGTGCTCCCATCGTCGGATACGGCGGTAGTTGCTGGGTGAACATCGTTCCTTGAGATGGCAACGCGGGCAGGCGCTGGGCCAGTACACCTGCAGCGTCATGTCATGCTCGACGGTCGTGAATCGACGGATTGCGCGCTCGCCGGCAGGACATCGATATTCATCGTGCTTCGCGATGTAGACAAAGTCGCGTTTGGTAAAGAGCCCTTTCTTCCTTGATGCCGAAGTAAGTGGTTTCGGGACATACGCCTTGATGCCGGCCAGCTCGCACGCGTGGATCTCAGGGCCGCTAAAGTAGCCTCGATCTGCCAGCACCTTCAGCCTCGGCCTGCTCATCGCGTTCTTCGCCAGCAATGCCATCTTGCTGAGTTGCCCATGATCGTTTCCGACATTGGTCACCTCATGTTCGACGATCAGGTGATGCCTCGTGTCCACGGCAGCTTGCACGTTGTAGCCAACCGTTCCAGTATTTTTGCCACCACTGGTCATCGAACGTGAATCCGGATCTGTCAGCGACAACTGTTTATCCGGTTGCTTCTTCAACTGCTTCCTGATCTTATCGAGTTCACGCATCTGCTGGCGCAAGCGGGCGATCTTCCCGTACAGGTCCACCGTCTTCACATCGAAACCCGTCGGACTGATCCGGTCCGCGGTTTCAATCGCGTCGAGATATCGCTGAACGCTTTCCTCGATCTGCTGCTGACGCTTGTCGATCTTACCTGCCGTGTAGTTCCTGTCACGGCTGTTCACAGCCTTGAACTTGCTGCCATCAATTGCCACCGTGTCTGCGGATAGCAGCTTCAGTCCGCGACACAGTTCGACGAAGCGCCGGCATACGTTGCGAATGGCTACGCCGTTGTCGCGGCGAAAGTCTGCGATCGTCTTGAAGTCCGGCGACAGACGTCCCGTCAGCCACATCATCTCGACATTGCGCTGGCATTCGCGCTCGAGACGCCGGCTGGATGGGACACGGTTCAGATACCCGTAGATGTAGACCTTGAGCATCACGCCCGGGTGGTAGGACGGCCGACCCGTGACTGCAGGAGTGGTGCCGTTGAAACCAAGTTCAGCAAGATCCAGTTCGTCGACGAAGACGTCTACGATTCTGACCGGATTGTCCTGTCCGATGTAGTCATCGACACATTCGGGAAGCAGCGCGACCTGCTTGCGGTCATCGCCTTCAACGAATCGCTTCATGAGTCACCCGGTCTCAATGCGTTGATTCAGTTTAGGCGATGAGTGCGTTTTCACACAGCCTCGGCCCGTTTCCGCCTCATGCTAACGGCATCCAACCCCGAGCCCAGCAAGACCGCAATCAGCAGCGCGCGAACTCAACTGCCGCCCGACAAATCACGGAATGAGTCCATTGTCCGTCCAGCAAATGCGAGAGCCGCTCCCGCATTCATGGTAACCGCCACGCCGAGCGCTTCCGCCATTTCGGCTTCTGTAGCACCAAGGTCGATCGCCTTCTTTGCATGATTCGCGATCTAAGGAAGGTCTGCATAACCCGTTTCAGAGCGCTGACCTTTTTGCCGCTTGGGTCGTATCAACACGAGAATCAGCTGGCAGGTTTATCAGCCGGCTTTTGAACCGTCGACGGCCCCCGTTTGCCGAAACTCGCTGTATCAATTCCCGACCGTTTCAAGCTTTCCGCAAAGCCTTGCGTGCCATCCACAGGTTGCCCAGAGCAAACAATGTCGTGATCTGGGCAGTGTTTTTCATCAAACCCCGGTACCGGGTCTTCGTGTAGCCAAACTGCTGCTTGAGGACGCGGAACGGATGTTCGACCTTGGCGCGGATGCCAGCCTTCAGGCGTTCGATCTGATCGTATATCGCGTCCAGACGATCGCTCAGGTCCAGTTGTCTGCGCCTGCCCGGTCTCATCGCGATATGCCAGCGTACTGCGTCAGCCTCGCAACGCTTTTCGATTCCCTGATATCCGGCGTCAGCGTACACATCCGTTTCCTGGCCATGCAACAACGCTTCGGCTGCGTTGATGTCGTGAACGTTAGCGGCTGTACCGATGACGGTGTGAACCAGGCCAGACTCAGCGTCAACGCCGACGTGCGCTTTCATCCCGAAGTACCATTGATTTCCCTTCTTCGTCTGGTGCATTTCCGGGTCCCGTGTACCAGAGCCGTTCTTCGTCGAACTCGGTGCCGGAATCAAGGTAGCGTCGACAGCCGACCCCGATTTGAGCAACAGGCCTTTCTCGCTCAGGATCTCATTGACCAGCGTGAGCATCTGTGCAGCCAGCCCGTGCGTTTCGAGCAGGTGACGGAACCGGAGAATCGTGCTCTCGTCCGGCAAACGCGTCATACCCTCATCCAGCCCCGCAAAGTCGCGATACAACGGTACGTCATAAAGCGCCTCTTCCATCGCCGGGTCTGACAGACTAAACCACTGCTGCATGAAATGAATCTGCAGCATCGTCGCAATCGGGAACGGCGGCCGGCCAGTCTTACCCTTCGGATAATGCGGTTCGATCAACGCAATCAATCTCGACCATGGCACAACGCGCCTCATCTCATCGAGAAATTCCCGCTTGCGTGTGCGTTTCGTTGAGAGATCCAGACCAAGACCAAGTTGTGTCATCGACGAACCCCTTAAATTTTCCTATCTCCCAGGATAGTTCACCCAGACGTCAATGCCAGGACTTTTGCAGACCTTCCCTAACTGTCGCATCGGGTCGTGACGGCAACTGCGAGGGCGATAAGTTCTCGAGTCTTCGCGTCCAGATGGCCAGTCTGTGAGCCCGCGTCGTGAAGCATCCGGTACCCCTCCAGAGTTCCTGGTAAATGCTTTCTTACAACTTACGAGCAACGGTGTTATGTTCATGAACACCGCAGTCCCTCTGTCAAATATGGAGAACGACATGAGCAGTGGCATTGTCCGGCATGAAACCCCTGGCTCCATGAAGGAAGCGTGGGCGAGAGAATTTTCGGAAGCTATCGAAATCCCCGCAGGCGCGAAATATATCGTGTTGAGTGGCGTCGGGGCATTGCCGTCGAACTTCAACGCAGAGCCTCACACGGTAGCCCACTTTGGCGATACACGAACCCAAACGAGAAACGTATTGGATCAGATTGCCGACATCCTCGGCAACAAGGGCTATACGTTGGGCGACGTTGTGGCTGTGCAGGCGATCTTTGTCGGCGATCCCGCTAACAACGGCAAACCCGACTACGAAGGCTTTTCGAGTGTCTATCTCGAGTATTTCGGCTCGCAAACACAACCGAACCTACCCACTCGCACGCGCTCGCAAGTCGTTGGATTGGTCGAGCCTGGCTGGCTTGTTGAAATAACAGTGACCGCAGCCAAAACAGCGTAACGGCTTGTCACCCTACCTGCCCGCTGACCTGTCCTTCCATAGAAACGATCTGAGACGCCGTGTGGACCGGTCGACCGACCTGCGCTGCGACCTACGCTTGCAGATTCTGCGAGCGGTCGCTACCGATTAGCCTCGTAACGAGCAGCAGTATCGAATTTCCGTCAGTGAAACTCCACCAATTTGAATAACCTTGCTGGCATCATCACGAGCGAAGCCGATTCCTTCATAGAATGCTGTAGCACGACGATTTTCTGACAATACCCAGAGCGCAACATTCGAATACCCGGCAGCGCGTAACAGTTGACGCGCGGAATCGCTTAAGCGTTCTCCAATGCCGTGACGCCAGAATTCGGGCGACACATACAGCGCTTCCACTTCCGCCCACGAAGCATCCTTATCTACATCCCTACACGCGCCAAAGGCTATCCAGCCCGCGATTGTTTCACCGATGTACGCCACCGACACACTGAGTTTCCCCGTAGTGAGGGATTTCTGCCAGGTAGCAGCACGCGCTTCGACGGAAAGTTCTTTCAGAAACTGTTCCGGCATGATCCCCTGATAAGCCGCTTGCCACGAGATCACATGAACTGTTGCGATTGCTTCGGCATCCTGGTAAGTCGCCTGACGTATTTCCGCACGCATTGGCATGGCTCCGTTCGTTCCGGATTAACAACATTGGTCGATGTGAAGCAGGCAATGCTTACTGTCGACGATTTACGCACCGATGTCGAACTGTCGAATTTAGCCGGTACCGAGCCATGCGACAATAACAGCGACGCGGCAATGTTTCTCGCCCGCATCTGACTCATCACAGAATGACGCATCTTCACCGTCAAGTTTACTGAAAGCCTGCCGTAAAACAGGCTTTAATTGCTCAAGGCTCTTGCCGCATGTCGTTCACTTCCCTGAAGCGCACATTCGCCGTTTCCGCTACGGCACTTTGTCTTCATGTCGGACGGCGATGTGGCTAACTTCGATTCTGTATCGATGGGTTCACGGAAGCGTTCGGCGATCAGGTCGACCGGCTCGGCGAGGTCAAAGGCGAGTACTCCGGCCTTGCGACGAGCAAAAATCTCGCGATGGTCAAATTCACCGACGACGGCACTTGCGTGAAGTACATCGACATTTTCGCTCGCCGCAGCTCCGCACCCAAAACGACAGCCACGACGTCACACTGAGTGACGAGGCGTCTCGATCGGCGGTCGTCGCGCGTATCGAAACCAGGCTCTGAAAAAACTTTCAAGCCCACCTACGCGGGTCCTTCGCAATCGGGCATCATTCAACTTCTCCTCAACAAATAACAAAAATCGCGGGCCGCGACTTCAGTCGAATCGGATAAAAACCCATGAACCTCATCGCGAAGATTTTCGGGACCCGGTCGCCTTCGACGGTGCCTGCACATCAGGTCTATATAGTGCCGGGCGGATCAATGCCCCTTCGCACGGCGATTGAGACCATTATGGGCAGCACCGACAACGAACTAGTTGCGCTGTGCATTTCGCACTATTCGGGCTACGTCAGAGAAGCGGCGATTAGCCGGGCGGTCGAGCTCGGCGGCAGTTCGTTTCTGGAGTCGATAACAAAACGCGTGAACGATTGGGTGCCCGAGGTTCGACGAGCTGCCACGAACGCGCTGCTTACGCTCCTCGCAACCGTTCCCGCCGAGCACTTCGTGTTGCTCATCCCGCGACTGCGCCGCCTCATGGCGGCCATGCGGACGGACCATAGGTCCTGGTTATTCGACTTTGAACAGCGACTCGTGGAAGCCGGCGGCGCCGCAGCGATTATCGCGGCAATGGGCGGCACCGATTTTCGGCTGAAGCGCGCCGCGTTTATGGTGGCGGTGGACCATCAACTTCTATCGGTTACCGAGTCGACAAAGCTCGGCCTACGCTCGGGCGACATAGTACTTGCACAACACGCTATGACGCAGCTGGATCGCGTACCGGTTTCAGAGCGTACGCTATGTATCGACCTTGCTGCCGCGTCCCCGTTTGGATCGATACGTTTTGCCGCTTTTAATCTCATTTCAAAAGATCAAAGTAGCGCCGGTTTCGAACCCTTCCTGTGGCGCACCCTATTCGATTCACAAGGTAGCTTGCGGTCCGCCGCGGCCAGATTGCTCGTCGAACGGGGTCACGATGTTCCTGGTGGCTGCAGCACACTGCTCGATTCGGGTGAATTGACTACGAGACAAATCCGCGCCGGTCTTTCCCTCCTCGTGGAGTATCGTGCGCCGGAAGTCGGCCCGATGCTAGCAAGGTATGCCAGCGACGCACGGGCGGCAATTCGTGCTCACGCCATCGCGCTGCAGGCTAAGGTCTCTCCGTCGATCAAGGACGAGATCGCGTCGCGTGCGCTGCTCGACCCGTCCCGAAAGATCCGCAAAGTGGGGGTTCATCTATGCGCTTGCGGAGCATTTGTCTCCCTGGACCTGATTGAAACAATGCTCGTCCAACGTCAGGACCGTCACGCAGCATTGGCAGTCTGCGCAAGAGATAAATGGGACAGTCTTGTATGCATTGCGCTTATCACGGAACTTCATGCACCGACTGGGAGCAGTGATGCAGACATACGGTACGCATTGAGAAACTGGATCGGCGACCCGACTTCATCGTGGACAAAACCTGGCGTCGAGCAGCGCTCGATCCTGTCCACTCCCGAGGTTGGATCACGTCTCCTCGACCTGGCCGAAGACCGACATCCGGCTTTGCGTGCGCGACTGCGAGAAGCGGGTATAGAACTGTAGGTCGGAATGCATGAGTTGCGTTAGGCACGCCTCGAAGTCATTTCATCAACCGCCGATAGCGGGCCAGGTTAGCGTTTGCTCTTCGATTACCCGGCGAGTAGCGCTGCGAGATCAGCTTGCAGAGCGTCCGACCGGGCGAGTGCATCCACTTGCGCGGCTGGGCCAGCAGGCGCCGGCTGCTCTCCCATCAAACTTTCGACTTGCTTCGCGACCAGTTTCGCCATGTGGGTTGCATCGGCGTCCACCGTCGACTTTCTGTCCCCCACCGCTTTCTCGGCCGCGCCCACCGCTAGCGAACCGGTGCCGAGAGACGAGATCGCGCCGGGCTTTTTCCCGCTCGTCGAATCGAGATCAAACGCCAGCATGACTGTCGAGTGTCCCGCTGTCACCGACGACACCGTCACGTGGGCCTTGAGATCGCTCGCTCCGCTGCCGAGGCCGATCATCACCCGCTCGCTCTTACTGCCCTCGTCTATCGCTGTAAATTCGCCGTCAGTCGATCAGCGCATCGATCAATTGGGCGTCGTGCGTTGCAATGCCGACGAACGATCCTGCCTCGATCGCGCTCGAAACGTGACGGACGAAGTGAGCGTTGATCGCGGCACGGTCTTTCGACGCACCGTCGACGAGATGCTCGTTTGCCTCCGCGTAGATTCCTTTGCAGATGCGCAGACGGCTCTTGCGTGCCTGCAACGGGACCATGTCCTCGTTCGTCCGTGTCAGATACGCCTGCAGTGCGATCCCAACCGGATACCCATCGGCTTCGAGACGGAGGAACGCGTCGAGCGTTTTCTGGGTGCAACTGACGTCTTCCATGTCGATGCACGCGCTGATGCCGTATGGCGCGGCCGCCCGCAGAATGGTTGAGACGCGCTTCATGCAGGCGTCTTCGTCGAGATGCAGCCCCAGCGCGGTTAATTTTATCGACAGCTCCGTGCGCATATTGTTTGCGCCGAGTGCGTCGACGAGATCGAGATAATCGCGGGTCATCGACTCCGCCTGGTCGAACGAGGATGCCGACTCGCCCAGGACATCGACGGTTGTCCGGAAGCCTGCCGCGTCGAGCGACTGGATGCGTGCACAGGCATCGTCGAGCGTTTCGCCCGCGATATAACGACGCGAAATCTTACGGATCAGCGAACGAGGGACGAACGGGATGGCGCGCGCCGCCATCGTATTGAGAATACGCATGTTGTGGTCTCGTGAAAATGCAGTCGCGCGAATCGGGATGCAATCAGTCGATTCGAGCGACATCACCGGACTGCTGTTCACAGAGTCCGGAGCGAACGCCAACGTGGATGCATGACTGCATCGACTCAGGCTTTCAGTGCGTTTTCGAGGGAGGCCAGGCTGCTGCGTGCATGGTTCGAGTAGAGGTTGATGCGGTTGACTGCGGAAGAAGTCGAAGCCTGCTTTTGTTCTTTCAATGAGGCGGCACGCTCGTAGCACGGTGCGTGCTTGACCGCTCACGCAACGGTCTTGCAACAAGTGTCGCGCGTGACGGCCTCATACAGACCGATGCTCCAGTGCAGGATCGATCTCTTTCGCTGTAAGACCGAATCTCGCCATCCGCGCGCGATGCCCGGACGAGCCGAGATATAGACGGAGTTGCCCGGCACTTCCAGTTTCGTGATCGACCGCCTCGACAGCGCTTCCGATCTGCTCCACGAGTATCCGATTGCCCAGCGCAGTACTTGCGTACGACCAGAAAACCATCGCCAATCGCCCAAACCAGCAGACTGAATGCAACCTTGGCGGCTCGATCAGGCGTGACGAATAGCGGCACATTCATATCCCAGCGACCGGCCTCAACGCCGGCTAACAACTCGCTAAACGTCGTCAGGCAATGCTCGATCCGGGTCACGCCGATCGCGCGAAGGACTGCATCGGCCAGATCAAGATCGGCGCCTATCGCCGTCCCGTCCGAGCCTGTCCAACCGAATGGCGGTTCCTGTAGGTACGCAATGGTGACTTTCACGATCTGCCTCTCCTAGCTGGAACCCATCTGCCTTCACTGCGGCGCACCCTCAATCGTGACGTTTCGAATCACGACCTCGGTTCGCCCGTCTTCGTCGTCAATAGACTGGGTCCAGGCAATGTTGTAGTCGGTCAGCCACACAGAATGCCAACTCTCATTCTTGCCGCGAGCCTTGGTGTCCGTACACTGCAGACCGATCGCCGTGCCCGTCAGCGAAGGGAAGATCGTCGACGCGGGCACTGCCTGGCCGATCTCGCAGCGCCTCGACTTCACGCCCTTCTGCGAAGGTTGCGGCACGGCGAGTTCAAGGCTTTGCCCCGGCACAAGCTCGTGGTCCGCCGCGGGCATCGCCGCCTCGTCCTCGATCGTGCTCCGTTGAGTCAAATCGGTGCCTTTCACCACGACTTGCGTGCGCAAGACAGCGATACCGTAGCTCAACGTGAAAGCCGACCACCTGTCTGCATTGGCGACATCGGCAATCACACCGTTATTGCGCCGATTGATAAAAACATTATTGAACGCCACTTTGTCGGCGGGCGTTTTCTTGTTCACCCAGTCGGCTTCGAAAGTCAAACGCGAATACGGCAATGGACGGCTGCCGTCCGCAGGCAAGTGACGGCGAAGCGTCTCGGGCAATTGACGCTCGTCGAACGCGTCGTCGAGATAGGCCGACGGGTTATCGAGCACGGTCTCGAATGCCGCCTTTTGCCCGCTCATCATGCGGATAAATTCGAACGACGCACGCTGCCGCACGGGCTCAGGTAAACCGGCGATTGCATCGACCGAGAATGCGAGGATGCCGCATGCGCCCGGTGGATAGCCCTGCGTTCCTGGCGCGACGGGCGGCGTCGCATTCAACTGTGCGTCCGCGTCGAGAAGATCCGTCACGCTATATTGATCCTGCGGATGCTGCGATTTCCCGCTATTGATCGAGATTTCCAGAATCTCCATCACGTCCTCGATGATGCGAGGCGACGCCGTCTTTGCGAAACCGATGAAGTCAGAGCCCGCCATCGACGGCAGATGACAGTCTTTCTGCGAGTCCATGGCCATGTCTTTGAGCAACTGCAGCATTCGCAGCCGATCGTCCGCCGAAAGAGGCGCCGACCAGAATTTCTTCTGGTCGCCAGCCTGCTGCGCCAAAGCAGCCTTCCACGCGGGATCGCTGGAGAATTTCGCAAGCCAGCGCATCAACACCTTCCCCTGCCCGGAGTCCGGATCGATTCCGGCCGCCATCAGATTGCCGCGAAACTGCGCCACGCTCTGCGTGGTTCCGCCCACTGTCGCCGCGTGCTGAGGTGACGAGTCCGATATCGACGACGCCGGTTCAGGCGGTGCACCGGACATATCAAGGCCATAGGCCGCGGCCGTTGAAAACATCAACAGCGCGCCGAGCATTCTCATGGAGGTTTTCATTTTTATCAGAGCAGATCTGGCCGCGAGAAGAGATAAAGCCGTTTTGCGACCGTCATGTCAGTGAGTCGTGGTGAGTTTTTTCCTTAGCCGAAGTTAACGGCATGCAGTGGAAGAACTTGATTGCGATCGTGTCTATCACGGCACTACTTATACCGGGATCGATAGTTGCCTTGTACCGGTTTGATAGAGGATGAACAATGTGTAACCCATCCAGACAGGTCCGCGTCGACAGGCATGGACCACGAACAGAGAAAATCCCCTATGAAAATCGCGGTCTTGCCGGGCGACGGCATCGGAACTGAAATCGTCGCTGAAGCCATCAAGGTGCTGAATGCCCTGGACCTGAAATTTGAAACCGAATTCGCATTGGCCGGTGGCGTCGCCTACGCGGCACACGGCCATCCCCTGCCGCAAACTACACTGAAGCTGGCCAAAGAGGCCGACGCCGTGCTGTTCGGCGCCGTAGGAGACTGGCGATACGACCAGTTGGATCGCCCGCTTCGCCCCGAGCAGGCGATCCTCGGACTGCGCAAGCACCTGGGACTGTTCGCCAATCTCCGGCCCGCGATCTGCTTTGAGCAACTGGCGGACGCTTCAAGCCTCAAGCCCGAACTGATCTCGGGTCTCGACATACTGATCATCCGCGACGCGACCGGCGACGTCTATTTCGGACAACCTCGTGGACGCCGCACCGCGGTGGACGGCCCTTTCCCCGGCACGGAAGAAGGCTTCGACACCATGCGCTACTCGCGCCCCGAGGTCGAGCGCATTGCCCACGTCGCCTTCCAGTCCGCCCAGCAGCGAGCCAAACGAGTCACCAGCGTCGACAAGGCCAATGTGCTGGAAACCTCCCAGTTCTGGCGGGACATCATGACCGAGGTCGGCAAACAATACCCCGATGTCGAACTGGATCACATGTACATCGACAATGCGGCGATGCAACTGGTCAAGGCGCCTAAAAAATTCGACGTGATTGTTACCGGCAACCTGTTCGGCGATATTCTCAGCGACGAAGCCGCCATGCTCACGGGCTCCATCGGCATGCTGCCGTCGGCCAGCCTGAGTGCAAGCCACCGGGGCCTCTACGAACCCAGCCACGGCAGCGCGCCGGACATCGCGGGTAAGGGCATCGCAAATCCGTTGGCGACGATACTCTCCGCCGCCATGATGTTGCGTTTCTCGCTGAAGCAGACCACCGCCGCCAACCGCATTGAATCCGCGGTCAGGGACGTGCTTGCATCGGGATTACGTACGGCAGATATCTATTCCGAAGGCACACGCCGGGTCGGCACGAGCGAGATGGGCGATGCAGTCGTGGCGGCTATCGCGAGAAGCGCTCGTACCGACTAATGTCCTCACGCTATCGAACAGCATTGCACGCTACATCTCAATGCGACGAAACAAACTTTGCCTCTGGAAAAGCGGGAGGCAGCGCAAAGCTCTGGCGAAGGTGTTTCGTCTCCGCGGCAGGCGTTCGACCAAAGAGTCGCTTGAACTCGCGATTGAATTGAGAGGCACTCGTATAGCCCACAGCATGGCATGCCGCCTCCGCAGTCATGTCCTGGCGCACCATGAGCAAACGAGCCTGATGTAATCGGGTGGACTTCACGTACTGCATCGGCGAGGTCGACGTGACGGTTTTGAAGTGGCTGTGAAACGTCGCTACGCTCATTCCGGCCTGGCTTGCGAGGCTGGGCAGGTCGAGCGGCTCGGCATAGGTCGCGTGGATACGTTCAAGCGCTCGGCCAATCTTGCCGAATTGCCCTTGCATCGACAAAGCCGCACGCATTGCGTTGCCTTGTCCGCCGCTCAACACCCGGAAATACAATTCACGCATCAGTGCCGGCCCGAGGATGGCGGCGTCGAGCGGCTGGCTCATTGCCTCCAGAAAACGCAGTACAGAGGCTCGCATGGCCGCATCCATCGGGCTCGACATCATGGGCTGCGGCACGTCGCCCGACGGCGGCAACCCATGACGGTCGATCTGAATCATGAGCTCGGCCGCCACCTGAAAATCCAGATGCAGGTAGAGAGCCAGTAGCGGCGACTCGGGCGTTGCGTCGGTCTCCATGGTGAAGGGCACCGGGACCGCGACGGCGAGATAGTGCTGCTCGTCATACACGTAGACCTGGTCACCCAGGTACCCGCGCTTTCTACCCTGACACACGATCACGATGCCGGGATCGTAAAGCACCGGCGTGCGAGATAGCGCCCGGTCCGAACGCAGAATACGCACATCGCGCAACGCGGTCAGGTTGTAGCCTTCCTGCGGCGCCAGCGCAGTCAGCAACGCCACCATGCGGCGCTGTTCATGTGCGCCGGCGCTGGAAACAGCTCGGCCGACGCGCTCCTGACCCACTGCTTTACTCATAGAAATAGGCAATAAAAACCGAGAATCTGGGCTGATTTTCAGGGGAAACCCAGAATAACATGCAACTCTCAAACCAGCCCAGGAGTGTTGCAATGTCTTCGAATAGAACCATCCTTATCACCGGCGTCAGTAGTGGCTTCGGCCGCGCATTGGCCGAAGAAGCGCTCGCCGCAGGGTATCGAGTCGTCGGCACGGTACGAAGCGAGCAGGCGAAACAGAGCTTCGAATCGCTCAACCCGGCGAACGCATTCGGTCGGGTACTCGACGTTACCGATTTCGATTCCATCGAAGAGGTCGTCAGCGAAATTGAGGCCAACGTGGGGCCGCTGGACGTGCTGGTGAACAACGCCGGTTACGGTCACGAGGGTGTGATGGAAGAGTCGTCGCTTGCCGATATGCGTCGCCAATTCGACGTGAACGTGTTCGGCGCTGTCGCCGTCATGAAGAGCGTGTTGCCGTACATGCGCGAGCGCAGACGCGGACACATTCTCAACATCACCTCGATGGGCGGCTTTATCACCATGCCGGGCATCGCCTACTACTGCGGCAGCAAATTCGCATTGGAGGGCATCTCCGAAGTCCTCGGCAAAGAACTCAAGCCGTTCGGCATTCACGTAACCGCCGTGGCGCCAGGCTCTTTTCGCACGGCATGGGCTGGTCGTTCGATGGTTCGAACGCCGCGTTCGATTCCCGACTACGATGCGTTGTTCGACCCCATCAGAAAAGGGCGGGAAGAGAAAAGCGGCAAACAACTCGGGGATCCTGTGAAAGCCGCGCGCGCCATGTTGTCCGTTATCGAAAGCGATGAGCCGCCAGCGCATCTTCTGCTGGGCAGTGATGCGCTCAGCCTGGTTCGGGAAAAGCTCTCGTTGCTTGGCGCGGAATTCGACGCGTGGGAAAGGGTTACCCGATCGACGGACGGAGGAACCTGACGCGCCTCGAAGGATGCGCGTAACGCCAAAGCGATCAGTGGTACGTGGTCGACGAAGACTGAAGCCTCGTCAACTCGCCGCCCACGAATCGGAACCAGCCTTGCGATCCTTGCATGACGACTTCGTCGCCTTGCCAGAACACGCGTTTGACCGTCATGCGCCGGCCCGAGCGTTGCACGAGCGGCGGACGGCGTCGAAAATCGTACAGCACCGGACCGGCATCGGTCTGCACGAGCATGCGAGTGACCGTGTCGTTTGCGTTGCCGGTATCGTCGTAATGGGCGAGTGTGTTCGCCTCGAAACGATCGAACGTTTTCTGGTCGAGCATCGCAACGACATTCCGGTCATTGCGCTCGAATTGCAGTTCGCCTGAGACTGTCGCGATTGGGCCGGAGGTGCTGCTTTGCGCATGAGCGCACGTCGCGAATGAGAGGGTTGCGAGCACAGCGAAGAACACTCGCTTGCCGTCGCGTTTGATAAGTTGGCTGATCACAAGTCGTTCCCGCTTTGGTCTTCAAGTTTCACGAAGGTCCACAATTCAATAGTCTAATGTGAAAAGAAGCCGACATTTAAGAAAGAAGTCGTTCAGGAATGTCGATCTAGCCCGATCTCGAACGTCGAACAGGTATGCGCCGGATTGCGTGTCCGGCACACTGTCGCCCGTGGCGAGGCGAGGACCGCGTACAAGCGCGCTTTCGCGGCTCAACTGGCGGTTTTCACAAGCCAGCCGTCGACCGGCTGATGACCGCCAGCTTGACGCTCATCGGAGTGTTCATTGCGTGGACGTTCCCTGCCCGCTTCGACGAGCCAACACAGACGACGCGCGCGCGCTGATCATCCAGCAGGCCGCGGTGTAACGAACTTCGGTTCCGTGGACATACGGATCAAAAGCAGCGCGAACAGACTCGATGACTTGCGTGCGCGTCGGCTCATCCATCTCTCCCTGAAGCATCATGCCGAGAGGGCCGAGCCGACTGAAGTAGCCGACCAATTCCTGCTCGAGCAGCGTGCAGGCTATATCGATCGATTGGATATCTACGTCCACCCAGCCGCTCGCGTCGAGGATAGAAGCAACCCGCTGCCGATCCGCGAAAGAGAACTGCCCCGGCGCGTCGGGTCGGCGGGTGGGCAAGTCAGGCAACAGAGACGCGGCGGCACGCTCGGCGGTCGTCATGAACGGATTGTCCACCGGGCTGCGCCAGGCGATGCAATGCATTTCGGCGCCGTCCCTTGCCGCGCGCCCCAGATTCGCGAAGGCCAACGCCGGGTCATCGAAAAACATGACGCCGAAACGCGACATGATCCTGTCGAAGCTTGCCGGCTCGAAGGCATGAGTCTGCGCATCGGCACAGATAAAGCTAGCCGTCGAGTTCGCCCGTTCGGCACGCCCCTGGGCAACGGCAATCATCGGCACCGAGACATCGACTCCGATGCAATGGCCTTTCACGCCAAGCCGTCGTGCCGCCGCCAGCGTCGTACTGCCCGTGCCACAGCCGACGTCGAGCACCCGAAGCCCGGCGCCGACGCCCATCATGTCGACAAGCAAGTCTTCGAAAGGCTGGAACATTTGATCGAGTACCGCCTGCGCGGCGATCCATGCGCGCCCGGAACTGCCATTCCAAAGTGCCGTTTGTGCGTTGCCAGTGTGCTGCGTGTTGTCCATGATCCTTGTCCTTGGCTTGGCTTGTCGCGGGGAGCGGAAGCTAAACTATGCAGGTTCAAGTCGACTTGAGGTCAAGCGATGATCAAGCTAGATATCGGCGAAGTGGTGCAACGCTCCGGCGTTCCCGCATCGACGTTGCGGTTCTACGAGGAAAAGGGGCTGATTGCATCGAACGGTCGCAGAGGATTGCGCCGTCTCTTCGATCCCAGCGTGCTGGACCGGCTCGCATTGATCGCGCTGGGACGCGCCGCGAGTTTCTCGCTGGACGACATCGCGGCAATGTTCGCGCCGGCGGGACCGCCGAACATCGATCGTCGGATGCTCGCGGCCAAAGCCGAGGAACTGGACAGGACGATCCGCAAGCTGAGCATCATGCGCGACGGACTACGGCATGCCGCCGCGTGCCCTGCGCCGAGTCATATGGAGTGCCCCACGTTCCGCCGGATACTTCGCGCTGTGGCGTCAGGGGCTGCGGGCGCGCGAACCAGGAAAACCCCATCGCGAACGTAGCGCTCTACGGGCTATTCGCAGACGGTGCGGCAACGGTCTTTCCCGCCGCCGCAAACGGCCCTTTGTAGACCAGAACGTTGCCGAGTGCATAAAGTTGGCACCCGACTCCGCCTCTTTCTTCGCAAACCTTTGTCGCTTTAGCTTGCGCCTCCTTGCCGATCGCGGCCTGAACGCTATTGGCCCAGTGGCGAGCGCCCTCGGTGAGGTTGCAGTTCGCGCGGAAGTAGGTGCCTCCGGACGAGCCGAATCCTTCGCGCGTCGGCACCACCACCGCGTACCCGCGCCGTGCGAATTCGATCGCCTGAAAATAGAAGGAGTCGTCCTGCTGCATGACGGGGTTGCCGTCTGCCTTACCGTGATTGATGACGACGAGCGGGAACGGACCATCGCCTGGCGGCGCATGCCAGCGGAACGCTGAAAGCAGATTTCATGACGATGATCTTTCTCAACCTGTCCGCATTCGCCGTATCACGCCGCCTCTCTGCTCCGCCCTCCCCACCTACCCGAACGTCGGTTCCAGAAACCGCTCGATCCAGACTGCCAAACGGTCGGCCGCAAAACTGGCATTGCGTGTGCCGGCACGGCAAACGATCGCATCACCTTCACGCACAAACTGCAGCGCGCCGCCGGCCTCTTCCAGCCACAGCAGGCAGGCCAGCCATGCAGCGTGCTCGGCCGATACGGCCTGACCCACCGGCCGCGTGAGGAACTCGTTGAGCGTGGTCGGCGAAGTCCAGATCAGCGCATCGCCACCGCCGCGCACTGTGGCGCCGAGGACGTCGGTGAAGACCTGCAGCGCATCGGCCGCGCTACGCCCCGCATGCTGCGTGCGCAGTTCCGCCAGGCGCAGGCTGACCGCGTGGCCGAAGCTGCCGCCGCATTCGCTCTCGGCACGCACCAGGTCGGCGTAGTCCATACGTTGCCAGTCCGGCTCGGCATTGCGCGTACCGGCCAGGTCGGTACCGGCCAGGTAGGTTTCCATCGGCTGGAAGCGGCCCGGGCCGATCAGGCTGGCGCACAGCGTGTGCACGATGCCGATGCGGGTGGCCAGGGTCTGCGTCTGCAGCACGCTCAGCTTCTCGCGCACGAGCTGGTCGCGTTCCTTGCGCAGTCCCGCCAGCTCCAGCGCCTGCTTCATTTCCATACGCAGCGCCGTGATGTCCCACGGCTTCTTGATATAGCGATGGATTTGCCCTTGATTGACGGCCTCGACGGTCTGGTCCAGCTCCGAATAGGCCGTCGTCAGGATCCGGACGATGTGCGGATAGCGTTCGCGCGCATAGCGCAGCAGTTCGTTGCCGTGTTCGCCCGGCATACGCTGGTCGGACACCAGCACGGCCAGACTGTCGGCATGCGCGTCCAGCATTGCCTTGCCGTCTTCCACGGAGGCGCCCGTCACGACCGGCGCGATCGCGCCGATGGCGCGCTCGAAGTACTTGACCGCGGTGGCTTCGTCATCAACGAACAGAATCGCCGGGGGCGGTGTCTGGTTGGCAATCGTATTGCTCATTGGTAACTCCTGTGGATTCGATCCTTGAAATTTTGGAATGCCAGCGTCACGGTCGGGCCGGCGCTGGACGCGGATGCGATCCTGATACTCCCGCCGAAGGACTGCATAACGCGGTTGCAGAAAATCATGCCGATGCCAATACCGCTCACGCCGGCGTTCGTGATCACTGAGTCGACCAGCAAGCGCGGTATCACTTCGGGCGCAATGCCGAAGCCGCTGTCGCTGCTGCCAGCATCTCGCGGACCGTACTCAGGCCTAGCGGCTTCTCCAGGACTCGAAACACCTCGCCAGCATTGTCCGCTTCCAGTAGCGCGTCCTTATCCGCGTAGGCGGTCACGAGGATCCGCACGATATGCGGATACGCCTGCGACACCTGTCGCAACAGGTCGCCGCCGTGCCGGCCCGGCATGCGAAAGTCGGTCACGAGGATCGCCACCCGTGCCCCTTCGCGGCTCAGGATCGACAGGGCTTCGTCCGCGTCGCTCGCGAGCAGCACCTCATAGTCGCTGCCGGCCGCGCGCGCGAAGTACTTGCGAGCCAATTCCTCGTCATCGGCATAGACGACAATCTGCCGTGCTTGCTGGGTCTCGGTCATGTCGGCATCACTCGGCACGCGGCAGATCGAAGTTGAACGCCGTCCACTTGCCCAACTCGCTTTCCGCAAACAGTGTGCCGCCGTGCCGCTCCACCACCGCATAGCTGATGGACAGACCAAGGCCGAGGCCCTGGCCGACTTCGCGGGTCGTGAAGAATGGCTCAAACACCCGCGCCAGATTCTCCGCGGCGATCCCCGGGCCGTTGTCGCGCACCTTCAGGTGCAACCGCTCGTCTTGCCATTGCGCCTCGACATGAACCTGCGGCGATACGGTGCCGGCCTTGTGCATGGCCAGCGCGGCATTCGAGAACAGGTTGATGAGCACGCCGATCACTGCGGCTTCGTCGCCCAGCACCAGGGTGTCGAGGGGCAGCTCGCGCGTAATCGTCACGCCGCGCAACTCATGCGCGCTCAGCCGGATCGACGAATCGAGCGCCTTCTCGAACAGGAACGGCACGTCGTCGGCCGTCGCTCCGGGCTTGCGGTACGCAAAGGTCTTCAGGTCCGACACGATATGCTGGATGCGGTGCATGCCCTGCCGGGCATCCGTCAGGCATTCCTGCAGCGACGGGCTGTCTTTGACCTGCGGTTCTTCCATCGCGACTTCGATCGCCATCAGGCAGAAGTTGACCGGGTTGTTGACCTCGTGGAGCAGCCCCGCGGACAACGTACCGATTGCCGCCATCTTCTCCTGCTGCAACAACTGGCCCTTGATCTTCGCGAGACTTTCATTGGTGCGGGCGAGTTGCTCGTTCTTGTGCGCCACCTCATCCTTTAGTCGGAAAAGCTGGAAGCGGCCCTTCTCGTTGAAGTAGGTGTAAATGGAGCTGGCCAACGCGCAGAAGAAGATCAGGATGAGCTGGAACTGAAACTTGCTTGGGTTGAGTATGCCGCCCGGATGCGCCGTGCAGGCGATGTAATAGAGGCAGACCGTAGCCAGGCCGAACGCGAGCGTCTGCCAGTAGCCGGAGGGAAACAGGATCCCCACCGCGAAGATCGTCAGGCTGAGTCCGGCATAGAACAGCGACTCCTCGCCCTGCGTGAAATAAATCATCCAGGAGATCATGGCCTGCGGCAGCAGCAGCCAGAAGAAGGTGATCACCTGCACGTGGCGCCGACCCATCTTCGTGTAAAGCGAGAGCAAGGCCAAGCCGATGGCCACGCTGGTCAGCACCCGAACCGTCGCAAAGTACTTCTGCTCCGACGGATACACGACGTAGTCGAGCGCCACGCCCATCAGCACCAGCAGGATCACGGTCAGACCGCCGGCCTTGCTGCAAAGCAAGCGGTAGTCGCGCAACTCTTCACGATAGTTCGAATGCAGCTCAACCAGGGACGTTGTCATCTCAGGCTACTTGTAGCTGGCCGACGATCACCTCAGCAAACACATTCACGCCGGTTACGTCCGTGTACAGACGCGGCTCGCCGCAGTCTTCCGGCATGATTTCGGCCATCTGTGCCTCGTTGCGGTAGATCAGGTACCACTCCAGCACGTGCTCCATGCTGAAGCGCTCCGGGTTGTCGGCGTGAACATTGGTGACCAGCAGGTGGCCGCCCCGCCGGGTGCGGCTGGCGAAATGCTGGTTCAGCCGCGCACAGACCTTGTCCGACAAATAGTCGAACAGACCGGCGCAATAGACCGCGTCGAATTCGCGGACGTCCGGTGCGTCCGCATCCATCCGGCGCTTGAGCAGATGATGAACCGAATCATGCGTGAAGCTGATGGTCATGCGCTTGCCCATTTTCTGCGCGATGGACCCCAGGCGCTCGCGCGTCCAGTCCAGCGTCTCCTGACTGAAGTCGAGCAGTTCGAACGTCAGCCATTCCGGTTCGTCGTATTCATGGATGAAGCGCTGGATTTCCTGAGCCGGGCCGCAACCCACGTTCAGCACTTTGAACGGCCGCCCCGCGGCGCGCGCTTCATTGGCGAGGCGGGTCAGGTAGTTCACCAGCAGTTCGACGCGATTGCGGTGCGCGCGTGCCACGGCTGTCTGCAGGAAGGCCGCGTTGACGATCTGGAAATAGGTGCTCGGACCCTGACGGGGATCGTCGAGCATCTGGTTGACCATCTGATAGTCACCGGCGTAGCCCAACGGCTTCGTGAAGGTGCGGAACACGAACGGCGAGCGCAGCAGCAGCGGATGTAGCGCAGCCTGCGCAAAGGCGCGGTGTGCCGGCGCCAGTTCTTCGTCGACCAGGCGAGCCTCGCCTTCGAATTCGTCGAAGTAGGACTTGGTCTTTTCCATCAGCGGCGATGCCAGTTCGAGGAAGTAGTCCGCGCGCAGGGTTTTGCCTTCTTTCGGCATGGTGTCCGCCAGGTCCGCCTGTTCGACCCAGCGCGACATGTCCGACAGAAAAGCGCGGATATGGTTGACCGCGATCTGGTACTCGGGGCGGATCTGGAAACGCTCGGCCCAGCCCTGCACGAACCGGCGGGCTTCTTCCCCCACCGTGCGCGCTTCCAGCGTGCCGCCACTCAGTTCGCGCCACTCGGCGATCAGCGTGACCGAGACAATGGCGGTCAGGCCGGTATTGACCATGCTGATCACGACCGCCTTGCCCGAATAGGCGAGTTCCACGCCCATCTTGACCGACAGATCGTTCAGCACCTCGCTGACCTGAACGATCGAGTACGGGTTATAGACCTCCATCACCAGGGACTTCCGCTGGAGATTGATGATCGTGCCTCGCACCTGCTCACCCTGCGAGTTGAGGAAGCTCACTACCGGATCGATTTGCGTTTTGGAATACACAGTATGGCGGCCAGGTAAGTACCACAAGAAGTTGGTTTGAAATCTGGTGCCATACCCAGGCCAGTAGGCGGCCCGGTTCAGCGTCGATGGTTCCTCGGTTCAGGTGACGAAGCGTCGCCATCGGTATTTCAGTTGCCGCCACGGCAGCCCGTTTTTTCTGGGCAACACACCACTTCCTCCCGAACTGCATCGGCCAGACAAAGTATGCATTTGACTTATCCGCGTGACCTCGCGACTGCACGTGCACAACTGGCATCGCGGTTCAACGAGACTCGTTAGCCTGGTGGGCCTGAGGGCCCGTTTCGGAACAGCACTGACTTTTGCGTCTGCAGCATTCTACTGATAAAAAAGAATGCTGTCGTCTCACTCGCGTAATGAAGTTCGACAGCCAGCGCTCACGTATCAGGCAGCAAAGATCACTTGCACTGCGGCTCGCCTTGAATATATGATCTGTATACGTTTCGTATATCGAGGGAATGGTATGGGTATTGTGAACATTGACGACGATCTGCACGATCAGATCCGCAAGGCGAGCACGGTTTCGTGTCGGTCGATCAACGCGCAGGCAGCATTCTGGATCAGGATCGGCATGTTATGCGAAATGAATCCGACGCAAAGTTTCAACGAGATCATTGCTAGAGAATTGCGCGCGGCGGGCGTCGTGGAGCCAACCGCCAGGATGGCTGCCGCATGACCAAGCGGCCGGAAGAAATCGCCTTGATGGCGGAGTCAGGCAAGTTGCTCGCGGAAGTATTTGGCCATCTGGACCGGTTGAATTTGATCGGCATGTCGACCATGCAGGTCAACGATCTCGTCGACAGCCTGATCGTGAATGACCTGAACGCACGCCCTGCCAGCAAAGGGCAATACGACTACGCCTACGCACTTAATTCCTCGCGCAACAGTGTGGTTTGCCATGGCGTTCCCTCCACAACGGACGTATTGCAAAGCGGGGATATCGTTAATTTCGACATCACGTTAGAGAAGAACGGCTATATCGCCGACTCGAGCAAAACCTACCTTGTCGGCGAGGTGTCCCCACTAGCCGAACGACTCGTGCAAGTGACTTATGAAGCGATGTGGAACGGAATCAAGGCCGTTCGTCCGGGCGCCAGACTGGGCGATATCGGGCATGCGATCGAGCGCCACGCGCGGCGAAACGGCTATTCGGTCGTGAGGGAATATTGCGGGCATGGCATCGGGCGCGAAATGCACGAGGACCCGCAAGTACTGCATTGGGGAAAGCCGCGGACGGGATTGTTGTTGCGGGAAGGCATGGTGTTCACCATCGAACCGATGCTTAACCAGGGGCGGCACACCGTTCGAACCGAAGAAGATGGCTGGACGGTCGTCACGTGCGACGGGCAACTGTCCGCGCAATTCGAGCACACCGTGGCCGTGACCCAGAACGGCGTGCGAGTCTTGACGTTGCGTCCCGAGGAACAGACGCTGAACTGAGGGCGCGGTCCGCGCGAATCGTGCATGGGCGAGAACGCTCGTGGCCTTCCTCAGCCGCCTCTTCTCTCTCCGCCCCTTGGTATCAGCGTACCAACGGGATCAGTTCTCCGATATGTTTCGCGACGCACCGCTCGCCTCTCGCGGACCAACGCTCGCCCGACATCGTGCCGCTCAACACGCCAATAAAGCTCACGCCGGCAGCCCGCGCCGCGTCGGCATCGACAGGATGGTCACCCACGTACACGGCTGAAGCGGCTGCCACGCGCAATTGCGTCAATGCCAGCACAATCGCATCGGGGTGGGGTTTGTGACGCTGCACGTCCTCCGCACCGACAATCACGTCCACCAGCGGGCGCAACCGGGCGACATTCAGAATCGCCTCGATGCGGTAGCGAAACTTACTCGACACGATCGCCACCTTGATGCCCTCGGCGCGCAACCGTTCAAATAGATCGGGAACTTCCGGATAGATTCGAGTCGATGACACCATGACTTCATCGGCCCGCTCGACAAACAGACGTGCGAATTCGTCGGCGCGTTCTGCCTCTCCGTTTCCCGTCAACGTTCGGAACATTGCCTGTAACGGCAGACCAATAACGGAGTGGATCCGCCCGCTCTCGACTTCCGCGAATCCCATTGCTCGTAGTGCGTACCGCGTACATTCCACGATTCCGCTGGCCGAGTCGGCCAATGTGAGATCGAAGTCGAACAAGATGGCTTCGACATGTCCAACTGCCATTAAGAGGCTCCGGGTTTGGGGTTCAGATAGTCGCGCTTTGCTCCGCGACCTATTCATCAGAGAGAATCTGGTCCATCACGTTATCGACCACGACAGGGCTCTCAAAGTACGTGACCGAAGGAACCGCGCCGAATGTCTCCTGCGCTAGTACTTTCCAGTGCTCGGTGTACATCTTCTCCGCTTCGGCGCGCGAGCGCCAGAGATAGACGCCACCGGCGGCGCTTCCGTCTTCCGACAGCACATAACACTTACGCAGAAGGCCGGGCACGCCTCTATATGTCGATGCCTTACTCAGAAAAAGACTCCGTGCCTCTTCACGGGTGATCGGCTCTGACAACCTGAACGAAGTGATGACAGTGATCATCGAAACGCTCCTTCCGTAGTAACAACCGTTAGATATCTCGCCAACTCATTGCGGGGTCCGCGGGTCGCGCGCGATCGTGGTGAAGAGACCCAGCGGCGGAACGCCTGGCGGCATGATCTTCTCCAGCGCCTCATGGATGGCTGGCGGGAACGGCGGCTCAACGGGCGTGATACGGGCAGGCATGTGACCTCCTTGTGCTATATTTTCAATAGCAAATCCTAGACACGTTGCTATGAAAAGTAAAGCATGAAGATACCTAAAGCTGGTCAGCCAGTACGCGGGTCGACGACAGGCCGCCCCATCATGGTCGCGCTCGATCTGCTCGGGCGACGGGCGGCATTACGCATTCTCTGGGAACTGCGGGGCGAGCCGCTGACGTTTCGCGCGTTGCAGGAAGCGGCCGAGACCAATCCCAGTCTGCTCAATACCCGGCTCAAGGAATTGCGCGAAGCGGGGCTCATCGATCATGAAGGCCAGGGGTACTGTCTGACCGAGGCTGGCGTGGCGTTACGGTTGGCGTTACGGCCGCTAAGCAATTGGGCGGAGACCTGGTGCAAGTAATGCCGGAGCGGCATCACTTGCACCCGTCACACAGGCTTGACTACTTCGAACCTGCCGGCGCCTGAATCATCTTCCAGCCATTCCCGGCCGGATCGCGGAAGCCTGCATCCACGCTACCGAACCGCTCCACCGGTTCCTGGGTGAACTCCACACCGCAGGCCTTGAGCTTCGCATAGCTGGCACGACAGTCATCCACGGATAGCACCAGCGGCGGCATCGCGCCTTTCGCGACCATCGCCCGCAGCGTTTGCGCGGTGGCTTCATCGTGAATCGGCGGACCGGGTACGGACAGCCCGAGCTGGAACGAAGGCTGATCCGGATGCTGCACCGTGAGCCATCGATACGACCCATTGCGCACGTCCGTATGGACCTTGAAGCCGAGCTTATCGACGTAGAACGTCAGTGCTTCGTCCTGGTTGTCGACATACAAGCCCACCACATTGACACCTTGATTCATGACACCTCCCTGGTTGATGACGGGACTGTATCGTCGGCCACGCGGCGGCGCTTCTCCAAAACTGCGATGTTGAGATCCGGGCGTTGCGCGGCCTTCAGCACGCAGGCCGGCACGCGTTCGAGTTGAGGCATGCCGGCCCGCAGTTCGACGCGCATGGCGCCGGGACTGCTACCGGTGATGTCGCGAAAGATACGGCCGAAGGTGCCGAGGCTCTCCCAGCCGGTGGCAAAGGCGATAGACGTAATGCTGAGATCGGTGTCGCGCAGCAACGTGGTGGCCTGCTCGATGCGCCGCGTCAACAGATACCGATGCGGCGGAACGCCGAAGGCTCGCTTGAAGGAGCGCGCGAAATGAGCGTCGGAAACGCCGCTGACCTCGGCCAGACGCTTGACGGGCCAGGCCTCGTGCGAGGCGGCGTCCATGCGGTCTTTGGCGCGCAGCAGGCGGCGCAGCAAGGCCGGATCCTGCAACGCATCGGTGGCGGCCGGCGCGGGCGATGCGGGCGCTGAGACAGGCGGCTGGACGTGACGATTTTGGGGAACGCGCATGACTGATGCATCACTTGCGCGTAAACGACCCACGCTGCAACGTCACCATGCGCGGCAGTTCGATCGTGAACACCGTGCCCATCGCTTCATCCGAATTCACGCTGACGTTGCCGCCGTGCATCCGCGCAATCTCCTGCACGATATGCAGGCCGAGCCCCAGGCCTTCACGCGACCGTGCGCCGCTGGTGTTCGGTCCGAACGCCTTGAACAGATGCGGAAACACCTCGGTCGGAATCGTGCCGCGATTGGCGACTTTCAGACGCACGGAATCGACCGCCTCGCCGTCCACCTCGACGCTAATATCGCCGCCCGCCGCGCCGTGATGCAGCGCGTTGCTGACCAGATTCGACACGGCTTGCCACACCAGATCCGTATCCCACGCGCCGCTCGTATTGCCGCTGCTCGCAAACACAATGCGCTTGCCGTTCTCGCGTGAAGCAAACTCGTCGATCACCGAGCGGCACAGCGTCGCCAGTTCGATCGAACGCGGCTGCAACGGTAGCCGCCCACCCTGCAGACGTGCCAGGTTGAGCAGTTGATCGACCATCCGCGCCATGCGCAGCGAACTGTTCTTCACGCGCGTCGCGACGGTAATCGACTGTTCGTCGGCCGCGGTGCGCATCAGATACTCCGCCGATGCCAGCACCGCGCCGAGCGGCGTGCGCAAATCGTGGCTCAGCACCGCCATCAGCATTTCGTTGGCTTCGAGCATTTGCCGCGTCGTGACGAGCTGCGCAGCGAGCTGGCGTTTCTGCTGTTCGAGCTGCACGAACACATCGACCTTCGATTGAAGGATGCGCGGATCGAACGGCTTATAGAGGAAGTCGACCGCGCCGGCCTCGTAGCCGCGGAACGTGCGCGACGCATCCTGCGCGGTCGCCGTCAGAAAGATGATCGGCACATGCGACGTGCGCGGACTGCCGCGCATCAACGCCGCGAGTTCGAAGCCGTTCATGCCGGGCATGTTGACGTCGAGAATCGCCAGCGCGACCTCGTGCTTGAGCAGCAGGTCGAGCGCGGCGGTGCCCGAATCCGCCACCAGCACGTTCACGTCCGGCCGCGCCAGCAACGCTTCGAGCGCGGTGATGTTGTGGACGATGTCGTCGACGATCAGAATGTTCACAGGTGAGTTCGTCATGGCATCGGGTCAGAGAGAGGCCGGCAATGCGGCAAGTCGCAGGGCCATAGTTTCGGGAGTGTAAATGTAATCGGCCACGCCGGTTTCGATTGCGGCGCGCGGCATTTCGGGCGAGCTGGCGGTGTCCGGCGCCTGTACCCAGGTCGTGCCGCCAAACGCGCGCACACGCTTCAAACCTTGCGCGCCGTCGTCATTGGCACCGGACAGCAGAATCGCCAGCAGACCTGCGCCGCACACCGCCGCCGCCGACTCGAACAACACGTCGATCGAAGGCCGCGAAAAGCGCACCGCGGCATCGGTGGAGAGCGCCACCGTGCGATCGACTTCGACCAGCATGTGATAACCGGGCGGCGCAACGTGCACGCGGCCCGGCAGAATCCGCTCGCCGGCATCGGGTTCGAGCACCGGCAACGCGCAGCGGTGTGCGAACGCGGGCACCAGATAGCTCGGCGAATCGGGCGGCAGATGCGTGACGATCATCACCGCCGCCGCGAAGTCCGCCGGCAAGGCGCCGAGCAGCACGTTCAGCACTTCGATGCCGCCCGCCGAGCCGCCGATCACCACGAGCTCATACGCGCGTGACTCGGCCGCACCCGGCTGGGTGGCGGCAGTAGGTGGCTGAACGATTGAGCCTGACATGGCGGCCTAGCGCTTCTGATAAATGCGTTCGCTCGAACGAAACTCGTCGAACGCTTCGTAATGACGGGAGAAACGCAAACTTTCCTTGCTGCCCAGGCCGAGAAAACCACGCCGCACGAGCGCGTTTTCGAACAGCCCGAGCGCGCGATCCTGCAGGCCGCGATCGAAATAGATCAGCACGTTGCGGCACGACACGAGGTGCGCTTCAAGAAAGACTTCGTCGGTCGAGAGGCTGTGGTCCGCGAACACCACGCGATCTTTCAGCGAGCCGGCAAAGCGCGCGCCGCCATACGCGGCGTGATAGTAATCGGACAACGAACGCTTGCCGCCCGCCGCCAGATAGTTTTGCGTAAAGCCCCGAATCCGGTCGAGCGCGTAGATGCCGGACTCGGCGCGCGCGAGCGCATCCGGATTGATGTCGGTCGCGTAGAACAGCGTGCGCTCGGTCAACCCCTCTTCGTCGAACAGGATTTTCAGCGACCAGAGTTCCTCGCCGGTGCTGCACCCCGCCACCCACACCTTGATCGACGGATAGGTGCGCAAACGCGGCAGCACATGTTCACGCAGCGCCAGAAAATAGGCGGGATCGCGAAACATGTCGCTGACCTGCACCGTCAGGTACTGGAACAGCCGCGAGAATTCGTCGCCGTGACGCATGATGCGATCCTGCAACTGCGACAGCGTCTTCAGGCCGAATTCCTCGAGCGCCTGCGAAAGACGGCGGCGCAGCGACGACATCGCGTAGTGGCGAAAGTCGTGCTGGTATTTGAGGTAAATCGCCTCCAGCAGCAATTTCAACTCGATGTCGAAATCGCTGATGCGTTGCGGCGCGTCGAATTCAGACCCACTCATTCGTTCAGGCTCATCCGTTCAGACTGGTTTATCGGCTTGCCGCGATTACCGTTGACGCAGCCAGACGCGACACAGCGCGACCAGCTTGTCCACGTCGATCGGCTTGGACACATAGTCGTCCGCACCGGCTTCGAGACAGCGAGTGCGGTCGTTCGCCATGGCCTTGGCCGTCAGCGCAATGATCGGCAGATGCGCGAAGCGCGCGTTACGTCGAATCTCGCCCATCGCGGTCAGTCCGTCCATCTCCGGCATCATGATGTCCATCAGGATCAGATGCACTTCGGGGCCGTTCTCCAGCGCCTCGAGCGCCTCGCGTCCGTTGCGCGCAATCTGCAGTTTCGCACCGAGCGGCTCCAGCACGTGCGAGAGCGCGAAAATATTGCGGACGTCGTCTTCGGCCAGCAGAATCGTGCGGCCTTCGAACGCGTTGTCGCGCTGCCGCACGGTGCGCAGCATGCGCTGCTGTTCCGGCGCCAGCGAGGACTCCACGCTGTGCAGGAACAGCGTGACTTCGTCGAGCAGACGCTCGGGCGATTTCGCGCCCTTGATGATGATCGACTTCGAATAGCGACGCAGGCGGTGCTCTTCCTCGTCGGACAGCATGCGGCCCGTGTAGACGATCACCGGCAGCGCCGCATGCGCGGTGTTCGCGGCGAGCTGTTCCAGCAGATCGTAGCCGGTGCCGTCGGGCAGCGCGAGATCGGTCACCACGCAGTCGAAGCTGAACTTCGTCAGATAGTCCAGCGCTTCGGCGAGCGTGGCGACCGCGACGATCTCGGTGTTCTCGCTTTGCAGCAACGCGCGGATGCTTTCGCGCATCGGGCCGTCGTCCTCGATCACCAGCACGCGTTTGATGCGCTGCTGCAGACGCGCTTCCAGACGGCGGATGGCGGCCTCCATCGTGCTGCGCGCGGTCGGCTTGAGCGTGTAGCCGATCGCGCCGAGATGCAGCGCCTTGTCGGCGTGGTCGGTGGCCGAGACGATGTGAATCGGAATGTGACGCGTGAGCGGATCGTTCTTCAGCCACTCCAGCACGGTCAGGCCGGAGCGGTCCGGCAAACCGACGTCGAGCAGCACCGCCGCCGGGCGCATGTCGCGCACCAGCGCGAGGCCGCTCGCCGCACTGCTGGCGTGGACGAAATCGAAGTCGAGTTCGTGCGTGAGGTCGCGCAGGATTTCGGCGAACGCGAGATCGTCTTCGACAGCAACGATCAGGCGGCCGGCACGCGTGCGGTTGTCGCGGTCGTCGGCGATCGCGCCGCCGGCCGTTTCGGGCGTGTCGCCGACGCTCAGGCCGTTGGCGGGCGTAATGACGGCCGTCTGATTGAAGCTCGACGGCGTGCGCACGAGCGGCGCTTCGGCTTCCGCCCGGGTGGTCGTCAGGGCCGCCACGGCCGCCGTCGGCGCGACAGCATGGGCAGGCGTGAATGCCGGCATCGGCGTCGGTGCGTGATGGCCATCCGCCAGCGCCGCCTCGGCATCGACCGGCAGCCACAGCGTGAACACACTGCCCTTACCGACTTCGCTGGACACGGTGATCCGGCCGCCCAGCAAACGCGAGAATTCACGCGAGATCGACAGCCCAAGACCGCTACCGCCGTATTGTCGGCTGGTGGAACCGTCGGCCTGCTGGAACGCTTCGAAGATCATCTCCAGCTTGTCCGCCGCAATGCCAATGCCGGAATCGCGCACGTCGATACGCAGCAGGTTGTTCGGCGACGACGCGATCGACAACGCCACTTCGCCCCGCTCGGTGAACTTCACCGCGTTCGACAGCAGATTGCGCAGAATCTGCGTGACGCGCTGACCGTCGGTGACAAAGGTATCGGGCGTACCCGGCGCACGTTCGAAGTGGAGCCGCAATTGTTTGGCGGCCGCCAACGGCTTGAACATTTCTTCCAGCGACTGCAGCGTCGCGTCGATCGACACCGTTTCGAGTTCGACCGTGACCTGACCGGCTTCGACCTTCGACAGATCGAGAATGTCGTTGATCAGCACCAGCAGATCGCTATTCGACGCATGAATCGTTTCCGCATAGCGCACCTGCTCGTCGCTCAGATTGCCGGTGCGGTTCTGCTGCAGCAGCTTGGCGAGAATCAGCGAACTGTTCAGCGGCGTGCGCAGTTCGTGCGACATGTTGGCGAGAAACTCGGACTTGTAACGGCTCGACTGTTCGAGGCGTTCCGCGTTGGCCGCGAGGTCGTCCTGTGCGCGCAACAGATCCGACTTCTGCCGTTCGAGACGCTGCGCGTATTCTTCGAGCTGCACGTTGGTCTGTTCGAGTTCGGCCTGCTGCGCTTCGAGCCGCACTTGCGATTCCATCAACGCGCGGCCGCGCTCTTCGAGGCCCTCGTTCGAGACGCGCAACTCTTCCTGCTGCACCTGCAACTCTTCGTTCAGTTGCTGCGTTTCGGCCAACGCGTCCTGCAACCGTTCGCGATACAACGCGGCTTCGACGAAGTCGCCCAGCGCGTTGCCGATCAGCTCCATGAACTCCTGATCGCGCACGGTCAACTCGCGAATAAAGCCCAGTTCGATGACGCCGTTCACCTGCCCGTCGTTGACGATCGGCATGATGAGAAGATTTTTTGGCGCGCTCTTGCCGGTGGCCGACACGACCTGCACGTAATTGTCCGGCAGGTCGCGCAAGACCAGCGTGCGGCGCGCGGCGGCCGCCTGACCGATCAGCGTTTCGCCCTCTTCGAAATTGCGCGCGCTGCCCTGCTCGCTTTCGCGGCTGAACCCATACGCGGCGATGCGGCGCAGCGTGCCGTGCTGCCGGTCGCGAATGTAGAGCGCGCCGACGGCGGCGTCCAGATACTGGGCGAGAAAGTCGAGCACCGCGCGACCCACCAGTTGCGGGGTTGTCTGACCGACCACCTTCTCGGCCAGCAAGCGCTGCCCCGAGCGTAACCACACCTGCTCCTGCAACATCTCGGTCTGTTCGGTCTGCTGCCGCAAGACGCCGTCGTAAGTCGAAGACAGGCTCAACAATTCGCGGCGGCCCATCCACGCAAGCAGCGCACTCACACTCAGACTGAACAGCAGGAATACGCTCACCAGCGAGGTGGTGACGCGCCGGGTCGCGTCGCCTCGTTCCTGGCGCAGGCGCAACTCGACGTCGAGAAAATCGCCGAATTCGCGGCGCGTTTCATCGAATTCGATTTTGCCGCGACCGCTCGCCACCGCGGCTTCATAGTTCTGGTTGCGGCGGCGCGCGTCGATCATCTCTTCGGCATAGCGGGACCAGCGCTGCTGAATTGCCTCGATCTCCTTGAGCTTGACGACCTGCGGCGGATTGTCCGACACCATCTGCTGCAGCATTTCGATCTGCGTCTTGAACTTCGGCCCGCCGGTTTCATAAGGCACGAGGAAACTCTCGTCGCCCGTAATCAGGAAACCGCGCATGGACGATTCGCGATCCACGGCGAGGCGCAGCATTTCGTTGGCCTGGCCGATCACGCGTTCGGAATGCTCGGCCCAGTTCATGGTGGACACCAGGTACGCGATCAGCCCCACGAACACCGCCATCGTGACCAGGCCGACGCCTAAAGGCAGCGCAATGTTACGGCGAATGATGCTGCGAAAACGATTCTGGTCGACGGCCTGAGATGCGGTCATTTTTTCTGTCTGCGGCTTGGCGAATCGAGTCGATTCGGCATATTTTTCGGATTTTTCGCGTGGAGCGGTGTGTCGTTCGATGACCCGCGTCATCATACAGGACAGGCCCCATTTTTGAGACGTTATACGACGGCGCAGGCTTGCTGGGCGGGGCTGTTGCCGATCCACGCAAGTTTGCACGGCCGACGCGGGTCGGCCGTGCAAGGCATGCGAACGACGATGGAATGCGCCTACGCCGGCACCGTCTCCGCCAGCGCCGCGCGCGACCACACGCGATGCTGTTCCGCCACCGCGATGAACGCCTTCAGTACGTCGGCAGCCTGTTTGTCGTCGCCGGTGGCGACACCGTCGGCATTGTCCGGCAACTGCGCGGCGGCGAGCACGTCACGCCCCGCGCCGAGCGCCGCGATCGCCTTCAGATGCTTGAACGCCTCGAGCACGAAATGCCGCGCGTCGCCCGATTGCGCGAGCCGCTTCGCGCCCTCCTCGCCGCCTGCCACGATGACTGCGTCGAACATGATCGACGGCAAGCCGGCGATCGTCGCGTCGGGCGCCATGCCGTCGATCGGTGCGAGCGTCGGGGCGATCAGCATGGGTGTTGCGCCTTCGTCCTGCAGCGCCTGCTGCAGTTTTTTGAGCGCTGCGCCGTCGGAACCGGGCGCGGCCAGCAACGCGATCTTGCGGGTCTTGATGCCGGGTTTCACCCGGTTCAGCAGACTCAATGCCGGGGAATCCTTGGGACCCGTCAGCTTCGCCGTACCCTTCTTAGGCGTGGGCAAGCCCAAACCTTCCGCGACGGTCGCCGCGAGCCCCGCGTCGAAGTTCGCGAGAATCTCGTTCACCACGCGCGCACGAATCTCGGGCTTGGTGACTTTGCCGAGTTCGAACTGATACGCGGCGGCAATGTGGTCCTTCTCGGGCTGCGACATGCTGTTGTAAAACAGCGCGGCCTGCGAAAAATGATCGGCGAACGATTCACTGCGCACGCGAATCTTGGTGCCCTCCACCCGCTCCTGATAACTTTCGAAACCACCGTCGCTCGGCGCCGGATCAGTTTCCTTCGGCCAGCCGCCACTTAACGAATTCGGTTCGTACGAAGCCTGCCCGACGTGGATCGTCTGGCGATGCATCGCGTCGCGCTGATTGTTGATGAACGGACACACCGGCCGGTTGATCGGAATCTCGTGAAAGTTGGGCCCACCTAGCCGGCTGATCTGCGTATCCGTGTACGAGAACAAGCGCCCCTGCAACAGCGGGTCGTTCGAGAAATCGATGCCCGGCACGACATGCCCCGGATGGAACGCCACCTGTTCCGTCTCGGCGAAAAAGTTATCCGGGTTGCGATTGAGCGTCATCTTGCCGACGATCTTCACGGGCACCATTTCTTCGGGAATCAGCTTGGTCGGATCGAGCAGATCGAAGTCGAAGTTGTGCTCGTCTTCTTCCTCGACGATCTGCACGCCGAGTTCGAACTCGGGGAAAGCACCACGCTCAATCGCTTCCCACAAATCCCGCCGATGAAAATCCGGGTCCTTGCCCGCGAGTTTCTGCGCTTCGTCCCACAGCAACGAGTACGAGCCCAGCACCGGCCGCCAGTGAAATTTGACGAAGCGGCTTTTGCCTTGCGCATTGACGAAGCGGAACGTGTGAATGCCGAAGCCTTCCATGGTGCGCAGGCTGCGCGGAATCGCGCGGTCCGACATGGTCCACAAGACCATATGCGCGGATTCGGGCACGAGCGACACGAAGTCCCAGAAGGTGTCGTGCGCGGAGCCGCCGGTCGGCATTTCATTCGGCGCTTCCGGCTTTACGGCGTGTACGAAGTCGGGAAACTTGATCGCGTCCTGAATGAAGAACACCGGCATGTTGTTGCCGACCAGATCGTAATTGCCTTCCTGCGTGTAGAACTTCACCGCGAAACCGCGCACGTCGCGCACCGTATCGGCGGAACCGCGCGGGCCTTGCACCGTGGAGAAACGCACGTACACCGGCGTCTGCACGCCGGGATCCTGCAGGAATGCGGCCTTGGTGAGCTCGCGCATCGACTCGTAGACCTGAAACACGCCGTGCGCGGCCGAGCCGCGCGCGTGCACGATGCGCTCCGGAATGCGTTCGTGGTCGAAGTGCGTGATCTTCTCACGCATGATGAAGTCTTCCAGCAACGACGGCCCGCGCGGACCCGCGCGCAGCGTGTTCTGATTGTCGGCGATCTTGACGCCCTGATTGGTTCTCAGCGCCTCGCCTTGCGGACTCGCTCGAAACTGTTCGAGGTCTTGCGATTTCGGATCGCTCGACGGCGCGTTTTTCGGTGCGGGCTTGTGCGTACTCGTTTTACCAGCCATGGGGATCTGCTCCTTGCGTTCGGGCGTGCCGGGGGGAATCCGGTCTCACGCATGGAGAGAAGGCAGCAAGCGATATTCCCGCGACCGAGCGTCGCGTTGGCGGGTGGACGAAGAACGCGGCGTACTTCGAGAAAATGGCGCTCGGTACGCCGCCGCGCCCTTCAGGTTGAAACGTGTAAAGACACCGCGTCAGAAGCGATAGTTGATCGAAATATCCGCGACGCCATTCGCTTTGCGGTGCGTGATCGGACTATTGCCCGCACTGCCCACCAGTTGTTCGAACGCGCCATCCGCGGTCGCGAACCAGTGCTTGTCGAACAGCCACACCGCGCTGATGCCGAAGCCCACCGACTTGAAGCCCGCGCTCGCGTGATATTGCGAGTACTGCGATTTCGCCGCCTGATTCTGATTCACGCCGAACCAGCTATTCATATACGTGGAGTCCGCCAGCGACACGTTCGGCCCGGCGAACCAGAAGAACTTCTTCGTGCTGCCCGGCATGGGCATATACGCGCCGAAGTCGCCGGTCCAACCGTTCGAGCCGCCGAAATAGCGCCGCACGTCAGCGCGCAGCACGAGCGGGAAATCTTTCGAGATCACGTATTCGCCGGCCAGTTTGACGCCCGGCGCCGCGTTGATATTGCCGAGGCCGTTAAGCTCCTGCGGATCGTCGTGAGCGCGTCGGCCGAGATCGTAGACGGCGGCCAGACTGGCGCGCCAGTTTTCTCCCTGCGCGAAATTGACCCCGAAGCCTTCACCGCTCGACAGGAAGAACAGGTCCTTGTAACGCACGTCGACGCTCGGGCCGCCCATTACGTGATAGCGATCCGAACCTTCGTAGCGCGGCTGGAACGAGGAGGCCAAACCGAGGCGCACTTGCCAGTCGGGGATAGTCGGCTGCCACATCTTCTGCAGCGGAATGCCGACCGAGTATTGCCATTCGTTCAATGGCGAAGGCGTTTGCGCCATCGCCGAGCCCGGCAGGAAGACAATGCCGCCGAGGGTCACGGCCACCAGAGACGTCGCCGCGATGCTTGTTTGTTTATTGCGGAGCTTGCCAATCCGCTTTCTACGGCTGTTCAACACCAGAAGCCTCCGATTCTCGCGTATCGCGAAGAGGGTTATGTTCTCGCCCGAGGTGCGCGGTGACCTGTGGACCTCAGGCGACCGCCGCGTTGCTACGAGCGGCATGTAATTTTTTCAGCTAACGACACGCACTATCCGGCAAGACGCGCTGCTCGATTGCATTAAGCCCTGTAAAACGGGCTTTTGTCCGAGCAAAGACGTGCGAAAGATTTGCCGACGGGAACGCTTGTGCAAATTGCGGGCCTGGCGTGTGGAGAGCCGCCTCAAGTGGGATGGGGGCAGGCAGGAAGCGATGGAGAGCGCGCGCAAAAAGACGTCCGGCGCCACCGTTGCGGCGCCGGACGGACAGGAAAGGTGCGTGAAGCTGCGTGAAGGTGCCCTACGTTACTGCGCCGCGTCCACGAGCACGGCTTTGTCGCGATAGAGATTCGGGAACAGCCGCTTCAGATTGGCGACCTTCGGCATATCGTTGATCGCGATATACGCGGAGTTCGGGTGCAAGGTCAGATAGTTCTGGTGATAGAACTCGGCCGGATAAAAGCCCTTGAACGCCTCCGTCCGGGTGACGATCGGCGCCGGATACGCATGGGCCTTGTCGAGTTGCGCGATATAGCTCTGCGCGACGCGCCGTTGCGTGTCGTTCAGCGGAAACACCGCCGAGCGGTATTGCGTGCCGCTGTCGGGCCCCTGCCGGTTCAACTCGGTCGGGTCCTGAATCACCGAGAAATACACCTGCAGCAACTGGCCATAGGTCACCTTGCTCGGGTCGAAGGTGACCTGCACCGATTCCGCATGGCCCGTCTCGCCGCCGCTGACCGTCTCGTACTGCGCAGTGTCGCGCTGACCGCCCGAGTAACCCGACACCGCCCGGGTGACGCCGCGCACGTGCTGGAACACGCCCTGCACGCCCCAGAAGCAGCCGCCCGCGAACACCGCGGTTTCCTCGTGCGCGGTGGCGGCCGAGATCGGTTCGTCGAGCGCGGGCGGCGCAATGACCACCGCCGTCTCCGACGAAAACGCCATTCGTTGCGCCAGCAACAAAGCCAGCGCGCCAAAGCCGACCGAGAGCGAAATGGCGGTCAGCCGCGAGCGCGCGGGTCGGCCTTTCGTGATGCGTGTCTCGAAGTTCATGATGTCCGTCCTGATCCGCTCAGCTCACACCGTTCGATGCGGGCGTAAAGGTCAACGCAAGACCGTTCATGCAATAGCGCAGACCGGTCGGTTTGGGGCCGTCGTCGAACACGTGGCCGAGGTGGCTGCCACAGCGACGGCACAGCACCTCGTCGCGCGTCATGCCGAATGACTTGTCCGTACGCGTGATGACCGCGCGGTCGAGCGGCTGGTAGAAGCTCGGCCAGCCGGTGCCGCTATCGAACTTGGTCTTCGATGAAAACAGCGGCAGCCTGCAGCCCGCGCAGCCGAACGTGCCGGCGTGGTGCTCGTCGTTCAGCGGGCTGCTGAACGGGCGCTCGGTGCCCGCATCGCGCAGGATCCGGTATTGCGCGTCGTTCAGCATCTTGTGCCATTCGGCGTCGCTGTGCGACACCTCGTAGGCCGCCGCCGCGCCGCTGTCCGCCGCGCGCGTCACGTTCCACATCGAAGCCGCGCCGCCGGCCAGCGACGCCGCGCCGATAAACCTGAAGAATGTCCGTCTGTTGCAAGTCATGATGTTCGCCCCGGAAAGTCCGTGCCGTTCACCCGTTGCAGCGCGGGTCGCGCCGTCCGCGAGTGGTCTCGATGCTTGGTCGTGCGAGATCGGGTTTTATGACAGCATGCTCGTCTTTTTTGTCAGGCGGCGCTTACAGCGGAAATTTCGTGGTCGAGAGAATTTCCTTCAGCACCATGAACGAGCGGATCTGCCGGACGCCCGGCAGATACAGCAACTGTTCCGCGTGCAGACGGTTGAAGCTGTCGCTGTCGCGCGTGCGGACCGTCATGAAATAGTCGAATTCGCCGGTCACGACGTGGCATTCCATGCAACCGGCCACCTTCTGCGCCGCTTTCTCGAACTCGGCGAAGGATTCCGGCGTGGACCGGTCCAGCACCACGCCGATGATCACCAGCATCCCCGCGCCCGCCGCCTTCGGGTCGATCAGCGCGACCACGCCACGGATCAGCCCCGACTCCTTGAGCCGCTCGACCCGCCGCAGGCAGGCCGGCGCGCTCAGCTTCACTTTGGCCGCGAGTGCGACGTTCGAAATCGACGCGTCGGTCTGCAACTGCCGCAGGATCGCGCGATCGATACGGTCGAGCGCTTGCAGGGGATCGGTCTGGACGGTAGCGGGGTCGACCGCTGTTGCAGTTCGACGAACTTTTGTTGTGCTCATAGGTTAATTGACAGATTTTTATTACGTTCAATTTTGATAGACCGTTTTAAAAGTAAGCCGAAGCCATTTATTTCGCAAGCTCATTTCTGACGGTTTTCCCTACCATGTGTTTCGACGCGCCGGGTTGCCGGCCGCCTCGACACCACCGACAACGGAGCTGCCATGAACCTGCAACGATTCCCTCGTTACCCGCTCACTTTCGGGCCGACGCCGATTCAGCCGCTCAAACGGCTGAGCGACCACCTCGGCGGCAAAGTGCATCTGTATGCGAAGCGCGAAGACTGCAACAGCGGTTTCGCGTTCGGCGGCAACAAGACGCGCAAGCTCGAATATCTGATTCCCGAAGCACTGGCGCAGGGATGCGACACGCTGGTGTCGATCGGCGGAATTCAGTCGAACCAGACGCGCCAGGTGGCGGCGGTCGCGGCACACCTCGGCATGAAGTGCGTGCTGGTGCAGGAGAACTGGGTCAACTATTCGGACGCCGTGTACGACCGCGTCGGCAACATCCAGATGTCGCGCATTCTCGGCGCGGACGTGCGTCTGGTTGCGGATGGCTTCGACATCGGCTTTCGCCAGAGCTGGGAGGACGCGCTCGAGAGCGTGCGCGCCGCCGGCGGCAAACCGTATGCGATTCCGGCCGGCTGCTCGGACCATCCGCTGGGCGGGCTCGGTTTCGTCGGTTTCGCCGAAGAAGTCCGGCAGCAGGAAGCCGAACTGGGTTTCAAGTTCGACTACATCGTGGTGTGCTCGGTGACGGGCAGCACGCAGGCCGGCATGATCGTGGGCTTCGCCGCCGACGGCCGCGCCGAGCGTGTGATCGGCATCGACGCCTCCGCGAAACCCGCGCAGACGCGCGAGCAGATCACCCGGATCGCGAAGCGGACCGCGGAACAGGTCGGCCTGGAACGCGACATTACCGCTGCGGACGTGGTACTCGACGAGCGTTTCGGCGGCCCGGAATACGGCCTGCCGAACGACGGGACGCTCGAGGCGATCCGCCTATGCGCGCGTCTGGAAGGCGTGCTGACCGATCCGGTGTATGAGGGTAAATCGATGCACGGCATGATCGAGATGGTCCGCAACGGCGAGTTTCCGGCCGGCTCGCGCGTGCTGTACGCGCACCTGGGCGGTGTGCCGGCGCTGAACGGCTACAGCTTTATCTTCCGCAACGGCTAGGCTCACGCCGCGAGGCGCTGGCGCAAATGCTCCCTCAGGAACTCGACGAACGTCCGGATCGCGGGGGAGCTTTGCCGATGCTGCGGATACACCGCATAAACGCTGGTCGCGGCGGGCAGGAATTCGTCGAGCACGGTGACCAGCAAACCGCTTTTGAGCGCGTCGGCGACGATAAAGTCCGGTAGCCGCACAATGCCGAGCCCGGCCACCGCCGCATCGCGAATCAGGTCGCCGTTATTGGCGCGCAGCGGCCCGTGTACCTCGACGCTTTTCAGCGCGCCGCCTACCTCGAACTCCCAGCTCACGGCCCCGCCGTGCCCGTAAAAGAGGCACGCGTGCCGCGCCAGATCGGCGGGCACGGCCGGCGCGCCACGGCGCCGTACATAGCCCGGACTGCAACACGCGACCAGCCGGATATCGGCCAGTTTCTGCGCGATCAGCGTGGAATCGGCCAGCGTGCCGATCCGGATCGCCATGTCGAAGCCTTCGCCGATTACGTCGACGGTACGGTCGCTCAGTTCCATGTCGAAGCGCACCTCGTCGTGCTCACGCAGAAACAGCGCCAGCAGCGGCGACAGATGCATCATGCCGAACGACATCGGCGCACTCACCCGCAAGAGCCCGCGCGGGCCGGCGCGCTGCCGCGACATGGCCTGCTCGGCGTCGTCGACTTCACCCAGAATGCGCGTAGCGCGCTCGTAAAACTCCTGACCGAGCTCGGTTACGGCCAGCTTGCGTGTATTGCGGATCAGCAATTGCACACCGAGCGTTTCCTCCAGCGCCATCACGCGGCGGCTCACGAACTGCTTCGACAGCGACAGACGGTGGGCCGCCGCCGTGAAGTTACGCGCGTCCACCGTGGCGACGAAAATCCGCATGTCGTCGAGCTGCATTTTATTGTCTACTCCATAGTGACAGTGTTTCCTATTTCACCGTGATTATAGCTATCCAGATTGACCTACACTCCTGTTCATGGATCGCGGACAAACATCTGGCCGGATCGCACAACCCAAGGAGAACAACAATGCTCGATATCAGACACGCCAATCAACGCGGCCGCGCGGAGCACGGCTGGCTTAGTTCGCGTCATACGTTTTCCTTTGCGAGCTACCACGATCCGAAGCAGAACGGCTTTTCGGACCTGCTCGTGATCAACGACGACCGTGTCGCGCCGGCTCAAGGTTTCGGCAAGCACCCGCACCGCGACATGGAGATCTTTTCGTACGTGCTGGAAGGCGCGCTGGAACACAAGGACACGATGGGCACCGGTTCGGTGATCGTGCCCGGCGACATCCAGTTGATGAGCGCGGGAACCGGCGTCGCGCACAGCGAATACAACCATTCGAAGACCGATCCGGTGCACTTCATGCAGATCTGGATCGCTCCGTCGAAGAACGGTGCGGCGCCGCGTTACCAGCAACGCCACTTCAGCGCGGAAGATAAGCGCGGGGTGTTGCGGCTCGTGATGTCGCCGGATGGCGCAGACGGTTCGCTGGAGTTGCAGCAGGATGCGCGGGTCTATGCCGGTTTGTTCGACGGCGACGAAACGGCAAAGCTCGAGTTGGGCAGCGAGCGTTATGCGTATGTTCACGTGGCGCGCGGCAGCGTGACGGTGAACGGTGTCGAGTTCAGCGAAGGCGATGGTGCGCGAGTGCGCGATGAAAAGTCGCTGACCTTCACGCAAGGTCACGATGCCGAAGTGCTGGTGTTCGATTTGCGGAACATCGAAACGTCGGCGTTGTGGGCTTGAGCTGGTTCGCTTTTTGTTAATGACGGTTTCGAATCACGCCGCCGCTCCATGAATCGGAGCTGGCCGGCGTGATCCCGCCGTTCATATCACCACGCCCACCGCACTCCCACGTTGCCCGCAACCGTACGTTGATGCTCACCACCGAGGTTGGCGGTGTAGCTGACCGTGGCGAACGCGCTACCCTGCTTTGTCAGTTTCGCGACAAGGCCCGCACCGACCTGTCCATTCGTCTGTCCGACCGAAGTACCGATCGGCGTCACGCCGGCGAAGGTCGTGGTGTCGCTGGCGCCGAACGAGCGCAGCAGGTTCAGCCGCAGGTACGGTTGCCACGTCTTGCCGGCTGCGTCGTACGCGCCGGTGAGTCTGACGCCGATCCGGCCGACGAACGTGTTACCGCTGTTGAACGCCACGTTCGACACGCCGTCGTTGAAGTCGTTGATCGACAGATGCTGCCAGATCAACTGGGCTTGCGGTTCCAGCGTCAGTCCGTAGCCGATCGCAAACGGCAGACCGCCTTCGATCGAACCCGTCAACGCGTTGCCATGCGTCGACGTGCTGATGCCGTCGCTCGACGAAGGGTCGATGACGAGCGAACTGGCCATCACCACCGCGTCGGTATACCAGCCGCTCGGGCCGACGTGGGTCCAGTAGCCGCCCAGGCTGTACGCGTTGATGGCGAGGTGGCCGACGTCGGCGTTCGGCACGCCGACCGCGAACCCGCTGACGTCGCCGGTCGCACGTGCGAAGCCGACGAAAAAGCCGTAATGGTTGCGCTGGCCGCTGGCAGTCGTGTTCGCGTAGACATCCTGACCGGCTTGCATGCCGACGACCGAGCCGTCGAATGCCGGGTTCACTTCACCGCCCTGTGAAAGCACGCTGTGTCCACCCCATACGCGCCCCCATGCGGCCGGCAGATTGCCGTTTTCCGTGAGCAACGACTGCTCGCCCTGGCGATCATGGAAGTTGTCGACCTGCAACATGCCGAGCTCGCGGGCGACGCTGGGCATCTCCGCGTAAAGCGATACTTCGGGCCGATACAAAGGCGTCGGATTGGTTCCTGCGGTGGGCAGCGATGGCGTGCCGTCTGCCGCTGTCGGCAGCGGCGGCGACGTCGTCAAGCGTTGCTGCGGTGGCGGCGTCGGCGTTGGCGTTGGCGTCGGCGTTGGCGTTGGCGTTGGCGTTGGCGTTGGCGTTGGCGTTGGCGTTGGCGTCGGCGTCGGCGTCGGCGTCGGCGTCGGCGTCGGCGTCGGCGTCGGCGTCGGCGTCGGCGTCGGCGTCGGCGTCGGCGTCGGCGTCGGCGTCGGTGCAACCGTATTTCGCAGATACCAGTCCTGCGACGTGCCGGCCGTCACGCCGCCCTGCGCCAGATAGTATTCGTAAGCGCCGGCCTTGATGGTGCCGCCGGCGAGCGTAAAGGCGCCCGCGCTGGTTGTCGCGCCATTGATCGCCTGCACGACCTGAATGCCATTCGATACAGTGACGCCGCCTGGGCCACCCACGTTGGTCACCTGCAACGATGTCGCCCCGGTGGCGCTGCCGCCGTTCACGATCAGCTTGTCCGAGGGCGCGTTGTCGCTCGCCAGGTAGGTATTCAAACCGATGGTCGCGTTCTTGCCGACATAGCTGCCGACGGTCAACGTATTGCCGGCCGTCTGGCCACCGCCGATCTGCGCGATACCCGCATTGACCAGCTGTCCGTTGATCGTGAAGTTGCCGTTCGGTCCGCCGGCAAACTGCGAGAACGCATTCGCGACGCTGATCGTGCCGTTGTTCGTCACGTCGCCGGTCACGCTGCCGTAGCCGCCGAGCGTCGCGCCCGACGCAACCGAAACCGGACCGCCGCCCGCGATCGATGCGCCAGGATTGGACGCATCGCCGACACCCAGTGCGCCCGCGCTGACGGTAGTGCCGCCGCTGTAGGTATTCGCCCCGTCCAGCACCAGCGTGCCCGCGCCGAGCTTCGTCAACGCGCCGACGCCGGTAATGTTTTGCGTAATGGTCGACTGGAAGCCCTGCGTGTCGATCGTGCCGCCGCCGGATTCGATCGCTATCGGCCGCGTGCCGGCCAGATTGAAACTGCTACCCAGTTGGAGCGTGCCGCCGTTGAAGGTCACGCCACCCGTCGACGCACCGATCGCGCTGTCGGCGGCGATGGACAGCACGCCCTGGTTCAGCACCGTGCCGCCCGAGTACGTATTGCCGCCCGTCGCGCTGGGTGCGAGTGTCAGTGTGCCCGCGCCGTCTTTCTCGACGGCGCCGCTGCCCGATATAAGACCCGCATAGGTGCCGTCGACGTTTTGCGTGAACTGAACCAGGCCATTGTCCGTGACCAGCGGCGGCAGACTCTGCGCCGGCGCCTGCAGCGTGCCCGCAGCATCGACGGTCATCGTGCCCGTGTACCCCGAGTTGTTGCCGGTCAGCGCGAGAATGCCCTGCTGGACTTCAGCGGTATTCACGCCGGAAAGCGCGCCCGTCAGCGTCCATGTCCCGCTATCCTGCTTGATCAGCGTCTGAAAGTTCGCGATATCGCCAGGTAACGTGCCGGTGCCCGTGCCGTTGAGCGTGAGCACGTTATTGCCGCCGCCGCCATCGAAATTGCCGGTGATCACCGACCCCGTGTAGAGATGCAGCGTATCGTCGCCGCCCGCGAAAACCAGATTACCGATCACCAGGCCGCGGTTGGTAAAGTCGACCGCACCATTGCCGTACGCGCCGATCACGTTGGCCGGCGCCTCGATCACGCCAGTGGCGTTGTTAATAACGGTGTTCAGTCCCGTGAGATTCTGGAAATAGATAGCCGCTGAGTTGGTGCCCTGAATGGTGCCGTTATTGATGATCGTATTGCCAGTACCTTGGGGGTTCACCGCCTCTGCATCGGTTTCCTTGCCCGTCGAAATGACAGTGGCCCCCGCCTGTACGAGCAGCATGCCGTTATTGTTGAACTCGATGGTATTGGAACCGGTGTCGTATAACCCCGTGCCACCGGTCTTCGCCTTGTTCTGCACCAGCGCGCCTGAGTTCACCGTGATGTTGGCGTTATCCCCCAGCGAGATCGCCGGCGCATCGCCCAGCACCATCTGCGCATTGGGTTGAACTACCACGGTATACCCCGAAGCCGTCGACGCGCCGGTGCCGACCGTCGACGTCCACGGCGATGGCGCGGTCGTGTCGCAGGTCGTGGTAATGCCGCTCGTCACGCAATTGGCAAAAACGGGTAATGGCAGGAATGCAAGATTGGCCACGACCGCCGCGCATGCGGTTCTGATGCCGGGATTGATACGTCTTCCGCCAATTTCAAACAGAGGCGAATGGGAAACACCGGCAGCCGCCGCAATACGCTTCACGACGTTGCGGCCTTTTCCCCGCGTCATTGAATTTTCGGCCACGGCAACATAGCTGCCCAACGCGCCATTCCAGATCGATTTAAAACTCTTGTTCATATCACTTCTCCTTGCAATGGACGTAGTGGGTCGCGGGTCTTCCTCCCAGCCGGATTTGCCAGGACTTTGGTTTCGATTCCACATCAGGCATAAGCAACGAGCCATTGCGAGAAATGGCGGATTACGTTTGCGGGAAATGTAAGCGGGGGGATGATCGAAGCGACTGTCCAATGAGGAAAGCGCCGTTGCGTCATCAATTTTTTTAGAGATGACGAATGCTACGCTTTGCGAACTTTTTTAAATGTGAAGCAGTGAAAAATTCGAGAGATCAAATGTCATGCTTTGTGAACGAAAAATGCCATTCAATCAGGTTCAGGATTTATCACAGAAGTCCGATTGACAGAACCTGATGGGCGGACGAAACCCGGATTCGGATCAGGCGGAAACGCGTAATGCCTGGCCTCGCTTTACCGCGTCGAGTTCTCTTGCCGCGCGGCCATCGTCGCCGACGAGACGGCGCGGCACGACGATGCCATTCCATTCTCCATTACGCCCTCTACGGCCATTCAGGCGAACCTGCATGGCAACGCCCAGGATATCGAGTACCAGCACGCAAGCCGACAGCGTCTCGCCGAGCGCCTGAATCCGCTCGATGCATTGCGCGCCGAGTGGGACAACAACATTTGAATTTCCGTACACGTCGAGAATTTCAATGGCCATGCTCTCGCGACATAGCCGCCACATTGGATTGGCGGCGCCGAATCGGTAGAGAAAGACCGTTTCGATCTCTTCAGCGGACACGGTTTCTGAGCAGGATGGGCAGTCCGGTATAACGGGCAAGCACAGGGTAGTCTTCACGTTGAGATACTCGCTTTGTCAATGCCGTCTTCGCCGATCGAAAGGCAGTTGTCGGTGTTCAAAATTCAATGGGTTCAAACAGGCTAGCACCGAACCCCGAACATGACTTTTAACGATTGTGACGCCACACCTGCCGCGAATTGCTCGCCCTCGTCTTATCGGGTAAACGGCAACAGGAATGGACCGAATGACAGTCGCGAACGCACGCAATCAATGCGACGCCTGACGCTTCCCCCCACGCTCCGATCGCAATGCAACCTCTCTAAACGGGATTCGATAACAAGTCATCCAATGGTCTCTTTTCGGGGGAAATACGGCTTTATCCGCAGCTACCCTACTCTTCTCTTTTTTTGACAATGTTTGACGATATCGAATTCGACCCGATGATAAGGTCGTTCGAGAAAATATCGTGCCGTATGTTGCGTGCACGCGCCCATTGCCGATGAGCCACACCAATATGGCAAACAGAAGAAAGATAGCGGATCGTTCCTTTGCGAATCACACGAAGCGCGCTCAAACAAAAGCGATGCTTCTGCCAATGAACGTAGTCATGGCCAGGCAAGTTTCGCTTGAGAACCATCTCTCGCTCGAAACGTTGCGCTCCGGGGTTGCTGGGGAACACCAGTTCAACGGCATCTGTCAGGCTTATTGCATTGCGCGCTTTCTGCACGAAGCGGGATATGGAGGTTCCCGGGACAACCTGTTCGAAGAGGCCGAAAGAGTACTGCTTCATTGTCGCGCCACGGCCGACAAAACAGGCGACTGGTGGTTCGATGACGAGGCCTGTCGCATCCTCGCGGAAATCGTGACGCTGCACGATGCGCAATGCGCCGTCGCACCTGTCCATGCTTTGATCTGCGCGAACGAGCGCCTGAAAACCCGGTAGCGTCGTGGGACGCCGCGGCAGCGCGCGGCTCTTGCTCCATAGACTTCAGAACGCAACATTAAGACTTGCCCATGACAGTTGTCGTCAGGAAATCACCAGCAAAAAAAACGTCACCGCCAAACGAGCGCATGGGCGCCGAACAGGTCGAAGCGCTGTTCGGCTCAGTGACCGTCACCGTCCTTGCCGGGATGCTTCTCGCGCTCACGCTGATTTACTCGATTCAACGTCTGGGCTACCTGAACCTTGCGACGGGGATTGGCTGGATTGCCTATATCGGCATCTGTACAGCCAGTCATATTCTGCTTTCGTGGTGCTATGGACACTCCGCGACGTCCCACAGCCGCTGGCGATTCTGGGCCATGTGGTTCACCGCGATCAGTCTTGCCGAAGGCATCGGCTGGGGCTGGGCAACGCTCGGGCTGGCAACCCGCGGCGGTTTTGAAATCGCGAGCCTGACGGTCATCGCGACGCTCGGTCTTGCGGCAGGTTCAATCCCCACCTATAGCCCTTACCTCCCTGCGTTTCTCGCGCTGTTCCTGCCCGCGATGACGCCCTTCACGCTTGCCAGCCTGAAATCGGCTAACGACTTGCAACGCGTCGCCGGTCCGCTGGCCATGCTCTTTGCCTGCGTGATTGGCGTGCTGGGGTTGCTGGCAAACCGCGCATACAAGCAACGCATCGTGCTGAAGATCAGAACCGAGGAACTGGCGGCGGACCTGAAGCGCCAGCGGGTCATTGCCGAAAAAGCGAGCCGCGCGAAATCCAGCTTTCTCGCCGCGGCCAGTCACGACCTGAGACAGCCCGTGCACGCGTTGGGCCTGTTCGTGGGTGCGCTCCGGCAGATACCGTTACCGGACAATGCGGAGCGTCTGGTCGAGCAAATCGACACCTCCACCACCGCGATGGACAGTCTGTTCGACGCGTTGCTCGATATCTCGCGGCTCGATGCCGGCGTCATCGCGGTGAATCGACGACCGTTTGCAATCGGTTCGATTCTCGCTCGCGTCTGTCTCGACTACGCGAGCGAGGCCTTGGCGAAAGGCATCACGCTGCGCTACGTGCCCTGCAACGCGATCGTCGATTCCGACCCGACGCTGATCGAACGTATCGCCCGCAATCTGGTGGCCAATGCCGTGCGCTACACGGATTCTGGACGAATCGTCGTGGGCTGCCGGCGCAGAAACGCCCACGTCGCGTTGCAAGTCTGGGATACCGGTCGCGGGATTCCTCGTGACAAACATGAACGCGTGTTCCAGGAGTACTACCAGCTCGGCAATCCCGAACGGGATCGGGAAAAGGGGCTCGGACTTGGCCTCGCGATCGTGCGCCGCCTGACGGATCTTCTGGGATGCGAAATGGCATTGCGCTCCGAGCCGGGTCGGGGGTCGTGTTTCGAAGTGTCGATCACGCTGTCGGACGGCACCACGAGTGCGCTCGACATCGCGGTCGAGGAACCGGGTGCGAGCCTGACAACCGGACTGGTGGTGGTCGTCGACGACGAGCGGGAGATTCGCGCGGGCATGTCCAGCCTGCTGACCGGATGGGGCTACGAGGTCGTCGTGGCCAGTTCCGCCGACGAGGCGGTCCTGCTTCTTTCCGCCATTACCGTTCGGCCGGCCCTGCTGATTTGCGACTTGCGTCTTCCCGACGGCGAAAGCGGTATCGACGCGATCAACCGGCTGCGTGCGGAATACAACGAGAACATTCCCGCCATGCTGATTACGGGCGACATGGGTGCGGGGCGTCTGATGGGTGCTAGAACAAGTGGCTTCGTGCTGCTCTACAAGCCGGTGCCCAACGGCAAATTGAGAGCGGCGATTACCAATCTCATTTCCAGCGAAACGGCCGCACAGCTTTCGCGCGACTAGATCAGCCCGGCCTTACGGCCGGCCGCTGCTGCCTGTGTGCGGTTGACCACTTTCAGAACCTTGAAGATCGCAGTGATATGCGCCTTGACCGTTTTTTCCGACAGACCCAGTTCGCTGGCGATTGTCTTGTTGGGCCGGCCGATGCTGACGAGCCGCAAGACCTCGATCTGCCGATGAGTCAAAAACATGCCGCCTTCGCCTTGCTGGCTGAGCGTTGCCGCCCGTGCCTCCGCGCCCGCGTCGAGCATGAGCGTCGGCACATAGAGATCGCCGTTGAGCACGAGTTTGATGGCGGAAAGCAACGCGTACCGACTGGACGATTTGGGCACATAACCCAGCGCGCCGTGAGCGAATGCCTCGCGTGCATCATGAGGATCTTCGGATGACGAAAGTATGATGACCGGCAGCTCCGGGCGGATTTTCACGAACTCCGCCAGCGCCTGCAAGCCGCTCATGTCGGGCAACCTCAAATCAAGCACCACGACGTCGAGATCGTCGTGCGCATTGATGATTTCCATTGCCTCAGCGCCGCTGCCGGCCTGCAGCACAGCGATATCCGCGTCGTCCTGCACGAGCAACGCGGAAATTCCATCCCTAAGGACCGGATGATCGTCGATGACTAATATTTTCATAGGGACGACTATGACGCGAAAACCTCGTTGACGGCAAGGGGCCAGTAGGCTAAGAGGGGGGTCCTATGGTCTTAAGACGTCTGCAGACTTTAGTCTCATCCGGCGACGCCGGCCATACGCAAAAAAATCCACAAATACAGTGCCTAAGTCTAGTTGTATTTGATGAAAAAACAACTTCAACACCGGTGAGGGTCAGCGGCTATTAGCAAGGAATCTCGAATTTGAGACTTCGCATTGCCAAAGCAATGGCGGAAAACCATGACGCGAGGAGCGGCACAAAGCGTACGGTCCCTGCGCGGCCCCACGGAACATAGGACGTCCCGGGACCTAGGTCCAATTTACCGATAGCTTTTTATCGTGGATGCTTGGCCACAAGTGCCGCGCGAAACGCCTTTTCCCAGTCATTTGTTGAATTATTTTTCAATAAAAAATGGCCGGTCGGCTCAGCCGGAAAGCATCTGACGCAGTGGTCGCTTGAGAAGCAGTTTTATTGTCACATTCAACATAGTTATCAGGGGGAATTGTCATGAACCATGACCATAAATTCAGTCTTCTCAATGCGCCGGAAATCGACCTCGGTTGCCTGCAACTATTCAATGAACTCTGCAATCAGAAAGCCCTGCTTCCATTGACCTATCTATTACACACCTGGCCGATAACGGGTTTTTCCGATGCCGCACTGCAACGTCTTTACAAGACACTGGAATCGCTTGTCACCTTATCCGACAGCGACCTTACGCCATGGAGTCGCGAGCTTTGCAGGCAGCTTATTTCCAATCTCGAACTTCGCCTGTCTCCCAACCCGTCTTATTCCCAACAGATGGCGCGGTGACCACCCCAATGTTCCGCCGGTCCCCTGTGAGAGGGAATCCCGATGCCCGCTTCGACGTGCCTCAGTTCCCCGGCATCGAGTGCGTGATTAGCTGCAGTCAAAGACGTGTTAGCTCGGTTCGGATAAAAACCGAGGAGCGGAGGTACGCATGAGAATTGCCATTCTCGAAGCCGATGTCGATCAGGCCAATCGACTGAACGAGGCGCTGACGACATCCGGCCACATCTGCCATTTCTTCGCGGCGGGCGACCAACTGGTTAGACGGTTGCGCCGGGAGACCTTTGACCTGCTGATCCTCGAATGGGTGGTGCCCGGCATGTCGGGCGAAGAGGTCCTGCGATGGTTACGGCAAAACGTGACGAAGTGGCTGCCGGTCCTGTTCGTCACCAGCCGCAGCCGTGAGAGCGACATCGTATCGATCTTGAACATGGGGGCGGACGACTATCTCGTCAAACCGGTGGCGATGCCGATACTGAGCGCACGCGTCGAAACACTGCTCCGGCGAGCTTATGCCGTGAGCCCGGCCACGACCAAAGCCATGTTCGGAGAGATCGAGTTCAATCTGGAATTGCAGCAGGTTCACGTGAACGGTAAAAACAGACCGGTCACCCAAAAGGAATTTGCCCTCGCGCTTCTGCTGTTCCGCAACATCGGTCAGCCGGTTTCGCGCGCGCACATCAGCGAAGCGGTCTGGAGCCAGACCAACGACATCCCGTCGCGTACGATGGACACTCACGTCACCCGCGTCCGCTCCAAACTCGGGCTACGCCCGAACAGCGGATATCGGCTCTCCTGCCTGTACGGCTACGGCTACAGGCTCGACGCAATCAAGGAAGAAATAATCATGGAACCGTTGTCGTCATAGTGAACGTCGAGGCTGTCGGGCCGGTGTAGCCCCCAAGATCGTGCCCGCAGCGAATCGCTCGCCTCATGGCCTCATGGCCGCAGATTCAACAGATCCGCGCGTACCCGCTGCAGCACGGGAGACCACTCCATATAGTCCTCTTGCCGATAGAGCGTCAAAGCGGGATACCAGGGGCTGTCCGAGCGTTTCAGCATCCACACCCAGTGAGGATTGACGTCGAGAAGCAGCCACGTCGCCGTGCCGAGCGCGCCGGCCAGATGGGCAAGCGAAGTGCAGACGGTAATCACGAGATCGAGATTGCAGATCAACGCCGCGGTCTCGTCGAACGAAGTCAGTTCCGCGGTGTGGTCCACGACCGTGAGCCCTTGTGACGACATCGCCGCGAGTTCGTCCGCGCCGTCGATCTGCAGGCTATGGAATTCGATCCCAGGCAGATCCGCGAACGTCTCGGCATATAAAGCGGGCGGCACTGAGCGCAACGGGTTGCGCTGGTGCGTGCGACTGCCGCTCCACACGAGTCCGACCTTGAGCCTGCCGTCCTGCGGCAACTTCTTACCCCATCGCGCCACGCACGACGAATCGGGCTCGAGGTAACGCAGCGGCGCAGCTTGGGTCTCGACTCGCACGCCAAGCATGAGCGGCAGACTGCCGACCGGCAAATGAACATTGAATTCGGGCAGACGCTTCGAATCGTGCGGCACGACACGGACGCCGTGCGGTTTCAGCATGCGCTCGAACAACGGCAATTGTTTGGCGAAGCAGCAGTAAATCACCGTGCCGCCGACGTCGCGCATTCGTTGCGCGATCCACGGCACGAAGCGAACGAATTGGAATGCGTCGCCGAATCCTTGCTCGCCCCACACGAGCAGCGTCTTGCCTGCGAGATCCTCGCCGCGCCATCGGCGGTCCTCGAGAAAAGACGGCGTGTTCCGCAATTCGGGCGAACCGGCCCAACGCGCCTCGTGATTCTGCCAACCGTTCTCATCGTCGCCACGCAGCAGTTGCAACATCGCGATCGACCATTTGACGGCCTGGTCCTCGGGTGCAACGCGCGCGGCGCGCTGCACCACCGCGAAGGCGTCGTCCCAACGCTGCAATTCCTTCAGTGCATTGTTCAGCACCATCAACGCCGGCACATACGCCGGTGTCAACGCGCAGGCCCGCTCGGCCGCGATCAGCGCGTTGCCCGGCTCCCGCAACGCCAGCCATGCGTTCGATGCATTGGTCCACGGCAAACTGCTGCCCGGGTCGGCGCGAATCGCCTCTTCGCAGATACGCAACGACAGCTTGAGCTCGCCCAGCGAGTAATGCACCGCGGCGAGGTTATTGCGCAGGACGGGATAGCTCGCGTCGAGCGTCATGGCGCGCTGGTAGGCCTCCAGCGCCGCGGTATGCGCGTTCTTTTTCTGCTGACTCAGCCCGAGCAAAAACCAGCTTTTCGCGGAATCGGGCCGCGCCTCGCATAGCCACGTCGCGACCTGCACGGCTTCGTCCATGCGCTGCATCTCCCACAGCAGCTCGACCCATTCGTCCAGCCAGACGTCGTCGTCGGGCGCAAGGCGGTGGGCGTCCTCGTACCACTCGTGCGCGCGCGCCGGTAAGCCGTCATGACGCGCGAGCCGCGCCATCTCGACGGCACTCGGCGCGAATGCCCGGGTGATCGCCAGCGAACGCGCGAGCGTCGCGCCCGCTTCACGATAGTGGCCACGCAAACGCAGCAGACAGGCGTGCGCCGTCAGCGCGCCCGCGTCCTCAGGCTGCATGTCCCTCCACGCGGCAATCTCACGGGACGCCGCAATCAGGTCACCTTGCGTGAGGAGCCGGCGGATGCGCGAAAACAGGGTATCGGAGACAGTCATACCGGATCGAATGCGGGATCGAAAAAAGGTTCGGCGACCATGCGGCCGCTAGCGGACCGGCCGCGCCATGAGATCGACGAGCAACGCGTCATAGGTCGCGACGAGTTGCCGGTTCGCCGGCAGATAGCGTGCAATCTCCGTGCGCTGCCGTTCGCGATACCACGAGGCGTGCGCGTCGTGTGTCTCGATCGCTTCGATCAGACGGCGGGCCCCCTCTTCCACGTCGTGCTCGCGGTAGTAGTAGCCGAGGTCGGCGCAAAGATGCGCGTTGTGCACCAGCGCGTAACCCTGCCAGCACACCTCGAGATAGAAGTAGTTGAGCGGGTTCTCCCACTGATGAGAAACGACGATGTCCGTGCTCTGCGCCAGAAAGGCCGGCGTTTCATGACGCCCGAGAAAAACCGCCTTGTGCGCCCGCACGATATCGAGCTGGTTCATCAGGGCGATGAACTCCGGGCTCTCGCGCGCGATCCGATCCGCGTTGGTCACCTGCAGCATCGCGATGCTGTCCGGTCGCCGACGGTACGCCGACTCCGCAATCAGCGCCGGATAGAGGCAGAACTTCACGACATTGAGGTTCGGCTCCATCACGCTCAGACGCCTGGCACCGTCATGCGCCCGGTATTCGCCCGCATCCGGAAGGTCCTTGACCCGTTCGTCGAGAAACATCGGGCTCCAGACAAACGGCACGACGTGCCCGGTCAAGCGCCGCAACACCTCCAGGTACGAGCGGCTGATATTGGCTACTTGCGGAATGATCCAGAGATCGTCGTAGCGCTGGTTCACGAACAGGTTCTCGCCCCACATCGGCTTGCTGAACAGAATCGATTCCATTGCGTGGACATACTCGAAACCACAGCAGTACGAGACCAGCCGCACGTCACGCTGCTTGAGGTACGTGGTTTGCGCCTCGTCGATCTGCCCGCCGAGTTCGATCAGGACATCCACGCTGTCTTTTGCGGCATCGAAAGACAGCGTGGGATAACGCGTCTGGTCCCACGGCAACGCCGCGGTGATCGGCACCTGCGTCGTGTTGACCAGCACCACGCCGGCCACTTTCGGGCAATGGCGCAGCGCCTCCGCGAGAAAAGCGGCGTTCTGCTTGATGCCGTTGTTCCATAGCGTCTCGGCCTCGTGATGCAGGCCGATCGTGATGCCGATACGTAATCCCTGGCTCATGGTTTAACAGTCCGCGTTCGAATGGTTTGCGCGAGGGGTCGCGTCATCAACGCGCCGCCACACCCGCTGAGAATTTCACGTAGCGGCGAATCACGAGACAGCTTCCCTGCTGATCGATCAGCGACACCGACGAGCCCGGATCTTTCGCGTCCGTATAGACCATCATGTGAGCCAGCAGCCGGGTGGCCTGATAGCCCGCCAGCTCCTTGTGCGCCAGCGTCGGACACGTTACGGGCGCGACCGAGATGCGCTCCGCCGACACCGAACACGAACCGTCCATCTCCGGCACGCCGGTGATCGACATGGCGGCGCTGCCGTTCGGCAGATCCAGTCCGATCAGCGAGAAAACCGTGCTGTTGCCCGCGCGGGCGCGGTCCCAGTCGAACAGCACGTCGTTATTGGTGGCGCCCTGCACACCTAGCGCGGACAGCGCGGTGAGCGCCGGCAGACATTGTTTGACGCCGACCGATGTCGCGGCCGTCACGAGTGCGTTACGCGGCGCCGTTTCCGTTCGAGGGGCCAACACGCCCTGCGCGAACGCGCCCGCGGACAGAATCAACGCGGCGAGCGGCATCAGTTTTCGTCGATCAGACATTTTCATAAAGCGCCGCAATGGCCTGGCTATAGATTTGCACATTGGTCTCACTCTCTGGATCAAGTTGTGTGAGAAACGCTCGCGCATCGCGTTGGTACGCGTCGAAATTCGCGTCGTGTTCGGCATACGCCTGCAGCAATGCACGGCCGCCCGCTTCGCAATCGAAGTCATGATAGCGATAACCGCATGCGTCGATCAGGTGCGAGTTGTGAATCAGCGGATAGCCGCCGTACAGTGCTTCGTAATAGACGTAATTCTGCGCATTTTCCCAATGGTGGCTGACCACCACATCGACATCCGCGGCCACGACCCGGCAGAACGGAAAGCGTCCCTCGAACGAAGTCAGACCGTGCTGCACGATATTCAGGCTGTGGGCAAAACCGTTGAAGCCCACATGCTCTTTCAGATGGAACGTGTTGTAAGCCCACACGTGTTCGAGCACGTCCGGATCGGCACGGTGCGCCGCTTCACAGGTAAGCAACGGAATGAAGCTCGTCTTCACCATGCAGATGTTCGGTTCGAAAATGCCCACGCGCCAGCGTTTGCGCCCCGGGCGATAGCCGAAGCTCACGCCTTCCGGCAAGCGCGCCGCCTCGCGTTCCAGCACCAGCGGACTCCACAGATGCGGCACAACGCGCACCGGGCAGCGGAAGGTGCTCTGGAAATAAGGCACACAGGTCGTCTCGTACTCAGGCAACGTCCATATCTCATGATAGGGCGCGCCGGTGATCAAGAGTCCATGCGACTTGTCGAACACCATCCGCTCGATGTCGATTGCGTAGTCGTTGCCGACCCGCATCGACACGATCTTGCCGCCGCGCTCGCGAAACGCCACCACCCATTCGCGTCCCAACTGCGCGCTCATTTCGATCATCACGTCGAGCGTCGCCGCGGCTTCGTTCATGTCGATCAGCGGCACCGGCGAATCGGCCAGGAAATGCTTCGCGTCGGCGGGTTCACCATCGCCGCCGCCCGCCACCAGATAAGTGGCCTCGACGATAGGCGAGCGCATCAACAGCATCACGAGAAAGATGCAGTTCTGGTAGATGCCGTTTTCCCACACCGACTGTTCGCCCTTGCGAACGAAGATCGAGACGCCGACGCGCAGTTTGGCGGGGCGGGACGCCGGGTTTTGTTCGGCGCTCATGGGCAGCTCGCGGCGTGGCCGGCAAATTTCGCGTCACGGCACAGGTGAAGCAAGCGCGCGGCGTAGGCGTCGAGATTGTGCTGGCCGAACGGGTCGACCGCGTCGAACACGTGCCGCGTGCGGACGCGGTAATCGTCGAGGCCGTCGTCATGTTCGAGCGCGGCGCGCCGAAGTTGCGCCGCGCCCTGCCGCGCGTCGAAGCCGGGATAGTAGTAACCCGCACTCTCAAGCCACGGGGAATTGTGAATCAGCGGATAGTCGCCGTAGAGCGCATCCATGTAACTGTAGTTTTGATCGTTCTGCCACTGATGCGACACCACGGCGTCCGCATGCTGCACCATGAAACCGGCAATGTCGTGGCGCCCGAGGAACACCGCCTTGTGGTCGCGCACGAGGTCCAGTGAATTGGCGAAGTGAAGCATGGTGGGATGGTCTTTCATGTGCAGCGTATTGAGCACGTGCATCGTCGACACGGCGGCACGATCGGCCCGATAAGCTTCGTCGCAAACCAGCATCGGAATGCTGGACGTCTTGACCACTGAAATGTTCGGCTCGAAGATCGCCACCCGCAGGCCGGCGCGCTCGCCTTCTGCCGTCAAGGCACGCGGCGCGTAACCGTAATGCGCGCCGGTCAACTGCGAGATTTCCTGTGCACGCCGCGCGATGAAATACGGATGCCAGATAAACGGCGCTTCGTGGACTTCGCAACGATGCAGCGTTCGCATCATCGGCGCGAACGTGGCGTCTTTCGGGAGCAGCCACACTTCGTCGCAACGGTCCGGCCGCGCCGCGTGGGTCGGCTTGTTGAAAACGACGGGTTCGGCAAGACCGACGAACGGCTGACCGCAGCAGTAGAAAACCACTTTCTTGCCGCGGGCACGCATGAGGTCGAGCCACTGAATGTCGAGGGCGCCGCCCATTTCGACGACCACGTCGACTTCGTCGGTCGCCTCGCGAATCGGCACGACGCGCAGATTTTGCGAGCTCAGATCGACCTGAGGCGGCATGGCGAATTGATCGCCCACGTCGATCAGCAGAACGGACTGCACGAACGGCAGCCGTTGAAACAGCTCAGCGAGAAAAATGACGTTCTGCCCCAAGCCGTTCTGCCAGATATTCTGACCTTCATGGGAGACGATGGAAATCCCGATGCGCATGTCTGGTCACCAAGCAATCAGGCGGATCCCGATCATCGAAAGGGTCCGCCTGTTCACCACCGTGAAAAGGTGGCGGTTCTAACGTTCCGCGCGTGCGGCCCCGGAACGCATTACCACGAGTAACCGACCCCGGCGTTAACCAGCACACCGTTACCGCCGCTCGTGGCGCTCACGCCCATCTTGACGATGGTGTTCTGCGTGATACGCGCGCTACCGCCAATGGCGAGAGCCGTGTACCCCGCGTAGTTGCCGACCCCGGCGCTGAGCTGGAACGTCTTGCCCTGCTCCACCTGCGGCAGCCCGGCCAGCGCACCCGCCATTGCCACCCCTGAGTAAGCGTTGCGAGCAATGCTGTTCACATTCTGCTGAAGGCCCTGCAATTGCGCAACATTTACTGCGTCCGTGGGGTTCACACCCGGCGCGAGGTTGCTGATGGTCCGTTCGTTACCCGGCGAGCCGACCGACACCGTATTCGGCGCACTGGCAACCGAACCGGCGCCGAGCGCCACCGAATTACTTGCCGAGACGACTGCATTCGCGCCGATCGCCGTGGAGTTCATCCCCGTGGCTTGCGAGCCGGAGCCTACCGCGACGGTGTTGGTGCCGCTTGCCTGCGAGTTGCCGCCGATCGACACCGATTCGGTGCCCGACGCGCTCGCCGCAGTACCGGTCGAATTCACCGCCACGTATTTCGTGTTGGTGGTGTCGCTCGTGCCGCCCGTCGATTGCGACAGGTTGGTGAACGCCGTGCTGATCGAACCCAGCGCGGTCTCGAGTGCGAACAACTGGCTGCCGTTGACTGCATCGGTGCTGGTCGCCGTCAGCGCGCCTGCCGCGATGTTGGTGAGCGCCACCGCGGAAGTCGCGCCGACGCCGCCGAGCGTGACGCTCGTATGCGCGGCATTGTCGTATTGCACCGCGTTGTCGGCCACCGAGGCCACCGACTGCAACTGGCTCACGTTGACCGCATCGGTCGGCGCGGTGCCGGCGGCGACGCCGGAGAGCTGGCGTGCGCCCGAGGTACCGGTGAAGTCGACGGTCGTGCCACCCGTGCTGGCGCCGACGGTGATCGCGCCGTTGCCCGGCGCACCGCCCACTTGCTGCACCAGCCCAATCGTGCCGTTGGCGATCCCCGTGGACAGCGAGCTCACGTTGCTGGTCGCCGTGTTCAATCCGGTGGACAGCGAAGCGACGTTGCTGTTGGTCGTATTGAGGCCGGTGGACAGCGAGGCCACATTGCTGTTGGTCGTGATCAGGCCGGTCGACAGCGAAGCGACGTTGCTGTTGGTCGTGGTCAATCCGGTCGACAACGAGCTCAGGCCCGTGGAGGTCGACGTCGAGAGAGCGCCCACCGTGCTATTGGTCGTGCTCAGGCCGGTGGACAGCGAGCTGATGCCGGTCGAGGTCGACGTCGACAGCGAGGTCAACTGCCCGAAGTTCACCGCATCGGTCGGATTCACGCCGGCGGCTACGTTCTGGAGCGCCACCGGGGTGGTCGAACCCGCGCCGCCGAGCGTCACGCTCGTGTGCTGCGAATTGTCGTACTGCACCGCGTTGCTGAGACCCGTGGACAGCGAAGCGACGTTGCTGTTGGTCGTGCTCAGGCCGGTGGACAAAGAGCTGACTCCCGTCGAGGTCGACGTGGACAGGCTGCTTACCGTGCTGTTGGTCGTGCTCAAACCCGTGGACAGCGAGCTCAGGCCGGTCGAGGTCGAGGTCGACAAGCTGGTCACCATGCTGTTGGTCGTGCTCAGGCCAGTGGACAGCGAGCTGATACCGGTCGACGTCGAGGTCGACAGCGAGCTCAGACCCGTCGAGGTCGAGGTGGACAGCGACGCGACATTGCTGTTGGTCGTGCTCAGGCCGGTCGAGAGCGAGCTGACGCCCGTCGAGGCCGACGTGGACAAGCTGGTCACCGTGCTGTTGGTCGTGCTCAGACCGGTCGACAGTGAGCTGACGCCCGTGGACAGCGAGCTCAGGCCGGTCGAGGTCGAGGTGGACAAGCTGCTCACCGTGCTGTTCGTCGTGCTCAGACCGGTCGACAGCGAGCTGACGCCCGTCGAGACCGACGTGGACAGACTGCCGACGGTGCTGTTGGTCGTGCTCAGGCCGGTCGAGAGCGAGCTGACGCCCGTGGACAGCGAGCTGAGACCGGTCGAGGTCGACGTCGACAGCGAGGTCAGCTGCCCGACGTTCACCGCATCGGTCGGATTCACACCGGCCGCGACGTTCTGGAGCGCCACCGGGGTGGTCGAACCCACGCCATCGAGCGTCACGCTCGTGTGCTGCGAATTGTCGTACTGCACCGAATTGGCGACACCCGTGGACAGCGACGCGACGTTGCTGTTAGTCGTGCTCAGGCCGGTCGAGAGCGAGCTGACGCCCGTGGACAAGGAACTGATGCCCGTCGAGGTCGAGGTGGACAGGCTGTCGACGTTGCTGTTGGTCGTGCTCAGGCCGGTCGACAGCGAGCTGACGCCGGTGGACAGCGAGCTGAGGCCGGTCGAGGTCGAGGTCGACAGGCTGGTCACCGTGCTGTTGGTCGTGCTCAGCCCCGTCGACAACGAACTGACGCCCGTGGACAAGGAGCTGATGCCGGTCGACGCCGAGGTCGACAGCGAGCTCAGGCCGGTCGAGGTCGACGTGGACAGACTGTTCACCGTGCTGTTGGTCGTGCTCAGACCGGTGGACAGCGAGCTGACGCCCGTCGAGACCGAGGTCGACAGACTGCCGACGTTGCTGTTGGTCGTGCTCAGGCCGGTCGAGAGCGAGCTAACGCCCGTGGACAGCGAGCTAATACCGGTCGAGGTCGACGTCGACAGCGAGGTCAGTTGCCCGACGTTCACCGCATCGGTCGGATTCACGCCGGCTGCGACGTTCTGGAGCGCCACCGGGGTGGTCGAACCCACGCCACCGAGCGTCACGCTCGTGTGCTGCGAATTGTCGTACTGCACCGAATTGGCGACACCCGTGGACAGCGAAGCGACGTTGCTGTTGGTCGTGCTCAGGCCGGTAGACAGCGAGCTGACGCTCGTGGACAAGGAGCTCACGCCGGTCGAGGTCGACGTGGACAGACTGTTCACCGTGCTGTTGGTCGTGCTCAGACCCGTCGAGAGCGAGCTGACGCCCGTCGACAAGGAGCTGACACCCGTCGAGGTCGAGGTCGACAGCGAGCTCAGGCCCGTCGAGGTCGAGGTGGACAGGCTGCCGACGTTGCTGTTGGTCGTGCTCAGGCCGGTCGACAGCGAGCTGACGCCCGTGGACAAGGAGCTCACGCCGGTCGAGGTCGAGGTCGACAGGTTGTTCACCGTGCTGTTAGTCGCGCTCAGACCGGTGGACAGCGAGCTGACGCCCGTCGAGACCGAGGTCGACAAACTGCCGACGTTGCTGTTGGTCGTGCTCAGGCCGGTCGACAGCGAGCTGACGCCGGTCGACGTCGACGTCGACAGCGAGGTCAACTGCCCGAAGTTCACCGCATCGGTCGGATTCACGCCGGCTGCGACGTTCTGGAGCGCCACCGGGGTGGTCGAACCCACGCCACCGAGCGTCACGCTCGTATGCTGCGAATTGTCGTACTGCACCGAATTGGCGACACCCGTGGACAGCGACGCGACGTTGCTGTTGGTTGTGCTCAGGCCGGTCGACAGCGAGCCAACGCCCGTGGACAAGGAGCTGATGCCCGTCGAGGTCGACGTGGACAGACTGTTCACCGTGCTGTTGGTCGTGCTCAGACCCGTCGAGAGCGAGCTGACACCGGTGGACAGGGAACTGACGCCCGTGGACAAGGAGCTGATGCCGGTCGACGTGGAGGTCGACAAGCTGGTCGCCGTGCTGTTGGTCGTGCTCAGACCAGTGGACAGGGAGCTGACGCCGGTCGAGGTCGAGGTCGACAGGCTGTTCACCGTGCTGTTAGTCGTGCTCAGACCCGTCGACAGCGAGCTGACGCCCGTGGACAAGGAGCTGACACCAGTCGAGGTCGAGGTCGACAGCGAGCTCAGGCCCGTCGAGGCCGAGGTGGACAGGCTGCCGACGTTGCTGTTGGTCGTGCTCAGACCCGTCGACAGCGAGCTGACGCCCGTGGACAAGGAGCTGACACCAGTCGAGGTCGAGGTCGACAGCGAGCTCAGGCCCGTCGAGGCCGAGGTGGACAGGCTGCCGACGTTGCTGTTGGTCGTGCTCAGGCCGGTCGACAGCGAGCTGACCCCCGTGGACAAGGAGCTGATGCCCGTCGACGTCGACGTGGACAGGCTGGTCACCGTGCTGTTGGTCGTGCTCAGACCCGTCGACAGCGAGCTGACACCCGTGGACAAGGAGCTGATGCCCGTCGACGTCGAGGTCGACAAGCTGGTCACCTTGCTGTTGGTCGTGCTCAGACCGGTCGACAGCGAGCTGACGCCCGTGGACAACGAACTAATGCCGGTCGAGGTCGAGGTCGACAGGCTGGTCACCGTGCTGTTGGTCGTGCTCAGACCCGTCGACAGCGAGCTGACACCTGTGGACAACGAACTAATGCCGGTCGAGGTCGAGGTCGACAGGCTGGTCACCGTGCTGTTGGTCGTGCTCAGACCCGTCGACAGCGAGCTGACACCCGTGGACAAGGAGCTGACACCGGTGGACAGGGAGCTGATGCCCGTCGACGTCGAGGTCGACAAGCTGGTCACCTTGCTGTTGGTCGTGCTCAGACCGGTCGACAGCGAGCTGACCCCCGTGGACAACGAACTGATGCCCGTCGAGGTCGAGGTCGACAACGAGCTCAAGCCGGTCGACAACGAGTTATTCACCGTGTTGAGTTGGCTCGCCACTGTAAACAACTGGCTGCCGTTGATGGCGTCCGTGCTGGTCGACGTGATCCTGCCGGCCGCCACATTCGTGATCTGCCGCTCGGCGCCAGGTGCGCCGACGCTGACGACGCTGGTCGGCGTAGCGCCCGCGAACGTGCCGAAGGTCAGCGAGCCGACCGTCGCGCTGCTGGTCGGATTAGCTGCAGCCGTCACCGAACCCGAGCCCAGCGCCACGGAATTCGCCAGGCTGGCGATGGCGCCGGTGCCGAAGGCGATCGCATTGGTGGCGCTGGCAGTCGCGCTGACGCCGATCGCAGTGGAAGCCTGGCCGCTCGCCATGGACGCGGTCAGATCCTGCTGGGTGACGTCCGTGCTCGCGCCGCTGCCGATAGCGATCGCACCGACGTTGGTCGCCTGCACCGAATTGCCGACCGCCAGCGCATTGGTCGACGTCGCCATGGTCACGTTGCCGAGGGCAACCGAGCCGTCGCCGGACGCGGTGCCCTGACGGCCAATGCCGATGGCCGTGTTGCCGGAAACCGACTCGATCGTGCCGATGGCCACCGCCGAGCGGCCGCTGGCCAGGTTGCCCAAGCCGGCCGCGAACGTATCGCCACCGCTCGCATCGTTGCTGTTGCCTATCGCGACGTCCGCGAACTGGCCGGCGCCGGTCTGGTTATCAAAGCCGATGGCCGTGCTGCCCTGCAGCGCTACATTCCCCTGGCCGACGGCCAAACCCGTGGGCGTAATGTATTGTGTCGTGCCATCTGGAAAGATCACCCCCACGCCAATCGCACCCGCAAGGCGACCCGTTACACCTTGTTGGGTGGTGGAGGTTTGCGCAATTGTGCCTGCGCCGATTGCCACGGAACCATTGGTCGTGGCCTGCGCGCTCTGCCCGATCGCGATCGACGATACACCGCCCGCCGTGCTCGATTGTCCCAACGCCAACGCGCCGGCGGCGCTCGCCGTAGCGCTCGTTCCCAACGCAACCGCGTTGACATCGGAAGAGGTGGCCTGCGTGCCGATGGCAATCGCCGACGTCGCGGCCGCCGCTACCGACGCAGAAGCGCCGATGGCAAGCGACTGCGTGCCGGCGGACGTCGAGTCGAGACCGACCGCGGTCGACCCGGTTCCGGAAGCGCTGGCCTGAGTACCGATGGCCGACGCGTTAGTACCCGATGCGACCGCCTGCGTACCGATCGCGGACGCGGTGGCGCCCGAACTGGTCGCCTGCGACCCCAGTGCCGTCGAATAACTATTAAATGCCTTGGACTGACTACCGATAGCCGATGAGGTATTGCCCGTCGTCACCGCCCCGTTACCAATGGCGGTGCCGTTGTAACCACTGGAAGTCGCCTGATTGCCGATCGCGGTCGCGTAGCCGCCCGACGCCGATGCCGTGGCCAACTGCCCAATCGCCGTAGAACCGTAACCGTTAGCGTCCGCAGTCGAACCGACTGCAACCGCCCCCGTGCCCGACGCGGTTCCCCCTGCTACAGCCTGTGCATGCGCCGAGTTCCCGACAACCGCCATCGCAACCAGAGCGGCCATATGCATCGCCTTCACCGTGCGGGACTTGCTGGGCTTACCGCGCGCAGAAGAGATTTCCGAAGCAGCAACCCACGCGCCAAGAGCTTCGTTCCAAATAGATTTATATGATTTGTTCATTTTTAAAATTCCAGGAGATTAAAGTCAGGGAGCGCGCACTGCTAAATTGCCTCTCTGGCATTCTTCATAAAGAACATCAAACTTTCTTTGAAGACACGAAACTCAATGCGCTTAATTTCGGATGAACGGATTCTATGGTTTGACTACGACGGATACTGATAAACAATGCAAATTGACCCTGCGACCTTTGTTAAATATTGTGACGTCGTGAATTCTTACATTTTTATGTCACATTGGGCCTGCGAACCGGGATCAGCCTGGAAGCCAATGTGGGCAATGGTTTCCTGAAGCCAGACCGGAAAATTAAAAGATCGCCAGATCGCTTTTCCACTGGATTGGTCCAGGGAATTAACCATCAGATGAATCAGCCAAACCGAAAAACCAACGATTTTCTCCGCCTCATGCTTTAATCAAAAATAAATGCCAACGAAGCATTCAAAAAGCTTTCAAACTACTCGCCCACGCTTTCACGCTCATTCGAGTTCACAATCCTTGAAGATTGATAAGTACGATTTGCACTTAATTGACAATCGCCGATCCACACCGGATTTATGCTTGAAACGGAAAAATGTTCAGTCGGCGAGCTTATTCATTTGACATTACCCGTGGAAGCCGACGAGAACGCGAATACGCTCCGCCAACGGCCCTGAGGCCCAGCGGCTTCCTCAAACAGTCGAAAGGAATGCGACGTGAATTACGTCAGAAATGCTGCTTCACGCGTGCCCACCGTCGAAATCGACGACGAGCCGACCACGTCGCAACGCACTGAAGACACGCTGTCCTCGAAAATCCTGGATGGATTACGTGCCGCGGAGTTCCACGTCGTCTACCAGCCTATCGTTCATGCGGAAACACGCAGGTTGACGGGTGTCGAATGTTTGTTGCGTTGGCGGCATCCGCAATACGGATTGCTGTTGCCCGGGAGTTTCATCTCCGCGTTCGACAACCACGAGGTGGCGCGCGAAGCGAGCCGCTTCGTGCTGGAATCGGCGTGTCGGCAACTCAGTGAGGCCCAGCGAGCGGGTCAGGTCCTGCCGCGCGTCGCCGTCAACATTCAGCCTTCCGAACTGCTTGGCGACACATTGAGCGGCGACATTGCTGAATTGACGGCCCAATACGGTATCGATTCGTCGCTGCTCGAACTCGAGTTGCTCGAATCCGAAGATGTATCGAAACTGCTTTCGCTTCAGCAATTCACCCACCCGCTCAAACAACTCGGCGTTCGCATCGCACTCGACGATTTCGGCTCGGGCTATTCGTCTCTCGCCGCATTGGCGTCGATCCCTGCCGACACGATCAAGGTGGCGCGCGGATTCCTGACCCGGCTACCGGATTCGGAGCGCGCCTGCACGTTGATGAACGGCGTTCTCGATCTGCTCAACAAGCTCGGCATGACGATCGTGGTGGAAGGCGTGGAGACTGCAGCGCAATTGGAATGGCTCAGTCGCCATGAAAACATCCACTTGCAAGGTTACTTTCTGGCGAGGCCGAAGGCGACGCTCGCGGAAGCCATTGCGGCTTGTTGATACTTGTTGATGCTTGTCGATGTTTGCCGGCACGTCGGGAACGACGCGCCGGCAATTGCCGTTACTCCGTGTCCAGCCGGATTTCCACGCGGCGGTTCTGCGCGCGTCCGCTCGCCGTCGCATTCGAGGCTACCGGATCGGCCGACGCCAGGCCACGCATCTCATACTTGTCGGCATGCAAACCGTGGCCCTCGAGGTATCGCATGACCGCAGTAGAACGGGCGGTAGACAGCTTCAGGTTGTGGCTCGCCGAGCCCGTCGAATCCGTATAGCCGGTCACCTTCACGGTCTTGAATGCCACATTCGCGCTCGCGCTCAGCAGCGCGTCGAGCTTGGCGATTGCCGCTGCGTTCAGCGTCGCACCGTCGACATTGAAATTGGCATCGCCCGCAAGCCGCAGAACCTTCGGTTCGGCAGCGATAGCGACAGGTTCCGGAGGCGGCGTCATCGCATCGGGAGCAGCCGGCGCGCCGCAGTTGAAGGTCATCACGCGCGGATCGGAGCGACTGTCGTCAGCCGCGTGCAGCGCGTCGATTTTTTCGAGAACATGTACGGGTTTGTTGCCGCAGATTTTCTCGGCCTCTTTCTGGCACGTCTGCGTGCCTTCGAACACGCCGCGACACTCGACCCGGAAGGTCTTCTCTCCGCCGCCGGTATCCACCGAATAGGCGTTGAACATGGGACCCGAGCCGCTCGAGCAGGCAGCCAGCAACGTCGTGCCAATCAGCAACGAAGAAGTCAAAAGTTTATTCATTACGTTATCCGTATTGAAAGATTTCAGAAGAAAGGGAGAGATCGATAGAACCGCAGAGGTATCCTCAATTTATAACATGTGAATCGGGTGAATCGCGCCGAGAAAACACTATTTAACGTTCCATCGGCCGGGTACCCATGATCGGAGCCCGCGCCGGGTTAAAGACACTCGGATGCCGCCTCCCCGAGTACGGCGACGCGATTTCTACCCGCGTGTTTGGCCCGATAAAGCGCCTGATCCGCCGTTTGCAGGACGACGTGGGCTTCGGTGCGGTGGTCCGCCATTCTCGTTGCAGCGCCAATACTCACCGTGACGTGCCCATATATGCTCGCGGCGTGCGCGATGCCCATGTCGCTGACGCATCCGCGGATTTTTTCGGCTACCGTCAATGAGCCCGTCTCATCCGTATCCGGCAGCACAACCACGAACTCTTCACCGCCGTAGCGCGCGGCACTGTCGCAGGGACGCAAAACACTGCCTGCAATACATCGCGCGACAGCCGCGAGTGCATCGTCTCCGGCCTGGTGCCCGTACGTGTCGTTGTAGGCTTTAAAGCTATCGATATCGATAAAAAGCAGAGAGAACGGACTTCTTGTGCGGCGCGCTCTGCGCCACTCGTGGTCGAGTACCTCGAAAAGCGTGCGGCGGTTTTTTAGTCCGGTGAGTTCATCCGTTCGCGCCAGCGTCCGCAATTCGGATTCCGCCCGCATGCGGTCGCGTTGCTGCACCCCGAGCCAGACAGACACGCCGACAAAGACCGCACTGAACACCGCCATCGCCGAGCCCATCCGGATCGCCCGATCCCGCCATTGCGCGTAGATGTCCTCTTCTGCCTGCGCCACCATCACGATCAACGGGAGGTCCGGGAAGTTTGTAAAAGCGTATTGCCGACGCACGCCGTCGAGCGATGCGGTCGCCGTGAAGATACCTTCGGACGTGGTTTGGAAATGGCGCACCGTGGCCGCCCGACTAATGTCCATACCCACAAACGCCGAGCTAAAAGGCTGGCGCATGATCACGATACCGTTCCGGCTCACCACGGATATCGAGCCATGCGGGCCGAGCGACAAGCCACCCAGCAGCGCGCGGAAATAGTTCAGGTCGATTTCGATCAGGACAATGCCGGCGAACGAGCCATCGGGGTTCGAGATGCGACGGCTTAGCGCAATACTCAGCGGTCCGTCACCGAACTTCGAGTGATACGGGTTGCTGACGTAGAGGCCGAGGCGGGGGTTGTCCCGATGCGCCGTGAAAAAAGGGGATTCGGCGAAGTTGCCGGCACGTGGCGTGTCGCTCGCGGCGTCGAGTACGACCCGGCCCGACGCATCGATCACGACCATTGCTTCCAGATATCGCGCAGTCGCCGCCCGATCGAAGAGAGCCTGTCTCTGCAGATGCACCGACAGATTGCGCACCTCCGGATCGCGCAGACCCTCGACAACCGCCTGAATCGACAGGTCGTACAGTTCGATGTTGCGACCGATATCGCGCTCGACCAGCAGTGCCAGATTGTGTGAAGTGTCGGCCGCGTGATTGGATGCATCGAGCCGGGCTTCAAAGAGTATCGCCGCGCAAATTCCGGACATGCACAGCGCGACCGCCAGCCCCCAGCAGAAAAGGATACGCGGTCCGGTCATGCCTAGCCGCGGTCGGCTGAATGTGCGGCGCACAGGAGATGCAAATCCGTCCATTAATTCCACGGTACGGTTACCTCGAATGAATTGCCGTAAGTACTCTGCCGACCTTCGATCTTCGAGCGCTAGAGTTTGAAGGCGCCCATCTCCGCGTGAAGCCTGTTTGCCTGATCGTCCAGGACGGTGGCGAAAGCGCTTGCCTTGATTTCCATCAGGCCGCGTACCTGCATGTCGCCAACACGAGCGGCGCTCTGCGTGCGGTGAACGGCGTCAAATCCCACCGCTGTCACGCCGATGCTGATGCTCAGGGTCATCACCGAAATCAGCATCAGGATGCGAAGCTTCAATTTGATTGACATGGCGCCCTGCCGCGAAACGTGGTTCATTCGTGTCTCGAACAGGTTGCTCGAGAGCTGTGTACAAAGAGACCGTCGGAGCGCTCCGACGGCCGGCGAAGCGGCCGCCACTACCGAGGAAATAGTGAAAGCCGATTTCAGTACAAAAAGAGCGAAAGAAGCCGTACTACAACGTTAAGAAACCTCAGTAACGATCAGGATCAGGATCGCACTACCGGCATTGCGTCGTTCCGCTTTCTGAAGAGAACATCGACCGGTTCAACCTCGTCTTTGCTCTGAGACCGCGATTAACACTCTGCTATTTGTGTTAGCGGCACAATCTTAAATAAACACACCGCGTGTCACAATGCTTAACAATAATAATTGTCTCTCAGGTTCTCCCGCCTCCCCGTCACGAACAGACGGGTTCACTGCGCACGGAATAGCGCAGCACGTCGTCAACGTCTATCGAATCGGATTTCATATGGCGTCGCGCATATTCCATGCACACGCCTGAACGCAGAAAGAGTTCGTAGAGCTCGGCATCCAGGTGCTTGTCCAACGTCATGCGGCGCATGATTTCGAGTGCTTCCGACAGCGTTTTTCCCGGCTTGTAAGGTCGGTCCTCCGCGGTTAGCGCCTCGAATACATCGGCAACCGCCATCATGCGAGCCTGCGGACTCATCTGCGCTCCAGTCAACCCTCTCGGATAACCTTTGCCGCAGATCTGCTCATGATGACCGCCCGCTATTTCCGGAACGGCCTGAAGATGCTTGGGAAATGGAAGCTCACCCAGCATCTTGATCGTCTGCACCATGTGCTCGTTGATCTTGTACCGCTCCTCGCTCGTCAGCGTGCCCCGTGAAACCGACAGATTGTGCAATTCGCCGCGGTTGTACAGGTGCTCCGGTTGCGAAATGTTGAAACCCCAACGATTACCCGGAACCAGACGCTCGCCAGGCGGGCGCGGCAAGATATGCTCGGGCCGGTCCGACAACAACAGCTCGTGGGCCGGCAGCGGCGCCGGCGCACTGCCCATCCGCTGCCGCTCTTCCGCCGAAAGTCCGAGACGGTTGTCCAGCGTGCGCCACCAGCGTGTTTGCGCGATTTCCCGCAGGCGAACCTGATGCTCCGGGCTCATGTATTCCCCGCCGTGGTTGCACGCGGCGATGAACGCAAATTCTTCGTCCAGTCGGGTGTGGGCGTCGACCGACTCCGCCCGGGCATGGCCGGTCCCTTCCGCACCCAGTCTTGCCTCCAGGCGCTCGATCAACGCATCTCGTTTCAGTACCTCGAAGCGGGTGCGAATCTCGTGAATGCGGTTATAGATCGTCTCCAGTTTGGTGGCCTTGTCGACGACGTAGTCGGGTGTGGTGACCTTGCCGCAATCGTGCAACCACGCGGCGATGTGCAGTGTTTCCCACTGATCCGCGTCCATCGTGAAATCGGCGAACGGACCTTCCTTCGCGTCGCAGGTCGCGCGCGCGAGCATCTTGACCAGATCCGGCACACGCTGGCAATGCCCACCCGTGTACGGACTCTTTGCGTCGATGGCGCCGGCAATGAGCTGAATGAAGCTCGCCAGAAGATTCCTGGAGGTACGCAACAGCAGATGATTGTCGATCGCCAACGCGGCGGTGCCCGACAGTGCGCGAATCAGATCGATCAGCTCGGAGGTGAGCGGCTGGATTTCGGTGCCGGCGCCTATCGGGAAACTGAGTGTCAATGTGCCAATGATCTCCATCTGGCGATTCTTCAACGGCATGGACAATAACCGTAACCGTGTCGCGCCCAGACTGCTGAACACCGATCCGAAGATAGCGAGATTGGTCGCATCGTCCCGCGCCAGTTCCATTTCGACGACGGAGTCCGTGCGCAGCGCGCGGACCGGCGCCGCGACGGGATGCGGCACGTCGACGTCCCACGTGGGGCCCTCGGCGATCGCGGCCTGACCGTGCAAGCGCAATGCGGCAGGCTCGAGCTGGCTGCCGTCGCGCGACAGCAGATGCACCGCGCCGCCGCTGGCAGCCGAGATATGCATGGTCTCCCGGAGGATCCGATCCATTAGCGTATCGAAATCGTGCTCGGCATTCAGCGAACTGCTGATCTCAAGGAAGCGATGCAACGTGTGCTTCATGGTCGTCATTGCAGTGGCGAGCCGGTCCACTTCCCGAATCAGGCTGCGTTGAGGATCGGTGCCGTCGAAATTGAAATGCGTGATCGCCTCCGCCTGCTGTGCGAGGTTGCGCAGCGGCTGCGCAATGCGATTGGCGAGCCAGTGCACCAGCGGCAACATCGACAGCATGAGACCGAGAGAAATATAAAACCCATGACGGCGGCTTTTAATCTCCGACGCCTGCAGCTCGTCGCGCGGTGCGGCGATCAGCAGCGTCAGCGGCGCGCTGTTCTTGCGTGCATCCGCGGCCAACGTCACTGAGTGCGCCACCCATTCCCGGCCGGCGACCGACTGCACCGGTTCAAGCTGCCCCTGCCCGTCACGCCGATGCCAGAGTACTTTCATCAATGGCGATGCGGCCGCGTCGACGGTAGGCAGGACGCGGAATCGACTTGCCGGGGAGACATCCTTGCCCTTCGATTGGGCAAGGAGTTCACCACCGTTCGTGGCGATCAGCAATTCCGCCGAGGCGCTGATATTGGTCTGCGACAGCAACTGACTGAGGGTCTCCAGACTCACGTCCGCGCCCACGACGATATCCGAGCGGGCCTCCGCCAGCGTGACCCCGGGTTCGCCCGTCGTAAAGAACAGATACGGCTGGGACTGCACCGCGACGCCGTCGCCTGCGTGCCTGGCCAGTTCGAACCAGTTACGGGAGCGAGGATCGAAGTCGTAGTCGGGCATCTCGCGACGCTCGATTTCCCGCATGTCCGCATCGAAATAACTATAGGCCCCCACCGCCACGCCGGTGTCCCGGTTGACACTCTGCAAGCCGAAAGCGGCTCCGGGCGGAGCGCCCATGTTTTCGCGCGCCAATGCACTGTTCAGTCGGCGCAGCAACATGAATGAACCGGACGTCGTGGCGAAATAGATAGCGGATACCGACGTGTTGCTACGCAAGGCTTCCGCCAGCACGGGCAACGTGCGAAGACGCTCAGCCTGGGTCGACACGCGGCCGAGTACGCTGGACGCAAGCAGGGCCACGTCGACGCGCGCGGGACGCAGTTCGGACTCGACCGCTGCCGCGGCTTCGCGTCCGACGTACTGTGCCTGCTCAGCGGCCTGCCGAAGCAGCATCGTGTTGCCGCGCGATTGTTCCTGCAACAACAGGACGCTGTAGACCAGCGCGACGAGTCCAATCATCAATGCGCTGAGCGTGACATAAAGGCTCTTTGGCTTCATGCGAGTGTTCGCCTGTATGAAATTCCCACAATTGACGAGGCAACCCTGCGGTCAGGAATGCCTTTCTTTGCCCAGCCTCTTTGAAATAAAACATCTGGACTCAATCTAACGATACGGCCTGACAGTTCTATCGAATTCTTTTAACCAGGAAGTATTCCTTAGCGATTCAGCGCCCGTCATTCCAGCCCACTCTTCTCGAAATACAGGTGCTCTAACGGCACGGGAAATTCATCTCTTTAGTCGTTTTGTAGCGACGCCGGATGGCGTGCGAAGCCGGCAATTCCGACCCTGAAGAATTCCCCGAAATGTGAATAACGGCAGTACGAAGCTCGATGGACTTCGACATCGAAAAGCCCGCCAGCACGATGATTGATGCTCGAGAACCTGGTCGATTCACCGTTCACAAAAAGACCGCCAGACGCTGTCCGGCGGCCGTTAAAAAAGCTCGCTACCGGGGAAGTAGGAGCTAAATTCAGTCTACTCGCTAGCAACGTCAGGAAACGTCAATTCTTGTTACATCGAGCGAAACAACGCAGAAACGAGACCTTACTACGCGATATGTCGCGGGACCGTCGAGTCTGCTTTCTCCGCCTGAGTCTTAAGACCTCTACCGTCATATGTCTCATTTACTTTCCGATTCCGTGAGGTACGCTCACTAACAACCAATCTACATTTTTAATCGCGTAAAGACGAACTGCCGTTTTTAATTCGGGCGTACTTTTCCGGATCAAACAGATTGGTCAGCGCATCGAGCCTCATAACGTAATCCGCCTCATGCGAACGGGGAATCTGGCGATGTCCAGTCTTCCCGCGAGGCCGTTTGACAGGGAGTTGGCTATGATGGAAAAGCGAAGCTTGATAAAAGACGCGCACGAGATATTCAGCGCTATCGCCCTGATTGAACTCGGCGCCCGCCTGCAAGTGCTGGAGTCCGAGCTCTCGCTGCCACGCGTCCGCTTGATCCGGCTGTACCACGAGGTCAAAGGCATCGCGCCGCCAAAGGGCATGTTGCCCTACTCGGCCGATAGGTACATGACCTGGCGGGCGAACATCCATGCCTCGCTGTTTTACAACATCTATCTTTACCTGAAAACTGAAACGGGCTGCTCGCATCTCGACGCGCTCACGAAAGGCTACCGGCTCTACCTCGATCATTGCGGGGAAGACGGCGTGAGCCCGGCGCTGGATATGACAAGAGCGTGGACGCTAGTGCGTTTCTTCGACGCGGGCATTCTGCAGCTAACGCAATGTTGCCGTTGCCGGGGCAAATTCGTAGCGCACCGATACGATCCGCAGCGCAACGTGCTGTGTTGCGCCTGTTTGCCGCCACCGGCGCGCGTCGGAAAAACAAAGACGCGCCCCTGCCCCGCGATACAGGAACAAAAGGCGGCGCCGAAAGCGGTCGTCCCGATTACCCGGGAAAGATGCCCGGACGCTTCCCTCAGATTGCCCGCTTGAGCGAGCGATCGAATCAAGGCGCGCCGTGACCGCAAAACGTCTTGACCTCACCCGCGCCGATCATGCTTTGAGAAACGGAGGCATCGATGGGAATCCTCACACGTTGCAGTGCCGCATTCGCCATGGTCCTATCGCTGGTCGCTTCAGCACACGCAGAACTCGGGAGTACTCCCACATGGCTCATGGACGGTAACAACAGCAGCATGAATCAGATCGACGCTACCGCGCCGGGCTCGACGTCATACACGGTCAGTGAAACCAGGCTGCCATCGGGCACGGTCGTCCGGGAATATGTGGCGCACAGCGGCACCGTGTTCGCCATCGTATGGACCGGGCCGCGGATGGCGCCTCTCTCCACGTTGCTCGGCAACTACTTTTCGACCTACCTTCAGGGCCTGTCCGCCGCCCATGCGGCGCATGGCGGTTATGGTCCGGCGGCTATCGAGCAGGCCGGGCTGGTCGTCCATACAGGTGGACATATGGGCGCCTTTGCCGGGATCGCCTATCTGCCTCAGGCCCTGCCGCAAGGAATAAGTCCGGCCGACCTGCGATAGCCAGGAGATGCATCGTGCGAATTCTCTCGTGTTCCCTTGCCGGCGGCCTGATGATCTGGCTCGCGGCATGCGGTGGCGGCGGTGGCGGATCTTCGTCGACGCCATCGAGCGGCAACACAGTCGCCGTAAGTCCGGCTGCGGCTAGCTCCGCTACGGCGTCTTCAGGAACCACCGTAAGCCAACCGCCTCCCTCGCTGCTTCCGGCGGCCAATACCGCAAGCAATGCCATTCCGGTTCTCGTTTCATCGGCGGTATCGGGTACGCGCAACTTTCCGATGGTCGATGTCACTGTCTGCACACCCGGCACCGATGCGACCGCCAACTGCGCAACGATTCCTAGAGTCGTGCTGGACACCGGATCCTCCGGATTGCGCATTTTTGCGTCGGCTCTGCCGACCTCGACGTTGTCGACCTTGCCGAAACAGAGCCTGCCGCCCACCGGCAATACGCTTGCCGAATGCGCCGTCTTTGCCAGCGGCTATGCATGGGGCACCGTACGTCAGGTGGATGTGCTGCTATCGGGCGAGGTTGCGCAGAACGTCCCCATTCAGGTGATGGGCGATGCCACGCTGGCCGCGACCGCGCCCGCCGATTGTCAAATGAACATTGCCTATTCCGCGGCGCTGATACTGGGGGCCAACGGCATACTGGGCGTTTCCGTCAATCCGCGCGACTGCGGGACCGCGTGCGCGAACGGCAATGTCGCCGGCTTTTACTACTCCTGCGGCGCGGCAGGCTGCACGACCACAAGCCTGGCGGTGAGTCAGCAGGTCGGCAACCCGGTCCAGTTCTTCCCCGTCGACAACAACGGCGTACTGGTGGAGCTACCTCCCGTCGCGGCTGGCGGTGCGCTATCGGCATCGGGTACGCTGATCTTCGGGATCGATACGCAGCCGAACAACACGCTTGCAGGTCAAAGTGCGACTATTCTGCCAACCAACGGGTATGGTGAGTTCAATGCAACTTACCTCGGTGTAACGTTTCCATCCAGCGCTTCGTTCGACACTGGCTCACCCAGCATGTATCTGCAGAACACGGCCGTTCCTGTCAACAGTGCCGGCTTCTATGCCCCAACCAATACGCTGGCGCAATCGGTCACCCTCTCCGGCCTGAATTCAGCTAGCACGACCATCAATTTCAATATCGCCAACGCCAGCGATCTGTTGGCGTCGGCGAACTATGCCTTTAACGATATCGCCTACTCTATTCCCAATCTGTTTGATCTCGGCATGCCGTTCTTCTTTGGGCGCCACGTCTACTTCGGGCTGGCCAATTCAGTCTCGCAAGGAGGCGGCGCAGGTCCCTATGTGGCATTTTTATCGGATTGATAGCGGTCTTCGAGTACGGATCGCCCCGACGGCTCGACGGCCAGATCAAGGCTCAACCTTCCCGCCAGTCCTGTTTATTTCGTCATCTTGAATATGCCAGACGATAGATGTCTGCGGATACTTCATTAACATTGACGATGATTGACAATTTTAAGCGGACTACTCGGGAATAATGTATTGGTGAAGGCTGGGTGAGATAAACGTCGATTTGCCCTCAACCTCTTCACGCTGATCTTGCGGGAATCAGGGAGCGACGCTCTGAAACGCAAGTTATGCAGACCCTCACTGTCATAAAAAATGGTCACGACGCCGACCAATCGAGATTCCTTGCATGAAGATGCAGTTTCTTCGCGGGAACGTATTGCTGCCGAACAGATCGAGATCATGTTCAGATTCGTGACCGTGGCTGTACTCGCCGCTGCACTCTTTGCAGTCATGCTGGCGCTCATCATTGCCCATCTCGGTTATCTGACTCCGATGGTCGGCTTCTGCTGGGTCGGCTACATCGTCGCCTGCGCGTGTAGCCATATCGTGCTGTTCTATTTCTACCGACGCTCTGAATCCGCCCGTGCACGGTGGCGTTACTGGGCTGCCCTTTTCACAATCATCAGTCTTGCTGAAGGATGCGGATGGGGCTGGGCGTCGATCAATCTGGCAACCGGTGGCGGCTTTGAAATCGCCTCTTTGATGGTTCTCGCGGCGGGGGGTGTCGCCGCCGGCTCCATTCCCGCGTTCAATCCGTTTCTCCCCACGCTCTTCACGTTCGTCCTGACGTCGACATTGCCGTACACCTTCGTCAGCCTGGCTTCCGCCGACAAAGTACAACAGGCCACGTCGCCCATGGTGCTGCTCTACATCGGCGTGCTGTGTTGCCTCGGCATTCTGGCAAACAGCGCACTCAGGCAAAGCATTGGGTTGCGCATCAAAACAGAGCAGATGGCGACCGAGTTGATGCGCCAGAAGGAAATCGCCGAGCAGGCCAACCGCGCCAAATCCAATTTCCTTGCGGCGGCCAGTCATGATCTGCGGCAGCCGGTGCACGCGCTGGGTCTGTTCGTCGGCGCACTCAGTCTCGTTCCGATGCCACTGGAGGGTCAACGCCTGGTCGAGCGAATCGACGAATCGACCAATGCGCTGGATAATCTCTTCGCCGCGCTCATCGACATTTCCCGACTCGATGCCGGCGTCGTTGCGGCGAATTGCCGTCCATTTGCAATCGGCCCGATTCTGGATCGTGTCTGCCGCGACTTTGCGGGCGAGGCGACGAACAAAGGCCTCACTCTCTCATGCATGCCCTGTCGCGCGATCGTCGATTCTGACCCGACGCTGGTGGAGCGGATCGCGCGTAATCTGGTCTCCAATGCCGTACGCTATACCGACCGCGGCCGGATCGTCGTGGGGTGTCGGCGCAGGGGCTCACACATCGCCATGCAGGTGTGGGACACCGGTCGCGGGATTCCGCCTCATGAACAGAGTCACATATTCCAGGAGTACTACCAGATCGGAAATCCCGAACGGGATCGCGAGAAGGGTCTTGGTCTCGGCCTCGCGATTGTCCGTCGCCTGGCCGACCTGCTGGCATGCAAACTGGTTCTGCAGTCGAAATCTGGGCACGGGTCCTGTTTCGAGGTGTCGCTTGCGCGGTCCACCCGTGCCGCGACGTCTCTGATGGTGCCGGCCGTCGAAACCCATATCCTGTCCTCGACCGGTTTCGTGGTCGTCGTCGACGACGAACGCGCTATCCGGGAAGGGATGTCGAGCTTGCTGACCGGTTGGGGCTATGACGTTCTAACTGCCGCCTCAGCCGACGAAGCCATCAAGGCTTTGGCCGCCCGCATGGAGCGGCCGGACCTGCTGATCTGCGATTTGCGCCTGCGAGGCGAGAACGGAATCGAAGTCATCGAAATTCTGCGCGCCGAATATAACGAGCAGATTCCCGCCATGCTGATCACCGGGGATACGGGCGCCGATCAGCTAATCGATGCTCATGCGAGCGGATTCGTGTTACTCCACAAGCCTGTTCCCAACGGCAAAATGAGAGCGGTTATCACGAGACTCATTTCCGCCGGGTTGAACGAACAATTTGCGTCAGGCACCGAAGTCTAGATGCCGCGGCAGGACCGCCGGTGCGCTACAGACTGGTCGCTTCCCGATGGGACCCATCGCCGGGCGCGATCAGTCATAGCACTACGTTCGCTTCGTAACGAACCCGGCGTCGGAAGTCGACCACGGGCAGGCCGACGGCTATTCAAAACGGATACAATTAATCACAGCCCTCATGCAGTCAGGCGTTCGTAAGGCGGACGATATCGACCTGTTCGTCGCGGATAGTCCGATGCCTCACTGAACCATTGGACCCGTGCTTTACCGAACTACCCGTCCGGTCCGGGCCAGACTAATATGACTAAAAGTATCGCGAAATAACGGTGCAATTTCACGTTCTCCGAAGCGGTAGTCCCGTTCCAGGTGCAACTATGACGACCTCGGCAGTCCGTCGCACGAAACGCCATTCGCCGTGGAGAAGATCGGCTGACCGTTTGCCGACATGGGTCCGCCACCGGATTCACTCATGCATTACCCTGGTATTGCTTGGCCTCGCGCTATTCTTCGGCATCGTCACGCAGACGAACGCACAAGATCAGAACGCGCCAGACCACGACGTGGTACTGCTCGATCGAAGCAGAGATTCGATCGACCTGTGGCCCTACTGGACTCTCCTTTCCGATCCCACCCACTCCTTTACGGTCAACGAGGTCCTCGCGAAACAGGACCAGTTTAAAGTCATCCATGCGCCCCATTCCAACCTCGGCATACACGCGGACACGGTATGGCTTCGCGCCAATATCGCCTTGTCAAAAAATGCACCGGTCGACTGGCGGCTGAACTTCGACTTTCTGCTTCTGGACGAAATCGACGTGTACGTCGTGAAGCATGGGCAAGTCGTGCAACACGTGCCGTTCCGCCTGCGGCAATCATTCGCCGAGCGTTCGATACCGTTTCATCATCCGGTCTTTCCACTGGCACTGCAGTCCGGCCAGCAATACGAACTGCTGATTCGCATCCACAAGTACTTCCCGGTCGCCATCTATTTGCCCGTGTCGATCGCGCGAACCGACGCCCTGATCGGAGAGGAATCGTTCACGCAGTCCTGGCAAAGCCTGATGCTCGGCGTGACGCTCAGTTTCGTCATGTTTTCGCTCTTTATCGCGGCACTCAAGCGCGATCCGGTTTGCTTGTGGTTCGCGCTGTTTGCGGCGACCAGCGCGCTTTACACGGCGTCATACTACGGCCTGGCAAACCAGCATCTGTGGCCGAATTCGAACTTCCTTCAGGCTAACTTCGTTGCGCGCTACTGCCTGATGATTCGCGCCATCAGTTGTTTTCTGTTTGTCGACGGCGTTCTCGATCTGCACGAGCGCAATCCCCGACTCAGTTTGTTGTTGCGATCGATTGCCGTGCTGTTCGCGTTGCTGACCGTCCTGTTCGCGCTCAATATCGCCACCAAAGGGGAGATCATCTGGGCCATCGCCACGCTCCCCCTGCTGCTTCCCGTGCCATTTATCATTCGCCGCGCGCTGGATGGAGATCCGCTGTGGAACTGGGCGATTGCCGGTGGCGTGTGCTATACGGCCGGTGTGACGATCACCACGGCACTGTCCCGCAACGTCCTGCCATGGAACCGATGGACGGAGGGTGCGGAACATCTGGGCGCGCTGCTCAACATGGCGGCCTGGATCACGGTGATGAGCATACGGACCCACCGCAGGCAACGCGCGGCCGAACTGGCGGCGGAGCACGAACGGCAGCTCGTGGCGCGGCTCGCCGTCGACTTGAGACATCAGAAGGAACTGGCCGAAGAAGCGAGCCTCACCAAATCCCGGTTTCTCGCGGCCGCCAGCCATGATCTGCGTCAGCCTGTGCATGCACTCAGTCTGTTTATCGGCGCGCTGCGCAGCGTCCCGATGAACCCGAAAGGACAACGTCTGCTCGATCAGATCGAATCCTCCGCGGACGCCATGGACCGACTCTTCGCCGCGCTGCTCGACATTTCCAAACTCGATGCCGGCATCGTCGAGGTACGCCGCCAGCCGTTCGCGCTCGATGCGGTGCTCAGCCGTGTCTGCGACGACTACCGGAGAGAAGCCGCGATCAAGGGTCTGAAACTCTCGTACTTGCGTTGTCGGGTGATCGTCGCCTCCGATCCGACGCTCGTCGAACGCATTGCGCGCAATCTGATTTCCAATGCCGTGCGCTATACCAACGCCGGGAGAATTATTGTCGGGTGCCGGCGCCGGGGTTCATCTGTCGCCCTCCAGGTTTGGGACACCGGTCAGGGCATTCCGGCCGATCAGCAGAGTCTCGTGTTTGGCGAGTTTTACCAGGTCGACAATCCCGAACGGGATCGCGAGAAGGGCTTGGGTCTGGGCCTTGCGATTGTGCGGCGCGTGGCCGAACTGCTGGAATGTGATGTGCATCTGCGCTCGGAACGCGATCGAGGCTCGTGTTTCGAAATCACGCTTCCACGAGCGGCCGAAGCCGCCGCGCCGGTCGCTGAAACGGTTGAAGAGACACAAGCGATGCACTCGACAGGCCTCGTGGTTGTCATCGACGACGAGAAGGCGATTCGTGCAGGGATGTCGGCTTTGCTGATCGATTGGGGTTACGAGGTGCTCGCCACCGGTTCGGCGGATGAGGCCATTCAACTGCTCGCCAGTTATACGACGAAGCCAGCCCTTCTGATTTGCGACCTGCGCCTGCGCGCAGGGGAAAACGGCATTGAAGCAATCGAAAAGCTTCGCACCGAATACAACGAGGCGATCCCTGCCATGCTGGTGACCGGCGACACCGCCGCCGATCGCCTGTCCGAGGCACGGGCCAGCGAGCTTCCGATGCTGCACAAGCCCGTGCCCAACAGCAGATTGAGGGCGGCGATCAACCATCTCCTGGCCGGTAAATCCGTCCAGCAGAAATCCACTGCCGCGCTTTAACGCCGTCGACTCGCTACCCGCTCCCTCGCGAGCGACGAGTCGACAGAGTCAGGCGCTTATTGCCCCGTGTATCCGACCGGAACAGTCGAATTGGCCTTGGCGACCGTTGCGTTGCCCGACACGATGTACTGTGGTACTTCGGTGAGCGTCAGCGTGACCTGGCCGTTGGTGTAGGGCAGCGTGGTCATGTTGCCGTAACCGTCGATGTCCGTCACATTGCCCGATGTACCGGCATTGTCCACCGTCAGCTTGTAGCTGGTCGAGTAGCTCTGGCTATATACGCCGGCGCTCGTCGGCCATTGTGCATTGCTGTGCGCCCACGCCGCGGTCACGACCTTGCCATTGCCGAGTTGCTGGAACGAGTAAGCGTAGGTGCCTTGCGGCGTGCCGTTCACACGACCCAACGTATTCGTACCGTCGAGTGCGCGCGTCATCGTTGCGAACACCATGGCTTCCGGCTTCGGCGACAGGTTCGTCGCACCGAACGCACCTTGCGCGTCGTTCAGGTCGAAGAACGTACCGTAACCCACTTCACCCGGATAGTCGGGACCGTAGAACAGCGTCGTCAGTTGCGCGCCGCCACCCAGCACGATGATGTGTGCCCGCACGCCCACTGCTGCTTGCGCAAACAACTGGTTCTGCGACGGTACGGTAGGACCATAGTTGAGACCCGGATCGTAGCTCACGCCGGCTTCGGTGAAGAAGAGCTTCATGTTCGGCTTGCCCGCCTGCATCACTGCGCGCAGTTGCGTCATCTGATTGTCGAGCGCGTTGGCCTGATTCGCCGTGCTCGGGTCCGAGTCCTGCAACTCGGGCGGATGCGCCGGATAGGTGCCCGCATTCCAGTAGCCGTGCGTGGCAACTGCATCGATGTAATTCCACAGACCCAGCGCGCCGTACTTCTGCAGATAGCCGGTGGTACACGTGTCGCAGTTCGACGCGAACGGGTTCGCGGTGCCCATCACGACAGCATTCGGATCCGTCGAGTGAATGCCTTGATACGCCGCTTTGTACATGGCGACGAAATTTGCGTCGCTATCCGCCCAGCCGAGGCTCGGTTCCCACGTCACCTGATAGTAGTTGCTCTGCTGGTTCGGATAGTTCGCCGCGCGGATCTGGCTCGTGTCGGTGCCGACCTTGGCCATGAAGCCCTGGAACTCGGTCATGTTCGACGGCGCGTAGTAGCTGTCGTTGAACTGGCCGGTCTTCGAGTCCCATGCAGGGATACCGTCGAGACGCACGATGCGCATCTGATCCGGATTTGCCTTGTAGAACGGATCGAGGTCGCTCACGCTCGGCGTGTACGTGTTCGGACCATTGGGTTCCATGGCCGATTGCTCGCGATCGTCGATCGTCCACGTAATGCCCAGATCATGCAACGCGGCGATGTTGTCGTTGAAACCCTGCATGCCGAAGCGATGCTGATCCTGATGAGCGTACGTAACGGTGCCCAGTGCCGAGCTCAGGTTCGGCAACACGCCGAACGTTGCGATGCCCGTGGGACGCGTACCGCTGCTCGGTAACGTGCCGCCGTTCGAGCGCAGCGTCGCGGTGAGCGCGCCGTAGCCTGACCACGTCGACGTACACGGAATCGTGCTGGTTTGCACGCCGGTTTTAACCGCGAAGCTGCCTTGCGATTTGATCGCACCGTTCGAGTCTGCGACGGACCAGACGACCGTGTCCGCGCTCGGGACGTTCGTCGTGATCGCGAGCTTGAATGCTGCGTTGTTCTGGAAAATGCGCATGCCGTCGGTGGTCGGCGTGTCGGCGCTGATCACGCCGTTGGCGGTGCCGCCCGCGGTTTGCGTCGGCGTGCTGCAGGAAAGCGTGGCGCTGCCTGGGGTGGGCGACGGGGTGGGCGTTGGCGTTGGTGTCGGGGTAGGGGTAGGGGTAGGGGTAGGGGTAGGCGTAGGCGTAGGCGTCGGAGCAGGGGCTGGAGCCGGTGCGGGCGCAGGAGCCGGTGCCGGTGCCGGCGTGGGAGTCGGCGTAGGCGTGGGAGTCGGAGCCGGGGTAGGTGCCGGCGTCGGGGTAGGCGTCGGCGTAGCGGCGACTGCCCTCACCCAGCATGACTTGCCGTAACCATAGGCGGGATCTGTCTGCGAAACCGCGCCGACATAGCAGCCGACGCCATTACTGAAGGTCTGCGGCGCCGTCAGCATGACCGATGGCGAATTAGGCGGAACCGCACCGAACACCACCGAGCCCGTACCGAGGAACGAGCAATTACCGTTCTCCTGTCCGCACAGCTTGTATTGCAGACCCGCCACCGTGATGGTTGCCTTGGTTTGCGCGCCATGTGAACTCAGTGAGACCAACGCCGTTGCAGATGCAACGCCAAACAGTTTCCAATAACTCATTGTTGTCCCTATATATCGTTGAACGCAGGTTTCCCCCGAGGAATCAGCAAGATCGATCGAAATCGTCCCGACTTGGGCTTATTTATCAAAAGCGAAATGAACCTGATGGCCTGGTGACTACATGGATTTCTGGCGCTTCTGAATCTTTGATATGCGGACCTGTCCGGCGGGAGCGATAACAACCGCCCCCAGACACGGCGACCCCAGCTAAAACCATCTGGAGCGCCGGATTAAAATTGAACACTCATTTAATTAAATTAAAAAATTAATATTCATATAAATAAATCCGAAGCAGAGCCATAAAAATATCCGCGCACTCCAGTTCGAACCAGGGAGAATAATGTCGTGAGGAGAACAGCTGGAAGGTACGGCAGGTTTTCCGCCAGGCTTGATGAAATGGCATGCGGCGGCGGTCGACGGCTCAGTCGGCGACCGCCTTCAGTGCAGAAGGAAACCGCTCAGCACCAGACGACGGAGTCATAACCGACGGTACGTCGATAGACGCTTCTCTCTTCCCAGGTGGTGTATTCCATATAAGCGCAGGCAAGCACCACGATCCAGTTACTCAGACGCATGTTTCTTCTCCATTCTGTTCGGGGTCTCGATCGGAGCAGAAAATTCCAGCGTCGAAAGACCTCATTTGCCGGCATCCCACAGGACATTCGGCAAGCCAATGAAATTGATGCCGACGAGCGTATCCGCTCAACCCGGCGCTGACGAAAGGCTATCGGCCCGGGCGATTTTCACCTTGAGTCGCCCTGCGCCCGCTTCCTCAAAATATCTTTTTAAACTTATGACGATGCCATTATCGACCACGCTCGACCAGCAGTAAATCGGACATACGTCTTACGACCAATGCGACCAATACGACTTATGCCAACGTGACAAAACCTTAAGTCGCGCCAATACTTAATCCGTGCAGTTATAAATGTTTTCCCGGACGAAAATTCAGGCGGAAATTTATATCGTGAATAAATCTTATCAATCCATCTGGAACGAAGCCCTCGGTGCCTGGGTAGCGACATCCGAGATATCCTCCGTACGCGGCAAGCCGAATCGGGCTGCCATTTCAAAGACCACCGCGGCAGTCGCCCTGATTGCGTGCGTCGGCGTCAATGCCGCGCACGCGCAATACTCGACCGGTATGGGTTCGGCCTCGGGTCCGGCAGCGATCGCGATTGGCGGCAACGAGCCTGACGGCGCTCCGCTCGGCACGACCACGACAACGGCGTCCGGCTCGCAATCGATCGCGATCGGCTGGAATACCACGGCAAGCGCGACCTATTCGTTTGCCATCGGACCAAGCGCGACGGCCTCGGCGGACAGCGCCACCGCGGTGGGATCGACCGCGGTCGCCACGAATCTCGGCGCTTCCGCATTCGGCAACAATGCCACCGCGGCGGGCGTCAGCGCGATCGCTTTGGGCGGTGGCAATGGCACCGGAACAGGCGGCGCGGCAGCGCTTGGCGACCAGTCGTTTGCCGTCGGCACGTCGGCATCGGTTGCAGCCGGCGCGACGTCAGGCATTGCCATTGGCACGCAGGCAGCCTCTTTCGATGTGGGCGCGGTCGCGCTGGGAATGAGCGCTACGGCGGCCGGAGCCGGCTCGCTGGCGTTGGGACAATCCAGCGTGGCCGGTGGTGTGTCGTCGATCGCGATCGGACAGGGTGCGCAGGCCACGACCGATGGCTCCGTGGCCGTCGGCGCAGGCACAAATGCGCAAGCCTCCACCACCCAACAAGGTATAGCGAGTCGCCTTGCGGGTGCCGTTGTCCCGGCGGTGACCTTTCCGTCAGATGGCACGACACAGTACATTATGCCCACGGGGGTGGCCGTTGGTCAGGGCAACTTAGCGTTGCAGGGCAGCACGGCTGTCGGCTTCAACAACCAGACCGGTACAGGCCAATATTCAGACTTCGCGATAGGCAACAGCAACAATGCGAGCGGTGGCTATACGTTCGCGGCCGGCGTAGGCAACCTGGCCAGCGGCCGCTCGGCAGTGGCGATCGGCACGATCGAGTCGGTTTCCGGCAACACGGCCATCGGCATCGGCCGTCAGGGCACCGCGTCCGGCGACGGCTCGGTCGCCCTCGGCAACGTGACGATGGCGACGTCGACCAACGCGGTGGCGGTCGGCAATTCGGTGCAGGCGACCAACGTCGGCGCGATTGCCATCGGCAGCGGCGCGAGCACGGACATCAGCCAGCAGGATCTGACCGCTTCCATGGCGAGCGGCCAGGCTTCCACGGCGATCGGCGTCAGTGCGAATGCCAGCGCCGCCAACGCGATCGCTTTCGGCACCGGGGCCACCGCCAGCATGGCGAATGCCGTGGCGCTGGGCTCGGGTTCCGTTACAGCCGCAGCCAATCCGACCAGCAGCGCGACGGTCGGCTCGACGATCTTCGGCCCCTTCGCGGGCACGACGCCGACTAGCGTCGTCAGCGTCGGCGCACCCGGCGCCGAGCGGCAGATCACGAATGTGGCGGCCGGCAGGATCACGTCGACCAGCACGGACGCCATCAACGGCAGCCAGTTGTACTCGGTAGCAAGCCAGTTCGACACGGTGACCACCTCGCTGTCGACCGGCCTGAGCACGACCAATAGCAATGTGGCCTCACTGTCCACCGGTCTCAACACGACCAACAACAACGTAGTAGCGCTGTCGACGAGCCTGAGCACCACCAGCAGCAACGTCGCCTCCCTGTCCACCGGCCTGATCACCACGAACAGCAATGTGGCTTCGTTGTCGACGAGCCTGAGCACGACCGGCAGCAATGTCGCCTCGCTATCCACCGGACTCACCACGACCAACAGCAACGTCGCTTCGCTGTCGACGGGGTTGATCACGGCGACCAGCAACGTGACGGCGCTGTCCACGGGAATCGCCAGCGGTACGATCGGGCTGGTGCAACAAGTGGGCGGCGCGCCGGGCAACGGCGCGATCACCGTCGGCGCGAGCACGGGCGGCACGACCGTCGACTTCTCCGGCACCGCGGGCGCACGTCAGCTCACCGGCGTCGCTGCCGGCACCGCGCCGACGGATGCGGTGAACGTGAGCCAGTTGCAGTCGATTGCCGGGACGGCCATTAATGCGGTGCAGTACGACGATGCCGCGCATACGAGCGTCACGCTAGGCGGTGTCGGCGCGACTTCCGCCGTGGCGCTGACCAACGTCGCGGCAGGCGCGCTGACGTCGACCAGCACCGACGCGGTCAACGGCAGCCAATTGTTTTCGCTCGAATCCGAAGTGGGTTCAATCAACAACCAGTTCACGGAACTGACGCAAATGGCTGCGAATTCGAAATACGTCGCGGTGAATTCGACCGGTAACGCGGCGAATGCGTCGGGCAGCGAATCGGTGTCGATCGGCGGCAACTCGCAGGCCAGCGGCGCCAACGCTATTGCAGCGGGTTCCAACTCGCAGGCCAGCGGCACCAACGCTATTGCAGCGGGTTCCAACTCGCAGGCCAGCGGCACCAACGCCGTCGCCATGGGCTCCGGCTCGCAGGCCAGCGGCGTGAACTCAACAGCGATCGGCGCCAACGCGGTTGTGTCGGCGGCCAATTCGGTGGCACTGGGAGCCGGCTCGGTCGCCAGCGCGCCGAATACGGTGTCGGTCGGTTCGCCGGGTAACGAGAGGACCATCAGCAATCTCGCTCCCGGTGTGAACCCGACCGACGCGGTGAACATGTCGCAGCTAGGCAATGTCCAGGCGAGCGTGAACAGCGTGGCCCGCACCGCTTACGCAGGCATCGCCGCCGCCACGGCGCTGACGATGATTCCCGAAGTCGACGCGGGCAAGACGATTGCGGTTGGGGTGGGCGGCGGTACCTACCAGGGCTATAGCGCGGTTGCGCTCGGCTTCACCGCGCGCCTGACGGAAAACGTCAAGCTGAAAGGCGGCGTGAGCGGCGCGTCGGCCGGCTATACCTACGGGGTTGGTTTGGGCTACCAGTGGTAGGGATACGGTCTCATGCCAACCACGCCGGGCGGCTTTTTCGTCTCGAACTAGCCCGCGAATTGCGCCAGCACCCGATCGCGGATCGCAGGACGAATATTCGACTGCGCCATGTGGCCGTGATAATGCGCGACGACGCGTGGGTTCATCACACGGAACCACAAAGGCGGTACGTACGCGAAGATGATCATCGTGGCATAGCCGGACGGCAATTGCGGCGCGCCGTCGAAGTGGCGCAGTGCCTGATACGAGCGCGTCGGATTCGCGTGATGATCGGCGTGACGCTGCAACTGGTACAGAAACAGATTGGTCACGATACGGTTGCTGTTCCACGAGTGCTGCGGCTGGCAGCGCTCGTAACGGCCGCTCGCGAGCTGCTTGCGGCCCAGGCCGTAGTGCTCCAGATAATTCACTACTTCAAGCAGCGACGCGCCGTACACGGCCTGGATCAGCAGGAACGGAACGATCGTCTTGCCGAACAGTGCGATCAGTCCACCCCACAGCACGACGGTCATCGCCCACGAATGCAGGACTTCATTGCGCCACGTCCACGGCGATTTGCCGAGACGTTCGAGGCGGTGTTTTTCAAGCCGCCACGCGGACGCGATGCTGCCGAACACCGTGCGCGGCAGGAAGGCCCAAAACGATTCGCCATAGCGTGCGCTGGCCGGATCGAGCGGCGTCGCCACCCGCACGTGATGACCGCGATTATGTTCGACGAAGAAGTGCCCATAGCAGACCGGCGCCAGTGTGATCTTGGCGAGCCAGCGCTCGAAACGATCGGTTTTGTGGCCGAGTTCGTGCGCGGTGTTGATCGACACGCCGGTCGCCGCGCCCAGCGACAGCGCGAAGCCGAGATAGTCGTACCACTTCAAGGCGTGCGTCCCGACAATCCACACCGCGCCGAAGAACGACACGTATTCGATGAACGTGGCGAGATAAACGACCCGCCGGTAATAGCGCTCGCGCTCCAGTGTCGGGACGACGTCTTCGGGCGGGTTGCTGGGATCGTCGCCGATCAGATAGTCGAGCAGCGGGATGATGCCGAACACGAATATCGGACCGAACCACCAGAAAATGTGCCAACCGGTTTGCAACGCCAGATTCGCGGCATGCAGCGGCAAGGTGATCGTGAGCGCGCCGAGCAGCCACAGATAGCGTTTGCTGTCGACCCACCGCGCGGGGGCCGCTTGCGATGTTGCCATTGTCTCCCTCCTTGTTTTATGTCGCCCTTATCCGCGCATGGCTCGATGATGGCCGGCGCATAGGTCGGTAGGACGTTTTCCGACTTCCAGATTTATATGGCCTGGAGCGTGGGATCGCCAAGGAATTGAGCCAGGTGGGAGTCTCCAAACAGGGCAGCGGCAGATGAGGCTTGTTGGCGCGGGGTCGAGCGGGTGAATGAAACGGTCGTTCGGCGGAGAGGGAATGGGCTGGTTTGCGGCAACGCTTTTGTCGCCAGGCTCGAATCTTCCGAGCCCAAACAAAAACGGCGGCCCGAAGGCCGCCGCACACTACTCACCCAACCACATCCCCCCCTCAGACCGTAGCGTCGGCCTCAGCCTCGCTCACCGCCTCAAGCTCTTCGCTATTGCGGATCAGGTGATCAAAAGCGCTCAGCGATGCCTTCGCGCCCTCGCCCACTGCAATCACGATCTGCTTGAACGGCACCGTGGTGACGTCGCCGGCCGCGAACACGCCCGGCACCGACGTCGCGCCGCGAGCGTCGACAACGATCTCGCCGTGCTTCGACAACTCCACCGTGCCCTTCAGCCACTCGGTGTTCGGCACGAGACCGATCTGCACGAACACGCCTTCCAGTTCGATCGTCTTCACTTCGTCCGAACGCAGGTCTTTATAGACCAGACCGTTGACCTTCTTGCCGTCGCCGGTAATTTCCGTGGTCTGTGCCTGCGTGACGATGGTCACGTTGGCCAGGCTGCGCAGCTTGCGTTGCAACACTTCGTCCGCGCGCAGCGTGGCGCCGAATTCGAACAGCGTCACTTCACGCACGATCCCCGCGAGGTCGATAGCCGCTTCGACACCCGAATTGCCGCCGCCGATCACCGCGACGCGCTTGCCCTTGAACAGCGGGCCATCGCAATGCGGGCAGTACGCCACGCCGTGATTGCGATACTCGCGCTCGCCCGGCACGTTGATTTCGCGCCAGCGCGCGCCGGTGGCCAGAATGATGGTCTTCGCCTTCAGCACGGCGCCGTTGGCCAGGCGCACTTCGTTGATGCGGCCCGGGATCAGCGCTTCGGCGCGCTGCACGTCCATGATGTCGACTTCATACGTCTTGACGTGCTGTTCGAGCGCCGTGGCGAACTTCGGCCCTTCGGTTTCCGTGACGGAGACGAAATTTTCGATGGACAGCGTATCGAGCACCTGGCCGCCGAAGCGTTCCGCCACGACGCCGGTCACGATACCCTTGCGCGCCGAGTAGATCGCCGCTGCCGCACCCGCCGGCCCGCCGCCGACGATCAGCGTATCGAACACCGGCTTCTTTTCCAGTTCCTTCGCGGCCCGCGCACCGGCATTGGTGTCGAGCCTGGCGAGAATTTCCTTCACGCCGCTGCGGCCCTGGCCGAACACTTCGCCGTTCATGAACATGGTCGGTACCGCCATGATCTGGCGCGCTTCGACCTCGTTCTGGAACAACGCACCGTCGATCGCCACGTGGCGAATGCGCGGGTTGATCAACGCCATCACGTTCAGCGCCTGGACGACTTCCGGGCAGTTCTGGCATGACAGCGAAAAATACGTTTCGAATTGATAGTCGCCGTCGAGATTGCGGATCTGTTCGATCACCGAATCCTCGAGTTTGACCGGATGGCCGCCGACTTGCAGTAGCGCCAGCACGAGCGACGTGAATTCATGCCCCATCGGAATACCGGCGAAACGGATGCCCGTTTCCTTGCCCGGGTTGCCGATCGAGAACGACGGCTTGCGTTCGCTGTCGCCGCGACGCTCGATCACGGTGACGCGTTCCGACAGCGTCGCGATATCGTTCAGCAATGCCAGCAGCTCTTGCGATTTTGCGCTGTCGTCGAGCGACGCGACGATCTCGATAGGGTTACTAACCTTTTCGAGGTACGTTTTCAACTGAGTCTTGAGATTGGCATCAAGCATGGCGATTCGATTCCGTGGCGATGGGTATTGGGTTCCCGGCGCCGCACGCATCCGGAAAGGACAGGTGCGGCCCGGGGACGCGCGAACCGTCGTATTCAACGGTCCGCACGGTGACACGCCGTGAGGCGCTTGTTGCGGTTGCTACGAGCGGTCTGGAGACCTTAGATCTTGCCGATCAGGTCCAGCGACGGCGTCAGCGTTTCAGCGCCCGGCGTCCACTTGGCGGGGCACACTTCACCCGGGTGAGCCGCGACGTATTGTGCAGCTTGCACCTTGCGCAGCAGTTCGCCTGCGTCACGGCCGATGCCGTTGTCGTGCACTTCGCACAGCTTGATCTCGCCTTCCGGGTTGATCACGAACGTGCCGCGCAGTGCCAGGCCTTCTTCTTCGATCAGCACGTCGAAGTTGCGCGAGATCGCCAGCGTCGGGTCAGCGATCATGGGGTACTTGATCTTCTGGATCGTGTCCGACGTGTCGTGCCATGCCTTGTGCGTGAAGTGCGTGTCGGTCGACACGCTGTAGATTTCAACGCCCAGCTTCTTGAATTCGTCGTAACGGTCGGCCAGGTCACCCAGTTCGGTCGGGCAAACAAACGTGAAGTCAGCCGGATAGAAAACGAACACCGACCACTTGCCCTTCAGGCTTTCTTCCGTGACGGTCTTGAAATCGCCATTGTGAAAAGCCTGTGCCTTGAACGGTTTAACTTGACTGTTGATGATCGGCATTTACTGAGTCCTCTTTCGGAGTGGTTGGAAAGTGGAGTCAGTATGTCAGACGACGCTTAATAGGTAAAGTGAAGTGTTTCAATAATTACGATAGTTTTATACTATTTGTTGCGCCGCCGCAGGCTATTGCGTCGGATCAGCCTTTCATCAAGCGCCACAGGGTGGTGCGGCCAATTCCCAGCGCCCGGCTTGCCGCGGCGCGGTTACCGCCCGATTCGTCGAGGGCGCGCATGACGTCTTCGCGGGTTGGTGCGGCGCGGGCCTTGTCGGCGGTGGGTTGAGGATCGTGCTGAACAAGATCCGCTGTCGATGCCCGCTTCATCCGCCCGAATTCGGGGAACACCGCCTGCCAATCCTCGCCGCCTTGCGATGCGGCCGTGGCCGCCATCGCGGCGTCGCCGAGATAAATCGCGGCGCGCGCCAGCAGATTTTCCAGCTCCCGCACGTTGCCGGGCCACGCGTAGCCGTCGAACAACGGGGCGAGAAAGGCCAGCACCCGGTCCAGCGCGGCGTCCGACAAACCATATTGGAGCGCGCTGCGGCTTAACAAGTGCCGCGCCAGTTGGGCGATATCACCGCGCCGTGCGCGCAGCGGCGGCAATGCTATCTGAAGCAGGTTGAGTCGAAAGTACAGATCCGCGCGAAACACGCCCTGCTCGACCAGCGCATGCAGATCGCGATGGGTCGCGGCAATCACCCGCACATCGACCGGCGTGGCGCGCCCGGCGCCGAGTTTCATCACCTCGCGCTCCTGCAGCACACGCAGCAGCCGGCTTTGCAGCGCGGCCGGCATTTCACCGATTTCGTCGAGAAACATCGTGCCGGTATGCGCGATTTCGAACAGGCCGGGCTTGCCGCCGCGTCGCGCGCCGGTGAACGCGCCCTCCTCGTGCCCAAACAGTTCGCTTTCGATCAGCCCCTCGGGCAACGCCGCGCAATTGAACGCGACGAACGGATTGCCGCGCCGTCGGCTCGCGTTGTGAATGCCCTGCGCAACCAGCTCCTTGCCGGTGCCGCTTTCGCCGGTGAGCAACACGGTGGCGTCGTGCGCCGCGCCCGCGCGAGCCAGCCGCCGCACCCGCTCGAGCGCCGCCGAATCGCCGACCAGATCGCCCAGATAATGCCGCGCTACCTGATGCCTCGGCCGCTGACTGGTGCGCAGCGAGCGGTCGATGCGCTGCGCGACCAGCGCATCCTGCAGCGTCACGACCGACCCGGAACGCACGCCCTGCTCCACGACCGGCACACAGTTGACGATCAGCGCCCGGCCGCCGATCTGCTCGACACGCTCCTCGATCGGCTGGCCCTGTTCGAGCATTTCGCGCAACAACGGCCCGACGGCCTGCGACACCTGCGCAGCCACGTCCCGTTCGCGGCCGGCCAGCAGCATGTCTTTCGGGGCATCGAAGCCCAGCAGATCGAGCATGGCCGGGTTGACCGCTTCGAGCTGGCCGGCTTCGTCGAAGGCGGCCACGCCGTCGCGCAGATGGCCGACGATCGTATTCAGCCGCTCGCGCTTCGCTTCCTTTTGCCGGCTCACGCGCGCCAGTTCCACCGAGCGCTCGAATGCTTCTTCGACCGCGCCCAGCGAGTACAGAAACACACTGGCCAGGCCCACCTGCTGCGCGACGTCGCAGGCCATGCCGGGACCGATGATCACGCTGCAGCCCTCGGCGGCCAGATTGGCGACGGCGAGCCGCACTTCGTCGATCGACTGGTAGGCGCGCTGCTTCAGGCCGACTTTCAGCCACGCGCTCAGGTCCGCCAGTTCGTGCGAGATCGTCTCGTGCAACACCAGGCCGATCTGCGCGCCGGGCCACGTCGTAGTGGCGCGGGTGATCGCGCTCAGCACGTCGAAGCCGTTCACCTTCACCATCACGACCGGCACGTTCAGGTTGTCGCGCAGATACGCGCCGTTCGACCCGGCAGCTAGCACGACGTCGACGGCGCCCGCGTCCACATAGGCCTGCAAGGCCGTGACGGCCGCGCCGTAGCCCTCGCGTACCGAAAAGAATCGCGCGCGCTCGGCGTAGCGCGGCGCGACGGTCTCGCAAAGCGATTGCAACCGGCTGATACTGACCAGTGCAACGCCCGGCCGGCCCGCCTGCGGCGCCGCCAGGGACGACGTGAAAGTAGACACCACGGCACTCCGCTTCAAATATGGAACGTTCCATGAAACGTTTCATGGAACGGTGCATGCATTGTGCCACGAACCGCCGCACGCCTCGCATTGCGTCTAAGTCACTGATTATTTAGTACAAAGCTTTAAAAGCGCGCCAATGGCATGGTTCCTGCAAACTTACGTCCAGCTTCGTTTAATCCTCTTTCCAACTGGAGACACACCGTCATGACCACTTCCGCCATCCGCCGCGCCGCGTTCCGCGCCAAAGTCAACGAACGCCAAGGCCTGCTCGTGCCCGGCGCTTTCAATGCGATGAGCGCGCGCGTCATCGAGGACGCCGGTTTCGAGGCGATCTACATTACCGGCGCGGGCGTCACCAACATGTCGTTGGGCCTGCCCGACCTCGGTTTCATCGGTCTCGCGGAAGTCGCCGAGCACACCGCGCGGATTCGCGACGCGGTCGCGCTGCCGCTGATCGTCGACGCCGATACCGGTTTCGGCAATGCGCTGAACGTGCGCCAGACCGTGCGCGTGCTCGAACGCAGCGGCGCCGACGTGATCCAGTTCGAAGACCAGATCATGCCGAAGAAGTGCGGCCACTTTGCCGGCAAGGAAGTGGTCAGCGCGAGCGAGATGGTCGGCAAGATCCGCGCGGCCGTCGACGCTCGCGAAGACGGCAATCTACAGATCATGGCGCGCACCGACGCGGCTGCGGTCCACGGTATCGAAGACGCGATCGAGCGCGGTCATCGCTTCATCGAAGCCGGCGCCGACATTCTGTTTATCGAGGCGACCGAATCGCTGGCCGACATCGAACGACTGCCGGGGCTGTTCGACACGCCGCAACTGATCAACATCGTGATCGGCGGCAAGACGCCGGTGCAGTCGCGTGAAGCGCTGGCGAAACTCGGCTACGGCATCGTGCTGTACGCAAACGCGGCGCTGCAGGGCGCGGTACTTGGCATGCAGCGCGCGCTCGGCACGCTGAAAAGCAACGGCCGTCTCGACGAGGACGCCACGCTGGTCGCGCCGTTCAGCGAACGTCAGCGCCTCGTCAACAAGCCGCTGTACGACAAGCTGGATCGCGAGTACGCCGCGAAGGACTGAGGCGGAGAGGTCACCGGGAGACGAAGGGCCGTCGCACGGTTGCGGTCGGCCGGCCATCCGCCGTTATGACGGCAATCCCCGGCGATACAGGCGGGTCGGTTGCGTTACGATTCAGGGCTAGCGGCCACGCGCCCTATTTCTACCGGCACGTCACCGTCTAGGCCGCAATCTCCTTGCGCGTCTATATCCGCATGCCGGAAACCCGCTTTCGAAAGGTAGTTGCAAGAACATGAAGCCTGTTGAGAATCGCGCCAGCCGCCCACTCGTCGTACGCGCCCTCGTATCCCACACGCCGGCAACGAGGATCGGACAATGACCGCAGGCAGCGCACGCAATTCGCACATTGGCTGGCTGCCGTACATCGTCGCGGCGACCTTCTTCATGGAGTATCTCGACACCACGGTGATCGCCACCGCGCTGCCGCAGATGGCGCACTCGTTCGGCGTCGGTCCCAACAGCCTCAGTCTCGGCATGACGGCCTACATGCTGGCGCTGGCGATCTTTATCCCGGTGAGCGGCTGGGTCGCCGATCGCTGCGGGTCGCGCACGGTGTTCTTCAGCGCGATCGGTGTGTTCACGGTGGCTTCGGTGTTGTGCGGGCTGTCGCAGAACGTCGCGGAATTCACCGCGGCGCGTCTGCTGCAGGGTATCGGCGGCGCGATGATGGTGCCGGTGGGCCGTCTGATCGTGGTCCGCAGCACCGAAAAAAGCCGCATGATGCAGGCGATTTCCACCATCACGTGGCCGGCGATCGCCGCGCCGGTGATCGGACCGCCGGTTGGCGGCTTCATCACGACCTATGCGTCGTGGCGCTGGATCTTTCTGCTCAACGTGCCGGTGGGCATTGCGGTCATGGCGGTGGTGCTCGCCCTGGTGCCGAACCTGCGCGGCACGGAGCGCAAGCCGCTCGACGTGGTCGGCCTGCTGCTCAGCGGCACAACGCTCACCGCGATTCTGTACGGCGCGGAACTGGCGAGCCAGCCCGGCGAGAATCCGTGGGTCGCCGGCGCGGTCGTGCTGTTCGGCTTGCTGATGGGCGTGGTGGCGTTTCAGCATGCGAAGCGTCATCCGCATCCGCTGATCGACGTGTCCACGCTGAAAATTCCGACCTTTTCCGTGACTGTCGTGACCGGCTCGTTCACGCGGATCGGCATCGGCGCGGTGCCGTATCTGATGCCGCTGCTGTTCCAGGTCGGCTTCGGTTTGTCCGCGTTCAAGTCAGGGCTCTTGCTGCTCGCGAGCGCGCTCGGCAATCTCGGCATGAAGGCGCTGACCACGCGGATTCTGCAGCGCTACGGCTTCCGCATGGTGTCGATCGTCGATGTGACGGTGGCGGGCCTGTTCATCATCGCCTGCGGACTGCTGACGCCGAACGTGCCGCTCCCGCTGGTGCTGACCGTCGTGTTCGTCTACGGCGTGGCGCGCTCCATGCAATTTTCCACGCTCGCCACCCTCGCCTATGCCGACGTCGCGCAACCGCAGATGAGCGCGGCCAGCACGCTGTGGAGCGCCGCGGCGCAGATGACCATCGGCCTGGGCATCGCGTTCGGCGCGGTGTCGCTGCGGGCGGCGGCATTCTTCAACGGCGAGACGACCGGCCGCGTGTTCACGCTCGACGATTTCCGCCTCGCGTTTCTGCTCGCCGGCGTGCTGACGCTGGTGTCCGTGATCGGCTACTGGGGCCTGCCGCATAACGCCGGGCAAAGCATCGGCGGCGGCTCGCGCGGCAATGAAGATCCCGCGAAGGGTTGACGGCGGAGGCGTTACACGTCACGGCCTGAGACAGTGACCCGATACGGCGGTGTGCGAAACGCAGCACCGCCGTATCCTTTTGAAGCGTCGATAAACAGGAGGAGACACGCGGTGCAAGCGAACGATTTGACCATCTCGAGCAACAAGGCCGATCTCGACATCGAGATGATTTACACCTTCCTGACGCAGCAGACCCCGTGGGCCAAGGGCATGCCGCGCGACACGTTCGAGCGCGCCGTCGCGGGCTCGCTATGTTTCGGCGGCTATCTCGACGGCCGCCAGATCGCGTTCGTGCGTCTTGTTACGGACCAAGCCACTTTCGCGTACCTGTGCGACGTTTTCGTGTTGCCGGAGTATCGCGGCAAGGGCGTCGCGTCCGCGTTGCTGAAGCACATTTTCGCGAGCCCCTCGCTCGCCGGTTTGCGACGCATCGTGCTGGTCACGAGCGACGCGCATCACGTGTACGCGCCGCATGGTTTTACCGGGCTCGCGAATCCGGAGCGTTATATGGAGTTGCATAACCCGGCTATCTACAAGACGGACTGAGCGCCGTCGGACCGCTGTCATCGCCGTGCCACGTTCGCCCGGTACTTTGCTGCGACAACAGAAAAACGGTCCCCACCCAATGTCCCAGCTTTTCGAGCGCGACTGCCGCAGCCATGCCTTTCTCGGCGGGCACCTTGTTTAAGGCCGCCTCCACGAGCGCGCTGCTCAACGCGTTCCTCTGCGCGATGCAAATTGCCATCGGCGTGACGGCGCATTCGGACGGACTGTTTGCCGACGGCATCCACACGCTGAGCGATCTCGCCGCCGACAGCGTCGTGCTGGTCGTGCTCTACCTCACCACGCGACAGCGCGGCACCACCCCGCACGCCGCCGGCAACGGCGTCGAGCAGGCGCTGGCGTCGCTCTTCATCGCCACCGTGCTGAGCGTCACGGCCATCGAAATGCTGTGGAACAGCGTCGCGCAGACGTCGACGCTAACCGACAGCACCGCCATGCATATCGGCGCGCTCGCCATCAGCGGCTTCGTCACGATCGCCAAGGAAACGCTGTTTCGCTACCTGCGCGCCGAAGCCCGCCGCACCGGTTCGGCGATGCTGCTGGCAAGCGCCTATCACGCTCGCGTGGATGCGGTGTCGGCGTTGGTCGCGACGTTGGGACTGGCCGGCAGTCTGGCCGGTGTGCCGGTGCTCGACCACGTGGCCGGCGCCGCGATCGGCCTGATGATCCTGCGGATGGGTTACACGAGCGGACGCGCCGCCTTGAAGCAACTGCTCGCCGGCTCGACCGACGCCGCCACCATCACGGTCGGCCAGACGGTCGAATAACGCGTCGAATAACGAGCCGAATAGCGCGGCGTCAGCCGTAGGCGCGTTCGCGCATCCACTTCGTCATGATCCATTTGTCGCCGCCGAGCACGGGCGAGCCGCCGTGCAAGGTCAGCGGATCGAGCTGGCGCTGGCCGTTCATATAGCGGAAGTACACCGCGCCGCCCTGGTTGGCCGCGACCGACAAGCCCGCTTCCGGGAAGATCGTTTCGCCACCGTCGGGCACGTCGTTCAGATAGATCACCAAGGTCGACACGCGCTGGCCGCCCTGCGCGGTATGCACCGCACTGCCGGGTTGATCGGGTGGGAAGTAGTCGAAATGCGGACGGTATTCACCGGTCACGCCGTAGTGCAGAATCTGCAGCCCTTCGCCGTTTTCGACCGGCCAGTTCATCAGGCTGGAGATGCGGCGGTCCAGCTTCTCGATGAACGCGTCCTCGCCGCGCTGATACCAGATGCCCTCGCTGGTGCGGTTGCGGATCACATCCTCCTTGCCGGTGTCCGGATTGACGATTGTGGAGCGTTTCAGCCGATGCCGCGAACGCTCGATCATCTCCTCGCACTCTTCGGGCGACAGCACGTCGGCGAACACGATCACTTGCGGCCGTTCGCAGCGCATCAGCACGCGCACGTCGCGGTCGTGGGCGCGGATCACGTTGCCGGCGGCGACCGGCGAATCATCGTAGTGATAGGTGCGCGGCGCGGTTTTGGCGAGCACGGCCTCGGTCGCGGCGAGCGACGCCGCGCCGACGTCCTGCGCTTCCTGGCCGAACGCCTTGTGGACGGCCGCGCGCGCGGCGTCGGCAGCGAAACCGGCCTGCACCATCGAATCGATCATCGAATCCACGCTGCAGCCGCGCGCCACATTGCTGCTGAGCCACTCTTCCCAGGCGGAATCCACTACTGGCATGACATCCCCTCGTTTCGTCGGCGTGACGAAATACTGTATCAACTCGCCGGCGCATGGCAAGCGGGAGGTCGGATGGGCGGCGGCGGACGGTCAGCTCTGCAACTGTCGGCCGCGATAAAGCGCCAGACCTTTTTTCGCTTGTGCGCGGATGGCGCGCTTCACCAGCGGCGACCAGCCGAGCAGCATCCCTTTGACGCCCAATGCCTGACGCGACCAGAGCCACAAATCGAAACTGTCGCGATGTTCGGCGATGCGGCCGTCGCGAAACACGAAACGCGCGTCGATCCGGTTGACCACCTCGCGGCCCGTCTGACTGAACAGGTAGCGGGCGACCCAGTGGGCGCGGCCGTTACGCTCGTCCGAGTCGACGTTGTCGAACGTCAGCGAGAAGTTCTGCGCACGCGCCACCAGCATGCGCCACATGTCGCGCGCTTCGTCCCCGCGCAATTCGCCGAACACGGGATCGCTGAAGACCACGTCGTCGGTATAGCAGGCGGCCATGGCTTCGGCGTCGCGCTGCTGGAAGGCCGTGTAAAACCGCTCGATCAATGCGTTGTTGGTTTGGCTCATTTTTTTTCGTATTCTGCGTTGCCGGGGTTAGCGAAGAACCTTGGGTCCGGAAGTGCTGCGCGGTCATTCGGGCGCGAGCACGCAGCACACAATATCGGAAAACGGCGCGGGCTGGATAGCCCAGCCGCGCTCTAGCCGTTCGACACCATCCCACGTAGCCGCGCCGCTTCGGCCCGGCCACCCAGCAGCCAGACGCCGGCGGCAATCGCCGCGGCGGCGAGCCCGGCCAGCCCGAGCGCGGCGGCAAAGCCGCTGGCAAAGCTCGCGTGCGCGGCCGATATCAACGTCAGTCGCAGTGCCGATGACATCGACGCGGTGGCTTGCGCCGTGTCGCCTGCCAGCACGCGGGACATGAAGCCGGCGTCGAGCGCGGCCTTGACGTCGGGCGTGAGCGGCGCATTGGCGACGAAAGCCGTGTGGGTGCGGGCCGCGAGCACCGCGCCGAGCACGCCGACCGAGGTCACGATCGCGGTGAAACGCGTGGTCGTACTGATGCCGGACGCCATGCCGGTTCGCTCCGGCGGCACGCACGCCATGATCGCTTTCTGGGTATCGCCGTTCAGTATCCCGGCGCCCAATCCCGTGACGATCATGCCGAGCGCGACCCGCGCGTAGCGTTCGTCACCGGCCACCAGCGCCGTCAGCAGATTGCCCAGCGCGATCAGCAACAAGCCGGCCGACAGTAGCGTCATCGCCGAAAACCGCTTGCCGAGCGCTGCGCCGATGTACGGCCCGACCACCATGGCCAGCGCGAACGGCAGCATGCCGACGCCCGCCGCCACCGCCGACAACCCGAACGCGTTCTGCAGATACAGCGGCAGGAACGTCATCATGACCTGCGCGCAGGCGGCGTAACCGAACATCGCGAGCACGGCGGCGACGAAGCGCGGCTGCCGGAACAGCGCGAGATCGACCATGGCGTGCGCCCGCACGCGCTGCAACTGGACGAACCAGCCAAGCAGCAGCGCGCAGCCTGCGAGCCTGGCGACGGTGGGCCAGCTCGCGAGGCCGTCGGCGGGCACCTCGATCAAGGCCCAGATGCCGAGCGACAGCGCCAGCCCGAACAGCAAGCCGCCGGCGACGTCGAGCGGACCGCGCTGCGGATTGCGCGATTCGACGATCGCGCGCGACGCGCACCACGCCAGTACCGCGCACACCGGCAGGTTCAGCAGAAAGATCCAGCGCCAGCCTAGCCATTGCGTGATCACGCCGCCGACCAGCGGCGCGATGGTGGTCGCGAGTCCCATGCAGGTGCCCCACACCGCCCATGCGCGCACGCGCGCCGGTCCTTCTTGGAAGGTATTCGCGATCACCGCGAGCGCCGCGGTGAGCAGCATCGCGGCGCCCACGCCCTTGACCGCGCGCGCGAGGTTCAGCAACAGCGCGGACGGCGCCACGCCACAACCGAGCGACGCCAGAAAGAACACGGCGAGCCCGAGCAACAGCATCTTCTTGCGGCCGACGCGGTCGGCCAGACCGCCCGCGGGCAGCAAACACGAGGCGAACGCGACCATATAGGCGCTGACGACCCATTCGACGTCGGCGAAACTCGCGTGGAACGAGCGCGCGATCGACGGCAGCGAGACGGCGACGACGTTGGTGTCGAGCACGATCAGCGCGCAGGTCGCGGAGGCGGTGGCGAGGATGAAGGCGGGGTTGGCGGCCGGCGCGGGTGCGGGCGTAGCCGTGGGCGCGGGCGCGGGAGTTGTGGCGTGGGCGGAGTCAGGTGGCATGAATGCTGTGTCTAACGGGAAAGAGCGGGGAAAGAAAGGGGAAAGAAAGTCACCTCATCGTAGCGATGTCTGTATTTCCTGTCATTGGCATAGAATCGCAAAATAATTAGCCTTAAGTGAAATACAAGCGCCCATGCGCCAACTCGAACTCCGCCATATCCATGCCTTCGTTTGCGTCGCAAAACAGCTGCATTTCTCGCGCGCCGCAGACGAACTGGGCATCGCCGCGCCGTCGCTGACCAAGCTGATCCAGGAAGCCGAACGCCTGCTCGGCGTGCGCCTCTTTCATCGCACCAAACGCTCGGTGGCGCTGAGCGCCGCCGGCAACGCGTACCTCGTCGAGGCGCTCACCGCGCTCGACCACCTCGCTCGCGGCGAAGAGCGCGCGCTGCTCGCCGAGCGCGGCGAATTAGGGCGGATCGAAGTCGGCTATGTGGCGTCGGCGGTTTATGCGGGCGTGCTGCAACGGTCGGTCGGCGGCTTTCGCGACACGCATCCCGGCATCGAGATTTCGATTCGCGAGGTGCCGATGGACGCCGTCGCCGCCATGCTGCACGACGGTCTGCTCGACGCCGCCTATGTCCGTCCGCCGATGCCGCTCGCCGACGGCATTCAGGCCGCCACCGTGCATCACGACCGGTTCGTGCTGGCCATTCCCGCGGACTCCCCGCTGGCCGCGTCGGAAACCGTCAAACCCGCGCAACTGCACGACCAGTGGTTCGTGCTGCCGGAACAGGAGGCGCCCACCTTCGAAGTGGCGCGGCGCGGGCGCTTCTCACCTCGCCTCGGGCCCCGGCCCGGCACGCTCGCGTCCGTGCTGGCCTGCGTGTCGCTGGGCGGCAAAGTCGCGGTGGTGCCGCAGACGCTGGCCGAATGCGTCGTGCTGCCCGGTGTCGTGTACCGCGACATCGCCGGCAAGGCGATCGCGTCGGAAATCGCGATTGCCTACCGGAAGTATGAAAAAACGGCGGCGGTGAAAGCGTTTCTCGACTTCGCGCGCAAGGGATAGGGACGGCGTGACTGAGGCACGAACGCGGCATAACCTGGGCATAACGAAGCCATAACCAAGCCATAACCAAGCCATAAACGCCGCACAACCAAGGCTATAGCGCGGCATAACCGCCGTCCAAACCCAAACCGAACGCTCGTTCCGATCAACACCCTGGCGGCCTTTCGTTATATCCTGTCGAATATCACGGTCGGCTTTATGCCGCGTGGCTGCTGGTTCTCCAGCCTGGCCCATCGCCCCGCCGACCCTTGAAGCCCAACCAGCCAGCAGGAGCCTTTAGCGGTGCGCAGCCGATCCACTCCGTCCGACCCGGCAAATAGCCGCCAACGCTTTGCGAACGAGATTTCGTCGACGATCGTCGCGGTGAAATCGGCGTCCGAGCGCGGCCGCGCCGAATCGATCCGCGACGTCGTCGATGCTTACCGGCGCCTGTACGGCAGCGTGCAGCGCTTCGTGCTGATGTTGACCAACGACCCGCTCAACTTCGCGTCGGTCGGCACGTCGGGCTCGCATTCGCTGAACCAGTTGCTGTCGATCCTCGCCGAGCGGGCCCGGGCAGCGGGATTCGCGCGTCTGCACGACCTGAAGGCCGCCATCGAGGAAGCCCGTTCGGCCGAACAACTGCGCGACGCGATTTTCTCGGACGTGTTCAGCAACGATCTGGCCGCGTTGCGCAAAGTCGTGGCGGAGCTTGAAAGGCTCGATACCGTTTTTATCGGCCTGTGCGTTGGCCATGTTCTCGAACAGCATGGGCCTGTCACGGCTAACTTCGCGTCAAGCGCCGGCACGCGCGCCACGGGCCGCCGCAGCCGCAGTGTGGCGGCCGTTCAGCGCGACGCGCATACGGAACCCAGTCTCGTCGGCTCCAACGACTGATTGGCTAGTGACGCAGATGAACGTTCCCTTTCGCTCACCGTTATATCTTCGCGAATACATCGTGGCCCGCGCGTGCGCGGCAAACCCGCCGCGCACGTGTCACGTTCACGTCGAGCACGACTGACCCCGAACCGGATTCGAGGACCTCATGCACACGCCCCCGTTTCGCCTCGCCCAGCCTTCGCGTCTGAAACTGTCCGGCGACGACCTTGCCAACGCCGGCATGCACGCCACCACCAACGCATGCTGCACGCCGGGCAACGCGCCGCAGCCTAGGCCGGGCACCCAGCGACGCGCGCGCCTCGCCGAACTCGACGGTCATCTGCATTGCTCGATCATCGGCACCTGTCTGAGCACGCAGGAACTGCGCAAGCTGGTCCCCAAATTCACGAACCTCGATCGCCGCGACGCTAGCGACCTCGAGATTCATCACGCCGCGGTGGAACTCGCGATTGAAGGCGGCGCCTGCGCCAAGGCGCTGCACAAGTCGCTCGACGAGCACTATGCGGCGGCGATCCGCCGCTTCGACCAGGCCGGCGACGACGTCGAGTTGCTGAAACTGTGGGACGAGGCGTTGAAAAACGGCGACATCCCGCCGGCGTACTGGGCGTTGATGACGCATCGGCACGCAACGATGCCCGTGCGCCAGAAAGCATTCGGCGACCTGCACATGCTGTCGCATCTGGTCGGTGCGGCGAACCGCGCGGATATTCGCCGGCTGGTTGCGCTGGAAGAAGAAAACGCCGCGCTGAAAGAGAAAATCGAACGTCAGCAAAGCCGATTGAACGAATTGGGCGCACAGCGCGATGCATCGATCGCCGCGTTGAACGAGCAGATCGCGCAACTCAGCGCGAACGTCGCCCGTCAGATTCCCACCGACGCAGCCGATCTCGCCGCCGAGGCGCAACACTTGCGCGAGCGGCTGAGCGACGCCGATCAGCGCGTGGCTTTGCACACCAGCCGCCGCGAGGCCGCCGAGCAACGCGTGCTGCAGGAACAGGACGCCGCACAGGCGCTGCGCAGGAGCCACGATCAGGCGCTCGCGCTGCTCAAGCTGGTGCAAAGCGAATGCGACGCGCTGGAACGCGCAACAGTCGACGCCGCCGACGCCACGCAGGGAACCAGCGCGCGCCGGGCGAGTCTCGACAGCGTGCAAGGCAAGCGGATCGTTTATGTGGGCGGCAGACCGGGCTCGAACACCGCGCTAAAGCGTCTCGTGGATGCGGCCGGTGGTGAACTGCTGGTGCATGACGGCGGGTTGGAAGATCGCAAAGGCCTGCTTGCGGCCGCGTTGCCGGGCGCGGATATTGTGGTGTTTCCAGTGGACTGCATCGACCATGATTCGATGAACACGCTCAAACGCGTCTGCGAACGTCATCAGATCGACTATCACCCATTGCGCACGGCGAGCGTGGCGAGCTTCGTGGAGTTGATGGCGCGGCTGCATCCTGAGCATGTCGCACAACTGGGCAGTCCGCCGCCTTCGGCGTTTTGCTTGCGGCATGGTTGAAGGGCGAGTCGGGCGAGTCGGGCGCGGCGAGTTCTGCGGATTGCGCTTCGGAGATCCGCGGTCCGGCAGCCTACGGCTAGAAAGTCGGCCGTACCGAGGTCCGCTGGTCGCACACCCTCAACTCACGAACGAATCAAGCGCGTCAACTCGGCGATCTGCTTCGCGCAGCTTCGCTCGGCTTCCACTTCGACGTCCCGATACAAACGGACGATCGTCTCGCCGACCGGCGTCAGCGTGCAGCCGCCGCCGCTTTGACCGCCCTGTTCCGAATGCGTGGCGGGCGACTTCAGCGAGCGGTTCAGTTCGTCGATGAGCAGCCACGCGCGCCGGTACGACATGTCGAGACTGCGCGCCGCCGCCGAGATCGAACCGAACTCGCGTACGGCTTCGAGCAGTTCGACTTTGCCCGGCCCGAGCGCCACGGCGCCTCCGGTACGGATACGCATTCTGAAGCGCACTTCGGGGCGCACCTTCGCGGATTTTTTCGCGGGTGCGGGTTTGGTTTTTGCAATGTCGGCCATGCGCGAAAGCATACACGAACCGCCTCGCACTGCCATCCAGGTGGGACGGTGGCTAGCCGAGGTTTGGAAAGCAATGTCCGTAGTCTTCGCAGCCCGGGCAACCGGGTGCCGGGCCAGGCGTTAGCCCCAGCGAAAGCGCGCGTTGTTCAGCCAGGAATTTCTTCCACCGCAGGTTTGCGACGTTGCGTTCGACCAGTGTCGGGAAGTAGCGCGTCAGCATCCATGTGACGTCGTCGCGGCCGCGCAGGCCGAGGTCGCGCCACAGGTGATCTGGGCGCAAACAGGCATGCGCGATGATCGCTGCGAGGCAATCGGCGTCGGCCGGCTCGACGGAAGCGTTTGCGTGCGCGAGCAACAACGTGTGAAGCGTGCGGACGAAGTCGATCTGGTCGATTGCATTGACTGGGAGCGGCAGCGCAGAGGCCGATGCGCGCGTGAAATGTCTTGCCAGAAGCGCGCGCCATGCCGGCTGCTGCAGACCGAGCAGCGAAAGTTCGTTGCGCGCGTCGCGCGCGGCGATCAGCTTGGCGAATAGTTGCGTGTCGGGCGAGGCGGCGTGGGTGGCGAGTGAAAGCCAGGCGGTCGTGCGTGCGGCGACGCGCGCATCGAGCGAATCAGGTGCGGCAACACCAGCCAGCGGATTGTCAGACATGGTATCGACACGCGAAAGAAGAGCGGACCATGTTACGCCTGCAGCGTGCCCCCTATCGCCCGCCTTCGCCCAAACAACCTAAACCTAAGCCGAAGCCGTCAAAACCTGCGCCTCGATCCGCGCAAGCCTTTTAACATGCCGCGGCGCCGGCAGAATATCCGAACCAGAAAACAGAATCGGCGCCCCCTCCTCGGCATCCAGCGCACGGCCGCCGCATTCGTAAGCCACCAGCACGGTCTCGCCAACCGGCGTGTTAAACAGCTCGTGCCACGAAAACGTCACGACATACCCGTCTTGCCCGACCGCGACAAACACCGTCCGCTTGAACTCACCCGGCACCGCATTCGGCAAACCCGCCTCGGTGATCAGCGTCGTCAGACGCACGCCACGATACGGCTCGACGCTGCGAATAAACCGGTTCGTCGTATAGCAGCGCAGATCGAACGGCGTGGCCAGCACGCTGTCGTACTGCCTCAGTTGCTCAATGCTGAGCTGCAACGGACGCTGGAATCGTCCGTTCAAAACCAGCGCGCCGTCCACAGCCGGCGCGGCACTCACGTTCACACTGTCCATTCGCGCTTATCTCCAGCATCGGCAGCCTGGCGGCTTGTTCATTCGTTATGTCCGTGTGTATATTACGCGGCGACGATGGCTTGCGCATTAAACCGCGCCGAAACTTCGTCCATAGGCACTATATCGCCGGGCATATCAGCCGACCGGCGGCGTCATCAGACCAGCAGCGTGCTCTCCTCGCCCGACGCCCACGCGTTCGCGCATTACGCCAACGTGCCGACCGTCGCCGGTCAGTCGAACAGCCTGAGCCAACTGAGCTTCGCCGACGCAGGCGCGCTGATGATCGAGCGCTTCGGCTTCGGCACGGCAAGCGCGGTGTTCAGCATCACCGGCGCCGATACGATCGCGGCACTGACCGGTCCCGATCCGACGCGCCGCCGCCTCGGCCTGATTTCGATCGGCTCGAACCGTCTGCTGTCCACGTGGTTCATCAAGAGCGGCAGCAATCCGCCGCAAGGCGCGCTGAGCCTGATCACCTACGATCCGAACGCTCACACGGCGGTTGAACGCGATCTGCTGACCGGACTCGGCAAGCCGGTCGGTATCGCGGTGTCCGGCGACAACGTGTACGTGTCGGACCAGGCGAATAACGACATCGTCAAAGCCAGCCTCAGCGCGTTGCTTGCCAGCTCGCAAGCGGTGGCGGCCAGCGGCGCATTCGTGCAGATCAATAGCCCCGACCTGATGACCGTCGACGCGCACGGCACGCTGTACACCAAGTGCAACACCACCGGCCTGTGCCGGATCGCGCCGGACGGCACGATCGGCGTGCTTGCAAACGACTTTCAGGACGCCCGCGGCGTCGCCGTGGACGCGCCGCGCGGCCTGCTGTACGCGATCGACCGCGCGACCGCCAGCGGCGGCACCAGCTACGTACGCACTTTTCCGCTGAATTGACGTCGCGCGGGATGACGCCATCCGTGCAACACGACACGATGGCGTCGTAATATAGCGCTCTTAATAACGTATCGGGGTTATCGCATGATTCGCAAGCTACTCGCTTCTCTCGTCGCTCCACTCGTCGTGGTCACCGGCATCGTGACGGCCGCGCCCGCCTTCGCCGACGACAGCAACACGGTCAACGTGCTGTACGCGGGTTCGCTCGTCAATCTGATGGAGCGCAGCATCGGCCCCGCGTTCGAGAAAGCGACCGGCCAGCAGTTCCGCGGCTATGCGGCGGGCTCGAACAAGATCGCCAACGAAATCAAAGGCAAGCTGCGTCGCGGCGACGTTTTCATCAGCGCAAGCCCGAAGGTGAACGCGAGCCTGATGGGCGAAGCGAACGGCGATCACGTCACGTGGTACGTGAATTTCGCCGAATCGCCGCTGATGATCGGCTACAACCCGCAGAGCAAGTTCGCCGCGCAGTTCAAGAGCAAGCGTTGGGACCAGGTGCTGCAGGAGCCGGGCATCCGCATCGGCCGCACCGATCCGAAGCTCGATCCGAAGGGCGCATTCACCGTCGACATGGTGACGAAGGCCGCCGAGCTCTACCATCAGCCGGACCTGGTCGAGAAGACGCTCGGCGCGGCGGAAAATCCCGCCCAGGTTTTGCCTGAGGAAACGCTGGTGGGCCGCCTGCAATCGGGTCAGCTCGACGCCGGCTTTTTCTATTCGACCGAGACGTCCGACCTGAAGATTCCGGCGATCCGTCCGGCGCCGGAATTGCAGGCCAAGGCCAGCTACACGCTGACCATTCTCACTGACGCGCCGAACCGTAACGGCGCGAGCAGCTTCGTCGACTTCCTGCTGAGCGAGAAAGGCCGTGCGCTGCTCAAGCAACATGGCGTGGACGTCGTCAAACCGACCGTGAGCGGCAACGTTCAGGCCATGCCGCCTTCGGTGCAAGCCGTGATCGACGCCAACGCGCCGTAACGCGGTGAGCCGTTCGAGCGCACGGCCGCTGCTGTGGCTGGCGGCGCTGCTGGCCGTCTATCTGTGCGCGCCGTTTATCGCCAGCGTGCCGCAGCTTGGCGCGGCCGATTGGGCGAACGTCGACTGGACGGCCACGTGGTCGGCGGTCGGCGTGTCGGCGGCGAGCGCCAGCGTGGCCTCGCTCGTGATTCTGCTGGGCGGCGTGCCGCTCGGCTATTTTCTGGCGCGTTCGAACTCGCGCAAGGTGGCGCTGCTCGGCTTCGTCGTGCAGTTGCCGCTAGCGCTGCCGCCGCTCACCAGCGGTGTGTTGCTGCTGTTTCTGCTGGGGCCGTATAGCCTGGTGGGCCGCTTCACCGGCGGCATGCTGACGGACTCGTTCACCGGCATCGTGCTGGCGGAAACCTTCGTCGCGGCGCCCTTCCTGATCATCGCCGCGAAGTCCGCGTTCGCCGCCGTCGATCCGGTCCTCGACGACGTCGCCGCGACGCTCGGCCATCGCGCCGGCAGCCGTTTTTTCCGTGTCATGTTGCCGGTCGCGTGGCCGGCTATCCGCGCCGGGCTCGCGCTCGCGTGGCTGCGCGCGTTCGGCGAATTCGGCGCGACCGTGATGGTCGCTTATCACCCGTATTCGTTGCCGGTCTACACGTACGTCGTATTCGGCGGCCAGGGGCTGCCCGCGATGATGCCGTTGCTGCTGCCCACGCTGGCCATCGCGATTCTCTGTGCGGCCTTGTCGATTTACAGCCTTCGGCAAAAAGCGGCGCTGGAACAAACCGAAAATGGCGACGACGCGCTGGAACCCATCGCCGAGCCGGCGGCGGCGAGCCGTGGCGAGGCTGAAGACCAGCGCCTCGCGTTTCATCTGCGACGCCAACTCGGTGCATTCGATCTCGACATTGCGTGGACACCCGCCACGCGCCGCCTCGCGATCATCGGGCCATCGGGCTCAGGCAAATCGCTCGCGCTGCGACTGATCGCAGGCCTCGACTCCAACACAACGAGCACGGTGCAACTCGGTGAAAAGCAACTACACACGCTGCCGCCCGAGCGTCGTCAGATCGGCTACATGCCGCAAGACTACGGCCTGTTTCCGCACATGAGCGTGGCGCGGCAACTGAGCTTTCCCGTCGATGCCGACGCCGCGAGCGCGCGTTACTGGCTGGAGCATCTGGGTCTCGCGCAACTGGTCGCGCGTCTGCCGCATCAGTTGTCGTTCGGCCAGCGCCAACGGGTGGCATTGGCGCGAGCGCTGACGCGGCATAGCGAACTGCTGCTGTTCGACGAACCGTTCGCCGCGCTGGACACGCCACGACGGCGCCGTCTGCAGCAATCGCTGCGCACATTGCAGCGCGAGATCGCCGCGGTGACGATCATCGTCACGCATGATCCTGACGAAGCCGCGTTGCTGGCCGACGAAGTGCTCGTAGTCGAACAGGGGCGCGTGCTGCAGGCCGGCTTTATCGATGCCGTATTCGAACGGCCAGCCTCGATGCGGGTAGCCGGCCTGCTCGGTTTGCACAACATCGGCGAAGGCGTGATGACGGGTCCAGCGCAAGTCGAAATCGCTCCGGGCCTCTCGATGACGATCGGCACGGGCGCAAGCGGACGCGATCTGCAGGCCGGACAACACGTGATGTGGCGGGTCTCGTCGCACGCGGTGACGATTTCACCGGACGGCGAGCACAACGGCGTGGTCGAAACGGTCGAGTTGCGTCGCGGCGAGCGCTATCTCCGCGTGAATTTCGGCGGTGTTCATTTCGACCTGGCCAGCGAAGATGCGCACCTGCGTGAAGGCGCGCCCTGCCAGATCGACGTGCGAGCGGCAGGCGTGACGGTTTGGCTGCCAGGCGCCGCCGCTTAATTAGCCTTCGTGCGCGTGAGCGCGGTGGCGAATATCGGTGAGCGAGACGTCGATCAGCAGCTTGCCGGAATCGAACACCGTCACCAGCGCGTCGTCCCAATCGCTTTCAGCGGTACGCTCATCCCACTCGAGCGGCAGCGTCGTGGTTCGATACTCGCCAGTGTGGCGATTTCGCAGCAGCGTGAGGCGCCCTTTCATCGAGCGCTTGCCGGCATCCGTGACCGGATCCTTGAGCACGTCGTGCCAGTCGTCGCCGAGACGGATCGCCGAGCACTTCATCGCGAAACGCTGCGTGTCGCGATTGATCTGCTGCAACAGCGCGCCGCCCATGCCGAACACGATGTTGTCCGCCGCGAAACCGGCTTCGTCCATCGCCGCAAGAATGGCCGCGATCGATTCCGGATTCACACCATCGCCCTGAATCACGCGGACGTTGTCGAGCACGCGCCTTCCTTTGCCATTCAATGTCGAACCGAACGACGCATCGAGCGCGCGCAAGGTTTGCAACACGATAGTCTGCGGATCGCCGGAGTCCGGCCGGATCACCAGCATGCCGCCGGAATCGAGCACTGCCTGTTTCAACTCGGTGCCCCACACGTCGAGCGCGGCGAACAGATCGTAGGAGTCGGACACCACCGAAACGATCGCGCCCGGCTTGCCGAACTGCGCGAGCATGTTGCGGAACGCGTCGGTTTCGCGCTCGCGGCCCCATGACGTGATCGTGCTGTGCTCCGCCGCCGGCACCGAAAACGCCGCCATGGTTTCGTTGTAGTAGTGGTTCGCCGCGACCACGCCGAGCACCGTATCCGAGCCCATGAAACTGACCAGATGCGCGGCGCCGCCAATCGCGGCCGACTCCGCACTCGACACGCCGCGCGCGCCGAAATCGTGCAGCTTGAACGGCAATTGCGTGAGATCGTCGCTGCTCTGTTCCAGCGCGGCGCGGATCGTCTGGCGCAAATGCCAGCTTTGCGTTGCCACCGTGATCGGATACCAGACGCGCAGCAGCATGGTCTCCAGATACGAGGCCAGCCAGAACACCTGCGGATCGTCGCATTCCACCGTGACCAGCACGTTGTGAGTCGGCACGACCGATCCCTCCGGCACCGCGCGAATTCGCACCGGCAGATAGCCGCCGAATTGCTCGACGATATAGCGCCAGCCGGCTTCGTTGAACGGCTCGCCGTGCGCGGTGAAAAAGGCCTTGGCCTGATCGATCATCGCCGGGGTGATCGGCCGGCACAAATACTCCTTGATCAGCATCTGCAAGCCGAAGAACAGCGTGCGGCCATAGCGTCCGCCGCGCGACTCGATGTACGAGAACATCGCCGACGCTTCGGGCGGATATTGCAGGTAATGCGAGGCCTTGTACGAATCCGTGTTGAGGATCGGATTCGACAGGATCGACGCGATGTCGTTGAGACCGTGGCTAACGTTGTGCATGGACGATGCGGCGCCCGAAGGCGCTCTCGATAGTGATCGGGCGGGTGGTGGTCTTTTTACCATACACCGCCGCGACACCTCGTGCGGAATCGCTGGGCGTCGTCGCAGCTAGCGCCCCGCTCAATGCCCCGGCTTCAACTGCGGTGGGATACTCGGTCGTGTCGAGAACAACCGCCCAAGCACACCCTTGCGACGTTCGACGAACGGCGGCCACAGCATGTCGGCGAGCAACCTGATGCCCTGCGCCAGCGCACTATCGCGCGCCGACGTCACCACCGGCACGCCACGACTCAGCGCCTCGTTGGTCAACTGTTCGTCGCGGGGAAGCTGATGCGCGACCTTCGCGCCGAGCGTTTTTTCGAGGGTCTGCAGATTGATCTGCGCGTTCTTGTCGTACTGGTTCACGACCACCCGCACCTTGCTCGCCGGATAGCCCAGCTCGCGAAAAATATCGAGCATGCGCCGTCCGCCATGCAGGTACAGCGGATTTTGCCGCACCACCATGCAGATCGAGTCGCTGCGATTGAGCGCATGGATCGTCAGCGGATTGAGGCTTTGGCCGACGTCGATCAGCACCGCGTCGTAACGCTCGCGCACCAGCAGAAGAATCCGCTCCAGTTGCGAGGGCAACAATTCGGCAGCCTTCAACGGATCGCCGGCGCCCGCCAGCACGTCGAGATTCGCATGCACGTGCATCAGGCAGGAGTCGAGCAAGGCCGCGTCGAGCCGGCCGATCTGCGAACACAGATCGGCGAGCGTGGTAGGCGGCGGTTTATCGGCGAGCAGCAGGCTCGCGTCGGCGAATTGCTGGCTCAGGTCGATCAGCAGCACGCGCCGGTTGCGCGCGGCGGCCAGCGAATACGCGAGATTCACGGCGATCAGCGTCGTGCCGCTGCCGCCCTTCGATGACGCCAGCGAAACGATCCGTCCGGCACGGCGGCTGCGGGCGGTTTTGCGGGCGTGAATCTGTGCGAGCGCGCCGGTGATCTCGCCGGTTTCGAGCGGCCACGCGAACACATGCCGCACGCCCACGCGCATCGCCGCGCCGAGCAGCGCGGTCGACGGCTCCGGCGTCACCAGCATGCAATGCAGCGCCGGCGTGCAGGCCAACGCCTCTTCCACGCCTTCCAGTTCGCGGACATTCAGATCGATGTCGTCGACGACCAGCAGATCCGCGCTCCGGAAGGCGCGTACGTGCAAAAGCAATTGCCGCGCGGTGCCGTAAACAATCCGCAGCCGATGCGGCACAGCGCTTTCTTCAAGGCGCGCGGCAATCTGCGACGCGCGTTGCGCGCTGGACGAAATCAGCAAAATGTCGATCATGTCGAGTCTCCGCCGTTCTTGGGCCGTTCGGCCGGCGAGGCCGTGTCGATCACGATCGACGTTCGGGTCGGGTTTATTCTTCGTCGGCGTCGGATGGATAGACGTCCGTGCCACGTTCTTCGCGTCGCTCGGGCCGCACCGGCATGTCGTAGAGCGCCTCGCGCAAGGCGTCGCGCTGAATTTCCACCTGCGCCCGGCGCTTGATCTGGTCCGCGATCACGAGCGTCAACAGATCCGGCGGCGGCGCGGCGAACAACGCACGCGGCGCGTCCTGCAGCCGCCGCCATGACAAGGCGTCGGTCCGTCCGGTGATCCCACGATCCAGCCGCGCTGCGGCGACCGGCTTGCTAGTCTGTGTTTTCATGACAACCCCCGAGTGATGATCCGCTGCACGACTGCTGCTGCGCGACTGCCTGTTGATCTTCACCAGGAACCGTGTCCGCCACCACGCGGACACGGCGCCCAGCTCACCTCGTACTCTGGTCTCTCTAAGGAGACTCGGGCCCTGGCTCCCCGCTTCGTCGCGCCGGCCGGTCCTCACCGTGCGCTGCTTTCCCCGCCGCTACTTCTTTGCGTCGCTGGTTCGCCGACTGCGCGAACTCGGTACGTGTCGTCGTTGCCTGCGCTTCAACTCCGTCATCTCGGACGGAAAAAGTGGCGAGGTCAACGCGTCACGTTGTCCGGTCAGCGAATGACCGGTACCCCGTACCGATCATTCGCGCCGTTTTTTTTGACATCCGCTTCTTTTGGCCCCGCCGCACCCTCGTAAGTCACATTCGCTTCCCCGACCGTGCCTACGAAGTCTGTGTTTGCCGCCGGTCTCTTGTGGACTCTGCTTCCCCGTTGCGAACCGGGCGGCAACGCATTCTTTCTGTATGAGCCATCTATTGCAACGGCTATGCCATGTGCCCTCAAACCCTGATGGCACCGTGATTTTTGCTGCATTGCACCGTATTAGCCCCCTCCTGAGCGCACCTGTTGTTTCGGATTCGACACGCGCCGCAACCGGCCGCCGACCCGCTCAGGAAAGATGTGCCTGCGGCGAGTCTTACCGATCGTCCACAGAGACGCCTTGCAGCCAAGGGATTACGTCGCGTGCCGGTCAAATGTGCCGCTGCTTCGGGGCACGAAGGAGCACAAAGCAGCGCTCGTCGCGACATGCCCAAGTTGTCGCAAGCTTGAGACGCGACGCATGACGAACGTCGCATGTGTTTCAGGATGACGAAATGGCGGAATACGCCGGTATGTGGGATCCCCCGCATTGCCGGGATTGACCGATGATTTTTGAACGGCCAGCGCGGCGCGCGCCGTGTGGGTTAGCCTCTGAATCCAGATTTGTTTGTATGGCGCTCCCAGGCGGTTTCGCTTATGGTTAAGCCATGCGCCACCTAGAGCGCCTGTATCAGGCCAACGAGGTAACAAACGGTTGTCGTTCGGGGATGAAAACGTCTGGCGGGTTTCAGCAGTGAACTGCTGTTCTGCCATCTGTCCGATATGTAGCACCTCGCGGCTCGCGCCGCCTGTTCATGCCCCCGCCGTTGCCGCCATCGTGAATCCGTCATCGCCCGGTTACTCGGTTAGAGAAACCGCAAGCGGCGGCGAAACCCAGGTCGAGTTCGTGAAAACGGACCGGCTGGCTCAGTTGGCCGAAGACCGGTGCGTGTTGCCGGTCTGTCCAGTACGTTGAACTGCAGTCCTGAGAGCAGCATCGAACCGGGGGGAACATGACTACCAGCACGCCTGTCGACACTGAACGCACCGTTCTGTACGTGTCCAATACGCCGGATCACAAGCTCGCGGATTTCCTCGCGGCGTCCGGCTGGCAAGCTGTGCATGCTAAAAGCACGGCGATCGCCGAACGGCTGATCGAGCGCGGCAACATCAAGGTCGGGCTCGTCGAACTGCCCGGCGACTGCACGTCGCAGCATCTGTCCGCGCTGGCCTCGTGCATGCGGCGCGTCGAAACCAATTGGGTCGCCCAGATTGCGCCGGGCCAGGCGGAAAACGAACTGGTCAGCCGCTTCATCCTCGACTATTGCTTCGACTTCGTGACCAGGCCGTGGCTGAACGACCGGCTCGTGTTCGCGCTCGGCCATGCGCACGGCCTCTCCAGTCTGCGGCATACCCAGGTCGTCCCCGAGCCGTCGCTCGGCCGGCACGGCATGGTCGGACAATGCGAAGCGATGCAGCAGTTGTACCGGCGCATCGACAAATGCGGCGTGACCGACGCCCCGGTCTTCGTGGCCGGTGAATCGGGCACCGGCAAGGAACTCACCGCGCGGGCCATTCACGATCGCTCGCCGCGCGCGGGGCGCGCGTTCGTCGCGATCAATTGCGCGGCGATTCCGCCGAGCCTGCTGCAAGCCGAACTGTTCGGCCACGAGCGCGGCGCGTTCACCGGCGCATTGCAGCGCAAGATCGGCCGGATCGAAGGCGCGCACGACGGCACCCTGTTTCTCGACGAAATCGGCGATATGCCGCATGAATGCCAGGCGGTGCTGTTGCGCTTCCTGCAGGAAGGCACCATTGAACGGCTGGGCGGCAACGGCCCGATTCATGTCGACGTGCGGGTCATTTCGGCGACCCACGTGGATCTCGACAAAGCGGTCGAAGACGGCCGCTTCCGCTCCGACCTGTATCACCGCTTATGCGTGCTGCGTCTGATCGAACCGCCGCTGCGCGAGCGCGGCGGCGACATCAAGCTGCTCGCCAATTACGCGCTCAGCATGTACAAGCAGGACGGCGCGCGCAAACTGCGCGGGCTCTCCAGCGACGCGATCGTCGCGATGTCGAACTATCCGTGGCCGGGCAACGTGCGCGAGCTGATCAATTGCGTGCGTCGCGCGGTCGTGATGAGCGAAGGCCGTTTCATCACGGCGAGCGATCTCGGCTTGCCGGAAGCGGACAACGGCCCGGCGGTGACGCTCGCCGAAATCCGCAGCAAGGCCGAGAAAGACGCGATCGAACATGCGCTGCAGCGGCATGGCTACAAGCTGTCCGAAGCGGCGGCCGAACTCGGTATTTCGCGGGCCACGCTGTATCGGCTGATGCATGCGAACCGGTTGCATCAGGAACCGGCGGCCGGGCGCGCGTCGGGTGCGGGCGGTGCGGATGCCGACGACGAGGCCGAGCGGCAGACGAGTTCGATGGTTTGAGTGCGGGCGGGCCTTGAAGGGCCGCTTTTTTTGATTGACGGCTGCGGTTGTCTCGTCTGTTTGTCTCGTCTGTTTGTCTCGTCTGTTTGTTTCGCCGGCCTCGCCTGCCTATCTCATCTGCCTGCCGCGCCCGCCCGTCTTCGCCTGCTTGTCATTCGCGCCTTTCCGATGCCCGCCGGCGTTGCTATGCTGAAAGCCGTTCATCCAACCCGGTGCGGACTTGGCCGATCAGCAGATTCCGGCGCTCGAGCGCCGTCCCTCCTCCACGCTTCCCGCCCAAGCCAGTCCGTGCGACGCGCTGACCATCCGCGCTCAATCGCTCAGCGCCGGCTCGCCCTGCCGACGTAAGAAACTCGCGCTGGCCGCGACCATCCTCGGCTCCAGCATGGCGTTCATCGATGGTTCCGTGGTCAACGTCGCGTTACCGTCGATCCAGACCGAACTGGGCACGAGCGTAGCGGCGATTCAATGGGTCGTCGACGCGTATCTGCTGTTTCTCGGCGCGCTGGTGCTGGTGGGCGGCTCGCTCGGCGACAAACTCGGCCGGCGCACGGTGTTTATCACCGGCATCGTGCTGTTCACGCTGGCGTCGATCGGTTGCGGCCTCGCGCCCGGCGCCGCCGCGCTGATCGCGGCGCGCGCCGTGCAAGGCGTGGGCGCGGCGCTGCTGGTGCCGAGCAGCCTGGCGATCATCGGCACGGTGTTCGACGATCGCGAACGCGGTCAGGCGATCGGCACGTGGGCGGGCGTCGGCGCGATCACGTCGGCGCTCGGACCGGTCTCAGGCGGCTGGCTAGTGGATGCGTTTTCGTGGCGGGCGATCTTTTTCCTGAACGTGCCGATTGCGTGCGCGACGGTTGCGTTGGCGGTGATCGCCGTGCCGGACAGCCGACAGGACGATGCCGCTGCGGAGGAGCCGGCCGACAGCGCGGCGCGAGTTCCTGCGTCTACGGCGATGAAACTCGACTGGCTGGGCGCGGCCACCGCGACCGTCGGGCTTGCCGCGCTGACCTATGGCCTGACGCTCGCGTCGGTGCACGGTTTCGGCGACCGCTGGGTGCTGGCCGCGATAGTCGGCGGCTTGCTGGTGATGGGCGCATTCATCGCGCTTGAAGCGAGAACGTCGAATCCGATGATGCCGCTCGACGTGTTCCGTTCACGCGATTTCGTCGGCGCCAACCTTGTCACGCTGCTGGTTTACTTCGGGCTCGGCGGTGCGCTGTTTTTCCTGCCGTTCACGCTGATCCGCGCTTATGGCTACAGCGCGACCCAGGCCGGCGCGGCGTTGCTGCCGGTGCCGGTGACGATCGGCCTGTTGTCGCGCTTTACCGGCGGTCTGACGAGCCGTTATGGTGCGCGGGCCTTGCTGACCGTGGGCCCGGTGATCGCCGCAGCCGGTTTCGCGATGATTGCGTTGCCGTGGGTGCGCGGCGAGTACTGGCGTGGGTTTTTCCCCGCGCTGACGGTGCTTGGCCTCGGCATGACGATCACCGTCGCACCGTTGACAACGACCGTGATGACCTCGGTCCCGGCGGCACGCACTGGCGTCGCGTCGGGGATCAACAACGCGGTGGCGCGGGTCGCGAGCTTGCTGGCGATCGCGGTGCTGGGGATCGTGTTCGTGTGGTCGCACGATGCCGCGCTCGATGCTCGGCTCGATGCGTTGCATGTGCCGCGAGCGGAGCGCGAGGCGGCTAGTCTTGCGCGGAGTGGCGGAGAGGCGGGCGATGGGTCGTCCGGGTCTGTGCCTGCGGCGGGCAAGGCTTCGATTTCGGACTCGGGTCCGCAAGCCCCCTCGGCACAAACGCAGACCGGCGCGCTGGGCGCGCCTCCCCGAACCGTCGTGGCAGCAGCGCAAGCCGACGCGCTAGGCGCCGCATTACGAGCCGTGGCACTGATGTCGGCATTGTGCGCACTGATCGGCGCAGCGTTGGCTGCGACGACCATCCAGCGCACGCAGCGCAAGCCTTAGCGCGTCCGTGGCACTGATCTCGGCGTAGTGCTCGTTGGCCGGCGCAACGCAGCGCCATAGCACTTACCAACCCGCCGCAAACCCCCGCGTTCGACACTTCACAACACCCTGAAACGTCGCCCCCGCGCCGATCTCCATACTCACGTCATGGCAGTCCACACGCCCCTCACTCCACCGGGAGCTTCACCATGACGATCACCTGCTTCATCCGTTACCAGATCGATCCGTTCCAACGCGACGCCTTCGACGAATACGCGCGCAACTGGGGCCGCATAATTCCGCGCTGCGGCGGTCATCTGGTCGGCTATTTCCTGCCGCACGAGGGCACCAACGACATCGCATGGGGCTTGATCGCGTTCGACAGCCTCGCCGCTTACGAAGCCTACCGAGCCAGGCTGCGCGCCGATCCCGAGGCACGCGACAATTTCCAGTTCGCGCAGACCCGGCGCTTCATTCTGCGTGAAGAGCGAACCTTTACCGAAGTAGTCGACGGCACGTTCGGGGTCGCGCCGCAGTAAAGAGGCAAGCGGCTAAACGCGGTATGCGGAGACGGCGCGCACCGTCCCCGCATATCGCGCGCGCCCCTCTGCGCGCCAAAGCCCCAAGACCGTCGACCACCCCTGCGCCGTCCGACAGGCAGGTTTTTTGCTGCCCGTGCTAGCCTGTCGGCTACCGCTTGTCGCCCGCCCGGCGTCGACGCCCGCCCAGCTTGCCCGAGGCGGCCAACGACACCCGCCGCGAGGAACTTGTATGACCTGAACCGTGTCGGTTCAAGGTCACGCCGCCGAACCGGTCCACGCGTCCCGGCCCAGCCGTCCGCACCTGGAACCCCGCCTTACACCCTATGCGCAAATTACTACTCGTCTGGTTGGTCCTCCTTTTCATCGTCGGTGCGTCGCCGGCCTTTGCCGCCGCGGCGCAACCCGCGCCCGCCTCGTCGGCCTCCGGTGCCGGCGTCACGCTGACGCCCGAGCAGGCCCGCCAGGCGCTCGCCGTCCTCAACGACCCCAAGCGCCGTGCGCAAGTCGCCGACACGCTGCAAGCCATCGCCGCCGCCGGCGCGCTCAGCGCACCACCTGCGGCGTCCAGCGCATCCGCTGCCTCGGCCCCGGCGGCGGCCAGCGCCGCCGCCCTCGTCCCGACCGCGTTCCAGTCCAACGGACTGGCGTCGCAACTGGCTCGCCAGGGCGCGCATTGGGCGATCCATCTCGGCGAATCCCTGCGCGCGTCGGTCGCTGCGTTGCTCGATACGACGTCGGTGCGCGCATGGTGGAACTGGCAACTGACCAGCCCACAAGCGCGCGCCGTGCTGGGTCACGTCGCGTGGTCGCTGCTGGCCGCGCTGGTGCCGGCGCTCGTGATCGAATGGCTCGCGCGACGTCTGTTGCGCCGCGCTTATAAAGCGCTCGCCGCCCGCCGCGAACTCGGCACGGAAGACGATTCGCCGCAAGCCGGCCTGCCGGTCGACGTAACGCCGCAACCCGCTGACGCGCCGAACGCCGCGCCGCCGCTGCCCGTCATGCCGGTAACGGACGATGAGGCCAAAGCCGGCGCGGCGGCCGCGACGGCGAGTCCCGCCACCGCGCCATCAGCCCAAGGCAAGCTCGACGAAGCGCAAGGCAAACAACGCGCCGTGCATCACTGGACGCTGCTGCAGCGTCTGCCGCGCGGACTGTTGACGCTGGTGCTGCGCTTCATCCCGCTCGCGGTGTTCGTCGGCGCGGCCAGCGGACTGATGTCGATCGTCACCGACGACGGCACGCCGCAAGATCGCGCGCTCGATTCGCTGATCGACCTCTACGTACTCAGCCGCGTGATCGTGATCGTCAGCGGCTTTTTCCTGCAGCCGGGCGCGCCGCGTCTGCGTCTGTTGCGCATGAGCGATGCGTGGGCCGCCTTCATGCAGCACTGGATCGTCCGGATCGTCAGCGTGGTGGCGGCCGGTTCGGCGATCGCGGAGATCGCGCAGTCGCTCGGCCTGAACGACGCGGCGCATCTTGCGCTGATGAAGGTGGTCGCGCTCGCCGGCCACGTGATGATCTCGATCCTGATCCTGCAATGCGCGACACCGGTCGGCGAACTGATCCGCCAGCGCTTTGCCGCGCGCGACTCGCTCGCGATGTTCGGCAACGCGCTGGCCGACATGTGGGCGTGGCTCTCCGTGTTCGTCGTGATGGCGCTGTGGTTCATCTGGGCGCTCGACGTGCGCAACGGCTATCACGAGTTGCTGCATCTCGGCGGCATTTCGCTGGCGGTACTGGTGGGCGCGCGGGTGGCGTCGATCGTGATCTTCGGCGCGTTGGCGCGGCTCTTCAACGTGCAGGACGACGCCGACAGGTCGCTCGTGCATCGGCACGCTTACCGCTATTACCCGCTGCTGCGGCGCGTGGTGTCGTGGATCATCGGCGTGGTTACCGTACTCGCGCTGCTGCAGGTGTGGGGCGTCGACGTGATCGATCTGTTCCGCGCCGGCTCGATCGGCCACCGGCTCGCGTCGGCGCTGGTAACGATCGGCGTCGCGGCGGTCGTCGCGCTGCTGGTGTGGGAAGGCGTCAACGTGTCGGTCGAACAGCGGCTGGAGCGCTGGACCACCAGCGGCGACCTGGTGCGCGCCGCGCGCCTGCGCACCTTGCTGCCGATGCTGCGCAGCGCGCTGTTCTGCGTGATCGCGCTGGTGGTGGTGCTCACCGGCCTCAGCGAACTCGGCGTGAACATCGGGCCGCTGCTGGCGGGCGCCAGCATCTTCGGCGTGGCGCTTGGCTTCGGCTCGCAGAAACTGGTGCAGGATTTCATCACCGGCATTTTTCTGTTGATGGAAAACGCGATGCAGGTCGGCGACTGGGTCACGCTCGCGGGCGTGTCCGGCACGGTCGAATATCTGTCGATCCGCACCGTGCGGCTGCGCGGCGGCGACGGCTCGCTGTACACCGTGCCGTTCAGTTCGGTATCGACGGTCAACAACACCAATCGCGGGCTCGGCAACGCGGCGGTGAAGGTCAATATCGTGTTCGGCGAGGACGTCGATCTCGCGATCGATACGCTCAAGGCAATCGGCGCCGCGCTGCGTGAAGACGAGAAATTCAAGGACGGGATCCTGTCCGACTTCAGCTTCTGGGGCGTCGATGGGCTGGATGGGTCGGCGGTCACGCTGGCCGGCCAGATTCAGTGCCGCGACAGCGCGCGCTGGGGCGTGCAGCGCGAATTCAACCGACGCATTCTGAACCGCTTCAGCGAACTGGGCATCGCGATCGCGAATCCGCAGCGCCATCTGCTGACGTGGGACCCGGAGAGCGTGCCCGCGCAGGTTGAAGCGGGCGATGCGCCGAAGACGGCGCGGCGGGATGAGCCGTCTTCCGGTGCGGAGGCTGCTGGGGCTGCTGAGGCTGCTGAGGCTGCTGAGGCTGCTGAGACCGCTGAGGCCCTGAAGAAGGCCCCCGATGCCGATGCCGCCGCACGCAAAGGCGATGCGCCCGTAGAAGATCAGTTGCCTGTCGACCCTAAGCCGGCCGACGGTCCAGGAACGCCAGCAAATCCTGGTTCAACCTCTCCGCATGCGTGAAGTAAAGACCGTGGGCGGCGTCTTCATAGACGTAGAGTGACGCGCCGGGGATCAGCCGCGCCGTGGGCCGCCCGGTCAATTCGAGCGGCGCCGACACGTCGCGCTCGCCATGCACCACCAGCGAGGGCACATCGACCCGCTTCAACTCCTCGCGGAAATCGGTGATGGTCTGCAGATGCGCGAGTTCCAGCATGGCCTGATGCGAGGTCTGCAGCATCATCCGGATCGTCCAGTCGCACGGCGCGCGCGACACGCCCGCGCCGAAGTACGGCGCCGCATTCGCTTCGATCCAGTCGGGAAACGAGCGACGTAGCGTGGCTCGGCCCTGTTCGAACAACACGCCGTCGATACCGTTCGGGTTGTCGGCGGTTTTCAGCAGATACGGCGTGGCCGCAGGCGCCACGAACGCAATCCGGGCGATCCGCGACGAGCCGTGCCGCGTCAGATAGCGCACCGCTTCGCCGCTGGCGATCGAATGCGTGACCAGCGTGACGTCATGCAGATCGAGCGTGCTCAACACGCTGTTCAGATCGTCGGCCAGGGTATCGAAGTCGTAGCCGCGGCCCGGGTCGCTCGAACGGCCATGGCCGCGCCGATCGTAAGCGATGCAGCGGCAGTTCAGCCGCGCCAGCGGTTCCATCTGATACGCCCACATGTCCGAATTCAGCGTCCAACCTGAGAGAAACACGATCGGCGTGCCTTGGCCCCAGTCGCGGTAGAACAGACGCGTGTTGTCGGCCGCGCGGATGGTGTTCGGTTCGTCGGCGAGATGCGGTGCGGTTGCGTTCATGGCGGCCTCGTGGTCCGTGGATGGGAATTCGTGATGCGATGGCGTCACTGTGCCGGGCGGCCGGACGCGGGTCGATTACGTGGGAGGTAAAGAAATTGGCTTCCGGATGCGCTTGCGGGGCGGGCCCGGCGTTTTCGCATCGCGGGTTCAATCCACCTGCCACCAGCGCGGCAGTAAGCGCCGCACCTCTGCTCGCCGGTAGCGGTCGTCGATCAGATGCACCACGCCCTGATCCTGCTCCGTGCGGATCACGCGCCCCGCCGCCTGCACCACCTTTTGCAAGCCCGGATACAGATACATGTAGTCGTAGCCGCTGCCGAACTTCGCGTCCATCGTGCGACGCATCTGTTCGTTGACGTCGTTGATTTGCGGCAAGCCGAGCGTCGCGATAAACGCGCCGATCAACTGCTGGCCGACCAGATCGACGCCTTCCGAAAACGCCCCACCGAGCACCGCGAAGCCAACGCCCTGACGGTGCGTGCGAAAGCGCGCAAGGAACGCGTCGCGCGCGGCCTCGTCCATGCCGGGTTCCTGCGCCCAGACCGGCACGTCGGGATGCCGTTCGCGCATCAGCTCGACCACACGTTGCAGATAGTCGAAGCTGCTCAGAAAGCCCAGATAGTTGCCCGGCTGCGCCGCGTACTGCCGCGCGATCAGATCGACGATCGGCATCAGCGAACGCTCGCGGTCGCGCCAGCGCGTCGACACGTTGCCGGCCACGCGCACCTGTAATTGCTCCGCGCGAAACGGTCCCTCGACATCGAGCCATGACGTCGACTCTGGCAGACCCAGCGTATCGCGATAGAAGTGATACGGATTCAGCGTGCCGGAGAACATCACCGTGGTGCGCGCGGCAGCGTAGCGCTGCGCAAGAAACGGCGCGGGAATCACGTTGCGCACGCACAGCGTGGCAGCGGTTTTATCGCGCGGTGCGAAACGATCGTCACTGATCGTGATGTCGAAAATGGAATGCTCGCCGAACTGTTCGGCCAGCGCGACGAAATGCATGGCGTCGAAGAAAAACCGCAGCGAGGCTTCGTCGATGGAAAGCGGCGCGTCGGCGAGTTGATCGGTCACTTCGCCGATCAGCTTTTGCGCGGCGAACAGCAGTTTGCTGGGGACCTCACCGTAGACCTGATACGTTTCGGTCTGCGCACGCTTGAGCGCGCTCCACTCGCGTTGCAGGCGCTCCAGCGGCTTGCGCAACGTGGCCGGCGCGGTTTTACGCGCGAGCCGCAACGCCGCCTGATCGAGCGACGCGCTGTACATGCGCCGCGCCCGGTCGAGCAGATTGTGCGCCTCGTCCACCAGCACGCCGACGCGCCACTGATTGATCTGCGTGAGCGCGTACAGCATCGCGCTGCTGTCGTAGTAGTAGTTGTAATCGCCGACCACCACGTCGGCCCAGCGCGCCAGTTCCTGCGCCAGATAGTACGGACAGACCTCGTGCGCGAGCGCGACTTCACGCACCGCAGCACGATCGAGCTTCGGGCCGGCCAGCGCTGCGCTGCGCGCCGCGTCGAGCCGGTCGTAGAAGCCGAGCGCGAGTGGGCACGACTCGCCGTTGCAGGCTTTGTCGGGATGCTCGCAGGCTTTGTCGCGCGCGACCAGTTCGAGGGTTCTCAAGGGCAGCGCTGAACCGGACGAGCTGGACGCCGCTGCGCTGCGGTGAAGCGTGTCGATGGCATCGAGCGCGAGCGCGCGGCCCGGCGTCTTCGCAGTGAGGAAAAAGATGCGCTCGATCTGATCCTCCGCGCACGCTTTCAGCAGCGGAAAAATCGTCGCAAGCGTCTTGCCGATGCCGGTGGGCGCTTGCGCCATCAACGGTTTACCGTCGCGCGCCGCGCGATAGACCGACACCGCCAGCTCGCGCTGCCCACTGCGAAATTGCCCGTGCGGAAACTGCAGTGCGCCGAGCGCGGCATTGCGCGCGGCGCGATGCGCTTCTTCCTGCACGGCCCAATCGAGAAAGCGCTCGCATTGTTCGACGAAGAAAATCTCCAGATCGCGTGCGGTATGGAACTCCTCCAGCAGCGTCTCTTTCTGAGTGCCAATGTCGAAGTACACCAGCGCGACCGTTAGCATGGCAAGCCCGCGCGCGCGGCACAACAGATGTCCGTACACCCGCGCCTGCGCCCAATGCAGCGCGCGGTGATTGTCGGGCATTCGCGTGAGGTCGCCGCGATACGTCTTGATCTCTTCGAGCCGGTTCGCCAGCGGATAGAAACCGTCGGCGCGGCCGCGCACCGTCAGGCCGCGATGCGTGCCGGTCAGCGTGATTTCGGTTTGGTAGCCGCTCGCGCGACGGCCGGCCACCGCGACGTGGCCCGCCATGCCTTCGAGCGATGTCGGCGCGGGCGTGAAGCGTAGGTCGAGATCGCCGCGCTTCGCGGTGAATTCGCACATGGCCCGCACGGCGACAACGTAGGTCATGTGGGGGACTCGGTGGTGTGGAGGCTGAGGGCGGTCGCGGTGGTTTCATCCCCCACCCAACGCACATCGACCACGCGCACCGGCATGCCGTGCTCCACGCAGTACGCGAGCCAGCGAATCTGGTTGTCTTGCAAACGGTCGCCCGGTCCTTTCACTTCGATCAACTCATAGCGACGTTCGGCCGGCCAGAAACGGATCAGATCCGGCAACCCAGAACGATTGCTACGAATATCGCGCAACAAACGCTCGAACCACAGCTTCAGATGCGCGGCGGGCAGACAGTCGAGTGCGAGCGCAACCAGTTCCGGCGTCAGCAGTCCCCAGAACACGAACGGCGATTGCAACCCCGTCTTGCTCTGCAGATGCCGCAGAATCGTCTCGCGATAAACGCCGCTATCGAGTTGCGCGAGACACGCCGCGAATTGCCCCGCACGACGCGCCTGAAAATCCGGCGCGTGCAGATCGGCCGGACCGCGCTGGAACGGATGAAAAAACGCGCCGGGCAACGCGGCAAATACCGGTTCCCAACACAGCAAGCCGAATAGCGAGTTGATCAGCGCATTCTCGACGTAATGCACGGGCGCGGCTTCGCAGGTGAGATGGTCGCGCGTGACGTATTCGACCGGTAGCGCGTCGTCAGGTTTAGGCAACGCCAGCGTGCTGCGCTCCACCGGACGCGCCGCCGCCACGCGAACCATCGGCTCGCCGAGCTTGCGCCGCAGACGCGGCATCATCCGCGCGACACGCTGCGCTTCTTCTTCGCTTTCCGGCGCGGCGCAGGCCTCGCCAGCCAGCGCGAACGCTTCGCCGAAACGCTCGCTGCGTTCAAGCAAGCGTACCCGCCGGTGACGCGCGCCGGGCCATGCGCAAGCCGCGTAAACGGCGAGCGCGGCGGCCCAGTTCTGCCGACGCTCGCAATGCTGCCCGATCCGGAACAGCAATTTCGCGCGACGCGTTTCGAGCCACGCGTTCGATGTTGCAATTTCGCGGACGGCAGTGACCAGCGTTTCAATTGCCGCCGGCTCCGCGTCGCCGTCCGGCAGCCAGTCCAGTGCTTCACGGCACGCATGCAGCGCGAGATAGACATCGACGTCGGCCCGCTGCTGGAATGCGCGCGATGACGGCGCGAACGGCACCTTTTCGTACTGGAACACGCCGAGATCGGCGAGCACGAACTCCGACCAGTCTTGCTGCAAATTACCGAAGAACATCAGCCGCAGACGCTCGCAGAGCGGCGCGATCGCGACGTGGAGGATGCGATCGGAGGTGGCGCTGTGCCACGAGGAAAGTGGACGTTCGGTCGGGTTTGCGGCGGTGCCTTCGGAGTCGCCCTCACCCTCATAAAACGGCCGCAACGTTTCCAGCAGATCGGCTTTACGCAACGCCTTCGCGCCAGGAACCAGCGCAATCGCCTCCGCAAAAATCTCCAGCAACTCGGGCCGTGTAGTCAGCGCGAACAGGTTCTCAAGCGTGAGCCCGGGTTCGGTATCGATCCAGCCGAGCGCCGTCATCGGCTCGGCCGCGAGCAACGGGCAGCCGATCTCGTCGTAAGCAAGCCGGCTTGCACGGAACAACGTGCCCTGGCGCATCAGCATGCGCACCAACAGCGCACGCGACGCCTGCGGCAAACCCGCGAAAGCACGCAGAAACGCCTGCTCTTCGACATCGAGCAGGTCGTCGTAGCGCTCGGCCAGCCACGCCAGCGCACGCTCGAAGTTCAGCAGATAGTAAGGGACGTCAGACCGCAGATCTGACCGGGCGCCGGTTGCCAAGGTGCTTTCACGATACCTGTATGTTTATACAGTGATCATAGCAAAGTCCACCGCAGTTTCACTACCTTCGTGTTAGCCGGCGATCTGGCTGAGCCGCAAGCGCAGCGGCTCTTCAGGCCTGAGCGACACGTTCAGCACGGGCCGCGGCGCCGTCATTCCTTGCGGCACGCTCAGCTCGAAGCGCTGCAACAGCATCGCCGCGATCACGGTCAGCTCGGTCATCGCCAGATGCTGTCCGAGGCACACTCGCGGCCCCGCGCCGAACGGCATATAGGCGCCGCGCGGCCACTTCGGCGCGTCCGGCCCGAAGCGCTCGGGGCGAAACGTCAGCGGCTCGGGAAACCAGCGCGGGTCGTGATGCATCAATTGCACCGGCACCATGAAGATCGTCCGGGCGGGCAATTGCCAGCGGCCAAGGGTGAACGGCTGCGTCGAACGGCGGCTGCTGAGCACCGGCACGGCCGGGTAAAGCCGCAGCGTTTCCTGCAATGCCTGGGTCAGGTACGGCAAGCACGCCAACGCGTCCGCGTCGGGTTCGGCGCCTTGCAGCACTCGCCGGACTTCGTCGCGCGCGGCCGTCTGCGCGGCCGGATTGGCGGCCATGCACCATGCCCACCAGGTCAGCGTAGCCGCGCTCGTGTCATGGCCCGCGAGGAAGGTCGTCATGCATTCGTCGTGGACGGCCTGCAACGGCCATGCCGCCGGGTCGGACAGATGCAGCTTCAGCAGACGCGACAACAGATCGTCCGGCCACGCGTCGCGCGCCAGGCGCAATCTCGTTTGCAGATGACGTTCGATCAAGCCGTCCAGCATCGCCTGCGCCTGCCGCTTGGCGCGCTTCCACGGCACCCAGCGCGGCGAACTTATCGGCCAGTAGAGGCTGCTATAAGTCGACACGATCAATCTATGCGCGGCTTGCTCGGCCAGCCGCGCATCGTTGCCGATCTCGCTCGAGAACATCATCCGCATGATCACGTCCATGGCCAGCGACGTGATCGCGCTCTCGATCGGCCACGCGTCCTCGCTCTGCGGCCAACGCGCGAACGCCGCGCCGGCCGCCGCGACCATGGTCGGCACGAACGCATGCACCGATGCCCGCGAGAAACCCGGCTGCAACGTGTGCCGCTTGTCTTTCCACGCGTCGCCCTCGGCGATCAGCACGCTGTGTCCGTGCACTTCCCCGAAAACGCGCATGCCGTGCTCCCACCGGATCAGCTCGTCATGGTGATTGACCAGCAGCTCACGCACCCACTGCGGATCGCTGACGACAAGCTGATGCTCCGGCCAGATCCGCAGATAGACGACGTCGCCGAAAGCTTGGCTCCACTCGGCCACCGTCGCCAGCAGATCGCGCGACATGCGTCGCAACGCGCCCCAGCCGGTCAGGCCGACGGACGGCCCGGGCGGCCAGACGCCGGGAGCGTGAGGGACCGGCGGCGGAGGCGGCTCATCCGCGTGGAAGGGGCACTGGGAGGAAGGTGAGGTGGTCATGTCGCGCATTGTTGGCCAGCGCGCCGCCCTCGTCTTGAACGCAAACGACATCGCGCGGCTGTCGACGTAAATGCCCCGCCGTGACGCGCGACGATTGCTGACACCTGCACCGGTTTTACTTAAACTCTGCCGCCATGACACTCGACTTGCTTCCGCAACAGGCGTCTTGCCCCGATCCGTTCGCGCGCGCCACGCGACTCTCCCGTGAGAGCGACACCGCGCAGGGGCGGATTCATCTTGCGCCCGCCGTCTTGCAAGGCGCGATCGTCGCGGTTATCACTCGCGACACGCGCGGCCTGGCACTGAATGACGCGCAACGTCTGACGCATTTTCCGGCGTCACCGCTGGTGAGTCTGTCGGCGTTTCAGGATATGAACGGCGGACTCGTGGAGCGCACCGCCGACGCGCCGCGATGGCAGCCGTTTAGTGCGTCCGTGATGCTGTCGGGCAGCCAGTCCCAGCCAACCGTCAGTTGGTCGCCTGCGGGTGGCCGTGGCTGCATGATCTGCTTCACCGCCGACACCGCGCGGTCGCTGTTCGGGCTCGATCTGGCCGCCGTGCAGGATCGCTGCGTCCCCGCGCAAACGGTGCTCGGCGAGCTCTGGCAGCCGCTGCTGCAAGCGCTGCTCGACGCCCCCGACGACGCGGCCACGCTCGCGGTCTTACAGCAGCATCTGGCCACACACTGGCAAGCGTTGCAGGGTCGCGCGTCGGCCATGCCGTCGTTGCGGCAGATCGGCCGTCATTGGGTCGAACGTCTCGGCCTGCAGGCGCATGAATGGCGCAATACGCACAGCGCGCGCCAGGTCGAACGCCGGATCAAGGCGCATAGCGGACGATCACTGCGTGAATGGCAATTGCTCGTCAAGACCGAAAGCGTGTTCTTCAACGCGCGGGACCGTTACGATGCAGGCGAATCCGTCGACTGGGCCGCGCTGGCCCTCGACGAAGGCTTCGCCGATCAGGCCCATTTGAGCCGCACGGCCAAACGCATCACCGGATTTTCGCCGGGCGAATTCGCGCAGCGTTTTGCCGAAGATGAATCGTTCTGGTTGTACCGGCTGTGGGTTTGAGATGAGCGCGCCGAGGCTGCTTGGGGCGGTTTGCGCGGTCCGCCAGCAATACCCATACTGTGTTGTGACTTGAAATACGCACAAGACTCATCGACAGGAACTCACTGCCATGCCCTCTTCCGTTCGCAACTCGCTGGTCTGGATATTCGATGCCTTCGAGCGCGATCCGACCTACATCACCAAGCGGATGTTCGGCAGCGACGCCGCGTATCTCGACGGCCTGCTGTGCCTGATCGCCGCCGATCGCACCAAGCCATGGAACGGTCTGCTGATCTGCACATCGCACGATCGTCACGCGGCGTTGATCGACGAGTTTCCCGCTTTGCAACCGCATCCGGTGCTGGGGAAATGGCTCTATATCGCGCAGGACGACCCGGCATTCGAAGCCGTCGCCGACGGCATGACCGCGCTGGTGCTCGCACGCGACCCGCGAATCGGCGTCGAGCCGAAACCGCGTCGCAGCAGAAAGAAGCCCACGTTGCCGGGTGCCTGACTACGCGTGCGCCGTGTGCTAGCGCGCGGCCACCCACACCACCATCAGCGAGCGCACCCCTTGCGCGCCGCGAATCAGCACGCCTTCGATATCCGCCGTCGCCGAGGGTCCGGTGACAAGCGCCGCATAACGCGCGTCGCGGAAATCGTCGCGCCGGTAGACGTCCTGCAAGCCGTCCACCAACTCCGCCGGGTCGAGCAACACGATCAGATGCTGCACGATATAGCCCAGCGCGTTGACCACATACTCACGTTCGCTGAACCACACCGAGCCGGTTTCGGCGACGCCGAAACGCGCCCGCACCACGCCGACATCGATATCCTGCAGCGACGCCGGTTCGGTCTCCGCTGTCAACGCACGCGTGCCCGCAACTTCCGGCGTAGCCGACGCCACCGACGCCGCGTCGCCGAAGCGCTCGCGGATCAACGCGCTCACGTCGGCAGCGGAGGCGACTTCCACGCAAGTCCCGCCCATCGCCTGTAACGCAGCGGTAAAACGCGCACGCAGATCGCCACCCACCGAGTCGAACAACGGCACTTCGGGCCGCGGCCGCGCAGCCGGTTGCGCTTGCCGAACCTTCTCCAGAAACGCCTCACGCGTTGCCATCTTTAGCTCCACGATTCTTCTTGTACCAGGCGTGGAAGGTCAGCTTCGGCGCCTCCGGCAACTCCCGTTGCTTGCCCCAGATATTCAGCGGGTTGTACAGCACGAAATTCGGCAGCCCGCGCAACGCGCTACCCATCGACGACACCGTCGCACGATACAAGGTCGGACTCGCCAGCAAGCGCCCCGCCATTTTCAGCACTTCCTGCTTCACGAACGGCACTTCATGATGCTCGGCGATCACCGTGCGCCATTTGTAAATCTGCTCGTGAATATTGATCTTCACCGGACACACGTTCGTGCAACTGCCGTTCAACGTCGACGCGAACGGCAACGCGCTATAGCGCTTCAGATCGTAGGTGGGATTGATGATCGCCCCAATCGGCCCCGAGTACGTGCCGCCATAGGAGAGCCCGCCGCTGCGCCGGTACACCGGACAGGTGTTCATGCAGGCGCCGCAGCGAATGCACTTGAGCGAGTACCAGAAGTCTTCCATCGCGAGCCGTTCCGAACGGCCGTGATCGACGAGGATGAAATGCATCTCCGTGCCTGGACGCGGCGCGCGGAAATGCGACGTGTACTGCGTGATCGGCGAACCCAGCGCGCTGCGCGACAGCATGCGGATAAACACGCCGAGATCGGCCACTTTCGGAATCAGCTTTTCGATCCCGATCGACGCAATATGCAGCGGCGGCACGTTCGCCGACAGATCCGCATTGCCTTCGTTCGTACACACCACCACGGTGCCGGTTTCCGCCACCGCGAAATTACAGCCGGTCATGCCTGCGGTTTTTTCGCGCACGAAGTACGGCCGCGTGTTCATCCGCTGGCTTTCCGCCAGATAGTGGATATCGCTGTTCTTCGGATCGGTGCCGATGGTACGGCCGAACAGTTCGGCGACGTCCGCACGCAGCTTGTGCACCGCCGGGACCACCATGTGACTCGGGTCCTGGTGATCGAGCTGCTGGATGCGCTCGCCCAGGTCCGTCTCCATTACCGTGATGCCGCGCGGCTCCAGATACTCGCGCATCTTGCATTCGTCGGTGAGCATTGACTTGCTTTTGACGAGCGTGGTCATGCCGCGCCCGGACATGATCTGGTGCACCAGCGCGTTGTGTTCTTCGGCGGTCGCGGCCCAATGCACGGTCACGCCGTTCGCCTCGGCCGCCGCAGCGAACTGTTCCAGATAGCCGGACAGATGCGACAGCGTGTGTTCCTTGATGCCCGACGCCAGCTCGCGCATCGTCTCCCATTCGGGGATGCCATGCGCCTGCGCGTCGCGCTTCTCACGCAAGTCCCACAGACGCTTGTCGTGAAACGCCACGTGCTCGGTCTTCTTGATGAAAGCGCCGGCGGCTTTCGCGTGATCGACGCGGCTCATGGGCGTGCTCCGTTGAGCACCTGCGCGATGTGGATGAAGCGCGCCTCGGCCTTCATGCGCTCCGCGCAGCCTTGCTGATGCATCAGGCACGACATGTCGCCCGAGACGATGTATTCGGCGCCCGCCTGCAGATGATCGCGGACCTTGTCCTGCCCCATGCGCACCGATACCGGTTCCTCGGTCACCGAGAACGTGCCGCCGAAACCGCAGCATTCGTCGGGCCGCGCCGGCTTGACGAATTCAATGCCCTTCACGCCTTCCAGCAGCGTGCGCGGCTTCGAGAACGGCGTGCCCGCCACTTCGGAAATCGACGCTTCCTTCAGATGCCGCAACGCGCTGCAGCTATTGTGCAAACCCACGCGATGCGGAAATTCGGCCCACGGAAACTCGCGCGCGCCGACCACGTCGTGCAGAAACTCGACGAGTTCATACGCGTTGGCGCGGACCTGTTTCACTTCGTCGGTCTGTTCGAGCGCGGTCAGATGTTCGCGCACATGGTGGATGCAGCTCGCCGACGGCCCGACGATGTAGTCGTAGCCCGCGAAGTTGCGCGCGAACACGCGCTCGGCGCCGGCCGCGTCGGTATGCGCGCCGCTGTTGGCCATGGGCTGCCCGCAGCAGGTCTGCTCCTGCGGATAGTCGACCTCGATGCCGAAACGTTCGAGCAATTCGAGCGTGGCGATGCCCACTTCGGGATAGAACGCGTCGATAAAGCACGGGATAAACAGAGCGACTTTCATAAGCTTTTTGAAAGAAAATCGGCAGCCGGCGATTCACCTACTTTACTGCGGAATCATGCCGATGAACCGGACTGCGGGTTTTGGGGCGTGGGTTTTGATCTGTTGGTCAGCTTGGTAATGTTGGTCTGACCACGAAATATAAAGAGGTCCGCGGGCGGTGTCAATCCGCGAATGGGCTTGGGTGGGTGCGAGGCGGCGTGGCCGCCTTACCTCAACGGCGATTACGAAACGACATTCGCCGCAGGATTCGCGGCGTCGTCCTTGTAGATTTCGCGGACAAAGGTCAAATGACGCTCGGCCGCCTTGCGTGCTTTTTGCGCGTCGCGCGCCATCACGGCGTCGTAGATCGCCTGATGCTGGGTCATCAACTGCTTTTCCATCGCGTCGTCGTAGTCGATCAGCCGATGGTATTGGCGCATGCCCTCGCGAATCAGCGTATGGATGCCGTGCATCACATGCGCCAGCGCAATGTTGTGCGTGGAGTCCGCGATCGCGAGATGAAACGCGGCATCCAGTTCCGCGAGGTTCACGCGGTCTTGCGACTGCGAACCGGCCTTCAATGCCTCGAACGCCTGGGTGATCTTTTGCTGATCGGCGGCCGTGGCGCGCTCCGCCGCATACACCGTGGAAATCGCTTCGAGCCCCTGGCGCAGTTCCAGAATATCGGCACTGGTGCGCGGATTCTGCGTGAGCAGTTCGGCTAGCGGCTTGGAGATGATGGGCGCGGTGACGTCGACCACCGTGAAGCCGCCCCGCCCCGAGGTTTCGATGTAACCGTCCGCTTCGAGCCGGATCAGCGCTTCGCGCAGTGAAGGCCGCGAGACGCCGAGTTGCGTGGCCAGATCGCGTTCGGCCGGCAAGCGGTCGCCGGGCATCAGCGTGCCGTCCGAGATCAGTTGCTTGATCTGGTCGGACACCACGTCGGAAAGCCGTTTGCGCGTGAAAGACTGGATCGGGCGAAATGGCATGGGCAGCGGTGGAACAGTGGGGAGAGCCGGGTTATAAGGCGGGACTCAACGCACCCTGCCACCGCGCGAGCGAGGCCTGATGCGAGTGCGTCGAAGCATTGAATTATACCGGTCCACGGTTCGCGCCGAACCCGCCTTCGAGGCCTAGTGCGCCGCCTTCAATCCGCCGACAAACGCCGCGATCCGCTCGCACGCATCGATCAGCTGCACTTCATCGACCACGAAACCGAGCCGCACGAAGCCATTCGCGGTATCGCCGAACGCGCTCGCGTCGAGCAGCGACACGCCTTTCGCGCGAAACAGTTGCCACGTGAAATCGACCGTATCGAGGCCGGTGCCGCTCACGTCGACCATCATGAACATGCCCGCTTCGGGCAGCAGACAGCGCAAACCCGGCACGCGATGCAGGCGCTCGAACACCACGTCGCGGCGACGCCGATAAATCTCGCGCATTTCAGCGGCGATTTGCGCCTTGTGCTGCAAAGCCGTCAACGCGGCCTGCTGAATAAAGCCCGGCAAACCATAGAGCATGGCGAGCGCAAGCCGCCCCCAATGCTCGATCAACTCCGTCGGTCCAATCGCCCAGCCGACGCGCCAGCCCGCCATGGCATGCGATTTCGACAGACTGCCGAGCGTCACCGTGCGCTCCGCCATGCCGGGCAGCGCCCCGATGCTTACATGCTCGCGTTCGAACGTGAGCTCCGCATACACCTCGTCGGACAGCACCCACAGATCATGCTCGCAAGCGAGCCGTGCGATGCGTTCCAGATCGGCACGCGGCATCACCACGCCGGTGGGATTGCACGGCGTCGCGAAGAAAATGGCCCGGGTGCGCGGCGTGATCGCCGCTTCGAGCACGTCGCAGTTGATATGAAAGGCGCGCGCCGCGTCGACCGGCACGGCCACCAGCGTGGCGCCCGCCGCGCGCACGCAGGCTTCGTAGGTCAGATACATCGGCTCGGGGACGATCACTTCGTCGCCGGCTTGCAGCAGGCACAGCGACGCGGCGAACACGCCGTTCTGCGCGCCGGCGGTCAGGATCACGTTGGCCGCATTGGTCGCGACGCCGGTCATGCGCGCGTGTTCTTCGGCGATCGCCACGCGCACGGGTTCGCGGCCGGACACCGCGCTGTAGTGCGTGTCGCCGCCGCGCAATGCCTCGACCGCGCGCTCGACGATCGGCGCGGGCGTGGCGAAATCGGGGTCGCCCACGCTCAGCACGATGACGTCTTCACCGTTGGCCAGCGCCTGTTGCGCCGTGCGATGAATCTCCCACGCCGACGTGCGCCTGCCCTGCAAGCGCTCCACCAGATTCGAGTACTTCATTGCGTTCACCCCGTTTTTACTGGACCCGCCAATGTAATGGGGCAAACAGCAAACGTCCAGATACGAAGAAGCGCCACGCGAACGGACAGTTCGCGTGGCGCTTCTTTTTACATCGGTTCAGCAGAGTCTTTGCGCGGGAAGCGCGCGCCGCCTGGTGGCGCTGACGCTAACGCTCAACGTGCGCGAATGCGTCCCGCACCGCTCACATCTGCCGACGCAATTCCGCCGGCGGCACCTTCATCAGATGCCGGTACTTCGCCACCGTACGACGCGCCACCAGCACGCCCTGATCGGCGAGCATCCTGGCGAGCGAGACGTCCGACAGCGGATCGCGCGCGTTTTCCGCAGCGATCATTTCCTTGAGCAGCGCCCGCACCGCGGCGGCCGAACAGGTCCCACCGCTTTCCGTGCCGAGCTCGCGCGGGAAGAAATGCTTGAATTCGAAAATACCGCGCGGCGTGGCCATATATTTGTTGCCCGTGGCACGCGAAATCGTGGACTCGTGCAGACCGAGTTCGTCGGCGACATCGCGCAGCACCATCGGTTTCAACGCAATTTCACCGTACTGGAAGAACGCTTTCTGATGCGCGACGATGCACTCCGCCACGCGCTGAATCGTGTCGAAGCGCTGCTGCGCATTACGGATCAGCCAGCGCGCTTCCTGCAATTGCTGCGCGAGCGGCGAACGGCTCGCGCCAGCCGACTGCGCGAACAGCTCCGCATACATGCGGTGAATGCGCGCCCGCGGCTGCACCGCCGGATTGATCGCCACCGCCCACTTGTTGCGCACCTGACGCACGATCACGTCCGGCACCACGTAGTTGTCTTCGGTACGGCCGTAGCAGTTGCCCGGCTTCGGGTCGAGCTTACGCACCAGTGCGCAGGCCACGCGCAATTCATCCGCGCTGCAGCCGATCTGCTTTTGCAATTCAGCCTGCTCGCGGCGCGCGAGACGTTCCAGATGATGATCGACGATCTGTCGCGCCACCTCACGTCCCGGCGTGTCGTCCGGCAACGCATTCACCTGCAGCGACAGACACTCCGACAGCGAACGCGCGCCCAAACCCGGACGGTCGAGCGATTGCACGAGACGCAGCGCCACCAGCAATTCATCTTCGGTCAGTTCCGGTTCGAGATCGACGCTGTCGGCGAGATCCGCGAGGTCCTGACGCAGATAGCCGTCGTCGTCGAGCGCCTCGATGATGAAGCGGGCCACCGCGCGATCGCGATCGTCGAGGCGATACAGCCGCAGCGCATCGTGCAGTTGCTCGCGCAACGTGGGTTGCGAACGCGCCCATTCGGCGGGATCGCTGCTGTCGGAATCGCCGTTCTGACGGGCCGAGCTACGGCTGCCGTAGTCGCCCGAGAAATCGCCGCCGAAGTCGCCCGCGTCGCCGGGCATGTCGTCCTGGCCCGCGCTTTCCATCGAGTCGCCGCTGGCCGCTTCGGCGGGCATGGCGTCGGGTTCGGCGCTCGCGACGGCGTCGGTCGAGGGCAGCGCGCCGGCGTCCTCGCCCGGCGAGGTGGTTGCCAGCGCAACGTCTTCCGTTTCCGACGAGTCGTACTCGAGGAACGGATTGGTATCGAGCGCCGTGCGCAACTCCTGTTGAAACTCGAGAGACGACAACTGCAACAGTCGCACCGATTGCTGAAGACGCGGCGTGAGTGCGAGAGACTGCCTTGTGCGAAGTTCGATGGAAGGCATTGTAGTGAGGTCCCGTTAGTGGCCGAAAGATGGTTCGTGACCTCCTTAGAGCAACTGTCGTACCAGCTCGCGCAACACGCTGTTTTTTATATGGTTTGCGTTTTCAGGCCCGCCAATTGCGCAGGCGCCGCGCGGCCTTTTTTACAACCACCCGGCAAATTCCGGACCCTGTCGGCGCAGCCTGCCTGACACCGCGTTGCATCGCCATTCATCGCTATTCCTCAGCCGAAATATCCGCCCCGTAACGGTTTTGCCGCGTTCCCAGGCTGATACCAGGCCGATACGGCCACATGCAGGCACACCCCTTGCGGATGAGCACTATGTGGACGGACGCCGGTTTTTGCAGTGGCAGTGAACGCGGCAACGCAGCGAATCGCCAGGCAAGCACCTTCGTCCGGTGTCGATAACGGGCCGTGACGGAACCGTAGCGGCAACGACCCCACGCGAGTCATCAGCGGCTTCGGTCGCGATCGTTCGCAGGCAACAAGACCGCCATTTTCATCAACACCCGAAGGAGAAACCATATGAAGACGATCCAATTTCTCAAGGCAGCAGGTAGCATTGCTTGTGTCGCATTCGCACTGAACGCTACGGCGCAGACCAGCGCCTCGGCGCCGTCGGCGGCGTCGGAAACCATCGGCCAGCACGTCGACGACGGCACCATCACCACCAAGGCCAAGGCCGATCTGCTCGCGGCCAAGAACGTCAAGTCGACCCATATCCACGTGAAGACCCGCAAGGGCGTGGTGTGGCTCACGGGCTCGGTGCCTTCGTCCGACGACAAGGCCGCGGCCGGCGAAGTGGTCGAAGCCGTCAAGGGCGTGTCGAGCGTGAAGAACCATCTGAAGATCGCCGCCGAATAAGATTGGGCGATGTGACGGGCGGGCGCCGGTTAGCACCGGTCCCTTCCCGCTGCGCTCCAGCGGAACACAGCCAAGCCGTTCGCCCTGCGCGAACGGTTCAGACTGCTGACAAAGTACCCCCAAAGCCTGGCCTTGCGTCGGGCTTTGTCGTTTAATTGGGGCATGCTGAAGACACCGACGCCCATGCAGCACGAACTCGAGATGGTGACGCTCGAGGAACTCGTGCCGAAGGACCACCTGCTGCGCCAGATCGACGCGGCGGTGGATTTCGAATTCATCCGTGAGAAGGTGGCGCACCTGTATTGCGCGGACAACGGGCGCCCAGCGCTCGATCCGGTGGTGATGTTCAAATTGCTGTTCATCGGCTACCTGTTCGGGGTACGCAGTGAGCGCCAGCTCATGCGCGAGGTGCAGGTCAACGTGGCCTACCGGTGGTTTGCACGCTTTCGGCTCACGGACCGGGTGCCTGACGCCTCGACGTTCTCGCAGAACCGGCGACGGCGCTTCACCGACACGACGGTCTACCAGGAGATCTTCGACGCAATCGTGCAGCAGGCGATCGGGCGCGGCATGGTCGAGGGACGGGTGCTCTACACCGACAGCACCCACCTGAAGGCGAACGCCAACAAGCGCAAGTTTGATCTGGTGCAGCTCGAACAGGCGCCTTCGGCTTATCTGGCGGCGCTGGACGCTGCGGTCGATGCGGACCGGGCAGCGCACGATAAGAAGCCGCTGCGGCGCGACGAACGCAAAGGCCCCGACGACGATGAGGGCTCGAGGTCGGCTGCCACACCGGAGCGCAAGGAAACGAAGGTCAGCCGCACCGACCCGGACAGCGGCTACATGGTGCGCGACGACAAGCCCACGGGCTTCTTCTACCTGGATCACCGCACGGTCGATGCGCGCTATTCAATCGTCACCGACACGCATGTGACACCCGCCTCGGTGCACGACAGCCAGCCGTATCTGGCGCGGCTGGACCGGCAGCGCGAACGCTTTGGCTTCCAGGTGCAGGCGGTGGGGCTGGATGCGGGCTACTTCACGCCGGCAATCTGCCAGGGGCTGGAGGATCGCGGCATTGAGGGCGTGATGGGCTACCGCACGCCGAATCACAAGCCCGGGTTCTTCTACAAACGCGAGTTCAGATACAGCCGGTATCGCGAGGAATACACGTGCCCACGCGGGCAGGTACTGCGCTACAGCACGACAAACCGCGCGGGCTATCAGGAGTTCAGGTCCGATCCGTCGCGCTGCGGCACCTGTGAGGCGCGCGGCCAATGCACGACGAGCGCAAACCATGTGAAGGTGGTCATCCGGCACGTATGGGAGCGCGCGAAGGAGCGCGTCGATGCGCGTCGCCTGACCGACTGGGGCAAGGCGATCTACAAACGGCGCAAGGAAACGGTGGAGCGCAGCTTCGCGGATGCCAAGCAGCTGCATGGGCATCGCTACGCGAGGATGCGCGGGCTGCGCAAGGTGGCCGAGCAGTGCCTGCTCGGCGCTGCGGCGCAGAACATCAAGAAGATCGCGCTGCTGGTGGCACGCCTGCGGGCGTGTTTATGCGTGCGCCAGCGGCCCGGCAATCGCCTGCAGTGGCTCATCGCTGCACTTCTGGCCCGTTTCAACCGCCACGTCGTGCTTCACTGCCAGATTTGCTTTGCCTGAAAAACAAAACCCCACGCTCCGAAAAACGTGGGGTTGGTCAGCAGTCTGAGCCGTTCGCCCTGCGCGAACGGCTTTTTCTTTGCCGCGCCGTTTTCGCGGTGCGTGGGATAATCACAAAGTTTGCCCGAAGCGCGGCTCAAAAGGCTGTTCGCACGGGCGCGTGAGGGGCCTTTACTCCCGTGGCCCGCTACCTTTTCCGCGTTACTTTTCAACCACCACCATGCCCGCATACCGTTCCAAAACCTCCACCGCCGGCCGCAACATGGCAGGGGCGCGCTCGCTGTGGCGCGCCACCGGCATGAAAGACGAAGACTTTTCCAAGCCGATCATCGCGGTCGTCAATTCGTTCACCCAGTTCGTGCCCGGTCACGTGCACCTGAAAGACCTGGGCCAGCTCGTCGCGCGCGAAATCGAAGCCGCGGGCGGCGTCGCCAAAGAATTCAACACCATTGCCGTCGACGACGGCATTGCCATGGGCCACGACGGCATGCTGTATTCGCTGCCCAGCCGCGACATCATCGCGGACTCGGTCGAATACATGGTCAATGCGCACTGCGCCGACGCCATGGTCTGCATCTCGAACTGCGACAAGATCACCCCGGGCATGCTGATGGCCGCCATGCGGCTCAACATTCCGGTGATCTTCGTCTCGGGCGGCCCGATGGAAGCCGGCAAGACGCGCCTCGCGAATCCGAAGACCGGTACCATCGAGTTCAAGAAGCTCGACCTGGTGGACGCCATGGTGATCGCCGCCGACCCGAGCTATTCCGACGCCGACGTCGCCGAAGTGGAACGTTCCGCCTGCCCGACCTGCGGCTCGTGCTCGGGCATGTTCACGGCCAATTCGATGAACTGCCTGACCGAAGCGCTCGGTCTGTCGCTGCCGGGTAACGGCACGGTGGTGGCAACCCACGCCGACCGCGAGCAGTTGTTCAAGCGCGCCGGCCGCCAGGTGGTGGAACTGGCACGCCAGTATTACGAAGAAGAAAACGCGTCGATCCTGCCGCGCGCGGTGGGCTTCAAGGCGTTCGAAAACGCCATGACGCTGGACATCGCCATGGGCGGTTCGACCAACACGATCCTGCACTTGCTGGCGATTGCCCGCGAAGCGGAGATCGACTTCACGATGACCGACATCGACCGCCTGTCGCGCATCGTGCCGCAGTTGTGCAAGGTGGCGCCGAACACCAACAAGTACCACATCGAAGACGTGCATCGCGCGGGCGGCATCATGGCGATCCTGGGCGAGCTGGACCGCGCGGGCAAGCTGCACACCGACGTGCCCACCGTGCACACCGCCACGCTGAAAGATGCGCTGGACCAGTGGGACATCGTCCGTACGCAAGACGAAGCCGTGCGGACCTTCTACATGGCAGGCCCCGCCGGTGTTCCGACGCAGATCGCGTTCAGCCAGAACACGCGTTGGCCGAGCCTGGATCTCGACCGTGCCGAAGGCTGCATCCGTTCGTACGAACACGCGTTCTCGAAAGAAGGCGGGCTCGGCGTGCTGACCGGCAACATCGCGCTCGACGGTTGCGTCGTGAAGACCGCGGGCGTCGACGAGAGCATTCACGTGTTCGAGGGCACGGCCCATGTGACCGAATCGCAAGACGAAGCGGTCGAGGACATTCTCAACGACAAGGTCAAGGCCGGCGACGTGGTTATCGTGCGCTACGAAGGCCCCAAGGGCGGTCCCGGCATGCAGGAAATGCTCTACCCGACGAGCTATATCAAGTCGAAGGGGTTGGGCAAGGCTTGCGCGCTGCTGACCGACGGCCGCTTTTCGGGTGGCACCTCGGGGCTGTCGATCGGCCACTGCTCGCCTGAGGCGGCAGCCGGCGGTGCGATCGGCCTGGTGCGTAACGGCGACAAGATCCGTATCGACATTCCGAACCGCACGATCAACGTGCTGGTGTCCGATGAGGAACTCGCGCGCCGTCGCGAAGTGCAGAACGCGAAGGGCTGGAAGCCTGCGAATCCGCGTCCGCGCAAGGTGTCCGCGGCGCTGAAGGCGTACGCCAAGCTGGTGATGTCGGCCGATAAGGGCGCGGTGCGCGATCTGTCGCTGCTGGACGACTGATCCTGCGGCGGGCTGCGGGCCCGTTCGTGTCGAAGCCGCTCTACGGAGCGGCTTTTTTTATGCGTGCGACTTTCGCTGCGATGCGCAATGCGATCATTGCGGAGCGCCACGCCTCACACACAACGGCCTGGCGCTTTTACAAGCACCAGGCCGCTGAACTGCTCATACAACCATTTCATGCAGCCACTAACGCGCGGCCGCCCATTCACCCGCTATCAACGCTTCGCCGCCGCGTACTGATCGCGCAGATCGCGCACGCGGTCATGGTTCTGCAGCACGCCCTGATACTGCCGCTCGACGATCGCGCGGACGTCCACCGGCAAATCCTTTTCGAGCGCGTCGTGATAGTGCTTCTTCGCGACGTCTTCGCCCTTTTCACAATCGGCCAGGATGTCGTGGTCGCTGCGGTCCGTGACGGCCGACTTCAGATCGACCCAGCCGCGATGCAACGCGCCGCTCATGCTGCCGCCCGTGTCGGGCTTGCCGCCCAACGCCTGCACGGCGTCCTGCAACTCACGCGCGCCACGCGTGCAGTCTTCGGCACGCGATAGAAACATCGTCTTCAACTGCGCGTCGTGCGCGTCGTCGGACGCTTTGCGAAAGCCCTTCTCGCCGTCCTTCGACGTTTCGACCAGATCGTTCAGTACGGAAACAACGTTCGTAGCCATGCAATACCTCCAGGGGTTTCGTTGATCGTGGAATCCGTCAGCCGGCAGGTGCGAGCCAGCGACGGCCTTCGTTGAGATATCCGCATGACGCGTGCCCGGCATGCAAAGGCGAAAGATCAGGCGAATCAGCGCGAAAGAAACTTTCGTGGTCGCTGCCAATCTTGCCAACCGAAGTAAATGTTGCGCGCCGCGTTCGTCACGCATGCGCTGAACGCCTCGCTGCACGGCGCTTTCCTCAATGGCACGACGGTTGCTTTATAAGCTGCGCCCGCACGACGCCGACAACACAAAACATCCGGCCATTCGCGCGAAGGAATTCAGAACAACAGGCAGGCAAAAACGACAGGGAGTGTCACCATGAAAATCAGGCGCGCGGAATATCTGGTTGCCATTGCAATCGTCACGTCAGCGACCGTGATGCAGATTCGCGAACATTTCGTGCAGCACGAAACAACGCCGGCTAGCATGCAAAACATGTCGGCGTCGTGCGGCGCGATGCACGAAGGTCTGGTGCCCGCTGGCTGCGAAGCGACCGGCGACCATCGTCAGGTGGATCGTGCGCCGGTACCGTCGCATGATGCGCCGCGAATATGGGTGTGAATGCGGCGCGTCAGCGTCAGGTAAATCAACGCAAAACGGCCCGACATTTGTCGGGCCGTTTGCTATCCAACGCTTCCAGAACGAAGCCGGAAACAGCTCACATTCGCTGCATCAAGCGTGTCTCTCCGTGAACTCGTTCAGCGGCTCGGGTTGCTTCAACGGATCGAAATCCGCCCACCGTCCCTGCTGCCAGCGTCCGCTCGCCCGCTCGATCGCCACCCCGCCCGCCTCGCGCAGCACACGCGCGGCGTCGAACTGATTGTCCGGCGACACATGCACCGCGACGAGCACGCCCGAATCGCGTGTTTCCTCGTGGAAAGGCGAGCGATGACCCGGCGCACCCCCGCCCCGCATACGCATCATGGCGCCGGCCAGCGAGCCGATATAAGCGCCGACCCCGGCGGCGATCAGCGACACGAGAATCGGTGCCGAGAACGCCGCGAAAATACCGACGCCCACCACCGCGCCCACCACGGCACCGATCGTGACGCCGAGCCCGGCGCCCTTCGGCGCCTCCCGCGCGCTCGGATCGGTAGCGGTGTCGCCGCCAATCGGATAACGCGCGTGCTGGCCGCGCGGATTGACGAAGAACAGCGTGACGTCTTCTTCGACGAAACCTGCGTTGAAGAGCTTCTGTGCCGCGTCTTCCGCGGTTGGAAACGTCGTGAAACGTGCTGCGACGATGAGTGACATAAGGCCTCCTTGCATCGTTGATTGACGTTCGCGAACTGCGTGGCCATGCATTGCTGCGCTGCAAGACGTGCAAGCCGACGCGCAAGCAGGCACACGACAACGTCAGCGCTACGCCGTGGCGCCGCGATCCGGTTCCATGCCTTCCACTCTGAACAGTCCGCTATGCAACACTACGCCTTCGCCGGCATTCAGGTCGAGCGCTTCCGCGCAAACCGAACGGATGCGATGGCGGCCTTTGTCGAACGCGGACATCAACGCGGATTCGAGCGCGGAATCGGCGCCGAAATGATCTTCGAGCGCTTCGGCGGTGATCGCGCACGACACCGCTTCGCCGTCCACGCGCGCCATGAAGCGCACCACCAGATTCGCGCCGTCGAAGGCCGGCTTGTCGTCGGAAAAAGTGATCTGCATCAGGGAGTCCTCATAGGCCGGACGCGGCAGGATCGCGTTCATGACGAACCCTTCAAGGCGCCGGCGAGTTGCTGCGCCATCGCGAGATGATGTTTGATGGTCGGCAACGCATGCGCGGCAGCGGCCTTCAGTTGCGAGTCGGTGCCGCTCTGCGCTTCCTGCTGGAACAGGTCGACCGCGCGCTGATGCGCTTCCAGCCCGATCTGCTCGACGTACGCCTGATCGAACGCGCTGCCCTTGAGCGTTTGCAGTTTGCCGACCAGCGCGGCATCCGCGGACGGCGTCGTCGTGAAGCCCTTCTTCGCGACCAGCGCCGCCATGCCATGCGAAAGCCTGGTGTGATCGACGATCATCTGCTGCGCGAATTTCTTCACATGTGGATCGCTGGCATTCTTCAGCGCGATCCTGCTGGCGGCGATTTCGGTGGCGTCGGCTTGCGACGCGTCCTGCACGAATTGCTGGTCAGCCGGCGAGAGGTGCGTGCCGCCCACCGGCGCATCGCTGGCCGGGGCGTCGCTGGCTTGCGCGTACACCGCGCCGATCGACGCCACGCCTAGCCCCAGCGCGGTCGTCATCACTTGTAGGGAATACCGGAGTTTCATACATTTTCTCCCTGGTCCACGGGTTCACCGACGCGCAGCGTGGCCACGCGACACCACCGAATATCAGCAAAAGGTGTGCCTATGCCGGTGGCCTATATCGCCGTGGCGCATCAAAGTCCGTGCGGATCGTCGTCGAGACCATCGTCGTCGCGGGCCAATGGGTCGATAGGGTCGATCACGCGGTCCGGTTCGATATCGCGGTCCGGGGTGAGCGTCGAGTCGCCGTCGGCCGCGGCGCGCTCGCCCGTGCCTGCGCGATCCGTATCGCTGCCGAGTTCGCTGTCGCCGGTTTCGAGCGCGTGGTTGTCCAGTTCGGAATCGACGTCGAACGCATGACGCTTCGCGCCGGCGACGTCGCTGCCGCTGTCGGACGAATCGCTCGGACCGAGCGCGCCGGTCGTGCCCGCCGTTTGTTTGACCACCTGTTGCGGCTCTTCATCGGGGTTTAGCGTGCTGCTCATGGCGTGCTCCTTCGTGTGTTGAGGTCCGTAGTGAGAGTCTGCGCAAGGACCGTTCCGCTCGCGTGCGCGCAGTGCACCGCAGCATGCGCCGGGCACCGCCTTTGCTTGATGCGCAGGCATCGGCGACTCAGTGCCCCATCGGCGCCCCATGCTTGAAACTTCTACCTGCGACCATGACCGACACGCCCACTTCGAACCCGCGCCGCGCAGAGCGTCTCCGCGACAGCGCAGCGCAAAGCGCAACCCAAGCCGCGCCGCCACCCATGCCGCCAGGCCTGCGCCACGCCGACGACTCCAAACCCGGCTACACACGCAAGCGCGGTAAGGATAAGGACGGCTTCACCTACTTCGACGTGGCGGGCAAGCGTATCGACGACGAAGAGCAAATCAAACGCATCAATGCACTCGCGATTCCACCGGCTTATGAAGACGTGTGGATCTGCCCCGACCCGCGCGGCCACATCCAGGCGACCGGCCGTGACGCACGCGGCCGCAAGCAATACCGCTATCACCCGCGCTGGCGTGAAACACGCGATGCCGACAAATACGAGCGCATGGCCGAGTTCGGCCGCGCGCTGCCGAAGATCCGCGCCCGTGTGGCGCGCGATCTGAAGCTACCGGGCATGCCCTGCGACAAAGTGATCGCCGCAATCGTGCAGTTGCTGGACACGACGCTGATCCGTATCGGCAGCGTTGAATACGCGCGCGAGAACCAGTCGTACGGTTTGACGACGCTGCGCAAGAAGCACATGAAAATCGAAGCCGGGCAATTGCGTTTCAGGTTTCGCGGCAAGAGCGGCATCGAGCACGACGTCACGGTGAACAATCCGCGCATCAAGCGGATCGTGCGGCGCTGCGCGGAACTGCCGGGCCACGACCTGTTCCAGTATCTCGACGACGACGGCTCGCGCCGCACGGTCGGTTCGGCCGATATCAACGACTATCTGCGTCGTGCGAGCGGCGCGGATTTCACGGCCAGGGACTATCGAACGTGGGCCGGCAGTGTCTATGCACTGGCCGCGTTGCGGCGATTGATCTGCGGCGACGCGGCGCAAGCGCGCCGGCATCTGGTGGCGACCGTCAAGGACGTGGCGGCATTGTTGCGCAACACGCCGGCGGTGTGCCGGCGTTGCTACATTCATCCGGCGGTGATCGGCGCATTTGAAGCGGACGAGTTGCAGACGCTGCCGCCGGGTCAGACGCGCCGTGGCCTGCGTGTGGATGAAATCGCGTTTGCCGCGTTGCTCGCGCACGCGGAGAAACGTGCGGCGCGGTTGGCGCGTCAGGCCGGCGCGAAGGGCCGCAAGACGCGCGAGGCGGCGGTAGCCGATAGCGTCGACGATACGCTGACGAGTTTGCTGAAGAAGTCGCGCGTGGTGCGCAGGAAAGAAACCGAGGAACAGAGAAACCGAGGAACGCCGGTTGCTGCACCTTGAGTACATCCAACCTGTAGAGGAGTTACATCATGCTCAACCAGACACAGACGCAAGCCGGCATGAGCCAGGGCCAGGGCCAGGGCGCCCGCATCGTCGGCAAAGGCAGCGCCACCGCGGACGGTCCCGGTCCGGACGTGATGGCTGCGGCCACCCTCGACGGCAACAAGGTGCTCAGCAGCGACGGCGAAGACATCGGCAAAATCAAGGACATCATGCTCGACGTGGGCTCGGGCCGCGTGGCGTACGCGGTGTTGTCGAGCGGCGGTTTTCTCGGTATCGGCGACAAGCTGATGGCCATTCCATGGCACGCGTTGACGCTCGATACCGAGCAGAAGTGCTTCACGCTGAACATGACCGCCGAGCGCGTCAAGAACGCGCCGGGATTCGACAAGGATCACTGGCCGGCCATGGCGGATCAGACCTGGGCCACCTCCGTGCATCAGTACTACGGCAGCGAACCGTACTGGGGCCGCGGTGCGTACGACACACGCGACGACCTGGGCGTCGGCGATATTCCGGCGGGATCGTCGGACGCGCCCGAAGCGGGTGGGTTGAAGCTCTAGGCCGCGCCGCCAGCAGGTTCTAGCGCCACGCGTCCGGCCTCGCGCTCCTCTTCAACCGGTCGGCATGCACTCCCCGCATGCCGACCTCGACCGGATGCTCATGCACGAAACACTGTGGTTTCTCATCGTCGGCGCGGTGCTCGTTTTTATGGGCGTGGCGGCGACGACCCTGCAGCGGCTGCCCGTCAGCGCCGCGATGTTTTACCTGTTGACCGGCTACCTGCTAGGACCGCCCGGCTTCGATCTGTTGCGCCTCGATATGGTCGCCGACGCGCATGTGCTGCGTGTCGTCACCGAAATCGCGCTGCTCGTCTCGCTGTTCGCCATCGGTCTGCGCCTGCGGCTCGGCGTATTCGACAAACTCTGGACCGTGCCGCTCCGGCTCGGCTTCGTCGCGATGCTGGCGACCATTCCGCTGCTGACGCTATTCGGCGTCTACGTTCTGCAATTAGCTTGGGGACCGGCCTTGCTGCTCGCGGCGATCCTCGCGCCGACCGATCCCGTGCTCGCGCACGACGTGCAAGTCCACAACCCCGGCGATCACGACCTGTTGCGCTTCGCGCTCTCCGGCGAAGGCGGCTTGAACGACGGCATTGCCCTGCCCTTCGCCGCGCTCGGACTCGCGGTCTGCGCCACGCCGGCGGGGCACGCGGCCGGCTTACTGGATCTCGCGCTCGTCGGCGGCATGGTGTGGGGCGTGGCGGGCGCGATCCTGATCGGCGGCGGGCTCGGCTGGGCCACCACGCATGCGGTCGCCTGGTTGCGCACACGTCACGCGCAGGCGCTCGGACTGGAAGGCTTTTTCGCGCTGGGTCTGATCGTGTTGTCGTTCGGCGCCGCGCAACTCGCGAACACGTATGGGTTCCTGGCCGTGTTCGCCGCGGGCGTCGCGATGCGCCGCGTCGAGCATCGCGCGAGCGGCGGTATCTCGCCGCGCCAGGCGATCGGCACGGTCGACTCCGAAGACGTCGAAGCCACCGCCGCGCATCCCGACAAAGCCCACGCGTATATGACGGAGTCGGTGCTCGGCTTCACGATCGAACTCGAACGCATTGCCGAAGTGGCCGTCATGGCGATGGTCGGCAACGTGCTAGCCAACCTGCCGGGGCGACTCTTCACCTGGCAAACGGTCGCGCTGTGCGCCGCGCTGTTCGTGATCGTACGGCCGGCTGCCGTGGAACTGTCGCTGCTCGGCTCGAGCGCGACGCCCACGCAACGGCGTCTGATGAGCTGGTTCGGCATTCGCGGCATCGGCTCGTTTTACTACCTCGCGTATGCGCTCGAAAACGGCGCCCCCGCCGACGTCACGCGACTCGTGCCGCTAACGCTCGCGGTGATTGCAGCCTCTGTAGTGATTCATGGTGTATCGGCTACGCCATTGATGAACTGGTATCACCGCTTGCGCAGCCGCGAAACTTGATGAGCGCATCACGCTGGACACTGAAGCGAAGCGAACACGCCCCGGCCGCAATGCAAACGGCAGGCGTAGCGGCCGGCAAAGCCCTGCCGATCACACGCCGCATTTCAAACAAATTACTAAAGCATCGGCGCTCGATCCGACTACCAATGCGCCGTGCATTTTTTGAAAATAATTACCGCCAATCGGCATTGGACGAAAGCAAAAAACCCCAAATCGAGTCTAGTCGCTTTAAACATTCTTAACTAAGATAGCCGCTAACTCATTGCCGAGAGCGCGACAACATCGATGCGAACGTACCGGGTCAATTTGCCGCTCCAGGCGAATGCCACGTATCAATGACGCAACGTGGCTCGCGTTACTCGCCCAGGGTTTGGCTTCGGCCAGCAGCACGTGAGCCGATGTCCGCGCGGCCTGAACGCGCGGCGTCGCACGTCGTGCGGTTCGCATCGCGGTTTGCCTTGTTCGCGCTCGTTACGGTTTCAGTCGGGTTGCATGGCGGCGCCGCAAACGCCGCGACGGATACCGGCACCGCGATAGAGCCGGGCGCGCTCGCGTCCCAGACCTCATCCGCTGCGAAGGCCTCAGCCGCAACCCTGCGCCAGCCTTCCTTCGCGCTGTACTACGGCAAGAACCCGCCGGTCGAACTGCTGTCCGCCTACGATGCCGCGGTGGTCGAACCCGACAGCGGTTTCAACCCGCTGGCTCACCCGCTGCCGCACACCACCTGGTTTGCTTACGCGAGCGTCGGCGAAGTGCTCCCTTCGCGCAGCTACTACGCGGCGTTGCCTAAAGCCTGGCTCGCGGGCCACAACGAAGCCTGGGCCTCGCGCGTGGTCGATCAAAGTCAGCCGGGCTGGCCCGCCTGGTATGTGGAACATGTCATTGCGCCGCTCTGGAACAAAGGCTATCGCGGCTTTTTTCTCGATACACTGGATTCATGGCAGTTGGTGGCCAAAACCGACGCCGATCGCGCCGCTCAACAAGCCGGACTGGTGGCGGTCATTCGCGCCATCAAACAGCGTTATCCCAATGCGAAATTGATCCTGAATCGCGGCTTCGAAATTCTGCCGCAAATTCACGATCTCGCTTATGCGGTCGCATTCGAGTCTTTATATCGCAGCTGGAATCAGGCGCAGCAACGCTATACCGAAGTCCCGCAAGCCGATCGCGACTGGCTGCTGGGCGAGGCGAAGACGATCCGCGAGCAATACTCTCTGCCGGTCATTTCGATCGACTATTGCCCGCCCGCCGATCGCGCCTGCGCGCAGGACGCCGTCAGCAGAATCCGCGCGCAAGGCGTCGTGCCGTACGTGACCGACGGCGCGCTCGTCACCGTGGGCGCGGGCGCGGTCGAGCCGCTGCGCCGCCGCATTCTCGTGATCCAGGACCCGCCGGCGCGAACCGATCTGAACGTGTCGCCCGGCGTGCGCTTTCTGGCCATGCCGCTGAACTATCTGGGCTACCGGATCGATTACGCCGACGCGCGCGAGCCGTTGCCGCAAGGCAATCTACGCGACCGCTACGCCGGCATCGTGCTGTGGATGAACAACGACGTGCCGCGCGCCACCGAATATCGCGCGTGGCTCTCGGCGCAAATCGACGCGGGCTTGCCGATCGCGGTGTTCACGTCGTTCGGCGCGCAACTCGACCCGGCGCTCGCGCAAAAGCTCGACTTGCAGGTCGTGCCGGGCCAGCCATCGAACGGCAAACTCGACGTCGAGTCGTTCGATCCGAAGCTGATGGGCTTCGAAATGAAACCGCGCCCGGACCCGCACGACTACACCGCCGTGCGCGTCGGCCCGCATAGCCGTTCATTGCTGCGGCTGCGCTCGGGCAACTTCGTGATCGACGGCGCGGCGCTCACGCCATGGGGCGGCTACGCGATGCGGCCGTTCGGCGTGTTCGATCTGGGCGCGGTCAACCAGGCGCGCTGGGTCACGCAGCCGATCGCGTTTCTGCAAGCGGCGTTGCGCTTGCCCGCCGACATGCCGGTGCCCGACACCACCACGGAGAACGGCCGCCGTCTGCTGATGTCGCATATCGACGGCGACGGTTTCGCGTCGCGCGCCGAATTCAGCGACCACGGCACGCCGAACACCGACGCGTCGCCGCAGTATTCCGGCGATGTGCTGTTCCGGCTGCTGCGCGATTCGGGCATGCCGACCACGGTCTCGCTGATCGAAGGCGAAGTCAGCGACGACGGGCCGTACAAAGCCTTCGCCGCGCATTTGCGGCTGCTCGGCCGGCGCATCTTCGAACTGCCGAACGTGGAAGTGGCAACCCACACTTACACGCATCCGTTGCAATGGATGCGTGTCACCGGACTCGGCATCTCGAACGACAAGGACGTGCCGACCGAGGGCGGCAGCCAGACCAACAACACCGGCCTGTCGATCGACATTCCCGGCTACCGCTTCAATATCGACCGCGAGATCGGTGGGTCGATCGGCTATATCGACAAACAGATCACACCGCTCTCGAAGCCGGTGCGCATGGTGCTGTGGAGCGGCGACTGCCAGGTGCCCGCGCCGGTGCTCAAGGCCGCGTATGACGCCGGTGTGCTGAACATGAACGGCGGCGACACGCTGATCACGAAGAGCTATCCGAGCTGGACCGCGATCGCGCCGCTCGGCGTGATGAAAGACGGCTACTTCCAGGTGTTCGCGCCGAACCAGAACGAGGAGTTGTACACCGACCTGTGGCATGGACCGTACTACGGCTTCACGCGCGTGCTCGAAACCTTCGCGATGACGGACCAGCCGATCCGCTTCAAGCCGATGGACATTTACTACCACATGTTCTCAGGCACCAAGTTCGCGTCCGTGCAGGCGTTGCAGCAGATTTTCGACACAGTGTTGCGGCAGCCGGTGAATCCGGTGTTCTCCTCCGAATACGCCCGCAAGGTGCTGGATTTTCTCGACATGAGCATTGCACGCGACGGCGCACGCTGGGTGGTGCGCGACGCCGGTCAACTGCGCACCGTGCGGCTGCCCGTCGGCCGAGTGCCCGACATGTCGAGCGCGACCGGCGTGGCCGGCTATCTGCCCGGTCCGGGCGGCACCTATGTGCATCTCACCGGCGGCGAAGCAAGCTTCACGGTGATCGACGCGGCCAGCGCACGACGCGTGCCGTATCTCGCCGACGCGAACGGCCGTATCGACCATTTCGAACGCACGTCGGGCGGTTTCTCGTTCGATCTGCGCTCGCGGATCGCGCCGCAATGGCGCCTCGCGAATGCGGGCGCCTGCCGTGTGAGCCGCCGACCTCTTTCCAACGACGCTCATCAATTGCATGTCGACGTCGCCTGCGACACCTGAACGGCAACGGCTGTTTTCGCCGGCCGTGATCCTCGTACTCGGCGCGCTCATCGCGCTGATGCTGGTGCTCGCCTATCCGCGCGACAAGCTGGAAGCGCGGCTGCTGGGCGGCGCCAACGCGGACGGTTTGACGATCGCGTATCTGCAAGCGTGGCTGCGGATCGATCCCGACAATCCCGACGTGCTGTCCGAACTCACGCGCGAGTATCTGAAGGGACAGCGGATCGCGGAGGCGTCGCGCGTGCTCGACCGCTTGCAGCAGTCGCACGATCCGGCCGCACGGCAAGGCGCGCTGGCGATTCGCGTGTCGATCGCCCAGCAGCGGCTGTACGCGCTGAAGGCCGGCGATCCCGCGCGGGCGGCGCGACTGCGCGAACTCGACGCGCTGCTGCACGAGGCCGCCGCGTACACCTGGGACAACGAGCAACTTGCGTTGCTGGCGCGTCAGGCGCGTGGACTGAACGACAGCGAACTCGCGGCACGGTATTACCGGCAGCTGATCCAGCGCGATCCTGCGCATGCGAGCGGCTGGCTGGTCGACCTCGCGCAAACCGAACTCGGCAACGGCCGCTATGCGGCGGCGGCGAATGCGTGGTTCGAGGCGCAACAGCATGCCGACGATCGGGACCAGCGGCGCGCGCGTTTCCTTGCGGGCGTTAAGGCGCTGCAGGCGGGCAACGATCCGCTCGCCGCGATTCAGGCGGCGAACGCGCATCTCGGCGATTTGGCCGACGATCCAGATACGCTGCGCTATCTCGCCAATCTGGCGCTCGCGGCTGGCCGGCCCGATCTGGCCGAGCAGTATGTGAAGCGGCTGCTCAAGATGTCGGCGGTGATGCCGCGCGAGATGCGCTCAGTGCGGCCTGCAGCGCTTGCCGATCGTGCGCCTGCTGAATATCGCAATGCCCAGGGCGTCTGGTTACGCGCCGCGTGGTATCGGCCCGCGCGTCAGGCGCGTGGTTTGCAAAGCGCAGTGCTGTCCGTCGATGCATGCGCAAACACGACCGAAGTCTGCAACGACAAGCACGCGCGTGCGCCGCGAAACGCTAACGCACCAGTCGACCAGCGCGGCGGGTTCATCAAAATCGCCACGACAGCGACAACAGCTGCCATCGCCCCAACTCCCCCCAACGCCCCCACCGAATCCGACAACGAACTCGCCTACCGCGTGTTCCTCGCCAATGGCGACGTCGCCAACGCACAGCGCATTGCCCAGGCCGCGCTCGACCAAGACCCGCAATCCACCCTGTGGCGCGGCCGTCTCGCGCAGGTCGCGGAATGGAATCATCAACCGCAGGTGGCGCTGCGCAACTACCTCGCGCAGGCGCAGGCCAACGGCGACGCCAACGCCTGGCAGCAGGTCGCGCGCCTCGCGCCCGGTCTGAACGACAACGCCGCCGTGCTGGCCGTCACGTTGCATCAGTCGGAACAGCAACCGGACAATCTGAAGCTGATCGACGCCGTGGTGTTCTCCTACGAACAACTCGCCGACCCGGACAGCGCGCTGCGCTTTCTGCAAGCGCGCATGCACGGCGCGCAGCGTCGCGCGGTGATGGAGCGTTACGCGCTGATCGCCGAGCGCAAAGGCGACGACGATCTCGCGCTGCGCACCTGGCGCGACCTCGAACGCGAGTTCGGCCCAAACAGCGCCTATGGCCTGAAAATCGCCACCTTGCTCTACACGCGCACCCAGTTCGACGCCGCGCTCGCCGCGATGAATGAAGCCAAGCCCGCCGCGCCGAACACCGACGGCGATTTCTGGCGCTTCTACGCGCTGCTCGCCAACACAGTCCAGCATCCGCACGAGGCGAACCAGGGCTATCGCGCGCTGATTGCCGGCGGCAAGGCCGACGCCGACGACTACGAAGCCATGACCGGTTTCTACAACGATTCGCCGCTCGACGCCGGCCGCCTCGCCGAATACGCGTACCGCCATGGCGGGCCGCCGCGCGCTCTCTCGCAGGCGCTCTACAACTATCAGCGCGCGCGGGCGTGGGGCAGGATTCGCGCGCTGCTTGCATCGCTCTCGCCCGAGGACCGCAGCGCCGCCGAACAGTCGGCCACCTTCCTGCTGGCGCGTGCCGAATACGAGCGGCAAACCGGCTCGGTGGAAGACGCCGAGCGCGACATCAAACGCGCCGCCAGCCTCGCGCCCGACAACGTCGAAGCGCGCGCCGCGTATCTGTGGATGCTGACCGACCGCGGCACCGACGCCGAACTGCGCAACGCGATGCGCAACGAGGCCGGCGACGCCGAAAACGACCCGCAACTGTGGGCGCCCTACGCTGCGGCGTCCATGCGTCTCGGCGACGGCCGCGCGGCGCTGCAATATCTGCACAAGCAGTCGGCGCAGGCCGCGCAGAGTCCGCTGTGGCGGCTGACCTATGCGGACGCGCTGGAGTTGAACAGCCGCATCGACGAGGCGTGGCAATTGCGCCGCAGCGTCTGGCTCGAACTCGCGCGACGCCGTCGCGATCCCAACCAGGCCAACGCGCTGCCCGCCGCCGAGCAGGACGATTTGCGCGGCCGCTACGTCGCGCTGGCCGCGCTGTTCGACAACGGCGACCGCTCGCGCGCCGTGCTGATCGAGATGCTGCGCGCGGACCAGGCGAGTCAGGCCGACGCGCAGTCGGCGCAGACCTCCGAACTCGGCGACATCGGCCTGCTGCCGCCCGCGCAACAGGACGCGATCCGCAAAGAGCGGCGCCTTTATACGGCTATCGCGCGCGAGGCGGCGATTTCGTGGGCCCAGGTGCAGGACGCGTCCGACATGGAACGCGCGTGGCTGGAAAAACAATACATTCAACGCAGCACGCGGCCGGTGTACGCCGAGGCGCAACTGGCGATCAACGAGGGCGACGTCAACGAACTGTCGCGCCTGCTCGACACCCTGCCCGATCTGATTCCCCGGCAAAACAAGGTCGATGCGCAGACGCTGACCGGCCGCAACGCCGACGCGCAAACCACCGCGTTCGAGTCGCTCACGAGCCTGCCCAACGACAGCGTGATGCACGGCCAGTTGCACGACCGGCTGCTCAGCAACGCGCAGGCGGTCGCGCCGTCGGTGCGTTACAGCGACCAGGGGCCGTTGCGCTTCAGCGAAGAATCGATCACGGGCGGCGTGCGGCTGACGCCGTCGCAGGCGCTGCAATTGCGCTACCGGCAACGCGATCAGAGCACCGACGCCGGGTCGCTGCCCAACGCGCCGAATCATGACCGCTTGCTCGAAGGCGTCTATTCGCACAAGGGGCAATACGACGAGGAACACGTGATCGTCGGCCGCCGCGAAGCGTTGAAGGATTTCGTGACCGCGCGCGTGGAAGGTACCTACGCGGTGAACCCGAAACTCACGCTCACGTATGCCGCCGGCTACAACCAGTCCGCCACCGAAACCACGCAACTGACCGTGGCCGGTGTGAAAGACATGGCGTCGGTCGGCTTCAACTACCGGCTCGATTCGCACTGGTTCGGCGGCGGCCGTTACGAGTACGACCGTTTTCACGGCCAGGACCGTTCGTCGCTCGGCGACGGCCATCTGGTCGAATTGAACGCCGGCTACAAGATCAAGGCCGACTATCCCGACTACACCATCCGCGCGGTGTTCTCGCACGGCCAGTACAGCGCCAACGGCACACCCGGCGCCGCGCTGCAGAACCTGCTGCCGGCCGGCACTCCGTTCAACGCGCAGGCCTTCATGCCGCAAACCTTCACGCAGGGTGGCCTGCTGCTTTCTTTCGGCGACGACCTGCCGGAGAACTACTCGAAAGGCTGGCGGCCGATGTTCTCCGCCGGTCCGTTGCGCGACTCGCGCGCGGGCTGGTCGGGCCAGGTGATGACCGGCCTCGTGGGGAGCCTGTTCGGCGGCGATCAGATGCTGATCTACGGCTTGTATCAGGGGGCGTCGTCGAATCACTCGACCTCGGTGAAGGAAATCGGCGCGCGGTATCAGTGGCTGTACTAGAAGACGTCGGCAAGCCGCGGCTTGCCTCGCGAATCAAGCCTGTCTGACTGGAGAGCAAGATGGACCAAGCAAAACAAGCTCAAACGAAGCGGCCGCGCGTGCGCGCCGCGATGCTGTCGATCGTGCTCGGCGCCGCGCTCGGTGCAACGCTGGGCGGTTGCTCGGTGATCGACCGCAGCACCGCGCCGGCGTTCTCGAAGAGCGATACGTGGGTGATCCTGCCGATCGCCAACAACACCGAGACGCCGCAAGCCGGACAGCGAGCGGCATCGATCGCGCAAAGCCTGTTGAGTGCGTATGGCTACGCGAATCTGACACGCTATCCGACCAGCGCCGACGACGAAACGCTGTTCGATCCGGCCAAGCCCGACGCGCAGCAGAACGCGCTGAACTGGGCGCGTCAGCAGAACGCGCACTATGCGCTGAGCGGCGCGGTCAACGAGTGGCGCTACAAGGTCGGCGTGGATGGCGAACCGGCTGTCGGCATCACGCTCGACGTGCTCGACGTGCAGAGCGGCAAGGTCGTCTGGACCGGCACCGGCAGCCGCACCGGCTGGAGCCGCGACGCGGTGTCGGGCGTTGCGCAGAAGCTCGAACGCGAGTTGCTGAGCCCGCTGGCGCGCTGAGTCGAGATCATGCCGACGCGCCTGCCCCCCCGTGAGCCTTCGCAGCATTCACAGCGAACGCGCGGGCCCGGCGCTCACGCCAGTGGTCTTTCAACCGATATCAGGAAGTCCTCGCCATGAACACGCGTGCTCCGGATCCATTCGCGCCGCGCTCCCGCTTCAGGCGCCGCCAGGCGCAAAGCGTCGGCGCGGGCTCGTGGTGGGCGCGGCTGATCGCGCCACCGCGCGGCTCGATGCGTCGCCGCGCCATCACCTCGTTCGAATCGGTCCTCGCGACGCTGCTCGCGATCGGCCTGTGCTGGCTGTTCCGGCCGCACAACCCGCTGCTGATTCACGTCGGCTTCGTGTGGATCTGGAGCGTGCCGATCGTGCTCGCGTTGCGTTACGGATCGATTGCTGGGACGTTCTCCGGGCTGATTCTGCTCGGCGCGTGGTACGTGCTGTATCCGGGCGCGGATCCGTCGTCGCTCGGTTCGATCGCGCATGCGCTGAGCGAGCCGCGAATGGAGGCGCAGCCGTTTCCGGTCGGCTTCTTCTTCGGCGGCTTTGCGTTCACGCTGCTGTGCGGACAATTCGGCGACGTGTGGATCACGCGGCTCGGCCAGGCGCGCATGGCCAACGACTACCTCGCCGAGCGGCTTTCGATCCTCACGCGCAATCAGTTTCTGCTGCGGCTCTCGCATGAGCGCCTCGAACAGGATCTGCTAGGCCGCCCCGCCACGTTGCGCGATTCGCTGGCGCGAATGCGGGCGGTGACGCTGACCCAGGAGCCCAGCAACGCGCAGCTCGGCGTGGTGGATCTGCGCGGCGCGCAACAGTTTCTCGACACTGCGGCCCAAGCCTGTCAGCTCGAAGGCGCGCGTCTTTACGCGTGGCGCGACGGCCATCCGCATCACGAAGCCGCCGCGTGGATCGGCACCACGTTCGAGCTCGACGCGGACGACCCGTTGGTGCGCGAAGCACTCGAGGTCCGCACGCTGGTGCATATCGAATCGGCATCCCAGCAAAAGGCCGCGCAAAGCCGCTATATCGCCTGCGTGCCGTTGATCGACGCGCTGAAGCAACCGGTCGGCCTGCTGGTGATCGAACGCATGCCGTTTCTCGCGTTGACGCGCGACAACCTGCAATTCCTGCTGGTGCTGTGCAACTACTACGCGGATGGCGTGCAACATGCCGACGTGACGCGCGACATGTTGCAGGCGTTTCCCGATTGTCCGTACGATTTCGCGCTCGATTACGCGCGGCTCGTGCATCTGTATCGCGATACGCAGGTGCGCTCGTCGCTGGTTGCGCTGGTGTTCGACGAGCGCACGGCCAGCACCACCTGGTACGACCACGTGCTGCGCACGCGACGCGCGCTCGACGTGCAATGGGCGCGTAACAACGGGCCGCAGCGCGCGATTCTGACGTTGATGCCGCTGTCGGGGGAAGGCTCGATCGATGGTTATCTGCTGCGGATCGAAGACAATTTGCGCGCGCAATATGGCGTCGATTTTGAGTCGGCCCGGATTGCCGTGCACGCGATGCTGATCGCCGACGCGGATCCGGTGAATGAATTGCGGCGTTTGCTGGAGCGCTGCGATGCGCGAGCCTGACGCGGATTCGGCGCGGGGGACGGGAGGCGTCGGCGCGGCGCTGGCTTTGCTCGCCGGGCTCGGCGGCGTCGCGTTGCAACTCGCGGTTTTCCTGATCGCCACCCACGGCGCGCCGGATACGTCCGCACAATGGCTCGGCGGCCTCCCCGACGACGCACCGGCCGGTGACGCCGCGCGCCTGAACACGCACACGCTGCTGCTCTGCCTGCTGATGCAGGCGCTGGCCGCCCTGCTGATCTCGCTCGGCATTGCACGCGCGCTGCCGCAGCGTTACCGCGCGCCGCGCAAAAGCGTACTCGCCGCGCTGTGGTTCCTGAACTTCGCGCTGCCGATCGGCGGCGTGGCCTGCACGCTCGGCGCGCTGGCCATCGCGAGAATCCTGCCGCGTCCGGCCGAGCGCTTGCCGGTCACGCAGATCGACGAGCCCGAATTCGCCGCCAACCTGATCGGCAACGTGTCGTACGGCCGTGGCGCGCGTCTGAAGGCGGAATTGCAGAATGCCGACGCCGGCACCGCGTTTCGCATGACCGCCCTGCTGGCCATGCAATCGATGCCCGCGCGCACCGTTTCCCCCTTGCTGCAAGGCATGCTGGCCGACCCGCTCGACGACATCCGCCTGCTGGCGTATGGGATTCTCGACAATCGCGAGAAAGCCCTCACGCAGCGGATTCTGGTGGAACGACCCAAGCTCGACCGCAAGCTGCATCCGGAGCTGAACGACACCGACCGGCGACGCGCCAACAAAACTCTCGCCGAGCTATACAGCGAACTGATCTACGAACACCTGGTCACCGGCGACGTCTATCGCAACGCCGCCGATCAGGCCGACGGCTTCGCCATCGCCGCGCTCGACGCCGATCCCGACGACGCCTCGCTCTGGCGTCTGCGCGGCCGCCTCGCGCTCGACCGCCGCGAACTCGACAACGCCGACACGATGCTGCAACGCGCTATCGACTGCGGTTTTCCGCGCGAACGGATGCTGCCGTATCTCGCCGAAGCCGCTTATTTGCGGCGCGATTTCGCGCGCGTACGCCGATTGCTGCGCGAGATGGACAGTCACGCGGGTGGCTCGACGCTGCATGCGGTGCTGGCGTTCTGGCAAGAGCGTGAAGCGGGTAAGGCGAGCGCCGCTTCCGACCCGCGCGCGGCCGGCGCCGACGCGAACGCGCCCGACGCTTCCAACTCGTCTAATTCCTCCGACTCATCGGCCCGCGGCGCCATGCGCCGTGCCATGCCCGACCATCCGTCCGCGCCGGACGCCCCGCCGAGACGCTCAACATGAACGCGCCCAAAACCGCCACCGCTACCGTTGCACACGCTGCGCAAACCCCGCACGCCCCGGCCAACCTCCCGCGCGCGGCCTCCGCCGACATCGCGCTGCTGCTCGAAGGCACGTTCCCGTATGTGAGCGGCGGCGTCTCCAGTTGGGTCAACCAGATCATTCGCGCGTTCCCGGAGTACACGTTCGCGCTGTGCTTTCTCGGTAGTCGTCCACAGGACTATCCGAAGATGTCGTATGCGTTGCCCGACAACGTCGTGCACCTGGAGAATCACTATCTCTACGACTTCGCGCCGCCGCCGATGATCCGCCGCCAGGCCGGCGACCCCGCCGCCTTCATGCAGGCCGGCCAGATGCACGAGAAGCTGCGCAACCCCGCCATGCGCCAGGCCGCCGGCCGGATGCTCAGGGACATGCTCGACGATCTGCGTCCCGGCGGCGCGCTCGGTGAAGAAGCGTTTCTGTATTCGAAGGAATCGTGGACTTACCTGACCGATCAATACCGGCAGTTCTGCACGGACCCGTCGTTCGTCGACTATTTCTGGACCGTGCGCATCATGCACAAGCCGCTGTGGCAGTTGGCCCGCATTGCCGAGGAACTGCCCAAGGTGAAGATGTTCCATACCGTCTCGACCGGCTACGCGGGGTTTCTCGGCGCGTTGCTGCGTTACCGGCATGGCCGTCCGCTGCTGGTGTCCGAACACGGCATCTACACGAAGGAACGCAAGATCGATCTGTTCCAGAGCCAATGGATTCGCGACAACCGCAGCATCTTCGAACGCGACGTGTCGCAGATCGGCTATTTCCGCGACCTGTGGGTGCGTTTCTTCGAAACGCTGGGCCACGTTTGCTACGACGCCGCCGAGGACATCATCGCGCTGTACGAGGGTAACCGTCGACGTCAGATCGTTGACGGCGCACCCGAATCCAAGACCGCCAATATTCCCAACGGCGTGAACCTGCCGCGGCTCGCGCCGCTGCGCGCGCAACGCGGCGCGCAGGTGCCGAAGACGCTGTGCCTGATCGGCCGCGTGGTGCCGATCAAGGACATCAAGACCTTCATTCGCGCGATGCTGACCGTGGTGCGCCAGATGCCGGAGGCCGAAGCCTGGATCGCCGGTCCGGAAGACGAAGACGAGTCGTACGCGAACGAATGCCGCGCGTTGGTCGAGAGTCTCGGCTTGCAGGACAAGGTGAAGTTTCTCGGCTTCCAGAAGATCGACGAGTTGCTGCCTAAATGCGGCGTGCTCGTGCTGAGTTCGATTTCCGAAGCGCTGCCGCTCGTCGTGCTTGAAGGGTTTGCGGCGGGCGTGCCGTCCGTGACGACCGATGTCGGCTCGTGCCGTCAGTTGATCTACGGACTCGACGGCGAGGACGCGGCGCTCGGCACGGCGGGCCGCGTGGTGCAGATCGCCGATCCGCGCGCACTCGCCGAAGCGGCGCTCGACCTGCTCGACGAACGCAACTGGCACGCGGCGCAAAAAGCGGGCATTGCACGGGTCGAGCGGTTTTATACGCAGGATCAGATGGTCGGCTCGTATCGCGAGTTGTATGCGCGGCTCACCGCGCTGGCGGATCTGGAGCCGACGCCTCAGCAGGCGCTGTCCTGAAGCGGCGCTGACACGACGCGGATGTCGCACTGAGCCACCACCCACCCACTTAACGCAAACGGAACGGATCGCCATGGCCGGAATCGGGTTCGAACTGCGCAAGATGCTTCGCCGCGATACGCTGCTGGGGCTGATGCAGGCTTATACGTACGCCGGGTTGATCGGCGCGGGACCGTGGGTGCTGTCGATCGTCGGCATTCTGCTGATCGGTGTGCTGAGCCTGCCGTTCGTCTTGCCCACTGGGCTCATCACGCAGTTTCAGGTTTCGGTGACGTATCTGATCTCGCTGTCGCTGATCCTCACCGGTCCGTTGCAACTCGCCTACACGCGTTTTACCTCGGACCGTCTGTTCGAAAAGCGCGACGACCTGGTGCTGCCGAACTACCACGCAGTGGCGTTCGTCGTGACGGTAGCGGCGGCGGTGCTCGGCACGCTGGCGATCGTGCTGCTGTTTCCGCAGCAGACCGTCGCCTACCGGTTGCTGATGCTGGCCGGCTTCGTCGTGATGTGCAACATCTGGATCGCGACGATTTTTCTGTCGGGCATGAAGCAGTATGTGTCGATTATCGTGGTGTTCTTTATCGGCTATACCTTCACCACCGGCGCGGCTCTCGCGCTCAACCGCTTCGGCCTGACCGGATTGCTGTCGGGTTTCGTGACCGGCCAGACGATCTTGCTGGTCGGGCTGCTCTCGCTGATCTACCGCGATTACCGCAGCGATCATTTCATCTCGTTCGAAATGTTCTGGAAGCAGTACCGTTATCCGTCGTTGATGCTCACCGGTCTGCTTTATAACCTCGCGATCTGGGTCGACAAGTTCATGTTCTGGTACTCGCCCGGTACCGGCCAGCAGGTGATCGGGCCACTGCGAGCGTCGCTCATTTACGACATTCCCGTGTTTCTCGCGTATCTCGCGATCATTCCGGGCATGGCGGTGTTTCTGATGCGGATCGAAACCGACTTCGTGGAGTACTACGATGCCTTCTACGACGCGGTGCGCGAAGGTGCGTCGCTGCAGCATATCGAACGCATGCGCAACGCGATGGTGGAAGCGCTACGCAACGGCATCTGGGAAATCATCAAGGTGCAGACCATCGCCGCGATGGTGCTGTTCGCCGCCGGCACCGTGCTGCTGTCGTGGCTGAAAATTTCGACGCTGTATCTGCCGCTGCTTTATATCGACGTAATCGCCGCCAGCATGCAGGTCGTGTTCATGGGCACGATCAACGTGTTCTTCTATCTCGACAAACGCAAGATCGTGCTGTGTCTGGTGGCGGGGTTCGTCGCGCTGAACGTGATTTTCACGGCGCTGACGCTCGCGCTCAATCCTGCTTTCTACGGCTATGGTTTCGCGAGCGCACTGCTGGTGGTCGTGCTGGCGAGCCTTTACCTGCTCGATCGTAAATTGGAATCGCTAGAATACGAGACCTTCATGCTGCAATAAGGCCTCCTCTTTCGATGACCTTACCCGACGAATCGACACGTAATGCGCGAGCGAGCGCAGCCAACTCGCTGTTTGCCTTTCTGAAGGCGTTGCCGCTCGGCGAGCGGCTGATCGAAGGCGGTTTCATGGCGGTGCAGGCGGTGGCCGGCGCGAGTCTCGCGTTCGGGATCGGCCGCCTGCTGCATACCGAGCAGGCGTTCTGGGCCGCAATCACCGCGATCGCGGTCAGCCAGCATAGCTATATCGACACGCGCAATCTGTCGCGCGATCAGTTCATTGGCGCGATGGTGGGTGGCGTGTGCGGGTTGGCGGGAGCGCTGCTTGGTGGCGGCTATTTCGCGGCTTATGCGGCGACGGTGGGCGTCGCGATTGTCGTGTGCTGGATTCTGAATGTGGGTAGCGCGGCGCGGCTGGGCGGGATCACCGCGACGATCATGCTGCTGGTGCCGGGGATGGGGCCGCCCTGGGATAAGGCGTTGCTGCGGTTGGGTGAGGTGACCTTGGGCACGGTCTGCGCGTTGTTGATGGCGTGGTTGATGTCGAAGGTTGAACAGCGGTGGTTTGGGAAGCCGCGGAATACGTGAGGGAAGTTCGCTTCGCGGGGAATGGCGGCCTTTTCACCCGCTTTTTTGCTTTGCGGTGCGTCGCTCTCCTCGCACTAAATCATTCACTTTGCGCCGCATCACCCTCCTGCGGCCGACGCCGATAACGCCCCGGCGTCTCGCCGACGCTTTGCTGAAACGCCTTGCCAAACGCGGCTTCCGATTGATAGCCCACCATCTCGCCGATCTCCGCCGCGCTGCGCTGCGTGCGCAACAGCAGATCGCACGCGATCGTCATACGGATCTGCGTGAGAAAGTCCATTACCGTCATGCCCGCGCGCTCGTTGAAATGGCGCGCGTAAGTGGCCCGAGACATCGCGGCGAGGTCGCCCAGTTCGGCGATGGTCCATGCACGCTCCGGCGCGCTCAACATGCTTTGTACGGATGCGCCCAGACGCGCGTCAGCGAGCAGCGTCAGCACGCCGGAGGTCGACGTGTTCTGCTCGCCATGCACGCGCAAGGCCATCGCGAAGAGCGCGTGGCTCAGCGCGGTGACGATGGCCAGCGCGCCCGGTTGACGATGCTCCGCCTCGGCGCGCATCAGCGCGATCACCGTTTGCAACGGCCCGAGCGCCTGCGCGCCGCCGAGCGAGACGTGGAACGGATCGGGCAGCGCATTCAGCAGTAACGCGGATGAACCCGGCGAGTAGACGAAGCGGCCGCAGAGGAGATCGACGTCGGGCTGCGCCGCGGGCGCGTTGCCGGTGTCGCCATTGTTGCCGTCGTTGCCGTCGTTGCGTCGCACGGGCAGCATGCCGTCGTGACCTAGCGTCAGCGGCGCCGTGGCGCTGGTCCGCGCCACATTGCGCACGCGATGCGCCGCACCGCGCGGAAACAGCACGAAATCGCCCGGCCGCAGCGCCACTTCCCCGCCGCCGGTGGTTTCGATCAGGCAAGCGCCCCCGAGCACAAGATGAAACGGCGCAATACCCGTCTCCATTGGCGCGTGATCGATGTCGAAGCCGCCCGAGAGCAGGCAACGCAGATCGAGGCTGGCTTGCGGGCGGGCAAGGTCGATCAATCGGCTGAGCATGTCCATGAGACGATCGCGCTAAAAGTTGATCGAATCGAGTATTCAGGATATCGCGGTACAGCGCAATACTTTGTCTCACGACGCCGGCACCCGCCGACGCGCAATAAAGACGAAGGAGCATGGCCATGTTGAACTGGATCGAATACCGCAAAGAACTGTTCGGCCGCATCGGCGAAATCGGCAAACTGTCGCCGGATACCGTCCGGGCCTATCAGACGATGTCGAGCGCCGGTCAGAAAAGCGATCTGCTGGGCGCGAAAACGCGTGAGCTGATTTCGCTGGCTGTCGCGGTGAGCTTGCGTTGTGACGGTTGTATTACGGTGCATACGGCCGAAGCGCTGAAGCATGGCGCGACGCGCGATGAAATCGCCGAAGCGCTGGGCGTGGCAGTGGCGATGAATGCCGGCGCGGCGATGGTGTACTCGGCCCGGACGATGGATGCGGTCGCGGCTTATTCGAGCGACGCGGTGGATGCGGGTCGGTAACGGCTGACGGATACGGCCGACGATGTCGATGATGTGATAACGCACTGCGCGTATTCAGAACATCGGACGTCGGCCGGAAAACGGGGTGTACTGGCACCGGGCATTTACAACGCATGGCAATGTCGAGGCGTCCCAGCAGGCTGGCATTCATAATGCATTAATACAATGCCGACTTGCCAAACGGTGTTTCAACGCGGCGCCCGCTTTGATATATTCCTCGTACTTTTGTTATACGCGGGATCCAGCCATTCCAAATGCGAATGCCGACAAAACCATGAGCCAGGCGGGTTACAGCGCTCTGCGCTTCAATGAAGGCGTTGTGATGCGCTACTACAACGACGCGCCGAAGCATGGAAACTGCACATGGGGCATTGGCACGCTGGCTTATTTGGGACCGTGTACGCAGGAGGAACTCGCGCGCACAGTTCTACCCGAACAGGCGAACGCAGTCCTTCAAAGTCGGGTTCGTGACGCAGAGCTAGCGGTCAAAGCTGTCGTCACACAGCATGAGTTGACCCAGGCACAGTTCGATGCCGCAGTGTCTTTTGCCTATAACTCGTCGCGCCAGAATACGGTCGACGCGCTAACGCCCGCGAATACAGGGAACATGAAGGCCGTTGCGGCGAAAATGATGCTCAACGTCATGATCACGCCGCGCGATAGCAGCGGACGAAGAGTTGGCCCGGCGCGGGCGAGCGGAGGATTGAGAAACCGCCGTCAACGTGAATCCGCACCCTTCCTGCAGGTCGGACAATGATCGTTCGAAAGCTTTCCTGTGCAATGCTCGCGTTGACCGCCTGGATGTCCGTCTGTGCCGCGCAAACGCCACACGCCGCGATCGGCGATTTCGTCGGGAATTGGGTCGTGACAGATGTGGTCGACTACGCCGATGTTTCCGGCGGCATCCCCGAGGCGAAGCGAATTCTTGGCATGACCATGAGAATTACGCCGACATCGATGAGCTTCGATAAGGAGATGTGCAAACCTAATACGGGATTTAGCGTTAAAGAAGTCAACACCCAGTCGGAATTGACGAAACAGTTTGACCTTAGAGTTAACGAAACCGGATTGCCGGCAAAGACCGCTTTTGTAGCAAGCGATAATTGCTTCGCGGTTTTCCGGATGGACGAGCAGCGGATCGTCTTTGGGTGGGACGGCATCATTGTTCGTGCAATCCGTCATAAATAGCTCCCGTCGTGCTATCGAACAAACCGTGAGGACAAAAAAGCCCGCTGCCAGAGCGGGCTTGTGCCGTCAAATGGACTAGCGAACGTCAGATGCTCGCCCGGTGAACCAAGACATGTCCTGCGAACAAAGCAGATAGCTCCGTCTGCATCTTCACATTCTGAACGCCCCCCGTGCAGATCATCTTTCGCTGCGATTACACCGCGTGCCGCGCCTCCTCCAACTGCTTGCGACGCGCCTCACCCTGCCGTTCCAGCATCCAGCCCGGATACTCGGCCGGCAGCGTGCTGACCTGATCGAGCTTCGCCAGTTCATCCGCGGTCAACGCGACGGCGGTCGCGGCGATGTTGTCGTCGAGCTGCTCGACTTTTTTAGCGCCGACGATCACCGACGTCACCGCCCGCTGGTGCAACAACCACGCGAGCGCGATCTGCGCGACCGATACGTGCTTGGCCTCCGCGATGTCGCGCATCACGTCGATGCAGTCGTACGCGCGCTCACGGTTGACCGGCGGAAAATCGAACGTCGTGCGACGCCTGCCCGTCTCGCCCTGCTGCTCACGTCCATATTTGCCGCTCAGCAAACCGCCCGCGAGCGGACTCCACACCATCAGGCCCAAACCTTCGCTGTGCAGCATCGGCACGAGTTCGCGTTCGAGGTCGCGCCCGGCCAGCGTGTAATACGCCTGCAGCGATTCGAAACGCGCGAGCCCAAGCCGCTCCGCGATACCGAGCGCCTTGACGATCTGCCACGCGGCCCAGTTCGACACCCCGACATAGCGCACGTGGCCGTGCTGAACCAGCGTGTCGAGCGCGCGCACGGTTTCTTCGATCGGCGTGGCCGGATCGAAACCGTGGATCTGGTACAGGTCGACGTGATCGAGTTGCAGGCGTTTCAGGCTCGCCTTCACACCGTCGATGATGTGATACCGCGACGCGCCGCGCGCATTCGGAAACTCGTCGGTCTGGCCGAACACTTTGGTCGCCACGACGACTTTGTCGCGCGGCACCTTGAGGTTTTTCAGCGCCTGGCCGGTGATCTGTTCGGACAGGCCGCCCGCGTAGACGTCGGCCGTGTCGATGAAGTTGATGCCCGCGTCGAGCGACCGGCCGACCAGCCGCTCCGCGTCGGCCTGCTGCAGATCGCCGATCTGCTTCCAGATGCCCTCGCCGCCGCCGAAAGTCATCGTGCCCAGACATAGTTCTGAAACAAAAATACCGGTGCGGCCTAACTGGTTGTAACGCATTGCCGAGACTCCATCGTGAAGGGGTGGATGGGTGAGGCGTAGAGGTTACTGCAATTGGGGGAAGTCGGCTGGGGGGGCGGCAATGGTCATCCGGTACGTTCAATGACCGGCCGAACATTGGCGCTGTCGATTGTGTGGGATTTTGACAAACAGCGGGGGCTGTGGGATTAGTCGTGATGTATTCCTGGCTCAGAGGCTTTTGACGACATAAGCAGGAGTTCGTACAACGACTAAATTAATTCCTGGCGATATCAGGGCAGGCGGCGGATTCAACGCTAGAACGTGCATATGTAAAATTTTGCTACGGCATCAGGATCAGATTCCCGAGGCATAAAATCAACCCTATTCCTCATATAGAATTGGCGTTTTCAGCTTTTGGGTCGGCCTTATGCCTTGGACATTTCAGCAAAGCACCGGAAAACTTTCGTTTAATGGCGACTCTGTCGAAACGGGTTACTCGGGTGCTGCGACCGGTAAAAAGAACCTGTCCGCATTTTTGTGTGCGAGGCGGGTTAAAGATTTCTAGCCACGTGCGAGCGTGAAGCGCTCGCCAAACAGGATAGCAAACTGGTTCATCGCCGCTTTCCAGTCGAATGCCGCTCTCACGGACTTTGCCAGCACGTTACGTAGCGCCAGCCACAGCAGCTTGATGGCGGCCTCGTCGTTGGGGAAGTGGCCTCGGGTCTTGATGATCTTGCGCAGTTGCATGTTCAGACTCTCTATGGCGTTTGTTGTGTACACGACCCGGCGTATCTCCGGAGGAAACACGAAGAACGGTGTGACGTGTTCCCAGGCGCGCTGCCAGGATTGCACGATGGTCGGATACTTCGTTCCCCAGGGTCCTTCAGTGAAGTCCTGCAAGGCCTGCTGTGCAGCCTGTTCGCTCGCGGCTGCATAGATCGGACGCAGCGCCGTGGCGACCGCCTTGCGGTCCTTGTGGCTGGCGTACTCCAGACTGTTTCGGATCAGATGCACGATGCAGGTCTGCACCGCCGTGCGGGGGTACGCCGTCCCGATCGCCTCGGCCAGTCCTTTCAGACCGTCCACCACCGCGATCAGGATGTCCTGGCAACCGCGGGTCTTGAGGTCATTGAACACCTTGAGCCAGAACTTCGCGCCCTCGGTCTGTTCAATCCACAGGCCGAGTACGTCGCGCTGGCCGTCGGCCTGGATACCCAGCGCCAGATAGACGGCCTTGTTGCTCACCACGCCGTCGCCACGGATCTTCACGCGTAGCGCGTCGAAGAACACCACCGGGTACATCGGCTCGAGCGGGCGGTTTTGCCAGGCCAGCGTTTCAGCCATCACTTCGTCAGTGACTGAGCTGATGAAGTCGGGTGAGACCTCGGTGCCATAGCTTTCAGCCAGAAACGCCTGAATCTCGCGCACGCTCATGCCGCGGGCGTACATGGCGATGATGCGCTCATCGAAGCCCGTGAAACGGCGCTCGTGTTTGGGAATCAGGATCGGCGCGAAACTGCCCTCACGATCGCGCGGCAGATCGAGCCTGACGGGGCCGCGCTCGGTGATGATTGTCTTGCCGCTGGCGCCGTTGCGTTCGTTGGCCTGGCCGTCAGGCTTGGGCTGGCCCGGCGGGTAGCCCAGATGCATGTTCATCTCGGCGCCCATTGCGCGCTCGATGATGGCCTTGTTGAACGCCAGCATCAGGTCCTGAACCTGGACAGGCGTCATCGGACCCTTCACCAGTTCATCAAGCAGACCTTCAGGCAGCTCAGGCAGCGGCCCTCGGGCCGCTGCCTGGGAGGCGACGGTACGTTTCTTTTTCATGATCGGCATATCCATGATTTTCATCCTTCATGATATGCCTCGCCCACAAAATCACGGATAGGTCCGGTAAAAATAATCCGGCCATGCAGTCAATTCAAAACGTCGGACCGATCCCACGCGGTAGCTGGCAAATCGGTGCGCCTCACAGCTCGCCACACACCGGGAGCTTCACGCTCAACCTCGCGCCCATGGTGGGAACGAATACTTTCGGGCGAAGCGCTTTCCGAATCCACGGCGACAGCACGGCTCATCCGGGACAGGCATCTGACGGATGCATCATCATGGGCGTTCATACTCGCCACCGTATATGGTCGAGCGGTGACCGACGCTTAGAGGTCATCCAATGAAGCGCGCTTCTGGTTTCACATTGGCACTCGTACTGGCTTGCTCGGCCGCGCCGACAATTGCGGCTCAACCCAACGCGTCCGTTCTGGCAAAGCAGCTTGATGACAAAGGTGCAAAGGCTACGGTGAGCGGCATGTCGGAGTCAGAGTGGGATAACGTCCTGACTCGCATCGATTCCGGTAACACGGCATGGGTTGCGCTTGCGCCGAAGCTGGCCGAAGGGACGGACGGCGGAAATTCCGAAGACCTTGGAATCGGGCTGGCGTACGCTCTTCCAAAGAACCCCAAAGCGGTACTCAAGGCCATTGATCCGAATAACGGGCCGGTGCTTGGCGTTCGTCGCGTCTGCTCTGCTCCGTTCATCGAAGACACGGTTAAAGATATTCCGGCGTACATCAGGCGCGCCAAAGCCGCGTTGCGCGACGTGCATGACCCGGCGTTGCAAAACGTGAGGGATGCGTGTCTGGCGGAGTTGGCGAAGCCATAAAGCGATGCGGATCGCTCGATACATTGCAAACGTGGCAGCAACGCTGGTGCCAGGCGTGCTGCTCGCCCGGTACATTGCCAATCTGCCTGTCGAATGGCCATGGTTGACCGGGTCCATCCGGTTCGCGCTGCGTCTGCCTGGCATCCACGCGTACGACAATCCTGACGATATGTTTGATCTCGTCGGGGTCGTGATTTTCTTCGCCTGCCTGATCGTCGTCGGATTGGTTATGTCGCTCGTCAACATCGGCACACGACACTACCGCGCACAGCGTCGGGACGCACATGGCAGGCGCCAGCCATCACGCAAGGTGAACGGACTCATCAGTCGACGCTGCAAAGAGGCGGAGCCCTTCAGGCACGGTGCGCAATGAAGCGCGCGTCCGTGCTGTTGGCAGTCGTATGCTCATCGGCATTCGCCACCGCCCCTGACCCCGCTGACGTGATCTCGAAACAAAGCGGATTACCCGCAAGTGAAGTGCAGGGCATGCTGGCGAACTGCGACGCCAACCAGACCAGTCTGAACTTTTGCGCATGGCGCGATCAGGTGGTGGCCGAGCAGAAACTACAAGATGCGTTGGACGAGAAACCCGCTACCTGCAAGACAGGACTCGAAAAGAAAATCACCGCGTGGAAGAAGCGCCGCGATGCAAAATGCAAGAAGTCGGTAGAGGAAGAAAACGGCGGCGGCTCGATCGTTCCGATGAGAATTGCCACCTGCGAGGCCGATGAGACAGACCGCATGACCAAGGTCATTCGGGCGAAAAATGCCATGCCAATTGACGTGACGATGAGCGTTGCGGACCTAGACAAAAAAGCCCACGACAAGGGCGGCCTTCAATGCAATCAATTTATTTTGCCTGTCACGTCTTCGGGATATCGGAAGGAGACAACCCAAGCGCATGTGTTGGCCTAAATGCCTTTCAGAATTTCGCTGCGCTTCGCATCGTAATCTTCCTTGGTGATCAAACCATGCTTATAAAGGTCGGCCAGGTCCTGAAGCCGCTGCGTTGCGCTCACAGGAGGGGCGGGTGCTGTAGCTCCCCTCGAAGGACATGCGGCCGCGCACAGATGCATGGCATCGGTGCATTGGTGCTGCGCAATCAATGGAAACAGCGTGAACTTACCGAGGCACTCCGAATAGGTAGACGTGCAGGACTGGGCGCAGCTCGCGTCAATCTTGCTGGTGTCGATATCCGAAACGCTCGCACAACCGGCTAACAGCATGGTCAGAAGTAGTATTTTTTTCATCATTATTTCCCCGAATTTCATTTTCGGCCCGTGGCCGCTCACTGCTGCTTCGGTTTAGCACGATCCATGGCAATGGTCTCCCAGCCATGCATCGATGCTCTTTAGCAACGCTTCAATCCGGTCATCCAAAGCGTTATCCTCATCCTTGAGGCCAATCGCAAATGTGCGTAACGCCTTAAGGCGGCGCTCAATCACAAGATCTCTATCCGGGTCCTTATAGGTAATGTTCGTCAGTTCAAGCTCGTCAACCTTGCGATTGTTAAGATGCAAGGAATTGAAGAAGTTGATCAGGCTGATATATACAGTCGACATCACGATTAGCACAGCGGCGGCATCCTCGCGCCCAACACACGCGGCCCGCAGTCCTTGCTTGAGCGTATATCGCCACTCGCGATTCTCGACATCAAGCGTCGGGTGCAGGCCGTCGTCCTCCGCGAATGTTGAGGCCATCTGCGATGCCTTCCCGACAACCTTTTGCCCGTAGGGCCCTTTCCTAAGCACGTCCGCGAGAACTTTTTGTTGATGCTTCTGCGAGGCCTCAACTGAACCGCCCCGGATTTGGTGGAGGCTCCAACTCTTGAGAGAATGGAGCCATGAACAAGTCGAACAAATTTTCTGCTGAAGTCCGGGAACGTGCAGTGCGCATGGTGCAAGAGCATCGGGGCGAGTATCCGTCACAGTGGGCAGCGATCGAATCCATCGCCCCGAAGATCGGCTGCACGAGCCAGACATTGCTGGGGTGGGTCAAACGAGATGAAGTCGATAGTGGCGAGCGCGAGGGCGTGAGCACGTCGGAACGCGAACGTCTTAAAGCACTGGAGCGCGAGGTCAAGGAACTGCGCCGCGCCAACGAGATTCTGAAACTGGCGAGCGCGTTTTTCGCCCAGGCGGAGCTCGACCGCCGCCTGAAGTCCTGAAGGCCTTCATCGATCAGCATCGCGACACCTTCGGGGTCGAGCCGATCTGCAAGGTCTTGCGGATTGCCCCGTCGGGCTACCGGCGCCATGCTGCGCAGCTTCGCGATCCGTCGCGCCGCTGCGCTCGCGCTATACGCGATGAACGCCTGCGGCCCGAGATCCAGCGTGTCTGGCAAGCCAACCTGCGTGTCTACGGAGCGGATAAAGTCTGGAAGCAGATGAACCGGGAGCATATCGCGGTGGCTCGCTGCACGGTCGAACGGCTGATGAAGCAACTGGGTTTGCGTGGCGTAATGCGAGGCAAACGTGCTCGCACGACGATTGCCGATGCGGCGGCCGCTCGCCCGCTGGATCGGGTCAACCGGCAGTTCAGGGCGGACCGGCCAAACGAGCTCTGGGTTTCTGATTTCACCTATGTATCGACGTGGCAGGGCTGGCTCTACGTGGCCTTCGTGATCGACGTGTTCGCCCGACGGATCGTCGGTTGGCGCGTCAGTTCGTCGATGACTACAGACTTCGTTCTGGATGCACTTGAACAGGCACTTTGTGCGCGGCGCCCAGGCGGCGATGGAACGTTGATACATCACTCCGACAGAGGCTCGCAATACGTTAGCATTCGCTATAGCGAGCGACTGGCCGAAGCAGAAATCGAGCCCTCGGTTGGTAGCCGTGGCGACAGTTACGACAATGCACTGGCCGAGACAATCAACGGTTTGTACAAGGCCGAACTGATTCATCGCCGCAACTGGAAAACACGGGAGTCCGTCGAGTTGGCAACGCTGGAATGGGTGGCCTGGTTCAATCATCATCGATTGATGGCACCCCTCGGCTACATCCCGCCTGCTGAAGCTGAGGCAAACTACTATCGGCAACTTGAAACACCGGTCGCCGAACCCGCATTAACTTAAACCAACCAGCCTCCACGATTCCCGGGGCGGTTCACAACCGCCTGCACAAATTCGTCATCTTCCATATTTCCCCCGATCAAATTGTGTCGCTTGTTGGGACGCAGACCATATTACGAACGGCCTCTCACACCGACCGTATGCCAACGCGGGAGAGAAATTCTGCCGAGAAGCCTCGACAGTGTCCCCGACCACGCGATGAATTCTTCGGAGCTTCAGCGAGCTCTGGCTACAGTCGGTTCAGCAGCAACGATGGCTGATACTCGTATTTCTGAAACAAACACACCGATGCGAACTAACCGATTACACCGCATTGCCAAGACTCCGCCGTGAAGGGGTGGATGGGTGAAGCATGGAGGTTACGGCAATTGAGAGAAGTCGGCTGGGGGCGGATCGGGGCTAGGGGCTCGGTGTTAGAGGTTGTCACGAACGCGGCGAGATTTGGTTCAATCTGTCGAGGCAAATTTCTCGTCGCCTCTAATCTTTACCTGGCGTTCAATCAACAAAAAGATTCGTCGTTGCGGCCAAAGTTGAGGTCGACGATTAATTGTCAAAATTCTTTAAAATCAATACTAACAAGCGCCATCTAAACCCGAAAAAACAACCTCACCAACAAATTCACCATATCGTCCCGCTGCTTACCAAGCACCCATCACACATAACGGTCATCCCAATATCGAAATCGCATAAATTGGAATAATTGGCCCGCTAAAATCGCGACCTTCTGCCGGAGAATGCGATGAGTGATAATCACAACATTTACAGATATGGCCTCCATACCAACCTTCGCCCCGTGGACCTGTTTGTCTTCGTGGCTTTGGACGAAACCCGAAAGCAACTTGGTCTCGATGACCTTGCCAGTGCGGCAGCTATCTTGCTGGGTAACAATGATGTGCCCGTTGCAGGGAAGCTTGGCGGTGCGGTGACAGGTACTTCAGTCGCTTCGCTAGCAGCGCGGCAACTCCTCCCCTTCAACGTGGCAATCCGTTTACCTACCATTACCCGTGCCGGAATCGGCGGTCTTCGGATTGCGATGACCAGAAGTCTTGGGGCGTTCGTTGGGAGAGCGATTCCGGTGATCGGTGTGGTGGTGCTGGCTCGCGATGTCTTTCTTATCATGAGACACTCGGTGATGATGTTTAACAGGCTGGTAAAACCCGAAGACCGGATATTCTGAAATGGCCGATGAAACTTGGGATCAACTTGAAGCGTTTGCCCGCAAAGAGTTGGGGCGACCGATTTTCGGCGGTCCACTTAAATTGACACCGGCTAGCAGGCTTGAAGAAGACCTCCGGCTAACTGGGCTTGATGCTGTCGAATTTATCGACAAATGGGCCGAGACTTTCCACGTCATGGCCTGTGGTTTCCCGTATCGTCGCTACTTTGGCCCGGACAGCCTCGACGTGATCAAGTCAGTTCTCGGCGTGTTCTCGGAGAAATTCCGCGATCCAGAACTCGTGCCGCTTACCTTGGGCATGCTCGCCGAAGCGATGCGACGCGGGAGATGGGACACCGACGAGATCGAAGCAACTTGCAATATCGGCCTTCGCCGGCAGCCGTAGATATCTCCCTTCCTTGCCCAATTGAGCCCCGCTTAGCGCGGGGTTTTTATTTCGTGCCGCAATCGCTTCATTGCAATTGATTGCATCGACCACCCGGCTCGCTCGCACACACGGTCATTCGCGTCACGCCCCCTCAGCAAACCCCGCGTAAACCTGCCAGACTGACCCGAAACCCCGCCTCTAGATATGGCCCCCCACGCCCCCATCTAAGCCTCCATGACTTCGGCAAAGACAAAGCCCACCGCCGCGCTAAACGCGGCTCGCCCTTCCAAAGCGTCGCGCAAAGCGGCGGGCACGGCCACGGCCGAATCGACCACGTCGACCACCCCGACCACGTCCACCGCGCTAACCGCTCTAACCCCCTTCCACCCCGCCGTCTCCAACTGGTTCAAAAAAACCTTCCCCGCGCCCACCGACGCCCAAACCGCCGCATGGCCGCAAATCCGCAGCGGCCGCTCCACACTGGTCGCCGCCCCGACCGGCTCGGGCAAAACCCTCACCGCCTTCCTCTCGGCACTCGACGATCTGGTCCAGCAAGGCCTCGCCAACGGCGGCGCCCTGCCCGATGAAACGCTGGTGGTCTACATCTCGCCGCTGAAAGCCCTTTCCAACGACATCCGCATCAACCTGCAAGCCCCGTTACAAGGCATCGCCGAAGAACTCACCGCGCTCGGCCTGCCGCCGCTCGACATCCGCACGGCCGTGCGCACCGGCGACACCACCCAGCAAGAGCGCAACGCGCTAAAAAAGCGCGCGCCGCACATTCTGGTGACCACACCCGAATCGCTCTACGTGCTGCTCGGCTCCGACTCCGGCCGCCGCATGCTCGCCACCGTGCGCACGGTCATCGTCGATGAAATTCACGCACTCGCGGGCAGCAAGCGCGGCAGCCATCTCGCGCTCAGCCTCGAACGGCTCGACGCGTTGTGCCAGCGTCGCTTGCCGCGTATCGGCCTGTCGGCCACGCAGAAGCCGGTCAGCGCGGTCGCGCGCTTTCTGGTGGGCGGTGCGAGCCTCGCGAGCAGCGAGCCCGCCGACTGCGCGATCATCGACGTCGGCCATATCCGCGCCCGCGATCTCGCGCTGGAAATCCCGCCAGTGCCGCTGGAAGCGGTCATGTCGAACGAAGTGTGGGAACGCGTCTACGACCGTCTCGCTGAACTGGTGGCGATGCATCGCACCACGCTGGTTTTCGTCAACACGCGCCGCATGGCTGAACGCGCCGCGCGTCATCTGACCGAGCGTCTGGGCAAGGACGCGGTCGCCGCGCATCACGGCAGCCTCGCGAAAGAACATCGTTTCGATGCCGAACAGCGCCTCAAACGTGGCGAATTGCGCGTGCTGATCGCGACGGCGTCGCTGGAACTCGGTATCGATATCGGCGATGTCGAACTGGTCTGCCAGATGGGTTCGCCGCGCGCGATCGCGCCGTTCCTGCAACGCGTCGGACGCTCGGGCCACCAGGTCGGCGGCATGCCCAAAGGGCGGCTGTTTCCCGCCTCGCGCGACGATCTGATCGAATGCGCGGCGCTGCTCGATTGCGTGCAGCGCGGCGAACTCGACGCGTTGTGGATTCCGCGCGCGCCGCTCGACGTGCTCGCGCAGCAGATCGTCGCGGAAGTCTCCAGCGCCGAATGGGACGAAGACGCGCTGTTCGACATGGTGCGGCGCGCCGCGCCCTACGCGGACCTCGAACGCGAGCAATACGACGCCGTGCTGCGCATGCTCGCCGAAGGCTACACAAGCCGCAACGGTCCGCGCGGCGCGTATATCCACCGCGACGTGGTGAGCGGCACGCTGCGCGGCCGGCGCGGCGGCAAGCTGGTGGCCGTGACCTCGGGCGGCACGATTCCCGAGAATGCCGACTACGCCGTCGTGCTCGAACCGCAGGCGATCAACATCGGCACGGTCAACGAAGACTTTGCGGTTGAAAGTCTGGCCGGCGACGTGTTCCAGCTCGGCAACGCGTCGTACCGGATTCTGCGGATCGAGAGCGGCCGCGTGCGGGTCGAGGACGCGCAAGGCCAGCCGCCGAATATTCCGTTCTGGCTCGGCGAGGCACCGGGGCGCAGCGACGAACTGTCATTCGGCGTGGCGCGGCTAAGAGAGCAGATCGGGCATTTGCTCGACGCGAAAACCGAAACCACGGCCGAAACCGAAACCCACCCCGCACGCCTCGACCAAGCGATCGACTGGCTCATCGACACCCTCGGTCTCGACGAAGCCGCCGCGCGCCAGATCGTCGACTATCTCGCCCGCGCCCGCGCCGCGCTCGGTGTGCTGCCGACGCAAAACACGCTGGTCATGGAGCGTTTCTTCGACGAATCCGGCGGCACCCAACTCGTGATTCACGCACCGTTCGGCAGCCGCGTGAACCGCGCATGGGGCCTCGCGCTGCGCAAGCGTTTTTGCCGGACCTTCAACTTCGAACTGCAGGCCGCCGCCACCGAGGACGCGATCGTCCTGTCGCTGACCGGCAGCCACTCGTTCGTGCTCGACGAAGTGTGGCGCTATCTGCATTCGAACAGCGCCGAGCATCTGCTGATTCAGGCGCTGCTCGACGCGCCGTTGTTCGGCGTGCGCTGGCGCTGGAACGCGACCACCGCGCTCGGTTTGCCGCGTTACACCGGCGGCCGCAAAACCGCGCCGCAATTACAGCGCATGCGCAGCGAAGACCTGCTCACGAGCGTGTTTCCCGAGCAGGCGGCGTGTCTGGAGAACATCGTCGGCGAGCGCGAACTGCCGCGTCATCCGCTAGTCGACCAGACCGTCGACGACTGCCTGCACGACGCGATGGATAGTGACGCCTGGCTGGCGCTGCTGCGCCGTATCGAACAGGGAGACGTGCAACTGGTGGCGCGCGATTTGCCCGCACCGTCGCCGCTGGCCGCCGAAATCCTGACCGCGAAACCGTACGCGTATCTGGACGACGCACCGATCGAGGAACGTCGCACGCAGGCGGTGATGAATCGCCGCTGGACCGATCCCGCCAGCGCCGACGACCTCGGCGCGCTCGACGCCGACGCGATCGACAGCGTGCGCGACGAAGCCTGGCCGCAGGCGCGCAACGCCGACGAGATGCACGAAGCGCTGACAGGCCTCGCCTGCATCACCGAGGCCGAGACGCAGGCGCACGAACACTGGCCCGCGTGGCTCGCCGCGCTGGCCGGGTCGGGCCGCGCGACCCGCCTGCAGGTCAGCGAAGACGTCGCACTGTGGCTGCCCGCCGAACGCCTCACCTGCTTTCAGGCGCTCTACCCCGACGTCCCGGCCGCTCGCTACGCGCCGCCGCTCGTGGCGCCCAAAGGCTACGCCGAAACCTGGAGCGCCGACGACGCCCTGCTCGACGTTCTACGCGCGCGCTTGACCGGCTTCGGCCCACTGCCTGTCGAAACGATTGCACAGGCGCTGGCGTTGCCGGCGGCATCGATCGAACAGACGCTGACGCGCCTCGAAGCGGAAGGCTACGTGATGCGCGGCCGCTTTACACCTCACGCCGACATAGAGGAATGGTGCGAACGCCATCTGCTCGCACGCATCCATCGCTACACGGTGAAACGCTTACGCCGCGAAATCGAGCCGGTGGAACGGCACGACTTCATGCGCTTCCTGTTCGCATGGCAGCACCTGACACCGGACACGCGCAGCGAGGGCCGCGACGCACTCGCCGCGGTGCTCGACCAGATGGAAGGCTTCCAGGCCGCCGCGGGCGCATGGGAAGACGACATTCTGCCGGCCCGCGTAAAAGCTTATTCGAACACTTCGCTCGACGAACTATGCCGGGCCGGCAAAATCGTCTGGACCCGTCTGAGCGACCGAGCACGCAGCGGCGCGGGACCGATTCGCAGCACGCCGATCGTGCTGTTGCCACGCGGCCAGGTGCGCATGTGGAACGCGTTGATCGATCCGTCGAAGCAACCGGCGTTGTCGGCGCGCGCGCAAAGCGTCTACGACACGCTGGCGCAACATGGCGCGATGTTCTTCGACGAGGTACTGACGGAAGTCCGCGTTTTGCGGATGGAACTGGAGAACGCATTAGGCGAACTCGTGGCCGCCGGTCTCGTGAACTCGGACAGTTTCGCGGGCCTGCGCGCGTTGCTGAAGCCGGTGGCCAAACGCAATGCGTTCCCCAGCAACCGGCGCGCGAGGTCGAGCGCATTGATCGGAGGAATGGACGATGCGGGCCGCTGGGCGCTGGTCAGCCGCCCGGCGGCCGCCGCCGAGCCAGCGTTAACATCGGCACCCGCGCCCGAGCGGCGCAGGCAATTGCCGCCCGACGTGCTCGAATATGTCGCAATGACCTTGCTGCGCCGCTATGGCATCGTGTTCTGGCGCCTGCTCGAACGCGAGGCCGATTGGCTGCCGCCGTGGCGAGATCTGCTGCGCGTATTCCAACGCCTCGAAGCGCGCGGCGTGATTCGCGGCGGACGCTTCGTCAACGGACTCGCGGGCGAGCAGTTTGCGTTGCCGGAAGCGATTCCCCTATTGCGCGAGGTGCGTCGCCATGCGAACGATGGTGCTTTTGTGTGCGTCGCCGGCACCGATCCGTTGAATCTGGCGGGCACCTTGCTTGTCGGAGAACGCGTGCCCGCCGTGGCAGGCAATCGGGTGTTGTATCGCGATGGCGTGGTGATCGCCACACTCGTGGCAGGGACTTTCTGGTTCGCGCCCACCGTGGAGGACAACCCGGTCGAACGGGAGCGGGCACGCGGCTGGCTGGCAAAAAGATTCTAGGGTTTGCACGCGGTTTGTACGCGAACTACATAGCGAATTACGCGGCGAATTACACGGTCGGGTCGTTTAGAAGCACTAAAGCCGATTTTGAAGCAAGCCCTAAAGCTCCGGGCTGTCCTTCCGTTAATGTTTATAAGCCCGAAGCGCAGCCGCTTAGCTACAATGGGTAGAGTCTTAAGTATGATGAAGACTGTCTGCCGCCTTCCGCCTTTACGGCGGCCAACGGCACACATCGCCCGGGGATCCCATGAACGACGACCAACACGAGCAGGTGCTTTTTGCCCAGTTCGGCACAAGCAGCCCATGCTGGCGTCTGTCGACCGACAGCAACGCGCTCGAACTCACGCCCGTTACCGGCGACATCCCCGCCAATGTCGCGATCCCGCTGAACCCTCAACAAGCGTCGCAGATTCGTTGCCTGACCGGCGTCACCTCGCATCTGGTCTTCGACGTGCGCCTCTTCGGCGAACCGTTGCGTCTGCATCTGGTCGGCAAGAAACTCAACAGCAACACCTGGGCCGGCACCGCGTCCGCGTACGACGACACCGAATCGGTGGCGCGCGATCTGGTGCACGGTCTGTCGTTCGCCGAACAGGTCGTCTCCGAAGTGAATTCGGTCGTGGTGATCGTGGACAGGCACGGGCGAATACAACGCTTTAACCGGCTTGCCGAAGAGCTCACCGGCGTCAAGGAAGAGAACATCATCGGCCGTAACGTGTGGGCGCTGTTCATGTCCACCGAAGACGGCGCCGCCTCCAGCCAGAACATTGCCGGCTTCTTCAATCGCGGCGTGTCGTATGAAGTCGAGCGGCGTATCAAGACGGTGCACGGCGAACGGCTCTTCCTGTTCCGCAATAAATTCGTCCAGAGCGGCAGCGGCGTCGAAGAGCAATTCCTGATCTGCTCGGGCACCGACATCACCGAAGAACGCCTCGCGCAGGAACGGCTCACCCTGCTGGCCAATACCGACGCGCTCACCGGCCTCGCCAACCGCAACGCGATCCAGGACAAGATCCGCGTCGCGATCGAAGAAGCCGCGCCCGGCGAAGCGGTCGGCGTGCTGTTCCTCGATCTCGACAACTTCAAGAAGGTCAACGACCACTACGGTCACGTGTTCGGCGACCGGCTGATTCGCGACGTGTCGTCGGCCATCAGCACCTGCCTGAACGAAGGCGACGTGCTCGCGCGGCTGGGCGGCGACGAGTTCATCGTGCTCGCGGCCAAGGGCACCGCGCACGAACTCGAAGCCACCGCGCAGCGCATTCTCGACCGCATGCGCACGCCGTTCGCGTTGGGCCTCGTGGAGGTCTACACCGGCTGCTCGATCGGCATTGCGTGCTATCCGGAACACGGCGACAGTCTCGAATCGCTGATCCGTTCGGCCGACACGGCCATGTACGTCGCCAAAGACGAAGGCAAGCGCACGCACCGCGTGTTCTCGCCGGACATGAACCGCCGGGTCGCCGAGTACATGTGGCTCGACACCAATCTGCGGCGCGGGCTCGACGAAGGCCAGCTTACGTTGCATTACCAGCCCAAGCTGTCGCTCGCCACCGGCACGGTGCAAGGCGCCGAAGCGCTGGTGCGCTGGAATTCGCCGGAGCGCGGCCAGATCATGCCGGCGGAGTTCATCCGCTATGCGGAAGAATCCGGCCTGATCGGCGTGCTCGGCCGCTGGGTCATGAACACCGCCGCGAAGCAGGCCGCCAGGTGGAAAGCGGACGGCTACAACCTGCGCATCGCGATCAACGTGTCGGCGCGGCAACTGGTCGATACGGCCGTGGTGCGCCATTTCACCGAGGCGCTGCAGAACGCTAACCTCGACCCTTGCCTGATCGATCTCGAGCTCACCGAGAGCTGCCTGATCGAAGACGAAGCGGCCGCGCTGGAGCTCATCAAACAGTTCCGCGTGCTCGGCGCGCAGGTGCATCTGGACGACTTCGGCACGGGCTACTCGTCGCTGTCGCAACTGGGCCGCATTCCGCTCGACGTGATCAAGCTCGACCGCAGCTTCGTGCGCTCGATCAACGCGGACACCAAGGCGCAAGCGTTAGTGCGCTCCATGGTGGCGGTCGCGCAGGAGCTGGATCTGAAGGTGGTGGCCGAGGGGATCGAAACCGAATCGGAAGAACTGTTCATGAAGGGGCTCGGCGTCGATTACGTGCAGGGCTTCCTGTACGGCCAGGCCATGCCGGCCGCTGAGTTCGAACGCTGGTTGCAGGATAGACAGAAGCTCAGGCTGATTGCCTGAGCTTCCGCCCGCTCCGTAGAAAGTCCCATTGAGACCGCCCGTTGCGGTTCGACGCGTTTGAATCAGCCGCGATTCACGCGAAGTTGGCCGCGCTGGTAGCCGCCTGGCGCATGTTGGACGTGCGGCGGTTTTGCAGCGTCACCAGCCGCTCCATGAAGGCGAGGTCCTTCTCCTCGATCGTGAAAGCGGCGTCCACCCAGTCTTCGGTAATTTCCATCAGCTCGGCACGCGACAATTGCAGCACGCGCTGGCGAGCCCGCAACATCGCGCGAATGCCGTTCATCTTCGGCTTGAGCGTATCGATAAACGTGCGCGTGGCGAGATAGGCGTCGCCGGGTTCGAACAACTGATCGACCAGCCCCTTGCCGTAGTGCCATTCCGCCGTATGCGACTCCCCCACGCCGATCAGTTCCTCGGCGAGCCGCATGCCGGCCTTGCGCGCCACCAGCGAGTACCCGCCCATGCCCGGGAACAGATTGAACGCGATCTCCGGGAAACCCATGCGCGCATCGTTCTGCGCCAGCAGGAAATGGTGGGCGAGCGCGGCCTCGAAGCCGCCGCCGAGCGCGGTGCCCTCCACCATCGCGATCGAAATCGCGCCGGTGTCGAAGCCGCGCGCGGCCGCATGCACGCAATCCACACAGGCACGCGCGTAGGCCATCAGCGCCTGGCGCTTGCCCGCGCGGATCGTCTCGGCGAAGAAATCGAGATCGCCGCCGACGTTGTACATGGTCGGAATCAACGACCCGGTCACCCAGAAATCGATCTGCAGTCCCGACTCTCGCGCCGCCTGCGCGAGGCCCAGAATGTCATGCACCAGATCGAGGTTGAAACAGGGACGCGGTTGCGCTCGCAACATCATCCACATGACGTTACGGCCTTCCTCATAGTAAGCGGAGATTTGCGACAGGTTGCCGGCTTCGATGAACGGACGGCAGGCGTGGTGGCTATGCAGATTCATTTTGAACGGTCCTTTAAGGTTAAACATTGGTAATGCAATGCGAGCCTAAAGCAGACCGGAATCGGATGGGAGCGGGGTAACCAACAGATGAAAGCAAGCGCTTATCGAAGCCACGCCGGACGGCGCTCCGGCGGCACGCGGCCGTCTATTCGCGCGATGCCGTCGACGCAAACGCTTGCGCACCGAAGATGGGCGAAATTAGCCCATCAATGAGCATGCCGGCGCGCGCAAAAAGCGGGCGGCGTAAATCCGATTTTTTTGCTGAGTTGGAATGAAAAGGAAATAACGCGCGGTTAGGCAATGCAATCGAAAATAGGCATTGCGGATGTTTATTTTTTGAATTGTGACCTGACCGACGGAATACCTAAATTGCATAGCGCGGACCTTCCCCGTGCTGTGCGAGTCGTGCCGATCGGGTCTGACCGAACGGCACGAACTCATGGACCTACGAACTTACGGACGCACGAACGCTCAAGGCGCGGCGGCGATCACATCGGCCACCGCGGCGGTCAGCTTCTTGCCGTACGGCACATGCAGGAACTCGTTCGGCCCGTGCGCATTCGACTTCGGCCCCAACACGCCGCACACCATGAACTGCGATTTCGGGAAGCCCGCCTTCAGCACGTTCATCAACGGAATCGTGCCGCCCTGCCCCATGTAGGCGACGTCGGCGCCATAGTGTTGACGCGATGCGTCGTTGAGCGCGGTGGCGAGCCACGGTGCGAGATCGGGCGCGCTCCAGCCGCTGGCCGCGCCCGCGTCCGGCTTGAACGTCACCTTCGCGTTGTACGGCGGATCGACTTCGAGCAGCGCCTTCAGTTCGGCGACGGCCTTCTCCGCTTCGATCATCGGCGGCAGACGCAGCGACAGCTTGAACGCGGTGCGCGGACGCAGCACGTTGCCGGCATCGGCGAGCGCGGGCATGCCCGCCGCGCCGGTTACCGACAACGACGGACGCCACGTCGAATTGAGCAGCGCTTCCTGCGGGTTGGTGGTGGTGGGCAGCACCTGGCGGCCGTTCTCGCCGCAGGCCCACGGCAGTTTCTTCCAGACGTCGTCGCCGAGAATCGCGGCGGTCGCTTCGGCTTCGCGTAGACGCTCCGCCGGAATCTGAACGTGGAAACCCTTCGGCAGCAGCGTGCCGTTCGCGGAGTCTTCGAGACGGTCGAACAGTTGCCGCATGATGCGGAAACTCGACGGCGCGATGCCGCCGTAACCGCCCGAGTGAATGCCCTCGTCGAGCACCTGCACTTCGAGGTCGCCGGCCACGAGTCCGCGCAGCGACGTGGTGAGCCACAGTTGATCGTAGTTGCCCGCGCCCGAATCGAGACACACGACGAGCCCGACCTTGCCGAGCCGCTCGCGCAAGACGTCGACGTACGGCAGCAGATCGTAGCTGCCCGACTCCTCGCAGGTTTCGATCAGACCGACGCAACGCGGACGCTCGATACCTTGCGCGTCCAGCGCGGCGAGCGCGGTGATGCTGGCGTAGATCGCGTAGCCGTCGTCGGCGCCGCCGCGGCCGTAGAGCTTGTCGTTCTCGAGCTTCGGCGTCCACGGCCCAAGGTCGTTGCGCCAGCCGTCGAACTCGGGCTGCTTGTCGAGGTGACCGTACAGCACGATGGTTTCTTCGCTGCCGGAACGGGTCGCGGCCGTTTCGAAGAAGATCACCGGCGTGCGACCCGGCAGGCGGATCACTTCGAGCTTCAGACCCCGCACGGGTTGCTGTTCGGCCCATTGCGCGGCGTCGGTGATCACGCGCTCCAGATAGCCGTTCTTGACCCACTCGGGATCGAACGCCGGGCTCTTGGCCGGAATCGCGATGTAGTCCGTCAACGCCGGCACGATCTCATCGTTCCATTTACGGTCGACGAATTCGCGTAGCGTGTCGTGGTTGATGCGTCGGGTCTGCTGGGTCGTATCGTCGGAGATCATGGTGGCGTCCGTGTCGGCTCTGGTCGGTCGAAACGAACATGATAGTCCTGATGCCCGATGCGCTGAAGCCCTCGCCGCTCAGCCCGGCCTCCGGCGGCTCGCTGGCGACCGCCGGCTCAATGCGAAAAATCGTTCCGCACGAGCGCTGCGCAAAAGAAATAATCGCGCGACAATCGTCGTTTACGTTGCGTTTGAGGAGTGCCCCCATGGCGGGCAATGTCATCGTTCAGGCCGTGGCCGCCGTGCTCGCATTGGCGCTGTATTTTCTGCCGGCCATTCTGGCGGATCGCCGCAAGCGTCACGACGTGCTGACGCTGGCGCTCTTCAACGCGTGTCTCGGTTGGACCGGTTTCGGCTGGCTGCTTGCGCTCTACTGGTCGTTGCAACCGAACCCGCCGAAGAACGTCGCCGGCGAGGTGGTCGAGACACGCAAGATCGTGCGGATGAAGGCTTTTTCGACCGCGTTGCTGGTGCGCGTGCAACGACGCGCCACCGCACGGGATAGTTTGAAGAAGTAAGGCCGCGAAGCCGACTCAGTTCGCTTAAGCGCCGGCGCTCAGGCCGCCCGGCGCCCCACCCGGCTCCATTGCACGGAGCCGGCGGGAATGGAGCGCGGCTCGACACGTACGCTGGCCGGCGCGAACATCTCGCGGCGCAGTTCGCCGTGTTCGTCGAACCACTCGCAGATCAGCCAGTCGCCGGGATTGAGCGCCACCGGTCCCGCGTAGGTGACTGTCATGCGCGAGCCCCCGTCCTTCAACGTCACGACGTCGCCGACGTTGAAGCTGGCGGCTAGCGGTATCTGCAGTGCGTCAATGGTGGCGGTCAGCATATTCAATCCCCTGGAACTATTGAGCGGCATTTAAGTCATTGCACCGGGCTTTTCGACGTTGGAACTGCTGAGGGAGGGCTCTAAAAAGTGAAGCCAGATTAACAATTGAATTTAATCCCGGCAAGCGCTATTTATTGACATCGTTTTCAGCGGCACTGCAATAGGTTTGGCATAGCGGGCTAGCGCACACAAAGCAGGGAAAACCCTTCAATGCCACGCCAGGCATACCACCCATGCGGCACCGCACGATCGCAAGAGTTACGGCCTGCGGCTCGCCTTTCCAGTAGAAAATGCGAGTTGTATTTCGTCATATTTAATGCGCTTACATACCGTTATCAGGGCTTATTATGATCCCCGTCAAACGTCACGAACGGAATTACCTGTGAACGACGCGCTCACCGGCAAATAAGCTATGCCCGATATTACGGTTTGTTGAAAGCGCATAATAATTTCCGGCCAGCTTGCTGAAAACGATTACCGGCCCGCGATTTTCAAACCGGCTGTGCCGCGAGGCGCAGCGCATGTTGCTGATGCCGCACCAGCAGCACGCTCAAACCGATGCATACGAACATGAGTAGCGCATTGATCGCGAGGCTGAACTGGAAGCCATGGGCGTACGCGGTGGGTGTCGAATGACCGCCGATCACCCCAAAGAACGCGCCGCTGATCGCCGCCGTGCCGAACGCCGAGCCGATCTGCAAGGTCGACGAGACCACGCCCGACGCGAGCCCGGCCTTCTCCGGCGTCACTTCCAGCAGCACGATGCGCACGATCGACGGCAGCAACAAGCCGTGGCCGATACCCGCGCACACCAGCCCCAGATAGAACGGCAGATCCGGCGTCACAGAGTGGGCGGAGGCCCAGCCGGTGATCGTGAAGCCGACGGTCATCATCGCAAAGCCGAGCGTTAGCACATGACTGCCGATCCGCTTGACCACCATCGGCGACGTCAACGGCCCGGCCACGAAGCCCAGCGCGAACGGCATGATCGCCATGCCGGACGCGAGCGGCGTCCAGTGCAGACCCGTCTGCAGGAAAACCCCGTACGTTAGGAAAAACGCGCTGTTGCAGTAGAACAGGAACGCGAGTACCAGACCCAGCGCGAAGGCCGGATTGCGGAACAATTGCAAATCCACCAGCGGATAGCCGCCGCTGCGCTCCACCCGCCGCTCGGTCGCCACGAACAGCGCGAAGACGGGCACGGCCAGCGCGAACATCACGAAGGTCCACACAGGCCAGCCAGCTTCGCGGCCATGCGTCATCGGGTAAATGATCAGCAGCAGCACCGCGGAGAGCAACGCCACGCCCTTCAGGTCGATGCCCGCGCGGGTGGCCGGCTGATTTTCCGGCACGAACTTCCACGTGCCGATGAACGCCACGATGCCGATCGGAATGTTGATCAGAAAGATGATGCGCCAGTCGAGCCCGAACGGGTGATACGTGATCAACGCGCCGCCGCCCAACTGCCCGACGATCGACGACAACCCGAACATGAAGCCATACAGGCTCATCACCTTGGTCTGCCGATGCAGCGGCACCACCGCGCGAACCGTCGCGAGCACCTGCGGCGCCATCACCGCAGCGGCGATACCTTGCACGATCCGCGAGATCACCAGCATGTGGCCGCTGGTGGCGAAGCCGCACAGCGCGGACGCGATCACGAAGGCCGCCATGCCCGTCATGAACATGCGACGGCGCCCGTATAGATCGCCGAGCCGTCCCCCCGTGATCAGCAGCACCGCATAGGACGACGCATACGCGGACACCACGAGTTGCAACTGCGCGTTAGTGGCGTTCAGGCCGCTGTGAATCGACGGCAGCGCGAGATTGACGATGAAGTAGTCGAGCGGCGCGAGGAACGCGCCGACGAACAGCACGGCGAGCGCCAGCCCCTGCCGTTCACCGCGCGGCGCAGTTTGCTTCGAGCTTGCCGCCGTAGTGGACTTGATTGCTTCACAATTCATGACCGATCGTTCAAAAATTAGGCAAAAAAATTAGACGAGCGCGCGCATCGCGACGTCCACGATTTTTATCAGTGCGTCTTCCTGATGGGCGACGCGGCCCATCACGCGCAACCCCTGCATGATGCACAGCAGGAAATCGCCGACGGCTTTTTCGTCGAGCGTGGCGTTGAACGCGCCGCTCGCCTGGCCGCGAATCACCGACGCCGCGAGCAAGGTCGCCATGCGCCGCTGAATCGCGGCGACGCGGGCGCGCAGTTCTTCGTCGCCCGGTTGCATTTCGAGCGTGGTGTTGGTGATGAAGCAGCTACGCTCGCCGGTCAACGCGCAGGCAACCCGCGCGTAATGCAGCAGCGCGTTGCGCAGCGACTCTTCGGCCGGGACCGGCGCGTTCAGCCGCTCGGCGAGCCGCGCGACCGAACCTTCCGCGTAGTGATCCAGTGCGGCCAGCATGATGCCGTGCTTGTCGCCGAATACGCCGTACAGGCTGCCGCGCAACAGGCCGGTCGCCTTGCACAGGTCGTCGATCGAGGTGGCGTGGTAGCCGTGGTTCCAGAAGACCTGGCTCGCGCTCGCCAATACCGTGTTGGTATCGAACTCGCGCGGCCGGCCTCGCGGACACCCCGCACCTGCTTTCTTCGCCGATTGATGGGGAGAGCCGGGTTGCTTCATAGGATGGATATTATGACCAACCGTTCAAGAAAGCAAGATCGAGTTTTCGTAGACCCAGAGGCTTGCTCACCGCTCAGCCCGGCTTTCGCCACTTCTGGTCCGCCTCAGTGAACAACTGATTCATCTCGCTCCCGCTGGCCCCTTCTTTTGTGAAATCGAACGTGCCGTGCTCACGCATCTCGCGCGCCGCGCGCTGGAACGCGCCCAACGCCGCGCGCGCCAACGATCCGCCCACACTCACGCGACGCACGCCCAGCGCCCGCAATTCGTCGAAGCTGAGCACGACGCCTTGCAAGCCCATCAACACGTTGACCGGCCGGTCCAGCGCGTTGACCACCGCGGCAATTTCTTCGCGCGTCTTCAAACCGGGCGCGTACAACACGTCCGCGCCGGCTTCCTGATACGCCTGCAAACGGCGGATCGTATCGTCGAGATCGGGACGGCCGGTCAGATAGTTTTCGGCGCGCGCGGTCAGCGTGAACGGAAACGGCAGCGAGCGAGCGGCTTCGACCGCGGCGCGCACGCGCTCCACGGCCACTTCAAACGGATAAATCGGCGCGTCGTCGTGGCCGGTCCAATCTTCGATCGAACCGCCGACGACCCCAGCCGCCGCCGCCTGGCGGATAGTTTCCGCGCAATCTTCGGGGGCGTCGCCGAAGCCGTTTTCCAGATCGGCGCTGACCGGTAAATCGGTGGCGCCGGCGATCTCGGCGAGGTGCAGCATCATCTGCGCGCGGCCGATCGCGTTATCCGGCAAGCCGCGCGTGAACGCGTAGCCGGCGCTGCTGGTGGCGAGCGCTTTGAAGCCGGCCAGCGCGAGCAGTCGCGCGGTGCCGATGTCGTACGGATTGGGGATGATGAAGGCTTCGCCGGCGGCGTGATACGACTGGAATTGCCGTGCTTTATCGGATTGCGTTGTCATTGACGGTTCCATGGAAGACCGCCAGCCCCGGCAGTTTGCCGCAGCGCAGCGGTGAATCGTTGAGGAGGCTTGCAGAGCAACGAGAAAAGCCGGCGGCGGGTTCTGCCCGCGCACCGGCCTGCCGCATTATGACAGCGGGTTTGAAAGCGGCAACTCGCGATGCGGCCTGGGTTGGAACTCAGGTTTCACGTCAGGTTGCGGCTTAAGTTTTAACTCAGGCTGCGGCTCAGGTTTCGAGCTTCGCGTCCAGCGTGATCGTGGCGTTCAGGACCTTGGAAACCGGGCAGCCCGCCTTGGCGTCCGCCGTGGCTTTTTCGAAAGCGGCCTTGTCGCCGCCGGGAATCTTCACTGCCACATCGAGATGCACGGCGGTGATCGAGAAGCCGCCGCCGTCTTTATCCAGCGTGACGGTGGCCGTGGTGCCGATCCGTTCGGGCGTGATGCCGGCCTTGCCCAGTTCCGCCGATAGCGCCATCGAGAAACACCCCGCATGCGCAGCCGCGATCAGCTCTTCCGGATTCGTGCCGATGCCGTCCGCGAAACGGGTCGCAAATGAGTACTGGGTCTCCTTGAGGACGCCGCTGTCGGTGGAAATCGAGCCTTTACCGTCTTGCAGGCCGCCTTGCCAGACTGCTGATGCTTTACGCTTCATCGCTCTCTCCTGTCGACCAGAGTTAGCGCTTTAGCGCTTACTCTGGTCCCATGCAACGAAGTTGCGCTTGACCAGCGTTAGCGCTTCAGCGCTTACTCTGGTCCCACGCAACGCAGTTGCGAGTTGTACCCTCTCGGGCGGGAATCGAACCTCATCATAGGCGCTTCCATGTGCCAGCGTCGTGACGGTGCCGCAAACGCCCAGCATGGAACCCACCTACCTCACCATATCAATATTGGTAACAATCTTTCTCTGGAACACGGCTTTTTCACGGACCTTGCAAGAAATAGACTGATTTCAACAGATCGGCACACAGCATTCCACCCGGTCTCTCCAACAATCGAATAACGGAGGTCATCATGAAATCGCTTATTTCCGCTGTGGTCGTTGCATCCGCTCTCCTCGTTCCGGCCGTGTCGTTTGCGCAGCAGACGAATGGCCCCGTGACGCGCGCCCAGGTTCGCGCCGAACTGGTTGCCGCGCAGCAAGCGGGCCTCCTGAACCAGAACGACACCACCTATCCGAAGACCGTGCCGCAAAACGCGGTCCCGGTCGCGGTCGCTGAACAAGGTTCGCAGGATGTGGGCGGGACGAGCGCCGGGTCGTCGGCGGCTGGTGCGCCGACGTCGGCGCAGCAACGGTTGTTCTCGACGTATCGCGGGCAGTAACTCATTCCTCGAACGGCAAACTCTCCTGCCCCACCGCCCGCATGCCGAACACGTTCAACGTCATCGCCACCAGCGCGTAGTAGCCGAGCAAGCCGACCAGGTTGATCACCACCTGATGCCCGAAGCGCCCAACCGCCTTCGCGTAGGTCACGTCCGACACGCGTTTCGTGTTGTACAACTCGCTCGCGAAATCGTGAATCAGCGCGTCGTCCGAGTCCGCGAAATCCGGACGATGCCCCTGACGGATCGTCTCGGCATCCGCGGCCGGTACGCCCGCTTCCAACGCGATCGGATAGTGGATGGTCCACTCCGCCTGCGCCTGCCAGCGCGCGGCAGTCACCAGAATCGCCAGCTCCGACAGGCGCAGCGGCAACCCCGTCCGGTAGCGGCAGAACGCACCCAGGCGCTGCGCCTGCTGCGCCAGTTCGGGACTATGAATCCAGCCGAGAAACGGCCCGTTCAGATTGCCGCGCGGACCGGACAGAATCTCGTCCAGCACAGCCTTCTGTTCGGGGGTGGCGTCGGACGGGTCGAAGTGAGGCAAACGCTCGGTCATCATCGGTCTCGCAGGTCGCGTGGCGTAGTCGGAAAGGTGAATGAGAAGTCGCCCGGGATCACACGGCGGCCAATGCGCCGCTAATCGCGTCGCTCAATCGCCCGACGATCTCGTCGATGTCGCGTGCCGTGCAGATGAACGGCGGCGCCAGCAGCACATGATCGCCGATCTTGCCGTCGACCGTGCCGCCCATCGGATACACCATCAAGCCGCGCGCGAACGCTTCGCGACGGATCGCCGCGTGCAGTTTCACGCCGGCATCGAACGGCGTTTTGCTCGCGCGGTCCCTGACCAGTTCGACGCCGACGAACAGTCCGCGTCCGCGCACATCGCCGATATGAGGATGCTGCGCGTAGTGCTCGCGCAAGCGCCCGCGCAACTGTTCGCCGCGCGCCAGCACGTTCGGCAGCAGTTGTTCGTCGGCGATCACGCGCTGCACTTCGAGCGCGGCGGCGCAGGCGGTCGCGTGGCCGATATAGGTGTGCCCGTGCTGGAAAAAACCCGAGCCGCCGACGATCGTCTGATAGACACGATCGCTCACCAGGGTCGCGCCGATCGGCTGATACCCCGCGCCAAGCCCCTTGGCGATGGTCAGCAGATCCGGCGCCACGCTGTCTTCCTCGCAGGCGTACAGATAGCCGGTGCGGCCCATGCCCGACATGATCTCGTCGAGAATCAACAGCACGCCGTAGCGGTCACACACCGCGCGAATCTTGCGGAAATACTCGCGCACCGGCGGCACCGCGCCGGCCGTTGCGCCCACCACCGTTTCCGCGACGAACGCGGCCACCGAATCCGCGCCGAGCTCGATGATCTTCTGCTCGAGTTCATCGGCGAGACGCTGCGCGAAGGCCTCTTCGGTTTCATCGGCGTGTTGCTCGCGATACGCGTAACACGGGCTGACGTGATGCGCCTCGATCAGGATCGGCAGGAACGGCTCGCGGCGCCACGCGTTGCCGCCAATCGCCAGCGCGCCCAGCGTATTGCCGTGATAACTCTGCCGGCGCGCGATGAAATGCCGGCGCTGCGGCTCGCCCTTCTCGACGAAATACTGACGCGCCAGTTTCAGCGCCGCCTCGATCGCTTCCGAGCCGCCCGACACGAAGTACACGTGTTCGAGCCCGGCGGGCGCGCTTGCGACCAGACAATCGGCAAGTTCCTCGGCGGCCTCGGTCGTGAAGAACGACGTGTGCGCGTACGGCAATTGCTGCGACTGACGTTTGATCGCGTCGATCACGCGCTGGTTGCTGTGGCCGAGACACGATACGGCGGCGCCGCCGGAAGCGTCGATATAGCGCTTACCGGCGGAATCGATGATTTCGATGCCGTCGCCCGCGACGGCAACCGGCAGCGACTGCTTCGGCGAACGATGAAAGACGGTGGACATGGTGGTCGGTTTCCTGGGTAAAAGGCAGCGGCGGACGGCGGTGGACAGCGGTGACTTAAGCGCCGGTGGAGTCGGGCGCCACGCGGGCGATGAAGGTATTGAACGCGCACTGCCCTTTCCGGTAGAGCTTCATCGACACGCCATCGTCGCCGATCTCGAACAGCGCGGTGGCGAGGGTGTTTTCGTCGTCCGGATCGAGCGGATCGTCGCGATAGATCGGCAAGCCTGACGGCGCGCGATCGTGCAGGACGTCAAGCAAAGCAGCGGCTTGCAACGGCTGGGTCAGCGCGGGCAACAAGGCCTCCACGCGCCGCTGCCGGTCACGCGAGGAATCGGTGACGATCTGCGCTTCGGCCTCGCAGCCCGGATGAATCAGATGGTTCGCGTGACCGGCAAGGTTCGTCACCGTCTGCACCGAACACCGTTGCACGCTCGCTTCGACGCTGTAAAGACGCGTGTCGCCGGCGCAGCCGAGCGTGTGATGAAAACCGCTCGCCTTCGGCACGCTACGCAGTAGCGCCAGCGCTTCGTCGAGCGAACCCGTATCGAGCACGGCACGCGCGAGGATCATGCGCGGCACGCCGACGGCGGGCTCGCGAATGCGCAGATTGTTGATGGCCTGCACGACGCCCGCACGATTGACCGCGAAGGTGTGCCCGGGCAGCGAACCGGGATAGTAGAAACTGACGAAGCCCGGCTTGCCATTGGGCCGAACGTCGACCAGTCGGCAACGTTCACGCAGGAAAGGATCGCCGTCTTCGTTGTGCGCGATGAAGCGCGCGCTTTCCGTCGCGGCCGCGAGCGTGGTGCAACCGTCCGGCGCGTTGTGAACCAGTTCGCCACGGCAATTCCACAGAAACACATCTCCCGCCGACCAGCCGAGACCCGCGGCCATGCCGTCGAGTTCGTCCAGCAACTCGGGGCAATGCGCGCGAGCCGCTTCACGCAACTTTTGCACGAACGCATCGCCACGCCAGCGGCGCACGTCGCACCACGCGCGATTCTGCTCCATGTAGGCGGCAAACACCGGCCTCGCGAGTTCGCCCAACTGGCGGCCAATCTCAAACGGCTCGCCGCTTACCTGAACCACCTTCATATCCTGCTTCGACGCCACGGCTCGCATCCAATCAACAATCGATCCGCATTTATACGTCACAACAACATTTGTTGTCAAACGGCGTGGCCGTGAACCACACGGAGCCATGCTGCTCCGTGCGATTTCTTACCTCGACTCAAACGGACATTTTCAAGGGACGTACGCGCCCTTGGCGTGCAACGACTGCTCGGCGATGGCGAGCTGTTCGACCGCGTCGGCGCCTTCCAGCGCCAGCAGATGCGCGACCAGCGATTCGGTAATCGCGGTCGCCGCCACCAGCGACGGAAAGAACGACGGACTCTCGTGCGAAAAGATCAGCACCTTGTCGGCATTCAACGCGATCGGCGAGACCGCGCTGTCGGTAATGGCGATCAGCTTGCTGCCTTTTTCCTGCGCGGCTTCGGCCACGCGCGCCGCCTCCACCGAATACGGCGCAAAACTGACGACGACGGTCGCACTATCGCGCTCGACCGAGCGCAACTGCATTTCCAGCGTGCCCGCCTCGCCGTTGATCAGCGACACGGACGACCGGAACAGCCGGTACTCGTAGACGAACCCGAAAGCCACCGCATAACAGGAGCGGAAACCGGCCACATGCACATGCGGCGCGCGCCGCAACAGGCGCGCCGCCTCCACGATCGCGCGACCGTTGTGCGCGGCGGTGACGGCGAGATTGTGCTGTTGCGCGGCCAGCAGATCGATGGCCAGCGCGTCTTTCGATTTGACCAGCGAGCGGGCGCGGCTGGTCAGCGCTTCGGGCCGCGTGCGCACGCGCGCGACGAACAGGTTGCGCAATTCGTTCCAGCCGGGGAAACCGAGTTGCTGCGACAGGCGCACCAGCGAAGCCGGTTGCACCTGCGCGCGCTCGGCCACTTTGCGCATGGACGAGACCGCGACCTCGTCGGGATGATCGAGCAGGAAACCCGCTCCCATCTGGAACTGCGGACTCAGTTCGGAAAAGCGCGCCCTGATCAGGGCGGCGAGCTGGTCGAAACTGTCTGGCATGCGGATGTACCGGGCGAACGGCCGATGAGGATGACAACAAATGTTACCACCCGGCACATCGCATCCAACATTAGTGACAACACGGTTTTACCGCCGATTTACAGCAGCGCCACCACCCGCACGTCACCCTGCTCGGCCGACGCAACCACCTTCTCGCCAATGCGGCGGAACGTGATCGATACGGACGAATCGCCGACCCGCAGATCGCCGACTTCGAGCCAGTCGATGCCTTCGGGCAGCATTGGCTGTTCGATCAGCACTTCGCGGCGTTCGGCGTCGATCGTGATGCCCAGACAGGCTTCGAGCATCATGAACGGCGAGCCCGCTGCCCAGGCTTGCGGCAGACACGCGACCGGATACGCGGTAGGCGGTTCGCCGCGTCGCCGCGGAAAGCCGCAGAACAGCTCGGGCAAACGCATGTCGAAATTCACCGCCGCCTGGAACAGCGCCTGCAGAAGCCGAACGGCGGCCGCTTTACCGCCGTAGCGCGACAGACCGCGCGCGCACAGCGCGTTGTCGTGCGGCCAGACCGAGCCGTTGTGATACGCCATCGGATTGAAGCGCGCCTGGCTCGCGGCCAGCGTGCGCACGCCCCAGCCGGTATGGAACAGCGTGGAGTCGAGCGCTCGCACCACCGCTTCGCCGCGCTCGCGCGCAGGCAGACCGAAGGCCAGCAGATGGCCCGCGTTCGACGCCATCACGCGGCACAGTTCGCCGTGACCGTCGAGCGCGATGCCGTAGAAGCCGGACTCTTCCATCCAGTACTTTTCTTCCACGCACTGACGGATTTTTTTCGCGCGTTCGCTGTAGTGCTCGGCAGGTTCGTGCAGGCCGCGCAGCTTCGCGAAGTGCGCCATCGTGTCGAATGCGGCGCTCGCGTAGGCCTGCACTTCGACGAGCGCGATCGGGCCGTCGGGAAAGCGGCCGTCGGCATGAAACACGGAGTCGTGGCTGTCTTTCCAACCTTGATTCGCCAGACCGCCGTCCGACTCGCGCTGATAGTCGAGCAAGCCAAAACGATTCTTGTCGCACACGCCCGCGACCCACTGCGCCGCGCGCTCCAGCGCCGGCCACAATTCGTCGATCAGCGCGAGGTCGCCCGTGCGTGCCGCGTAGGCGCCAGCCAGCACGATAAACAGCGGCGTGGTGTCGACGCCACCGTAGTACAACGCGAACGGCACCTCGCCCGTGGCGGCCATTTCGCCCTTGCGCATTTCGTGCATGATCTTGCCGGGCGCGGCGTCGCGGAACGGTGAGTTTTCACGCGCCTGATGCTCGGCGAGAAAGCGCAGCACGCCGGCCGCCAGTTGCGGCTGCAGCCACAGCGTCTGCAACGACGTGATCACGGCGTCGCGGCCGAACGGCGTGGAGAACCACGGAATGCCGGCATACGGATACGGACCGGTGGCGAGGTCCGTGGTCAGCAGACCCAGATCGGCGAGCGAACGGTCGATCCACGCGTTGAACAGCGGGTTGCTCGAACGCACGCGCGCGGTCACGCGACGGCGCTCGCGCATCACGAGGTGGGCGTCGACCAGCGCGGCACGCACCGCGGCACGGCCGACACGCGGGCGCTCCGCGTCGATCTGCGACATGTGCGCTTCACTCTGCGCGTGGGTGGGCTGGGAGACTTCGGCAGCGGGCTTGCCCGCTTGCGGCACGACCTGCACCGCCACCGACAGATAGATCGACACGCAGGCCTGCGCCGGCAGCTTGACGGTGTAGTCGGCGCGGTCGGCGAACAGCTTGTCCGGTTCCGGCGAGAACGCGATCTGCACATTGCGCGCCACGTCGTCGAGCCCCAGGTAGCTGAGCAGGACCTCGCGATTTTCAATGCGCGCGGGTTCGATACGGCCTTGCTTGTCGCGCTTCAGGCCGCGCACTTCGAACATGTCGCGGAAGTCGCTGGCGAACGAAATGGACAGCGGCACGATGGCGTCGCTGGTGCCGTAATTGGTGAGTTCGATCGCTTCGTTGAGCACGGTGCCCGACAGCACCCGCACGCGCTCGACGTGGATCACGCCCTCCGGTGTGCTGTCGCCGCCGAGCGGCGGCAACGGACGATTGGTCAGATGCGCGGTGAACGACGTGTTGTCGCTGCTGACACTGCCCGACAACAGCGACGGCGCGCGGCCGCCGAAGGTCAGCCGCAGTTGCGACAGCACCCGCGTGTCGTTGACGAACAGGCCGTCGTCGTGGCCCGTGATATCGCCGAGCGGGTCGTTGACGATGAAGGTGTCGCCGGACTTCAGCACGTGCTGGGCGGCGCTTGCGACGTTGAGATTTTCCGTCGGGATGAATGCGCCGTCCGGCTCGGGTTCGTGATGATCGATTCCGCCCGAAAGGCCGCCGAGGGCTTCTGGCTGCTGCATCAGAGTCACTCCTATGGGTTCGCTTGTGCGTTCATGGTGCGTTCAGTGTCACATCCGGTTACTGCTGGGACCAGCCCGGTCGCTTCCGATTGTAGAGGGTCTACCCGCGTCAGACGAACTTATCACAGCGGAGTTTCCGATTTTTTTCCGTGGCACAGGACGTGCAGGGTTTTCGCTGCGGCGGCGTCGACTCGACGCAATGCAATGCCGGCTGCGGCCATAAAAAAAGGCGCGATCGCTCGCGCCTTTCATCGGCTCACTTCCTGTGAACGGAAGTGAATTGTTTCAGCCAATCGTCATGCACCACACGATCGCTTTACCGCTGTGCTAGCGGCTTCGCTTCACGTTGCGTCTCGCCCACGAAGAGCTGACGCGGACGGCCGATTTTCTGTTCCGGATCGGCGATCATTTCGTTCCACTGCGCAATCCAGCCCACCGTACGCGCCATCGCGAAGATGCACGTGAACATCGCGGTCGGAATGCCCAGCGCGCGCTGCACGATACCCGAGTAAAAGTCGACGTTCGGATACAGCTTGCGCGACACGAAATAGTCGTCTTCCAGGGCGATCTTTTCCAGCGCCATGGCCAGCTTGAACAGCGGGTCGTCGTGCAGGCCCAGTTCTTCCAGCACTTCGTAGCAGGTTTCGCGCATCAGCTTGGCGCGCGGATCGTAGTTCTTGTAGACGCGGTGACCGAAACCCATCAGCTTCACGCCGGAGTTCTTGTCCTTCACCTTCGCGATGAATTCGGGGATGTTCTCGACCGAGCCGATTTCTTCCAGCATGTTCAGCGCGGCTTCGTTCGCGCCGCCGTGTGCCGGACCCCACAAACACGCGATACCGGCCGCGATGCACGCGAACGGATTCGCGCCCGACGAACCGGCCAGACGCACGGTCGACGTCGACGCATTCTGTTCGTGGTCCGCGTGCAGGATCAGGATACGGTCGAGCGCGCGTACCAGCACGTCGTTGACCTCGTACTCTTCGGCGGGATTGGCGAACATCATGCGCATGAAATTCGCGCTGTACGACAGGTCGTTCTTCGGATAAACGAACGGCTGACCGACGGTGTACTTGTACGCCATCGCCACCAGCGTGGGCAGCTTCGCGATCATGCGCACCGCGGAAATGTCACGGTGCAGCGGATTGTTGATGTCGAGCGAGTCGTGATAGAACGCCGACAGCGCGCCGACAGCCGCGACCAGAATCGCCATCGGATGCGCGTCGCGACGGAAGCCGCGGAAGAAGAAGTGCATCTGGTCATGCACCATCGTGTGCTGCGTGACGGTCTCGACGAACTCTTCCTTCTGCTGCGCGGTGGGCAGTTCGCCTTTCAGCAGCAGATAGCAGGTTTCGAGGAAGTCCGCGTTTTGCGCGAGGTTGTCGATCGGATAACCGCGATACAGCAGCTCGCCTTTATCACCGTCGATATACGTGATTTCGGAATTGCAGGCCGCCGTCGACATGAAACCCGGGTCGTACGTGAACTTGCCGGTCTGGCCGTAAAGCTTGCGAATGTCGATTACGTCGGGCCCGAGCGAGCCTTGATAAATCGGCAGATCGATAGTCTGGTCGCTGTCGGAAAAGCTCAGCGTTGCGTGTGTCTTCGAGTTCATCTACACGTTCCTTTTACTGTCACATCGCACACGTGCCGGCATGCTCGATCGTCATAGCGTGCTATGAGCGGGTTGGCATGCTCAGGCTCCGCTTCGCATTCTAAGGTCCAGAGAAGGCTTCATTGCGACGATTGGCCGCAACAATCCATCTCGACTGGCGCAACATTCGTTGCCGCGAACGGCGCTGAAACGCGCGCCGGCAGGCTGCGCGCAAACGCGTCGTGCAACTATTTACAAGCGCCCCTGAAATGAAAGCTAGCACGCTCACTGCAACAATGTTTTGCGGCAGTCAAGCTGCACGGGCGGAATCCATCTGCGATACTGGTTTCGTGTTTTGCTTCCCCTGCGAACACATGCTGTCTTTGGCCCGCCGGTTGACGGCGGGCCTTTTTAATCGGCCAGAACAAAGGAAGGACCCGATGAACGCCTCTCTCGAAACGCTGTTTCCGGACCATGTCCACAACGAAGACAACATCGTCACTGCACTGAATCATCAGGACATCGTGGTCGCGTTGTCAGCAGCGCTGAAGACGCAAGACGTGGCGGTACTGCATATGCTCTACCCGCGCACCGACGCACGCACCCATCGCAGCCTCGACGCGCTCGTCGACGTTTTGCACGGCCATGGCCTGCACGAAGTCGCGGATCTGATCGCGCAGGAAGCGCACTATCTGCTGTTCAAAGACCCGGTGAAAGCGTGGAAAGCGTTCCACGAAATCCGCAACGACTCGCTCGCGATCGGCGTGCATCTGTACTACCACGGCCTGGTTGGCGAAGCGGCGGAACTCGCGCTCGACAAAGACGCACATCGCAAGGCTTGAGTTTTTTTGCAGGCTTGCCGCGCGCTCAAGCCGCGTTGATCGCGCCGATAAACTCGTGCACATAGCGATTGAACGCTGAAGGATGCGCCAGGTTCATCCCATGCGACGCGCCGCGCACCGTCTCGCGGCGCGCATCCGGCAACCATTCCTGCAGCGCGTCGGCGGCCCGGCGGAACATCAGCGGGCTTTTCTCGCCGTCGATCAGCAAGACGGGGCAGCGAATTTCAGTGGCTTCGTCGGGCACATACGCCGGCAACGGATCGCGGAATTGACGCGCTAGTGTGTGCGCGTTGTCGGTCGCCATCTGCCGGAAACCTGGCGTGCTCATCGCCCAGAAGCCCGGGCGGCTCACCGAGTCGACGAACAGTTGCAAGCCGGCTTCCACCTCACCCGTCTCGATCAATTGCGCGGCTTTGGCGCGTAACGCGTTGACCGTTTCCGGCAAGCTCGCGGGCGGACGCCCGGCAATTTGCAGCGGACCGCCCGGATCGGCGAGCGTCAATGTGCGCACTCGCCCAGGGTGACGTCGCGCGAAATGGTAGGCCACGCAGCCGCCGCGCGAATGCCCCACCACGTGCGCGGGCCCCATGCCGAATCGTTCGATGAATTCAGCGACTTCGTCCGCATGTTCGCTCCAGCTGAACGGCAGGCCGGGCTCGGTATCGGTCACCGGCCAGTAATGCGTGAGACTCACCGCGACGCAGCGGTAATGCTTCGACAGCCCCGCGAGTTGCGGTTGCCAGTAACGGAGATCGCACAGCGAGCCATGCACGAACAGCAGTAACTCGCCTTCGCCGGCTTCGACATAAGGCATGCGCAAACCGCTTTGGAGTTCGATAAAGGAAGACGGCGACGGGGACGAAGCGGAAACAGATTGATTCACGGGTGGTTCACGGACAGCGCGGCAACACGCGGGTTCAGCGTTGCCGGCTTGAAATTGAATTGAAAGAAAAAGCGAGTCCGCGTCCCTTCAATTGGGACGCGTGGCGTATTGTCACACAGCCACTCGAACTGCGTGGCAGGTGTTCAAAGCGATGCAGCGGCGCTGCACTCAGTGCGGGGGCCGGATTGCGCCATTGGCAAGCCCGATAGCAACGACGCGGGCGAGCCCGCGCCGGCTCATTCGTACGCGAGATCGTCGAGCAAACCGGCGCTCGCCGCCGCGCCCGCGCCACGCACGGCGCAGGTTAGCGGTTCGTCCGCCACGCGCACCTCGAGTCCGATTTCATTCGTCAGGCGGCGGCTCAGATTGTTCAGCAGCGCGCCGCCGCCGGTCAGCACGATGCCGTTGTTCGCGATGTCGGTCACCAGCTCGGCCGGAGCCTGTTCGAGGCCGCGCTTCACCGCGCCGATCACCTGGCGCAACGGGCCTTCGATCGCATCGGCGATATCGTGGTTGCTCAACTGGACCGTGCGCGGCAAACCGTCGTCGACACTGCGGCCGGTTGCATTCATATGCTCGGCCGGCACGTCGCGGATGGCCGAACCGATACTCTTCTTGACGTGCTCGGCGGTCTGCTCGCCGAGCAGCACGCCGTACAGATTGCGCACGTAACTGATGATCGCCATGTCGAAGCTGTCGCCGCCAACGCGAATCGAGCCGTTGTACGCCATGCCGCCGAGCGCGATCACACCGACTTCGGTGGTGCCGCCGCCGATATCCACCACCATCGAACCGATCGCCTCCGACACCGGCAAGCCCGCGCCGACCGCCGACGCCAACGATTCGCCGATCAGGCTCACTTTCCATGCGCCCGCCGCAACCGCGGCTTCCTTGATCGCGCGACGTTCGACCTGGGTCGCGCCGGCCGGCACGCACAGCGTGAACGCGGCGCGACGGCTGAACAGCGGCCGTGGTCGCGCCATGTCGACGAATTGGCGAATCATGTGTTCGGCGGCGGAAAAGTTGGCGATCACGCCGTGACGCATCGGCCGCACCGCTTCGAGATTGCGCGGCGCACGGCCGAGCAGTTGACGCGCCTGGGTGCCGACCGCGGCGACGCGTTTCGGCCCTGAAGAAGGCTCTTTCTCGAAGCAGACAACGGACGGCTGATTCAGCACGATGCCGCCGTCGTCGGTATAGATCAGGGTATTGGCCGTGCCGAGGTCCACCGCCACGGCATGACGGAACAGGCGATCGAAAAGCGGGTAATGCGGCGTCGGTTTGGCCATAAGAAGGCTCTGTTGTGTCGTTATCCGCCCATACCGGGCAGTCTGAAAAGTGCGCCCCCGGTCACCCGAGCCGCGTGGCACGCCCAGCAGGACGTAACGCGGTCCGCGCGGCGGGGGTGATTTTCATGCTAATGAGCTATTAACGGCAAGCAGATCGAATTCTTTAGGGCCACTTTTCAATCGGGGCCGTGTCAGCCGCGCGACAAAGCGCCCAATGCGTGCTCCAGCGCTTCCTGGCCGAGCGCGACGCCGTCGGCGTTGATCGTATGACCAATACCGGGCAACGCGTAGGCGTCGACCGTGTAGCCGGCGTTGCTGAAGGTGTCGGCGGCGTATTCCAGTTCCTGCACCGGAATCACTTCGTCGTCTTCGCCGTGGATCAGCGTGAGCGGCGTGCCGTTGTTCACCGTGATCACCGACGCGAGCCGACCCGAATACGCAACCACGCCGGCCGCGCCCTCCGCGCTGCTCGCCACGTGATGCATCGCCATGATCGAGCCTTGCGAGAAGCCCACCAGTGCAAGCCGGTCGAAAGCCACGCGCCAGTGCGCGAGTTCCGCGTCGAGCACGGCGCGCAATGCCGGGTAGGCAGCGACGACGCGCGCTTCGCGGTTGCCTTCGTTGACCTCGCGCAGGCTGAACCATTGGCGGCCGCCGAAGCCGCCGTCGAATGCGTCGGTGCCGTCGAGCGACGTGAACGCGACGTCCGGCAGACTCTCGCTCCAGATGTCCGCGAGCGGCATCAGATCGCGCGCGTTGCTACCGACGCCGTGCAACAGCACCACCAGACCCTTGGCCGGCGCGCTTGCCGGTGCGCGCCGCCAGCCGTGTTCGAATTGCTCCCAGGCCATATCTGATCCCTTGTTTCGCTGATGTTTCGTGTTGTGTGGTTCCGCACGCGACGGCCTTGCCTGGCGGCCTGCCGCCATGTTCCGTACGGCTTCAGCCGCGAGCATACGCTGCCGGATTTGTTTCCGCCGCCTCGCCTGCGGAGTTCGACGACGCCCCGGCATGATTGCAGGTATGCTTTTGTGAGCATCCGGCCGTCTCGCCGCGGCGCCCGCCGCGCGGGCGTGGCAGGCCATCCGCCGACCCGCCGCAGCATCCCGATCTGGAGAATCCGTTGAGCCAGCCCTCGTCCGCGCCTGCCTCGGCGTCGCCGCCACCGCCCGCACCGCCGCCACTTCAAGGTGGCCGACTCGTGCTGGCGACCATCGCCGTCGCGCTCGCCACGTTCATGAACGTGCTCGACACGTCGATCGCGAACGTTGCGATTCCAACGATCTCCGGCAACCTCGGCGTCTCGGTCGATGAAGGCACGTGGGTCATCACCGTGTTCGCGGCGGCTAACGCCGTGTCGATTCCGCTGACCGGCTGGCTCACGCAGCGCATCGGCCAGGTGAAGCTTTTTGTCGGCGCGATTCTGGCGTTCGTGCTCGCTTCGTGGTTGTGCGGCATTGCGCCGACGTTGCCTATCCTGCTGCTCGCGCGGATCTTCCAGGGCGCGGTGGCCGGCCCCTTGATTCCGTTGTCGCAAGCCATTCTGCTCGGCTCGTATCCGAAGGAAAAATCCTCCACCGCGCTCGCGCTATGGGCGATGACCGCGACCGTCGGACCGATCGCGGGCCCGGCGCTCGGCGGCTGGATCACGGACAGTTATAGCTGGTCGTGGATCTTCTACATCAACATTCCGGTCGGCATCTTCGCGGCCGGCGTGACGTGGATGATTTATCGCACGCGCGAGTCGCCCACCCGCAAGCCGCCTATCGACGTGGTCGGACTCGGTCTGCTGATCACCTGGGTCGCGTCGCTGCAGATCATGCTCGACAAAGGCAAGGACCTCGACTGGTTTTCGTCGCCGGTGATCGTGATTCTGGGCATTACCGCCTTGATCAGTTTCGCGTTCTTCCTCGTGTGGGAATTGACCGAAGAACATCCGATCGTCGACCTGAGGCTGTTCCAGCAGCGCAATTTTCTCGGCGGCACGATTGCGATTTCGGTCGCGTATGGCGTGTTCTTCGGCAATCTCGTGCTGCTGCCGCAATGGATGCAGGAGTACCTGAACTACCGCTCGGTAGATGCCGGTCTGGTCACCGCGCCGCTCGGCATTTTCGCGGTGCTGCTCGCGCCGGTCATGGGCCGTGTGCTGCCGCGCTCGGACGCGCGCGTGATCGCCACGCTGGCGTTTATCGGTTTTGCAATCGTGTTTTATATGCGCTCGAAGTACGTGGTCGAAATCGATACATGGCACCTGGTGCTGCCCACGCTGCTGCAAGGGATTCCGATGGCGCTGTTCTTCGTGCCGCTGACCTCGATCATTCTGTCCGGGCAGCCGCCTTCCAAGATTCCGGCCGCGGCGGGTTTGTCGAACTTTGCGCGGGTGTTTTGCGGCGCGGTGGGGACGTCGATCGCGGGCAACGAGTGGAACAACCGCACCGTGCTGCATCATGAACGGCTCACCGAGCAGGCGTCCGTCACCAACCCGGTGTTCAATCAGCAGATCGAGTCGACTCAGTCGCTGCTGCATCTGAATACGCAATCGGCGCATGCGCTGTTCGATTTCACCGTCAACACGCAAGCGGCGATGATGGGCCTGAACGATATTTTCTTCGTGTCGGCGGTGATCTTCATTCTGATCATTCCGCTAATCTGGATCACGCGGCCGGCCAAGGGTGGTGGCGGTGCGGATGCGGCGGGCGCGCATTGAGGGTGTGAGCGTCAACCTCAGCGTTCGCGTCAACCCGAGCGGAAATAACGCGCCGGCGTATCGCCGAAAACATCGCGGAACACCGCGATAAACGACGACACATCCTGATAGCCCACATCGAGCGCCACCTGCGTGACGCTGGCACCGGCGCCGAGATGTTCCAGCGCGACCAGCAAGCGCAACTGCTGGCGCCACTGGCCGAAAGTCTGCCCCGTTTCCTTGACGAACAGACGCGCCGCCGTGCGCGCGGTTACGCCCGCGCTCGCGGCTAACTCGTCGAGCACCGCCGACGTTGTCGGATCGGCGCTCAACGCGTCGGCAATCTGCTGGATGCGTGGATCGCGCGGCCAGTTCAAACCGAGCGGCGCAGCGGGCACGCGCGCGAGACGGTCCAGCAGCACTTGCAGAAGGCGTTTGGCGGGTTCGTCGTAGGGTTGGTCGTAGGGCAGTTCGGCGGCGGCGGTCAATAAAGCTTCCACCAACCGATCGGGCCCGATCGCGCCGCTTTGCGACGGCAGCGGCGCGGCGTCCGAGCCGGCGTACAGCGAAATAAACTGCACCGGACGGCTGGCGGACAGGCAGTGCAGCACATCGGGCGTCATCCACACCGCGTGGCCGGGCGGCGCCACCCAACGCCCCGTTTCCGTGCGCACCGTCAGCACCCCTGCGCCGACGTGAATCAACCGCGCGCGCCGATACGCGCGCCAAGGTTCATCCAGCGCGTCATGGCGCTCGCTGACCACGAATGGCGTTGGCTCGACGAGGTCCGGATCGAAAGATTCCATCAGGCGTCCGTTTTGCCCGGTTATGGGGGGAAAGGCAGCAAGATTAGCATAGGCGGTGCGACGACCTGCTCTACGCGTTTGCGACCTCGCCGCGCTTTCCACGCATGCCCCATTCGTGCAGGCTTGCCAGTAGAATCGCGGCTTCAACGGTCCGAGCCCAATGAACTACGCATCCATCCTCGAACAGATTCATTGCGATCTGCAGCCTTATCTGGGCACCGGCAAGGTCGCCGATTACATTCCCGAACTCGCCAACGTTCCTGCCGACAGCTTCGGCATGGCGATCGTGACGGCGTCGGGCGAAGTGTTCCGCACCGGCGAAGCCGACACGCGCTTTTCGATTCAAAGCATCTCCAAGCTGTTCGCCTGCACGATGGCGTTCCGGCTACTCGGCGACGCGCTCTGGCAACGCGTGGGACGCGAGCCGTCCGGCAACGCATTCAACTCACTGGTGCAGCTCGAAGCCGAGCAAGGCAAACCGCGCAATCCGTTCATCAACGCCGGCGCGCTGGTCGTCACCGACGTGTTGTGCCGCCGTTTCGTCCAGGCCGAAACCGCGCTGGTCGAATTCATGCGACGGCTGACCGGCGAAACCGGCATCGACTACGATTCGCGCGTCGCGCAATCGGAGTTGCAGCACGCGCACCGCAACCGCGCGATGGCGCATTTCATGGCGAGCTTCGGCAACATGGAGATGCCGCCGGAGGTGGTGATCGACGCTTACTGCCGTCAATGCGCGATCTCGATGAGTTGCGTCGAGCTCGCGAAAGCGGCGTTGTTTCTCACCAATCACGGCGTGGTGCCGGCTACGGGCGAGCGGATTCTGGATACCAGTTCGGCCAAGCGGCTCTCCGCGTTGATGCTGACATGCGGCACGTATGACGCGGCGGGCGATTTCGTCTATCGGGTCGGCTTGCCGGCGAAAAGCGGCGTGGGCGGCGGGATCGTGGCGGTGCTGCCGGGTGAGATGGCGGTGTGCGTGTGGTCGCCGGGGCTGGATAGCAATGGGAATTCGCTGGCGGGGGTGCTGGCGCTTGAGTGGTTGACCACGTTTACGGGGCAGTCGATTTTTTGATTTTTGTCGAATGTGTGGTGCGTGATTGGCTTCGCCATCACGCACCACACTGTAGCCTTCGCTGTTTTATCTGGCGCGCTTCACCCGTTCCGCCAACATCCTCCGATCCGCCCCCCGTTCGTTCACGTCGTCCTCGAACTCGGTGTAGCCCGAGTTGAATCCATCGATTGTCTAAATGATGCGCCGCCTTTGCGGGCCCGGCGTCCGATAACGCGCGCACCGTCGCGCCGTCAACCTGCCCTGCCTCGCTCCCGCCGCTTACCGCGAACACGTTCGTTGCCCCTGAATTCGTCGATACCACACAGGCAAGCATTCCAGACTGCCTAAGCGACTTCTCGGGACATAAGGGCTGCCTTTTCAATGACATTTCGTCATGTGAGCGGAGCGGCGAAGGGTCGTATCGCAAAAAAGGTGTTTGACAAACTATCTTTAGATATATATCTTACGATGCATCTTAAGACACAAACGGAGTACCCAAGATGCGTCATCATCACCGTTTTTCCCGTTCGCGCAGCGCGGACGACAGTATCCACACCGGCCATGAACGTGCGTCGCTGCATGCGCTGTGGCACGCGTTCACCCGCCAGCTCCCTGAGTATCGCGGTGAACGCGGCGAAGGCTTCGAACGCCGTCGCGGCGATCGGCACGAGTATCAGCGCGACGATCAGGGCCGCGAGCGTCATCACGCGTTTCATGGCGACGAACGCGGTCATCGCGGCCATCACGCCTATGCTGACGAAGCCCACGGCCGCCGCGGGTCGCGTAGCGAAGCGCACGGCCACGATCACGGTCACAGTCACGGCCACCGCGGCCACGACCGCCTCTCACTCCATGCGCTGTGGCACGCGATCGGCGGCCACCATGAACATCGCGGCGGCGGCCGCGGTGGCCGCTTCGGCGGTGGCGGTGGCGCAGGCGGCAGCAGCTTCGGCGGCGACGGCGACGGTTTCCCGCGCGGCCGCAAATTCAGCTCCGACGACCTGCAACTGCTGCTGATGTCGCTGATCGAAGCGCAGCCGAGCCACGGCTACGAGCTGATCAAAGCGCTCGAAACGCGCTCGAACGGCTTCTACACACCCAGCCCCGGCATGGTCTATCCGGCGCTCACGTATCTCGAAGAACTCGGCTACGTGACGGTACAACTGGAAGGCAATCGCAAACGCTACGAATTGTCGGACACGGGCCGCGACTATCTGACCACCAACCGCGACCGCATCGACCTGATGCTCGCGAAGCTGAGTCATTTCGCCCGCAAGATGGATTCGGTGCGTCGCGCGTTTGCCGGCGAAGAACCGGCCGACATCAGCGAAGGCGGCTGGCTGCCCGAGCTGACCGAAGCGCGGCGCAAGCTGAAGAACATGCTGGTGCTGCGCGGCAACGCGTCGGCCGACGAACAGCGCCGCATCGCCGTGATTCTGATGCGCGCGGCGAGAGAAATTGAAAGCGACATCAAGCCCGACAACGCAAGCAACGAGCAGAGCGGCGAACAAAGTGGCGAACAGCCCCCCTCTTGAGATCGCACCGTCCGTCCCCGCAATACGCTTGCCCCGCGAGAAGCCGCCGCCCCGTGCGCGCGCTCGCGTCAACCGACCAACCGCAACCCTGTTGCATCGCACCCGAGCCAGCGTTGAAACGCTAACTCGAATCGATACAACCCTGTTGCATGGGACCCGAGTCAGCGCTGAAGCGCTAACTCGGGTCGACACAGGAGTGACCCTCTATGCTGACCAATGATCACCGAGCCGACCTGACAGTCCAACGCGTACGGCATCCATTGAAGTTCCGTCTGCTGCAGGTCAAGCAGGTGAATGCGCTGACCCCGCACCTGATCCGCGTCACCTTCACGGGCGACGATCTGCACGACTTCGTCTCCGCTTCGTTCGACGACCACATCAAGGTGTTTTTCCCCGAATCCGGCGCAGACCGACCGGCGCTGCCGGAAGCCGGCCCCGACGGCCCAGTGTTCCCGGCCGGCCAGCCACGTCCGACCGCGCGCGATTTCACGCCGCGCCGGTTCGACCGCGAAGCGCGCGAGCTCGACATCGAATTCGCGATGCACGAAGCGGGCCCCGCGGCCACGTGGGCGGCGCAAGCCAAAGTCGGCCAGTATCTCGGCGTCGGCGGGCCGCGCGGTTCGCTGGTGATTCCCACCGGCTTCGACTGGCATCTGCTGATCGGCGACGACACGGCTTTGCCGGCCATCGCTCGCCGCCTGGAGGAACTGCCGGCCGGCACGCGTGCCGCTGCCGTCATCGAAGTGGCCGATCCGTCCGCGCGCATCGAGTTCACCACCCGCGCCGAACTGCATCTGGTCTGGTGCTATCGCAACGAAACAGGCTATCGCGGCGAACCGCTGCTGCAAGCGGTCCGCGAAATCTATCTGCCCGAAGACGGCGAAGGCTACGTGTGGGCCGCCGGCGAATCCGCGACGATGCGCGCGGTTCGCTATCACCTGTGCACCGAACGTGGCGTCGACAAATCGCGCATTCGGGCGGCCAGCTACTGGAAACAGGGCGCCGTGGCGGTTCACGAAAACCTTGATGACTGAGCCAAAGCGCCGCGCAATAATTCGCGCGGCGCTTTGGCATCGAGCGGTGCGCTTCGGACAATAACGCTTCGGAAAACAACAACTACAACGAGGAATCAATCGATGTATTCAATCAGCAGTAAACACGAGCGCCATCTGCTTTGGCTGCTCGCGCTGACGCAGTTCACCATCATCATGGACTTCATGGTGATGATGCCGCTCGGTCCGCAGATCATGCACACCTTCGCGATCACGCCGGCGGCATTCGCCACGGCCGTATCGGCGTATTCGTGGTGTTCGGGTCTGTCGGGGCTGTTCGCGGCAACCTATATCGACCGCTTCGACCGGCGTCGCCTGCTGCTCACCGTGTATGCGCTGTTCGCGCTGTCGAACCTCGCCTGCGCGCTCGCGAGCAGCTTTCCGCTGCTGCTGGCGGCACGAGCCTTTGCGGGCCTCACCGGCGGCGTACTGGGTTCGGTGATCATGGCGATCGTCAGCGACGTGATTCCGGTGAATCGCCGCGGCGCCGCGACCGGCACGATCATGACGGCCTTCTCGCTCGCCGCGATTGCCGGCGTGCCGGCCGGCGTGATGCTAGGGGCGCACTTCAATTGGGCCGCGCCGTTCTTTCTACTGGTGGTGTTGTCGCTCGTGGTCTGGGTGGTCGCCCAGAAGCAGGTGCCGTCGCTTGCCGAGCATTTGAGCCGGCGTCCGCCGCCGCTCGCCGAAGTGCTGCCGGATCTGTGGCGACTCCTGAGCAACCCGCGCCATTTGAACGCGTTCGCGCTGACCCTCGTCATGATGGTCTCGCACATGCTGGTGATTCCGTTCATTTCGCCGGTGCTGGTCGCCAATCACGGTGTAGCGCCCGAGCAGTTGTCCTGGCTGTACATGGCGGGTGGCGCGGCGACGTTCTTCACGTCGCGCCGGGTGGGCCGGCTCGCGGATCGCTACGGCACGCGGCGCGTGTTCCGGGTCATGGCGGTGCTGTCGTTCCTGCCCGTGCTGTTTGTCACACATCTGCCGGATTTGCCGTTCTACGGGCTGGTGCTATTTTTCCCGTTTTTCATGGTCCTGCTGTCCGGGCGGATGGTGCCGATGCAGGCGCTGTTGACCACTGTGCCCGAACCCGCGCGGCGCGGCGCGTTCCTCAGTGCGAACAGCGCGATTCAGGCGCTGAGCATGGGCTGCGGCGCGTGGTTCGGCGGCTTGATGTTGAGCAATTCGCCGACCGGGCGGATCGACGGATACGGCACCGTAGGCATGGTCGCGGTGGCCATCGCGTCGATCGGTTTGTTCTGGGTTTCCCGCGTGCATGGTTCAAAGCATAGTGCGCCGCCGCCGAGCACGTTGCCGGTCGACGCGATCGGCGAAAGTTAATCTGCTGGCCGCTCCGCGCTTCTGGTCCAAAGCATCCAAAGCGCGGAGCGACTCGCTCATCCGGAAGAATCCACAAGACCCACGCAAACCGTCAATCGGTTTTACCCGTCAGCGCACGCCGCGCCGCTTCGCCTTCAGCACGCGAAGCCGAGTAGAAGACCCACGCGCGGCCGATAATGATCTTCAGCATCGCGATCACCGGCACGGCGAGAAAGATCCCCGCCACACCGCCGAGCTGATCGCCGGCCAGCAAGCCGACAATCACCAGAAACGGGCTGACCTCCACCCCTTCGCTCATCAAATACGGATTGAGCACGTAGTCCTGGAACAGCCGGTACAGCACGATAAAAATCACCAACCACAGCAGATGCGGATAGCCGCTGAACACCGCTACCACCAGCGTGATCGCTACCGCGCCTAGCGGCCCGGCGAACGGCACGAACTCCAGCAATCCCGCACTGACCGCGAGCAGAAACGCGTAAGGCACGCCGAGCAGCGAGAACGCGACGCCGTAGCAGATCAACGTAGCCAGCGACAAGAACAGCAACGCTCGCACGTACTTCGACAGCAGCACGTTCAGATCCGTGACGATCTCCTCCCACAACACACGATGCCGGTCCGTCAGCAACGCGAGACACGCGTCGCGCATTTGCGGGCCTTCCTTGATCAACAGGAAGCTCAGGATCGGAATCAGCACGAGATAAATCAGATTGCTCGCCGCATGCATGACGCCGAGGCCGACACTGCGCGCCATCGGCACGGCCTTGTCGGAACCGGTCTCGATCTGGCTACGCACGAAATCCACGATCCGCTCGCGCAACGGCTCAAGAAAATGCGGCAACGGAAGACGATTGGGCACATCGGACTTCATCAGTTCGGGCAGTTGCGCGAACAGATGAGAGGCCTGGTCCTGCAACTGAACGCCGAAGATCGAGCCGACCACCGCGATCATCGCGACCACCACGACGAACACCAGCGCGATCGACGCCACGCGCGGCACGCGCCGCGGCCGGATCCGCTCGACGAGATCGACCATCGGGTAAATCAGGTAGCTGAAGAAGACCGCGAACACGACCACCAGCACAGCGGACGAAGCGGTATAGATAACAAACAGCAGCAGCGCGATCAGAAACGCGGTCCAGACTTTTCTGGCCGTGGAAACGTCGAATCCCAGCATGAACCTTCCTCGAATAGACGATGAGATCCGGCGCCTCGAACGCGCCGGGAGCATCGGACAACCATCGGATCAATCAGGCACCGGCGGGGTGGAAACAGCGAAGCGTGCCGCGCACCGCCGGTGCCGAACGCACCGGGCGGTGCGGCACGCGCAAACGTCACATCAGCTTGCCCAGCAGAAATCCGACGCCGACCGCGATCAATAGCGCGCCGATCGGATTGTTGCGGGCCGTTTCCGCGACGTGGTCGACGCTGTCTCCGTATTTCGCCTGCGCCTTGCCGGCCAGTTGGCGGACTTTGCCTTCGGCTTGCAAATCCACATCGCCGGTGAGGCCGCCGACAGCGTCCTGCACCTTGCCTGCGGCGTCTTTCACGGTCCCTTCGAGCTGGTTGGCATTCATCGTGTTTCTCCTTGAACAGAGTGAGCAGGCGGCCGGCGCCGGTGGGCGGCCGGCCATGACGGCGTCATGTGCCTTCAGTTCGAATTCGACCTAGCGCTTCACGCGATCGCGCACCGCGTCCGCGGCCTCGCCGACCTTCGATTGCACCTTGCCGGCGAGCTTTTCCGCCGCCCCTTCGGCTTGCGTCGTGCGATTGCCCGTGACCTTGCCGATCGCTTCCTTCACGGAGCCCTTGACCTGTTTTGCTGCACCTTCCACGCGATTCTTGTCCATGACGGTTTCCTTGAAAAAGGTTGAGTTGCCAACGCGTTGCCAATCGAACGACGTCGGGCGTGCCCACGGCATTCGATGCAGGATTTCATTGTCCCGGTTCAATGCACCAGACGACAGTCGCGAATGCAGGTGATCGCCTGGTGCATTTGAGCCTCTGCGTTTGAAGCTTTAACCGGCTGCACCCCTGCACCATTTGACAATTCGCCCCGCTTCGGCCCGATCCACTCACACACCAAGCCGAACACCAACAGCACGGTTCATTCCCGGACCGCTTCTCCGGCAAAAAAACCGCTCGAAACCCACTCACGCCCCCTTCGTCCCCTTCCTGCGCGGCGCACTCCCCTGCGCGAGTCCAAAATGTCCGCGAGTCTGCGCCCACACAATCGCCTCGCCGCGACTATGCACGTCGAGCTTCGCGTAAATCGTGGCGACGTGGTTACGCACCGTGTTCGGCGCCAACCCCAGTTCCCGCGCAATCTCCTTGTCCGCGAGACCGCCGCACAGGCAGGCGAACACGTCGCGCTCGCGGGCGGTCAGATCGGCGAGATGGCCACCCGCGTCGGGTGCATTCGCACGCCGCACGTTGACGAGCTTTTCGATCAAGGTCTGGCTGAACCACGAGGCGTCCTGCATGACGGTTTCGATCGCGGTCACCAGTTCCATTTCGGAGCGCTTGCGCTCGGTGATATCGAGCAAGGTCATCAACACGCAGTCCTTGCCGTGAATGCTGACCGCCTCCGCCGACACCAGGCAGTTCAGCATCTCGCCACCGTGGCTCTTCACCAGAAATTCGACGTTGCGCAAGCTGCCGGACTCGACCAGCGCCGCGCTGATCCGCGCGCAGGCGTCGTCGGTCCAGAGCGGGCTCTGATCGAGCGGCTTGCCGAGCAATTCCTCGGATCCGAAGCCGGTGGTCGCGGTAAACGCGTCGTTGATATCGAGCGTGGTGTAGTCGTCGGCGACGAAGAGCGCGGTGGATACCGGCGTCATCCTGAACGACTTCTCGAAGCGTTCCTCGCTCTGGCGCAGCGCGCTTTCCGCGCGTTTGCGCGGTTCCAGATCCATGAACGTGAACAGCATGCAGGCCTCCTCGCCGATATCGATCGGCTGGCCGGCCACCACCACGAACTTGGTGCCACCTTCGGGCAGGCGCAGCAACGCCTCCATCTGCGGAATGGTCGCGCCTTCGCTGAGGCGTTCGATCGCGAGTTCACGTTTTTCAGCGCCTTCGAACACGTCGAGTTCGTACACCGAGCGGCCGATCACGTCCTCGCGCGCATGGCCGGTCATCTCCAGAAAGCCGAGGTTGACCTTGATGTAGCGCTGGTCGCTCAACCGGCAGATCACCGCCGGCGCAGGATTCGCGTTGAAGGTCTTTTCGAAGCGCTTCTCGGCGCTCGCCCATTCGCTGGCGTCGTGCAGAATCAGCGCGAGACAGTCGGGCTCGCCGCGCGCATTGGTCAGCACGAGGCTGCGCACGCGGTGCACCCAGTTCACTTCGTCGTCGTGCGCGGGAAAAACTTCGACCACCACATCGCTGAAGCACTCGCCCGCGACCACACGCTCGATCGGATAACTGCCTTCCGGCAGCGGATGGTTATTGCGGTAGCGCAGCCTGAAGCGTTCGCGGTACTCGGTGACGTCGGCGCCCAGTTGCGCGACTTCGGTGATGCCGTGCATCTCCAGCGCGGCCTGATTGGCCCAGACGATGGTCTGATCCGGCTCGACGAGAATCACGCCCTCGGTGAGCCCGGTGATGATCTGCTGCAACTGGCGACGATCGGTCTGCGAGCGCAGCACTTTGTCGTCGGGCGGCGGGGCGTCGTCCGAAGCGGGAGATTGCACCAGTGGCGCCGGTGCAGCGGAAGTCGTGTCGGTCATTATGATTTTTGCGCGCGCGAACCGTGCGCGATAGCCTGTCCAGACCGCAGAATCGCCGAAATCGCGGCGTTATGCCAATAGCCAATGCACCAGGCGGTCTGATGCAAGTGCACCAGGTGCAGGAGGGACAGGCCGGTCGCGTGGGCAAACCGGCAAACTTCACGCTTTTTCCGGCTCCGATACGGGCAAACTTCAGGACGAGCCGGTAGAAAGTACGAATACGGTGCCATTGCAGCGCCGTCAGGTGGATTCACGCGTTATTCCGCGGCGCCGACCGGCGCCGCGTCAAAACTTGTCGAATCGCGCTCCGCTAAGCCCCCAACGCAACCAGCGGATGCGCCTCGCGCTTCCACGGCGAAGCCAGAAAATGCCGGACCCGCTCAGGCCGCACTTCAGCCAGTGTGGCCGGCGCCCAGCGCGGCTTGCGATCTTTATCGATCAATTGCGCCCGCACGCCTTCGCAGAAGTCGCCCTCGTCGATCACGCGTTTGACGATGCCCAATTCCATCCGGAAGCACTCGGCGAGCGTCATCTGCCGGCCGCGCAGCAGCGCCTCGCGCGTCACGTACAGCATGGTGGGCGAATGGCCGGTGAGCGCGTCGTAGGTGGCCTGCAACCATTGCCTGACCTCGCGCGGCGGCTCACGCTCCAGATCGTGGCGCAACGTCGCGACCATTCGCTCGATGCTCGAGCGCCGATCGAAGTGCCGCAAGATCAGTTGCGTGAACGGCCCCACCGCCGCGTGCGGAATGATGTTGCACGGCGGTTCGAAGACGCCGCGCAACGCGGCGAGCAGATCGCCGTCGTGCGGCATGCGCTGCAGGCGCTCTTCGAAGGTAGCGAGCCATTCCGCCGGCACGCACAGATCGGCGAGCTGCAGGCGCAATGCATCCGCACCGGACAGCGTCGCGCCGGTCAGGCCGACATACAACGCCAGTTCCGTCGGCATCACGCCCAGAAAGTGCGTCGCGCCGACATCGGGCAGAAAGCCGATGCGCGTCTCCGGCATCGCGATCTTGCTGCGCTCGGTGACGATACGCAGCCGCGCCGCCTGGCCGAGGCCCATGCCGCCGCCCATCGTCACCCCGTCGAGCAGCGCGACCACCGGCTTCGGAAACGTATGCAGCGCGTAGTCGATCCGGTATTCGTCGACGAAGAACGCGAGCCAGCGGCTGTCGGCGTTTTTCGCCAGCTTTTGCACTTCGCGCACGTCGCCGCCGGCGCAAAAGCCTTTGGCGCCCGCGCCCTTCAGCACGAGCGCGACGATGCCGTCGTCGCTGCGGCAATGTTCGACCAGCACCGCGAGCTCGCGCACCATGGCGTGCGACAGCGCATTGAGCGCAGCCGGCCGGTTCAGCGTGACGATCGCCACGCGGTTGACGACGCGAAACAGAATCTCGCGTTCCGCTTCGACTTGCGTGTCGAGGGCGGCGCTTTGCACGGCGCTCATCGATTCGTCTCCTGCACGGCTTGAGCGGCACGAGCGGCGTGGTCCGAAGAGTGATCGCCCGGCTGCCCCTGCGCCACCGCCCAACGCGGTGCGCGTTTTTCGAGGAACGCGTTGACTCCTTCGCGCTGATCTGCACCGTCGAACAGATCGACGAAACGCTCGCGCTCCAGCGCCAACGCCGCCGAGCGCGGCACGCCGTTGCGCCCCTGATGAATCAACGTCTTGCTGAAGCCGACCGCTTGCGGGCTCAGATTCGCGACCCGCGCCGCCATGCTCAGTGCGGCCTCGCGCGCGGCGCCTTTCTCGACGACTTCCTCGACCAGACCGATCCGCAACGCGGTCGCCGCGTCGACGCGTTCGCCCGTCAGGATCATCCGCTTGGCCCAGCCTTCGCCGACCAGCCACGGCAGCGTCTGCGTGCCGCAACCGCAAGGCAGCAAACCGACCGCGGTCTCGGGCAAGGCCAGCAACGCGTGCTGTTCCGCGATGCGGATATCGCACGCCAACGCGCATTCGAGTCCGCCGCCCATCGCGTAGCCGTTGATCGCCGCGATCACCACCGGCCGCGCGTTCTGCAAGGTTTCGAACGCCGCGCCGAAGCGCGCCGCCGCGGTGCGCGCGACTTCGCGGTTACCGTCGGCGAAAGTGTTCAGATCGGCGCCCGCGCTAAAAAACTTGGGGCCGTCGCCGGTAATCACGATGGCTCGCACGCGAGCCTCGACGTTCAATCGCTCGACCGTCTGCTGCAATTGCAGCAAGCCCTCGGGCGTGAACGCGTTGGCGGGCGGCCGCTTCAGCGTCAGCAGCGCGACGGCGCCGTCGTGCGCGTAATCGAGTTCGATCATTACGCGTCCCCGTCCTTGCTGTCGTTGCGATACAACTTGATCACGGCGGAAAAGTCGAGACGTCCCGCGCCTTTCGTGCTCATCGTTTGATAGAGCTGCTGCGCGAGCGCGCCGAGATACACCGGCTGACGCGCGCTTCGGGCGGCGTCGGTGGCGAGGCCCAGGTCCTTGAGCATCAGATCGGTGCCGAAGCCGCCCGTATAACCGCGTGTGGACGGCGCGGTTTCGATCACGCCCGGCATCGGGTTATACGTGTCGGAACTCCAGCAGCGCCCCGTCGACGTATTGATGATGCCGCCCAGCACCTTCGCGTCGATACCGAGCGCTTCGCCGAGCGACATCGCCTCCGCGACGCCCGCCATCGTGATACCGAGCACGAGGTTATTGCAGATCTTCGCGACCTGGCCGGTGCCGGTGTCGCCGCAATGGACGATGTTCTTGCCCATGGCCGACAGCACCGGCTTGACCTGCTCATACGCGCTGGCGCTGCCGCCCACCATGAAGGTCAGCGTGCCGGCCGCCGCGCCGCCGGTGCCGCCCGACACGGGCGCATCGACGAACCGATTGCCGTGCTGCGCCGCGAGTTCGGCGAAGGCCTTCACGCTGACCGGATCGATCGTGCTCGAATCGATGATCGTCACGCCTTTGGCGATGCCCGCGAACACGCCGTCGGCTGCGGTAAGCACGCTGCGCACATGCGCGGCGGCCGGCAGCATCGTGATCACGCATTCCATGTCCGTCACCGCCGCTTGCGGCGACGCGGCGGCTTTCGCGCCGGCGTCGACCAGCGCCTGCACCGCTTGCGCGTTGAGGTCGAACACATTGACCGTGTGGCCGGCTTTCAGCAGGTTGTGCGCCATCGGCGCGCCCATGTTGCCGAGTCCGATGAAAGCTATTTTCATAATGTCGTCTCCGTGTGTTCGCGTGATCGCCTGGTCAATTAAGCGCTCAGCGCAGGCTGATGGTCGTGTTGACGCCGTCGTTGACGGTGTCGTCGTCGAACCAGCGGGCCGTGACGGTCTTGGTCTGCGTGTAGAACTGCACGACCTGTTTGCCGTACGGGCCGAGATCGCCGAGCTTCGAGCCGCGCGAACCGGTAAAGCTGAAGAACGGCACCGGCACCGGAATCGGAATGTTGATGCCGACCTGGCCGATGTCAATTTCGCTCTGGAACTTGCGCGCCGCCGCGCCGCTCTGCGTGAAGAGGCCGACGCCATTGCCGAACGGATTGCGGTTGACGAGCGCGATCGCGTCGTCGAGCGTGGCGGCGTTCAGAATCACGAGCACCGGTCCGAAGATTTCCTGCGTGTAGATCTGCATCTCGGTCGTGACGTCGGTGAACACCGTCGGGCCGATGAAGTTGCCCTGCTCGTAGCCGGGCACCTTCACGTCGCGACCGTCGAGCGCGAGCGTGGCGCCTTCTTTCACGCCCGCTTCGATCAGACCGAGAACGCGTTGCTTCGCCGCGCGCGAGACCACCGGGCCGACATCGGTATTCGGCTCGCTGCCCGCGTTGACCTTGAGCGTTTTCGCCTTCGCGACGATCTCCGGCACCCACTGCTGCGCCGCGCCCACCAGCACGACAACCGAGGTCGCCATGCAACGCTGCCCGGCCGCGCCGAAGCCGGCGCCGGCCAGCGCGTTCAGGGTTTGCTCACGGTTCGCGTCGGGCAGCACCACGGCGTGGTTCTTCGCGCCCATCATCGATTGCACGCGCTTGCCGTGTTCGCTGCCGAGGCGGTACACGTGTGTGCCGACCGCCGTCGAGCCGACGAACGACACCGCTTTGATCAGCTCATGCGTGCACAGCGCGTCGACCACGTCCTTGCCGCCGTGCACGACGTTCAGCACGCCCTTCGGAATGCCAGCCTGCAGCGCGAGTTCGACCAGTTGCATGGTCGACATCGGGTCCTGTTCGGACGGTTTCAGCACGAAGGTATTGCCGCAGACGATCGCCATCGGGAACATCCACAGCGGGATCATGGCGGGGAAATTGAACGGCGTAATGCCGGCGCACACGCCGATCGGTTGACGCAGCGTGTACGTATCCACGCCGCCCGCCACGTTTTCCGCGAATTCGCCCTGCTGCAAGCTGCCGATCGAGCACGCATGCTCGACCACTTCCAGACCGCGGAAGATATCGCCTTCGGCATCCGGAATCGTCTTGCCCTGTTCGGCGCTCAAGGTCTTCGCGATGCGCGGCATGTTCTCGCGGATCAGCGCCTGGTACTTCAGCATGATGCGCATGCGGGCGCCGATCGGCGTGTCCTTCCACGTCTTGAACGCGGCGTGCGCGGAGCTGATCGCCTCGTTAACTTCCGCGGCGGTGGCGAACGGCACGCGCGCCAGCACCTCCTGCGTGGCCGGGTTGACGATATCGCGCCATTCAGTGGTCTTCGATTCGACGAACTCGCCGTTGATCAGCAACTTGACGGTGGCCACTTCGTGCGCCGCCTGGTTCGAAGCAATTGCGTTCATGCTGAAACTCCTGTGCAGTGGCCGCGCGGCGGCCGGGCAGTAACTGGGAATGAAAAAAATCAACGCAGGTCCGGGAAATCCTCTTCCCAGTACTCGTCCGGCAGGCGCGCGGGTTCGGCTTCGCGCTCCATTTCGCGGCGCCGCAACTCGACGCGGCGAATCTTGCCGGAGATGGTTTTCGGCAGCTCGCTGAATTGCAGACGGCGAATCCGCTTGTACGGCGCGAGCTTTTCGCGCGAAAACGCGAACACGGCACGCGCGAGTTCCGGGCCGGCTTCGTAGCCTTGGCGCACGGTGACGAATGCTTTGGGGACGGAGAGACGCAGTGCGTCGGCGCTGGGCACCACGGCGGCCTCGCCGATCGCTTCGTGTTCGATCAGCACGCTTTCGAGTTCGAACGGGCTCAGTCGATAGTCGGACGATTTGAAAACGTCGTCGGCACGGCCGACATAGACGTAGTAGCCGTCGTCGCGGCGCAATGCGACATCGGACGTGCGGTAGAAACCGTTGCGCATGGCTTGCGCGGTGGCGTCGGCGTTATTGGCGTAGCCGGTCATCAGGCCGAGCGGACGCGCGCCGTTGAGCGGCAGCGCGATTTCGCCTTCGGTGACGAGTTGATCGTCGGCGTCGACCAGTTCGATTTTGTAGCCGGGCAACGGACGTCCCATCGATCCGGCCACCACTGGTTGTCCCGGCGAGTTGCCGATCTGGCAGGTCGTTTCGGTCTGGCCGAAGCCGTCGCGTATCGTAATGCCCCACGCGTGCTTCACGCGTTCGATGATCTCCGGATTCAACGGCTCGCCCGCGCCGACGATCTCGCGCAGCTTGACCGGATAATCGGTCAGAGGCTCCTGCACCAGCATGCGCCAGACGGTGGGCGGCGCGCACAGCGTGGTGACGTTGAAACGCACCAGCACGTTCAGCGTGTCTTTCGGCACGAAGCGCGGGAAGTTGAACACGAACACGCAGGCCTGCGCATTCCACGGCGCGAAGAAGCAGCTCCACGCGTGCTTGGCCCAACCCGGCGAGCTGATGTTCCAGTGGATGTCGTTCGGTTGCAGGCCGATCCAGTACATGGTCGACAGATGCCCGACCGGATAGCTTTGATGCGTATGTTCGACCAGCTTCGGCTTCGACGTCGTGCCCGACGTGAAGTACAGCAACAGCGGATCGGTGGCGAGCGTGACGCCCTGCGGGGTGAATTGCGGCGACGCTTCGTAGGCTGCGGCAAGATCGAGCCAGCCGTCGCGCGGAGCGCCGGCCGAAATGCGTGTGAGCGGCACGTCGAGCGTGTCGAATTTGCTCAACTCCGCGCTGTCGACCACCACGAATTTTGCACCGCCGATCTGCACGCGATCGCGCACGTCGTCGGCTGACAACTGCGTGGTGGCGGGCAGCACGATCGCGCCGAGTTTCATCGCGGCGAGCATCACGTCCCATAGTTCGACGCGGTTCGGCAGCATCAGCAGCAAGCGGTCGCCGCGGCCCACGCCGACACTGCGCAGGTAGTTCGCCATGCGCGAAGAGCGCTCCGACATCTGCGCATACGACAGGCGCAGACCGCCGCCGGTTGGGTCGTCGACGATCCACAGCGCCGGGTTGTGATTGTCGCGCGCGATCACGTCGAAATAGTCCAGCGCCCAGTTGAACTCGCCCAACGCCGGCCACGTGAATTCGCGGTACGCCCGGTCGTAGTCGGTTCGATGGCGCAGTAGGAAGTCACGCGCGTCGAAGAAACCTTTCGCTGCCGTCATCGTCGTCTCCTGTGTCGACCCGGGTTAGCGGTGGGCGCTGACTCGGGTCGCATTGGTGGCGCGCTATGCGCTCCGTTTTTTTGGCTTTGCTGCGTTGCTGCTTTGTTTCTTTGCCGCTTTACACTCATGCACCGGCTTCCTCGCGCGTCGGCTCCGCGGTCAAACTATTTTGCGCTCAAACGCGGTCTGCCTCGCGTTTAAACATTGCGCGCGATCACCATACGCTGCACTTCGCTGGTTCCTTCGTAAATCTGCGTGATGCGGGCATCGCGATAGTGACGCTCCACGGCATAGTCTTCCAGATAGCCGTAGCCGCCGTGAATCTGGATCGCCTTCGAACAGATCTGCTCGGCCGCTTCCGACGCGAACAGTTTCGCCTGCGACGCCTCCGACAAACACGGCAACCCTTCCGTGCGCAAGCGTGCCGCGTGGTGCACCAGCAAGCGCGCGGCGTTCAATTGCGTGGTCATGTCGGCGAGCATGGAAGCGATGGCCTGGTGATCCTTGATCGCCTTGCCGAACTGCATGCGTTCGCTCGCATAGAGGCGCGCGGCGTCGAACGCGGCCCGTGCAATGCCGACCGCCTGCGCGGCAATACCAATGCGCCCGCCTTCGAGATTCGACAGCGCGATGCGCAAGCCCTCGCCCGGTTCGCCGAGCAGGTTCTCTTCCGGCACCGCGCAATCGTCGAGCGAGATCGGGCAGGTGTCGGACGCGCGAATGCCGAGCTTGTGCTCCGGCTTGCCGACGTTGAAGCCCGGCGTATCGGTCGGCACGATGAAGGCCGACAAACCACGCTTGCCGAGCTCGGGATCGGTGACGGCGAACACGATCGCGATATCGGCGCGCGAGCCGTTGGTCACGAACTGCTTGCTGCCGTTGAGGATCCACTTGCCGTCCTGCAGCACGGCGCGGGTGCGCAGATTGTTCGCCTCGGAACCCGCCTGCGGCTCGGTCAGACAGAACGCGCCGATACTGCGGCCGGTCGCGAGATCTTGCAGATAGCGGTCTTTCTGCGCCTGGGTGCCGAACTTGAGAATCGGCCCGCAGCCGACCGAGTTGTGCACGCTCATCAGCGTGGCGCACGACGCGCAGCCGGCCGCGATCTCTTCGATCGCGAGCGCGTAGGCCACGTAGTCGGTGTACGAGCCGCCCCATTCCGCCGGCACGATCATGCCGAGCAAACCGAGCTCGCCCATCTGCGTGACGACCTCCGCAGGCAGTTGCGCTTCGCGGTCCCATTGCGCCGCGTGCGGCGCGAGTTGTTCGGTGGCGAAGTCACGCGCGGCGTCGCGGATCATTCGTTGGTCTTCGGTATAGAAGCTGTCCATGGCGCTCGATCCTGTCTGGTCCGTCTGATCGCGGTGAAGAGCCCGTCTCCTGGGTCGCCCGCGATCTCATAAAGGATAAGTGTAGGCAAGCCGCTGGACAGGTTCGATGCTCAGCCCGATCATTCTGGGTGAGCGCATTTGCCATACTGATACTATGCAAGCCCGATTCGAGCCGCAATTTCAAGGGCTTGGCGAATCGTCACAAGGAAAATGTTGAGCGCTTTTGCCAGCTTGAGCAGACTCGGATGAAAAACGACAAGGGCACGATTTCCGTCAGCATGGTCGGGGAAACCCTGGCGCTGGCGCGCGCGAGCGGCTTCGACGCGCTGCCGCTGGCCGAAGCAACCGGCATCGCGGCGGCGCTGCTCGCCTCACCGAAGAGCCGCGTGTCGGCTGCGCAATACGGCGCGCTGTGGGCCGGCATCGCGCGCGCATTGGACGACGAGTTTTTCGGCCAGGATTCGCGTCGCATGAAAAGCGGCAGCTTCATCGCGATGACGCAGACCGCGCTGACCGCGCGCAACGGCGCGCAGGCACTCGCGCGGGCGGTCGGTTTCATGCGGCTGGTGCTCGACGATCTCGGCGCGCGCATCGAAACCGATGCGCAACGCGTGAGGCTGCGTTTCGTCGAGCGTGAGGGCGCCGCGCCGCCGGCCATGTTTGCCTATGCGACGTGGTTCATCCTCGTTTATGGGCTGCTGTGCTGGCTGGTCGGACGGCGTATTCCGTTGTTCGAAGCGCGTTTTCGCTGCGCCGAACCGCCCGCCGCGCGCGAATACCGGCTGATTTTCTGCGACGAGATGCGCTTCGATCAGGCCGAGTCTTATGTCGATCTGTCGCCCGCGTTTCTCGAACTGCCCATCATTCAGACGACGAAATCGGTCAAGCCGTTTCTACGCGACGCGCCCGGCAGTTTTATCGTCAAGTACCGCAACGCGGGTTCGCTCGCGGCGCGCGTGCGCAAGATGCTGCGCGCGCTGCCGATGTCCGGCTGGCCCGCCGCCGACCGGATGGCCGGGCGGCTGAACGTCGCCGAGGCGACCATGCGGCGGCATCTGAAACAGGAAGGCTATACGTATCAGTCGATCAAGGACGACCTGCGGCGCGACATCGCGATCGGCGAGTTGCAGGACACCGACCGCACGATTGCGGATATTGCCGCGTCGGTGGGGTTTGCCGAGCCGAGCGCGTTTCATCGCGCGTTTCGGAAGTGGACGGGTATGCGGCCGACTGATTATCGGCCGGTGGGGGGTGGCGCTGCGCCGGCTACTGCGACTGCTGCGGCTGCTGCGACTGCTGCGGCTGCGGCTGTTAAGGCGAGTCGGTGAGTGCGGTTACGGCGGCTAAGGCGATGAAGGCTCTAAAGCCCGCAGGCACGGCACGCGGCGATTTCACGCGGCGCGCGGAATCGGACTAAGCTGTAAGCAGCAGGCCTGCCTTACCAGAGGGTTCGGCCCGCGCCGCTCGCATCCTGTCGACCCGGCGCGGCAGCCGTCAGCGATGAGCACGTATCCGCGTCTCCCGTTCCGGCAGTCCGGCTCGCGTATGCCGCTTATCCGTGGCGGTGTCGTGAGCCGGTTGATGCGCGGCATGACCGCGCTCGGCGTGCTTTTGGCCATCGGGTTCGCATCGTGCGAAGCGGTGGCGCCGTTGCGGGCCGAAGCGGCGGTGGCGCCCGGCAGCGTAGTGGTGATTCCAGTGGATGGCGCGATCGGTCCGGCAAGTGCGGACTTCATCGTGCGCAGCCTGCAACGCGCCGCCGAGCAGCACGCGCAACTCGCCGTGCTGCAACTCGATACGCCCGGCGGGCTCGATACGTCGATGCGGCAGATCATCAAGGCGATTCTCGCGTCGCCGGTGCCGGTGGCCACGTTTATTGCGCCGAGCGGCGCGCGGGCCGCGAGTGCCGGGACGTATATCGTCTATGCGAGCCATATCGCGGCAATGGCGCCGGGGACCAACCTCGGCGCGGCGACGCCGATTCAGATGGGCATGGGCGGTGCGGAGCCGCCGGCGGGTGGCGGAATGCCGGGGTTGCCGGGTGCTGGTGCTGGTGCTGGTGCTGGTGCTGGTGCTGGTGCTGGTGCTGGTGCTGGTTCAACAGGTGCCAGCGGCACATCAAGCGCGTCCGCCGCTGCCACCGCTAGCGCCAGCACCCTCCCCCTCGACACCCAATCGACCGAACTCCGTAAGCAGGTTCACGACGCCGCCGCCTACATCCGCGGCCTCGCGCAAATGCGCGGGCGCAACGCCGACTGGGCCGAGCGCGCGGTACGCGAAGCCGTCAGCCTGTCGGCCGCGGAAGCCCTCGCGCAACACGTGGTCGACCTGAACGCGCGCGACCTCCCCGACCTGCTGCGCCAGCTCGACGGCCGCAAGGTCACCACCCGCAGCGGCGACGTCACGCTCGACACCGCGCACGCCCCGATCGTCACACTCGAAGCCGACTGGCGCAGCCGCTTCCTCGCCGTCATCACCGATCCCAATGTGGCGCTGGTCCTGCTGATGATCGGCATGTACGGCCTGTTCTTCGAATTCGCCAACCCGGGTTTCGTGCTGCCGGGCGTGGTCGGCGCGATCAGTCTGCTGATCGGCCTGTTCGCGATGCAGATGCTGCCGGTCAATTACGTCGGCCTCGGTCTGATCTTTCTCGGCATCGCGTTTCTGATCGGCGAGGCGTTCCTGCCGACCTTCGGCTCGCTCGGTTTCGGCGGCGTGGTCGCGTTCGTGATCGGCGCGTTGATGCTGATCGATACCGACGTGCCCGGCTACGGCATTCCACTGCCGATGATCGCCGCCGTCGTCGTGTTCAGCGTGCTGTTCGTGCTCGGCGTGTCGCGGCTTGCATTGCGCGCGCGACGGCGGCCGGTGGTGACGGGAGCGGAAGCGTTGATCGGCAGTATCGGTGTGGTGCTCGATGGCGGTTTGCTGCCGGAGAGCCCGGCTGAAAACGCTGCTGGAAGCGCAGCCGGAAGCGCAGTTGGGAACGCAATCGAAAGTCCAACGGGAAGCGCGGTCAGCAACGCGACCGCCGCCGGCACCATCCTCGAAACCACCACCGCCCACGCCCCGCTCGCCGGCTGGGCGCAGGTGCATGGCGAGCGCTGGCGGGTGTCCAGCGTGGCCCCGGTCGCGGCGGGCCACACCGTGCGGGTCATCGCGCGGCGCGGCCTGACGCTCACCGTGGTGCCAACGGAAGGGCGACAACAAGGAGAACGCTCATGATCGGTTTCACATTCGGCTTCACCTGCATTCTGATTCTGCTGGTGGCCGCGCTGATTGCTTCATCGATACGGATTTTTCGCGAGTACGAACGCGGTGTCGTGTTCATGCTCGGGCGCTTCTGGAAGGTCAAGGGACCGGGCCTGGTGCTGATCATCCCGATCGTGCAGCAGGCGGTGCGCATGGATCTGCGCACGGTCGTCTTCGACGTGCCGCCGCAGGACGTGATCACGCGCGACAACGTCTCGGTGAAGGTCAACGCAGTGGTGTATTTCCGCGTCGTCGATCCGGAGAAGGCAGTGATTCAGGTGGCGCGTTACTTCGAGGCGACCAGCCAGTTATCGCAAACCACGCTGCGCGCGGTGCTCGGCAAACACGAACTCGACGAACTGCTAGCCGATCGCGAGCAACTCAACGCCGACATCCAGAAAGTGCTCGACGCGCAGACCGACGCGTGGGGCATCAAGGTGTCGATCGTCGAGATCAAGCACGTGGACATCAATGAAACGATGATTCGCGCGATCGCCCGGCAGGCCGAAGCCGAGCGCGAGCGGCGCGCCAAGGTGATTCACGCGGAAGGCGAATTGCAGGCCTCGCAGCATCTGCTGGAAGCGGCGCAGACGCTGGCGCAGCAGCCACAGGCCATGCAACTGCGCTATCTGCAAACCCTCACGACGATCGCCGCCGACAAGAATTCGACGATTGTGTTTCCGTTGCCGATCGATCTGTTGAGCGCGGTGCTGGATCGCTTCAGCAAGCCGTCGGGGTCGTAGTTGGCTTCATAAGTGGCTTCATAAGCGGCGGTGCCGTGAGACCCCGATTGAGCCGCGAAGTGAAACGGTGCATTGCCTTCAATCGCCTTACTCGATGTGGAGGGCAAAACTAGAATAGGAGGATTGTTTTTAACCGCTCCCTGGGAGCTCGTCATGAAAATTGCATCTCTGGTTGGACTCGGCGCGTTGTTGATCGCCGTGAGTATGAGCAGCGCGATCGCGCAGACTTCGGCTCGCGCCAATGATCCGTCCGCGCCGAAAACGCGTGCCGAGGTCCGGGCCGATCTCGCCGAATGGCGCGCCGCCGGATACGATCCGCTCGACTGGATCGACTATCCGAACAACGCGCAGCGCGCGGGGCGCATCGTCGCGGCACGGCGCGCGCAAGCGGCCGGCGGGACGATGACGCAGTAAGCGGCGCTCACGCCGTCACGCGGCATGCCGGGCCGCCCGCGACTGCAACGGTCGTGGGCGTTGTGGGTCTGGCGTGTCTCTGTTCTCCGCTTGTTCCGCTTGTTTACGTCCACCTCCGCTCTCCGCACGCCCCACGCCCCACGCCCCACGCCCCACAACATCGTAAATCCGCTTGCCGCGCCGCCTCGCTCGCTGGCAAGGTATCATCTCGCCCCTTCGACACACCCCGCAGTGGGAATCCGCACGATGCCAATCTGGGTTGACGCCGACGCCTGTCCGGTCGTGATCAAGGAAATGCTGTACCGCGCCGCGCGCCGCACCGGCATGACGCTGACATTGGTCGCCAATTCGTTTCTACGTGTGCCGCCGTCGCCGCTGATCCGCGCGATCCAGGTGCCGGCCGGTTTCGACGCCGCCGACGATTGGATCGCCGAACGCGTCGTCGCGGGCGATCTCGTGATTACCGCCGACATTCCGCTCGCCGCCGTCAATCGTGATTACAATCCGGCCGTAGTGCTGCCGTGCAGCCGCGGCACCGACGCAACAGCCACGCAAACAACGCGACGCCAAACCGCATCGCCCGTTTTCAGCCTCACCGCCTCAACCACAAGAAACGCTTTCTGAACGACGAGAGACCCGCCTCATGGACGCCATAAACCGCTACTTCGGCTTCGACGCCGCCGGCACCAACCTGCGCACCGAAGTGCTCGCAGGACTCACCACCTTCCTGACGATGGCTTACATCATCTTCGTCAACCCGGCGATTCTCGGCGACGCCGGCATGCCGAAAGACGCGGTGTTCGTCGCGACCTGCATCGTGGCCGCGCTGGCGTCGCTGATCATGGGTCTGTACGCGAATTACCCGATCGCGCTCGCGCCCGGCATGGGCCTGAACGCGTACTTCGCGTACACGGTCGTCAAGGGCATGGGCTTCACGTGGCAGGCCGCGCTCGGCGCGGTGTTCATCTCCGGCTGCCTGTTCATGATCGTCACGCTGTTTCGTGTGCGCGAGGTGATCGTCAACGGCATTCCGCACTCCATCCGCATCGCGATCACCGGCGGCATCGGCCTCTTTCTCGCGATCATTTCGCTGAAGACGGCCGGCGTCGTGGTCGGCAATCCGGCCACGCTCGTCACGCTCGGCGATCTGCACAGTCCGCACGTGATTCTCGCGGTGATCGGCTTCTTCGCGATCGTCACGCTCGACTATCTGAAGGTGCGCGGCGCGATTCTGATCGGCATTGTCGGCGTGACCGTGCTGAGCTTTTTCTTCGGCGGCAATCAGTTTCACGGCATTGTCTCCGCGCCGCCGTCCATCTCGCCGACGCTGTTCCAGCTCGACATTCGCGGCGCGCTGTCCACCGGCGTGCTGAACGTGATCCTCGTGTTCTTCCTCGTCGAACTGTTCGATGCGACCGGCACGCTGATGGGCGTGGCCAATCGCGCGGGGCTGCTGGTGGAAGGCAAGATGCATCGACTGAACCGCGCGCTGCTCGCCGATAGCACGGCGATCCTGGCGGGCTCGATGCTGGGCACGTCGTCGACCACCGCGTATATCGAAAGCGCGTCGGGCGTGCAGGCGGGTGGACGCACCGGCGTCACCGCGATCACCGTCGCAGTGCTGTTCCTCGCGGCGCTGTTTTTCGCGCCGCTGGCGGGCGTGGTGCCCGGCTACGCGACGGCGCCGGCGCTGCTGTACGTGTCGTGCCTGATGTTGCGCGAAATGCTCGACCTGCCGTGGGACGACGCCACCGAAGTCGTGCCGGCCGCGCTGACCGCGCTGCTGATGCCGTTCACCTATTCGATCGCCAACGGCGTCGCGTTCGGCTTCATTTCGTATGCGGGATTGAAACTGCTGACGGGCCAGGCGCGCAAGGTCAAGCTGGTGGTGTGGATCATCGCCGCGATCTTCCTGTTCCGATATTTCTATCTCGGCAGCGAATAATTGCGACGCATGATCTGAAGATCTGAAAAGTCGGTTGCCGCGCGATGCGGCAACGACATGAGCCGATGCGGCGCAAAGCCGCACGCTCAAGCAGGCTCAAGCGCGATCAGGCTCGATTACGCGGGACGCCGGTTGGCGCGGTTGCTGACCCCCACGCTTCCGGCAGTCAGACCATTGGCGCCTCAGTTGCGCCAGTTCGCTTCGTAGAAGCGCACATAGCCGCTTCGCAACACCAGGCACTGCGCGCGCGTTTCCGACAGCAAACGCCGCGTGGCCGCTTCGATCCGGGTGCGATGCGCGTCGAATGCGCCGACCATGTCTTCCAGTCGCGGCGATGCCGCGCCGTAGTGGTCTTCCAGCGCTTCCGCGGTGATCATGCATTCCACCCTTTGCCCGTCGACCATCGCCGGGAACGCCAAAGTGAGTTCGCGACCTGAATATTCAGGAGTTTCGTTAGGGAATAGGATCTGCATGGGAGTTCACCTGGAGAGTTGGGCGCCGCGCATGGTGTCGCCGGGTTATGCGCACGCCGGTTACGTCCGATCGCGCCTGCCGTTGACTCCTCCTTGTTCAATTGCCGGCGACGCGGGCTCGTCACCCCATGACGACGGCCGCGCAATTCGCGCCCCGCGGAGGTGATTTGATTCACTCTAGACGAGTTCTGGCGCGGCGCAAGTTTTCCTTTTCGTTTGCTTGATTTTGGTGCCTGTCACGGTTTTTTTGGGCACGCCGCGGGCGCGATCCCGGTTTTTTCCCGTGCCGCGCACGATGCGCTTCGTCCTGTAATATCGGTGCTGGGCCGCAAGCGCATATGTTGCGATGCGGCATCGAGCGACGGGCAACGCACCCGTCGCGTCCGATCACCGGAGACACGCATTGACCCAACGCCCTGCCTCGCCGGCCAGCATCGGTCGGCCTGATGTCATCGCGCAAGCTCACGCCCGTTCGGTCGAGATCGGCCTGCGTGCGTCGGAAACGCCGGATTTTCATCCGCTGCGTCAGCCGGTGTTGCGCGAGCTCGTCGAGCGCAATCAATCGCTTTACACGCATGCGTTGCCGGTCATGGAGACGCTGCACGCGCAGATCGTCGACACGCAAAGCATGGTGCTGCTCACCGATAGCCACGGCGTGATCCTGCATAGTCTCGGCGACAGCGACTTCATCGAAAAAGCCAATCGCGTCGCGTTGTGCCCGGGCGTCTCGTGGGCCGAAGCGGATCGCGGCACCAATGCGATCGGCACGGCGCTGGTGGACGGACAACCTACCGTCGTGCATGGCGGCGAGCATTTTCTGCATGCCAACCGGATTCTCACCTGTTCGTGCGCGCCGATCGCCGATCCGTTCGGGCGCACCATCGGCGCGCTCGACGTGAGCGGCGACACGCGCGGCTTTCATAAGCACACGCTCGCGCTCGTCAGAATGTCGGCGCAGATGATTGAAAATCATCTGTTCTCCAACCAGTTCGCCGATTCGATCCGGGTCCACTTTCACGCGCGCGCGGAGTTCATCGGCACGTTGTTCGAAGGGCTCGCGGCCTTCGCGCCGGACGGACGGTTTCTGTCGGCGAATCGCAGCGCGCTGTTTCAATTCGGGCAGCCGCTCGCCGATCTGCAACGGCAACCGATCGATGCGTTGTTCGGAATCGCGTTCGCGAAGCTGTTGCAGCAGATCACGCGCGCGCCTGGTGAAAGTATCGAGTTGACATTGCCGAGCGGCGTGCGCGTGGTGGCACGCGGCGAGTACGCGACGCCGCGTTATGTCGCGCCGGCGGAAAATCGCGCGAGTTCGTCGCGTGAGTTTGGATCCGGTGCGGCGCAGTTGGCCTTCACGGCAGCGCAGCAGCGAGGCGAGCCCGTCCCGCTCGCGACCCTGGAAACGCTCGACACCGGCGATGCGCACATGGCCGCGGTGCTACGGCGTGTGGCCAAACTGCGTGGCCGCGATATTCCCCTTCTCGTGCTCGGTAAGACCGGCACCGGCAAAGAGTGGCTCGCGCGTGCGATCCATCACGATTCGCCGCGACGGGGCGCGCCGTTCGTGGCGTTGAATTGCGCGGCGCTGCCGGACACGCTGATCGAAGCGGAACTGTTCGGCTACGAAGACGGCGCGTTTACCGGCGCGAAAAAACGCGGCAGCGTCGGCAAGATCGTGCAGGCCGACGGCGGCACGCTGTTCCTCGACGAAATCGGCGACATGCCTCTCGCCCAGCAGGTGCGGCTGATGCGAGTGCTGCAGGAGCGCACCGTCGTGCCGCTCGGCGGCACGCGCGCGATTCCGGTCGATCTGCGCGTCATCTGCGCGACGCACCGCAACCTGCGTGAAATGATCGAAGCGGGCACCTTCCGCGAAGACCTGTATTACCGGATCAACGGACTCGTCGTCACGTTACCGGCGCTACGCGAGCGCAGCGATCTGGCGGCGCTCGTCACGCGCATCCTGGCGTTGCAGCCGGATGGCGAGCGTCTGCCGCGGCGGGTGTCGGCTGCGGTGCTCGAGCGTTTCGCGCAGTGCCGCTGGCCGGGCAATTTGCGGCAGATGGCCAACGTGCTACGCACCGCGAGCATCATGGCCGAAGGCGCGGAGCAGATCGAGCTCGATGATTTGCCGGAAGACTTTTTGCAGGATTGCGTCGATGTGGCGGGCGGTGAGGTGGTGCGGCTGCCGGTGACGGTGGCGGCTGTGGAACGCCGCGATGGTGGCGACGCTCGCCTTGCCGGCGTCGCGACGCAATCGCCTGCGCGAATGGAGGACTGGCAGGCCAGGTTGATCGCGCAGACGCTCGCTCGGCTCGGCGGTAATGTATCGGCGGCGGCGCGCGAGTTGGGGCTGGCGCGTAATACCGTGTACCGATATTTGCGGCGCACCGGGGCGGCTCATTGAGGTGGGGCGTTGAGCGACCGTTAAGGCCGCACGTTAACGCTGCTCGTTGAGACAACTCCGCCGGGGTCGCTCATTTAGACGACTCGCCAGGGTCGCTCATTGATGCAGCTTGTCGAGGCGGTCAACAGAAGCAGCACCGTGTAAAGTGTGACGCAATCCGTCACAAACTCACATGATGTCCGATTCCACCCGCCCGCCTCTGGTTCGCATCGAACCGCTCGGTCAGAGCTTCGAGGCTCCCGATTCGCTGACCATTCTCGAAGCCGCCGGGTTCGCGAATCTGCATTTGCCACGCTCGTGCCGCAATGGCACGTGCAGAACATGTATGTGCCGGATGACGGCCGGACGCGTGAGCTACATGATCGAGTGGCCGGGGCTGAGCCGCGAAGAAAAGGCCGAAGGCTATATCCTGCCGTGCGTGGCGATCGCGGAAACCGATGTGGTGCTGGAAGTCCCCGATGCGGTCGGACTGGCGCCGCTGAAATGAACGCGGCGCCGGCGGCATCTTGAGCGCCGATGCGCGCTAACCTGACTTAGCGCGAGTTGCCCATTGCCCGGGCGATTTTTTTATCCGTGGTGTACTGGCTCAACGCATACACCGACCAGATCGCGGCCGGAATCCAGCCGATCACCGTGAGTTGCAGCAACAGACAGATGATCCCCGCGAACGGACGGCCGATCGTGAAGAACTGAAACCACGGCAAAACAATGGCAAGCAAGAGACGCATTCGAAATTCCTGTCTGGATGATGATGATGATGGCGGCAAGCGTTGTTCGAGTGCGATGACGATGACAATGACAACCGCTACCGCCTTATTGCGAACCCAAATACAAACACAAATACAAGCGTCTAGTCGATCGACGCAAAGCGCGGCACCTTAACGCCGTCGACCTCGACCAGCTCGAAAAATACCGAAGCCGGACGCGTCCAGATCGAACCATTGGCCGCTTTGTACACGATCATCGTGATCGTGGGATCGGACTCCAGCGTGGCCTCGCAAACCAGTTCATACAGACCGCCTTTGTAGTGCCGGTAACGCACCATTCGAATGCTCCTTCGTTGAATTGAAAACCACAGCGCGTGGGGTCGGTGACGCTCGACACGTCCCCTTCGGAAACGTCGTTCCGAGCTCAACCGCCCTCTTTCATCTGCTTCAGAATTTTGTAGACGGTGGCGCGCCCCATCGTCAGCACGGCCGCCACGTAGTTCGCCGAACTGCGGCCGCGAAACGCGCCTTGCGCATGCAGCGCTTCGACGATTTCACGCTTGTGCTCGCGCGTGAGCGCGTTGACGCCAATCTGCCGCTCGCGCAGCCACGTGTGCAGGTACGTATTGATGCGGTCCTGCCAGTCGTCGCGGAACAGGTCCTCCGAGGGCGCGTCCGACAGCGTGCCGCCCTTGATGAACAGATCGAGCGTCGAGCGCACATCTTCGAACACCGCGATGTTGAAGTTGATGCACAGCATGCCGGCCGGCTTGCGCTCGTCGTCGAACAGGATGTTGCTCACGCAGCGCATGCGCCGGCCGTCCCAGTTCAGTTTCTCGTACGGACCGATGGTCTGGCCGCGCGCCGCGTAGTGGACTTCGTCGAGCACCGACGGGCCGCCAACCTCGAGCTTCGACAGATTGTTCACGAGGTAGACGATGGTCTGATCGCGCAGGTCGTGTATCACCACTTCGGCACACGGGTAAAACAGCGCCGCGATACCGTCGGCGATGGGAGCGTAGCGCTCCAGCAGCAGGTCTTTCACAGGAGACACAGTTGTCTTGCGCATTGGAAAATCGCAGTGTTCGAAGGATGCCGCGTGCCCGCCATGCCGGATGGCCTCGCGGGGCAACTCGCCATTGTAGCCACCCGGCCCGGCCGCCGCGACCGCCGCGCCGATCACGCCCCCAAAAACCGCCGGCGCGCGCAACGTCGCTATTGCGTGCGGCGAATTTTGTTCGCTTGGCGAGCATTTTTTTTTCGTGCGATAAAAGACCATCTATTTCACGGAGCAACAGATGGCCACGCTCGAAGCGTTTCGCGCCGTGCTCGATGACGAAGGCACGCCGGAAATCATCCGCAATCACATCATCGATTCGCTGCAGTACACGCTGCGCAATCACGGACAGATCTTTACGTCGAAGGAAGTCGAATGGCTGGCCGGCTGGGATGACGCCCGCATTCCGCTGGCGGCGTCGCGCGAGTTGCAGAAGCGCGTTGCCGAGACCACCCGCTGAGTCGGTCCGCCGCTCGCCGCGGCCGACATTGGCGGGCTGAACGATGCGCTGAGCGTCACGCCGGCCGCGTGACGGCACGCGACGGCTGCGCGGGCGCCCCGCCCATGTCAGTCGCGATTCGCCCAAAGCCCCACCAGCCGGGCGGCTGGCTCGCGCGTGGAACTTTTTGCTATCCAATCAGCCCCATTTAGTGCATCATATTGGAATAGCTGCATCCCGAATCCGCCGTGTCGGGAGCAATAAGCGGCAGCAACACGTAACACCCAGGCAACACCGGGCAGTCTCAAACCCGCATCTCCGCACCACCCTCGACTGTTCGACCGCCGCCTGTCGGCGATCCTGTCACTCCGGCAATGCGCTGCATGCATGCGCCGTCGCGAGTTGTGCAGCTGAGTGGTTCAGCTTTTACGCGCCCGATGTCCGCGCGACATCAGCGTGTTTCTTCTCCATCGAATCCGCGATTTTGCGCGGCCGCGCTCAAGCCCTTGCCATCGGGCCTGTGCCAACCTTTTTCCATGGCGGCGCGCCCCAGGGTGCTGCGCTGCCCGGCCTGTCGTGCCGCGCGTAACACGCGTGACACGTCAGCCACGTAATACAGGACACGTGCTTCATGAATTCAGTTGTCAAGACGTACAAAGGTTACGAAATTCACCCGCTCGTTTATCCGCGCCGTCCGGCGGACGGTCAAACGAGCCGCAATCCGGACGCGGGCTACGACGCGTCGGTGCGCATCTGCCGCGTGGGCGCCAATCCGGCGGCCGACGGCCGGGTGTTCCGTCTGCAGTATCTGTTTCCGTTCGACGGTACGGGCAAGGCGCGCATCGCGTGCATGGCTCACGCCGAACAACTGATCGACGGCCGTGTAGACGGCCAGTCCGTCGCCGATCTTTGAGCGGTACTATCAGCGCATAGGCTGATGCCGCACGACAGTGGGCCTGAAAGCCAACTGTCAACCGTAATCCCTGCTGTTCACCCGGTCTTGCCGGGCACCAGCAACCCGCTATCCCATCGACCAGGAGTTATGCATGGCGAAAGAAGAATTGCTTGAACTTGACGGTATCGTCGACGAAGTACTTCCGGACAGCCGTTACCGCGTGACGCTCGACAACGGCGTCGTGGTTGGCGCTTACGCGTCCGGACGCATGCGCAAGAACCACATCCGTATTCTCGCGGGCGACCGCGTTACGCTGGAACTGTCGGTCTACGACCTGACCAAAGGTCGGATCAATTTCCGTCACAAAGACGAGCGCGCCAGCGGTGGTGGCGGAGCCCGCAACAATTCGCAATTCCGTCGCCGTTAAGACGGACAGCACGCTGAGCGCGTCCCACACGGCGCCGGTGTGAATTATTGCAGTCAGTTGTACGCGAAGCCTTTCGCGCGCCTTCTCCGGCTTGACTCGTTGAATCGAGCCTGAGCGGCGCGCTGCGGCTGCGTTCGTTCACCAGCCTGACCTCGGCCGGCCCTTTGCGGCGGCAACGGCGTTTCACACCCTCGCGGCCTTGAACGGCGCCAGGCGTTTCTGCTTCATTCTCTATCCCTATTCTCCGAATACCGCACCGAGATCCTCGTCGGCGGCGCTTTGGCGCACCTGCGCGATCACGCGCTCTTCCAACTCCGCCAGATGCTCGCGCATCGCCGCCAACGCCGCGTGCAGGTCGCCTGTGTCGAGCGCCTCGATGATTTGCAGGTGTTCGTCCGCGGAACACGTCGAGCCTTTCGACGGGTCGAACAAAGCTTTGTAGAGCTCGGTCTTCGCGACGAGTTGTCCGACCAGCCCCAACAATTCCGTACCGCCCGCCAATTCCGTCAATAACACGTGAAACTGGCCCGCGAGGCGCACCGACTCGTCGATCGCGCCGCCGCGCGCCGCTTTTTCCTCGCTGCGCACATGCGTGCGCAAACGACGCTTGTGCTGCGCGCTCAATGCCCCGCACAGCGCCGCGACGATGCCCGCTTCGACGATCTGCCGCGCGCGATACACCTGGCGAATGTCCTCTTCCGACGGCGACGGCACGAACGCGCCGCGATTCGCCTCCAGCACCAGCTTGCCCTCGAAACCCAGCCGCGCCAGCACCTTGCGCAGCGCGCCGCGCGTGCAACCGAACGCGGCGGCGAGATCCCGCTCGACCAGTTGTGCGCCCGGCCGCAAGCGGCCTTGCAGCAACGCCGCGGTGATCGACGCGTAGATGCGTTGTTCGATGCTGACGGGGTCGTCGTCCGGCGCGCTGGGGATGGCCGTTGCGGTGTCGGCGGACGGTGAAGGACGGGAACGTGTGGCCATGGTTTCGATGAAGGGTGACTGAGTGATAACTAAGTGATGACTAAGCGCGCCGCCGCGTGCTGAAAACCGCGTGCCGGCGCCGGGCATTCTAGCGGCGACGCCAAACCGGCGCCATCCGCTTACGTCATAAGCTATACCGGGCATTGCAAAAATGGTTAACCATTTCATGTTATTATGGTTGACCAAAAATGCGCTTGTGTGATTTTTCATCGCACGTAAGTGTCCTTGCCGTCGCTGGCCGCGCCAAGTTTTGAACCGGCGCTCGCTCGCGCGATGGCGCCGCTTTTCCGTCTCCATGTCTATCGTGAATTCGCCCTCCAGCGTCAACCCAACCCCTCGCCATGCGAACGACGCATCCCGAACGCTTACCTGGCAGGACGCGTTATGGCTCGGCGCGATCGTCGTCATCGGCGTGAATCTGCGGCCTTTGCTGACGTCGATCAGTCCGTTGATGACCACGATTCGCGCGGCCACCGGCCTGAGCTTTTACGGCGCATCGTTGCTGACCAGCTTGCCGGTGGTGGCGATGGGCATCGGTGCGTTCGGCGCCGGCGCGTTGACTCGCGTGCTCGGCGAGACGCGTGGCGTCGCGCTGGGCTTGCTGGCGATCGCCCTCGCGTGTGGCGCGCGCTGGGAAACGGCCAGCGGCGCGGCGTTGTTGCTGACGGCCGCGCTCGCCGGGGTCGGCGTCGCCGCCGTGCAGGCGTTGTTGCCGGCCGTGATGAAGCAGCGCTTTCACGCGCGTGTGCCGCTCGCCATGGGCGTGTTCTCGGCGTCGATCATGGGCGGCGGCGGGCTTGGCGCGCGCCTGAGTCCGTGGGTGAGCAATGCGCTGGGGTCGTGGCACGCGGGTCTTGCGGTGTGGGCGTTGCCTGCTGTGGTCGCGCTGGCTTGCTGGCTGGGGTTGAATCGGTGGCATTCGGGTGTGCATTCGGGCGTGTCTTCCGGCATGCGTTCGGGCGCACCCTCGGCCGTGCCTTCGAACGCACCTTCGCCGCGCGGACATTCAAGCAGAGCATCAATCGAGCATTCGAACCAACCTTCGACGCAACCCTCACTCATCCTCACGCCTCCCACTCCCCACACCTCCACCTCCCAACCCCCACTCTGGCGCAAACGCCGCGCGTGGACGCTGGGCTTGTTCTTCGGCATCGTCAACGGCGGTTACACCAGCCTCGTCGCCTGGCTCCCGGCGTTCTATCAGCAGCGTGGCGTCAGCGTCACGGATAGCGGTTCGCTGCTTGCCGGCATGACGGTTTTCCAGGCGGCCGCGGCCTTGTTGTTGCCGCTTGCCGCCGCGTCGTTCCGGGATCGGCGGCCGTGGCTGGTTCTCGGCCTGTCCGCCCAACTCATCGGCCTGCTCGGACTGATCGCGTGCCCCGACACGGCCGCGTGGCTGTGGGTCGGCGTCGCCGGTGCGGGGCTCGGCGGCACGTTCTCGCTGACGCTCGTCACGGCGATGGATCATGCCGCCGACCATCGCGTCGCCGGCAAGCTGGTCGCCTTCACGCAAGGCGTCGGCTTCGTGGTGGCCGCAATCGCGCCGATGCTCGCCGGCATGGTGCGCAGTTGGACCGGCAGCTTCGGGGCTGCGTGGGTAATGCTGGCCGCCTGCGTCGTCGCGATGATCGGGCTAAGTCTGCTGTTTTCGCCACGCAGCTATGACCGGTGGAATTGACGACGCAGGGCTGTCCGTCGCCATTCCGCTAAAACCACGCACTCGAAGCAAGTGCCCGGCAGTCGGCTGACCAACGCCACGCAGGCCGATTCAAGGTCGACTCAACGTCGATTCATTTCCGCCCGATCCCATCCCTCTCCCTCCCGCCGCACCCACTCAGGACGCCGCTTGCTCACGCTTGCCCGGCCCATCGCGCATTAAGTCCTACGCGCCGGGTAATTCCTCCGACACACAAATAGAAATGCCTGATTGTCTAACCTCGTCAGGCTATTTAATCTCCTGTTTGAGCTAATTTTTCAACTGCTAAGAGAAACCGCGCTACCCACCCAGTTCATCGCGGCGAAAAAGGAACGCTCACAACGGGCGTTAGCAGCATTGATTAGTTAGCCATCCTGACGTAGCCGCACCACGACTACATCAGGCGAGACAGTCATTTTCATTTGTCGTACGAGGTAGAACAAGATGCAAAAAGAGAGACATGAAAGCGGGATCAAAACCTCCCGCACAACGATCACGGCAATGGCCACGTCGCGATCAACCACCACCGTACGCCGGACGCTAGCCAAAGCCGCCGCGCTATCGCTTTCGCTGACCTTCGCCGCCTGCGGCGGAAGCAACGGCGGCGGCTCAATCAGTTCAGGCGCGAACAGCGAAGCCGCCACACCCGACGCCAAAGCCGACGTCGAAACCTCGGCCGCGCTCGCCGCGGCATCGACCACCGTGCCCCTCGCGCTGTCGTTGAAAATGAATACCGACGGACTCGAGGCGGACGCCCGCAACGACCGCTTCATCATCAAATACCGCGACGGCACAACCGAACGCGACTCGACTTCGGCGGTGCAATCGAGACTGCAGAAACTGTCGGGGGCGTTCCCCGCGAAAGCGCACCATTTCCGCCGCACCGGCATCGGCGCCGACGTCGTGACGACCGACCGCAAGCTGAACATGAAGGAGGCGAAGGCGTTCATGCGCGCCATCGCCTCGGACCCGAACGTCGACTATATCGAGGCCGACCGCGAGATGTCCACGACGATGGCGCCGAACGATCCGGACTACAGCAAGCAGTGGAGTTTGAGTTCGAACCAGAAAGCCGGCAGCGGCTATCCGGGCATTCGCGCGGAAGGCGCGTGGGACATGGCGAACGGCGCCGGCGCGGTGATCGCGGTCGTCGATAACGGCACCACCAGCCATGCCGACCTGAACGCGAACATCCTGCCCGGTTACGACTTCACGTCGACCAATCGCGGCGGCAACGGGACCAACCCCGGCATCCTCACCGAGACCTGCGCGATCGATTGGCACGGCACGCATGTCGCGGGCATCGCCGCTGCGCTGACCAACAACGGCTACGGCGGCGCCGGTATCGCGCCCGGCGCCAAGGTCGTGCCGGTGCGGGTGATGAATGCCTGCGGCAAGGGCTACACGTCCGACATCGCCGACGGCATCGTCTGGGCGGCCGGCGGCACGGTGTCGGGCGTCCCCGCCAACCCGCACCCGGCGAAGATCATCAACCTGAGCCTGGGTGGCCTGGGCGGCTGCGAAACCACGCTGCAGAATGCGCTCGACCTCGCCGTCTCGCGCGGCGCCACCGTGGTCGCCGCGGCGGGCAACAATTCGACGACCGCGACGAATTTTTCGCCAGCCAACTGCCGCAACGTCATCAGTGTCGGCGGTAGCAACCGTTGGGGCTCGCGATGGGTCAGCTCGAACTATGGGCCGACGGTGGACATCGCCGCGCCCGGCGACTCGATCTGGTCGACCTATAACAACGGCACCGCAAAGCCCGGCACCGAAGGGTATGCCTATGCCTCCGGCACATCGATGGCGGCGCCGGCGGTGAGCGGCGTGATCGCGCTGATCCAGTCGGTGGCGCCCACTCCGCTGACGCCCATCGAATTGCGGACCCTGCTCGCGCAGAACGCGCAGCCGTTTCCCGGCGGTGCGCCGGACCAACCGATCGGCGCCGGGATCCTGGATGCAACCGCAGCGGTGACGGCGGCAAGGCTGGGAAAAATTCCGGCGGCGGCGAACTTCACCTGCAAGCAAAGCGATAAGTTGATGCATGTCTCGTGCACGGATCTGTCGACCGCGCGCGGCGCGCCGATCCGCTCATGGACATGGAATTTCGGCACGGCGGCGGGCAACACGGTCACCACGAAGTCGACCAACCCCGAGCTCGATGTCGAGCAACCCGGCACGTACGAGTTCACGCTGACGGTAACGGATGCCAACGGCGGCATCAGCAAAGTGACGCGCCCATTCGAAGTCGAACCCATGCGGGTCACGGACATTTCCGACGACGGAACCGCGGTGAGATTCCCGATGAACGCCGCCGACAAGCAGTATTTTTCGGTGACGATTCCGCCGGGGGTGAGAAGTTCGGTGGCGCAGGTGGGTGTCAAAAGCCTGACCTTCACGTTGTCGCCCGACACAACCCGCGACGTTGCCACGATGTCGCTGAAAAGCGGTACGGCTTTGATGATCAACCCGAGTTGTACGTCGGTGATGTCGGGCGGAAAGTCGGCCGTCTGCGCGGTGAATGGCGTTGGGCCTGGCACTTACTACGTGCTGGTGAGCAGCGCCTCGGCGATCGATAACGTGTCGATCAAGGCTGTCTCGTTGTACTACTACCAATAGACCGCCGCGCCGCCAACGTTGGAACGCGAGCGCCTGCATGCGGCAATCGCATCGGGAACTCGCGTTCCACGCACATCGATCAACGGAAACACAAGTCGCGTGTCGAAGCAAAGCCTCTCCATTCCGTATCGCGACGAAGCCGCCGCGAATTTCGACACGCTCATCGCGCAGGCAGATGGTCTGTTCTCCGCGCGTCGCATGAATGCGGCGATGAACGCCTACTGCCGCGCACTGCTTCTGCATCCGCACAACGCACATGCCTTGCATCGCATGGCCCTCGCGTGTGTTCATACCGGCGAAGTGGAACGCGCGCGTTACTTTCTCGCGCAGGCCGTGCGAGCCGCGCCGGAACACGCGGAATTATGGGAACACGCGGGGTTGGTCGCGGCAATGCAAGACGATCACGCAACAGCCGAAGCGTATTACCGTCGCGCGTTGGTGTTGAGTGTGAATACAGCGAGCTTGCATCGCAATCTCGCCGACAGTCTGCGGCGGGCCGGGAAACTCACCGACGCCCTCACGCATTACGAACGAGCGCTTGAAATCGAGCCGTGCCTGCATCACGCATTGCGTGCGGCAGCGCGCATTTCCGCGGAACTCGGCAAAACCGAAGACGCCGCCGACTACTGGCTACGCGCATGGGCGCTGAACCCGGCACGTCTGCAAGACGGCTTCGATCTGATCGCTGCGCTCGCCCGCGACAATCGCAGCCACGAGCTTAATGACGTGCTCGAACAACTGAGAACCCGCTGCGCGCATCACGCCGAGTCGCTTAAATCGCTCGCCTTCGTATTGAACAGCCACGACCGTTTCCGCGACGCGCTCAGCGTCGCCCGACAGGGCCTCGCGGTCGATCCGCATCATCCGCTGCTGCATCACAACGCGGCGCGAGCGCTGAGCATGTTAGGCCGTCTCGCGGAGAGCCTGCCACACGGTCTCGAAGCGGCGCGACTGCTGCCCGACAACGCCCACCTGCAATTTCAACTCGCAGGCGTACAACTCGGCCTCGGTGATTTCGCGGCAGGCTGGCGGCGCTATAAATGGTTCTACGCGCTGCCGGGCAAAGATAAAGAACGGGTTCACCCGAGCTTTCCCGAGTGGCAAGGCGAGCCCGTTGCAGGGTGCCAGTTCCTGTTAGTCGGCGAGCAAGGACGCGGCGACGAAATACAGTGCCTGCGATTCGCAGCGTGGTTGCATCGACAAGGCGCCGCCGTGGACGTGCTGGTCAGCCAGCCGATCGTTGCGCTCGCAGCCAGCATGACCGGCGTGCGGAGTGTTTTTGCCACGCTGCCGCCCGGTCCCTACCACTACCATTGCCTGATGCTCAGCATGCCGGAGCCAATGAAACTCGACGTTTCGATGCTGCCCATCGCCATGCCCTACCTCATCGCGGACCCGTGCAAGACGCGGGACTGGCACGCTCACCTCGAAGCAATCTCTCCACGCGGCACGAACGCCAAACGCAGACGCGTCGGCATCGTATGGGCAGGTAGCCCGGCTCACGCGCTCGACCGTTTTCGCTCGATACGTCTCGACGCGCTGAAGCCGCTGTTCGCGCTTCCAGACATTGCGTGGTATTCGCTGCAGAAAGGCGAACAGGAACATGACAGCGAATCGCTAGCGGGTACGTACGGCGATTTCCACACGCTCGGCCCGATGATCCACGATTTTGCGGACACGCTCGCGATTCTGCATTCGCTCGACCTGCTGATCACCGTGGATACATCCGTAGCCCATCTCGCCGGCGCGGCGGCGCTGCCGGTTTGGGTCATGGTGCCCGCCTACGGCGAATGGCGATGGTTGACCGAGCGCACCGACAGCCCCTGGTATCCGTCGATGCGCCTGTTCCGCCAACGTGAACCGGGCGCGTGGGCGCCGATCGTCGACGAAATCGCCGGTGCGTTGCGCGCATGGCTCGATGCGCCGCTTCGGTGCACGTCGTCCGGATGCCCCGCGCGGGTGCAAACGTCAGGGCCCGGGGAAGCGCCAACGCCATGATTGCGCTGAATGCATCCCGCGTTGCGACAACTGGCATAGCCGTTGCTTTAACCTTGGTCAGTCGTCGATAAACTTACTCCATGCTGCGTGTTCTCCTCGTCACCGATACCGATAAGCCCATAGGCGATCTGCGTGACACCCTCGCCCGGCTCGGCTACGACATGCTGGCCGGCACGGCGACGCCGCAGGCACTGCATCGCGTGGTGGAAAGCGAGCGGCCCGATGTGATCATCATCGACACGGAGTCCCCCTCGCGCGATACGCTCGAACAACTCGCGGTGATGAACGCCACCGCGCCGCGTCCGGTGCTGATGTTCAGCCACGACGCCAACCAGCAGTTGATCCGCGACGCGGTCGGCGCGGGCGTCACCGCGTATCTGGTCGAAGGCCTCGCCACCGAACGGCTCGCGCCGATCCTCGAAGTCGCGCTCGCACGCTTCGCGCAGGAATCGCAATTACGCGAGCGCCTCGCGCAAGCCGAAAACGAGTTGGCCGAACGCAAGCTGATCGATCGCGCCAAACGTCTGCTGATGGATCAGCAGAACCTCACCGAACCCGCCGCCTACGCCAACCTGCGCAAACGCGCGATGAATCAGGGCGTCAAACTCGCCGAGGTCGCGCGTGCGATCGTCGCGTCGGCCGACCTGCTCAAATGAAGCGCCGCTCATGAACTCTTCTTCCTCCCTCACCGCGCCGTCCTCGTCGGGTCAACTCGAGAAGACCCATTTGCGGCTCGGTTTCGTGGCACTGTCCGACGCCGCGCCGTTGATCGCCGCGAAGCTGCTCGAATTCGGTCACGCGCACGGGCTGACGCTTGAGCTATGCCGCCAGCCTTCGTGGGCCGCCGTGCGCGACAAGCTGCTGTCCGGCGATCTCGACGCGGCGCACGCGCTGTATGGGCTCGTCTACGGCGTGCAATTGGGTTTGGGTGGCCCGCAAACGGACATGGCCGTGCTGATGGTGCTCAACCGCAACGGCCAGGCGATCACGCTGTCGAACCGTCTCGCCGCCGCGCTCGCCGAGCATGGCACGCTGCCCAAAGCGCTGGCGACGCTCGGCCGCAAGCCCGTGTTCGCGCAGACCTTCCCGACCGGCACGCACGCAATGTGGTTGTACTACTGGCTCGCGTCGCAAGGGGTGGATCCGTTACGCGATATCGACAGCGTCGCAATTCCGCCGCCGCAAATGGTCACCGCATTGGCCGACGATAAACTCGACGGCCTGTGTGTCGGCGAGCCGTGGAACGCGCAGGCCGAAGCCGATGGCGTCGGTAAAACGGTGGCTTATTCGAGCGAGGTATGGCCCGATCATCCGGAGAAAGTGCTGGCCTGTCGGCGCGAGTTTGCCGTGGCGCATCCGAATACCGCTCGCGCGCTCGTGCAGACCGTGCTAGAAGCGTGCCGCTGGCTCGACGGCGCAGGGCATCGCGACGAGATCGCGCACTGGCTCGCGCGGCCTGATTACATTGGTATCGATGCGGCGTTGATTGCCGCGCGGCTGGGTGACGACATTGCAGATTCGGCGCCGCATGGCCTGCCGGTGCGTTTCTTCGATGACGGCGCGGTGAACTACCCGCATGCGTTCGAAGGCGCGTGGTTCCTCACGCAATTCGAGCGATGGGGCATGATCGACGCGCGCGCGGACTACGACGCGATCGCGGCGCGGATCAATCAGACGCAGTTGTATCGCGAGGCGGCTGCGCGTGTGAACGTCGCGGTGCCTCGCGACAATGTAGCGCCGAGCGTGTTGATCGACGGCAAGGTGTGGGGTTGTGACACGCGCTCCGACGCTTATGCGTCGAGTTTTCCGATTCGGCGTTGAGTTTGACGGCGGGTGTTCGCTGCACTGAGCAATGCACCGCGAAATAACGCGGCAAACTCACGCAGCCTCACTCACCGCTCACACACCGGAAACAGCACACTCACCACCAACCCGCCGCCATCCGCATCGGTCAATGCAATCAACGCGCCATGCACGCGCGCAATTTCCCGCACGATCGACAAACCCAGTCCGCTCCCTTCCACCGCCTGCGTCGCTTCGCTGCGATAGAACCGCTCAAACACCGCCTCGCGTTCGCCGACCGCAACGCCCGGCCCGTTATCGATCACCTGCAACAACGGCTGCCCGCCTTCGGTCGCGACCCGCACGGTAATCACCGCGCCGTCGCCTGAATAGCGGATCGCGTTATCGATCAGATTGCCGACCAGTTCCGCGAGCAGATCGACCTGGCCCATCACGTCGATCCGACTCTCCTGTTCGAAACCCAGATCGATGCCTCGCGAACGCGCCACCGGCGACCAGTCGAGCGTCACGCTACGCGCGACTTTATGCAGCGGCACCGCGGCATGCTTGACCGTATAGCCGCTGTCCGCATCGAGCCGCGATAGCGACAGTAACTGCTGGACGATCCGCACCGCTTGCTGCACCGCGCCGTTCAAACGCCGCAAATGCACGCCTTGCCGACGATTACCGTTGGCGTTTTCCTCGACGCCATCGAGATCGCGCAGCGCCAGTTCAGACTCCGCCTGAATCACGGCCAGCGGCGTTTTCAACTGATGCGCGGCGTCGTTGAAAAAGCGCCGGCGCGACGACTGCATCAACCGAGTACGGCCGATGTACTGATTGATCGAATCGACCAGTGGCGTCACCTCACTCGGCAAGCCGACCGTATCGAGCGGCACCGGATCGTCTTCGGCCCGCGCTGCGACTTTCGCCGACAGACGATTCAGCGGCCGCAAGCCGCGCGCGACACCCAGCCACACGATGCCGAGCGCCAGCACCACCAGCAAACCTTCCTGCTGCAACGAGCCGATCAGAATCTCACGCGCCAACGCCTGGCGCGGTTCGATCGTTTCGCCGACCCGCACCAGCACGACCCGCGTCTGCGCGCTCGGCACATCGTGCACGGGCAGCCTGAGCATGGCGATGCGCAGCGGCCGGCCGCGAAACTCGTCGTCGTAAAACTGCACGCTGTAGGGCTCAGCCGGCAGTTTGCGCGGATTCGGCAGATCGGGATAACCCGTCACCACGCGGCCACCCTCCTCGCGAATCTGATAGTAGATGTTGCCGCCGCCATTCGATTCGAACATTTCCAGTGCGAGATACGGCAGGTCCACTTCGATGTCGCCGTCGCGCAGACGGATGCCGTCGCGAATCGAGCGCAGCGAAAATTCGAGCGTGCGGTCGAACGCGTCGTGAGCGGCGTTCATTGCGCGTTGATAGGTGAGCCATGCGTCGAACGCGAGCAGCAGAAGCAGCGGCAATAGCAACCACAGGGCGACCCGCACGCGCAGATTCGGCTGCTTCATGCGCCCCGCGCTTCCAGCAGATAGCCCAGTCCGCGCAGCGTCACGATGCCCACCGAACTGTGTTCGAGTTTCTTACGCAAACGGTGGACGTAAATCTCGATCGCATCCGCATTCACGGATTCGTCGAGTCCGAAAATTTTCTCGGACAGCGTGTCTTTATTGATCGCGCGACCGTTGCGCAGAATCAGCACTTCCAGCACCGAACGCTCGCGCGGCGTGAGTGCCAGCGGCTCGCCGCCGAGCGTGAAGCCGCGGTCCACGCTGTCGTACTGCAGCGTGCCGCATTGCGCGCGCTGCGGCTCCTGCCCATGACTGCGGCGCAACAGCGCACGAGCGCGTGCTTCGAGTTCGGTCAGCGCGAACGGTTTGGCCAGATAGTCGTCCGCGCCGAGGTCGAGACCGCGCACGCGCTCCTCCACCGACCCATGCGCGGTCAGCATTAATACCGGTACTGCGTTGCGCCGTGCGCGCAGACGCCGCAGCACTTCGAGACCGTCCAGCTTGGGCAGGCCGATGTCGAGAATCACCAACGCGTAGTCCTGCGTGCGCAAGACGTGATCGGCGGATTCGCCGTCGTGCATGCAGTCGACGGTGAGTTTCGCGCCGGTCAGCGCGTCGGTTAGCGAACGGGAAAGGATCGGATTGTCTTCGACGAGCAGCACACGCATAACCAGAATCCCAGGGAAATCCATGAGGCGAATTCGACCATTGTGACGCATTTCCCTCAAAAAATGAAAGCGTTCAGAAAGCGATCATCTCTTACCATTCGCCTACACAAAACCAACACAAAGTTTTCTGGAGGAAGACGTGCAAAACGCTTTGAAGGCTCTCGCCATGGCTGTCGCATTCGCTGCAAACCCCGCGTGGTCGGCCATTCCGGCCGGTTATCCGGGCGACTATCAGAGCACCGTCGACGGCGCGAAGAAGGAAGGCAAACTGATCGTCTACTCGGTCACGGACACCGCGTTGGTACGTCCACTCATCAAGGATTTTGAAAGCCTGTACGGCATCAAGGTCGAGTACAACGACATGAACAGCACCGAGCTGTACAACCGCTATATCAGCGAAAACGCGGCCAGCAGCACCAGCGCCGACGTGCTGTGGAGCTCGGCCATGGACCTGCAGGTCAAGCTCGTCAATGACGGGCTGATGGCCTCGTACGAATCGCCCGAAGCGAAGCACTTGCCGCAATGGGCGCAATACCAGAAGCAGGCGTACGGCACCACGTATGAGCCGCTGGCGATCGTCTACAACAAGCGCCTCGTGCCGGCCGGCGACGTGCCGCAAACGCGCGCCGATCTGATCAAGCTGCTGCAAACCAAAGCCGATCAGTTCAAAGGCAAGGTCACGACTTACGACATCGAAAAGTCGGGTGTGGGTTTCAACTATCTGACGCAAGACGCGCGCGTGAACCCGCAGGTCACGTGGGATCTGGTGAAGGCCATGGGCGCCACCGGCCCGAAACTGCAGTCGAGCACCGGCGCGATGATGGAGCGCATCTCGTCGGGTGAAAACCTGATCGGCTACAACATTCTCGGGTCGTACGCGCTGACCAAGGCGAAGAAAGACCCGTCGATCGGCTACGTCTACCCGAAGGATTACACGCTGGTGGTCAGCCGCCTCGTGACGATTTCGAAGAAGGCGCAAAGCCCGAACGCCGCGAAGCTGTGGGTCGATTACCTCCTATCGCAACGCGGCCAGACGCTGCTGGCGAATCAGGCGAACCTGTTCTCGATTCGCGCGGACGTGGACGGCGAAACGTCCATGGCCGGCCTGACGAAGCAACTCGGCGATTCGCTCAAGCCGATCCCGATCGGCGCGGGCCTGCTGGTCTATCTCGACCAGTCCAAGCGCCTCGAATTCCTCAAGCAATGGCAACAGTCGATCAAGCGTTAAACACGCGCATCTGACCAACGTGTCCGCACCGCCACGCGCGGGCGGACACAAAACCATCCTTCACTACCTGTCGATATGCGGCTCATCTGCCGCAGGGGGACACTCATGCTTTCCACAAGCGCAACCGGACACCGCGACGCCCCGTCGCTCGCGGCCGACGGCGGCTCCATCGGCGCGCTGCCGCGCGGCGGTCTGCAGCCGTTCGCGGGGCTGCTGCGCTGGCTCGTCGTCGCGGTGTTGACCATTGCGGTGGCGCTGCCGCTGGGCTTCATCCTGTTTCAGAGCGTGTTGAACGCACCGTTCTTCGACGCCAAACGCACGCTCGGTCTCACCGGCTTCGAATTCATTTTCAGCGATCCCGACTTCTGGTCCGCGCTGAAAAACTCGTTCGTGATCGCCGCCGGCATGCTGTTCATTTCGATTCCGCTCGGCGGCATTCTCGCGTTCCTGATGGTGCGTACCGATCTGCCCGGCCGCCGCTGGCTCGAACCGCTGCTGCTCACCCCCGTGTTCGTCTCGCCGATGGTGCTCGCATTCGGCTACGTGGTCGCGGCCGGCCCGGTCGGTTTCTATTCCGTGTGGTGGAAAGAACTGTTCGGCACCGCCGAAGCGCCGTGGTCCATCTACTCGATTCTCGCGATCACGGTGATCGTCGGCTTGACGCATGTGCCGCACGTGTACCTGTATTCGTCGGCGGCGCTGCGCAATCTCGGCTCGGACGTCGAGGAAGCGGCACGTGTTGCCGGGGCCCGGCCGTTTCGCGTCGCGCTCGACGTGAGCCTGCCGATGACATTGCCCGCTCTGCTGTTCGCCGGCGTGCTGGTGTTCTTTCTCGGCTTCGAAGTGTTTGGTTTGCCGCTCGTGCTGGGCGACCCCGAAGGGCACCTCGTGCTGGCCACCTATCTGTACAAGCTCACCAACAAACTCGGCGTGCCGTCGTATCACCTGATGGCCGCGGTCGCGGTGTGCATCGTCGCGATCACGTTCCCGCTGGTGTTGCTGCAACGGCGCTTGCTGAAGAGCGCAAACCGCTTCGTCACCGTCAAGGGTAAGGCGGGACGTCAGACCGTGCTGCCGCTCGGCGCGTGGCGCTGGGTCGCATTGGCGATCGTCGCGCTGTGGCTGATGCTGACCGTGTTCGTGCCGCTCTCCGGCATCACGTTGCGCGCATTCGTCACCAACTGGGGCGAAGGCGTGCATCTCGCCGACGTGCTGACGCTCGCCAACTTCACCGAACTGCTCGAGCAGGACAACCTGGTCCGCGCGATTCTGAACACGCTCGGCATTGGTGTGCTCGGTGGCGCGCTGGCGGTGGGCTTCTATTCGCTGGTCGCGTTCGCGGGGCATCGCCGCAACGATTGGGCTACCCGTCTGCTCGATTACCTCGTGCTGCTGCCGCGCGCGGTGCCGGGCTTGCTCGCCGGACTCGCGTTCCTGTGGATCTTTCTGTTCGTGCCCGGCCTGAAGGAACTGAAGAACTCCATGTGGAGCATCTGGATCGCCTACACCGTCGTGTGGCTCGCGTACGGCATGCGTCTGATTCAAAGCGCGCTGCTCCAGGTTGGCCCCGAACTCGAAGAAGCAGGACGCAGCGTCGGCGCCACGCGGGCACGCGTCAGCCTCGACGTCACGCTGCCGCTGGTGCGTTTCGGTCTGCTCGCGGCGTGGCTGCTGATTTTCATGATTTTCGAGCGCGAATACTCGACCGCCGTCTATCTGCTCTCGCCCGGCACCGAAGTGATCGGCGCGCTGCTGGTGTCGCTGTGGGCGACCGGCGCGGTCGATCAGGTCGCCGCGCTTTCTGTCATCAACATCGCGATGGTCGGCGTCGGACTCGGCGTCGCTCTGCGCTTCGGAGTGAAATTGCATGGATAAGCTCTCGGTCGACAACCTCTTTCTGAGCTATGGCGACAACCCGATTCTGAAGGGCGTGTCGTTCGATCTGAACCCCGGCGAAGTGGTCTGCCTGCTGGGTGCATCGGGCAGCGGCAAGACCACGCTGCTGCGCGCGGTGGCCGGGCTCGAACAGCCGTCGTCGGGGCGTATCGAACTGGACGGCAAAACGTTCTTCGATGGCGCGAAGCATGTCGATCTGCCGGTCGAGCAACGCTCGCTCGGGCTCGTGTTCCAGTCTTACGCGCTGTGGCCGCATCGCACGGTGGCGGAAAACGTCGGCTATGGATTGAAGCTGCGGCGCGTGTCCAGCGCGGAGCAGAAAAAGCGCGTGCAGGCCGCGCTCGATCAACTCGGCCTCGGTCATCTGGCGGCGCGCTATCCGTATCAACTGTCGGGCGGTCAGCAGCAGCGTGTGGCAATTGCGCGCGCCTTGGTCTACAACCCGCCGGTGATTCTGCTTGACGAACCGCTGTCGAACCTCGACGCCAAGTTGCGCGAGGAAGCGCGCGCGTGGCTGCGTGAACTGATCGTGTCGCTGGGTCTGTCGGCGCTGTGCGTGACGCACGACCAGACCGAAGCGATGGCAATGTCCGATCGCATCCTGCTGCTGCGCAACGGCCGTATCGAGCAGGAAGGCACACCCGCCGAACTGTATGGCGCGCCCCGCTCGCTCTACACGGCGGAATTCATGGGCAGCAACAACCGTATCGATGCGCGTGTGGCGTCCGTGGACGGCGAACGCGTGACGCTCGCCGGCGACGGCTGGCAATTGCAGGCGCAAGCGCGCGAAGCACTCACCGCGGGACAAAACGCGCAGGCCGTGATTCGCCTCGAACGCGTGCAGGTCGCCGACGGTCCCGGCGCGAATCGCCTCGAAGCCGATCTGATTACGTCGATGTATCTCGGCGACCGCTGGGAATATCTGTTCCATTGCGGCGATCTGCGTCTGCGCGCATTCGGTTCCGTGCCGCGCGCGGCGGGCCGCCACTGGATCGAATTTCCCGCTAACGATTGTTGGGCGTTCGCCCAGGCGAGTTGACGCGCGCGCGTCGCTCACGAAAAGCAGCAACCGAAGCAAAAAAACCAACCTCCGGAGACAGTAGATGAAGTGGAGCATGAAGAAGGCGACCCTCGGCGTGACCTGCGCCGGCCTCGCGGGATTGACGGGATTCACGACCAGCGCGCAGGCGCAATCGAGCGTGACGTTGTACGGCATTGTCGATGCGGGTATCGAATACGTGAACCATGCGAGTACGGACGGCAGTGCGACGCGTCTCGTGTCGGGCGGCAAGAACACCTCGCGCTGGGGCTTGCGCGGCGTAGAGGATCTGGGCGGCGGGCTGAAGGCAATCTTCCAGTTGGAGAGCGGCATCAACATCGCGAACGGCCAGTTCGACGATAGTTCCGGCGCGATCTTCGACCGCCGCGCGACGATCGGCCTGAAGAACCGCTTCGGGCAAATCACGCTCGGCCGCAATTTCACGACCACGTACGACTACATGCTGCAGTTCGACCCGATGGGTTACGCGCCGAACTATTCGTGGGCGAGTTCATCCACCGCGACGGGCGGCCGGAAGGACGGTCTGTTTTCGCGTTCGTCCAACGCGGTGCGTTACGACGGCATGTTCTCGGGCGTGAAGATCGGGGCGATGTACGGGTTCGGCAATGTGCCGGGCAGTTTGAAATCGAGTTCGAAGTACGACTTCGGCCTCGGCTACGAAACGGGTCCGTTCGCCGCGGTCGTGACCTTCGACCGGCAGAACGGCGCGTACGACAGCGTCACGCCGATCGACAGCACCAACTACATTCAAGGCATCCACGCCGGTTTGAGCTACGACTTCGGCGCAGTGAAGGCGATGGCGGGTTACCGGAATTACCGGCGCACGTTCCATACCTCCGCGCCGACGCAGCGCAGCGATATGTTTTGGATCGGCGGGCAGTACGATGTGACGCCGTTCGTCTCGGTGTTCGCCGCGGTCTACCATCAGGACATCAAGGACGCGAGCGACGCCGATCCGACGTTGTTCTCGCTGCGCGCGCAGTACGCGTTGTCGAAGCGCACGGTGCTGTATTTGGCGGGGGGCTATGCGATGGCGAAGCATGACAAGGCGGTGAGCTTGTCACGCGATCTGACCGGTGCGGCGGATACGCAGACGGGGGTGACTGCTGGGATTCAACACCGGTTCTAAGTCAGCGGTAAGCTTCAGTAGTCGCCGAAACATACGAGGCGTGCCGGGAGTTTTATCGCCCGGCACGCCTCGTCTATTGCTAAAGGCTTTTCCGCTTAGAAGTTGAAGTTGTCGATATTGCTCGAATCAAACGTGGTCGGCGGTCCAAGAATGATTTCGCCTTTCGGACCGATCGTGCGCTTGCCGAGTTTGCCCGCGTCGAACGACTCGCCTTCCTTACCCGTGATCGTGCCCGACGACAACGCCGCCGCCGCGTAAGCCGCCAGGTAACCGAGCTGGTTCGGATCCCACAACTGGAACGCCTTCACCGTGCCGTTCTTCACGAACGCGCGCATCTGGTTCGGCGTGCCCAATCCCGTCACCGCGACCTTACCCTTGCTCGACGACGACGAGATATAACGCGCCGCCGCGGCGATGCCCACCGTGGTCGGCGCGACAATGGCCTTCAGATTCGGATAAGCCTGCAACAAACCTTGCGTCTCGGTGAACGACTTCTGATCGTCGTCGTTGCCGTAGGCGATCTTGACGAGCTTGATCTTCGCGTACTCGGGCTTCTTCAGTTCCTCCTGCATCCACTTGATCCACGTGTTCTGATTGGTCGCGTTCGGCGTGGCCGACAGCACCGCGAACTCGCCCTCGCCGCCCATCAGTTTCGAAACCAGTTGGACCTGACTGCGCCCAATCCCTTCCGCGTTCGCCTGGTTGACGAACAACTGGCGGCCTTCCGGCGCCGTGTCCGAGTCGAAGGTCACGACCTTGATACCTTGGGACATCGCTTTCTTCAGATACGGCACCACCGCATTCGCGTCGTTGGCCGCGATCACGATCGCGTCCTGCCGTTGCGTAATCAACGTGTTGATGTATTGCACCTGCGACGACGCGCCCGCGTCCGACGGCCCCACCACCTTGCCCACGCCGCCGAATTCCTTGATCGCGGCGAGGCCGCCGTTGTCGGCGGTCACTTCGTAGGGGTTATTGATCTGCTTCGGCACGAAGGCGATTTTCAGGCCGCTTTTCAGATCCGCGGCGGACGCCGCGCAACTGATCGCGAGCAACGCGACGCAAAGCGCGGCCGCGCCGGTGTGACGTAGAGGTTTGAACATGAAGTGTCTCCTGCTTGTTGTTGGACGTGTTGGTGTCCGGGTTATCGGTCGTTGGACTTTCTCTTCGTGCACAGGGATAAAAACGTCATACGGAAGACGCGGACTTCGCAATGAAACGCCGGTCGCGCGCCGCGCGCCAGCGGGCCACCAGATTCGGAATCAGCACCGAAGCCAGCAGCAGCACGCCGGTGACGATGGTCAGCGTTTCGCTGGAGACGTCGTCGAGCGTCAGCGCGTTTTTCAGCACGCCGATAATCAGCAGCGACAGCAGCACGCCGATCATCGAGCCGCGTCCGCCGAAAATGCTCACGCCGCCGAACAGCACCGCGGCAATCACCGACAACTCGAAGCCTTCGCCGTTGTCGCCGCGCGCACTGGTGAAGCGCAGCGTGTAGACCACGCCCGCCAGCGCACTCATCGCGCCGGACAACACGAACAAACGCAGCCTGAGTTTCGCCACTTCGATGCCGGAGAACGCGGCGGCGGTCGGATTCGCACCGATCGCGTACAGACTGCGGCCGAATGCGGTGGATTGCAGCAACACGGTGAACAACACCGCGCCGACGATCACGATCACAAACGGCAATGGAATGAAACTCGCGCCGAGCGTGTCCATGCCGAACGCCGTATCGCCCGCCGGAAAATCCGCCACGGCCTGATCGCCGAGCAGCACATAGGCCAGCCCGCGAAACAGCGCCAGCGTGCCGATCGTGACCGCGAGCGAAGGCAGATTGAGTTTGACGATCACGAGGCCGTTCAACAAACCGGCCAGCGCGCCGGCAATCACCACGAGCACGATCACGACGGGCATCGGCAAGCCCATATGCCACAGCACGCCCATCAACGCGCTGGAAGCGCCGAGCACGGAAGCCACCGACAGATCGATTTCGGCGGCGACGATGATCAAAGTCATCGGCAGAGCCATCAGTGCGATCTCGGTCAGATCGGCGAGCACGTTGCTCAGATTCGCGCCGGTCAGGAACACCGGCGACAACACACGGCCGAGTATCAGCGACAGAATCAGCACGATCACCAGCAACACTTCCCATTGCAACGGCGTTTCGCGTTTGCGCGTGAGCAGCGTGGAATCGGGTTTAGCCATGATCGCGTTTCCTCATCATGCGTTTGGCGACGGAGCGGGCCAGCAAGGTATCCGCGGTAATTGCCGCGACGATCAGCGCACCTTGAATCGCCTGCTCCCAGAACGGCGACACGTGCAGCACGACCAGCGCGATGCTGATCACGCCGAGCACCAGCGCGCCGAGCGTGGCGCCGAGAATCGTGCCGACGCCACCGGTAATCGCGACGCTGCCCACCACGGCGGCGGCAACGACCTGCAGTTCGATGCCCTTCGCGGTACTCGCGTCGACGGTGCCGAAGCGAGCCAGCCACAACGCGCCGGCGAAACCGGCAATCGCGCCGGAGAGCAGAAAACCCGCCATCACGCGACGCTCGACGTTCACGCCGGCGAGTCGCGCGGCCTCGGGATTCGAACCGATCGCGTAGTGCTCGCGGCCGCCGCGAAACTGCTTCAGATACACGGCGAGGCCAAGCAGCACGACGAAGGCGATCAGCGCGAGCGTGGGAATGCCGAGCAGCGTGCCGGTCGCGAGTCGCGAGTACGCGTCGGGCAAACTGGTCGCATTGATCTGGCCGCCGTGCACCCACGCGTAATCCGCGCCACGAAAGATGTACAGCGTGGAGAGCGTCGCCACCAGCGACGGCACGCGCCCCACCGCAACCAGCAGCGCATTGATGCTGCCCGCCACGAGACCGATCGCGAGCCCCGCCACCAACGCGACGAGCACCGGCATATGAGGAAACGCGACATACAGACTGCCGACGGCATACGCGCTGATGCCGACCGTCGACCCCACCGAGAGATCGATATGCCGCATCAGGATCACGACCGTCATACCGGCAGTCAGCAAACTGATGATCGACACGTTAAGCAGCACATCGCGCAGATTCTGCAGATTCAGGAACTGCGGTTTCGCGAGTCCCGTGCCGACGATCAACAGAATCAGCACCACAAACAGTGTGGTTTCCCGGCTCTTCGCGATGCCCGCCACAAAGCCGCCCGGCGTGCCCGCATTGCGCTTCGACAACGGCGGCGGAACCGGCGCGGGATGAGTGGATGAATGGCGCATCATGCTGCGTTCCCCAACGGTGGAATCGGTTGGCCGAGTGCCGCCGCCATGATGCGTTCCTCGTCGGCTTCGGCGCGTGCGATATCCGCGCTGATCCGCCCTTCGTGCATCACCAGCACGCGGTCTGCCATGCCGAGCACTTCCGGCAATTCACTCGAAATCATCAGCACGGCCATGCCGTCGCGCACCAGTTCGGCGAGCGCGCTGTACACCTCGGCTTTGGCGCCGACGTCGATGCCGCGCGTGGGTTCGTCGATGATCAGCACTTTCGGGCTCGTGGCCAGCCATTTACCGAGCACGACCTTTTGCTGATTGCCGCCCGACAGCGTGCCGACCGGCGCATTCGGATCGCCCGCTTTGAGGCGCAACCGCGTGCCCCATTGATTGGCGAGTTGCGTCTCGCTGCGGGTTGAAATCAGGCCGTGTTTGACGAGCCGCCCGAGCACCGTCATCGACGCATTGCGCGCGATGCTCAACTCCAGCGCCAAGCCCTGTTGTCGACGATCTTCCGGCACCAGCGCGAGACCGGCCCGTACGGCGGCGGCCGGCCGTCCCGCTGTCAAACGCTCGCCGGCAATCCAGATCTCGCCCGAGTCGAGCGGGTCGATGCCGAAGATCGCCCGCGCCACTTCGCTGCGCCCAGCGCCCACGAGTCCAGCCAGCGCGACGATTTCGCCTGCGCGCACGTCGAACGAAATATCCTTGAATACGCCCACGCGCGTGAGCTTACGCACCGACAGCCGCACGTCGCCCGGTGGCCGCTCGGCCTTCGGATAGAACGTCTCCAGATCACGGCCGACCATCTTCGCGACAATCGACTCGGTGCTGAGATCGGCCGTCAAACCATCGAACACTTTGGCGCCGTCGCGCATGATCGTGACGCGCTGCGTCAGCGCGAACACTTCGTCGAGACGGTGCGTGATGAACAGAATCGCGACGTCGCGCTCGCGCAGTTTGCGCACGATCGCGAAGAGCCGTTCCACTTCGGGCAGCGACAAGGCCGCCGTGGGTTCGTCCATGATCAGCACGTTCGCGTTCAGCGATAACGCCTTGGCGATTTCGATCACCTGCTGATCCGCGATCGACAAACCGCGCACCAGTTGATCGGCGCGCAGATCGACACCGAGCGACGCGAGCAGGCCGTCCACCTCGCGACGCATCGCGTCGTACTGAATGCGGCCGATGCGGTCGACCGGCTGCCGTCCCATGAAGATGTTCTCCGCGATCGACAGATCGAAGAACAGCGTGGGTTCCTGATAGATCACCGCGAGCCCGGCGTCGCGTGCTTCGGCGGGCGTCGCGAAGCGGCGCGCCACGCCGTCCACCAGTAACTCGCCGGTATCGGGCTGATGCACGCCGGCGAGAATCTTCACGAGTGTCGATTTGCCCGCGCCGTTTTCGCCGAGCAACGCATGCACTTCGCCCGGCCACAGCGAGAGATCGCCTTCCGAGAGCGCGCGGACCCGGCCGAACGATTTGCTTGCATGCCGCAATTCAAGCCTCGGCACGGCGGATGTGGATTGCTGCACTGCGTGTCTCCTTCGTGTTTCTCGTGGCCGACTGCACGGGATGCAATAAATGCACTAAATGCGGTAGCAACGTTCTGCATTGCGGCGAAACAGCGCCTCTTTTTCCGCGACACTCGCGCCGTCGACAATCGACGCATACGCATGCCACAAATCCGCGTAAGAGCCGAACAGGCGATCGACCGGAAAGTTCGACGCGAACATCGCCCGCTCCACGCCGAATGTATCGATCGTTTCGAGCACGTAGGGCCGCAGGCTTTCAATGGTCCACTGGTGATCGAACATCGCGAGTCCGCTGATCTTCACGGCGATATTCCTGCAACCGGCAAGCAGACGCATGCCGTCGCGCCATGCGCGATAACCGGCCACGCTGTCACGATCCACGAACATGCCCGCATGGTTGACGATAAACAGCGTGTCGCCATGCGCGCGTGCCAGCGCCGCGGCGTCTTCCATCTGTGACGGATACAGTTGCAGATCGAACGACAGGTCGTAGCGGCGCAGCAGCGCAAAGTGTTCACGCCACTGCGGTTCGCGCATGTAATGACGGCCGACGTAATCGAACAGCTTGTTGTCATGCACGTTCAGAATCTGACGGATGCCACGCGTATTGGCGAACGCCGCGTGCGCTTCGAGCAGCGCCGGTGCGTTCGGCGCGGACAGATCCACCGCCGCGACGATCGCGTTCGGCATGCCGCGCGATTCAGCGCGGTCCGCGATGGACTGCAACCAGCGCGTCTCCTCAACCGGATCGGCAGGATCGTGATTCGCCTCGACGTGCACCAGTTTCAGCACGTCGATGTCGCCCGCTTCGCCCAATAGATCGTCGAGCAGGTAGTCGTGTTTCAACTCGCGCGCGTCGCCGACGAACGACACGCCCGGGTTCTCCAGCCACGGATAGCGATGCGTTTTCAGATCCCACAAATGGATATGCGAATCGACCACCTGCATGCGAGTTCCTCCGTGCGGTGTTGATCGTGGCGAACCTGCTGAGCGGGGCGCGTTCATCGGATCACGTCAGGCTCAGCGAATTCAGATGAAAGACCGGTTCGAGCGGCTGCTGAAACGGCATGTGATCGGGCGCGGTTTGCATGATGTCGGCCATGTAATCCCACCATTTGCGCATCACGTCGAGTCGCGGCAGGTCGTCCATGGTGTGGTGCGTGGTGCGCGTGAGGATGGCGAACAGATGATTCGTGTCCGCGTCGAAGAAAATCCGGTACTCGCGCACGCCGGCGTTGTGCAACGCATCAACCAGCTCGGGCCAGATTTGCGCGTGACGTCGCTCGTATTCTTCGCGCATGCCGGGGTTGAGCACCATCCGGAAAGCGATTGTCTCCATTGCGGCTTGTCTCCCGTCGTATTCGGGCGCTTTTCCGGCGATGCGGCTCAGCGTCTGATGCGACTATAATTCCTGCGTCGATAGCATCTCAATCCGTTGTTGGGATTGGGCGATCCACAAACCGAATCGCACAGAGCCATGAGCCAACACTCCGCTGCCGTCGCACTCGTCAATCGGCTCAAGTTCAAACATCTCGCGTTGCTCGTCGCGCTCGACGACGCCCGCAACCTCCATCAAGCCGCCGAGGCCATCAACGTCGCGCAGCCGAGCGCGAGCCGCATGCTCGGCGATATCGAAGAAGCGTTCGGCTTTCTGCTGTTCGAGCGCAACGCGCGCGGCATGACGCCCACGCCGCTCGGTGTCGTGACGCTCGCTTACGCGCGGCGCGCGCTGGCCGAGTTGACCCGCTTCGCCGAAGACCTCGAGGTCAAACGGCGTGGCGGACATGGACAGTTGACCGTCGGCGCGATCATGGGCGCCGCGCCCGATCTGCTCGCCATGTCGGTCGCCGCGCTGAAAACCGAAAGCCCGCTGCTGAACGTGCGGATTCTCGGCGAAACCAGCGACCAGGTCGTGCAATTGCTGCATCGCCGCGAGGTCGATCTGGCGCTTGGGCGTCTGACCAATCCTCTCCAGCACAACGATTTCAGCTTCGAGCCGCTGGCGCGCGAAACCTTGCTGCTGGTGGTGCGTGCGGTGCATCCGCTGGCTGAGCGCTCGCGCATCACGCTGGGCGAGCTGATCGACTGGCCATGGGTTGCGCAACCGGTTACCAGCCCGGCGCGCGTGCTGTTCGAAGAGGAACTCGCGCGTGCGGGACTGGCCACGCCGGTCAACCTGACCGAATGCGCGTCGATCTTCGCGACGCTGCAATTGCTCGAGAATTACGATGCGGTGGCGATGTTGCCGGAGTCGGTGGTGCGCGATCATTTGCGCGGCAAGCTGCTGGTCGCGTTGCCGCTCGAGATCGGCAAAAGTCTCGCGGGCTTCGGCATTCTCACGCGCAAGGAAGAACCGCTCGCCGAACCGGCGCTGCGTTTCATCGATCTGCTGCGCGGTTTCTCGCGCAAGCTCGCGCGCGACGATGTCGATAGCGTGCCCGCGCCGCCCTCCGCGATCGCTTCGGTTCCGGTGAATTGACGGCGGCGGCGGCGGCAGCGGCATCGGCATCGCGCGTTACTGCAAGTTGACGAACAGGCCGCCGTCCACCAGCAGCGCGGCGCCGGTCACGTAGCGCGCGCGGTCGGAGGCGAGGAACACCACGCAATCGGCCACGTCTTCCGGGCGGCCCAGGCGGCCCAGCGGAATGCGCTTTTCGAAGTAGGCTTTCTTCGCTTCGTCGGCGAGATCTTCGGCGTTCAGGTCGGTGGCGATGGTGCCGGGCATCACCGAATTGCAGCGAATGCCGTAGGGTCCCAACGCGACCGCGCACGACTGCATCAGTGAGTGCACACCGGCTTTGGTCGGCGTGTAGTGCGTCTGCATGCCGCCGCCCACCAGCGCGCTGATCGAACTGGTCGCGACAATCGCGCCGCCCGTGCCCTGCGCTTTCATCTGCTGCGCGGCGGCTTGCGTGACGTAGAACGCGCCATTCAGATTGACCGCTACCGTCGACTCCAGAATCTCCGGCGGCATGTCGAGAAATGCGTGGAACGGACAGATGCCGGCATTGCTGGCGAGCACGTCGACCTTGCCGAACGCCTCGACCGTATGACGCACCAGCTCCTGGCCAGTTTCGCGCGCGGCGACGTTGCCCTCGATCGCGATCACGCGCCGCCCCAGCGCCTCGATTTCTTCGACGACCTCCGCGACCGCCGAACGGCGTCCGTACGATGCGTCGTTATCGCCCCAGTAGTTGATCGCCACGTCCGCGCCTTCGGTTGCGCACGCAACCGCTATCGCGCGGCCGATGCCTCGGGAACCGCCGGTGACGATCACGACCTTGTCCTTGAGCAGCACGTCATTCTCCTTTTCGATCGCAGCACATAGTGCGTACGTTTAACGCGGATACGGCCGCACCAGCGCGCATTCCGGATTCAGTCTCACGCCGAAGCCCGGTGTGTCCGGTACTTTCATGCGTCCGTTCACGGGCACCGGTTCGTCGAGCAACAGCGGCGTGAACATCGGCACGACTTCGTCGGCTTTGGGCGCCATCATCAGAAACTCGGCGAACGGCGAGTTGTGCCGCGTGACGACGAAGTGATAGCTGTACACCGACGAACCGTGCGGCACCACCATCACATTGTGAGCATCGGCCAGCGCGGAAATCTTGATCAACTCGGTCATGCCGCCGCACCAGCCGACATCGGGTTGAATCAGATCGCAGCATTGCATCTCCAGCAACATGCGGAAACCCCAACGTGTTGCTTCATGCTCGCCGGTCGACACCATCATGCCGCGCGGCACGTTGCGGCGCAGTTCGGCGTAACCCCAGTAGTCGTCGGGCGGCAGCGCTTCTTCGATCCACTTCAGGCCGTACTCGTGCGCCGCGTGCGCGAAGCGCGTTGCGTACGGCACGTCGAGGCTCATCCAGCAGTCGTACATCAACCAGAAGTCGTCGCCGACGCGGCTGCGCATTTCGGCGAGCTTGTCGAGATTCTGCTTGAGGCCCGCTTCGCCTTCGGCGGGTCCATGTTGCAACGGCAGCTTGCCGCCGATGAACCCCATCTCCTTAGCAAGATCCGGCCGCGCGCCGGTCGCATAGAACACGAGCTCGTCGCGAACCGGTCCGCCCAATAGTTGGTACACCGGTTCCTTGCGCACTTTCGCGAGCAGATCCCAGAGTGCGAGATCGACGCCTGAAATGGTATTGAGCACCACGCCCTTGCGGCCGTAATACAAGGTCGAGAAGTACATCTGATCCCACATCTTCTCGATGTCGGTCACGAGTTGCCCTTCGAGAAAACGCGCGAGATGTTTCTCGACGATAAACGCGCCGATCTCGCCGCCCGTGGTCACGGCGAAGCCGACGGTGCCGTCGCTGGCTTCGATCTCCACCACCAGTGTGCCGAGCACGTTGATCCCGAACGACTGGCGGCTCTGCCGGTACTCCGGATAACGCGCCATCGGCGTGGAAATATGATCGTCGATCCAGTGTCCGCCAGGTTGGTCGTGATAGTCCGCTCCGCCGCCGCGAACAGTGAAGGCACGCACGTGCCGGATGGTGGGCATGGCCATGAGAGAGGCTCCGTTATAAGTGCGTCGACGAATCGGCCGACAATGCGCCTAGCGGGCGCGATGCAATAAGGTTTGGAAAGAATCGTTCGCCCCGCTCGCGTCGCGGCGCAACAGCGTGCCGATCAGCAGCGCGGCGAGCAGACTGGAGACGCCCAGCACCACCAGTCCCGCCGACGTCGACGAAAACGCGCGTTCCGCCGCGGTCCGCAAGCTCGGCGCAAAGAAGCCGCCGAGTCCACCGAGCGAATTGATCAGCGCGATGCCGCCGGCAGCGGCAGCGCCCGTGAGCGTGCGGGTGGGGAACGTCCAGAACAGCGGTTGCGCCGCGATGAAGCCGCTCGCCGCGCAACACAAGGCGATTAACCCGAGCACAGGGTTATGCGCAAGTCCCGACGCAGCGATGCCGAGCCCGGCAAGCACCAGCAATGCGACGGCCCAACGCCGATGTCCGCCTGTGCGATCCGCGCGGCGCGGCACGTACCAGGTGACAGCCAGCGCGCACATCCACGGCAGCGCGGCGACGAGACCCACGCGCAAACCGACGGTTGTCCCGAGCAAAGCCGCGACCTGTTGCGGCAGATAGAAGATCACGCCGTACACGCTCATTTGAATCAGCAGATAGATCGCCGACAGCAGCAACACGCGACGATCCACCAGTGCGGCGAGAATGCGATGCGGTCCATGCGCGGACGCGGCGCGCGCATCGTCTTCGAGTGCTGCACGCAGACTGGCGCGCTCTTGCGGATCGAGCCATTGCGCGTCGTCGGGACGGTTGTCGAGATACCAGAGCGCCCACACGCCCACCGCCGACGCCAACACACCTTCCACCAGAAAGAGCCATTGCCAGCCGGCGAGACCCCACGCGCCATGCAACTCCAGCAGCGAACCCGATAACGGACTGCCGAAGATAAACGCCAGCGGCGCACCGAAATAAAACACGCCGACCGCCCGCGCTCGTGCGCGCTGCGGAAACCAGTGAGTCAGGTAATAGATCACGCCGGGAAAGAAACCCGCTTCGGCGACGCCGAGCAGAAAGCGCAGCGCGTAGAACGTGGTGGCCGTGTGCGCCAGACACATCGAGGCTGAAACGAGCCCCCACGTGACCATGATCCGGCACATCCAGACCCGCGCGCCGAAGCGATGCAACAGCAGATTGCTCGGCACCTCGAACAGCGCATAGCCGACGAAAAACACGCCCGCGCCAAACGCGAACGCCGCGTTCGACAGACCCGTATCGTGCTGCAATGCCTTCTGCGCAAAACCGATATTGGCGCGGTCGAGAAACGCCAGCACATACATGAGCAGGAGAAACGGCAACAGCCGGCGCATGACCTTGCTGTTGATCGCCTCCAGCGAACTGTTCGCCTGCGGGTCCATGTCGTCTCCTTCGCGAAGCTCGCCGGTGAGCGGCGGCTACGCGCTTTTATCTTGAGTCCGGCGAGTCATGCGGCTAGTACGGGTAATGCGTGTATGGCGACCGTCGCCATGTTGCCGCGGCTCAGTAAGTCGCGCGGCCGCCGGACAGGTCGAACACCGAGCCCGTGCTGAACGCGCAGTCTTCGGACGACAGCCACAGAATCAGCGAGGCCGCTTCTTCCGGCAACAGGAAACGGTTCATTGGGATCTTCGACAACATGTAGTCGATATGTTGTTGCGACATCGAATCGAAGATTTCGGTTTTGGCCGCAGCGGGCGTGACGGCGTTGACGAGAATGTTCTTCGTCGCGAGTTCCTTGCCGAGCGATTTGGTCAGGCCGATGAGCCCCGCCTTGGAGGCGCTGTAGTGCGAGGCGTTGGGATTGCCTTCCTTGCCGGCCACCGAGGCGATATTGACGATGCGTCCATAGCCCTGCTTGAGCATTTGCGGCACAACCGCGCGGCAGGTGAGATACGGGCCGATCAGGTTCACGTCGATCACGCGGCGCCACACGTCGGGCTCCAGTTCCCACGTCGCGCCGTTGCCGCCGGTGATGCCGGCGCAATTGATCAGCACGTCGATCGCGCCGTGCGCGGCGACGGTTTGCGCGACCGCTTCAGCAACGGCGGCTTCCTGCGTGAGTTCGACGCTGACGGCGGTGACTTTGCCGAGTTCGCTCAACTCGCGCTGGCTGCGCGCGAGGCGGTCCGCGTCGATGTCCCAGAGCGCGACGGACGCGCCCGAGTTCAGCGCCCGTTGCGCCACCGCGTAGCCGATACCGCGTGCGCCGCCGGTAATGGCGACCACGCGTCCCTCCAGATCGATCCGATTCATCGCTGTGCTCCTGGGCAGGCCGGGCGGCTTGCCGTTGTGTTTTTGTCTATGTCTATGGGCTGGGTGAGCTTGCTGCTCACTGTCCGGCCAATATACGAGCGGGGCGATGTGCTAACAATCCGAGTATTGGAGGGGGTGATAACAAAAGTGGATCGGGGGACATGACGGCTCAGCCGACAGTTTCCTTACCGTTGCATCGCCGGACCGATCGCTACGTGCTTACACTGAAACACGGGCAGTCGGCTGGGCACTTTGCGCCCGGAAGACGTTAGGCGTTTCGCCATATTCTTTTTTGAATTCCCGGCCCAGATGCGAGGCGTCTGAAAACCCGCATGAAGATGCGATATCGGTGATGGTGCGATCGGAACTGGTCAGGAGCCATGCAGCGGTTCGAATACGTAGCTGACGACCGTAGGAGAGCGGCGCGCTTCCCACTTCGCTATTGAACAACCGCTCGATCTGCCGCACGGACATCTCCAGCCGATGCGCCAGTTCGCTCAGACTGAGCGGCTGCCCAATATGTTGCTCCATCAACAGGATGGCTCGTCGCACCTTCGGGTGGGTGGCCGGCCGGAGGCCCGGTGGATGCGGTTGCGGCGCATTGCCCTTCTCCGCGTCGTCGACCAGCAGGATTCGAAGCGCTTTCTGAACGATGCTGGCATCGACATGACGAAGAAGAATGGCAGCCGCGACATCGATCGACGCACGTCCGCCTGAACAGGTAATGCGCCGCCGGTCGATAACGAACAGCCGGTCCGCGACGAGATGACGTTCGTCGGTTTGCGGAAAGCGCTCGATAAAATCCCAGTAGTGAAACCAGCTCACGCACAGGCGATACCCTTTCATCACGTCAGCCCGCATCAACGCGAAGACACCCGTGCAGATGCCGACGAGGGTCGCGCTCCCCGCGGCAGTCTCGCGAATGAACGCCAGGGTCGCGTTGCTGGCGGATGAACCGGCGTGAAGCAGGCCGCCGACCACAACCAGATAGTCCAGTTCGCCGGCTTCTTCAAACGTCACCCAGGGCGTCACCTGGATCCCGCAACTGGCGCGGATCGGCGTCAGCGATTCGCCGATAATGCTCCACGCGCAGCGAACCGGCCGGCTCAGATCGCCTTCGTCGCTGGCGAGTCGAAGCAGGTCGACGAATCCCGAGAAGGCCGTCAACGTGAAGTTCGGCAGCAGGACGATCCCAAAGCGGATCGGCGCCGAACGATCATTGAGCAAGTTGAATGACCGGCTGCGCTGCGCCGTCCGCCGCCTTTGGCCAACCTTTCATCATGTCGTCGACTTCCTCCGCGATCCATTGTCTGAACTTCAGGTACTCGGGCCGGCTCTTTGCGTTCTTGTGAGTAATGACGTAATGATGCCGGTCCTGAAAGACCAGAGAATCGCGCACGGGCCGCACCAGAAGCCCCTGGTCGATTTGACGGTGCACCAGGTGATGCCAGCCCAGCAGCGTCCCTTCTCCCGCTTCCGCCAACGAGACGAGCAAGCGGTAGTCGTTACTCTCGAAGTGTTCGCCCGGCGCGTACCGGTCCGAGCCATCGCCTTGCTGGAACCAGTTGCGCCAGACGCGCCAGTCGACGTGTTCGCAAACCTGGGCGCGGCCGAGCAGCGAGAGGTTGAGCGTGGGTTCCGTCAGCAGGTCGAGCGGCTTCAGCGCCTTGCCCTGAAAGTGGCGTTCGAAGAACGCCTGGCTGCACACCGGGTACACGACATCGTGAAAGAGCGGCTCGACGTCGTATTGCAGTTCGCGCGGCGGATTCTTGGTAATGATGACGTCAGGCTGCATGAGGTCGTCGAGCTCCATGAAGTGCTCGGTGACGGTCACGTTGAGTTTGATTTCCGGAAACCGCTTGCGCAAACGCGGCAGCCGTGACGACAGCCACAACGCGGAAAACGTGTGAGAGACGTAAATGTTCAACGCCTGCTTGTCCGAGCGCCGCACAACCTCGGCCGCCTCGGCGATATTCATGATCGAGAGATACGAGGCGTTGTACAGGATGCGGCCCGAATCCGTCAGCGCGATGTGCCGCCCGGTCCGCTCGAACAGCGCGACGTCGAGCGTATCTTCGAGCTCCTTGATTTGTCTGCTGATAGCGGCCTGTGTCACGCATAGCACTTCGGCGGCCTGCGTGAAACTCTCGTAGCGCGCAGCCGTCACGAAACAGCGCAACGCGCGTAACGACGGCATTTGTGCGAGCAGCCTGTCGGCGAATAGTTGTTTCTTCTGCATCGTCCTCACCTTCAAGGCGGTCGAATCCGGAAAGACGGCAAACCGCCGGTGGGCGGACTCTCAAACTTTACACCGACGGCCTGCTAGCGTCCTTCCACACGCCTGAGCACATGGTCGAGCGCTTCGCGATAGTGCGAGTACGTGCCCTTGACCGACAACTCGTTGTGAAGCTGTTCATTGATGCCCCCAGGCGTCATGGACGCCGCAACCAACGCGGAGAACGATGCCCCGCTCTCCGACGTTTCATGGGCGAGCCCTCTGCAGTAGCCACCAAGGTAGGCTCGCGCCGAGTCGTGGTCGATTCCTTGCTGCACCAGCCATTCTGCCTGGGCGTCGAGGACGGCGTAGAAGCTCGCCATGGTCGCCGTCACCGCCGACAGCGCATCGAACTTTCTTTCGTCGCTCACTTCGACCGGCGTGCCGAGCCAGGCAAAAAGCCGGCGCGTGATCTCATCCGGCGGGCAAATGGCCGTGCTTCCCATCCCCGCCGCCACGGCCGGCAACGGTACCGCGCGCACGATTGCGTCCACCGCGCCGACCATCCGCTGCAAAGCTGCTAGCGACACGCCCGCAATGAAGCTGACGACATGATGACGCGCCTCGAACTGGAGCGCGCCAAGCACCTCCGGTGCAATGGTCGGCACGACGGCGAGACACACCACGTCACTGGCGTCGAGCACCTGCTGGTTTGTCCCGCAGACCGAAATACGTGGATCGAGTGCCGCCAGCGCGATGCCGACATCGGCGTTGCGCGGTGAAAGACAGATATGCTCGAAGGGCGCGCCGACATGAATCAGCCCCGTCACGACAGCGCGTGTAATCGTGCCTGTACCAATGAATCCGAGTCGCATGGTCTCTCGATGTGATGACACGCGGCGCGGGCTCACCCCGTACCGCGTCGCCAATGGTTAGCTGCCCGGTATTCGCGGGCAATGAGCGCTCTCCCGTTTCAGGCGAGCTTGAGCCAGGTCGTCTTCAGCTCGCAATACTGGTCGTGTGCGTACACCGATTTGTCGCGGCCGCCAAAGCCCGACTGCTTGAAACCACCGAACGGGGTGGCCAGGTCACCCTCGCCGAAACAGTTCACCGTAACCGTTCCCGCGCGGATTCGGGCCGCGATCTTGTGCGCATGGTTGACGTTGTCCGTCCACAGCGACGCCGCCAGCCCGTAACACGTGTCGTTGGCGATCTCGACCGCCTCGTCGATGTCGCGGTATTCGATCACGCAGAGCACCGGGCCGAAGATTTCTTCGCTGGCGAGACTCATCCCGGGCGTCACGTTGTCGAAGATCGTCGGCTCGACGTACCAGCCGCCACTCTCGACGAACACGGCGTGACCGCCCCGCACGAGTCGCGCGCCTTCCTGCTTCGCCTTCTCGATGTGACCGAGCACCTTCTCATAGTGCGTCTGTTCGATCAGCGCCCCCAGTTTCACCTCGGGGTCCAGCGGCTGACCGGTTTTCCAGCCTTGCAGCACCGCTTCGATTTTTTCCAGCAGCGCGGCCTTCATTCCTGTGGGCACCAGCAGACGCGAACCCGCGCTGCAATTCTCGCCCATATTCCAGAACGCAGCGGCCACAGCCTGTTCCGCCACCGCATCCAGATCCGCGACATCCGGCAGTACAAGCTGCGGGTTTTTTCCGCCGCATTCGAGGATGACCCGTTTAAGGTTCGTGTCGGCGGAATAGCGCAGGAAACGCTTGCCGGTTTCGGTCGAACCCGTGAATGCGATAAGGTCGACGTCCGCGTGAACGCCGAGCGCGTGGCCCGCGGTCTCGCCGAACCCGGTGACGACGCTGAACACCCCCGCCGGCACGCCGGCCTCGAGCGCAAAATCGGCGATGCGCAACGTCGCGAGCGAAGTTTGCTCGGCGGGCTTCACGATCACGCTATTGCCGACCGACAGCGCCGGGCCGATTTTCCACGCCAGCATCAGCGCGGGAAAATTCCATGGCAGGACGGCGCCGACCACGCCAATCGGCTCGCGAGTAATCATGCCGACGACGCCTGGTCCCGAGGGCGACAGCGCGTCATATCGTTTGTCGGTGACCTCCGCATGCCAGCGAATGCATGCCGCGGACTCGGGAATATCCAGCCCCAGACATTCCGAAATCGGCTTGCCGGCTTCGAGTGCTTCAAGCATCGCCAGTTCGTCGGTATGGTCTTCGATTAGCTGGGCGAGTTTCAGCAGCACCGCCTTCCGGTGTGAAGGGGCGCCCTTCGACCAGACACCGCTGTCGAATGCCGCTCTCGCGGCAACGACGGCACGGTCGATGTCTTTCGCGTCGCACCGCGCGACATCGGCTAATACCTTGCCGTTCGACGGATTCAACGTCGCGAATGTTTCATTGGATGCCGCAGGACAACGCTTTCCCGCAATGAAGGCGCGGCCGTCCAAAGAGAGGGCATCGGCCTTTTTCTTCCAGTCATCAAGTGTCGTCATGTCGTGTCCTCAATCGATTAAAGTTCGGCGCCCGCCGAGAACTCCTTGACCCAGATAGCCGCGGAAACCGCCACGTCGGCAATCGGGCGCATGGGCAACGGGCGCGGTTGCGGCTGTTTCAGAAGCTGTTGAATCATGTCGTTCGACAGACCCAGCGCGTACTCGGCGATCACCTTTCCGGACGAGGAACCCCGGCTGAGACCCAGCCCGTTACACCCGATCGCCTGATAGAGGCCGTCGTCCCGCTTTCCGAACAAGGCGCCGCTGTTTGCCGACAGGCAGAGTGCGCCGCCCCACGTGTAGTCGAGCGCCACGTCTTTGAGCATCGGAAAGCGCCGGTCGAAAGAACGCTGGTGCAGACGCTTCGCCTTGCGCAGATCGGCAGGCGACACTTCCAGTCCCGGGCGGAACGCGAAGTGATTGCGAATACAGATCTGATCGGTTGCAAGTCGACGAACCGTCGTGCCCATTGGATCGGCCGGAATCAGCGCCCAGGATTTGATGCCGCCGAGCGCCTCGACCTCGGCCGGCGTCAGCTTTCGACTCAACGAAGCGAAGGTGTACACCGGCAGCAAGCCGTTCGGTTTTTCACCAAAGCTTGCGGCGTACGCGTTGGTGCACAGAATGACTTTGCCTGCGTTTATCGTGCCGTCCGCGAACCGCAGCACCTTCGCGCCGTCGCTGCCGTGTTCCAGCCTTCTGAGCGGACTCAACTCGAACACCTCGACGTTCGACGGCATGGTCCTCGCCAGGCCTCGCATCAGCGCGGCAGGTTGGACCGTGCTGCACCCCGGCGTAAAAATGGCGCTGTGGTAGAACCCGGTGCCGGTCACCTTCGCGACCGCGGTTTCGTCCAGCCACTCGAACGGCTCGTCGATGCGTTGCAAGCCCTCCGCAAAATGCCTGAGCGCGTCCTTACCGCGTTTATTCACAGACGCATGGTATTTGCCGTCGTCACGCCAGTCGCACTGGATTTTCTGCTCGCGAACCACCGACCTGACGTAGTCGATGCCGTGACGCTGCATCCGCACGTCCGCCTTGTCGGCGTCCACACTTCTCGAATAGCTTTCGCTGCTGATGTCGTGTGGCAAGTCGACGAAGAAACCCGAATTGCGCCCCGCCGTCGAGCGGCCAATGCGATCGGCCTCGACCAGTGCGACCGACGCTTGCGGCGCCAGCTCCGCCAGTCGCCGGGCTGCACATAAGCCCGTGATGCCGCCGCCCACCACTACAAAGTCAAAATGCCGGTCACCGTGGAGCGCGTTCGCGACCGGCGGCGGGGGCAGACTTTCCCACCAGCCGTTGACACCATCCGCCGCAGGCAAGCGATCGAATTCGAGTTTCGAGGCCATGCAACTCAGCGTCCCTTGCGAAGCAGCGGCTGCACGAGTTGCGCGAAGCCGCGCCGCTCGTCGTCCGTCAGCGCGCCCAACGGCGCGCGCGCATTGCCGACCGCCCGGCCCGCCAGTTCACAGCCATAACGTACGTACTGAATGAATTTGCCACTGCGCTCGAGAAGCTCCAGCACCGGCAGCAGTTGCGTCATCAACTCTCGCCCGGCGACGAAGTCGCCCTTCCTGACACAAGTGTCGAGCAACTCCACGTGGACTTCAGGGAGAAAGTTGGCGGCGCCCGCAACCCAACTCCGTGCGCCCCACGCAAAGAATTCGAGCGCCTGGTCGTCCATGCCGCAACTCAGCACGAGTTTCGTTTTGAAGTGAGTAGCCAGATGATGTAAGTGCGCGATGTCGCCAGTGCTCTCTTTCATGGCGACGAAGTTCGGCCGCTCGAGCAATGCCTCCAGGATGCGGTCACCGATTTCCGTACCGGTCCGTGCCGGAAAGTTGTACAGCATGATCGGCATGTCGAGATGGTCGTCGATCTCGAGCAGGTGTTTCAGTAACTCGTCCTGAGTGGGTTGCGCATAGTACGGCGCCGCCACCAGCAGCGCCGCCAGCCCGGCGCTCTTCGCCGCGTGCCCGAGCCGCAGCACTTCGCGTGTCGTGGTCGCGTTGATGCCGGCGGTGAGAAACGTCCTGTCGCCTGCGGCTTGCGCAACGGTATGGAACGTGTGAACACGCTCCTCGAAGCTGAGCGCGTAATATTCACCCGTCGTTCCGCCAATCCCGAGACCTGACAGGCCTCGGCCCGCCAGATCGATAGCATGTTGCGCCAGCAGTTCATGGTCGATTTCGCCGTCGGCCTTGAACGGCGTCACCAGGGGCGCGTGTACTCCCTCGAAGCTCATCAATCTTTCTCCTTGTGCAGAAAATCACATCACGGGATGCGGCGATACTCGATCGCCGCGATGCCCGGCTCAAACCAGTGCATCGGCGTGGGTATAAATGGGAAAACGGCTGCACAGATCGCGAACCTTGCTTCGCACCGAGCGCTCGACGAGTTCATCGCCCGCCGGGTGCTGCTCCAGGCCGGACAACACCTCGAGAATGAGAGTGCCGATCTCGTCGAACTGCTCGACGCTGAAGCCGCGTGTCGTGCCCGCGGGCGTGCCGAGTCGAATGCCCGAAGTGACAGTGGGGCTCTGCGTGTCGAACGGGATACCGTTCTTGTTGCAGGTGATACCGGCCCGCTCCAGCGCTTTCTCGACCTGTGAGCCCGTCAAGCCTTTCGGGCGCAGATCGACGAGCAGCAAATGATTGTCCGTCCCTCCGCTGACGAGATTCACGCCGCCCAGCTTGAGCACTTCCCCCAGTGCCTGAGCGTTTTTCAGCACCTGGTCGATGTACTTCGTAAACTCGGGACGCAAGGCCTCGCCGAACGCCACCGCTTTACCCGCGATGACGTGCATGAGCGGACCGCCCTGCAGACCGGGGAAAACGGCCGAGTTGATTTTTTTGGCGACGTCGGCGTTGTTGGTCAGAATGAAGCCGCCGCGCGGACCGCGCAGCGTCTTGTGAGTGGTGGACGTCACGACATCGGCGAATCGCACCGGATTCTCGTGCCGGCCGGCGGCAACAATGCCCGCGATATGCGCCATATCGACCATCAACATGGCGCCGACGCTATCGGCAATCTCGCGGAACTTGCCGAAATCGAGCGCGCGCGGATAAGCCGAGTAGCCCGCGATAATCAGCTTGGGGCGATGCGTCTCGGCGAGCCGCCGAACCTCGGCATAGTCGATCAGGAACGTGTCCGGATCGACGCCGTACTGAACCGCGTTGAACCACTTGCCGGACAACGCGGGGCGCGCGCCATGCGTCAGATGCCCGCCCGCGTCCAGCGACATGCCGAGCACGGTGTCGCCCGGTTTGAGCAGCGCGAGCATGACGGCGCCGTTCGCCTGAGCGCCGGAATGTGGCTGCACGTTGGCGAACTCGCATTCGAATAGCGCTTTCACACGGTCAATAGCCAACGCCTCGATGCGGTCAACGTGCTCGCAACCGCCGTAATAGCGCTTCGAAGGATAGCCCTCCGCATACTTGTTGGTGAGCACCGTGCCCTGCGCTTCCATCACTGCGGCGGACACGATGTTCTCCGACGCAATCAGTTCGATCTGCGACTGTTGACGCCGCAATTCAAGGGCGATTTCCGAGGAGATGACCGGGTCACGGTCTTGCAGCGTCTCTGAGAAGAATCGAACGAAATCGTTCACTGACATACTCCGTGATCGTCATAAAGCAGATTTTTCGAGGCTCTCGACGGGCGCGTCACGAAACGCTCATGCGCTCCGGTCAGGCCCGCGAGCCGTGTTACTGCTGAAGCCACGCCTTCAACTTGTCGGGATGCGCGTCGACAAACTTTTTCGCCGCCGTGGCGTAATCATTCGAGTTGTTACCCTCGAACTCGATGGCTTCCACATCGGCCAGCGTGAGCTTGAAGTGCTTCATGAACACATCGGCGCGCGGGAACCGGGTTGCGAACTGCTTCGAAGCAAACGCGTGAATCTGCTCTTCGCCACCCAGCGTGCCCTTCGGGTCCTTCAGATAACGCATCTGCCATTTCTGAAAGAGCCAGTGAGGGCTCCAGACCGTCGCGACAATCCATTGCTTCGACTGATACGCGCGCTGCAGCGAGGCAAGCATGCCGGCTTCACTGGATGACTGCAGGTTGTAGCCGGCGAGGTCGTAGTCCTTGATGGTTTTTTCGGAAGCCTGCATCAGGCCGCCGCCCGGTTCGATGCCTTGAATCGTGCCGTTGAGCTTGCTCTTGACCTCGGGCTTGTTGAGATCGGCAATCGACGAGAGTTCGGATTCAGGCACGTAGGCGGGAACCGCCCAGCCGTTTTTCCCGCCGGTGTAGATAATGCCGACGTCGTCCATATCGTTCTTGTAGCGCGCGTAATACGTGGCGTGCGTGACCGGCAACCAGCCACCGACCATCAGATCCACGTCGCCTCGCGCGACGCCTTGATACTGAATGCCGATATCGGCCTGAACGAACTGGACAGGCTGGTGAAGCTGGCTCTCCATCACATACTTCGCCACATTCGCCACCGCGAGCACGTCGGCCCAGTTGGTGATCGTCAGTTTCAGCGGCTCCGCGGCCATCGCTCCTCCGCCATATAGACCGACGGCACACAGCGCCGACAGGGCAAGTTTCACGGCATAAGATTTCAGCGTTTCTGTTTTCATCTGGTACTCCGTCATCATTGGAAGAATTTTTTCTCTATTGCGTCGTAGCGTGGTGGTCGTGAGTCAAGACTGCGTTGGGACCGTCTCACGCGTGGGGGTTGCCGACGTCCGCGCACGACTCTTCTTCCTCGCCGACTTGACACCGAAACTTTCGGTCAGACGATCAAGAATGATGGCGAGCAGAACGACACCCAGACCGCCTTCGAAGCCAATGCCGATATCGAGCCTTTGAATGCCGCTCAGGACATATTCGCCGAGGCCGCCCGCGCCGATCATCGAGGCGACCACGACCATCGAGAGCGCCATCATGATGGTCTGATTGATGCCCGCCATGATGGACGGCAGCGCATTGGGCAGTTGAATCTTCCACAGCAGTTGCGAGTCGGTGCTGCCGAACGAGCGGCCGGCTTCCATCAATTCTTCGCGGACCTGCTTGATGCCTAGCGTCGTGAGCCGAACCACCGGCGGCATGGCGAAGACGATCGTTGCAATGACCGCGGGCACGCGGCCGAGTCCGAACAGAATGACCGCGGGAATCAGGTACACGAATGCGGGCATGGTCTGCATGAAGTCCAGCAGCGAACGCAGGATCACCTCCGCGCGGCCGTTGCGTGCACCCCAGATCCCGAGCGGAATGCCGATCAGCAGACTGAAGAAAGTGGCGGCAATCACGAGCGCCAGCGTGGACACCGTTTGCGCCCACAGCCCCATGTAATGGATCGTCAGGATCGCGAGGCCGACGAATGCCGCGAACACCGCGCCTTTGCGCCACAGCGCGATAGCCACGAACGCCACCAGCATCACGACAAAGGGGATCGCGCCGAGACCGTCCTGCAGGAGCTTGACGACCGCGTCCAATGCCGCGGAAAAAGCGTCGAATCCGCCGCGGAAATGCAGAAAGAGAAAGTTGACGGCGTGCTCCGCCGCTTGCCCGATAAATGACGAGTTCATACCGCTCTCCGTTGCATAACCTGTTTCAGAATCGCGCGGCACGATACGACGCCGGCGAGCTTGCCGGCTGCGTCGACGATGGGTACGTCGTGTTCCTGTCTAAGCGCGATGGACGACAGTTCGTGCAGATCGGCGTCGATCGAGACCGCCGCCATGTCGTGCAGCAACGCGTTCCGGATCGGCGCGCTACCGCATTGACGCAACGACGCCGAGGTGACGCATCCCTGATAGCGGCCGGCTTCGTCGCAGACGTAGCCGCACTCGACGCCGGCGTCGATCAGCTCATTCGTATAGCGGTCCGCCGGGGTGGCGGCGTCGCAGGAGATCACGCCGCGTTCGACCCTGGACAGCAGACTGGACGCTTTCTGGAAGCGCGAGACGTCGACATTGCGAAAGAAGTTGCGAACGTAGTCGTCGGCGGGCGACTGGATCAGTTCGGCGGGTGTACCGACCTGCACGAGGCGTCCGTCTTTCATCACGCCGACGCGGCCGCCAATCTTGATGGCCTCTTCGATGTCGTGCGAAATGAAGACAACCGTGCGTTGCTCCTCTTTCTGCAGCCGCAGAAGTTCATTCTGCATTTCAAAGCGGATCAGCGGATCGAGCGCCGAGAAGGCTTCGTCCATCAGCAGCACCGAAGGATTCACAGCCAGAGCACGTGCAAGGCCGACCCGTTGCTGCATGCCGCCGGACAGTTCCCCCGGATAGAGCTTTTCGTACGAGCCGAGTCCCACCCGGACCAGCACGTTGCGCGCAACCTCGTAGCGCTCGGCCTTCTTTTCTCCGGCAACTTCCAGACCGTACGCAACGTTCTCGATGACCGTGCGATTGGGCAGCAGGGCAAACGATTGAAAAACCATCGCCATTTTCTTGCGCCGCACTTCGCGCAGTTCGGGCGTGGACATCGGCGCAATATCGCGGCCTTCGAGAACGACCTTCCCCGATGTCGGTTCGATCAGACGATTCAATAGCCGCACCAGCGTCGACTTCCCGGAGCCGGACAGTCCCATGATCACGAAGATCTCGCCCGCCCGGACACCGAGGCTCACGTTGTCGACCGCCACCATGTTGCCGGTCTGCTGGAAGATTTCGTTGCGCCCGAGACCTTGCCGCAACAACTCCGCGGCTCGTTCGGGTTTCGGACCGAAAATCTTCGAGAGGTTTTGAACCGTCAGAATTTCATTCGCGGGCACGGAAACGGGCATCGCGACTGAAGACGTGGAGCTCGAACTGGCGACGCCCGGGTAGACCGCCTGTTCTGATGCAAAGGTGAGGTTTGGGGACATTCCGTCATTCCAACTGGCAAGGTCAAAAACCTGTAGGCCCGCAATCGTCACCGGTATGCGCGGCATGCACGCACCGTTGCAACGTTGCTTTGCGGGTCAGGGATGAGCATTGCGGCGGTCCAACGCCCACGCGTTGAAGGCCATATCGCAACTGTAGACAGCCAGCCTCGCGCAGCCGCATAAAGCGCGACATTTACCGCGAAACTTAACAACTTTCATCACCAAATTAGGTTTTAGAAATGTTTGTTGCGTTGATGACAGCGTACATCGCCAATTAGAGCGAACCAGCTACATTTTCTGCGCTCTTTGCCCTACTTCTGGTAATGGGTAGGCCGCTCGCGAACTCCAGCGGCTCGGCGCGATTTCCGCGACCGCAGGCCTGGCGTGGCTTTGATCGGCACGAGCCACGACTCGCCGGAACCCGCCGCAGCGCCCCCATAAGGGGAAATCCGGAGCAGGCGCGTGCCGCGCCCTGTCACCATCGAAAATTTTTCAAATATCATCGGCTGACACCACGAGCCCTCTCCATTCATACCCACCCAATCATGAAATCCGTCTCCGAAGGCGCCAAAGGCTATCGACGGCTGATCCCTTCGTTGACGGCTCTCGTCGAGTTCGAAGCGGTCGCGCGATTAAGCAGCTTTACGCGGGCCGCGAACGAGTTGGGTGTCACGCAAGCTGCGGTAAGCAGGCAGGTGCGATGCCTCGAAGTGTCCCTCGGCGTTCGCCTTTTTCATCGCTTGCACCGGTCGATCAGACTGACGGGCGAAGGAGAAGCCCTGTATCTCGTGGTGGCGGAGTCCATGCAGCGAATCGCCGGTGTCTACGACCGGTTATCGGACGGCAGCGCGGAACAGGAGTTGGTGCTGGCCACCACCGCGGCCTTTTCGCATTTCCGCGTGTTGCCCAGGTTGGCCGAATTGAAACGGCTTCAACCGCAATTGAAACTGCGGCTGACGACGCAAATGTTCACCGCCGATCTGCGCCACAACGAAGTGGACATAGCCGTGCGATATGGCAATGGCAAGTGGCGCGATGGCACCGCCTCGTTGCTGTTCGATGAAGAAGTCTTTCCGGTATGTTCGCCGGCCTGGTCGCAGGCTAACGGCGCGCCGCAGTCGCTCGCTGAGTTGACGAAGACGCAGTTGATCGATTCCGACTCGACATCCGAAGGATGGCTGGACTGGGAAACTTGGTTCCAGGCGCTTGGCGCGCGGCCGTCGCGATTGCAGTACGAACTCCGTTGCACGCTGTACACGGACGCGATTCAGGCCGCGCTTCATGACCAGGGCGTGGCGCTCGGCTGGCACAGATTGTTGAGCGACCTGCTCGACTCCGGCGAACTGGTCCGGCTCACGCAAGCGTCGGTCAAGGTCAGCGATGCCTATTACGTGGTGATTCCGCACGGCCGCACGATTACGCCGACGACGAACCGCGTGATTGAATGGCTACGTGGCAGCGCGACGCTTTCATGACGTCGCCATTGCGATGCAATCACGTAAGGTCAGAGAGCAAAGTCGCCAATTCTCTTTCGCATAACTTGCGGTAATGCCAGCGAAAAAATAAAGCGCATTGACGCTCGAAATCGTCGATTCAATACTGGGTTCTTCACGCGATGCCATGGCGTCACGACGATCAATCCATCAAGAGGCAATCGATGTCCGCGGCGAACCTTAGAACTCACGCTGAAGTGGCGCACAGTCGCCAACCTGGTCACGGCATGCCGGGAGAACTATTCGGCCGCCAGGACGTGTTCGAGACCGATGTGGACGTGTTCTTTCACCGGCACTGGATTCTCGCGGGCGTCACCGCCGACGTTCCGCAGGCCGGCGACGTATCCGCGGTCGACATCGACCGGGCCTCGATTCTCATCGTGCGCGACGACGATGAAAACATTCGCGCCTATCGGAACGTATGCCGGCACCGCGGCGCGCGCCTCAAGGAAGCCGGAAAGTCCACCGTCGGGCTGCTGGTGTGCCCATACCATCAGTGGACCTACGACCTCGACGGCAGCCTCAAGCACACCGCTCATATGGGTATCGATTTCGACCGCTCGTGCCGCAGCCTGATGCCGGTGAAAACGCGCGTTGTCGGCGGCCATATTTTTGTGTGCCTTGCGGACCATGCCCCCGCCGATATCGAGTTTCTCGCGCAAACCATGATTCCACGGTTCGCGCCCTACGACCTGACGCGCACCAGGATCGCCTATGAAACCGACATCGTCGAGAACGGCAACTGGAAACTCGTCATCGAGAACAACCGGGAGTGCTACCACTGCGGCGCAACGCATCCGGAATTGACCGCGTCGTTCCTTCCTGAAGATTTCGGGTTTTGCCCGCAAGGTTTGAGCGACGAGTCGCAACGCGCATTGGAGGCTTATCACGCACGCAACGCCGCGAGCATCGCGAGTTGGGAACGCGACGGACTGATTTGCGGCACGGTCGAAAGACTCGCGCCGGACGTCGCCACGGGCTTTCGAACCCAGCGTCTGGTGATAGCGGGAGACGGCGAATCGCAGACCATGGACACGCGAGTAGCCAGCAGAAAACTGTTGGGCGACTTATCGCGTCGCGACCTCGGCGACATGCACTTATGGACCCACAATTCGTGGACGCATGTGATGAGCGACCACGCCGTCGTCTCGTACATCATTCCGCTCGCGCCGGACAAGACGCTGGTGCGCACGAAATGGCTGGTCCATGAAGACGCGGTGGAAGGGGTGGATTACGACCTGAATGCGCTGACTGAAGTCTGGGTCGCCACGAACGCGCAAGACGCCCAGCTCGTTTCGATCAATTACCGCGGAACGCAGGATCCAGCGTATCGCCCTGGACCGTTCTCTCCGTTTACCGAGACCTACCTGGAGCTCTTTTCGCAATGGTATGCGGCCAGGCTGGGGATGGACACCGCATGACCATGGCGCCGTCAGCACGGGCTGTAGTGAACTTCTCATCGAGGTAATACATGAATTCATCGAGCAACAACGAAACCGCTTCTCCCGATTCGCACGTGTTCGTCGCGCGGCGCTGCTATGAGATCAACAACAACGACTGGCTGCCGCTGACAATCGGCGACGCAGAAATTCCCGGCTATTTCTGGATCCCCTTGTCGAGCGACGACAAAAACAGATGGTCGAGCTACTGGATGAAAATCGAACCGGGCGCCCAAGGTCCGCAACATCGGCATGAAGCGACCGAGTTGATTCTGGTCTACGAGGGCACCTTCACCGATAGCGACGGCAAGGACTTCGCACCCGGAAACGTGATGACCTACGCGACCGGTTCCAGCCATTCAAGCTCGTCCCGCGATGGCTGCGTCGTTCTGGTCGTTGCGCGAGAAGGCTCGCACCTGCTCGACTGAGGTCGGGCAGTTTATCCGCCGCAGCGCACCGCACCGGGCGGCGCGTCACGCATGGCAACTCCGGCGCCATCACATCTCCCCGCCAGCACACTTCAAGCCAATCTCCGCTACCCCATCCCTCCGGATCAGTCGACACAAACCATGCCTAACAGGCATGGCGCCACGCCTACAAAGTCTTTTCCATTTCCGTGAACCAGGCCTAGATTACCCATCAGACGGCAGTGACGCGCCTGCGCACCCTTCAACCCGGCGACATTCCGAGCCCGATGATGGCCGACTTCTACGGCCAGCGCGCCTCCGAAGGTGGCCTCGAAATCATCGAAGGCGTCAGCATCTCCGTCACCGCCCGCTCCTATCTCGGCGCGGCGAGCTTCTACCACGATGGCCAGACGGCCGGCTGGAAAGCGATCGCCAATGCCGTTCACGCCAAAGGCGGCCGCGTGTTCATGCAACTGATTCACGGCGGACGTCAAAGCCACGTCGAAATGACGGATGGTGTAGCGCCGGTCGCACCGTCGGTGGTTCCGTTCAACGGCGTCGCGTTGACGAAGGATGGCTTCGTGCCCGCGTCCCCGCACCGCGCACTCGCTATCGAAGAGATCCCCGCCGTCATCGAGGAATTCCGGGTTGCGGCACAACGCGCGCTCGATGCCGGCTTCGACGGCGTGGAACTACATGGCGCGAACGGTTATCTGGTCGACCAGTTCATTCAGGACGGCACCAACCAACGCACCGACGCTTACGGCGGTGCGATCGAAAATCGTGTTCGCTTTCTGCGTGAAGCGGTCGAAGCGTTGATTTCGGTGTGGGGTGCGGATCGGGTCGGCGTGCGCATTTCGCCATCGGGTAAATGGGGCGGCATTTCGGACAGCAATCCCGAAGCCACCTTCAGCCATGTCGCCAAAGTGCTCGACGAGTACAAGATCGCTTACCTGCATGTGATCGAACCGCGTATCAAGGGCGACGACACGCTGCACGAAGGTCATCCGCCGGTTGCGGTGAAGTATCTTCGTCCGCACTTTTCCAGGCCGATCATCGCCGCGGGTGGCTTTGACGGCGATAGCGCCGAGGCCATCGTCGCAGGCGGTGACGCGGACCTGGTCGCTTTTGGCCGCCATTTCTCGTCAAACCCGGATTTGCCGTATCGTCTGAAGCACAAGTTGCCGCTCACGCCGTACGTCCGCGCCGCGTTCTGGGGCGGCGATGAAACGCACTACTCCGATTTCCCTGTCTATCAGACTGTCGCAGAAGCCGAAGCGACCGTCTGAGTCGATTCGTGTTTCGTCATCCATCAACGGAGGTTTTCATGTCACGCACTATCAAGTTCGCCCAGACCGGCGGACCGGAAGTTCTCGAATTCGTCGACACCGCCACACCCGAACCGGGTCCGAGCGAGATTCGCATCAAGGTGAAGGCGATCGGCATCAATCGCGCGGAAGCGATGTGGCGTATCGACCAGTACATCGAACCGGTCAAGTTTCCGGCGGGTCTCGGTTATGAAGCTGCCGGGATTGTCGATGTAGTCGGCAAGGACGTCAGCGGTTTCGCGGCCGGCGACGAGGTCAGCGTGATCCCATCGTTCTCGATGAATCAGTACGGGACGTATGGCGAAGTGATCGTCGTGCCGGAGTACGCCGTCGTCAAACATCCGGCGTCGCTGTCGTACGCCGAGGCGGCCTCGGTGTGGATGATGTTCGTGACGGCGTATGGCGCGCTAATCGAAGACGCCAAGGTGACGAAAGGCGACTTCGTGATCGTGCCGGCGGCGTCGAGCAGTGTTGGACTCGCGGCGATCCAGCTTGCGAATTACGCCGGCGCGACTTCCATTGCGCTAACGCGCAGCGTGGCCAAACGTCAGCAGTTGCTCGATGCCGGCGCCGCTCACGTGGTGGTGACGGACGAAGCCGATCTGCTCGATGAAGTGATGCGGATCACGGATGGCAAAGGAGCACGCGTGGTGTTCGATCCGGTCGGCGGACCGAACTTTGCGAAACTGATTTCGGCGCTGTCGTTTCAGGGCATTGCGTATATCTACGGTGCGCTTAGCAACGAGGTCACGCCGCTGCCGGTGCTCGACATGATCGCGAAGATGATCACCGTCAAGGCGCACAACATCTGGCTGACGAGCGGGGATGAGACGCGTCGTAAGGCTGCGGTCGACTATGTTCTCAAAGGGTTGGCGAGTGGCGAGCTCAAGCCGGTGATCGATCGCACGTTCTCGTTCGATGAGATGGTTGAGGTGCATCGGTATCTTGAGACTAATGGGCAGTTTGGGAAGATTGTTGTGACGGTGTGATCGGATGATTGGGTGTGACTGAGACGTTCGCCGGAGGATGGCGAACGTCTCACTACCGCCGGCAATTGCAGGCGCAGGGAGATTCGACGGCAAAATTCGTCGCTGGACCTGACTTTGATCCAGGCAACGATGCATTGGTCCTCTATGGAAAAAACGGCGGCACCGATGTTGACCGTCTACGCGCGCTGTACGCGTTGGCGCTCGGCACTTCGGACCGATCAAAAGGAAAGAGGCTGAACTACTCCCGCAATGCGAGACGCTCCTGCGCTCGGCCGAGCCTAAAGCGGGCGAAGCCTGCGAGTAAGAGCGGCCGGCGAGGCCACGATGCGTGAGTGCAGTGCCAATACAAACGCTACTGAGGCGCGATCCGTACATCGGCAATTGCACTCCCTTTGCATAAAGCGCGCGACGTGAGCATGGCGCTCCGCCGTTCTCGGCAGGCGGTTCACTGGGGACCCGGCTCGGCCATCGGGCAATCACAGGATTGCGCGAAAACCTGTATGGATGTACAGTTCTTCCCTGTGGATGTCCGACCCTGCCCACGAACCGTTGTGCAGGGTCTCGCGAGCCACGCCGCGTACTTGTGACGCTCCGCAAACGTGGGGCAAGCATAGGGAGAAAACATGTTTCGATTTGCGATCCGAGGTGCAGTGCTGCTGGCGTTCGCTTCGACAGCGGTGGCCGGCGAGCACTACATCGAGATCTGGAATCCGCCGGAAGCGCGCCTCCCGCAGCCATCCATTAGCGGCAAGGGTATAGCAGGCAAGACGTCGCTCGTCCCTCGCCATGCGTCCAGAGCAACACCGCGTCGGGTTGCAGATCCGGTTGCGAGGTCCGTTCCGGGCAAACGCGTGACGGATACCTTTAAGAAACCTGTCACACCACGCCCTACCGACATTCCTCGCATCATGACGCCTGAAGGCAATGTGCTTCGCGTGAACTACACCGGCACGCCGGTCCAGGTGCTGCGCTGATCGAAACGTCCTTCGCGGCGAGTATCGAATCTGTACTCGTCATTGGCGTCACATTTATCCCCTCGACTTGACCGGCTTTTCCATGCACGCGTCGACGTCGACACTTTCCTGATCGTCCCGGTTGGCCCGGCTTGCCAGTTGCAAATAAGCGGCCGCGAGTCGTCGAAGATCGTCTTCGGACGCACCTTCGATACCGATCAATTGATCGTTCGCCGCGCGATGCGACGCGAGCAGTTCATTCAGCTTCAGATGCATCGCCACGCTGTCCTTGTTCTGACTTTGCTGGATCAGAAAGACCATCAAAAAGGTAATGATGGTCGTGCCGGTATTGATCACCAGTTGCCAGCCGTCGGAAAAGTGGAATAGCGGACCCGTCACGCCCCAGACGAGCACGGTGATTGCCGCGACGCCGAACGCGACCGGTGAACCGGCCAGCCGCGTGATCGAACTGGCGAAGGTGTCGAAAGCGCGCGTGACGGGGTGGCGTGCCGCGTACGCTGGGCTCGCTGTGTCCGGGACGGTGCTCAGGCTGTCTGCGTAAGAGCCCGGTTTTGCTGTTCGCATGGCTGCCTCCAACGGTTGTGATCCACATCCGCTGGGTAGCATTTTGCGTGCCGTGTGGCTGTGGCGTGTGCCGAGGCTCATGCCGCAATGAAGCTTGCTGTCACGCGCGGCATCGACGCCGTTAGTCAGTACAGGCGGGGCACGCTACCGTCGTCGCTGTCGGCTTGCTTGTCGGCTTATTGGCCACCTTGCCGGCCGAATGATTCACCGCCTCAGCCACGCCAGCCTCAACCGTCACACCCTGCTCCCCCCGCCCGAAACTCAGCAACACACCGAACCCCAGCAACGCGAGAGCGCTACCGAGCAGAAGATCGGCCGAGATCCCGATGTGATCGACCACCATCCCGCCCACCAGCGAGCCAAGCGCGATCGCCACCTGAATGATGCTCACGAACAAGGCCGACCCGGCTTCCGGCGAATCCGGTGTGGCGCGCTGAATCCAGATGCTGAAACACAACGGCAACGCGCCGAACGAAACGCCCCACGCGAGCACGAGCGCCGTTACGCCAATCGACGAATGCTGCAACAGCGGCAACGATACCAACGCGACCATCAGCAGCGACACCATCACACCGAGCGAGATCTTCAGATTGCGCGTGACCGTGGACGACACCGCGAAATTGGAGACGAAACCGATAATGCCGAAACCGAGCAGCAGCCAGGTAATGGTAGGCATGCTCAGATTCGCATTGCGCAACAGAAATGGCGTGATGTACGTGTACGACGAGAAATGCGCGCCGAACACCAGCGCCACCATCAGCATGCTTTTACGCGGATGCGAACGGCGCAGGAGCGTCACGAGATCGTGCAGGCGCAATGCCGCGTTCGACGGTAACGACGGCACGAAGAAAAACTGCGCGACGAGCGCCACCGCAACCAGCACACCGGTCGCCATGAACGAAGCACGCCACGACGCGAAGCTCGCGATGAACGTGCCGAGCGGCACGCCGATCACCGTTGCGCACGTTACGCCGGTCAATATCGTCGCCATGGCGCGCGCGGAATCTTTCGGCCGCACGAGGCGTCCCGAAGCCGCCGTGGCCAACGTCCAGAAACCGCCCAACGCCGCGCCGAGCAACGCACGGCCCACCAGCATGAAAAGGAAATCCGGCGCAAAGGCCGAGATCAGATTCGACGCCAGCAGCAACGCGGTGAGCAGCAGAAAAACGCGCCGCCGATCCATACGCCCCGCCACCAGCATCAGACCCGGAGCCGAAATGGCCGCGATCACGCCGGGCACGGTGACCATCAACCCGGCGGTGCCCGGCGATACACCCAGATCCGCCGCGACACGCGGCAACAATCCGACCGGTAAAAACTCGGTCGTCACGAATGCAAAAGCGCCAATTGCAACGGCGCCGACCGCGAGCCACGAACGCACGGACGACGATGCACCATCGTCCGTCGAGGCGTGGCTCGACGGCAGATTATCTTCCATCAACATAGTATTGTTTGCGGGTTACTTAACAACGAGTGGGATTGGAGCGGCAGCGCCGTGCTAATCGAATCGCGGACTGCCCACCCTGAATAAAAAAAGCAGGTCCTGTCGACCTGCCAGAGATTGCGTCACCGGAAATCAGTGAGTGAAAACCAGAATGCGCACACCATAACATCGTATTAAACCGCTCGCTGACCGCCCCGAAAAATCGCAGTCGCGCGTGGGGTTATTGAGGCGGTCATGGAGCGTGGGTATAGGGATTGCGCAAGCGTACGCGAGCGCTGCTTCTCAACGGTGTCACGGGGCATTGCATGAAAGCGGTGCGAAGTTGCGATGTCTGTCACCCGCACCGCACCCTCGCCCGCCGACCCTTTTCATTGACCAAAATAAACCCGGCATAGCGGCCCGGAAGAACACGACTGGCTCTGCCGGCCGCCCATTTCCGATTGCCCCGCGGCCACGCCTCCATAAGACGCGTTCCGCACGCCCTGTACGGGCTGTCCCGGTTCTCCGAACGACATGTCGGTCGTTGCTTGCGCCGATTCGTTCGCGTTCTGTTGCATCAGCGTGCGGCCCGACATGCCGTCGCCTGCCGCGCTATCCGCCTGCTGCGCGCCGATACTCACCGGCACGAGCAGCAGAACCACGCTTGCCATTGCCACCCACAAATGAAATTTCATGTCCAGACTCCTCGAATCCGGCGCAGCAGTACCCGTCCTCCCAAAGAATTGATCCGCGAAAAAACGCCTGGTCGCCCAATCGGGCCGACGGACGAGTCATTGCCAATGCATGACTGCTGCGGCGAGTCACCGAACTAAACGAGCTACTCATTGCCAGACCTGCAACCGATGTCGAACGCGTTCTCGCGGCGCGCCTGGAATCGATCGCCACAGGCTGGAAACGCGGATTTTGGCTCCGCTGTTCCGTTATAGGTCGGCCGCTCAGGAATTCAATCTCCGACTCGCAAGCTATGCGATTTGCCGTCGGACCGGTTCGTTTAGCCGCACTCGCGAACAAAATCCAACAAACCAGCGCGTGCGTTGCCCGCGCAGTGCGTTATGATGCTGCCATAACGTAAAAAACGGCCCCACGCGAGGCACCGGCGAGAGACGGAGCGTGGACGTGAAACCAGCCGGACGCAATCAGCGCATCGTCAACATCGTTCGTTCCCAGGCGGCCGCAAGGCTTATCCAGCCTTACCTGCCGTCAGGCAGTGCGCCGGAATACGCGCTGAATGTGCTTGATCGTGCCGATCGGCATAGCGGGTATTAATGGCAGCCTGACCGGACAAATGCAGTACCGCAATTTACGGAGCAACGTTATTTAACGCTGCCAGAAGCATTCCCTTCAATCGATAACCCGACCGCGGGCCGGCCCCATTTAGATGGGCTAGAGGCTTACGCGGCTTTTCCTTGCAATCTGTAACTGACAGAACGCCGGACGCTTTAGAAGGACGAATATCTTATGGACGAAAGGAAGCGAGATAGCATGATTGCGTATCTCCGCCATCGCATGGAAGAGTTTGGTATCGAGCCGGAAGATCTGGCCGCGATATTGGCGACCGAGCCCGCAGCGCAAAAGGACGCACGCTACCGTAGCGCGACCGGAGATAGCTGGGACGGCCAGGGCGACATGCCTCAGTGGCTCAAACAGGCAATCAGCGCCGGGCAATCAATCGACCACTTTGAATTGTCGGCAGCGCCGGCGCCCACCCCGCAGCCGAAGAAAAATGTGGACTGGAAAAACGATCCGTTCGCAGGCAGCCCGCTGGCCCGTTCAAACAATCGTTAATCCGGCGCTCACGCGTTGCAGGTGGTGAGTTGCGGCGGCACCGTGTATTGCGGTAATTGAATGAACGCGCTGATCTGCCGCACGATTTGCCAGAACAGCTTGTCGAACAGTCGCCCGCGCTCCGCCTCTGAAACGCCGTCCGCCAGCGGATCGGCAAAGCTCCAGCGATACAAAGCCGGCGCCCCCGGAAACACAGGCGCATGAGGCGCGGCGACGAATTCGTCCATGGCCACGATAACGTCCATTCGCGGCGCCCATTCGCCGGTGAATTCCAGCCAGCTTTTGGCGCCGAGCACGCCGAGTTCCGAAATGCCCGGCCGCAATTGAGCCACGGCAAATGGATGAACCCGCGTGGCCGGTTCCGGCCCCGCGCTGAATGCATCGAAACGGTGTCCCGCCAGTTCCCGCAATAAAGCTTCGGCAATAATGCTGCTGGCTGAATTCTCACGACAGAGAAACAGCACCTTATATTTTCTGGTCACGCTCACCCCGTACCCATATATTTTTGCTTCTGTGCAGCATTCTGCCGTCGCAGTCTTGCGCCCTCGTGACACTACGATGACCTGATTGATGGCGCTACGGGAAGTTGTACCAGGGGACTCGACTCTCCGGCGCCGCGCGATGCTTCTGCCCGCCAGTTTAGCAGCGTGAACGACCAGGCTTTCATTAAGCTGTCGCCCACGCGCCGATACGCCGCGTTTCGTCACATGACTGCGGCGCATCAAATCTCGTCAACTCGCGGCCTCGCTGTCGCGCCTCTTCAACACGATCCGATTGGCCGCGTCGCTGTCTTGCACCGTCGCGGGAAGAGTCGGCTCGAACTGCATGGCGGCCGCAGGCTTGCTAACCGCCTTGACGCCATTCGCAATGCCCGGTGCCGCGACGTAGGGAACGAAGGCCGCCACCGCGACGACAATAATGAAAGTGAACATGAGCGTCGTACCTCGTGGGAGGGACTGCGTGAAAGGCCGCGTGAGGGATTGCCTGAAGGTGGAGATCGGTCAGAACGGAACGGCATTCGCTCGACTCGCGTCGCGAACGGTAAGAACGTGTCTTTGATTCTAGGAGCGCGGCTTGCCGCGCTAAAGGCCGAGGTCTCTATCAAATCGGCCTACGTCTATGGTCTGGCGGCCAAGCTGTCTTTCGTCACACCACGGCGGATTCTTCGGCCTCGCGCAATGGCTCGTTATGGCCGTCGTGCTCGTTGCCGTACTCGTTCTGCTGCGCTCCCGTACGGCTCAAAAACACGAACGACGCACACGCGGACAGCAGCGTGATCACGATCAATACGTGCAGCAAACTCGTGAACGCCTGCGTATAGCTGAGTGCGAGTTCGTGTCGGCTGATTTGCGGCAAACTCGCGGCGGCGCTTGCCAGGTCGCCCGTGGTCAAACGCTGCGCTGCTTCGGCAATGCGCTCTGTCATCGCGAGGCTGCCGTCCGCTGTTATTCGCGTAAGGCTGTGTTGCGCGAGGCCCGCGAGTATCGCGGTGACGATCGCGAGCGCAATCCCTTCGCCCGCCACCCGCGTCGTGCTGAAAATACCCGTGGCCATACCCGCCCGCTCCTTCGGCACGACGCTCACCGACAGTCCGTCCATCAAACCCCATGGCATCCCCGCACCGATGCCGACGATCAGCATCGGCACGATCGCGGACCCGCGCGATGCGCCGATATCGACACAACTCAGCCAGTAAAGTCCCGCCGCGGCGATCAGAAAACCGAGCCCCGACAGCACGCCTGCCGATATCCACCGCGTCAGCGAAGCAACCAGCAGCGGCACGGCAAGCAACGGCGCCGACAACGCGATCATCAGCAGGCCCGCCTCCATTTCGCTGAGACCCTCCGCGCCGATAAACCGCAGCGGCAACATCACGATCAGCACGATGTAGCAGTAGCAGGTGCCGACCGGCAGAATCTGCACGCCCACGAAACGCGGATAGCGAAACAGGCTCAGATCCAGCATCGGTCGGGCGACGCGTAGTTCCACCGTCACGAACACGGCCAGCATGACCGCCGACGCGCTCAGCAGGCCGATCACCAGCGCGCTGGACCAACCGGCTTGCGGCGCCTGAATCACCGCGACCGTGAAGAGCCCGAGCGTGCCGGTGAAGCTCAGCGTGCCGGGCCAGTCGAGACCGGTGGCGGCAGGGTCGCGTGTTTCGCGCATGCGCGGCACGCCGAACACGAACGCGAGCGCACCGATCGCCGCGATCGCCACGAAGATCGCGCGCCAGCCGAAGTGCGTGATCAAGGCACCCGCCATCAGCGGACCGAATGCGAGGCCAATACCGAAGCTCGTCCCCAGCATGCTGAACGCGCGCGTGCGGGCGTGCCCGGTAAATTCCTGCGCTAACGCCGCGGAACCGCTCGCTAGCGACGCGGCCGCCGCGACGCCCTGCAGCGCGCGCAACGCGTCGAGCCAGGCCACCGAAGGCGCCAGACTCAGCGCCAGCGACGCCACGATAAAACCACCCAGCCCGGCCACGAAAAGCCGCTTGCGGCCGAACTGATCGGCGAGTGCGCCGGCCGCCATCAGCAGGCTGCCGAAGCTCAGCATGAAGGCGTTGGTGATCCAGGTCAGCGCGCCCGCGCTGCCGCCCAGATCGCGCCCGATCGCGGGCGTGGCGACCGCGCCGCCCGAGAACGCCAGCGGCAGCACCAGCGCGGATAAACAGACGGCGGCAAGAATCAGCGGTTTGGCGCCGGCCTCGCCGTGTGAGGTTGCAGTTTTCATCGATCAGCCCTTCCCCGAAATCCGGCCGTGGCATGGTGTGGCGAACCACGAGCGCCGGCCGGACACGCTCGCGAAGCACAAGCACTCAAGGGTGTCATTCTGGCGACGGCGACGGGGCGGATAAAGAGCCTGCAGGTCGTGACTGAGCGGCCTGAAACGCGACAATCAGCGATGCTGAAGGCGCATTAGCGGCGCGGGTATCTGGTAACGGCGAGGCAAAGGCATGGCAGCGGCGCAGCGCGGCACGCCAACGGCGCGGTATCGATTGTCGCCATCACGGCGACACACCATTTCCGTCAGACGGATTTTTCCGGACGGCGCTCACGTTCATACTGGCGGTGATCTTCCACGCCGGTGCGGCCTGAACCCCGCGCGCGGCACACCATGACGGAACTACCGGATGTTGAACAGAAACACCATCAGCTCGGGCGCCTATCTCGAGAGCTTCGATTCGCTGCCCAAAGAAATGCTCTGGACGCAGGAGCGGATCGACGCGTCGCTCGCACAGACGCTGCGGCAGCGTCCGGACGACGGCGAGGTCTGGGTGTTCGCTTATGGCTCGCTGATGTGGAATCCGATCTCCGACTTCGACTGCCGACGCATCGCGACACTGCATGGCTGGCATCGTAGTTTCTGCATCCGGCTGATCGCGGGCCGCGCAACGCCTGAACAGCCGGGCCGCATGCTCGCGCTCGAACCGGGCGGCAGCACGCAAGGCGTCGCGCTACGCCTGTGCGGCGCGACGCTCGCCGAAGAGCTGCGGATTCTGTGGATTCGCGAGATGGTGACCGGCGCGTATCGTCCGACCTGGGCACCGGTGACGCTCGAAGACGGCACGCAAGTCCAGGCGATTGCCTTCGTGGCCGAGCCGCAGGATCGGCAATACGAAGGCGACGCGCGGGCGTCGTCGATCGGTGCGTCGATGGCGGTCGCGACAGGCCTGTTCGGCACCAATGCCGAGTATGTGTTCAAGCTGCAGACCGCGCTCGACGATTGCGGACTCAACGATCCTTATATCGACGAACTCGCGGCCGAACTGGCGCGGCTCACGAAGCTGCCTGCTTGATGCTTCAGAACCGCAAGCCGTTCAGGAATTGAAACCAGAGACCGCCGAGTACGCCGGCAGGATGCGCGGCGGAAGTGGCGTCGTCGGGTTTGTCTTTGTCTTCATGCTGTTCTTCGCGCTTGTCCTCACGCTTGCCGCGGGCCGCGCGATTCGCCGCCGCTTCCGCCTCGCGTCGCGCCATCTGCAACGCCGCCACGCTATCCGCGATCTGCGCGGCTCGCCGCGCCTCGCAGCGGCGCCCGAGCAACACGCCGAACAGCACATCGCGGTTGTGGCCTTCATCGGCGAAACGCATGGCGAGCGACACCATCTCCGCATAGGCCGCTTCGTCGGCGGCTCGCGCTGCTGCTTCGCGCTCCGCCTGGGCCCGTTCCCGACGCGTACGCTGCGCCTCCCAGCCGCGCATCTGCTCGGCGTAGACCGCGTCGTACACCTTGCGTTGCGAGGCGTCGGAGAGGATCGCGTACGCGTCCTTGATCTCCTGGAACGTGGCGCGCGCAACGTCTTCCGCGCCGCTGTTGCGGTCCGGATGCCACTTCATCGCGGCCTTGCGGTAAGCCCGCTTGATTTCGTCGTCGGTGGCGTGCGTGGGCACGCCAAGCGTTTCATAAAGAGTTGCCATTGCCTGCTCGACCTCGCCGTGAATCGCGTCGCGGATCATCCTAGCATGTGAAAAATGTCAGCCATCTGCATGAACGGACATGGACGCGCATGAACCGGCGTGACCGCGATTCACGCCGCGGGATTCGCGCCTCGCACGCGGCCCGCAGCGAGGTTGAATGGCGCACACGAAAACCGACCCGTTTTTTGAACGCTTTCTCGCGAAGCCGTCAGATCCGGCGATAAAACAGAATACGGTTGGAGCGCAAGACTCCAATCGCAGGCGCGATATTCGCGCCGATAGACGACATTCCCAGTCGAGCGATATCGCTTCAAAAACTATCGTCGCGCGGGCAATCCCGGCGATTCGACTCCTATCTTCCGCCATTCCATAAAACCAACAGAATCCCGCCGCTTACTTTCTCCCACTCGCCTCAACCGCTTCAGATTCTTTCAGCCCGGCACATTAACTCGCTTGTATCGCGCGATATTCGCGCAATCGCGCACATTCGAATTGCATAAATAAAATTACCAATACCTTTCAATTTCAGAATCCATGCCATTCTCCGATGAAACTTTTTGTGCATTTATCAAAAAAAGTTTGCTATGTAATTTTTTTTCTTGCTATCTTCCCGATCTCAAGAGGTTACGTAATATTACAAACAGCAAAAAGCATGAAAGTTGTCGGGCCAAAGTAGGCTGAATGCATATCCTTTTCAGGCCTTTTTATTCCCGAAAACAGGATATTCGGCGCTTCCGCTATTTGACTCTTACGCCGCTTAAGCAGACGAAGCAGCGGTTAAAACGATAGGTCGTCGTTTCGGCCATGCCAGAGTGAGACACGAGAAAACGAGGCACTTCCATTTCGATCACCCGGTAATCCGACACGTTGAAATTTAGCGTGTCCCTTCTGTTCGCCTTCAACTACGCGCACGGTGAATCGGCACGAGGTGAAGTGAATGGATGGGACAGCTTTATATGGTGCGGCGCAATATCGCCGCCAATCGCGTGGCGAGGTTCACGAGACCTCGCCAACCATTTTGGCGTAGCTCTATTTACAAGCGAGAAGGGGAAAAATTGAAACAGCGTGCATTGGCATTAGCCATAAAAAGAATAATCTGGGCCGAGCTGGCGTTTTCGGCTGCGCTCGCCGGTCCGGCATTCGCGCAGAGCCAGCCCACCGCGGCGGGAAATACAGCCGCGACACCGTCAGTCAATAGTGCTCCGCCACCGGCCACGAACCCGGCCACCAGCGCGGCCACCGGCACGGCTAAAAGCACCGCCGCCAACCCGGCGACCCCGTCCAAAGAGAAGGTTCAACAGATCAAGACCTTCGAAGTGACCGGATCGTTGATTCGCAGCGCCGACAAGGTGGGCTTCAATCAGGTTCAGAAGATCACGGCGAAGGAGATAGAAAACAGCGGCTATACCAATGTGGCCGATTACCTGCGCAACGTGTCGGCCAATTCGGCCAGTAGCTGGGGCGAGGGATCGACCAACAGCTTCGCACCCGGCGGCGCGGGCATCGCGTTGCGCGGCCTCAGCGAGAAGTACACCCTGGTGCTGGTCGACGGGCAGCGCGTCGCGCCCTACGCATTCGCCGTCAACGGTACCGATCAGTTTTTCGACGTGAATACGTTGCCGTTGAACATCATCGATCGCATTGAAATCGTGAAGACCGGCGCCGTCTCGCAGTACGGCTCCGACGCCATTGCCGGTGTGGTGAACATCATCACCAAGCGCAACTTCCAGGGGCTGGAACTGGGCGGCAGCTACGGCGGAGCCACGCAGAACGGCGGCGGCCAGGGCACGACCCGCTTCAGTATCCTGGGCGGTATCGGCGATTTGAATTCAGACCGTTTCAACGTCACGGCCGCGCTCAGTTACTACAAATCGAACGGCTTTCTGGCCTCCGACCGCGATACGACGCAGAACCAGGACTTCTCGAATCAGCCCGGCGGCCTCTCCAACCAGTCGCCGTCGTACTGGCACCGCGGCAACGGTATCGGCAACGTGCCGCTGAGCCCTTGCCCCAACGGCGGCACGGTCGTGCCGGCCAATTCCAACGCGCAGACTTATGGTTCCGGAGGCACCGTCTGCCAGAACAATACCGCCTACGCGACCTCCCTTTCGCCGTGGACCGAACGCCTGAGCGCGAAGGTCCACGCCGACTTCAAGATCAACGACGCGATGCAGGCGTTTGCCGATCTGTGGGAAAGCAACAATACGACCAACACCAATAATTTCGTCGGACGGTTGAGCTCCAGCACGCAGACTTACAACCCCGCCACCGGTGGCGTCAATCTGATCTCGAACGTGGTGCCGGCGAGCAATCCCTACAACCCGTTCGGTGTGCCGACGCAGCTTCGCTACGCGTTCCCCGCCACGCAGTCGGTTCGCACGAGCTCCAATTTCTGGCGCGCCGCAACCGGCGTCAAGGGCTCGTTCACGACCCCCGGCATTGGAGACTGGGACTGGAGCACCGCGTATACGCATTCGCAGAATACGGTGTCGAATAACTTTACGAACCTGCTCAACGCGAATGCGCTGACCAACATCGTTCAGAACGGCGTGTTCGACTTCGCCAATCCGTCCGCCACGCCGAACGGCCTGAACGGCTTGTACGGCAGTACGTCGACGCAGGCGATCACCAAGCTCGACGCGGTCGATGCCACGCTGGCGACACCTCACCTGTTCACGCTGCCCACCGGCGACGTCGGGCTGGGTTTCGGCGCCCAGTTCCTGCACCAGAGCCAGTACATCGGCACCGGCGCGGGCTATGTGAACGGTACCTACGTCAATCCGTCGATCCAGTCCGTCGACGGTGAACGCAACGTGGCCGCGGTCTACTACCAGGTCGATATCCCGCTGCTGACGAACCTGACCTTCAGCCAGTCCGGGCGCTACGATCACTACAGCGATTTCGGCGGTGCGTTCTCGCCGCGTTTCGCGCTTCGCTTCCAGCCGGTTCGTGAATTGACGATGTACGGGTCGTACACGCGCGGCTTCCGCGCGCCGACACTGATCGAAAACACCTCGTCGAAAACGTTCGGTGCCCAGGGGGCGATCGATCCGCACGATCCGAACGATCCGGGCGCTTATGCGTTGCGTGAAGAAATCCAGGCGGGCTCGCGCAATCTGCAACCGGAGCGGACCAAGAACTACAACCTCGGCTTCCAGTTGTCGCCGACACGCACCACCGACATCGGCTTCGACTGGTACAAGATCCACATCGACAACGTGATCGGCACGGACGATATCCAGTCCGTGGTGAATGAGAACGATCCGTCGAAGGTCATCCGGAACCCGAACGGTTCGATCGCGTATGTTTTGTTGCCTTACCAGAACCTGGCGTCGCTCGATACGGACGGCTTCGAAACGACGTTCCGGCAGTCAGTGGCAACCAAAATCGGCACGTTCACCCTGTCCGGAGACTGGACCTACGTCTGGCACTTCAAGATGCCGGTGGGTGGCGTCACCACCGACTTCGCCGGCAACAACGGTGCGCAGAATACGCCGTTCGGCGCCAGCTTCCCGCGCTGGAAGGGCAATACCGATCTGAACTGGAACTACCAGAAGTGGAATGCCACCTTGACCTGGGTTTATACCGGGCCTTACGCGCAAGCCATTCTGCCGCCGGGGAACTATCCCGGCATGAAGGACGGTGTGTCGTCCTATAGCCAGTTCAATCTGTTCTTCAGCTACACGGGGATCAAGCACTGGACGCTCTATGCGGGTGTCGACAACATCTTCAACCGCGCGCCGCCGTTCGATCCGACCTTCATGAACGCCAGCTACCAGTCCGGTTACGACACGTCGCTGTACTCCTATGTCGGGCGTTTTGCACAGATCGGCGCGACCTACAAGTTCTGACGCGCGACTACCGGGCCGCTTGCGGCCCGGTTCTCCACTCCCCACGATGGACGAAAAAAAAGGCCTCGCCACTTAACGTAGCGAGGCCGAGTCCCATGTCAAGGAGATGTCATGGAGGAGACGATTCGATCATAGCGTCCACCCATCGCGCCCCCAACCAATCGTTCGCCATATGCTTATCCCGCATCGATCCAAGTGCACTCCAGCGCACATTCGCGAGCAGAAAAAAACCCCGCTGCCTCACGCGGGTTATATCGTTAGAACAAAAAGTCGCTTCGCCCAGCAGGCGATGGTCTTTAAGATGACACTTCAAAGTCCGGTTCGTCCCGGCTTCGCTGCGCGCAGCCCCGCGCCGGCAAGCTGTGAGCCGTTACCGAAGGAGCATTTCGTTGACCAGTTTCGACCATCAGCGCCGGCCACTCGTTATCGGCATCGGCGGCACGACCCGCGCCGCCTCGTCGACCGAGCGCGCACTCGGCTTTGCGTTGCGCGGCGCGGAAGCCGCCGGCGCACAAACGCGCCTGTTCGGCGGCACGTTCCTGCATAGCCTGCCCCACTACGCCCCTGAAAATCCCGCCCGCACCGACGAGCAGCTCGAACTGATAGAAGCCGTGCGCCACGCGGACGCGCTGATCATCGCCACGCCGGGTTATCACGGCGGCGTGTCCGGGCTCGTCAAGAACGCGCTGGATACGCTCGAAGAATTGCGCGCCGACGAACGTCCGTATCTCGACGGCCGCGCGGTCGGTTGTATCGTCACCGCGTACGGCTGGCAAGCCGCCGGCTCCGTGCTGACGTCGCTACGCTCGATCGTCCACGCGTTGCGCGGCTGGCCCACGCCGTTCGGTGCCGGCATCAACACGCTGGAAACGCGCTTCGACAGCGTCGACACCTGTTCGGATCCGAAAGTGGTCGATCAGCTCGCCACGGTCGGCCAGCAGGCCGCGCAATTCGCGCTGGCCTTTGCCTCGCATCGCACGCCGGTTGCCGCGTCGGTTCCCGGCGCGCAGAACGAAGCAGCACGCAACGAAGCGCAACCCGCGCGCTTGCTGCACGCGGTCTAAGTCTCCTCGAAACACGCTGTCTGCAAGCCGTGGCGCCGCATTGCCGGTCCACGGCGTTCGCGCTTGTCCGAACCGTGCGCCACATAACAGACCACGGTCCCGCCGCGCCGGATAGTGTGTGCGAGCACAACCGATATGGTCCGATGCGAACGGATGAAGTCCGTTCCCGAACCCCGCTGATTTGCTTACGACGAATGATTCGTTCACCGGCTGCGCAGTGCCCTCTACGCTTGATCCTGCCCGCCGACTCACCGGCCGCCCGACGCTGCCAATACGCGTCTCACGTGCCGGTTTCCTCGACAACGCACGCGGGCATACTCACTGCCACGACCATGAATTCACATCTCCGCTACAAGGGTTACGAAGTCGCGCCGGTTGCGCAACGCCTGCCCAACGGCCTGTTCGCCGCCAACCTGACGATCGAGAAAACCGCTGCGAACCACGAGCAAGCCTATTCGTTCGACGCGCTGGATTACTTCTTCGACGAAGAGCATGCGCTCGCGTACGCGTTCCGCTGGGGACGCATGTGGATCGATAACCACCAGTAACGCCATCCGCTACGGCCTTGCGTCGCCCGACGTCGACGCCGGGCGGGTTGTGCCAGAATAGACGACACCTCGAGCTCGTCCCCTGCACGCCCGCCATGACCGACGTATCGACCGTTGTCGCCGCCTTGCGCCGCTCGCTTTTCCCTGCCCCTCCCGATACCCATCCCACGGTCGCAGCCGAACGGCCTGCGTTCGCGCGTGCCGCACTGCGCTGCCTTTCACGAAACCCATCGCGCCGACCCGGCACCCTAACCTATGGAGACATCGGCCATGACATGGACCGTCGATGAACAACTCGCGCTAACCGCCACCGAAGCCATCGCCGCCATCCAGTCAGGCCGCCTCAAAGCCGCCGACTACGTGGCCACGCTGCTTGCGCGCGCGGCGTCGCTCGAGAGCCTCAATGCGCTCACCACGCTCGACCTCGACGGCGCGCTCGCCGCCGCGCGGCGCATCGACGCATTGCCGGCCGCCGCGCTCGCGCAATTGCCGCTGGCCGGCTTGCCGATCGTCGTGAAGGACAACATCAACACCGTCGGTTTGCAAACCTCGGCGGGCACACCGGCGCTCGAAGGCTTTATCCCGAAGGCGAACGCGCCCTCGGTGCAGCGTCTGATCGACGCCGGCGCGATCGTGCTCGGCAAGGCCAACATGCACGAACTCGCGTTCGGTATCACCAGCACGAACCTCGCCACGCACGCGGGCCCGGTGCGCAATCCCTACGATCCCACGCGGATTCCGGGCGGTTCGTCGGGCGGCACGGCGGCGGCGATTGCCGCGCGCATCGTGCCCGCAGGACTCGGCACCGATACCGGCGGCTCGACGCGCATTCCGGCGGCGTTGACGGGCATCGCGGGGTTTCGTCCTTCGGTCGGCAATGGTGGTGCTGAACGGCGCTATCACGACCCGGACGCCGTGGTGCCGATCAGCCATACGCGCGATACGGTCGGGCCGATGGCGCGCACCGTTGCCGATATCGCGCTGCTGGACGGCGTGATCACCGGCAGCGGCGCGTTGCCGGATATCGCGCTGAGCGGCTTGCGCGTCGGCTTGCCTGCGCCGCTGTGGGAAGGGCTCGAGCGCCAGGTGGACGACATCGCGCGCGACGCGTTGCGGCGGCTCGAGGCAGCGGGCGTGGTGTTCGTGCCGGTGGCGATGCGCGAGCTCGATCATTTGAACGGCATGGTGGGCGGCCCGATTGCAATCCACGAAGCGCTCGACGACGTGCGCGCCTGGCTCGTTGCGAATGACGCGCCGGTCAAAACCGTCGCCGAACTCGCGGCCCGCATTGCGAGCCCGGATGTCCGCGCGATTTACGACGGCGTGCTCGGCGACGTGCTTGCCGTGCAATACGACGACGCGCTGAATCTGTGGCGGCCGCGTTTGCGGGCTTACATGGCGGCGACGTTCGCCGATGAGCGGCTCGACGCGCTGCTGTTTCCGACCACGCGTCTCGCCGCAGCGCCGATCGACGACGTGTATGGCTCGTCGTTCGTCAGCGTCGACGGCGGCGAACCGATCGACACGATGGACGCGTTCCTGCGCAATACCGATCCGGCCAGCACATCGGGTATTCCGGGCCTGTCGCTGCCTGCCGGCATGACCCCGGGTGGCTTGCCGGTCGGCCTGGAACTGGACGGGCCGCTAGGTGAAGACCGGCGGCTGCTGGCGATCGGTGTCGCGTTCGAGCAGTTGCTCGGCGTGTTGCCTGCGCCGACGCTTTGATCCGCGCCGCGACCTACCTTTGAAAATACCGACGAAATGCCGATGATCGCGCAGAAAAAAAAGCCAGCCGATGCACCGTTGAAAACACTGATGCCCCACCTGTCACTGCGAACTCTTTCGCGCCGCAGCGTCGGCCTGCGGGCTGCGTTGGCCGCGTTGACCGTCGCGCTCGCGGCCACTGGCTGTGCACGTCTCGCCACGATCGATTCCAACGCGCTATGGAAGATCGTCGATCTGCGCTGCGTGCCGTCGCAACAGGCAACCGGCACACCGGGCCAATGCACGACCGTCAATCTCGACCAACGCTATGCGATCCTGAAGGACATCGTCGGACGGTCGCAGCATCTGCTGATTCCGACCGACCGCATCACCGGGATCGAAAGCCCGCTCGTGCTGGCGCCGCACGCGCAGGACTATTGGGTCGACGCGTGGGATTCGCGCCGTTACGTCGAGCAATCGGTCAAGCGCACGCTGCCCGACAATCAGCTCGGCCTTGAAATCAATTCGAAGTACCGGCGTTCGCAGAACCAGTTGCATATTCATATCGATTGCATGCGCGGCGATATTAGCGAGGCGCTTGCACATCACGCGAAAGACGCACCCGGCGAGTGGCATTGGGACACGCTCGACGGCAACCGCTACCGGATCATGCGCGTCAACACGCTGACGAACAGCGGTAATCCGTTCCGCGTCGTCGCGCGCGACAACCCGGGCGAAGCGGCAATGGCCACGCAAACCATTCTCGTGACGGGCGCGGGGCCTTCCGCGGAACAGGACGGCTGGCTGCTCGTGAATAGCGGCACCGAGGTGGACAACGGCAGCGGCACGGCGGAACCCTTGCTCGATCACGCATGCCGCGTGGCGGACGCGCATTGAGCACCGTTGAGCACCGGTTCGGGCCGCACGCGGGCCGGCGATATCTGCCCCGCCTAAGCACGTTCGGGCAGATGCATTGCTGAACAAAATGGTTCTGGCGGCGCCCATGGGTCCGTAGGATCGGTCTGAACATGCACTTCGACCGGTCAAGCCCATGGCGTTTTACCTCGACGATACGCAGCGCAAAAACCTCACCCGACTTGCAACGAGCTGGACATGGCGCACGCAATGGCCAACATGGGCACTGATCGTCACGATTTATAGCGGATGGTTCGGCGCGGCTACTCACGCGCGTGAGCTTGGTTTGCCGCTCGCCGTCGCACTGCTCGCTTTGCTCAGTGCGTGGTACATGTCGCTGCAGCATGAACTGTTGCATGGTCATCCAACCCGTTCGCGCCTGGTCAACGCAGGGCTCGGCTTTGCGCCGCTGGCCGTGTGGTTTCCGTACGGCATCTATCGGGATTCGCATCTCCAGCATCATGACGATGCGCATTTGACGCATCCGGAACGCGATCCGGAAAGCTACTTCGTCAATTCATTGGTGTGGCAACGCGCGGGGTGGGCGATTCGCGCGCTGCTGACATTCCGGAATACGTTTATCGGCAGATTGCTGGTTGGGCCGGCGTTTTCTATTTCAGCGACCGGTGTGGATGCGCTCGCCAAAATCAGGCGCGGTGATTGGCGCGATGTGCCGGTGTGGTTTGCGCACGTCGCTGCGTTGGCTGCTTTAACGCTGTGGTTGCGGAGTTGCTGCGGAATACCGGCGTGGGTGTTTATTGTCGGTGTGGGCTACGGCGCGTTGTCGCTGGGTTCGATTCGCTCGTTTCAGGAACATCGTGTCGCGCAGGCTCCCGAACACCGCACGGTGATTAACGAAGCATCGTGGTTCTGGCGGTTGCTGTTTCTGAACAATAACTACCACCTGGTGCATCACGATTTGCCGCATGTGCCGTGGTTTGCGCTGCGAGGGGTCTATGAGACGTCGCGTCGGCAATACATCAGGCGCTCGGGGGGCTTTCTGGTTAACGGCCACAGTGAATGGATGAGGCAACATATGTTCGCTGCTGTAGCTCATCCGGCGCATGGCGATTTCTCCACTAACATCCATGTCGTTCCCGCAGCAAGACCTGCTGCTGCCGACGCCGCAAACAGCGGTTCCGTCACATACGACGTCAACCCCGCCCGATAGTTGAGTGGGTCCAGATAGTTGAGTGGGTCCATCCTGGCAGCAACGAACTGCCTCGCGTCCGATGCGCCAAAAGCAACAACAGCGCGGCCTTGTGCGACCACCGGCGATCACCGGCCACGACCGCACACGCGCACGCAGCACATCCATTCGCTAGAATGCGCTGAATCGAGTTTTCCATTGGAGAGACTCGATCTGGCTACCTATCGATTCCGTGAGTGCAAAGACCTCATCAACAACCGGACCCGGGTTATATATGAACACGACAACCTACCTGTACATCCTTGTTTTTCCGCAAAAAAACGTGATAAAAATCGGAAAGGCAAACGATATACAGAATCGGATAGATTCCCTCCGGCGATGGTGGGGCGAGGTTAACTACCCGGCCTCATACTATCTTTCCATCGAAGAAAAATCTGTTTTCAAGCTCGAAAAATCTCTTCATTTTCTGCTCTCCAGATACTCCGTCGAGTTTAACGACGGAGATGGAAAAAGCGAGATCTTCGCTCATGATGCTCTTGAGAAAGCGATTGACGTTATCGATCTCTACGCCTCTCTGACTCAATCTTCCACACGATTGCAGAAAGGAATTCCAGAACCCATCAAGCCGCAGAGCGACAGGAAGAAAAAGGAGAAGTACGAAAAGGCGGCCGCAAAATCTGATCGTTTCTTCAACAGCATCTCGGCTTGCGCAGACAGGTTCAGAAAGATCAACAAGTTGATCGCCTTTCTGATGCGTTACCAGTCCCGCATCCAGTTTCAGTACGATATTGTCGACGACCATATACTTTTCCGGGTTCGTCAAAATCACGCCCGAAACCACCATGCATCACTATCGGTCGCATCGCTCTTTAGTTTCGGCGTCGAAGATTTTGATGTGAGAATCGGGATGAACTGCTGTTCCGCCGTTGGTGTCGGCGATGTCGTGCAATACCGGATAAATCTGATACGGCAGGATGCAGATAGTTTTTCTCATCCCTATCTCGTCTATCTGTGCAGCCAGGCAGAGCGTATGCTGGCACACCTTCCCAAAAGGTCTCTGGCAACACTCGACGAAATTCCGATAGTCGATGATGCCGGCGTCACAAGCAGCATCTTCGACGAATGGCGAGACGATCGTTGAGCTGAGACTCCCCAGCAATCAATCCCGTTCCACACAGGAAGCACGGTGCTGGTCTTTGTTACTGGCGCGACAAGTCACGGTCGCCGTCAATCAAAACCCCCACGTACTAGCGGCCAATCGCAATGCGCGTGTTCACCTTGACAGGCGACGCTTTATCGTCGAACGGTGGCTGCGGGATGAAATCCCGACTCACGTCAGGCTCAAAAACCATGCAACACGTCGAACCGCCATACTGGAAAAAGCCCAGCTCGCCGCCTCTGTCGACGTGCTGACCGGGCAACGCTTCTATCATGCAGGACGAGAAGCGGTTCGAGACCTACGCCGCTTTGCTGGCGCGCGCGAGGCAAGCAGAAGTGACGGTCGAGGCCGACGCGCCGATGCCCTTCGAGTTACAACACGGGTCCATGCATAGCCATAGCGCGCTCTTCTGCGAGGTGCGGGTGAACGCCGTGACCGGCGAGATTCGCGTGAGCCGCTTTCTCGGCTCGTTCGACTGCGGCCGGATCATCAACGCCAAGACCGCGGCCAGCCAGTTTCGCGGCGGCATCATCATGGGCCTCGGCCTTGCGCTGATGGAGGAAAGCGAGTTCGACGAAAGAACCGGCCGCATCATGAATCCGTCGCTCGCCGACTATCATGTGCCGGTGCGTCTCGACGTGCCTAAGATCGATATGATCTGGAACGACGAAGCCGATCCTCACACGCCGATGGGCGCACGCCGCGTGGGCGAGATCGGCATTACCGGCGTGGGCGCAGCCGTCGCGAACGCGGTGTTCAACGCGACGGCCAGGCGAATTCGCGATCTTCCCATTACGTTGGACAAGATGATCGGCTAGCGCGGGGATCGTCTTCGGACAGACCGTGGTCAGATCGAACGGATGGATCGGAGACGGGCGTCATTCACCTTGTGCCGCTGCGCCGCCGGTGCATGCGCAGCCGGCATGATGAGCGTGGTCGGCGTGGTCGGCGTGACTGTCGTCCCATGCCGAACCGAGAATGATCTGGCAGAAGTTCAGCCGCTTGTACGACGGATCGCGAAGCTCGAGCACGTCCGCCTTGACGTTGCCGAATGTCGTCTCGGGTTTCTTGATCGTCCCTTGCGCGAACGCGTCGATAATGCCGTTCTTGAAGGTCTTTTCGCGCGGGTGTGCCGCCACCACCTGGTTGCGCTGATCGACGCTGAACTCGTTGTAGCTCAGACCCAGCACGTCCATCTCGACCCCCGCGGTCACGAGCGCGACGACCGGCTTCATGTGTTCGGGAACGCCCGGCGTCGTATGCAGCGCGATCGAAGCCCACACCTGGTCGATGTCGTACTCGTTCATGCGGTACTGCGTCATGAAATCGCGCGCGGCATTGGCGCCGTCCACTTCGAAGCGATAGTTCTCGCTGCTATAGGCCGGCATCAGCCCCATGTCGTGGAACATCGCGCCGAGGTAAAGCAGTTCCGGGTCGTACTTCAGGCCTTTGCGGTTGCCGCTCAGGGCGCCGAACAGGAATACCCGGCGCGAATGGTTGTACAGCAGATCGGTTTCGGTATCGCGAACCAGTTCGGTCGCGGCGCGTGCAATGGCGCTGTCGGGGATCTCGATGCCTGCGATGATGGTGTTAGTCATGTCGGTTCCTTCGCTGATGGGTGGAGGGAGGACACACACGCCCTCCCGATGTCCGCCTGGCGCAGTGGTTTGCGTCCAGGCCTCGCGCTGAAACCAGTATTGGCTAACGGCCGCCGGCGGGCAACGAAGATGGGCCGCTGAAGTCTGCCAACGTTGCCGTGTAAGCTGCCATCGCGGCTCAGAACGGTTTGGTCGGCAGATACTTGCCGTCGAGCGTGATCACTGCACGCGAACCGCCCTCCGGATCGTCGACCTTCTGGATATCGAGCTTGAAGTTGATCGCGCTGATAATGCCGTCGCCAAACTTCTCGTGCACCAGCGCCTTGAGCGTCGAGCCGTAGACCTGCACCATTTCATAGAACCGGTAGATCGTCGGATCGGTCGGCACACCGCCCGGAATACTGCCGCGCACCGGCACGGTCTGTAACAGGCGCACGGCGTCTTCATCGAGTCCGAGCTTGTCGGCGACAACCTTGGCCGCGTCCGCGGGCAGGGGATGCTGGCCGAGCAGCGCAGCCGTGACGAAGGCGAGACTCAGACCGGTCCCTTCATTGATCTCCTCAAACGTCAGGTTCTTGCGAATCTTCGCGTCGATAACGACATCGGTCAGGTTCTGGCGGGAGCTCGGGTTGACTTGCGATTGGGTCATGATGGTTCCTTCGGTTGAAAACACAGGATTCACGCAGCCAGGGAGAGCCGCGCAGGCGTGGCACAGGCTTCAGGATACGCGGCAGACGAAACGAAGCGGTTCCTCGTGCCCCGCCCGGTTCCGCGCGTTGTTCGCAATCCCGTACCAAATGGCACAAGACCGTGCAATCTTCCGCCGGCTCCGGTTCCGTATGCTCTCTGTGCAGCGACCCACTATCGCTGGCATCCCAGAACGAGGCCGGGCACGACCGTTGTTCATACCGTACACGCGGCATCAGCGTGGTCACCGGGTCTTCAGATCGCTGCTCTCTTTCAACGTTGGAGAAATCGTATGGCCAATTACAAAACCACCACTCTCGTCGTCGGTGCATTCGCCGCCGCTCTCGCCGCCTTGACAGCCACCTCTGCCAGCGCACAGGAATTCACCGCGGCGCAGAAGAAGATTCAGGCCGAGCATACGGCGCTCGTCAAATCCGGCAAGGTCGAGCCCTGCTTCGGCACGGCAATGAAGGGGCAAAACGATTGCTACGCGGGGGCGGGCACCACCTGCGCCGGCACCAGCACGACGGACTATCAGGGCAACGCATTCAAGCTGGTGCCCAAGGGAACCTGCACCGGGATCTCCACACCGGGCGGCCCCGGCAGCCTGTCGCCGAAGGTCTAACATCGATCGGCGGCCGGGCATCGTCAAGCCCGGCCTCGCAGTGCTCACCGCAACAACGGTTCGCCATGTCAGAGTCACGCCCCCACGAAACCCGACCGAGCCTGCCTCAACGCGCCGGGGTTGGGCTTAAAGCGCAGCATTACCACACGATCCTCGAATCGCGGCCGGACATCGGTTTTTTCGAGGTTCATGCGGAAAACTATATGGGCGCGGGTGGTCCGCCGCATCGCTTTCTTTCGGCCATACGCGAGCGCTACCCGCTATCGCTTCATGGTGTCGGCCTGTCGATCGGCGCAGACCGTCTGCTCGACCGGGATCATCTCCAGCGGCTGAAATCACTCATTGCACGCTATACGCCTGGACTGTTTTCCGAGCACCTGGCCTGGTCCAGCCACGACTGCGGCTTTCTCAACGACCTGCTGCCGGTTCCCTACACCGCCCAGAGCCTGGCGCGCGTGGCGGACCACATCGACCAGGTGCAGGAAGTACTCGGCCGGCAGATGCTGCTGGAAAACCCGTCGACGTACCTCGCGTTCGAGGAAAGCACGTACCCAGAGACCGACTTCATTGCCGCCGTCGCACAGCGCACCGGCTGCGGTCTTCTGCTCGACGTCAACAACGTGTACGTCGCGTCGATCAACCAGCAGCGGGATCCGTTTGCCTATATCGATCACTATCCGCTCTCGGCCGTGCAACAGTTTCATCTGGCCGGTCACGCGCGCGAGGCAGACGAAAAGAACCGTCCGCTGCTAATCGATACGCACGACCGCCACGTCGCGGAGATCGTGTGGGAGCTATTCGCACGGGCGATCCGACGGACCGGCCCCCTTCCCACCTTGATCGAATGGGACGCGAACTTACCCGACTGGCCGACGCTCAAGGCGGAAGCCGAGCGCGCCGACAGCGTCGTTCAGGCCGCCATGCAACCGGTCGTTTTCGACCACGTAACCAGCCGGCCGCCATTCATCGCCATGCGTCAGCCGCACACAGAGGTGCAAACATCATGATCAAGCGACAAGTCCTTGTTTATTACGCATGGAGCCGGCCAGGCGAGAACGGTGCGCCGCTCCATGTGATCGACGACCGGTTTCCGGCGCTCTTCGAAAGTCGCAGGATGGGTTTCCCGCACTTCCATGAATTCTCCGACCCGCGCGAGTTCGATCAGAGCATCACGGGTTTCCTCGATCACATCATGAAGCGCAACTTCACCGCCTTTGTCGAACTGGCGGCGGCGTTGACGGGCCAGAGCGTGACGGAGATCGAGCGCGTCGCGGACGACGGCACCCTCACGCCACTCGACGCGCATCTTCTGAACGGCGTCGACACGCTGATCGTCATCAGTTTCGACTCGCTGCGCACCGCTCAAACGGCGGGCAGCGATGAAATCGACGCGCTGCGCGCCTTCCTCGGACAAACCGACCGTCTCGCCTTCATCTGCCCGCACCACGATATCGGCGATGTCACGGGGCTGCCGGAAAACGAGTTACTGGACCGTCAGATCGCCGAGTTTCATCATCACGGCGACAAGACGATTCCACCACGGCAACGGTTCGGCGGCTTCGCGCGCTCGTTGCTCGCGGCCCTTGGCGTACCCGTGGAAAATCGCTTCGGACTCAGGCCGTCCGCTGAAGCTGATGGCACGCCAACGCCGGTTGAAGCGGATACGGCACTCGACCGATTGGGTTTGCTCCAACGCGTTAGCACGTTCAATCTGCATGCGCATTTACCGCAGCTCGAACGACTCGGCAAGGCCGTCGAAAAACTCGATGTACTCGTTCGTCAGCGAATCGATCTCGGCGCGCCGCCGCATCCGTTCACCGCTGACCGCGCGACATTCGACGCGCTCCTGCAATCTCGACCGGATACGTTCGCCGGCAGCCTGCTCGTTAGCGATACGACGCTCTGGAGTTCAACGGCCGGCGGTGTCGACAGTCTTCGCGAGTTGTGGACGAATGTCGTTCAACGCCCGCTACGGACTTGAGTGCGTAATGGCACACCTAAACTTGCCCAAGGCATCCGCTGAAACCTTGCGCGGCAGAGCCGACATCCGCTCGGGTCTGCTTCCCGATGGCTTATGCGACCGGCAGAGGCACTTCGCTGCGGCGCTCCTGGATCCGGATAGCGCCGTTCCTCCCGGCCTGGTCGGCCCCGATCGCGAACCCAGCGAAAAACGCTTCAATGTTTATCGCAACAATGTCGTGGTTGGCCTCGTCGAGACGTTGAGGGCGGCTTATCCCGCCGTGTGCCGGCTTGTCGGTGACGAATTCTTCGCGGCGATGGCACGCGTCTACGTCGCACTCGAGCCGCCGAGGTCGCCCATCATGCTCGACTATGGCGAAACGTTCGCGGCGTTCATCGAAAGATTCGAGCCGGCGAACAGCGTGCCGTATCTGGCCGACGTCGCCCGACTCGAACGTGCGTGGGTCGAGGCCTACCACGCGGCAGAAGCACTGCCGATCGACCCCGCACAACTCGCCACGATCGATTCCCACAGCCTGCCTCAGGTCGTCTTTGCGCTGCATCCTTCGGCGCGCGTCGTACGGTCGTCGTTTCCCGCCGTGCGGATATGGCAGATGAACATCGACGGCGGTGAGCCTGCTGCTATCGAGTTATCCGGTGGCGGCGAAAATGCTCTCGTCATACGCCCACTTGCTGAAGTGGAGGTTCGTCAGGCGCCGGCAAGCGCAGCGACTTTTATCCAGAGCGTTGCGGCCCACGCGTCGGTAGCCGAGGCAACGACACTCGCTTTCGACGAAGACGCCGATTTCGATCTGGCCGCCACCCTTCGAGACCTGTTCGCAATCAACGCGATCGTCGGATGGCGCCTGCGGGAAGCCGCCGAATTCAGCCCCACCGCGAGGCTCGCATGAATCAGATTAGTGCACGGACAAAGGGCCGCTTCGAACTGCTGATTCGCACGGCATTAGAACAAATTCAGGCACTCGGGTGCGTGCTTGCTCCGCCCATGTTGCGAATCGCCCTCGCGCTGCCGTTCTTTCGATCCGGTCTGACGCGATGGGACGGCCTGCTGTCCCTTTCGCCCGCCACGCTTTTCCTGTTCGAGAATCAATTCAAGGTTCACGTGTTCGGCGGCGCCTATGGTTTCCCGGCACCCGACACGGTCGCGCTTCTGGTAGCCGTGGCGGAAATAACGTTCCCTATTCTGCTCGTGCTCGGATTCGCGACCCGGTTCTCGGCATTGGCGCTATTGATCATGACCGGCGTGATCCAATTGGTTTTCCCCGATGGCTGGGCGAATTTCCATCTCTATTGGGCGTCGCTCGCCGTGGCGATCATCGCGCTCGGTGCGGGACCTGTATCGCTGGATCGCCTGATAAGCCGCTGGTTCTATCCACGCGATCTCTGACAATCGCATCAATGCCATTGCGCCGGTCGATCCGCACGACTCGCGTTTAGATTCTTTCCAGAGAAAAGCAATGGACAACCCCGAGACCGCCGATGCGTGGAAGTACTCTCTCGACTTGCTAATGCGGATGCAGTTGCCGAAACCGCGCCGCGATTCCAGTTCCGGTCCCGGCGCGGACGCGCCCGGTTGTTGCAAGCGCACCGATGTCGCCACCCGTGGCAATCGGCGCGCTCGCGTGGTCCGCGAGCGGGCTGTGCATCTGCACATCGTGGAGAAATATTCGAGTTCGGCGATTGCGGTCTGCTGGCGCGACGCGACCTCCGGGTGTTACGGCGAGCAATTGTGGAAAGCCGTCACGGCGCGGGCGGGGGCGACTTGCGCGTTAAGCGGCTTGCGGATTCGTCGCGGCGACGCGGTTTTTCGGCCTTGGGCCCGTGGCTATAAACCGGTCAACGGCGACTCGATGATCCTCGCCTCGGCAGTCGAGCAAACCACTCAGCAGGCGTGCGATTGACCCGCGCTGTAGGCAGGATTCGACGTTTGTTATTCGCGCGCGCCTTTCATCGCACGCCGTCTGCCGTGTTCCCGCGCGAACGCGGCCGGCGTGCAGCCCACGTGACGGTGAAAACGCCGGGTAAAGTGACTCTGATCCGCAAAGCCAGTCATGAGCGCGATGGCCGAAAGCGGAATGGCCGTTTCCAGAATGAGCGATTGCGCGCGACGAATCCGGCATTGTTCGACAAAGCCGATCGCCGTCATGCCCGTGCTCTGCTTGAACAGGCGCGTGAAGTGGAAACGGCTCACGTTCACGATGCCGGCAAGTTCAATGAGTCCGATCGGTCGGTCCAGATTCTCTTCTACATACGCGGTGATCCGCGCCACTTCGACCCGGCTCAACGCCGGCAAAACCTGCGGCACAACGGGTTCGAAGACGTTGTAACTACGAAGCAGATGCGCCGCGAGCGCGAACGACATCTGATCGACAATAAGCGTCTGCGCGGGATGAGCCTTACGATCCAGTTCGCCGATCAGAATCTGCGCGATGTGTTCGATGATGGGATCTTTCGTCTCGAAGACATTCCGGATCTCGATCCGCGACATGCTGCGGCGTCCAATCTGCTCGGCGGCCGACTCGATCAGCGCGGTCGGAATACGCAATCTCGCCGTTGCAGAGGCACTGCCCTCCCACAGCGAGTCGTAGCCCGCCGGCATGAGCATTGAAACGCCTGCCGTAACCACACTTTCGTGGACCGTCCCATCGCGGCCCTGAACGAGGCGCGCGCTGCCGGTCGGGCAATAGCAGATCAGATGATGATCGAGCGCGGGATAGCGCTCGGATACGTTGGGGAGCGGCGCGTACATGTCGACCGTGACGCCTGACCACTCCCGCTCGCGCGTGGTCGCCGTGGGACGATGCGACAAGACATGCACGATCTCGTCGATGGTGACAGGTTTATCCGCGGTTTGAGAAAACGTTGACATGTCACAGTGCCGGATCTGCTTGCTTCGAGCCGAAATGCTAACACGACAATAGTCCCGATCGAAACGCCATGAATCACTTTGGAAAACGATAAAACAGGACACGATCCAGCGTTCCATCATGAACGCCGCGATTGTGCTTTTCAGACATCAAGCATCGACCAAACTGAGCACGAGTGTTCAATTCAACGCTCGCGCGTTCTGCTACGCTGAAGCCACCTTTCCATGTCGCGGCCCATTTCGACTGGCCGCGAGGGCGACTGCCCAATCCCGTTCATTCCTCCCCATTCGTGTGAGCTCAGGGCGCTAGCTTGATGAAACATTACGATGTCATCGTCATTGGGTGCGGCGCGGGCGGTTACAACACCGCGATTCGCGCGGCCCAGCTCGGCCTCTCTGTCGCCTGTGTCGAACGAGCGTCGAATGTTGGGGGAGCGGGTATGCGGAGCGGCTGCATTCCGTCCCGATTGCTGCTCCATACTTCCGAAATCTACGAGCTGGCCAGCAAGAATGCCGCGCTGGGAATCGACTGCGCGCCCACGCTCAACCTCGCGCAGATGATGGCGTATAAAGCCGCCACCGTTGAGAAGATGTCGAACGGCGTTCACAAACTGCTGCACAAGCACGGCGTCACGCTCATCTACGGTCACGCGCTGCTTGCCGCCGTGGGACAGGTGGTCGTCAGAAAAGCGGGCGGCGTGCAGCAGTTCTTGCGCGGAACCGCCGTTGTGATCGCCACGGGTTCGGAGCCCATCCCACTCCCCTTTGCGTCTTTCGATCACACGCGGATTCTCGATTCCGCCGACGCGCTGTCACTCGACCGGGTACCGCGACATCTGGCGATCATCGGCGCGGGTGCGGTGGGCGTGGAACTCGGTTCGATCTGGCGCCGCCTCGGCTCGCGCGTGACGCTGATCGAGCGCCGCGATCGTGTATGCCATTGGCTCGATCGCGACGTGACCGCCACGCTGGAACGCTCGCTGCGGCGACAAGGTATTGCGATCCGATTGTCGAGCGACGTGATCGATATCGACAAACACACGGACAGTGTTTCCATTCGACTGCGCGCGGCAGGATCCAGCGAGATCAGCACGCTTGACGCTGACATGGCGCTCGTCGCGATCGGGCGCCGACCGTCGACGGCCGGCTTGAATCTTACGAGCGTGGGCATTCCATCCGCTCAGGAAGGCGCGTTACTTCAGCAAGGCCTGCTCACCCAGGCCACAGGAATCTGGGTAATCGGCGACGCTGCCACCGGCGCGATGCTGATGTCCAAAGCTGAAGAAGAAGCGATAGCGTGCGCTGAGCGAATTGCCGGCCTGCCCGGCTTCGTCAACTACGCGTCGATCCCCTACGCGCTTTACACCCGTCCGGAGGTCGCCATGATCGGCAAAACCGAGGACGAGCTTCGGGGAAGCGGCGTGGCGTATCGCATCGGTTACTGTCCGATCGCCGGCAATGCGCGCGCCGCTATCTGCAGCACCACCGATGGGTTTGTGAAACTGCTGGTCGACGCTCAGACGAACCTGATCGCGGGCGCTCATCTGGTTGGCCCTGGCGCGGCCGATCTGGTTTCGCAGGTGGCCGTCGCCATGGAAGCCTCGATGCTGTGCGAGGACTTCGCCCGTATCTGTCATCCCCATCCCGTCTGGTCCGAGGCTTTGCGTCAGGCAGCGATGGCCGCGGGCGGATGGATGATGCACGCGTAACGCGTACCGCACGGCGTCATGGCATGCGACTACACGCCCGATCTCAGCTTCGCGAGCCGCGACCGCTAAACCGCGACTCCTGCAGATCGACTTCCCGAACCAGATCTCGCACCAGTTCGTCCGTCAGCTTGCCCGACTGGGCGACGCGATACAGTTCGTCCCGTTCCGCGCCGAGCGCCAGCAACCGCAGCCGGCGTTCGATCTCGTCGATCTGCAAGCCGCGCCTCGCGTCCTGTCCGCCATCGCCGCGCAATGCGATCTGCTCGCGATAGTGTGCGATAAGCCGCGCACCGGCTTGCGAGAACAGGTCGGCGTCTTCGCTTGCCTGGCGCGTCTCATGGAGCGCACGCTCAACAGCAACGATGGCCGCCTGAGCCGCGGCGCCACGAGCGTCGTCCTCCTGCCGCCGTTCCAATGTACCGGGCGGCACCTTGATACCGCTCAGGACATAGGGCAAGCCGACGTTCGCAGCAATCAGGGTGACGACGATCACGCCGGCGGCAAGCAGAATGGCGAGGTCTCTTGCCGGGAACGGCGAGCCGTTTTCAATCAGCAACGGCAGCGTCATCACGCCGGAGAGCGAAACCGCGCCACGTACGCCCGCTAACGACGTCGCCGTGATCAGGCGCCAGCCCGACGTGTTGATCGTCTGAGTGCCCGGACCGGTGCGAAACACAATCACGCGCAAGGCAGCCCAGGTCCACAAAAACCGTATGAGAAGCAACGCGCCACTGATTGCGGCGACGTATAAAAGCAGCCAGACTTCCTGCTGCCTTCCGGTTTGACTAATAACTTGCCCGCCCCGATCGATCACGCTGAAAAGCTGTTGCCCGAGAAGCACGAAGATCACGCCGTTGCCGGCGAATTGAAGCGCGTCCCAAACCGCCGCACGGCGAATGCGCGTGCTAGCCAACGCCTTTCCCGCCAGTTCCTCGTAGCTCATCACGATACCCGCCGTCACGGCCGCCAGGATACCCGATGCGGCGAGCCGGTCGGCCACGACATACGCGCCGAACGGCAACAGCAAACTGATCAGAATCTGCGTGCCGGTTTCCTCGCCGAACAGTCGCGCGGTCCAGTCCTTCGCCGCATTCGCCAGCAGCGTGACCGCCGCGCCCGCCGCCACGCCGCCCGCCACCAGCCACAGGAACGTTCCGCTCGCTTCGGCGACTGAGAACGAGCCCGTTACCGCGGCAGCGATCGCGAAGCGCAGGCAGACGAGACCCGATGCATCGTTCAGCAGCGCCTCGCCTGCGAGCACATTCATCAAGCGCGGCGGAATCGGCACACGCTCCGCAATGGCCGAGACGGCGACCGCGTCGGTCGGAGAAAGCGTCGCCGCCAACGCAAAGGCGACGGGCAGCGGCATGAGTGGAATCAGCCAGTGAATGAAGAAGCCCGCTCCGAGGACCGTGAACAGAACCAGGCCGAGAGCGAATGCACCAATCGTCCACTTGTCGCGGAACAGGCCTTCTTTCGAAATGCGCCAGCCGTCGAGAAACAGCAACGGCGAGACGAACAACAGCAGGAAAACGTCGGGTGCAAGCGAAACCCGGAACCGGAAGATCTGCGCAATCAGCGCGCCGATTGCAATCTGCACGATGGCAAGCGGAAGCGGAATTCGCGCGGCACGTTTGACGATACTGCTGGCAATGACGCACACGAGCAATACGAGAGTGAGGGTGATCGTTTCCACACGGGCCCCTTTGCTACAGCGGATATGAAGGCGTGCTCATACACGGCGCGCAGGGCGTCCGCTCCTTGACGGTGATACTGGAGCCAGCACGGTGAATCGATGCGTGTTGGCGATTCGCGCGAACGGTTATTGCTCGCGCTTGCCGATGGACTGCGCCGAGCGCAGCCCCGAGCGTCGTCGTCCCTGCTCGCGCGCAAACACCGCAGGCGTACAGCCGACATGCCGATGGAATCGCCGCGTGAAATGGCTCTGATCGACAAAGCCCACCGTCAACGCAATCTCCGCGAGCGGCCGGTCGGTGTCGGTAATCAGCGATTGAGCCCGGCGAATCCGACACTGCTCGACGAAGCTGATCGCCGTACTGCCGGTGCTGCGTTTGAACAGCCGGCTGAAATGGAACCGGCTCATGTTCACGACCGAGGCCAGATCTTCGAGACTGATCGTGCGATCGAGATTGTCTTCGATGAATTCAGTGAGGCGCGCGATTTCGAGCTTGCAGAGCGAACGCTCCGGCGAGACCTCCACCAGTTCGAATGCGTTGTAGCCGCGCAGCATATGGGCGGCCAGCGCGGTCGATAATGCGTCGACGATCAACACCTGAACCGGATGCGCCGGCCGGTCCATTTCCACGAGCAGCGTCTGCGCGAGGCACTCGATCACGGCATCGCGCACCTGAAACACATTGCGGATTTCCACCTGGCCCGGCCGCTGACCCAGTTGCTCCGCCGCCGAGTCGACCAGCGAGGTCGGCACGCGCAACCGCGCTGACAAACCCGAATCGCCTTCCCACGCCGACTCGTAGCCGGCGGGCATGATATAGGACGTGCCGGCCGTAATGACGCTCGCATGAACGACGCCGGCGCGGCTCTGAATCAGTTTCGCGCTGCCCGACGGGCAATAGCAGATCAGATGATGATCAAGGCCCGCGTGGCGCTCGGCGCAACCGAAGTACGGACGGTGAAGATCGGCCGTCACGCCACTCCAGCCGCGCTCGCGGGTGGTGGCAATCGGCCGCTGGGGGCGCGCGCTCAGGATCTCGTCGATGGAGATCAACTTCGAACGGGCCAGCGACGGCAGCAGGTTCTGAGCCACGGCGTTATCCACGAGCAAGGCTCCGTTGATGCCGATAGCCGGACGCCGAAGGTTGTGCATGGCAGGTCGACAGACCGACCCGCGAGAACTGTCGCGCCGCTGCCCTGTGTGATGCGAAACTGGTGACCATGTGCGCCTCCCGTACGAGCCATACCTGCAGTGCTTACTGCCGTGCCCAGGTTAACCACACTGAACGCCCGTGTCCTGCGGCGATCCTGACGTTTTATTGTGTCACAAGTTTCAAAAGCGCAAACATCGCCCCTTGTTCAATACGGTTTCAACTCGCACGCCGGATCGGCAGCCCTGCCCGGCTCCGTTCGGGTATGCCAGCGAGAGTGGGTCGCAGCGCAGAAAGCATACGGAACCGGAGCCCGCGGAAGATTGCATGATCTTGTGCCATTTGGTATCGGATTGCGATCGACGTGCGGTCGTGGCACGCGAGCTCGTCTAAATACGCGCTGGGAGCGCCACGGCAAAGAATTCCGTCGCGCGGCGCACGCGTGCCGGTACGAACCGGCGCTTCGGCCACACGAGACTAACGTCTCTGACGTCGCCGATGAAGTCGTCGAGAATCGAAATCACGTCCGGGTGCCGGAGTTCATCGGCGAGCGAGAGCTTCGCGAACAGACCGATTCCCACACCGGCCAACACACCCGCGCGGATCGTTTCGACACTGTTCGACGAGAGGTTGCCGCGCACGGACACACTGAATCGACCTTCCGGTCCGACAAACGGCCAATTCGCCGACTCCAGCAGACCGCCATATAACAGGCAATTGTGATCGGTGAGTTCGGCGGGCGTTTTGGGGATGCCGTGTTGCTCGAAGTAGCGACGCGAGCCGACGCAAACGAGCGGCGTGCTGGCCACGCGCTTGACGACCGCATCAGGATCGTCGACCCGGCCCACCCGGATCGCCAGATCGATTCGATCGTCCACCATGTCCCGCACGAAGTCGGAAAGAATCAGATCGACCTGAAGGCCGGGATTGAGCGACAACAGCTCGGGGATGAGCGGCAGCACATGAAGACGGCCGAAGGTCGAGGCGACCGCGATCCTGATTGGACCCGAGACCTCCAGCGTGCTGCTGCTCAGTTCGCTATCGGCCTCATCCATCTCGTCGACCAGCGGCTTCGTGCGGTCGTAGTAACGCTGCCCCTGATCGGTCAGCGTCACGCTGCGTGTGCTTCGGTTGAAGAGCATCACGCCGAGGCGTTTCTCCAGCGCGCCGATGGACTTGCTGATCGCGGACTGTGAGTCGCCGGTTCTGCGCGCCGCAGCGGAAAAACCGCCCGCTTCGACGACGGCGATGAAGGCATTCAATTCCTGAAACCGGTCCATCGTGGCCTTCTCCTCGATTAATTCTCTCGAAGAATAAACCTTATGAACAACCCGCTGATTATCAATGCGGGGACCTGCCACTACGATGATCTCAACATTCACGAACACACAGAAGGTGTCTCATGTCCTCTCTCAACGACAAGATCGCCGTGATCAGCGGCGGCACGACCGGTATCGGTCTGGCGATTGCCCGGCGCTTCGTCGCCGAAGGTGCTCATGTGGTGATTTTCGGCCGTCGGCAAGCGCAGCTCGACGAGGCCGTCGAACGGATCGGCCGCAACGTCACCGCGATTCAGGCCGACGCGACGAAGCTCGACGATCTAGACCGGGTCGTGGCGGCGGTCAAGCGCGAACGAGGTGTCGTCGATATCGTCGTGTCGAATGCGGCGCTGGTGGAGCAGGCTTCGATCGATACGCTCACGCCCGAGCATTTCGACCGGACGTTCGATCTCAACGCTCGCAGCCCCGTGTTTCTGGTGCAGAAGTTATTGCCGCTCATGACGCGTGGCGGATCGATCGTACTGGTTTCGTCGGCGATGCACGTGATGGGTATTCCGGGTCATACGACCTACGCGGCGACGAAAGCGGCGTTGCGTTCCTATGCGCGCACGTGGGCAGCGGAATTCAAGGATCGCGGCATTCGCGTGAACACGCTGAGTCCGGGCGTTACCGACACGCCGATGCTCGATTCGCAAGGCACCACGCCGGAAGACCGCGAAGCGCTGGTGAAGATGTACCTGAGCATGATCCCGATCAGGCGACTCGCGCAGCCCGACGAAATGGCTAACGCGGCGGTCTTTCTCGCGTCCGACCAGAGTTCCTATATGACCGGCGCGGATCTGATGCACGACGGTGGCGTCGGGCAGGTTTGAGCGAGCCGACCACTTATTCATGGAGAGATCAATGAGCTACGCAATCATCGGGCTTGGCAAGATCGGTACGGCCATCGCTCACGCATTTGCCCAACAGGGAATCGAAGTCATCGTGGCAGGTCGGCGACCGGTGGACGCGCTCGCGGCGCAGATCGGGGCGTCGCTCGTGCCCAAGCCTATTGAGGACGCCGTTAAGGCCGATGTCGTCATCCTCGCCGTTCCTTTCGCCGTTCATAGCGACATCGGGCGGATGGCCGACAACTGGCAAGGGAAGATCGTGATCGACGCCACCAACGCATTCGGCGTGCCGCCGGAAGAGCTGGACGGGCTGCCCTCCACTGCCGCTGTGGCGAAAGCGTTTCCGGGGGCGAAGGTGGTGAAGGCCTTCAACCATGTGGCGGCAGCGACGCTGGCGCAAGGGCCGACAACACCCGCAGGCAGCCGACGAGTCGTGTTTGTTTCCAGCGACGACGATGCGGCCAGCGCGTCGGTGGCGGCGCTCGCCGAGCGGCTCGGCTTCGCGCCGATCGAACTGGGGAAGATCGGCGAAGGTGGGTTACTTGTTCAGGCGCGAGGCCGCACGTGGGGGCGGCTTATTTTTCAGGACCTGGTTAAGTTTGATTGATGTTCCCGCGTTCGGATAAATCGCGAATTCGGTAGCGACGTTTCCAATAACAATCCGCATTGTCAGTGCGATCGATTGAGCGTCAGGAAAATTCTCGACTGAATCGCAGACAACTGCCTGGGCTGGCATGCGGGCCGCATTAACTTCATTGTCTGACTGTCAATGGCGACGATTTTCGCTATTTGTCAATTAAACTCGCGCTCTTTGCATTTGCACTGAGAGCGCGCCAGCGGGTGACAGCATGAAGTGGATTCACGACAAAGCAGCGCTTCTGCTAGCGGCCCTCGCCTGTGCCGGCGCTGCGTGGGGACTCATTCACTACTCGGGCCAGTGGTTCTATCTGCTGCTGTTCGTTCTGGCCTTTGCCGGATTGTTCGCCGACAACCGGCGCTTACGGGCACGTTTGAGAAACCTGGGCGAAGATCCAGCCCGCAAACCCCGCCGCGACTAGATCGAAGAGGCTTCGACGCGTGCAAATATCCGCTCGCGCTTAGCGAACTGGATCGCACCTGCGTCAATCGCCTCCAATTCACCCCAAATGCCGGTTCCCCCACATACCTTCGCCTTACGATTTGTCATCCTGACACCTCAGGCGTGTGTGGGGAGGTCGCCATGTCGGTCTATGTCGATGAAGGGTTCCGGCCCTGTGTCACGGAATGCGCGACGGTCGCGTTCCGGGTCTGCTGCGATGATCGCGTGCAGATCTTCGAAGTCAGCGCCGAGGCGCTGATCACCTTCTGCGGCGCGGCCAGCAAGCGCAAGCAGGACCTGCTGATCGCGTTCGAAGACGCGCAGCAGGAAATCCTGTCCGTCGCGGCACACAAATGGACGTTCAGACCGACCGAGGCGGTGCGGCTCGGCCTCGACGAATTCCGAATGGTCAGACATTAGCTGTGCCAGAATCGCGCTCATGACCTGGATCGCCGCCCTGCCGATGTATAACGTCACGCCCGCTCTCGCCTTCGAATGGCGCGAGTGGCTGGCCGACGTGTTGCTGCGGGTCAAACCCGCCTGCCGCATCGTCGAACCCGACGAAGAATTGCACGGCTTCTGGCGCCGCCCCAATCTGCTGATCTCGCAGACCTGCGGCTATCCGCTGATGCATGGCTTGCACAAGCAGGTTCAGTTGATCGCCACGCCGCGTTACGACGCGCCGGGTTGCGAAGGCGCGGACTATTCGAGCGTGCTGGTGACTCGCGCCGACGCGCCGTTCGACACGCTGGCCGCCTGCCGAGACGCGCGTGCCGCCTACAACCAGGACGACTCGAATAGCGGTATGAACGTATTTCGCCACGCCGTCGCGCCGCTCGCGCAAGGCGGCGCATTTTTCAGCGCGGTCGTGCGGACCGGTTCGCATCTCGGATCGTTGCGTGCGGTTGCGGAAAATCGCGCGGACGTCGCCGCGATCGACTGCGTGACGTTCGCGTTTATCGCCGATGAAATGCCGGAACTCGCGCGGCAAATGCGCCGGATCGGCTTGACGGCGCCGTCGCCGGGACTTCCGTTGATCGCGTCGAATACCGTGCCGTCGCAGACTATCGAAGCCCTGCGCGACGCGTTGAACGACACGCTCGCCACCCAGCCAGAACGCGTAAAACGCCTGCGTTTGCAGGGCTTTTCCACGCTGACGCTCGCCGACTACGCACGCATCGAGCAACTCGAAGACGAAGCGCGCGCCGCCGGCTATCCGCGCCTCGCCTGAGTTTTACACCTGAGCGTTACGCCGACTTCACGTCCAGCACCAGAAGCTGCGCGCCGTCGGCCACCTGATCGCCCACTGCATACAACACTTCCGACACCGTTCCCGCCGCCGGCGCGCCGATCGTGTGCTCCATCTTCATCGCTTCCATCACGATCAGCGGTGTGCCCTTCTCCACCACCGTGCCCGGTTCGACCAGCACCGCGATCACCTTGCCCGGCATCGGCGCGGTCAGACGGCCTTCGCCACCTTCCGCATCCGCGGCATGCGCGAGCAGGTTCTGCCACTCGAACGCCAGCGTTTCGCCGAGGCAGAACACGTGGAACGTATCGCCATCCACGAACACGCGGCCAGTTGCCCGTGCATCGCCGATAGTCGCGCGGAACTCGTGCTCGCCCGCGCAGGCCGACCAACTGAAGCCCTCACTCACGCCGTCGTGTTCCAGCGTTTGCGTGTCGCCGTCGCGAGCGAACGTGACGGTGAACGCGCTTTCGTCGTCGAGATTGCGCCAGCCGAGCGTCTGCGTGTAGCCGCTATTCAGCCGCCAATGCGACAACGCGTCCCACGGCGACGCGCCATGGGATGTGCCGCCTTCGCGCGTCAGCAGCGCCGCGCAGGCGAGCGCCAGCGCTTCCTTGAACGGCTTCTTCACCGGCGCGAACAACGCGTCGTGATGACGCTCGATCAAGCCGGTATCCAGATCGCCCGTGGCGAACGGTTCGCTCGTGACAATGCGCTGCAGGAACTCGACGTTGGTATGCGGGCCGACCACTTCGCACGCGTGCAGCGCGCGGCTCATGCGCGCCAAGGCTTCCTCGCGCGTGGCGCCATGCACGATCAGCTTGGCGATCATCGGATCGTAGAACGGCGTGATGGTGTCGCCTTCGCGCACGCCGCTGTCGATCCGCACCGGCGCCTTGCGTCCCGGCTCGCCCATGCCGATCACGAACTCCACGCCTTCCGGCATGCGCAGATGTTTGAGCGTACCCGTCGACGGCAAAAAGCCGCGCGCCGGATGTTCCGCGTAGATTCGCGCTTCGATCGCGTGGCCGTCGAGCTTGAGTTGTTCCTGCGTGAGCGGCAGCGGTTCGTCGCCGGCGACGCGCAGTTGCCATTCCACCAGGTCCTGCCCCGTCACCATTTCGGTCACCGGATGCTCGACCTGCAGGCGCGTGTTCATTTCCATGAAGTAGAAATCGCCGCTGGCGGTCATGATGAACTCGACCGTGCCCGCGCCGACGTAATTCACCGCGCGCGCCGCGGCCACCGCCGCCTCGCCCATCTCGCGTTTGATTTCAGCAGAGAGACCCGGCGCCGGCGCTTCTTCCAGCACCTTCTGGTGACGCCGCTGCACCGAGCAATCGCGATCGAACAGATACACCGCGCCGCCATGGCGATCCGCGAACACCTGCACTTCCACGTGACGCGGCCGCGTCAGATACTTTTCGATCAGCACGCGATCGTTGCCGAAGCTGCTCGCAGCCTCGCGCTTGCACGACGCCAATGCCGCCACGAAATCCTCGCTGCGTTCGACCACGCGCATGCCCTTGCCGCCGCCGCCGGCGCTTGCCTTCAGCAGCACCGGATAGCCGATCGCATCCGCCTCACGGTGCAGCAACGGCGGGTCCTGATCGTCGCCGTGATAGCCCGGCACGAGCGGCACGGCCGCCGCATGCATCAGCGCCTTCGCGGCGGCCTTCGAACCCATCGCGGCAATCGCCGCGACCGGCGGTCCGATGAAGACGATCCCGGCCGCCTCGCACTGCTGCGCGAAGTCTTCGTTTTCCGACAGGAAGCCGTAGCCCGGATGCACCGCTTGCGCACCGGTGGCGCGCGCGGCTTCGATAATGCGCTCGACGCGCAGATAGCTTTCTTTCGCGCTCGATCCGCCGATATGCACCGCCTCATCGCAGGCGGCCACGTGTTTCGCGTCGGCGTCCGCATCGGAATAGACCGCCACGCTCGCAATGCCGAGCCGCTTGCAGGTCGCGGCGACGCGGCACGCAATCTCGCCGCGGTTGGCTATCAGGATCTTGTTGAACATGAAATGTCTCGATGAAGTGTGCCGTTGTTCGGGGCTGTTGTTCTGGTCAGAGCCGTGCGGCGCCCTGGAGAAGATGCGGCGCTCACACGTTCGTGCTGTTTCAATCGCGCCAGGACGGCGTGCGTTTTTCGAGGAACGACGCGACGCCTTCGCGGCCTTCCGCACCAGCCCGCGTGCGCGCGATGCGCGCCGCCGTGTCTTCGATCAGCGCGTCGTTCAACTCGCGGCCCGCGATGTCCTGCACGAGCTGCTTGCACGCGCGCACCGCTTGCGGTCCGTTCGCGCAGAGCGTGCCGGCGATCTGCTGCACGGTCGCGTCCAGTTGCTCCGCGCTCACCGCTTCGCTGACCAGACCGAGACGCAACGCCGTCGCGCAATCGAACTGCTCGGCGGTCGTGAAGTAGCGGCGCGAGGCCTGCTCGCCCAACGCGCGAATCACATACGGCGCGATGGTTGCGGGAATCAGGCCGAGACGCGCTTCAGAAAGACAGAAACGCGCGCTCTCCACCGCCACCACGATATCGCACGCCGAAATCAGGCCCATACCGCCCGCGTACGCGTCGCCGTTCACGCGCGCGATCACCGGCTTGTTGCAGCGATAGATCGACGCCAGCATGTTCGCCAGCAACATTGCGTCGGCGCGGTTCTCGTCGTCCGAGTAACCGGCCATTTTCTTCATCCAGTTCAGGTCGGCGCCCGCGCAGAAGGCCTTGCCGTTCGCGGCGAGCACCACCGCGCGCACGTCGTCGCGCGTGTGCAGCGACGTGAAGGCCGAGGTGATCTCGGCGATCATCGTTTCGTTGAACGCGTTGCGCACGTCCGGGCGATTCAGCGTGACCGTGGCGATCTGGGCGGACACTTCAAGCGTCAGCGTTTCGTATTGCATCGTGGCTCCTGCGCGGGGTTGCGTGACTGTGCTGTGCGCGCGTCACATTCTGAACACGCCGAAACGCGTTTCTTCGATCGGTGCGTTCATGCTGGCGGACAGACCGAGACCGAGCACGTCGCGCGTTTGCGCCGGATCGATCACGCCGTCGTCCCACAACCGCGCGCTAGCGTAGTACGGGTGGCCCTGATGTTCGTACTGGTCGCGAATCGGCTGCTTGAATGCTTCCTCTTCTTCGGCGCTCCATGCGCCGCCCTTGCCTTCGATGCCGTCGCGCTTGACCGTGGCCAGCACCGACGCCGCCTGCTCGCCGCCCATCACCGAGATGCGCGCGTTCGGCCACATCCACAGGAAGCGCGGCGAATACGCACGACCGCACATGCCGTAATTGCCCGCGCCGAACGACCCGCCGATGATCACCGTGAACTTCGGCACCTTCGCCGTAGCCACGGCCGTCACCATCTTCGCGCCGTTACGCGCGATGCCTTCGTTTTCGTATTTGCGGCCCACCATGAAACCGGTGATGTTCTGCAGGAACACCAGCGGAATCTTGCGCTGGCAGCACAGTTCGATAAAGTGCGCGCCCTTGAGCGCCGACTCGGAAAACAGAATGCCGTTGTTCGCGATGATGCCGACCGGGTGCCCCCAGATATGCGCGAAACCGCAGACCAGCGTGGTGCCGTAGCGCGCCTTGAATTCGTCGAAAGCGGAATCGTCGACGATCCGCGCGATCACTTCGCGGATATCGAACGGCTTGCGCGTGTCGACCGGAATCACGCCGTACAGGCTCTTCACGTCGTAGCGCGGCGGCTTCGGTTCCTGCAACGCGACCGGCACCTGCTTCACGCGATTCAGATTGCCGACGATGCTGCGCGCGATCCCCAACGCATGCGCGTCGTTCTGCGCGAGATGATCGACCACGCCTGAGAGGCGCGTATGCACGTCGCCGCCGCCGAGGTCTTCCGCGCTCACCACTTCACCGGTGGCGGCTTTCACGAGCGGCGGGCCGCCGAGAAAAATCGTCCCCTGATTCTTGACGATGATCGACTCGTCGCTCATGGCCGGCACATACGCGCCGCCCGCCGTGCACGAGCCCATCACCACGGCGATCTGCGGAATACCCGCCGCCGACAGATTTGCCTGGTTGAAGAAGATGCGGCCGAAGTGATCGCGATCGGGGAACACGTCGTCCTGATTCGGCAGATTCGCGCCGCCGGAGTCGACCAGATACACGCACGGCAGATGATTTTCCGCGGCGACTTCCTGGGCCCGCACGTGCTTTTTCACGGTGACGGGATAGTAGGTGCCGCCTTTGACCGTGGCGTCGTTACAGACGATCACGCACTCCTGCCCCGCGATCCGGCCGATGCCGGTGATCACGCCCGCACCCGGCGCGTCGTTGTTGTACATCTCGTACGCGGCGAGCTGCGAGAACTCGAGAAACGGCGTGCCCGGATCGAGCAGTTGCGCGATGCGGTCGCGTGGCAGCAGTTTGCCGCGGCCCGTGTGTTTGTCGCGTGCGGCCTGGCCGCCGCCCAGCGCGAGCTTGTCGATCTTCGCGCGAAGATCGGCGACGAGCGCTTCGAGCGCCGCCGCGTTGGCGCGGAAGTCGTCCGAGCGCGGATTCAGCTTTGATTCGATGATCGGCATTGCGTGGTTTCTCCTGAAGGGTTCACGCTCAAGCCGTCTCGGCAAACAGCTCGCGGCCGATCAACATGCGGCGGATTTCGCTCGTGCCCGCGCCGATTTCATAGAGCTTCGCGTCGCGCCACAAACGACCGACCGGATACTCGTTGATATAGCCGTTGCCACCGAGAATCTGGATCGCTTCGCCGGCCATCCACGTGGCTTTTTCGGCGGTGTAGAGAATCACACCGGCGCAATCCTTGCGCATCTGGCGCACGTGTTCTGCGCCGAGCGTGTCGAGCTGACGGCCCACCGCGTACAGATACGCGCGGCACGCCTGCAACGTGGTGTACAGATCGGCCACCTTGCCCTGAATCAATTGGAATTCGCCGATGGATTGACCGAACTGCTTGCGGTCGTGGATATACGGCACGACCTCGTCCATGACCGCGACCATGATGCCGGTCGGGCCGCCCGCGAGCACCGCGCGTTCGTAGTCGAGACCGCTCATCAGCACCTTCACGCCGCCGTTGAGCTGACCGAGAATATTTTCTTCCGGTACTTCGACGTTCTCGAACACCAGTTCGCCGGTGTGCGAGCCACGCATGCCGAGCTTGTCGAGCTTCTGCGCGACCGAGAAACCCTTCATGCCCTTCTCGACGATAAACGCGGTAATGCCGCGCGAATTCGCTTCGGGATCGGTCTTGGCGTAGACGACCAGCGTGTCGCAATCCGGGCCGTTGGTGATCCACATCTTGGTGCCGTTCAGCACGTAGTGGTCGCCCTTCTTTTCCGCGCGCAGCTTCATGCTGACCACGTCCGAGCCGGCGTTCGGCTCGCTCATGGCGAGCGCGCCGACGTGTTCGCCGGAGACCAGCTTGGGCAGGTATTTTTCTTTTTGCGCGGTGGTGCCGTTGCGGTGAATCTGGTTGACGCACAGATTCGAATGCGCGCCGTACGACAAGCCGACCGACGCCGACGCCCGCGAGATTTCTTCCATCGCGATCATGTGGGCGGTGTAGCCCATGTTCGCGCCGCCGTATTCTTCCGAGACCGTCATGCCCAGCACGCCCAGATCGCCGAATTTGCGCCACAGGTCCATGGGAAACTGGTCCGTGCGATCGATTTCCGCTGCGCGCGGAGCGATTTCTTTGGCAGCGAATCCCGCGATGCTGTCACGCAGCATTTCGATTTCTTCGCCGAGCGGGAATTGCAAACCGGGCAGGTTGCGCATTGCGGTGTCTCCAGAGTTCGTTGGCGGCCGGTCAGCCTGGTCAGACTGACGGCGAACCGAGTGCGGCTCGGCGGACGGCGGCGGCCTTGTGAGCCGCCCCTGTCGTCACGCACGAGGCGCGAAACGTTCAAGCCGCATTTCACGCTAGATTGACGTAAGCGTCAATAGGTATTTTTGAGTGTCACTCAGAAATGATCCGGCGCGCATCCGAAGCGGGCGTGTCGTGATAGGATCGGTGCAGACAGGCTGATCCGGCCTGCGTTCCGGCCGTGCTTCCGGCCGCCTCCGCCTCCCAAATCTGAACTTGACTCATATGACGGTTGCCCTGAAGGCCGAGTTACCCGCCTCGCGCCGCCAGCCGGCCGGGCGCAAGTCGCAGCAGCGCGTGAAGGAGATTCTTCAGGCGGGGCGCGACGTGTTCTCCGAGAAAGGCTACGAGCGCGCCACGACCGCGGAGATCGCGCAACGCCTCGGCATTTCCGAGGCGACCGTGTTCAGCTACTTTCGCGGCAAGCGCGAGCTGTGCGCGCGGGTGATCGGCGACTGGTACGACGAGATCATCGAGGCGATCGAATCCGGCCTGCCGCGCGACGGCAACGTGCGTCAGCAGTTCGCGTTCATCGTGCGTACGCATTTACGGCTGATGCTGGTGAACGGCACCGATCTGTGCGCGCTGGTGCTGTCCGAAGGGCGCGCGCGGCATCACGAGTTGAGCGAGGCGCTCACCGAGCTGCAGCGCCGCTACACCGCCCCGTTGATGCGCGTCCTCGCGCAGGGCCAGGAGAGCGGACAGATTCGCGCCGACATGCCGCTGCGCCTGCTGCGCTCGATGGTGTTCGGGCCGATGGAACACGTACTGTGGGACGCCACGCTGGCGAACCGGCATATCGACATCGACGCGACCGCCGATCAGTTGATCGACGTGTTGTGGGCCGCGCTCACGCCGCAGGATCTGGCGGTTAGCGCGTTGCAGCAGTTCCGGGTGGAAGTGGCGGAGGCGAACCGCAGGTTCGAGGCGGCGGCGAAAAACGCTAATCTACGGCTTCCGAGTTGAAGCCTGAAGGAGCGTCCACGTGCCTGAAGCAAAACCCGCTAAATCCGCAAAGCCTGCAAAGCCTGCAAAGCCTGCAAAGCCTGCAAAACCCGCAAGCCCTGCCAAGCCCACTCAACCTGCAAGCCCTGCGAAGCCCGCCAAAGCCGCTAAAACCAGCGCGACCGCCAGCATCCGCGTCGGCATCGGCGGCTGGACCTACGCGCCATGGCGCGGGCCGTTCTACCCCTCGGATCTCACGCAAAGCCGCGAACTCGATTACGCGAGCCGGCACCTCACGTCGATTGAAATCAACGGCACGTTTTATGGTTTGCAAAAGCCATCGAGCTACGAGAAGTGGTTTCAGGAAACCCCGGACGATTTCGTCTTTTCGCTCAAAGCCCCGCGTTACGCGACCAATCGCAAAGTACTCGCGGATGCCAGCGAGACCATCGAGCGTTTTTTCGCGAGCGGCGTGCTGTTGCTCAAACAGAAACTCGGCCCGATCAACTGGCAATTCGCGACGACCAAGAAATTCGACCCCGAAGACTTCGAGGCCTTTCTGAAACTGCTGCCCGCGAGCATTGAAGGACAATCGCTGCGGCACGCCATCGAGGTCCGCAACGACAGCTTCAAGACGCCGGAATTCATCGCGCTCGCTCGTCAATACAAAGTCGCCGTCGTGCTGGCCGGCGACAGCGACTACCCGCAGATCGCGGACCTCACCGCGCCGTTCGTCTACGCCCGCATCATGGGCACCACCGACAAACACGCCAACGGCTACGCCACGAAATCGCTCGACGTCTGGGCCGAACGCGCGCGTGAACTTGCTGCGGGCACGACGCCGGACGATCTGGACACTTGCGCCGAGCCGCCATCGAAAATCGCCGCCCGCGACGTCTATCTGTACGTGATCAGCGGCTTCAAGGAACGCAATCCGGCCGCCGCCATGGCGCTGATCGAACGACTCTGAGCGGGCGGCGTCATGGCCCGTCATGGCCACTCTCTGGCCCGTGTCATGGCCCGCGTCCAGACTCGCATGCTGGCCGTCATGCGCGAGTGTCATAATCCCGGCAGCGAATCCGCCCCCACTCACATACACAGGCCCTGAGGCTGTCGCCTCACCCGGTCCGGGAGAATATCTTGAGCGCCCTCGACAATCCCCTGCACGATCAGGAAGTCGGCTCGGCCGACGCCACCCAGGACACCACGCGAATCGACGACACGCGCATCGGCGCGGTCCGTCCGCTGATTTCCCCCGCGCTGCTGCAAGACGAATTGCCGGTGCCCCCTTCGGTGCAAACACTCGTCGAAAAGACCCGCGCGGAAATCGCCGACATTCTGCACGGCCGCGACGACCGGCTCGTGCTGATCGTCGGTCCGTGTTCGATTCACGATCACGATCAGGCCATCGAATACGCCCGCAAGCTGAAGCACGCCGCCGAGTCGTACAAGGACGATCTGCTGATCGTGATGCGCGTCTACTTCGAAAAACCGCGCACCACGGTAGGCTGGAAAGGCTATATCAACGATCCGCGTCTGGACGGCAGCTTCCGCATCAACGAAGGCCTGCGACTCGCGCGGCAATTGCTGCTCGACATCAACGGTCTCGGCTTGCCGACGGGCACCGAGTTCCTCGACCTGCTGAGCCCGCAATATATTGCCGATCTGATCGCGTGGGGCGCGATCGGCGCGCGCACGACGGAGAGCCAGAGCCATCGGCAACTCGCTTCGGGCTTAAGCTGCCCGATCGGTTTCAAGAACGGCACCGACGGCGGCGTGCAGATCGCCGCGGACGCGATCGTCGCCGCGCGCGCGAGCCACGCGTTCATGGGCATGACGAAAATGGGCATGGCCGCGATCTTCGAAACCCGCGGCAACGACGACGCGCATGTGATCTTGCGCGGCGGCAAGCAGGGACCGAATTACGACAGCGCGTCGGTGGAATCGACGTGTGCCGCGCTCAAATCAGCAGGCCTGCGTGAGCAGGTGATGGTCGACTGTTCGCACGCGAACTCCGGCAAATCGCATTTGCGTCAACTGGATGTGGTGGAAAATCTGGCGCAACAATTGACGCAGCATGAGCGCCGCATTATCGGCGTGATGCTGGAAAGTCATCTGGAAGAAGGCCGTCAGGATCTGAAAGCCGGGGTGCCGCTGCGTTACGGCGTGTCGATCACGGATGCGTGCGTGAGCTGGACGCAAACCGAACCGGTACTGGAAACATTGGCCGCCGCCACCCGCAAGCGTCGCGCGGGCTGACGACCGGGACTAACAACACGGGCTGACGACAAAACCCACGCGCCGCACCAGCCACCGATGGTTGATCTCACCGAGGGTTGGGCAGCGCGTGATTCCTCACGCCCGATGTTTCGCTAGTCACGCGCAAAGACTGCGCGCGCGCAAAACTCCGGCGCGAAGCGCGTTGCATTACGACGCGTTGACAGCTTCCTTGAAAGCCTTGCCTGCGGTGAACTTCACCGTCTTGGCCGCTGCGATCTGGATCTCAGCGCCCGTCGACGGATTGCGGCCCACGCGAGCTGCGCGCGCGCCGGTCGAGAAAGAACCGAAACCGACCAGTTGCACCGTATCGCCACCCACCACGGCTTTGGTCACCGCTTCGACGATTGCGTCGATGGTTTGGCCGGTGGCCGCTTTGCTTTCGCCCGTCGCTGCGGCGACTGCATCAATCAGTTCCTGTTTGTTCATAGCACTTCCCGTATGGTAATCATGGAACCGGCGCCACATCTGTTGCGCCGGGACCGACACACTAACGCATAGGCGCATATTCACGCAAACCTTGGGTGTAAGCCTTGTATCACCCGCCCAGCGGCAATTTGACGATTTTTTTCGGCAAAGTGCCATAAGAATCGTGCGGTTACGTGATTCTCGCGTCCGCCAAGCGTTAAATCCGAATCACAAACCGTTGCAATTTCAGTGCTTTAGCGCGACACAAGCCGATCTCGACGGGCTTTTTTACTATGTTATGGTGGATCGCCTGAAACACGGCGAGAGCCGGTGGCAGCGCCCGGCGGTAAAGAATTCGGGAGAATAAAAAAATGAAATTTCGCCATATTGCAACATCCGCACGGCTCGTCCTGGCGCCCTGCACAGCCGCTACGGCCGGCGCAACCGGCTGCGCGAGGTTCGTTACAGCTACCGGTTCGACGTCGGCAAGCCCAATCAATATGCATTAATCGACGGGCGGCACAATTGACATATCGCCCGCATTCGGCAGGTCGGAGTTACCGCAACGGATTTATTTCTGCGTTAATCGCCCTCAAGCTTGCCCCGGTCCTGCCGATATACAAAGCTGCGTTGGCGGCGCAAACGTTAAAAGGACGGGAATGGTTCGACTAGCCAGATTGAGGGAGGCGCTATCTGTCGCGGAAGGCGACCCGGAGCTCGTGCGCTCGCAGCTCCAGGCGTTCGGCCGACAGATCCCGTTGCTCTATTTCATCCTGCTGGTCAACACCATGGCCGTCGCGATCACCCACGTGAATTGCGCGCCGGCCTGGTTGTCCATCTATGCGCCGATCGCCCTCTGCGCGCTGTGCGTGATTCGTTGCGTGCGCTGGTGGCGTGCTCGGCACCGCGTGCTGACTCACGACAAGGCCGTGCCCGAGTTACGCAAGCTGATCTGGCTGTCGGGCATTTTCGGCATTGCGTTCAGCACCTGGTCGCTGCTGCTGTTTCCGTACGGCACCGCGTATCAACAGGCGCACGTCGCGTTCTATATCGCGACCACCGTGCTGGGCGGTGTGTTCTGTCTGATGCATCTGCGCGCGGCGGCTTTGCTGGTGTTGTCGATCGTGATCCTAAGCTTCGCGACCTTCATGGTGTTCACCGGCTCGCCGGTGTTCATCGCGATGGCGATCGACATGACGCTCGTCGGCATTGCCCTCGCGTTTATCGTCGAGCTGTATTACCAGACGTTTACCGGCGTGGTTCACGCGCAAAGCGAATTGCTCGCGAGCCAGCAGAAAACCCAGCGTTTGAGCGACGACAACTTCCGGCTCGCGAGCATCGACAGTCTGACCGACCTGCCCAACCGGCGCAGTTTCTTCGCGTCGTTGCGCGCGCTGTCCGAACAGGCGCTCGGCAGCGGCGGCAGTGGCTTCAACGTGGGTCTGATCGATCTCGACGGTTTCAAGCAGGTCAACGATATCTACGGCCATGCAAGCGGCGATCTCGTGTTGCAGGAAGTGGGCGTGCGTCTGCTGGCGCTGGCCGAACCCGGCATCTTTTTCGCGCGACTCGGCGGCGACGAATTCGGCGTGCTCGCGCAGCACAAACAATCGAACGAAACGCTGGTCGAATTGGGGCAGCGCATTTGCGACACGCTGAGCCAGCCGTACCGGGTGGCCGGCAATGTCGCGGAACTGTCGGGCACGATCGGCTGGGCCGCGTTTCCCGAAGCCGGCACCACGGTCGCGCAGGTGTTCGAACGCGCCGACGCGGCGCTGTACGTCGGCAAGGAAAGCCGCCGCGGCACGCCGGTGATTTTCTCGACCGAACATGAAACGCGGATTCGCCGCTCGAGTCTCGTGACTCAGGAACTCCGCCACGCGGATCTCGACTCGGAACTGTTTCTGGAGTTTCAGCCGATCTACGACGTGATCTCGCAGCGCACGATCGGGCTCGAAGCACTGGGACGCTGGCACAACGCGCGGCTCGGCGCGGTCAAGCCGGAGGAATTCATTCGGATCGCCGAGCGTACCGAACTGATTCTGCGTATCACCGAAGTGCTGTTGCACAAAGCGCTCGACGAGGCCGCGCGCTGGCCCGCCGAACTTTATCTGTCGTTCAACCTGTCCGCGATCGATATCTGCACGTCGGCGCGCGCGCGTCGTCTGATCGACATCGTGCAGGCGAGCGGCGTGCCACCGCACCGTGTGTCGTTCGAAATTACGGAAACGGCCGTGACGCGCGATTTCGAACAGGCGCGCGCTTCGCTGACCATGATCAAGAAAGCCGGTTGCCGTGTGTCGCTGGATGACTTCGGCACAGGGTATTCGAGCCTGAGCTATGTGCACCGGCTGCCGTTCGATACGATCAAGATCGATCGTAGTTTCATGACGGATGTGGATACGAACAGCGCGTCGAAAAAGATCGTCAAGTCGGTGCTCGATTTGTGCCGCAATCTTGGGCTCGAATGCGTCGTGGAAGGGTTGGAAACGTCGTCGCAAGCCGCCGTCGTGACCGCGCTCGGCGCGCGCGCCGTGCAGGGTTATCTGTTCAGCCGGCCGATGCGGGCGAGCGCCATCGCCGCGTATTTGCAGACGGCGCTCGGACAGGGTTATGCGGTTGAGGGGCAGACTTAGTTGGGTGGCGGTTTGCGGTTGCGCCTTGCGACTGCTGCACTTTGCGAGTGTTGCGTATTGCGAGTGCGCGCGCGACCGCATATCTTGCGGCCTGCCCCGAACTGCGGCTAACCCGGCGGCGCCGGATACTCCAGCTTCGGATACCAATCGCTTCCCCGTCCGCCCGGCGTCATATCGAGCACGGTCCAGATCGGCATCACGTCGGGCGCGCCGCGCGGGTCCTGCCCGGGATCGGCGGTCGACGGTCCCATTTCCTCCGCCCAGAAGTGCCGCACCGTGCCATCCGCGGCGCGCGTGAACACGTTGAACGCCGGGTTATCGTCACCTGCGGGATCTTCCGCCGCGTAGTCGCGATTGAACGTATTACCTCCCGACGAAACCAGCCGCAAATGCCGCCAGCCTCGCTCCTGCTTGAACGCGACGAGCTTCTCGATCGGCGCCCGGCCGATCACGACGAACGCCACGCGCTGCAGGATGTCGGGCATTTCGCCGTCGTACGCGCTCAGCAGCGACGTGCACATCGGACAAGGCCGCGCGCGTTGCGGACCGAACATCCAGTTATAGGTGACGAGCGTGTCGTGCGCGCCGAACAGGCCGGATAAGGTCACGGGCCCCGCTTCACCGTCGAAGCGATAGTCCTCCGATACGACGCCGCCCGGAGGCAGCGCGCGGCGTTGCACGGCGACCCGTTCGATATGGCGGCGCAATTCGATTTCTTCGGCTAGCAAATCGTTGCGCGCACTACGATAGGCCGCGCTCTCGTTCGGAAAGCGCGGCGGCGAATCGGCCAGCAGGCGCGCCGGTTTCAGTGTCTGTGCGGACGTGGTGGCTTCGGTCATCAGCTATCTCCCATGCACGATCGTTGCGGTTGCGGGAAAGGATCAGGGGAAGTGACAGAGAGCGGAAGACCTGGCTTGACTCCACGTCCCGCTCAAAATGCAGCGACTGAATTTACTCTCCCCTATACCCACACGACGAACAACGCGCCAGCAAATCGACACCCTCAATTAATTTTTTCGCATTCCATCAGCTTTAACGTTGCCCTCTCCGGCGCGAGCTATCCGCGCACCGAGCCGACCGCACGACAACCGCACGCCCCGAGCAAGGTATCCTTCTGCCCAGAAACAGCCCGCGCGCCCGCTGCGCAACGGCACCGCGCGTCGTCCTGAGAGGATGCATCATGCCGCTTCGTCTGCCGCCTCTGCCGGCGCTTCGCCTGTTCGAAGCCGCCGGCAGGCATCAAAGTTTCAAGCTCGCCGCCGCCGAGTTGCACGTCACGCCGAGCGCGGTGAGTCATAGCATCGTCGGCCTCGAAGAAGCGCTCGGCGTCCAGTTGTTCGTGCGCGAACCGCGCGGCATTTCGCTGACCGCGACGGGGGCGGATTATCTGTCGTACGTGTCCGAGGCGTTCTCGCTGATCGCGATCGGCACGCAGCGTCTACCGAACCATCGCGCGAATCGTCCCATCGCGCTGAGCTGCGCGCCGACCTTCGCGTCGCGCTGGCTGCTGCCGCGCCTCGCGAATTTTCGCGCACACTGGCCGAATGTGAATGTGAGTGTCGACACCTCGCATCGGCAGGTGGGTTTCCCCGTCGACGGTTTCGATTTCGCGGTCCGCATGAGCCGTTCACCGGTTGCCGGCGCTGCGTGGACGCGGTTGTTCGGCGAGCGCCTCGTGCCGGTGTGCAGCCCCGCGTACCTGGAGAATCTGCGCGACGCGCACGGCCACCTCGACCTGCAACGCGCGACGCTGATTCACGTGAACGCAGCGAGCGAAGACTGGCAAGCGTGGCTCGACGCGACCGGCGCGCACGATATCGAAACCGCCGACGGCTTACGCGTCGACACGATCCAGCTCGCGTTCGAAGCCGCCAGCATGAGCCTTGGTGTCGCACTCGGACGTCGGCCGCTGGTGGATAGCGATCTCGCCAGCGGCTCACTGGTCGAAGCCCGCGCGGAAACGATCGCGTCGGACACGGCCTACTGGCTGGTCAGCGCGGAAAACGCGGAGCGCCGCCCGGAGCTGCTTGATTTCAGACGCTGGCTGGTCAGCGAGGCGGAACAGTTCGACGCACAATCCGAAGCCGCCTGATACGAACCACGAGCTACGAACCTCGTCGCGCTCAGCGTGTAGCGCCTCGCTCTAGCCGCCGCAAACGCACAAGTGAGTGCCACTCACCTGTCATCAAAATCTTTTCTTTTGCCGCCTCTGATGCTCGCTGCGACCATGGTGTCGAAGGAGATCAGAACCATGTCCACGACCCACAGCAAACGCTTCGCCCCAATCTTCAACCCGACGACTCTCGTGATCCTCGCCGGCGCGCTCGTGCTGAGCGCGGCGATGGGCATCCGCCAGACCTTCGGGCTCTTTATCGGGCCGTTCTCGTTCGACCGCGGCCTGCCCGTCACGCAGATCGCATTCGCCATTGCGCTGCACAACCTGGTGTGGGGTTTCGCCCAACCATTCGCGGGCGCCGCAGCGGATCGTTACGGCTCGACGCCGGTGGTCGCATTCGGCGCGACGACGTTCGCCGCAGGCCTGGCGTTCGCTGCGGTCGCGCCAGGCGGCGCCATGCTGATCATCGGTATGGGATTGCTGGTCGGCATTGGCGTGAGTTGCACGACCTTCGGCGTGGTATTGCCGGCGGTCGGTCGCATCGCCACGCCGGAAAAACGCAGCATGGCGATGGGCCTGGTCAGCGCCGGCGGCTCCGTGGGCCAGGTGTTGATGGTGCCGCTTGCGCAAGGCGTGCGGCTTAGTTGGGGGATCGCCGCGTCGCTGTTCTTGCTGGCCTTTCTGATGCTGCTGGTCGCCCCGCTCGGCATGGTACTCGACCGTCGTGCGCGCACCGGCATGCCAGCGCCGGAAACCGCCGCCGAACCACTTCGCAAGGTGCTGGGTCTCGCGCTGCGGCATCGAGGATACCGGCTGTTGACGCTCGGTTTCTTCACCTGCGGATTTCAGCTCGCGTTCATCGCTACGCATTTGCCCGAGTATCTGACGCTCTGTCATATGCCCGTCGGTCTCGGCGCGACCGCGCTCGCGTTGATCGGCCTGTTCAATATGGCGGGCAGTTGGGCGTGCGGCTGGCTGGGCGGCCGCTACCGTCAGCATCATGTGCTCGGCTGGTTGTATCTGATCCGCAGCGCGACGATCGGCACGTTCTTCGTGCTGCCGAAAACGTCCACGTCGGTGATCGTCTTCGCCGCGGTGATGGGCCTGACCTGGCTCGGCACCGTGCCGCTCACCAGCGGACTGGTCGCGAAAGTGTTCGGCACGCGGCATCTCGGCAGCCTGTTCGGCGTCTGCTTTCTGAGCCATCAGATGGGCTCGTTTCTCGGCGCGTGGCTCGGCGGCCTGGCGTTCGATCTGACCGGCTCGTATTCGCTACTGTGGGAAGCCACCGTCGCCGCCGGGCTGTTCGCCGCGATGCTGCACTTCCCGATCGACGACGCCACGGTCAACGCGCCCGCGCTGCGCGCCGAACCGGCGGGGGCGTGAGCGGGCGCTACCCCTTCGTCTTCTGCCCCGCCGCTTTCGGCACGCGCCCCATCAAAAAGAACTCATCGTTCGGCCGCATGGAAATCACATTCGCCATGCGGTTCGACAGACCGAAAAACGCCGTGATCGCGGCAATGTCCCAGATGTCTTCGTCGGTGAAGCCTTGCTCGCGCAACGCGTGAAAGTCGGTTTCGTCGACGCTGCCTGACGCGCGGCACACCTTCAGCGCGAAATCGAGCATCGCTTTCTGGCGCGCGCTGATATCCGCCTTGCGGTGATTCACGGCGACCTGATCCGCCAGCAGCGGCGCTTTTTCATAAATGCGCAGAATCGCGCCGTGCGCCACCACGCAATACAGGCACTCGTTCACCGCGCTCGTGGCGACCACGATCATCTCGCGCTCGCCTTTGGTGAGCCCACCCTCCTTCAGCATCAACGCGTCGTGATAGGCGAAAAACGCGCGAAATTCATCCGGCCGGTGCGCGAGCGTCAGGAACACGTTCGGCACGAACCCCGCTTTTTCCTGCACGTCGAGGATGCGCGCGCGGATATCGTCCGGCCATTCATTCGGCTCAGGCACGGGATAGCGGCTGATCGGGCTGGCTTGGGTCATTGCATGTCTCCGTTGTATTCGCGCTGTGTTCGATTAACTACGCCGACGATTCTAACAACCGGCCGCTCGCGCCGTCGCGCACGTCGTTTCGGGCAACCTCACAGCACCCTTTTCCTGCCTGTGCTTAAATCGGCCTTTTGCCGTACCGTGCCCTGCCCGCGTAATGGCCGAGCAGGTACACTGCACGCCGTCGCGCTGGAACGGAACCTGCGCGGCCTGTTCACGGCGCGCCGCCAGGGCACGGCCGGTTACACCTTCCTTACTGCATTCCCAGGAGCGCGGTTGTGTGGCATTTTCCAGGGGCGATTCCACCCTCGCTCGGCGTTTGGGCCGTTTTCATGAGCGTGCTCGTCACGCAACTCGGCCTGCCGGTTCCGGCCGCTCCGATGCTGATTCTCGGCGGCACGATGGCGGCCATGGGACAGACCTCGTATGCGAGCGTCGTGTTCGCCGCCGTGGCCGCCACGCTGATCGCCGATTCGCTCTGGTTCTTCACCGGCCGCGCCTACGGCCGGCGTCTGCTGAACTATCTGGTGCGCTTCTCGCTGTCGCTCGACACCACGGTGCGGGTCGCGCGCAATACGTATGAACGGCACGGCGCGCCGATCCTCACCGTCGCCAAGTTCCTGCCGGGGCTCGGCCTGATTTCCGCGCCGCTACTCGGCACGACCGCGATCAACGTCAGCGTCTTTCTGCTGTGGGACCTGATCGGCGCGACGCTGTGGGCGAGCGTGTGGGTGATCGGCGGCGCGGCGCTGCACGACCAGATCGTGCAACTGATGCTGCTCGTGCGGCAGAACGGCGGCACGATCGTCGACGCGTTCGCGGCGATCTTCGTGGCCGCGCTGCTCTACCGCTGGGTACGCCGACTGCAGTTTCGTCGCTGGCTCGCGCATACGCGCATCTCGCCGGATCAGCTCGACGAATTGATGAAGTCGAACGAGCCGCCGCTGATTTTCGACGCCAGACCGCACAGCGTGCGCGAGAAGGAATCGCACCGGATTGCCGGCGCCCTGCCGCTGGATCTCGATTCACCTGAGCCGATTCGTCCCGAGCTGCTGAAGCGGCCGATTGTCGTCTACTGCGTTTGCCCGAACGAAGCGACCGCCAAGCGGATCGTCAACCAGTTGCATCGCAAGAATATTCACCATATTCGCGCGCTGAAGGGTGGCCTCGACGCGTGGGAAAAGCGCGGCTATCCGGTAGAACCGCTGCCGCCCGATTTCTATACCGCGAAGGCTCATCTGATCGAAGATGAAGGCAACGAGGGCGAATATACGGTGCGTGCAAGACTCGCGGACTAAGCAGCCGTTCGCCATGCGGCCGCGCTAAAAATCCCCTTGCGCTCGCCACTCAATGTGTGCAACATGCATATATGCACGTTGCACACACTGAGGTCTCCCCATGACGCAGCGCACAGAAAACCTGCTCGGCGTGCTCGCCCTGCTGGTCACCGACGAGATGAACGCGCCGCCCGACGCGGCGGCGCTCGCCGGCCCCACCGCGCGAGCCATGCTCAACGCGATCGGCCAATATCCGGACTCATCGATTGAAGTACTGCGCGAGGCGGTCGATCTGTCGCATCCCGCCGCCGTGCGCGCCGTGGCAGGCCTGGTCGACGCGGGCCTCGTCGAGAAAAACGCCGGGGCGGACAAACGCGCCGTCGCCCTTTCCTTGACCGCGGACGGCAAACGCGAAGTCAAACGCCTGCGTACGGCGCGCGACAGGATGCTGCAACGCGTGGTCGGGCGGCTCGACGACAGCGAGCGCGACGTGCTGGAAAGCCTGCTGATCAAGATTCTCTATAGCGAAACCCGCGACCCCGCGCACGCCATGCAGTTGTGCCGCCTATGCGACGACGGGCCGTGCCTGAAGGCCGGCTGTCCGGTGGAATGCCGCGAACAGGGCCTGCCGATGCCCGAACGGAGCAGTCCATGACTGCCGCCACGGCGGCGGTGCGCTGGCCGGCGATCGCCGCGCTGACCGCCGTGTCGGCGCTGGCGCAGATCGGCCAGTTCGGCATCGGCTTCATGGTGCTGCCCGTCTGGCTCGCACAGCGTGGCCTGGACGCACCGCGCGCGGGTCTGTTCTCGGCCGCGCAATGGGCCGGCATGCTGGGCGGTTTGTTGATGGCGCCGTGGCTCACCGCGCGCATCGGCGCGAAGCGCACGGTGTCGCTCGGGCTCGCGGCCACACTCGTTGCGTTCGCCACCATCGGCGAGTTGGGGTGGCCGCTGTGGCTCGTGCCCGGTCTGCTGACCGGACTCGGCATCGGCCTGCGCTGGATCGCCAACGAAACCTGGCTCTATCGCCTCGTGCCGCCGGCATCGAGCGGACGCGTGGTCGGCGTGCATGAGGCGCTGATCGCCACGGCCGGCATCGTCGGTCCCGCGCTGGCCGCGTGGTGCGCGGTCGACGGGCGCGTCATCTTCGCGGCAGGCGCGGCCTTCACGCTCGCTGCGGCGTTGCCGCTATGGCTGACCGCATCGGACGATAAACGGCCTGCTGCAGAGCCGCTGAAGCCCGCACGAAGCGACCGGCGCATGCCGATCGGTCCGCTGGTCAGCCTCGGCATGGTGGTCGTCGCGGCCGGCGGCATCGGCGACGGCGCGCTCTACGGCCTGTTTCCCCTGTTCGCCGACGCGCACGGTCTCTCCTCCACGCAAACGGCAACGCTGCTGATGCTGTTCGGCGTCGGCGGCATGGCGCTGCAATTTCCGGTGGGTTGGTTTGCGGATCGTGCGGGGCTGGCCGCTGCGGTAATCGTGTGTGCAGCGCTCAGCACGCTGGCTATCGGCGGTTTCGCGACCGCCGCGCCGGCATCGGCGCTTGCCGCCGCGAGCGCGGTGCTGCTCGGTGGCATGAACAGTGCGTACATCACGCTCGGGATGGTCGCGGCAGCCTGCAGCGAAAAAGCCGCGTTGACGCGCAATATGCGGCTGGTGTCGCTCACGTTCACCGCGAGCTCGATCGTCGGCCCGCTCGGCGCAGGATTCGCAATGAAAGCGCGCGGCAGCGACATGCTGATGTGGCAACTCGCGCTAATGAGCGGCGCGCTGGCCGTCTACACGCTGGGTTTGCGCGAAGGCCGGCGCCAGCCCGGTCGATCTTCATCGATGGGCTAACGCCGGTCTTGCCGAAACAAAAAACGCCTACGCAATGCGTGCGGCGCCTACCTTGCGCTGCCGCCACAGACACAGCAGATCGCACGCGATATGCGCGGCGGCAATCGCCGTGATTTCGCTCTGGTCGTATGCGGGCGCCACTTCCACGACATCCGCGCCCACCAGGTTCAACGCGCCGAGTCCGCGCACGATGGCCAGCCCCTGCGCCGACGACAATCCGCCCGCCACCGGCGTGCCCGTGCCCGGCGCGAACGCGGGGTCCAGACAGTCGATATCGAAGGTCAGATACGCAGGACGTTCGCCGACAATCGACGTGATCCGCTCCACCGCCGCGCGCGTGCCGTGTTCATGAACCCACGCGGCGTCGAGCAGATTGATGCCCATGAAATCGTCATTCCACGTGCGAATGCCGACCTGCACCGAGGTCTTCGGATCGATCAGGCCGTCCTTCACCGCCTTGTAGAACATCGAGCCGTGATTCAGGCTGTCGGGACTGTCGTCGGCCCAGGTATCGCAGTGCGCGTCGAAATGAATCAGCGAAAGCGGCTTGCCGTATTTCTCCGCGTGCGCGATCAGCAACGGATAGGTGATGTAGTGATCGCCGCCGAGCGTCAGCATCTTCGCGTCCGAACGCAAAATCGTGCGCGCATGCTCGACGATCGATTGCTTGATCGTCAGCGGGTTGTGCGCGTCGAACCAGCAATCGCCGTAGTCGGTCACGGCAAGATCGTCGAACGGATTGAAACCCCACGGATACGGATGCAGTTCCGACAACTGCACGCTGGCCGCGCGCACCGCCGCGGGGCCGAGCCGCGCGCCCGAGCGAAACGTGGTGGCCAGATCGAGCGGCACGCCGGAAACAACGACATCGACACCGTCGAGTTCGCGGGTGTACTTGCGGCGCATGAACGACAACACACCTGCATAGGTGTTTTCGATCGACGAGCCATAAAGCGACGAACGGCGGATTGCGCCGTCGCCATAGACGAGTTCAGTCATGGATGACCTGACACCTGATAAACATACCGGCGCCGCGCGCGAAGCTTCCCGTTGTGCGCGCAACCTCCGGCTTCGGATTCATTGGGAACGCGGTGCTGTGCGCGTCACGCACAGCACCGCGCTGGCTTGCGAATCCTTTAGCGCAGCCGCACCAGCGTGGACTTCAGCTCGGTGTACTTCTCCAACGCGTGCAACGACTTGTCGCGGCCGTTGCCCGATTGCTTGTAACCGCCGAACGGGAAATTCATATCGCCGCCTTCGTCGTAGCAATTGACCCACACCGTGCCCGCGCGCAGTTTGCGCGACACTTCATGCGCGGTCGTGAGATTCGACGTCCAGACCGCGGCCGCCAGACCGTACTCGCTGTCGTTGGCGATCTTGATGGCTTCTTCGACCGTGTCGAACGTAATCACCGACAACACCGGCCCGAAGATTTCCTCGCGCGCCACCTTCGCGCCCGTGGCCGGGATCTCGAAGATGGTCGGCTCAATATAGAAGCCGCCCGTCTCTTCCTTCACGCGCGCGCCGCCCAGCAGCAGCTTCGCTTCGGCGCGGCCCGCTTCGATATAGCCGAGCACGCGTTCGAGCTGAACCTTGTCGACGATCGCGCCCATCGACGTTTTCGGATCAAGCGGATTGCCCGGCGTATAGCTGCGCGCCGCCGCGATCAGCTTGTCGAGGAACACTTCCTTGATGTCGCGATGCACGAGCAGGCGCGAGCCCGCCGTACACATTTCGCCCATGTTGTAGAAGATCGCCCCGGCCGCCGCGTTCGCCGCGCGGTCCATGTCCGGACAATCCGGCATCACGATGTTCGGCGACTTGCCGCCGAGTTCGAGCCACACGCGCTTCAGGTTCGACTGACCGGCGTACTGCATGATCAGCTTGCCGACATTCGTCGAGCCGGTGAACGCGAGACAGTCCACGTCCTGATGCAACGCGAGCAGCTTGCCCGGTTCGCCCGCGCCCGGCACGACGTTGAACACGCCGGCGGGAATGCCGGCGTCCAACGCGAGTTGCGCGAGACGGATCGCCGTGAGCGGCGACTTCTCCGACGGTTTGAGCACCACGCTATTACCCGCCGCCAGCGCCGGGCCGAATTTCCACGACGCCATCAGGATCGGGAAATTCCACGGCACGACCGCAGCCACCACGCCGATCGCTTCGCGCGTGACCAGCCCGACCAGATGATGATCGGCCGGCGCGACTTCACCGCCCACCTTGTCGATCGCTTCGGCGAACCACTCGACGCAATACGCGGCGCCCGGCACGTCCACCGAGGTGGTGTCGGCGATCGGTTTGCCGGCGTCGAGCGTTTCGAGCAGCGCCAGTTCGTCCATGTGTTCGCGGATCGACGCGGCCCAGCGCAGCAGCACCGCCTTGCGCTTGCGCGGATTCAAGCCCGACCACACACCGGAGTCGAACGCCCGGCGCGCGGCGGCGACGGCCGCGTCGACGTCGGCTGCGCCGCTGTCGGCGACTTTCGCGAGCAGCTTGCCGTCGATCGGGCTCAGGCAGTCGAACGTGCGCCCGCCTGCCGCGTCACGGTATTCGCCGTCGATAAACGCGCGGCCTTCGATTGAAAGCGTAGCGGCTTTGTCTTGCCAGAAAGCGAGAGATTGCTTGTCCATCAGGATGCCTCAATGTTATGCGCTCGACGCAGACCGGCATCGACTTCATGCGGTGTTGAACTGCGGCGTGGCGCGTTGGCGCGGAGTCTTCAGAACGTGGGCGGCGAATTGGCCGACACGACCTCGCAGAGATGCTCCGCGCTAGGATTGCGAAAACGGTGCGGCAAACGGCTTTCGAAGTAATAGCTGTCGCCGGGATCGAGCAGCCACGTGACGCCGTCCACGGTCAGTTCGAGCTGCCCGCGGACCACCACGCCGCCTTCGTGCCCCGCGTGCTCCAGCATTTCCGGACCGGTGTCCGACAGCGGCTGATAGACCTCGCGCAGAATGCCCATGTTGCGGTCTTTGATACTCGAGCCCGCCAGATAGAACTCGATCGATTCATTGCCGAGGTTCGGCATGTCCGCACGGCGCGATACGACCGATCGTTCTACTTCCACCTCGAAGGTGAAGAACTCGGCGAGACTCATGGGTATGCATTCGAGCAATTTCTTCAGGGAGCCGACCGACGGGCTCACACGGTTCTGCTCGATCAGCGAGATCGTGCCGTTGGTCACCCCCGCCCGTTTCGCGAGTTCACGCTGGGACAAGCCGTTCTTCTTGCGGATGTACTGCAGACGGGTTGCTACTTCTATGGACATCGCTAGGTTCTCTGACATGGAAGACGATCGGGCGCGTGGACTCGGGCAACATGTGCCCGCGAGTGTTGAATATTCTAGCCACTTTAATCGTTGCGCCGCTGGGGAAAACCCTGAAAGGATTCCGAAATATGACTTGCGCAACGAATGTTCCCACCGGCTGGGATTCTAGCGAGCCCCCCGGGAAAGCCCTGATAAATCTTTTATAAAAATGATTTGACGGCATTATTGGCTCGTATATGCTGGTTCACAGGCGATCTTCATAGCAACGTCACGGAACCCGAAAGGGTGTTTTGCGGCGCAGCGAACCCGGTTCGCACCGGTAAGAGAAGATCAACCCAGCGTCCTGTTTCTTTAAACGCCTCGTGCGGATTTCGAGCAGGCCGTTCAATACTTTCAACGCCGCCAGTCGAGTGTAATCGTGAGAGTCCGAGGCCCTTTGGTGAGATGGAATCGTAGTCAGGCGAGTTGTCCTCGCGCTGACGGCGCCATCGCCGACGGCAGCAACGGCAGCCTTGCGTTCCGCCGCTTTCTGTCCGTCTTCACGATCCTGTCCCGCCGTTCTGTTCGACGTCACAACTCTATCTCCGCGCGTGCCTTCATTGCCGTTCGCACGGACGAAGTCGCGTCGCTGCTGCCGTAGCGCCTCCCCCCTTTTTCGTCGTTCGATTCATCCGTTTGCGTGAGCGCGCTCTCTTTGGAGCCCTGCGTTCCCGCGTGTGCGGTGCTGTCTGCCGCCCATGCATTTCACGCGACTCCGGCTGCTAGTGCACCGCAACGGACTGAATCGAACGACTCGCCCTAAAACCACGCGCGGCGCGTTTTCGCAAACGCCCACCGCCTGCACCACCCCGGTGGCTTGACGCTCTGCGTCCGGCTGCGGAATCGTGCCGCGCTGTGTTTAACGTTGTTCGTGCCGCGTCCCGCGGGGAACACACACGTCTATCTGCTATGCGAAACAAACCCCTGGTCGGCATTAGCGCCGACAGAACGATGATGGGAGTCCACCCATCGCATGTGGTCGGCGAAAAGTACGTCGCCGCGATCGTGGACGGCTCGCAGGCGCTGGCCATGCTGCTGCCGGCGCTCGGCGAACGTCAGTCCGCCGCCGAGGTACTGGCGACGGTCGACGGCCTGTTCTTTACCGGCAGCTATTCGAATGTCGAGCCGCACCGCTACGGCGGCGAGCCCAGCGCGCCGGGCACGCTGCACGACGCCGCACGCGATGCGACGACGCTGCCGCTGCTGCGCGCGGCGATCGCCGCCGGTGTGCCGGTACTCGCCGTATGCCGGGGCTTCCAGGAAATGAACGTGGTGTTCGGCGGGACGTTGCATCAAAGCGTTCACGCGGTGGCCGGCTTGAACGACCATCGCGAGAACAAGGAAGACGACCTCGACGTGCAATACGCACCGTCGCATTCGATCACGCTGACGCAGGGCGGCTTGTTGCAGCGCCTCGCGGGCGGCACGAATGAAGCGCGTGTGAATTCATTGCACGGTCAGGGCGTCGAGCGGTTAGGCGCCGGCCTCACGGCCGAAGCCATCGCGCCGGACGGCTTGATCGAAGCGGTCAGCGTGAGCGGAGCGCGTGCTTTTGCGCTGGGTGTGCAGTGGCACCCGGAATGGAAGCATGCCAACGACACGTTATCCACCGCGATCTTTCGCGCCTTCGGCGACGCCTGCCGCGATCGAATGCGCACCAAGGCCGGCTATGGCGCGGCATCCGCCGCTGCCACGCATGCCTGAGCCGGTCGCGCACCAAAACAGAGAGATAAAAATGCATGAAATCGACGATTTTCTGAAGAAGAACCGCGTCACCGAAATCGAAGCGATCATTCCGGATATGGCCGGGATCGCACGCGGCAAGATCATTCCGCGCAGCAAGTTCGAATCCGGCGAGTCCATGCGCTTGCCGCAGGCGGTGATGATCCAGACCGTCACAGGGGACTATCCGGAAGACGGCACGCTCACTGGCGTCACCGATCCGGATATGGTTTGCGTTCCCGACGCCAGCACCATTCGCATGATTCCGTGGGCCATCGATCCGACCGCCCAGGTGATTCACGATTGCGTTCACTTCGACGGCACGCCCGTCGAGATCTCGCCGCGCCGTGTACTGCGCCGTGTGCTCGAACTCTACAAGGCCAAGGGCTGGAAGCCGGTCATCGCGCCCGAACTCGAGTTCTATCTGGTCGACATGAACAAGGACCCGGACCTGCCGCTGCAACCGCCTATCGGCCGTACGGGTCGCCCGGAGACAGGACGTCAGGCGTATTCGATCGAAGCAGTCAACGAGTTCGACCCGCTGTTCGAAGACATCTATGCATACTGCGAAGTGCAGGAACTGGAAGTCGACACGCTGATTCACGAAGTCGGCGCCGCGCAGATGGAAATCAACTTCATGCACGGCGATCCGCTGAAGCTGGCCGACAGCGTGTTCCTGTTCAAGCGCACGGTGCGGGAAGCCGCGCTGCGCCACAAGATGTACGCGACCTTCATGGCCAAGCCGATGGAAGGCGAACCCGGTTCGGCGATGCACATGCATCAGAGCCTGGTCGACGAAGAAACTGGTCAGAACCTGTTCACCGGTGCGGACGGCAAGCCGACTTCAATGTTCACCGGTTATATCGCCGGTTTGCAGAAGTACACGCCGGCGCTGATGCCGATTTTCGCGCCGTACATCAACTCGTATCGCCGTCTGTCGCGCTTCATGGCCGCGCCGATCAATGTGGCGTGGGGTTACGACAACCGTACGGTGGGTTTCCGGATTCCGCATTCGGGGCCGGCTGCGCGCCGCATCGAAAACCGCATTCCGGGCGTGGACTGCAATCCGTATCTGGCGATCGCCGCGACGCTCGCCGCCGGCTATCTCGGCATGACGCAGAACCTCGAAGCCACCGAGCCGCTGCTCAGCGACGGTTACGAATTGCCGTACCAGTTGCCGCGCAATCTCGAAGAGGGCCTGACGTTGATGGGCGCCTGCGAGCCGATCGCCGAAGTACTCGGCGAGAAGTTCGTGAAGGCCTACCTCGCACTGAAAGAAACCGAATATGAAGCGTTCTTCCGCGTGATCAGTTCGTGGGAACGCCGGCATTTGCTGCTGCACGTCTAAGGCAAACGCAAGAAAAACTGGAGGCAGTATGAGCTACAGAACAGAAGAAGTCGCGTACGTACAACCGGCCGTGCAAGCCAGCGCGCCGGCCGCGCAGCAACAACGCAGCACCGCCGAATACCGCGCGCTCGACGCCGCGCATCACATCCATCCGTTCTCGGATATGGGCGCGCTGAACCGCAGCGGCAGCCGCGTGATCGTCAAGGCCGAAGGCGTGTATCTGTGGGATTCGGACGGCAATAAGGTGATCGACGGGATGGCGGGCCTGTGGTGCGTGAACGTGGGGTATGGCCGCAAGGAACTGGCCGACGCCGCGTATAAGCAGATGCAGGAACTGCCGTTCTACAACACCTTCTTCAAGACCACGCATCCGCCGGTGATCGAACTGTCGGCGTTGCTCGCCGAACTCGCGCCGGCGCCGTTCAACCACTTCTTCTACTGCAACAGCGGTTCGGAAGGCAACGACACGGTGCTGCGCATCGTCCACCACTACTGGGCGGCGCAAGGCAAGCAGTCGAAGAAGGTCGTGATCTCGCGCAAGAACGGCTATCACGGTTCGACCATCGCGGGCGGCACGCTCGGCGGCATGGGTTACATGCACGAGCAGATGCCCTCGAAGGTCGAGAACATCGTGCATATCGATCAGCCGTATTTCTTCGGCGAAGCGCAAGGCAATCTGACGCCGGAAGAATTCGCTCTGGCCCGCGCGCAACAACTGGAAGCGAAGATTCTCGAAATCGGCGCGGACAATGTGGCCGCGTTTATCGGTGAGCCTTTCCAGGGCGCGGGCGGCGTGATTTTCCCGGCCTCCACGTACTGGCCGGAAATTCAGCGCATCTGCCGCAAATACGACATTCTGCTCGTGGCCGATGAAGTGATCGGCGGGTTTGGCCGCACCGGCGAATGGTTCGCGCATCAGCACTTCGGTTTCGAGCCGGATCTGATCACGCTGGCAAAGGGTTTGACGAGCGGCTACGTGCCGATGGGCGCGGTCGGTCTGCATGACCGCGTCGCCAAGGTCATTATCGAAGGCGGCGACTTCAACCACGGCCTCACCTATTCGGGCCATCCGGTTGCGGCCGCGGTCGCGGTCGCCAACCTCAAGCTGCTGCGCGACGAGAAGATCGTCGAGCGCGTCAAAACCGACACGGGTCCGTACTTCCAGAAGAAGCTGCGCGACACCTTCGCCAATCATCCGATCATCGGTGAAATCTCCGGCGCGGGTCTGGTGGCCGGTCTGCAGCTCGCGCAAGACCCGCAGGCGCGCAAGCGCTTCGCGAACGGCGGCGACGTCGGCACGATCTGCCGCGACTTCTGTTTCAACGGCAACCTGATCATGCGCGCCACCGGCGACCGCATGCTCCTGTCGCCGCCGCTGGTGATCAATAAGCTGGAAATCGACGAGATCGTCACGAAGGCCAAAAAAGCCATCGATGCGACCGCACAACAACTCGGTATTTCGTAACGGCAGTCCGTTCCGGCATGAGCACCCACATCTCACGCTCATGCCGGTTCTTCACATCAAGGGAAAAAACCATGAGCGTTAGTCATCTTCGTCATGCGGTCGCGGGGGCCGCGCTGCTCGCCTTCGCGGGTTTTACGGCGCTGTCGGTTACGCCGGCCCTTGCGGCCGACACGGAACTGAACGTGTATAACTGGTCGGATTACATCGCGAAGGACACGATTCCGAACTTCGAGAAGCAGGACGGCATCAAGGTCAAGTACGACAACTACGATAGCGACGACACGCTGCAGGCCAAGCTGCTCGCAGGCAGTTCCGGCTACGACATCGTGGTGCCCACGTCGAACTACATGGCCAAGCAGATTCAGGCGGGTGTGTATCAGAAGCTCGACAAATCGAAACTGCCGAACCTCGCGAATCTCGACCCCGTGCTGATGAAGATGATTGCCGACGCCGACCCAGGTAACCAGTACGGTGTGCCCTGGGCCTACGGCACCGACGGTATCGGCTACAACGTGCAAGCCGTGCAGAAGGCGCTTGGCGCCAATGCACCGGTGGATAGCTGGGCCCTCGTGTTCGATCCGGCCAACCTCTCGAAGCTGAAAGGCTGCGGCGTATCGTTCCTCGACCAGGCTGTCGACGTATTCGCCGCGACGCTGCAATACATGCATAAGGACCCGAACAGCACGAACCCCGCCGACTATCAGGCTGCATTCGAAGTGCTGAAGAAAGTCCGCCCTTACATTACCCAATTCAACTCGTCGGGCTACATCAACGATCTCGCCAATAACGACGTGTGCGTCGCAGTGGGCTGGTCCGGCGACGTCGGCATCGCGAGCCGCCGCACCGAGGAAGCGAAACGTTCGTACCAGATCAAGTTCTCGAACGTGAAGGAAGGCGGCTTGCTGTGGTTCGACGTGATGGTGATCCCGAAAGATGCGCCGCACGCCGAAGCCGCCCTCAAGTGGATCAACTACATTGAAGATCCGAAGGTCAACGCAGCGATCACCAACGAAGTGTTCTACCCGACCGCGAACAAGGCCGCGCGCCAGTTCGTGACGCCGACCGTCGTTCAGGACAAGACCGTTTATCCGGGCGACGACGTACTCAGCAAAATGACGCTGATGAAACCTATGCCGACCGATATTCTGCGCCTTGAAAACCGTCTTTGGGCGCAGCTTAAAACCGGTCATTGATTAAACCAGCAATATGAAACCTTGATCCCGCGCTCAGGGATCGCTCGAACCCTGAGCGCATGAATGGCAGTAACGGCAGTCAGCCTGCGCGCTATAGCGTCCCAGCCGCGCGCAGTCCCATGTATTCCGATCGCAGCGTACGTTGCGAGACGCCTCCCGCGTCTCGCAGGGAGACACTTGCGCTCGCGGTCCGCAAGGAATGGTTACATCATGAACTCGACGACTTCAAAAAGCGCAGCCGGCGCCACCCAGATGGCCCGCCCCGCAGTAGCGACAAAATCGAAACCGGAGGAGTTCGTCCGCATCGAAAACGTCGTTAAAAAATTCGGCGACAGCGTCGCTGTCGACAATGTCAATCTGAGCATCGCCAAGAACGAACTGTTCGCGCTGCTCGGCAGCTCAGGCTGCGGCAAGTCCACTCTCCTGCGCATGCTCGCGGGGCTCGAGACGGTCACGTCCGGGCGCATTTTCGTCGACGGCGAAGATCTCGCCGCGATGCCGCCATACAAGCGGCCGGTCAACATGATGTTCCAGTCGTATGCGCTGTTCCCGCACATGAGCGTGGAGGCGAACATCGCCTTCGGCCTGAAGCAGGAAGGCACGCCGAAGAACGAGATCAAGGAACGCGTCGCCGACGCGCTGCATCTCGTGCAGATGAGCAAGTACGCCCAGCGCAAGCCGCACCAGTTGTCAGGCGGCCAGCAGCAGCGTGTGGCGCTCGCCCGTTCGCTGGTCAAGCGCCCCAAGCTGCTGCTGCTCGACGAGCCGATGTCGGCGCTCGATAAGAAGATCCGCCAGAAGACCCAGCTCGAACTGGTGAACATCATCGAAAAGGTCGACGTGACCTGCGTGATGGTCACGCACGATCAGGAAGAAGCAATGACCATGGCCGGCCGGCTCGCGGTCATGAGCGAAGGCCGCATCGTGCAGATCGGTTCGCCGAGCCAGGTGTATGAGTTTCCGAATAGCCGCTTTTCCGCCGAGTTCATCGGCTCGACCAATCTGTTCGAAGGCACGGTCGTCGCGGATGAACCGGATCACATCTTCGTGGAAAGCGAAGAGCTCGAATCGCGCATTTACGTGAGCCACGGCATTACCGGCCCGCTCGGCATGCCGGTGGGCATCTCGGTGCGCCCGGAACGCGTGAAGGTGTCGCTCGACAAACCGTCGACGCCGCACAACTGGGCGCGCGGCGTGGTCTCGGATGTGGCCTACATGGGCAGCTATTCGCTGTATCACGTGCGCCTGCCGAGCGGCAAGACCGTAGTGTCGAATCTCTCCAGCTCGCACCTGATGAGCGAAGGTGCGCCGTCCTATAACGACGACGTGTTCGTCTACTGGTCGCCGGCTAGCGGCGTGGTGCTGACGCAATGAGCCATCCCACCTCCTCCCCCTCGGCGCTCGGCGCGCCGCCCGCCAGCCGGTTGTTCGGCGCGCTGAAAAAACGCCTCGCGATGTTCGTGCCGTCGGGCCGCACAACGGTGATCGGCGTGCCGTTCCTGTGGCTCACGCTGTTCTTCGCGTTGCCGTTCGTGCTGGTGCTGAAGATCAGTTTCGCCGATCTGCGTCTGGGCATTCCGCCCTACACGGATCTGATGACGATCAAAGACGGCATCGTGCACTTCGCGATCCAGTTGGGGCACTACGCGTTCCTGCTGCAGGACGATCTGTATGTCGCGACCTATATCAGCTCGTTGAAGATGGCTGGTGTCTCGACCTTCTTCTGCCTGCTGATCGGCTACCCGATCGCGTATTACATCGCCCGCTCGGAACCGGCCAAACGCAACCTGCTAATGATGGGCGTGATGCTGCCGTTCTGGACGTCGTTCCTGATTCGCGTTTATGCATGGATCGGCATCCTGAAGGACGACGGTCTGCTCAATCACACGCTGATGGCGATCGGCATGATTCATTCGCCGTTGCGCCTCTACCACACGGATATTGGCGTCTATATCGGCATGGTCTATTCCTACCTGCCCTTCATGGTGATGCCGTTGTACGCGCATCTGGTGAAGATGGATCTGACGCTGCTCGAAGCGGCCTACGACCTGGGCTGCAAACCGTGGACCGCCTTCACGCGTATCACGTTGCCGCTGTCGAAGAACGGCATTATCGCCGGCAGTCTGCTGGTGTTCATTCCGGCGGTCGGCGAGTACGTGATTCCCGAACTGCTCGGCGGCGCCGACACGCTGATGATCGGCCGTGTGATGTGGGATGAATTCTTCAACGATATGGACTGGCCGATGGCTTCCGCCGTCACCGTCGCGATGGTGTTGCTGCTGCTCGTGCCGATGGCCGTGTTCCAGTACTACCAGGTCAAGGAACTGGAGGACGCGAAATGATCAAGCCTAATAGAACGCTTTCCAATAGCGTGCTGACCTTCGGGTTTCTGTTTCTGTATATCCCGATCTTCAGCCTGATTGTCTATTCGTTCAACGAGTCGAAGCTCGTCACCGTCTGGTCCGGCTTCTCGCTCAAATGGTACGGCGCGCTGCTGCAGGACGACGAGTTGCTGAACGCCGCGTGGCTCTCGATGAAGATCGGTCTGATGACCGCATTTGCCTCTGTCGTGATCGGCACGTGGGCCGGCTTCGTGCTGGCGCGCTTCGGACGGTTTCGCGGCTTCACGCTGTTCGCCGGCATGATCAACGCACCGCTCGTGATTCCTGAAGTGATTCAGGGTATCTCGCTGCTGCTGCTGTTCGTCGCGCTCGAACAGATGCTCGGCTGGCCGAAGGGCCGCGGCCTCTTCACGATCTGGATCGGTCACGTGATGCTGTGCGTCTCTTACGTGGCGATCATCGTGCAGTCGCGTATCAAGGAGATGAACAAGTCGCTCGAAGAAGCCGCGCTCGATCTCGGCGCCACGCCGTTCAAGGTGTTCTTCCTGATCACGCTGCCGCTGATCTCGCAAGCCCTGATGTCCGGCTGGCTGCTGTCGTTCACGCTCTCGTTCGACGACCTCGTGCTGTCCGCGTTCCTCTCCGGTCCCGGTTCGACCACGCTGCCGCTGGTCGTGTTCTCGCGGGTGCGTCTCGGCCTGAATCCGGAAATGAATGCGCTCGCCACGATCTTCATCACCACGGTGACGATCGGCGTGATCGCCGTGAACCGCTGGATGCAGGTCCGCGAGCGTAAGCGCAACCGCGACATGCAGCAGGCGTTTGCTCTCGCCGAAGCCGCCGACCCTTTACCGTCCGCACCACAACAAGCCGCCGTACGTAAACCGCTCGATACGGCACGCGCATAAGAAGTCCTTTTGCAATACGACCAATAAGGAGAATTTGCATGAGAAAGAAGCTCATCTGTCTGTTGGTGGCGGGGAGTTTGCCTGGCATGGCCATGGCGGACGCTACCAGCGACCAGATCAAGGCGCTCCAGGCCCAACTCAACGCACTGCAAAAGGAAGTGAAGCAGTTGCGCTCGGAAGTGGCGACCAAACCGAAGGCCAATGCGGCGATGGTGGCGGCTCCGGCCCCTACTCCGGCCGTGGCCGAGGCGCCGGTCGACATTTCGTCGCCTGACTACGGCAAGGCGCGCGCCTCGTTGACCAACGACCAGGTCGACACGATGAAGCAGCAGATCGCCAACCAGCAACTGAAAGTCGATTCGCTGGTCGATGCCGCCAACACTGGACCGCTCGCGGGCCTGTCAGTCACCGGCTATATCGATCCGACCTACATCTATAACCGTGCGGCAAGCAGTTCGTCGTTCCTGTTCGCGAACCACGAAAGCAGCTACAACTACTTCAACAGCACGTTCGGCGATCTGTACCTCGACATCAAGAAGACCTTCGGTGTCGGCCCGATGGCGCCGTCGGCCGAAATCACGTTGATGCCGAACCGCGGCAACGGCATCACGCTGCTGCAGAACGAACACGGCAATATCGGCAACAACCTCCTGAACACGGCGGTGGTGACGATTCCGATGACGGCGACCACGACCTTCGTGGCCGGCCTGATGCCGAGCTTCGGCGGTTATGAAGTGCAGCAGTCGAATCAGATGCTGACGCTCACGCATAACCTGCTGTACGACTTCTCCGATCCGGGCAGCTATGTCGGCGTCGGCCTGAACTACACGGGCGACGGCAGCAACTGGGCATGGAAGTTCATGCTCGGCAACGAGCAGTACCGCACGTACGGTTCGGTGGTACAGACCGGCACAAATGCGATGGGCGATCCGATCACGAGCAGCAACAAGATCCCGACCTTCACGGCTCGCGTCGACTACACCTGGTCGAGCGCGCTGGATATCGGCGGCTCGTTCAATATCGGTCGTCAGACGCTGGCGGCGGCCACCGACCCGAGCGGCAATGTATTGCCGGGCGTGTATGGAGTCGGCGGTCAGTCGACCAACCCGTATGGCACGTTCTTCTTCGGCGAAGCGGATCTGGCCTATACGCAGGCCGACGTCCAGTACAACGCCGAAGTCGACTACGGCCAGCAGCAGAATGCCGCCTTCAATGGCGGCCAGGCCCAGTGGTACGGTCTGTCGTTGCTGGCGCATCGCAAGTTCTCGCTGCCGGGCGTCGGGCGCATGGGTTTGACCGCGCGTTATGACGTGCTGGTCGACAGCAAGAACGGTGGTGGCGGTGGTGGCGTCGCGTTGAACGCGAACGGCATGGACACCGCGGACGGCTTCGGTATCGGCGCGGACTGTCTGGCCAATTCGAAGAGCAACGGCGGCCTCGGTTTCGAATGCAAGGGCGCCATCCATCAGGACGTCTCGCTCGACGTGTTGTTCTATCCGACCCAGCAGATTACGGTCAAGGTGGAATACCGGCACGACTGGGCCAACAAGCAGGTGTTCCTGAAGAACGACGGCTCGTACGGCAAGTCCAACGACCTGCTCGGCACGCAGCTGATTTACTCGTTCTAATCCGCACGGCCTGGGCGCGCGCCGCGCGCTCAGGCACTCTACCCCGCACACTGCCTATGCTCCGCTTCTCGAACCAGCCTCACGTACCTTCGTACTACGCCGCTACAGTCAACGACAACACGCGCCATCCCCCGCTGGACGACTCGATTACGGTCGACGTCTGCGTGATCGGCGCGGGACTGACCGGCATTTCCACCGCGCTGAACCTCGCCGAACGCGGCCACACGGTCGCGGTGCTCGAAGCGTCGAAAGTCGGCTGGGCGGCGAGCGGTCGCAATGGCGGCCAGTTGATCGGCGGCTTTGCGTGCGATATCGACACGTTCGCGAAGTTCATGCCCGCGGACGACGTGAAGCGGGTCTGGGACATGGGCCTCGAAACGCTCGACATCGTCAAGGAGCGGATCGCGAAGCATCGGATCGATTGCGATCTGACGATCGGTTATCTGACTGCGGCGAACAAACCGCGCGATACGGATGCGCTGCAAAAATGGCGCGACGAAGCGCGGCGCCGCTTCGGCTATGACCGCTTCAGTTATGTCGACGCCGACGGCATCGGCCAGTACGTGCAATCGCAGCGCTATCTCGGCGGTCTGTTCGACGCGGACAGCGGCCATCTGCATCCGTTGAATTACACGCTGGGTCTTGCACGCGCGGCGCGCGAGGCCGGCGTACAGATTTTCGAAGACAGTTGCGTGACCGCGCTGCGTGAAGAAAACGGCCGACATGTGGCCGAAACCGCGCGCGGCAAGGTGCAGGCGCAGTTCGTCGTGCTCGCCTGCAATACCTATCTCGGCCAACTCGCGCCGGACGTGGCGAGCAAGATCATGCCGGTCGGCACCTATGTGATCGCCACCGAACCGCTCGACGCCGACCGTGCCGAAGCGCTGATGCCCGCCAAAGCCGCGGTCTGCGACAGCCGCTTCGTGCTCGACTACTTCCGGCCCGCGCCGGATAATCGCCTGCTGTGGGGTGGTAAGGTCAGCTATTCGAAGTTCGCACCGCGTAACCTCGGCGAAGCGATGCGCCGCGATATGCTGAAGACCTTCCCGCAACTCGACGATGTCAAAATCGACTATGCGTGGGGCGGTTTCGTCGACATCACGATGAACCGCGCGCCGCATTTCGGGCGCCTGTCGCCCACCATTTATTTTGCGCAGGGCTTCTCCGGGCACGGCGTGAACACCACCGGTCTCGCCGGTAAGCTGATCGCCGAGGCGATCGACGGTCAGGCGTCGCGCTTCGATCTGTTCGGCAAGATCCGCCACCTCGACTTCCCCGGCGGCGCTACACTGCGCACCCCTGCCCTCGTACTCGCGATGGCCTGGTATCGAATGAAGGACCTGCTTTGATGAATGCACCGACTCCCGGCTTCAATACACTCGACCAGCGCGCCGACGCGCTGATCGCCAACTCCTACTACGAGGCCAGCGCGCCCCGTCCGGCCGCCGACGACCCCACGCTCGACGGCGTGCTGGAGGCCGACGTGTGCGTGATCGGCGCGGGTTTCGCCGGTTTGTCGGTGGCACTCGAGTGTCGTGCGCGCGGCCTTTCCGTGATCGTGCTCGACGCACACCGGCCGGGCTGGGGCGCGTCGGGCCGCAACGGTGGCCAGACGCTGGTGGGTTTCGCGAAAGACGAGGTCCTTGAGAAACAGCTCGGACTCGACGGCGCGCGCGCCGCATGGGCCATGTCGGTGGAAGGTGTGGCGCTGGTGCGCGAGCGCATTGAACGCTATGGCATCGACTGCGATTTCACGGCCGGCTATTTAACGGTGGCGACCAAACCGAAACGTGTACCCGATTTGCGAGCGTGGATGGAATCGGCGTCGCAACGTTGGGGCTACACAAAACTCTCGTGGCTCGATACCGATGAAATCCGTTCGCGAGTCGCGTCGCGTCGTTATCTCGCCGGCGTTTACGATCCGTTTTCCGGCCATCTGCACCCGCTCAAATACTGCCTCGGTCTCGCCGATGCCGCGCGCCGCGAAGGCGCACAACTGTTCGCGCATTCGCCGGTAATCGATGTGGTGCGCGGCGCGCGGCCGGTCGTGCGAACCGCGCGCGGCGAAGTGCACTGCCGCTTCGTCGCCGCATGCGGCAACGTGACGATCGGTGACGTTCTACCCGCGCCGATCGCGGCGCGCATCGCACCGATCGCGTCGTATATCGTCGCCACGGAACCGCTCGGCAAAGCACGCGCCGACGCGCTGATCCAGCAGCGCGAAGCGATCTGCGACAACAACTTCTTCCTCGACTATTTCCGTCTATCGGCAGACCACCGCGTGTTGTTCGGCGGACGTGCGAGTTCGACGGGCGCGTCGCCGGTGCAACTCGGCGCGGAGATTCGCGAGCGCATGATCGGCGTGTTCCCGCAACTCGCCGACGTGAAAGTCGACTATGCGTGGGGCGGTTTTGTCGACGTGACGCGCAATCGCGCGCCCGATTTCGGTTCGATCGATCCGAATTACTTCTACGTGCAGGGCTTTTCGGGGCACGGCGTGGCATTGACGGGAATTGCCGGGCGCGTCGTCGCCAAGGCCATGGCCGGCGAGACGGCGGCGTTCGATCTGTTTGCGCAGTTACGACACGCGCGCTTTCCTGGCGGCCCGGCGTTGCGCGGCCCCGCGCTTGAACTCGGCATGATGTATCACCGGATCCTCGAACTGTTCTAAGCGGTTTCGAAGTCCTCCAGAAATAATGCGGCGGCCGTTGCAACGACGGCCCGCTGATCGCCGTATATGGCGCTTCTTGCGTCTGCACCGCATCCAGCCCGGCATCCCCCCTGATCGACCCGCGAGCGCGCTGTCAGTCCTCTAAGCCGATGTGACTCGGCGTTTACCCTCATCGCATACTTTGTTGACTATTTATCGATAATTTATCGTGTTACATTTCCTCGCCGTCATGGGTGGCGCTACCTGTACGGGCTGACAGGTTTGATGTTCACCGCATTCGCGCTATTAATCTGCGTGACGGCCGGCGTCGCGATTACGCAGGTGTCGACCGGCGCGGCGCGATTAAAAACGTCATGGCCGCCCGCTTTACTATTTTTTATCGTCACCGCCATACTGGCGTGTCCGTTCGTATGCCGCTCCTGAGGAGGCGCCGATGACCCTTCTACTAACTCCCGAACTCGCTTCCCGATTCGCCAATCTCGCGCTCGCTCACCTCACGCGCGAGTATCCGAACAAGCTGACGCACTCGCTGGACGGTCCGCAGGACGTGCAGGGTCCGCGTGCATTGCACCCGATTTTTTACGGCAGTTACGACTGGCATTCATGCGTGCACGGCTACTGGTTGATCCTGCATCTACTCGAGCGTTTTCCCGATCTGCCGGAAGCGGCGCGTATCGTCGCCGTGGTCGATGAACATTTCACCGCGGCTAATGTGGCCGGTGAGTGCGCGTATCTTGATCTGGCGCATAACCGCGGTTTCGAGCGTCCGTATGGTTGGGCGTGGTTGCTCGCGCTCAGCGCGCAACTCGGATCGCTGAAACGCTCGGACGCCGCGCGCTGGACGAAAACTTTTGCGCCGCTGACCGAGATCTTTGTCGAACGTTTCGAAGAGTTTCTGCCGAAGGCTACCTATCCGTTGCGGGTCGGCACGCACTTCAACATGGCCTTCGCGCTGTCGCTCACACTGGATTTCGCGCGGCAAACCTCGCGTGGATCGCTTGAAGCGTTGCTCGTCAGCACAGCGGAGCGCTGGTTTCTGAACGACGTGGCCTGTCAGGCATGGGAGCCTGCCGGCGACGAGTTCCTGTCGCCTTCGCTCATGGAAGCGGAGTTGATGCGGCGCGTCCTGCCGCCGGCGCAATTCGTCGACTGGTTCGGGCGCTTTCTACCGGACATTGGTGCAAAAAAACCCGCTACGCTGTTCGAACCCGTTACCGTGACGGATCGCACCGACGGCAAGATCGCGCATCTGGATGGCTTGAATCTGAGCCGTGCGTGGTGTCAGCGCTCATTGGCGCGCGCCCTGCCCACCGGGGACATTCGCCGCACGGTGTTGTTCGAGGCGGCCGAGCAGCATTTGCATAGCGCGCTGCCGCATGTGGCGGGCGACTATATGGGCGAGCATTGGCTGGGCACGTTCGCGACGCTCGCGCTGGAAGCGTGATCGCGGAGTTGGGGTGCGAGTTGGCGTGCGAGTCGGAGTAAATTAAAGCCCCATCGCATGATCACCCGTTCGGGCGGGTAAAAAAATAGCGGCGCCCTCAGCGCGAAACGGTTCGACCTTCTACCGATTCGCGCCAGGAGCGCCGCTTTTCCATTACTGCATCAGATTGGGCGCGTTTGCTGCGCCCAGCCGGCGACCACGCCGGCTCATTGCATTACTGGCCCGTCAACTTCTTCGGCTTCGGCGGCGCCTGAACCTTGTTGTACTGGAACTCGGGCGTTGCCTTCAACGCGTCTTTCGTCGCGCCGGCCAGATAGAAATTGCCACCGCGAATATCCAGCGCGGCGATCGGCACCGCGACGTCATGCGACGCCACGCCGAGGAATCCGCCTGCGGAGACGATGGCCGCGGACAGTGAACCGTCGGGCGCCACCACCAGATCGCGCACCGTACCGATCTTCTCGTTCTGATCGTTGTACACAGCCTTGCCGAGAATGCTCTTCTTCACACTCCAGCCGCTCAACAGCGCGGTGGATTGTTCGACCGTGACGCTCAACGGCTGCGAGCCGGCGACTTGCGCCTGCGCGCCCAGGCTGGTTGCAGCAACTGCGACCGCAATCACAAGCTTGCTCAAAGTCATATCGTTTACTCCGTTCTTAGTAGACTTGACCGGCGCGGAATCCGCGCCGAAGGAATCGCTGCAGGACGATGATACAGACTGCGCGATGCGGATGCACCCAGCGTGCCAGGACGACCTGCGCATAGCGGTAAAATTATGCACGGCGATGACGCCCGCATTAGAGGTGGCAGTTTGACTGAGCTTGAACAGGGTTTCATATTGACCCGGCATTGGCGCGACACGCCCGCCGGCACGGAAGTCGATTTCTGGCTGGCAACAGACAGTGGGCCTCGTCACATCCGCTTGCGGCCGCAACCATCGGTCGCGTTCATTCCCGCCGAACATCGCGAGCGCGCCGAAACGGTGCTACGCCGCGAAGCGCCGCTCGATCTGCGTCCACTCGAATTGCGTGACTTTCAGCGTCGGCCGGTCATGGGGCTTTACTGTGCGCAATACCGGCAATTGACGGGCTTCGAAAAACGCCTGAAACAAGGCGGTGTCGACGTTTACGAAGCGGACGTTTTTCCGCCCGAGCGCTACATGATGGAGCGTTTCATCACGGCGCCGGTGTGGTTCGGCGGCGAGGCACAGAACGGCGGTCCGCTGCTGAATGCGGAACTCAAACCGGCCACGGATTACCGGCCGCCCTTGAAGCTGGTGTCGCTCGATATCGAAACCAGCGCGCATGCCGAGTTATATTCGATCGCGCTCGAAGGATGCGGGCAGCGTCAGGTGTATATGCTGGGCCCGCCGAACGGCAATGCCGACAACGTGGGCGAACTCGACTTCGACCTCGAATACTGCGAAACCCGCGCGCAGTTGCTGGAAAAGTTGAACGCGTGGCTGGAGAAACATGATCCCGATGCGATCATCGGCTGGAATCTCGTGCAGTTCGATTTGCGGGTGTTGCAGCAGCACGCCGAACAATATCGCGTGCCGTTGCGGCTCGGTCGCGGCGGTGCGGTGATGGAGTGGCGCGAGCACGGTCTCAAGCAGAATCACTTTTTTGCCGGCGCCGCAGGGCGTTTGATTATCGACGGCATCGAGGCGCTGCGTTCCGCGACGTGGAGTTTTCCGTCGTTCAGTCTCGAACACGTCTCCCGCTCGGTGCTCGGCGAAGGTAAGGCGATCGACAATCCGTATCAGCGCATGGATGAAATCCAGCGCCGCTTCGACGAGGATAAGCCTGCGCTCGCGCGCTATAACCTCAAGGATTGCGAGCTGGTCACGCGCATCTTCGCGAAGACCGAGTTGTTGCGCTTTCTGCTGGAGCGCGCCACGGTGACCGGTTTGCCCGCGGATCGCAGCGGCGGCTCGGTCGCGGCGTTCACGCATCTGTATATGCCGCGCATGCATCGGCAAGGCTACGTCGCACCGAATCTCGGTGACGTGCCGGGTGCCGCGAGCCCCGGCGGGTTCGTGATGGATTCACGGCCGGGGCTCTACGATTCGGTGCTGGTGCTCGACTACAAAAGTCTTTACCCGTCGATTATCCGCACGTTTCTGATCGACCCCGTCGGCCTCGTGGAAGGCATGCTGAATCCCGCCGACGATCAATCCGTGCCCGGCTTTCTCGGCGCGCGCTTTTCGCGCACACGCCATTGTTTGCCGTCGATTGTCGAGCAGGTCTGGCAGGGACGCGAAGTCGCGAAGCGCGAGCACAATGCCGCGCTTTCGCAGGCGTTAAAGATCATCATGAACGCCTTTTACGGCGTGTTGGGTTCGACCGGCTGCCGCTTCTTCGATCCGCGTCTCGCGTCGTCGATCACCATGCGCGGCCACGAAATCATGCACACCACACGCGAGTTGATTCAGGGCCAAGGCTATGAGGTGATTTACGGCGACACGGATTCCACCTTTGTCTGGCTCAAACACGCGCATGACGAGGAAGACGCGAGCCGCATCGGCCGCGCGATCGTCGAGCATATCAACGCGTGGTGGCGGGAGAATCTGCAAGCGCGGTTCGGCATCGATAGCGCACTCGAACTGCAGTTCGAGCGGCACTACCGGCGGTTCTTCATGCCGACCATTCGCGGCGCCGAGGAAGGCAGCAAGAAACGCTACGCCGGTCTGACGATCCGGCCGGACGGTAGCGAAGACATCGTCTACAAAGGGCTCGAAACGGTACGCACCGATTGGACGCCCCTTGCGCAGCAGTTTCAGCAGGAGCTTTACCGGCGCATTTTCAAACAGCAGCCGTATCAGGACTATGTACGCGATTACGTGCGCGATACGCTCGCGGGCAAGCTTGACGATCAACTGGTGTATCGCAAGCGCCTGCGCCGGTCGCTCGGCGACTATGAACGCAACGTACCGCCCCATGTGCGCGCGGCGCGCGTGGCCGACGAGTTCAATCGCCGCCAGGGGCGGCCGCTGCAGTACCAGAACGGCGGCTGGATCAGCTATGTGATGACCGTCGCCGGACCAGAGCCGCTGGAAACGCTGCGCTCGGCGATCGATTACGAGCACTATCTCACGCGACAATTGCAGCCTGTTGCCGATGCAATCTTGCCGCTGCTGCGCGATGATTTTACGAGGCTGGTGTCGGGGCAAAGGCAGTTGTTTTGAGGCAGTGCTAGCATCGGGCACGGTGTCATGCGATCAACAGCTGGTATCGCAGACGCCTGAGCGCGCGCCAATCTTCGAGTCGCCAGGACAATCAGTCCGCGCGCCCGTCGATAAGCGCCGTCAATGCCGGATACAGCGCACGACCCGCGGCGATGATCGGATTACCGCGCAACAGTCCGCCGTTCGCGAGGAAATCGTTCACCGTGCCGCCCGCCTCGCGCACCAGCACGATTCCCGCGAGGCAGTCCCACGAATTGATATGCGGCTCGTAATAACCGATCAGACGTCCCGCCGCGACATAGGCCAGCATCAACGCGCCCGAGCCGTTGCGAATGAACATGCCGCCGTCGCCGAGAAGCCGAACGAGAAACGGCATGAACGCCTCGGGCTTCAGCCGATGAGAAAAACCCACACCCACCAGGCCTTCGCGAACGTCACACGCCGGGCTTGCGCTTAACGGTGTTTCGCCGACAAACGCGCCGCGTCCTCGCGCGGCATGAAACAAATCACCGCTGTTCGGATCGAACACCACGCCGATAAGCGGCTCGCCGTCCACCAGAATGCCGATCGACACACACCACGCGTACAGGCCGTTCAGGAAACAACTTGTACCGTCGATCGGATCGACTACCCAGACCACCCGCTCGCTCGACAACGTAGCGGACGCGCCGGCCGCGCTTTCTTCGCCGAGAAACGCGTCGGCCGGAAACGCCTCGCTCACGGCTGTCCTGACAATACCTTCCACTTCCCGATCGGCAATGCTCACGAAGTCCTGCAAGCCCTTGTGCTCGACTTCCAGCGCCGCGCGGTTGCGGAACATCTGCAATGCCCGTTCACCAGCTTGCTGGGCGATCTCGCGCGCAAGCATATAGCGGGCGTCGAGGTCGATCGGGAGCGGTGTCGGCGATTCAATGACCGTCATGCCTGCGCTCCTGCAAGTGCCAGGCTGTGAGCTTCGAACGGCAAATCGACCCGCATTTCGCGCGAGAAAAACTGATCCAGACCATGGCACACGACAGAGCTCTCCGGGTTCCAATTGAAAGTTGTGGCTGGCGCGACGGGCACGCACTGCGTTCCAGACGCCCCTCTGTTACCTGCGCCTGCACACGCGTGCAAACATGGGCGCCGAGCATACCACGCCCGGTTAACACCCGCGATCACGTCGGTTTCTTCAGCGCCGCCAGACGGCGTTTTTTGAGGGATATACGACCTTTGCGCCATCCGCGTCGCCTTCCATAATTTGCCTCGAAGATCAAACCGGTTGCGCTTTCAACCTTCGGCTTGATCAATCACGAAGCAGAAGAAAAGGACTTAACGATGAGACTTAAGAACAAGTCAGCTTTGATTACGGGCGGTACGAGCGGCATCGGTCTGGCGACGGCCAGACTCTTCATTGCAGAAGGCGCACGTGTCGCGGTTACGGGTCGAGATAAGGCCGCATTTGAGCGCGTGAAAGCCGAGCTTGGCGAGAATGCGCTCGTTCTCAAGGGCGACGTCCGTTCGATCGAAGACATGCGGGTAATTGCCGCTGAGGTGAAAGAGAAGTTCGGCGGCCTGGATATCGTGTTCGCCAATGCGGGTTGGGCGTTCCCGTCCGCGGTCAACGACATCGACGCACAACTCTATGACGAGATCATGGACGTCAACGTCAAAGGCGTGGTGTTCACGCTTCAAGCGGTGTTGCCGGACTTGCGGGAGGGCGCCTCGGTCATTCTCAATACGTCGTTCGTTGCGCAGACCGGCAAGCATGGCATCTCGTTGACCGCAGCGGCGAAGGCCGCTGTACGGTCGCTTGCGCGCAGTTGGTCCTATGAGTTTCTCGACCGCAAAATCCGCTTCAACGCGATTGCGCCCGGCGCGATCGACACGCCCCTGCTCGGCAAATGGGGAATGCCCGACGAACAGATTCGCAGCCTCAAGACCGAGTTCGCCAAAACCATTCCGGTGGGTCACATGGGCAAGGCCGAGGACATTGCCTACGCGGCGCTCTATCTCGCCAGCGACGAATCCCGCTACGTCGTCGGCACCGAACTTGTCGTCGATGGCGGCGCCTCGCAACTTTGAGGCTTCGGCTCCCAATTCGAGAGCCCTCCACATCATTGCGGCTTCACCCACTTCCGAATAACACGCCCGTCACGCTTTTCGTGGTGGGGGCTCTTCAATCCGCTCCGACCTGGCTGCGCATGCAGAGAGGGCCGAAGCATAGGAAAAATCACTGTGACAGACCCTATCGACAACAACGCCTCCGCGGCGCAACCGATCAACACGCGCCCTTCCCGCCGCGATGTTCTCAAGCTTGGCAGTATCGCCGCACTCGGCGCCCTGCTGGGAGGTGGCGCTCTACTTGGCCGCGCCACGCCCGCTCTCGCCGAGGCGGCGAGTACGGGGACGCTTTCGCCGAGCGAATCGTTCGACATCGTCATCGCGGTTTATCCCAACGGAACGCTTCTCGATTTTGCCGGCCCCAGCGAGGTTTTTCACTGGCTGCCCAATACGAATATTCGCTACGCAAGCCTGGAGGGAGGTCCCGTGACTCTGGAATATGGCGTGGTGTATGGCAAGACCGAACGGCTCGCCGATATCGCCAAGGCCGATCTGATCATGGTTCCCGGCGGGTCCGATCTGACAGCGCCGATGCAGCCGGCGTATCAGGCGCAGATCCGGCGTCTGGCGGACGGCGCCCGATATGTGACGTCGGTTTGCAATGGATCGCTCGTGCTAGCCGCAACGGGCATTCTCAAGGGTAAGCGGAGTGCCTGCCATTGGGCCTTTATCAACGACCTGAAGGAATATGGCGCCATTCCCGTTCCGGAGCGCTTTGTCGAAGACGACAACGGCCGGTTCATGAGCGGCGGCGGCATTACGGCAGGTATCGACTTCGCACTGCGCGTCGCCGCGAAGCTACGCGGTCAACAAGTCGCCGAATTCGCGCAACTCCTGATCGAATATGATCCCGCGCCGCCGTTCCATTCCGGTCATCCCAGGGACGCTCGGCCGGAAATCGTTGCGATGGTCGAAAAAGAACTGCCCGGTGCGTCCAAAGGGCTCGCACGCATTCCGGGCATTCGCTGAAACACTTGCAGGCAATGTACGTGATGCCATATCGCTGGCCTCGATGAAGGCCGCATCCGACATTGCCTGATTCGCCGGCCCAATCGGGTGCGGCCCTCTCCCATTCACGCCAGGATTCGAATTCATTCAATGCGACAGACTCGTCTTTGTGCCGCTGCCCTTGCAGCCTGCTTCTCCCTTTTCGCCTTTGCGGCGTCCGCCACGTCCAGTGGCCCCAAAAGTCCGCCCGAGGCGGCCATTAAAGCCGAGAATGCACGATGGGCCGACGCCTTCCAGCGCGGGGATTATGACGCGATAGGCCACCTCTATACGGAAGATGGCGCACTCTTACCGCCCGGGGGCGACAGAGTCATCGGGGCCAGCGCGATCACCGAATACTTCACTAAGGGCTATGCTGGCGCCAAGCCGGATACGGTCTCCTTCAGCCATCCCGAGTTCTATGGCGACGATCGGATCGTGACTGAAGTTTCGGATACCGAGATCCGCGATCACAGTGGAAAGCTCAAATTTCGCGGCAAACAGATCCTCATCTTTCTGAAGCAGGGCAGCATCTGGAAACTGCATCGCGACATCTGGAATGGTGGCGCTCCGCTGAAATCTGACGACCATTGAGCGTGCGGCGAAAGTACTCGCGCGGCGCGGTTTGACAACGGTAGTGGGTCGCTGAAGGATCAGCGCCCCGCGTTCAATCTACTCGTGCGCCGGATCGATTGCGGCGGGTGTCCATGCAGTTTGACGAAAGCTCGCCGCATCCGTTCAGGATCGGCAAATCCCACCGCCAGAGCAATCTGTTCGATCGGCTCGCTACCATCCTGAAGGCGCAACCGCGCGGCTTCAACGCGCAAGCGCTCGACCGCCTTAGCCGGTGTTTCGCCCGTTTCCCGGCGGAATGCCCGGCCAAATTGTCGCAGACTCAATCTTGCGGCTTCGGCGAGTCGCTCGACAGGGAGCGCTTCAGCCAGATGTTCTCGGGCAAAATTCAAAGCAATGCGAATGCGATCCGACTCCGGTTCCATTTGCGACATAGCGGAGAATTGGGACTGACCGCCTGGCCGACGGTACGGAACGACCAAAAGCCTGGCGGTTGCGCGCGCAACGGTCGCGCCCATATCGGCTTCGATCATGGCGAGCGCGAGGTCTATTCCCGCGGCAATCCCCGCCGATGTCCACATGCGTCCGTCCGCTATATAAATGCTATCGCCCTCGACCTTGGTGCGAGGAAAGCGCGACTGCAATTGAGCAGCGTAGCGCCAATGCGTGGTTGCTCTCCGCCCATCCAGCAAGCCGGTTTCCGCCAGCAGAAACGCGCCCGTACATACGCTTGCCACTCGCGAGGCGTTGGCAGCCAATCGCCTGGCAGCGGTGATGTTCTCTGGTGTCTGCATCGGATCGATATCGCCGCCCACGAATACGACCGTGTCGAACGTGCGCCTCCGCGCGGGCTTCGTCTCGATAGAAAGGCCCGTGTTGCCGATAATCGGGCCTCCGGGCTGCGAGATGACATGGAGAACATAGGGAGTCTGGCCGGCGGCCATTGCCACCTGATTGAACGCCGAAAGTGGTCCGCCGAGATCCAGAGCATCGTGGCCATCGCACACGAAAAATCCAATTCGATGCGTCATGAGGGAGTTAACCGACAATACGTGGAGTGACGTATTTTACGGAGAACCCTTAGATTGCGCCATTCGAGAATTGCGTGTTCGATGTGGCGCCGAACCTATTCAAACAACAGAGCGATGTCTTCCGCGGTCTCCAGCAACTCTTCGCGCGACGCACCGTCGCGCGCCTGGATGGAGAACCCTAGCAGCACGGACGCCAGATGTCGTGCGGTGGATGCGAGCCGAGGATCCTCCAGCCATGGCGTCAGTACCGCAGCAATGTCCTGCCGAATCCCGTCACGGCGCTGCGCCAGTTCCGCGATCAGTTCGTGATGATCGGGGTGCGCGCAGAGCATGCCGCTTGACACCATGCAACTACGTTCGCCCTCTTCGGCGGTCACCGTGTCGATCGCGGCGGCCAGCAATCGGCGCACCGCATCGGCGAGCGAATCAGCCTCCTGAACGGCCGACCGGTCGACCAGGTTGAACGCTTGCGAATAGCGGTCGAGCGCGCGACGGTACAAATCGGCCTTGCTGCCGAACACACCGTACAGGCTAGGCGGCGCCACACCAATCGCCTTGGTGAGTTCGCTCATGCCCACGCCTTCGTAACCATGTCGCCAAAAAAGCCGCATAGCCGTCTCTACCGCGGTATCTTCATCGAAAGCGCGCGGCCTGCCGGTCTTACGGGGCGAAGCGGATTTCTCCGCTGGAATCGTCTGTTTCATAGCGATCATTAAAAAACACTTGACGACGCCTGTCAAGGCCACCAGAATGCCGTTTTTTAACGATCGCTAATAAACACGTATGACCAGGTCTGATTTCACTTCCACGACGCTTGTCCTCGTGCGTGGTGCATCGCACGGCGGCCTCATGATCGATATGCCGCAAGAAACAGCGGATGTGATCGAGCACGCCGGTTTCGTGGTCGGCCAATCCGCCGCGCTAGAGGAGTAGATCATGTCTTCCCCAGCCTTTTTTCCGTCGTTGCGGCGCATCGACATCGAGGCCGGTGATGTGCGGTTTGCCGGCGTGATGGGCGGCGACGGTCCGCCTTTGCTGCTACTCCGCGGTTATCCGCAGACCCACATCGCGTGGCGAAGGCTCGCTCCGGAACTCGCGAAACACGACTCGGTCGTCATTCCCGATCTGCCGGGCTACGGTGCCAGTCGGCACCGCGACATGTCGCCGCGATGGACCAAGCGACGTGTCGGCGATGCGCTTGCCGCGCTCATGACCCATCTCGGTCTTCAATAGTTAGTCATTCTTACTAAGCAATCTGTTCATTTTTTAAGGACTTTATGATGTTCACCCGAATGCTGAATTATCTGTTGACCGCCGCAGTCTCGGTGGCAAGCCTGTTGGCGATCACACCTGACGCAATAGCGGCTCCCACGAACTACATGGTCACCTCGAAGGACGGCGTCAAGCTTGCAGTTCAGGAAAGCGGCAATCCAGATGGTCCGCCGATCATTTTCATTCACGGCTTGCTCGGCAGTCGCCTGAACTGGGAAGAACAGGTGCAGAGCCCAGAATTGCGCCAGTACCGGCTCATTACGTACGATCTCCGCGGTCACGGTCTCTCGGATAAGCCGTCCGGCGCCGAGCCTTATCATGACGGGCGCCATTGGGCCGACGACCTCGACGCCGTTATTGAAGGCTCGCATGCGAAAAAGCCCGTCGTAGTCGGCTGGTCGCTGGGTGGCGTCGTGATATCCAACTACCTCGCAACCTATGGCGATCGCCATATCGCCGGTGGTGTGTATGTCGATGGCGTGGTCGAACTCGCGGCGGGTCAGATCGTCGACCATCCCGACGTCTATCGGGACATGAATTCGCCGGACCTGAAGACGCATCTCGACGGCGAACGCACTTTCGTCGGACTGTGTTTCAACCATCGGCCGGATAGCGACACGTTCAGCCGACTGCTCGCGAATGCTGCGATGGCTTCGTGGGACATGCAGAAAGAAATCCCGACGATGACGGACTTCGCCGCCGAGGGGATCAGCAAGGCGCACGTGCCTCTGCTGTTTATCTATGGCGGCCACGATGCGCTGGTCGACACGCCCAGAACACTGGCTCGCGCAGCCGCGCTGAACTCACATATCGCGACCAAGGTGTACCCCGACGCGGGCCACGCGTCGTTCGCTGAAGAACCCGATCGCTTCAATCACGATCTGGCGGAGTTCGTCAAATCGACGTCCGCAAAATAGCTCGCGGCGCCATGGCAATCGTCGCCGCTTAAGTGAAGGATCGGCGACATAGGCGAAAGCCGAAAGCCGATCGCGCTCACCGACCAATGGACGATTCCCTCTCGCCCGCTTCAACGCGGTCCTCCTGAAGCGTAGCCTGCCGCGCCGTCGCATCACGCTTCGGCGACGTGCCGAACATGCGGGCATATTCACGGCTGAACTGCGAGGGACTCTCATAGCCGACCTCAAACGAGGCCGTCTCGACATTGGCGGCACACGAAATCATCAATCGGCGAGCCTCGAGCAAGCGGAGTTGCTTTTGATACTGCAACGGTGTCAATGAAGTCAGCGCCTTGAATTGACGATGAAAAGCCGACGCGCTCATCTGCGCAATATCGGCAAGATCCTCAATTCGGACCGTTTCCCTGAAGCGACTCCGCAAGCTGTGCATGGCGCTGATCACACGGTGCGACGGTCCGTTTGCCAGCGTCAATCTGGCAACGTCGGCGCCATGCGGCCCCGTGAGAAGCCAGTAGCAAATCTCCCGCAGAATGAGCGGAGCCAGCGTGGAAATCGCCTTGGGCGTGTCGAGCAGGCGCGCGAGGCGTAGCGCGCAATCGGCCAACGGTCCCTGGAAGTCGGTCACGAAGATGCCGCGGCTCGCCTCCTCGCTGGCGAGAGGCATTGCATCCAGCTCATCCGCGACACTTCGCATGACCGCGAGATCCAGTTCGAAGGCCAGAACGAGACAAGGCTGACCGGGGCTGGCCTCGACCACACGTCCTATCGAAGGCGTCTCGACGCCGATCAGTAGAGCCTGCCCGGCACGGTAGACCAGGCGGCTGCCGCCGAACGTCGCCCACTTCGCACCCTGCGCCACGATGCATAACGCGGGCCTGGAGATCCTGTGCGCGGATTGCTTGGGGTGGTCTGATCGAAGGATGACCAGTCCGTCGATTGCCGTCATGAACGGGCTCTCTCCAGGCTGACGATCGGTATAGCGCAGAAGCGCCTCGGCCAACTGATCCGGCATCTCCGGTCTCCTTTCACGCCGCTCCTGCACCTGGCTCCGGCACGCTCGGGAGGAACGGGCAGAAACGGACAGGAATAGGCAGGAAATTGGATGGTTTCGGCATTCTCCCACCGGCATGCCGTCGACATAATAAGCCCATACGTCGACAGCAGATGACGGGATCCTAACGGGAAGTAACCTATGCCAGCCAACAAAGTCGCTATCGTCACCGGGGGCAGCCGCGGAATCGGCCGCAACGCGGTACTCCGTCTCGCCAAACAGGGCGTGCATGCCATCTTTACGTACAAGTCGAGTCGGGCGGACGCTGACGAAGTGGTTGCGCTCACCACGGAATCGGGCGCCCAGGCCATCGCGCTGCAACTCGACGTAGGCGATACGAACACGTTCGATGGGTTTGTGAACGAAGTCCGAAAAGCGCTTGCCGAACTTGGTGTCGAGCGTTTCGATTACCTCGTGAACAATGCCGGCACCTCATCCGGCGCGAGCCTCGCGACGATCACCGAAGCGGAGATGGACTCGCTCTATCAGGTCCATTTCAAGGGTGTATTGTTCCTGACGCAGAAGCTGCTTCCGCTCATCAACGACGGCGGCCGCATCGTCAATATCTCGTCGGGACTCGCTCGTGTGGCCATGCCCAATCGCATCGGCTACGGCCCGATCAAGGCGGCCGTCGAAGCCTTGACCCGCTACCTGGCGGTAGAACTGGCCCCGCGCCGGATCGTCGCCAACGTGATCGCACCGGGCGCCATCGCGACGGATTTCAGTGGCGGGATCGTCCGCGACAATCCTCAGGTCAACAAGGCGGTCGCAGATATGACAGCGCTGGGCCGCGTTGGTGTGGCAGACGACGTCGGCCCCGTCATTGCGGCGCTACTGTCCGACGATTTCGGCTGGGTCAACGCGCAGCGTATCGAAGTCGCGGGCGGCATGCATATCTAGGCGCCAGCACGTCGAAAGCGTCAGACCGCCGGGTGTCGGCCGGCGGTCTCTTTGCCTTTACTTCGAGATGACTTCCAGCTCAAGCCCCTTCGTGCGCGGTCCCATCAAACCAATCGCCAGCATCACGATCAGCATCGCGCCGGCAATAAACACGAACACACCGGTCGTGCCGAACTGCTTCAACACCGCCGCGATCAGGAACGCCGTAAAAATGGCCGAAAACCGGCTCCACGAATACACGAAGCCCACCGCCCGCGCACGAATGCTGGTCGGGAAAAGTTCGGTCTGATACGCATGGAAGCTATACGAAATGATATTGCCCGCAAGCGTCAGGCAAACCCCAAGACTCACCAGCAACACCGCGCCCGACGCCTGACTGAACCACAGCCCGCAAACAATATTCACACCGGCCATCACCACGATCACCGTCTTGCGCTCGAAGCGGTCGCCGATAAAAAGCCCGATGATGGGTCCAATCGGCGCAGCCAGTGCAATCACGCTCGAATACATCAAGCTCGTGGTGATCGTAATGCCCTGCTTGATCAGCAACGTCGGCACCCAGTTGGCGAAACCGTAAAAACCCACCGTCTGGAAGATGTTGAAGATCGTCATCATCAGCGTGCGGTTGCGGTACGGCGGCACCCACATATCGCGGAAGCTGCCGCGCGGCGCCACCGGCATCGGCGGCGCGGGCGGCGGCAATTCACGGCCGTATTCGCTGCGCACCTTCGCTTCGAGCGCGCTCATCACGCGGTCGGCTTCGGCGAGACGCCCTTGTTGCGCGAGCCAACGCGGACTCTCGGGCAACGCACGGCGAATCCACCAGACGAACAACGCACCGTGCGCGCCGATCAATACGACCCAGCGCCAGCCATCCAAACCGAGCAAGGTACGCGGCACCAGCAGATACGACAGGAACGCCACCACCGGTACGGCGGTAAAACCCACGGCCTGCTCGCAAGCGAACGCGCGCCCGCGAATCTGCTTGGGCACCAGTTCGGAGATGTAAGTACCAATCGTCACCAACTCGACGCCGATACCGATACCCGCAACGAAGCGCCAGAAGTTCAGCCCGGTAGCCGTCTCCTGAAACGCCATCACGACGTTGGCCGCGGTGTACCACAGCAGCGAATACGTAAACACCGCACGGCGTCCGAAGCGATCCGCCAGAAAGCCGCACGCGATCGTGCCGATAAACAGCCCGCTGAATAGCGCAGCGATGAAACTCGCCACCCCGGTCGAGCCGAACAGACCATGCGTGGTCGCCGTCAGCAAACCGCTTTTGACGAGGCCAGGCGCGACATAGCCCGAGTACAGCAGATCGTAGAGTTCGAAGAAGAAGCCGAGGCTCAGCAGCACGACCAGCTTCCAGATGGAACGCGTGGCCGGAAGCCGGTCGAGGCGCGCGGAAATGCTGCCGGCGTCGAGCAACGCGGCGGGGCTAGCGGTGGCCGCGTCAAAAGAGGCGACGTCGGGGCTGCGCTGTGCAGCGGACTCGGCGTGATCGGGCGATGCCATATTGTTTGTCTCCTGTGTCGACCGGAGTCGGCGTGTCGCCCCGAGCGCTTACCCGGATATCGAATCGCCTGCTCCAGTCCGTGCAATGTATTGCACGTGATACTGGCGCACCGCCCTGCGGCGCGCCGAAACCAGTCTTGTGCCGGCCTTCCTTTGATTCGCGCATGACGCGCACCACGATGCCGGGCCGCAAGGTCCGGCGAGCATTCTAGCCGCGCGCGCGCTTCAATTGTTCGAAGGTGGTGATTTTTCCGGCCAGCGCGCTCGCCGCCACCGTGTAGGGACTGGCGAGCCACACGTCGCCCGGTCCCGAACGCCCCGGAAAATTGCGGTTAATCGCGCTGATCGTCACGTCATTCGCCTCGGCGGATTGCCCCGGTCCGCAATTCGCGCACGACCCGCAACCCGGCATCACGAGCGTCACGCCCGCGCGCTCGAACACCGGCAAATAGCCTTGCGCCTCGCAATACATACGCACGGCCATGGTGCCGAATTGCAGAAACAAACGTGTGCCATCCGGTACACGAATGCCTCGCTCGACACCCCAGCGCAGCACCTCGTGGTAGTAGTCGAAGTCTTCGCGCTTGCCCGCGGTGCACGAACCGCCATAGGCAATGTCGATCGCGACGTCCTGTTCCAGTTGTAGCGCCGGCATGCCGTTGCCGGGGTCGCCTGGGCGCGCGAGCATCGGTTCGATCCGGCTCGCGTCGATCCGGATCGTGTCGCGATAGGTCGCGCCAGGATCGCTTTTCATCCAGCTTTCCACGCTGAAATCGACGCCGCGCCGCTCCTTCAGAAACGCCGTGGTGCGCGCATCCGGTTCGACAATGCCCGTGAAGCCGCCCAATTCCGCGACCATGTTCGTCAAGGTCGCACGCTCGTCGACCGACATCGCGCGCACCGCCTCGCCGCCATATTCGAACACGAGGCCGATCGCGCCGCCCGAGCGGATCGCGTCCATCTGCAGCAGATAGAGCACCACGTCTTTGGCGGTCACGCCTTCGCGCAGACCACCGTCGATCTCGATGCGCAAAGTCTCCGGCACCTTGCAGCGCACATAGCCCGTCACCCAGCTATTGGCGATTTCCGTTGCGCCCGCACCGAATGCGAGGCAGCCGAGCGCGCCCGAATGCGGTGTGTGCGAATCGGTGCCGCAGGCCACTTGCCCCGGCAGCGCGTATTGCTCCGCCATCAGCGCATGACAGATGCCTTCGGAGCCGGGCAGCGTGTCGAGCGCGCCGTGCGAGCGCACCGGGTAGTCGCGCGAGAACGACGTATGCCCTTCCATCAGATTGGCGACGCCCGGCAGTAAACCATCGCGCACGTGCGGAATGCTCTGCGCCGCGAGCACCAGATGATCCTGAAACGCGACGATGTGATCCGGCTCATGCAAAGGCGCGGGCTTGCCGAACGCGCGATGCATCAGATGCGCGCACATACCGGTGAAGTAGTCGTGACTGAAGCGCCAGTCGGCGGCGATGAACACGCCGTCGCCACGCCGCGCGTTCGTCATGCCGGGATGCAGATGCCGCGCGATGATCTTCTCGACCAGCGTCATCGGTTCGGCGCTCAGCGCGTCCGCGTTCGCCGTGGCATTGGCGCTGGCGTCGGCACTGCCCGCCACACGAGGCGCGGGCCAATCCGCAAACTTGCTATACGCGAGCAAACCGCCGCTGCGAATGATCTGCTGCGTGAGCTCATCGCGGCCTTCGAGAAACGCGTCGATCGGCACGGTCTCGCCGGACATCAGTCGGTCGAGCACGGAGAAATCGGTCGTGGTGAGAATGCCGATGTTGTCGCAATTCTGCTGGTAGATGCGCTCGAAACTCTCCGCGACGATCAACCGGATGCCCGCCGACAACTCCGCCAGCGGGCTCGATTCGCGCGACGAACCCTTGCCGTAGCGCTTGCCCGCAACCGTGATCTGGAAGCCACCGTCTTTCACCGCATTGCGCCCAATCGGCAGACGCTCGCCGGTCTTGAAGCCGACGTACGGATACTGGCCGAGACGTTCGTCGTAAGTGAGCATCACGGTGACGGGCGTGATCTCGTCGGTGGAGACGTTATCGCGTAGCGACCCTGCACTGGCGCGCGTGAAGTTGCCGCCGGCCAGTTGCGCATCGATCACCGCGGGGTCTTGAGACAGGAACAGCACGCGGCCGTCCAGACGAATCGTATCGCTCATGAGCACTCTCCTTCTGCTCACTATACGGCGCGCGCAAGCGCTGCCGAAGTGCCGTTGCAGCAACGCAGACCTCTCGTTTCATGAGGTTTGCGCATCCTCGTCCCACGTCACGCAGCGCACGAGGCAGCAATTTATTCCGCAGGGCCAGTTGACAATAATTCTCATTTACCATAAATTTGTAAGGCTTTATTCATCTTTATCCATCCAATTCACATACACGGTCCGCATTTAATGCGAACTGCCAGCCAGGTGCTTCTCGTCACCCAGCCAGCTCACGGGCTCGTTTGATCGGGAGAACCACACGTGCATCACCTCAATACAGCGCGACGTCCGCTGTGCACCATGCTGTCCGGCGTATTTGGCGTCGTCGGTCTTTGGGCCGCGCAGTCGGCTCACGCAGCAGATAACACGCCGGCTCAGAAAGCCGCCGCGCAACAGGTAGCGCAGGCACCGCAAGCCGCGTCGGCGGTGCAACTTGCGTCGGGCAGACTGCTCGATCCGGTGACCGTTACCGCCACCCGCACCGCGTCCGCGCAGAGTCGCACGGCCGCGTCCGTCTCGGTCATCACCGACCAGGACCTCGAAGAACAGCAAGCCGAGAACATCAAGGATGCGCTGCGCTACGAGCCCGGCGTCACGGTGCGCCGCACGCCTTACCGGCCCGGCTCGGCAGCCTTGGGCGGCGGTCGCGACAACGATTCGAGCATCAATATTCGCGGCCTCGAAGGCAACCGCATTCTGATGATGGAAGACGGCATCCGCCTGCCCTATTCGTTCACGTTCGGTCCGCTCGAATCGGGCCGCGGCGACTACGCGGATCTCGGCACGCTCAAGCGCATTGAAATTCTGCGCGGCCCGGCCTCGGCGCTGTATGGCAGCGACGGCTTGACCGGCGCGGTGAACTTCCTGACCAAAGACCCGCAGGACCTGCTCGACATCTACAACAAGCCGACTTATTTCTCGGTGCGTCCGAGCTATGAATCGGCCGATCGCAGTTTCGGCGCGACCGTGCAGGCAGCCGGCGGCAACGACATGATTCAGGGCATGCTGATCGCCGACGGCCGGCGCGGCCACGAAGTGGACAACAAAGGCTCGAACAATTCGGCGACGACGCTGCGCACCACGGCGAATCCGCAGGACACGTATTCCGAAACGCTGCTCGGCAAGCTGGTCGTCAAACCGACCGCGCACGACACCTTCAAATTCACCGCCGAAACCGTGCGCGAACGGATCGACACGAACGTGCTGTCGGCGATCAACCCGCCCACCACGCTCGCGCTGACCGGCAACGACAAGCTCGAACGCAATCGCTACAGCCTCGACTACGACTTCAATAACGAGGCCGCGCCGTTTTTCCAGACCGCGCACGTTCAGGTGTACTACCAGGACGCCTGGCAGGATCAGAACTCGTATGAGAAGCGTGGCTCGTCGGCGTCGCGTACGCGTTTGAGCCACTACGGCGAGCGTGTCTTCGGCGGCTCGGCGTTCGCGGAGAGCAACTTCCGCACGGGCATCCTCTCGCACAAGCTGCTGTATGGCGGCGACGGCAGTCTCGATCGCGTGACGGCGCTGCGCGACGGTACCGTGCCGGGCGTAGGCGAAGCCGCGTTTCCGAACAAGCCGTTCCCGGATACCGATTACCGCCTGCTCGGCGCGTTCATTCAGGATCAGATCAGCTACGGCGGCCTGACCGTCACGCCGGGTTTGCGTTTCGACACCTACGCGCTGAACGCGAAAACCGGCGACCCGCAGTATCTGGGCAAGCCGGTTTCGTCGAGCGACAACGCGTTGTCGCCGCGACTCGCGGTGCTGTACGAAGTGTCGCCCGCATTGATTCCGTACGCGCAATACGCGCACGGCTTCCGCGCGCCGTCGCCGGATCAGGTGAACAACAGCTTCGCGAATCCGCTGTATGGCTATACGTCGATCGGCAATCCGAACCTCAAGCCGGAAACCAGCGACACCATCGAAGCCGGTTTGCGCGGCAAGCTCGGCACCGGCCTCGGCCCGTTGCGCTATAGCGCGGCGATCTTCGCCGGCCGTTATCGCGACTTCATCGCGCAACAAGCGGTGAGCGGCAACGGCCGCCCCAACGACCCGACGGTGTTCCAGTACGTCAACTATTCGCGGGCCTCGATTCACGGCCTCGAAGGACGCGCGGAATGGGCGCTGCCGTATGGCTTCACGGTCAAGACCGCGATGGCCTTCACCAAGGGGAGCGTGGAAGGCGGCACCGGCGCGAATCAGCCGCTCGACACCATCAACCCGTTCTCGGCCGTATTCGGCCTTCGCTATGAACCGGGCGAACGCTGGTTCGTGCAAACCGACCTGCTGTTCCAGGCCGCAAAGAAAACCAGCGACATCACGCCGAAGAACTGCGCGTCGCAAACCTGCTTCGCACCGGGCTCGAGTTTCGTCGTCGACCTGCGCGGCGGCTATCGCTTCAACAAGCACGTCGTTGCGTATCTCGGCGTGTACAACCTGTTCGACCGCAAGTACTGGAACTGGTCGGACGTGCGCGGCATTGCGGAAACGTCGCCGGTCAAGGACGCTTACACCGCCCCCGGCCGCAACGTGTCGGTCAGCATGAAGGTCGACTTCTGATGCAGCACGCGCACGCCGCCCTCCCCTCTTTCAACCCGCTGTACGGCATTGCGAGGCACTTATCATGCTGAATTCCGCCCGTCACGATGTAGCTGCATTGACTCAACTGCGTCACGATTTTCAAACTGTGAAAGCCGCGCAGAAACTGCGCAACCGTGAGGCCGCGCACGCGCTCGGCATTAGCGAAGGCGAAGCGCTCGCGGCGTTCGTCGGCGAACACGTGGTGCGGCTCGAGCCGAACTTCGTCGAGCTGTACGAACAGATGCCGCTACTGGGTGCCGTGATGGCGCTCACGCGTAACGAGGCCGCCGTGCACGAGAAAGACGGCGTCTTCGAAGACATGAGTCACGACGGCACCGTCGGCCTCGTGCTCGGCAGCGCGATCGATCTGCGGGTGTTCTATCACGCGTGGGCCTCGGGTTTCGCGGTGCGCGAAACCACCGCGCAGGGCGTGCAAAAAAGCCTGCAATTCTTCGACAGGCAAGGTCATGCGGTCCACAAGATTTTTCTGCGCGAGCACAGCAATCACGAAGCGTTCGACGCCTTCGTCGAACGCTGGCAAATGCGCGACCAGGCGCCGGGCCTTGCAACGGAAGAAGCGTCCGCGCCGCCCGCTTTGAATCTGGACGGCGATATCGACGTCGCCGCGTTTCATGGCGCGTGGGACGCGATGACGGACACGCACCAGTTCTTCGGCATGCTGCGCAAGTTCGGCCTCGCCCGCACCCAGGCCTTGCGGCTCGCCGAACGCCGCTACGCCTACCCGGTCGCCAACGACGCGCTGCAAGGCCTGCTCGAACGCGCCGCGCAGACCACGCTGCCGATCATGGTGTTCGTCGGCAATCGCGGCATGATCCAGATTCACACCGGACCGGTCAGCAATATCCGCATGATGGGCCCGTGGGTCAACGTGCTCGATCCGGGCTTCAATCTGCATCTGCGTGGCGATCTGATCGCCAGCGCGTGGGTCGTGCGCAAGCCGACCAGCGACGGCATCGTCACCTCGCTCGAACTGTTCGACGCGAACGGCGAGAACATCGCGATGCTGTTCGGCGCGCGCAAACCGGGTCAGCCGGAACTCGCCGGCTGGCGCGAACTGATCGACGGCATCGCGCCTCTCGAAGCCGGAGCGGCAGCGTGAACGCGGCCCGCCTGAACGGGCAGCGGCGCCGCCTGATGCTCGGCGGCGGCGCGCTGTTGCTCGGCGCATTGGCGCCGCGCGCGTTCGCGCAGCCGCCGCGCCGCGTGATCGTGGTCGGCGGCGCGCTCGCCGAGATCATTTACGCGCTCGGCGCACAAGGCAACGCGACCAGCACGGCCAGCGTGCTGGTCGGCGCGGATACGACCTGCAGCTATCCGGCTGCGGCACGCGCGTTGCCGAAGGTCGGCTATCAGCGCGCGTTGTCGGCGGAAGGCTTGCTGTCGTTGCGGCCCGATCTGATCCTCGCCTCGGCCGAAGCCGGGCCGCCCAACGTGCTCACGCAGGTCAAACAGGCGGGCGTGTCGGTCGTATCGTTCGCGGAACAGCACGACGTGGACAGCGTGCGCGACAAGATCACCGGCATCGCCAAGGCGCTCGACGCGAAGCCGCAGGGCGACGCGCTGCTGACGCGCTTCGACGGCGAATGGCAGCGTGCGCGCGAGGCTGTTGCGGCCTCCCCGCTCGCGCGCCGCGCGCAGCCGCCGCGCGTGCTGTTCGTGCTGAATCACACGGGCAACAGCGCGATGGTCGCCGGCCAGCACACCGCCGCTGACGCGATGCTCACCTATGCCGGCGCGCGTAACGCGATGCAGGGCTTCAACGGTTATCGGCCGCTGTCGGCCGAAGCGCTGGTGAGCGCCGCGCCCGATCTGATCCTGACCACCGACGAAGGCCTGAGCGCGGTCGGCGGCGCAACGGCGATGCTGGCGAGCCCCGGCTTCGCGGCGACGCCCGCGGGACAGAACAAGCGCGTCGTCGCGCTCGACGCCTTGTTCCTGCTCGGCTTCGGCCCGCGCCTGCCTGGTGCGGTGACCACGCTGAACCAGAATCTGCAGGAGGCGTGATGGAGACGGACCTCGTGGCGTCAGCGTCGGGGCAAGGGCCGGTGCAAGGGCCAGCGCCGTCAGGCCGTTATCCGCCGAAGTCGGCCACGCTGGCCGAGCGGCGGCGACGCACCGCCCGTCTGCTACTGGGCGCGCTAGCCGTCGCGCTCGGTCTGGCTACGCTCGCGGCGATCTGCATCGGCGCGTATCGCATCAGCCCCGCGCTGGTGTGGTCCGCGTTGCTCGCGACACCCGCCGACCTGGCCAACGATCCGGCGCTTCAACAGGCGCGCGCGGTCCTGCTGCAAATCCGTTTGCCCCGCGTCGTGCTGGCGCTGCTGGTCGGCGCGGGCTTCGGCTCGGCGGGCAGCGCGCTGCAGGCGCTGTTTCGCAACCCGCTCGCCGATCCTGGGTTGATCGGCATTTCGAGCGGCGCGGCGTTGGGCGCCTCCACGCTGATCGTGCTCGGTCCGATGATCGGCGCCTTGAGTCTCGTGTGGCTGCCGGCCGCCGCGTTTCTCGGCGCGCTGACCGTGGCGGCGCTCGTCTACCGGCTTGCCGCCGCGCGCGGCCGGCTCGCGCTGCCGCTGCTGCTGCTCGCCGGCATCGCGATCAATGCGCTGGCCGGCGCCGCGATCGGCCTGCTCACCTATCTCGCCGACGACGCGCAATTGCGTTCGCTGACCTTCTGGAGCCTCGGCAGTCTCGGCGGCGCACAGTGGCCGGTGCTCGGCGCAGTCGCGCCCTTCGTCGTGACCGGCGCGCTGGTGATCGCGCGCAACAGCCACGCGCTGAACGCGCTGCAACTCGGCGAAACCGAGGCGCAGCATCTAGGCGTGCCCGCTCAGGCGGTCAAACGCACGGTGCTGGTGGCGTCGGCGTTGGGCGTCGGCGCGCTGGTGTCGTGTACCGGCGTGATCGGTTTTATCGGTCTCGTCGCCCCGCATTGCGTGAGGCTCGCCTGCGGTCCCGATCAGCGTGTGGTGATGCCCGGCGCGATACTGCTCGGCGCCACGCTGACCGTGCTCGCCGATCTCGCGGCACGCACCGTTGCCGCGCCGGCCGAAGTGCCGCTCGGCATTCTGACCGCACTGATCGGTGCGCCCTTCTTTCTCGCGTTGCTGTGGCGCAGCCGCAGTCAACTCGGTCTGTGAGCGATCCAGACTTCCTGACGGAGAGCATCCGATGCTCATGACCAGCCATCTCTCGATCACCCGCGGCGACCGGCCGATTCTGCGCGATCTTTCGCTGACGGTTAAGCCCGGTTGCCTGACTACGCTGCTCGGCTGTAACGGGGCCGGCAAGAGCACGTTGCTGAAAGCGCTGGCAGGCGAGTTTCATGGCGGCGGTTCGACGCGGCCGCCGCAGTTGAGCGGCACGACGACGCTCAATGGCGAGTCGCTGGACCGTATGTCGTCGAAGCGTCTTGCGCGCTTGCGCGCGGTGTTGCCGCAAGCTTCGAACCCGGTGTTTCCGTTCACGGTCGAGGAGATCGTGTTGCTCGGACGCTATCCGCATGCGGCGAGCGGCGCTGTGTCGCGCAACGATCGGCGGATCGTCGACGAAGCGTTGACACTAGCGGGTGCTGACACGCTCACGGGCCGCGACATCACCACACTGTCCGGCGGCGAGTTGGCGAGGGTGCAGTTTGCCCGCGTGCTGGCGCAGATCTGGCCGCAAGACGATGACGCCGGCGACGCTCGTGGCACATCGGATCAACCGACCCGCTATCTGCTGCTCGATGAGCCGACTGCCGCGTTGGACCTGGCACATCAGCATCGCTTGCTGGAGACCGTCAGGGCATTGACGCGCCGTTGGCGAATCGGCGCGCTGGCTATCGTGCATGATCCGAATCTGGCCGCCCGTTATGCCGATGCAATCGCGTTGCTGGCGGACGGCACGATCATCGCGCAAGGCACGCCGCGGGAGATCATGCAGCCGGCGTTGATCGAGCGATGCTTCGGGTTCGCGGTGCGGATGCTGGATGCGGGAGATGGGTCGGCGCCGGTGGCGGTGCCGGCTTGAGGTTTTTGAGCCTCGAATTGAGCGTTCGCCGCCGCGGCGACTCTCCGGGCACAGATGCCGGTTACCAAAGCAAGTATTTTTGAAAGCTATTTGGAACAATATAAATAATCAAACCCAATCCGCATAAGCAATTTCCCAACTTGCAACTCCTGATCATTTTTCAATTGCCTTCACATAATCGTCATACGTAAAATCCCCGTTATTCTCGAAGATATTAATAGGGATTTCATGGATGCGCGGGGAATGAGCGGAATGATAACGGGCGGACTGTCCCAGCAGGACCGGCTTCTCAAACTGGACACGCCTGCCGGCGCTAACGCCCTGCTGCCGCATCGGGTCGCCGCGCGCTCGCGCATAGGCCGCGATTACCTTTTCATGGTCGACTGCGTGTCCACGTCGGGCGACGTCGAACTCAAAACGCTGATCGCCCAAGCCGTTACACTCTGGATACAGCAGACCGACGGGTCTTATCTGCCGCATCACGGCTACGTGCACACTGCACGCAGGCTCGGGGCCGATGGCGGCCTGACCGGTTATCAACTCGTCTTCGCTTCGTGGCTGCACTTCCTGAGATTTCGCCGCGACCAGCGGCACTGGCAGGACAAAAGCGCCGACGAAATCATCTCGGACGTGTTTAACCAGCATCCCCAAGCGCAGGGCATGTTCCGCTTCGCGCTGTCGCAGCCACTGCCGTCGCGCTCATATTGCCGACAGGGCGACAGCGACTGGAACTTCGTGCACCGGTTGCTTGAGTCGGAAGGGCTATACGGCATCTGGCAGCAAGCCGCGGATGGTAAATCGCATACGCTGGTGATTACCGATCGCCTTGAAACGCTCGAACCGCTTTCGCCGGAAGCGGTAAATTTTTACCGCGCCGGGACAGGCAGCGAGGCCAATGCGCTAACGCAATGGTCAGGCACGCGCACGCTGCAATCCGCCTTGCTGTCGACACGCACCTTCGACTATAAGAATCCGTCGACCGTGTTTAATCCCAAAGGCACGTCGATCCCGACGATGGCCAATCAGGGCGCATTGCCCGCGCAGACAGAAGTCTACGAATACACCGGCGGCTACACATATCCGTTGCAGGAGCGCGGCGACCATCTGTCCAAAATCCGCATGGAGGAATGGGAATCGAGGGCGAAGCGCTTTCACGGCATCGCCGGCCTGCGCCGGATCGATGCGGGACGGCGCTTCACGATAGCCGGTCATCCGTTACACGATCAGGACGCCGATAGCCAGCGCGAATTCGCGACTATCGAGGTCGAGTGGGTCATCGAGAACAATCTCCCGCTCTCCGGGCACGAGTCGAATTATCCGCATAGCCTGCACGATGAACTCGCGCTGGCGCGCGCCGACGATCCCGCAAAGCTGTTCAACATCCCGTATGACGATGGCTCGACCGGGTTCTATCGCGTTGTGATCGAAGCTCAACGTACGACAGTCCCCTATCGCAGCCCGTTCGAGCACCGTAAGCCCGATGCGAAACTGGAGTCGGCGATCGTCGCCGGTCCGGCAGGACAAGAGGCCTACACCGATGATCTGAACCGGGTGAAGGTGCTGTTCATCTGGGATCGGCTTAACGAGGGTGACGAACGTGCGTCGTGCTGGGTGCGTGTCACGCAGTCGGATACGGGCAGCGGCTACGGCGGCGTTCACATGCCACGCGCGGGTGAAGAATTGCTGATCGGCCACATCGGCAACGATATCGACCGGCCGATCGCCCTTCATCGCGTCTATAACGGGGCGGCGAGACCGCAATGGCATTCGAACGGGTTGTTGTCGGGCTATCGGTCGAAAGAGTTTTCTGGTGCTGGCTTCAACCAGATGGTAATGGATGACTCTACGGCGCAGAACCGGGTCCAAGTCTATAGCAGCAGCACCCATGCGCAGTTGCATCTTGGCTACCTGATCAACCATACCGGTAATACGCGTGGCGCCTACCTGGGCAGCGGGTTCGACCTGAGTTCGGAGGCTTATGGTGCGCTGCGGGCGGGTCGCGGGCTTTATGTGTCGACTCATCCGGTTACCAGCCAGCCGCTGGATGTAAGCATAGCGAACAATCAGCTCACCAGTGCTCAGAGCCTGGTTGACGCAAGGTCGCAAGCGAGCGAGGCATCCACGGCCGGGAGCCTGAAAGATGGGCACGATTCCCTGAAGGCCTTCACCAACGCGACACAGCACAGCGAGTCTGGCGCCACGAGCACCGGCGGCAACACGGCCGGCGGCGGAACCGGCACCGCGAATGCATTCAGCCAACCGGTCATGCTGTTCGCCTCGCCTTCCGGTATCGCGCTATCGACACAGAAATCGGCTCAAGTTTCGACCAGCCGCCACATCAATCTTGTAAGTGGGCAAAGCACGCACATTGCGACCGGAAAGTCGCTGGTTGCGAGCATCACGAACACGCTCAGTCTATTTGCGCAGAACGCGGGGATGAAGCTGTTCGCAGCGAAAGGGAAAGTAGAGGTGCAGGCTCATGCGGACAACATTGAAGTGACCGCGCAGAAGTCGCTCCTACTCGTCTCAGCGACGGAGAATGTGCAGGCCGCGGCACAGCAGGAAATTCTGTTGACCGCGGTAGGCGCGTATATCCGCATGAAGGACGGCAACATCGAGATTCATGCGCCGGGGAAGATCGACATCAAGGGTGCGCAGCATGCGTTCAGTGGGCCAACGCGGATGGATGTGACTAATCCGACGTTCAAGGACATGCCGACTAGGAGGTTGATGCTGAATACCTTCGCGTCGCCGTCGGCGACCAGCGTGGTTCCTGCTGGGATGCCGTATAGGTTGTTTGCGGACGGTGCGTTGGTGAAACAGGGAGTATTCGATAAGACCGGGCAGTTACCGATCGATCACCAGGTGACAACGCAGAAGTACACGCTGGTGATGGCAAACGGCGTGAAGCATGAGATTCCGGTTCCGGGCGAGTACCGGGACGCGGCCAATGGCGCGTTGGCGAATCAGGGATTTCAGTTTCATGAGAACAGCGCCGCAACGGACATCACACAGCCAGGAGATCGAGCCCAGCATCGCCAACGATATAACGATCTCCTTAACCCCAATTCGGGAGACGACGCTTGACTGCGCCCTCGTCCATTACCACTCCGCTTGCACTCAATCAGACATCGAACGCATCGACATGCATGCCGTGGTTCGTCGATATGACGGATGAAGGTCCCGCTGAGTTTCATCCGGTACCTTGCTCCTACAAGCCGTTGGTGAACGGAGAGGAAGCATTTGGTGCAGTGTACGACGCCATTATGGCTGCAAGGTATAGCGTCGATATTATCTGTTGGGGCTTCCAACCGTCGATGTATTTTAAGCGCAACGATGGTGGCGCTTCACTCAACATCGGTGATCTGTTGATCAAGAAGGGGCTGGAAGGCGTCAGGGTGAGAATCCTGTGCTGGGCCGACTTCTGGGCAGTGGCGCAAACCACCGAAAACTCGACACCGGGTCTAAGCTGGATAAGGAGCCGAGTGTTCCAGAACGAAAACAACACAGAGGAAGAATATGACCGCGCGTGGTACAGCCGGGCGCGCGGAACGATATACGGCCCAACGCTCGAAAATGAGCGGAACCGCGCCGCCGCAGAACGGCGCGCGCAGTTCAAGGCCGGCGTGACACCCACTATGCCAAAACCGGCAGGCGCGGCGCTGCAGACGCTACCGGGAATCGAGATGGCCACACGTGATTTTTCGTTCACGGATCGCCTGAAGATCGCCTATCGTGAACTCACGTCCCGGTCCGACAAAGCCCTAAACGAAGAGGCAATCATCCTGAGCTTCAGTCAGGAACCTTCACATCACCAAAAAATGGTATTGGTGGACTACGAGGCACCGGAACACTCGGTGGGTTTCGTGATGGGCCACAACACGCTCGATGCCTATTGGGACAACGATGCTCATTCTTTTGCTCGCATGCACCCACGCTTCGGCCGCAACGGTGCGACGCCGCGTCAGGACATGTCCGCTCTTGTCACGGGACCTATCCTTGAGCATCTGAACCGGAATTTCTGTACCGCCTGGAAACGCAGTACGGATGTTGACTTGCTTACTCCGCGCAAGGCGCTCGCTTCCAGACTGACATCGCGCCCGGACAAAGGCACGCTGGTGATGGCGCAGATCAATCGCACTCAATCACAGGAACATCGTCGGGATATTAAGGCGATGTACCAGCAAACCACGAATAATGCGAGTAGCTTTATCTACATCGAGAACCAGTACTTCCGCTGGCCGCCCTTGGTCGACAACATCAAGGCCGCGGTAAACAGACAGCTTCAGTGGGGACGGAATACCGGCAAAGATGGGTCACTTTACCTGTTCGTGGTGACCAATTCCAGCGAGGATGGCCTAGACAAGGGGCAGGTATCCACTTATCGCATGATGGAGTCGCTTGGGCGTGCCGACACCATGCCGAATGTGACGAAGTTACAACGGGGCGATGCGCTTTCGGTGCAGCAGGGGCAACTGGAGACACAACTGTACGCCCTGAAACAAGACGACAGTAACATGTATATGTCTGGGGCATTGACGCCGGAAGATCGCGCAAAACTGCAGGCCCACAACGTGGCACAGGAAAAGATCGCTCAGCAGAAGCTCAATGATGTAAACCAGCGAATCAAAGAAAATGAAGAAAACGCACTCATCCCATCGGCCATAGCTGGCCTGAAAGTGCTTATCTGTACACTGGTTGCACCGGACTCCACCGCAGCGGCCTGGATGGACACATACGTTCACAGCAAGATCATGATAATTGACGACGCGTTCCTTACCCATGGCTCGGCAAATATCAACACGCGCAGCATGGAGGTTGACAGCGAACTGAATATTTGCCACGAGCACGGTGATGTGACAAAGGCGCTTCGCAAGCGGCTCTGGAGCCTTCATACAAAGCCGGGCCCGTCAGAGCATCAGGCTACAAGAGGCAATGCCGGCGCAACATACGCACGAGCCGTTGGGGACGACATCACAGAGGCATTTAAGGCGTGGACGTCTTTGATCGACACAAACAGGAAACTTCGCAACTTGAAAAATGAACCTCCAGTAGCGTCGCTTGTTGGATTTCTCACCAATACAACAAAGCGAAGCACGCTTGACTGACCATGCGCAGAACTCTCGTTGTTTTGTCCTTTGTGTGCGTCCTGTCCGCCTGTTCGAAGAATGAAAATGCTATGAACCCGTTGCCCGACGTCAGCGCTGTGCGCTTAAATCTTGCTTTCACATGCACCCACGAAGCGGATCATTTGCCGCCCCTTGATCTCGAGGCAGACAAGCTATTTGAGTACGGCCGATATCTTGAAAAGAAAGATGGGTCGAAGGACTTCAATGATGTCGCCCGCTACTACCGTATCGCGGCCGCGTACGGTCACTACAAGGCGAACCACAATCTGCAGATCCTGATCTCGTCAGGATTAGCTTCGTCGCCCGATCCCGAAGCAGAAAGCATCGACCTCGCCGAGCAACTAATCAAGGCTCGCGTGCCGAGCGGCTATTACGATATCGGTCACTACCTGCTAACTGGCTATGGGCTTCAGCGCGATGAGGAGGCCGCTCGACGCTATATTCGTAAGGCGGCAGACTTAGGAAACGCCGACGCACAGTACTTCGTCGGGAATTTGCTCGATCCAGCTGACATGGCACCGGATATTGCGCTTCAAATGTTCCAGTGCGCCGCGGACCAGGGACATGGCGAAGCAGCGAACTATCTGGGCATCGGTTTGCGAATCGCTCAAAAGTATAACGAAGCATTGACTGCCTTTCAGAAAGCCGCGTCGGCAGGGAACACTCAAGGAGCATTTTCGCTCGAAATGGGCTTTCTCGCGACGTCAAAGGGTGACCGGTCAAGCTATCTCGGAATGACGCCCGACCCCGAACGGGCACGACGGTACAACCTCATCGGCAAGCTCATAGACAGCAATGACGGACGCAACCCCAAGGTCCCCGACATCGACAAGATCGTACCGCTTCCGCCTGCGAAATTGCCTTCGTGGGACGGCACCTTCCAGTGGCAAAAAGAACAGGACGCAGCTGTGCCACCGCAGAAGCCCTCCGACGACCTCATCGATGAGCTTGCTAAAGCAAAGCACCTCGACCCGGCGACTGGCCTTCCACTGACTGGCGCGTCCACCAAGACTTCCGCAGAGGATCAACCCGCGACAATTGCTGCTCGCCTACCGATCGGAATAGTTGCCGCCACTGGTGAATCGTGCCCTGAAGACGGCGTCTGGTGCGCAAAGCTCGGCAAAGGCCAGACAGGCGATGCGCAGCGACGCTTCCTTAAGGGCGATGTGCTGCCCTCCCTGGTCGTGTATGAGTCGCGCAAGCTCGCGTTACTGGATCAGATATTGGAACCGCGCCAGCAGATGACAAAAGTCCAGTGGCAACTTGTCGGATACCTCGACCAAACCTGAGCCATCGTACGGGAGCGGAACCATTAGCTGCCATGGAATGCCACATGATCCGGATCGGCGACAAGACAACAAACGGTACGATGCTTGCCCCGTCAACCACGCTTGGGCCTGACGACCGGCAGATTGCGTATGAAGGCAACGATGCGATGTGTCCTGCATATCACTCGGCCGGCATGATCCAGTGCGACGGCCCGCGGGTAATGGCCGCCGGTCTCGACAGCCGACGTGTTGCATTGAGCAATGATCTGTGTATCTGCTGCCAGACGCGAGCATAGCAACGCACGTCCAATCAAAGACAGTTCGATGAACAAACACTTCCTGATCGTTTCGCTCGTGGTTCTCGCATGCGCCTGTGCGAAAAGGGAAACTCCGGTGGCCCGGCTACCTGACATGAGCGAAGTACGGGCCAATCTCGTGTTCACGTGCGCGCATGAGTCCGATCATCTTCCGCCGCTCGACCCAAAGGCCGATGTTCTCTTCCAGTACGCGAGGTTTCTGCAGAACCGGACCAGTTGGATTACATCTCTCTACCCAACGACCCCGAGCGGTCGCAGCGGTACGAGTTGACCTGGAAGTTTTTAACCAGCAATGACGAACGCAACCCCAAGGTCCCCGACATCGACAAGATCGTACCGCTTCCGCCTGCGAAATTGCCTTCGTGGGACGGCACGTTCCAGTGGCAAAAAGAACAAGACGCGGCAGTACCACCACAAAAGCCCTCCGACGAACTCATCGACGAGCTTGCCCAAGCAAAGCACCTCGCCCCTTCAACCGGCCTGCCGCCGAATCGAAAACCATCAACATAGCGGATAAACAAATGCCCAGAAACCCACGTATCCAGGCCCACTGGACCACCCGTCTGATCTGCTGTCTCGCCGCCCTACCCGTGATCGTCGCCGCACAGCATGCCCGTGCGGATAGCGACTGGCAGAAGAACCAGCATCTACGCACCGACTGGGTATTCGCAACGTTGAAAGAGAAGGACATTGGACCTACGCTCGACCACGCGCTCAAAGATCAGTCACGTTGGGCGAATCTGCCAGAGAATGCACCCGACACATTCCGCTGCAAGAAGCTTGAGCTTGCCCCGGCCTCACCAGCCGCAGTTGCCGCATTCAACGAAGCGCCCACAACGCGCGGCCCCGACGCGGACAAGGCCTACGCGAAAGCCGCCTCGCTCGGATACTGGAGGGCGGCGGCACGACTCGTAGGCAGCAACCTTGACGACGAAAACTGGGAAGGCGCAGCGCCGATCGTCGCATGGCTGCTCGTACATCATGTGCCGGCCGGATACAACAAACTCGCGGACATCCTGCAGGCGCAGTCGGGCTACGATGGCGAAACGCCGGGAGACAGCACGCTTAGCATGATCGCGTCGTTACGCTGGCGCGCCGCACGCGAAGGTGATCCGGTTGCGCAGGCGCAGATGGCCGATATCTTCGACAAGCTCAACAAGCCTGCAATCGCTGCGTCATTGCGCGCGTGCGCGACTGAGCAGAACCCAAGTCTGGCGCGCTAACGCGTACCTAACGGGGAGAGGCTGGCGCATCGCGCCCCTACTCGCCACTCCCCAAAAACCCCACCAACGCCGCCGCGCTCGCACTCAACTGCTCGCGCACTTTAAAAATCACAATCAACCGACGCACCGCCCACGCATCGCTCAACGACAACAGCCGCACGTCGAGCGCATTCACATAAAGCAAGCCCACCCGCTCCGGCACGATCGCTATACCGAGCCCCGCGTGCACCATCCGGCACAACGCATCCAGACTGCTCACACGGATCTTCACATCGAGTTGCCGGCCCTCCGCGGCCGCCTGCTGCGCGAGCATCTGCGTCAACGCGCTCTCGCTGCGCAGGCCGACGAAGCTATCGCCGAGCAAACCGTTGAACGCCACGCGCGCCATGCCGGCGAGACGGTGACCGCCCGGCACCATCACTGCCAAGCGGTCCTGCCGGTACGGCACCTGCTCGAACGCTTCGCTGCCCGCCACCGGATTGCAGATACCAAAGTCCGCCGCATGCTCGGCGACCAGGCGCAGCACCTCGGCGCTGTTCTCCTCTTCGAGTTCGATCGACACTTCCGGAAACGCGCGCCCGAACGCGGCCACATCTTCCGGCAGAAACTGCACGATCGACGACAGATTCGCCACCACCCGCACCCTGCCCTTCGCGCCCGATGAAAAGCGCGACAACTCCGCGCTCATCTGTTCGATGTTGCCGATGATCGCCAGCGCATAGCGCAGCACCGTCTCGCCGACCGGCGTCACCGTAATGCCGCGCGATTGGCGCTGGATCACCGGCAAGCCGATCACCGCCTCGATTTCCGCGATGCGCCGGCTCACTGCCGACGGCGCGATGAACTCGCGTTCGGCCGCCCGCGCGATATTGCGCTCCTGGCAAACGGCGACGAACAATCGCAGCGAAGTGAGATCGAGTTTCTTGAGAAGATTTTCCATTGAGCTTCCGTCACGGTAACGCCGAACCGACCAGACCAGACCGGACCCAGCCCGATCGTCTCGCCCGCATCCGCGATAGTCAATCGGTCGAGGTCATCCTCGGCGCGCGCGCTTTGTTTTAGCGGCGTTATCCGCTATCTTTCCGCACTCCGCACATTGCACGCCGTACTCTACACACCGGGCTGAAGCGCGCCCGCTCATCGCCGATTGGAGCCCCATGAACGCCGTTCGACTCAGCCGCGCAACTCGCGCCGATGCCGCCGATCTGATCGCCGCCAACCGCGCGAATCAGGACTACCACTTGCCGTGGGTGGCCTCCTTCACCGATCAAGCCGGCTTCGACGGTTGATTCTCGCGCACCCTGACCGGACCCAACGTCGGACTGGTCGCGCGGGAAACGGCGTCGAACGGGATTGTCGGCATTATCAACGTCAACGAGATCGTCTCGGGCGTTTTTCAGAGCGCTTATCTCGGCTACTACGGCATGTCGGCTTTCGCGCGCCAAGGCCTGATGACCGACGCGGTGCGCGCGGCGGCGAGCTATGCGTTCGGCGAGATGGGATTGCATCGGCTGGAAGCCAACATTCAACCGGGCAATGAGGCGTCGATCGCGCTGGTGCGCCGGTTGGGCTTTCTGAAGGAAGGGTATTCGCCGCGCTATCTGCGCATCGACGGCGAATGGCGCGATCACGAGCGATGGGCGCTGCTGGCCGACACACCGTCCGGCGACGCGCGCTAAGCGCCTAACGCGGGCTACACACTGTCCCGCTGCGCGGACGCGAGCGAAGCGCGCCGGTTCGAAACGCGAGCCATCGTCTTGCGGACCGGCGAATGCCGCGCGCCATCCGGCACGAACACATAACCGTGACTGCGCACGGTCTGGATAAACCTCGGCGCGGACGGGTCGGCCTCGAGAATCCGCCGCAGCCGCCACACCTGCACGTCGACGCCGCGATCCGTCCGTTCGTCTTCCGAGCCGTGCAGTAATTCGAGCAGGCGCACCCGCGTCAGCGTCCGCATCGGGTTCTCGACGAACACCTTCAGCAACGCGAATTCCGCCGCGGACAGAAAGAACGCGCCGCTGTCCATCTCCAGGGTGCGTAAACGCAGGTCCAGCGTGAACGGACCGAACACGATCGCGCGGTCTTCTTCCCGCGCGGCAGCTGGCAGGCACGTATTGCAACGCCGCAGCACCGCCCGCACGCGCGCCAGTAGTTCACGCGGATTGAAGGGTTTGCCGATGCAGTCGTCCGCGCCCATTTCGAGGCCGATAATGCGGTCGACGTCGGTGGGTCGCGCCGTGAGAATCACCGGCACCTCGTTGCCCGCCGCGCGCAGTTTGCTCAGCGCGTCCAGACCTTCGGTGCCGAACCGGATCTGATCGAGCACGACCAGATCGGGCGAGGTCTGCTCGATCTTTTGCGCCAGCAAACTCACGTCGCGCAGGACGGAAACCGCCATGCCCGCCCGTTCCAGCAGGGTGGTCAGCACCTCGACGAGTTCGACATCGTCGCCAACGACCAGTATTTGTGCATTCATATCAAGGAGTCTGACGCGCAGGATGGCAAGCGGGTTTGCAATCACGCTGGCGGTCGACTCACAGTGACCGGATCTTGAAGTTGGCTTTCAACGCCGCTTTCAAAACCGTCAGTCAGGTGCAAACCCTACGCAAACGTGCTGCCCAGATCTCTTGAACGGAGCGAACGGAGAGAATCCGTCGCTGAATGACTAATTATTTGCGTGGCGTCGCGCTGGGCTATGCGGTACGGCGTGGGGTGGTCGCTCGAAAGCCGTCGGTAAGCGTGTTTTCAGGCAGCGGCCAGCAAGTGCGCCGACGCATTGAACGTGACTTCGCCGCGGAGCATTTAAACTTCGCCGGTGGCTTTCCGGTCACGAATTGCTAGCCGATCCCATTCACCCGGCGGTGCTATCGAAGTTCGAAGCGCCATGCCCTTCGGAGAGATCCATGCCGTTGCACATGTCGAGATTGATTCTTTATGTCCACGACGTCGCGCTGCTGAAGTCCTTCTATCAAACCCATTTCGCGCTGCCCGTCAGCGAGGAAATCGAACACGAATGGGTCGTGCTGCAAGCGGGCGCGGTCGAGATCGCACTGCATCGGGTCGGCGAGCCGTATCGCAAGCTGTCGGCCAAACCGAATCATTCGAATGCGAAGCTAGTGTTCTCGGTGGAGTCCGGACTGGCTGAGTTGCACGACACACTCACGCGCGCAGGCGTGCCGATGCGCGGCCTGAAACGCTACGACGGTTTCCCGCAATTGATGTGCGACGGAGAAGATCCCGAAGGCAACGTGTTCCAGCTTTCGCAAGCGGATTGACCGGGTGTCGCGGCCTGATGTCCGCGTATGAACCCGGCCGGTTCCGCTAACGTTGCGATCAGGTTTCGCTCACGTTGCGCTCAGGTTGCGCTCACGCGCAACCGTCGATATCGCAACTCGGTCCGCTCTCCGCCGCAGATGAAGCCGAAGCGGACGCCGAAGCCCCGATCGATGCGCCGGTCAAGCGCGCAAGCTCGCGTGCCCATTCGACCGGCCGCCCGAGATACGCGCGAATATCGACGACACCGACCCGCCCGTGCGCATCTTCCAGCGCGAAGGTCGGAAAGCCGTGGCCACCCACGTCGTCCAGCAGACGACGGCTAGCGTCGATATGCTGCTGCGTCGACGCTCCGCTCTGCTGCGCGAACGCCGCGCCAAACGCCTCTGCCGGCAAGCCGATTTCCACGGCCAGTTCGTGCAGCACGGCAGCGTCGCTGATGCGCTTGCCTTCCTCATAGTGCGCACGCTGCTGGCGGTGAATCATGTCGAGCCCGCGCCCCGCCACGGCTTCTGCCGCCAACGCCGCCGTAATCGGCGGCTCCGAATCCATCACGGCGTGCTCGTCGCGCAACAGGTCGTCGAAATAGCCCGCGCCGAACGGCTGGCCGGTCAGGTCGGCAATACGCCGGTCGTGCGGCATCACGTAGTCGCGCCATTGCGGCGTCACGCGACGGCGCTGCGAACCCGCGAGCATGCCGCCGCCGTGAAACGCGAGCGAGAGACCGGGCACGGCACGCGCCGCCTCGACGAGCGGCGCGGCGCCATAGCACCAGCCACACAGCGGATCGTAGATGTAGTGAAGCGTCGCCATCATGCACCTCCTTGCGCGGTGGCCTTGTCGTCCGCGCGTTGACCCGCAGCGGGCGCCGAGCCCGCGGCTGCCGGTTTGCTATCCGACGCCGCCGCCGGCGCCGGCCATTGCATTTCGCCCTTGATGACCTTCGCGCTCAACTCGAGCGACGACACGCCGCCCAGGTCCGGATACGCCCGCTTCATCGCGTCAACGAGTTCGGTCGAATTCTTCGCCTTCGCGGCGGCGCTGTCGAAGGTCTTCAGATAGTCCGCGGTGAAGCGCACTGCCTTGATACCCGTCGGCATCGGGCCGGTGAAGTGTCCGGGCACGACCGTCGCCGGCTTGAGCGCGACGATACCGTCGAGCGTACTCAGCCACGCCGCGCGCGACGCCTCGCTCTGCGTATCCGCAACCCACACGTGGTCGCCGCTATTGACCACCACGCCGCCCGCCACCGTCTTGAGCGACGGAATCCACAGATACGTACGCTCGGGAGCCGGGCCCGCGAGGCCTTTGATTTCGAGGGTCCGGCCTTCCAGCGTCAGACGATCGCCGTGCAGCGCTTCGGGCAACACGAGACGCTTCGGCGCATTGTCCTTCAGCACCGGACCCCAGTACGCGAGCTTGCCGTCCATCGTCGCTTTGATCGCGGCGACGGTTTGCGGCGTCGCGACGATCTTCGCGTGCGGGAACGCGTCCTGAATGACGTCGAGGCCGAAGTAGTAATCGGGATCGCTCTGGCTGATGTAGACCGTGGTCAGCGTCTTACCGCTGGCCTTGAGCTTTTTCACCAACGCTTCGGCGTCGCTGCGCTGGAACTGCGCGTCGATCAGCACGGCGTCATGCGCACCCGTGACGATTTCCGACGACACCGGAAACACGCCCTTGTCGCCGGGGTTATAGACCTCGAGATGAAGCGGCGCGGCGCCGGCCGCGTGGGCGGCGAGGCCGACGCTCAGCAGCGTGGCGGGCAGGATCTGGCCGAGTTGGGAAAAGCGGAAAGAGCGCGACATGGATTCTCCAATAACGGGTTCTGAAACAATGCCGCCATTGTAAATTTCTTCGATCGATCTAAAAGCCGCTTATCATGCGCATATTTGTTGCATGAATCGATCGAATCATGGACCGTATCACCGCCGCCGAAGTTTTCGTGACGATCGCCGAACGGGGCAGCCTGACGGCCGCCGCCGACGGTCTGGACATGTCGCGCGCCATGGTCACGCGCTATCTGGCGCAAATGGAGGCGTGGTCGGGCGCGCGGCTGCTGCACCGGAGCACACGGCGTATCAGCCTGACTTCCGCGGGCGAAGCGGCTTTGGCGCGTTGCCGGCAGATGCTCGAGATTGCCGGCCAGATGGCCGTGACCGACGGTCCCGAAGCGGAGACGCCGCGCGGGCTGTTGCGCGTGGCCTGTGCGCAGGTGCTGGCGCAACAGGTGCTCGGCGCGGCGATGACCGCGTTCCTGAAGCGCTATCCCGCCACCGCCGTCGATCTGGTGGTCGACGGCCGTACGGTGAATCTGGTGGAAGAGCGCATCGATCTGGCGATCCGCATCACCGAGCAACTCGACCCCAGCCTGATCGCGCGGCCGCTCGGCATTTGCCCGTCGGTCCTGTGCGCGGCGCCGTCGTATCTCGCCGCGCACGGCACGCCGCGCGACGTCACGGAACTGGCCGTGCACAACTGCCTGACTTACTCGTACTTCGGCAAAAGTCTGTGGAAGTTCAAGGACGCGGCGAGCGGCGAGCCGTCGGCCGTGGCGGTGGGCGGCAATCTCAGCGCGAACGATTCGATGACGCTGCTGGCGGCCGCGCGCGAAGGCGCCGGGATTGCGATGCAACCCGTGTTCGCGGCAGCGCCGCTGATCGCGAGCGGACAACTGGTGCGGCTGCTGCCGGGTCACGAAGCGCAAACGCTCGATATTTACGGCGTCTATAACTCACGGCGGCAAATGCCGGCGGCGCTGCGTGTGCTGATCGATTTTCTGGTGGACTGGTTCGCGACGCATCTGGCGACGTGAGGCAACTTGACGTACGGGCGCTTCAATTGTCGGGGCTAAACCCGCGCGCGTAGACGAGCGCTTCGGCCAGCACGTCGACTTCCGACTGTTTTTCCCGCAACTGCGCGCGCAACTCGACGATCAACTGAACCGCGTCCAGCACGTTCGTGACCTCGACGGGCTCGTGACCTGACGCCGTGCCCCCTTCGTGCGAGTGAAGACGCCCCTGCGTTTTCCAGCCGTCGAGGTTGCTCGACCCGGATAACGTGCCCGCAGGCCGCTGACGGCGCACTCTACCGCGCCCGGCATCATGATCTTGACGGCAGTCGCTTTCCGCGGCCTCGCAAGACGCGCGGCGCCGGACGACTCGGGTGTGACGCGTAGCAAACAGCATGTTCTTCTCCGTTCCGGGGTACGACCGAACCGCGCAAAGCCGCGCAAGCTCAAGCATACCCAGGACTTTATTTACGTTACTGGAACTGATACAGATACCCGACGCGCGCGGCGGGAATGAAGCGCTTGCCGACCAGCGGGCTATCGGCGATCCCGCTGCCGAGGTGCGTGACCTGCAGATCGAGACTCACCGATTGACGCGGCGCGAGCTGATACGCGACCCGTGTGCCGATCGTCGCGTTCACCGTCGCACTGCCGTCATACGCAGGCCGCCCGGCGCGCGCCTCCGACGAAGTCACGCCGTAGTAATAGTCGACGTATTTGCCGGCGAACCAGGTGGCGTCGGCATGCGGCTCGATGCTCCAGCGCCCCATTTCGAACGCTTTCTTGAATTCGAGGCTGGCCTGCTGGCCTTTGTTGCCGCCCAGCAGGTAGCTGCCGGTGAGCGTGCCGAATGCCGTATGCCAGCCCACCACCGGGCCGTACCAGAACGTCAGGCTGTCGCGATTCGGCAGGCCGTTCAGGATCGGCGCATCCGAGGCCCGATAGCCTTCGAGAATCCCCACGCGGGCGCGCAATGCAACTGTCACGCCGCTCCATTGTCCGACCTTGAGATCGAGCCGCGTGGCGTACGCGTTGATCCATTTGTTGTCGATATAGAACAGCGGAATCGGTGTGATGCGCGCCTTATCGCCGCGGTAGGGCGACGCATCCACGCCCACGCCGGCGCCCAGGCCCCAGTGCGTCACGTTGGTCGCGTTGCTCAGCACGGTGAAGCCGGAATCGGCCTCGCTGTCGACGCCGCCCGCCCACGCGAAGCGGGAACTCATCAGCAGCGCGGCGGCCAGCAGCACCGGGTAGTCGCGGCAACGGACCTTCTTCACGACATCGGCAATACGACGCGTGGATTTCGACGAACTCGCCATTCAGTAACCTCCAATCAGAAGCGGCGAGATTACTCAGGCGATTCGACGCCATGATGTGCGCGATATTTCGAGCCCGATACAATGTGTCGGCCCTGAAATATTGACGGGGTACGGCTGACATAGATTGACGGCCGTTCGGGATTAGCATTTGGGAATGACTTATATGCCGCACGTACTGGTGGTCGACGACGAAGAGGACATCCGGTCCTTATTGACGGGGTTTTTTCGCCGGCATGGCCACGAGGTCAGTATCGCGACCGACGGCGTCACGCTCTTCGAAATGCTCAACAGCCGGCCCATCGACCTGGTGATTCTCGACGTCATGCTGCCCGGCGAAGACGGCTTCAGCCTGTGCCGGCGTTTGCGCGCCACGTCGAAAGTGCCGGTGATCATGCTCACCGCGGTGGCCGATCACGTGGATCGCGTGGTGGGCCTCGAAATCGGCGCGGACGATTACCTGGTGAAACCGTTCGACGCGCGCGAATTGCTCGCTCGCGTCAAAGCCGTTTTGCGCCGCACGACGCAGTCCGATGTCGCGGTGGCGAGTACCGGCACGCGGCCGATGCTGTCGTTCGCCGGCTGGCGGCTCGATATTGCCCGGCGCGAATTGCGCTCCACCGACAACACGCTGATGATCCTGTCCAGCACCGAATTCGATCTGCTGCTGGCATTCGCGGAGCACCCGCAACGCGTGCTGTCGCGCGAACAGTTGCTCGATCTCGCGCACGGCGCGGCGCACGAGGTGTACGACCGCAGCATCGACGTACAGGTCGCTCGCCTGCGCCGCAAGCTCGATCTCGACGAAAAAGAGCCGCCCGTGATCCGCACGGTGCGCGGCGGCGGCTACATGTTCACCCCCACGGTGCGGCGCGGATGAAATTCAGCCTGCGGCCGCCCGATACCATCGGCTGGCGTATCGCGCTCACGGTCGGCTCCGCGATTGTCGGCGTGCTGCTGCTGAGCGTGGTGTTCAATCACTTCGCGGGCGTGTGGGCGCGGCCGTCGGTCGAGGAAACCGCGCTGCTCGGCCGCGCCAACGACATCATCCTGATGGTCGAAGCCGTACCCGACAGCTATCGTCAGCCGGTGGCCAGCGCTTCACGTATTCCGACGACCTCGGTTGACTGGTATCCGGCGAACTCGCCGACCGCAGCCGTGCTCGCCACGGCGCCCAGGACGAGCCACGCTGACGCGGAACTGACGCAGTGGTTCGCGGCGAACGGACACCCGCGCACCGTGTTGCTGTTCAGATCGGATGACGGTTTATCCGGCCGCTTGCCGCGCTATGACCGCACGCGCGACCCGCATGCGTACTTCATGGCCGCCGGACTAAGCGACGGCAGTTGGCTCGTATTCACCGCCACCCGCCGCGCGTGGGGACTGCCGCGGCCGGCACAGATCGCGATTGCGCTGGGGTTCGTGGCGCTCTCCATTCTGGCGGCCTCGGTCGTGGCCACGTATTACCTGTCGAAGCCGTTACGGCGTTTTGCCGACGACCTGCGCCGCTTCGGCGGCGATCCGCGTTCCGGTCCGGTGCGCGAAGCGGGACCGCGCGAACTGCGCGCCGCGATCGCGGCGTTCAACGCGCTGCAGGCGCAGTTGCGCAAGTTTGTCGAAGACCGTACCGCGATGCTGGCGGCCATGTCGCACGATCTGCGCACGCCGCTCACGAAAATCCGGCTGCGCGGCGAATTTATCGAAGACGACGATCAGCGCGAGCGCCTGTTCCGCGATGTCGACGATTTGCAGGCCATGGCGGATTCCGCGCTGTCTTTCTTTCGCGACGACTACAAGGACGAAGAGGCGACCGTGTTCGATTTCGCGGGCCTGCTGCGCACCATCGCCGACGATTACAGCGATCAGGGCAAGCCGGTTTTCTACGCCGGCCCTGAGCGTTTCGCATTCAGCGGACGGCCGTTTTCATTCCGACGCGCGTGTGCGAACCTGGTCGACAATGCGTTGAAATACGGCAACCGCGCGGAACTGGAGCTTAAATGTTCGGCCACGCAGATCCACCTGAAAGTGATCGATCACGGCCCGGGCATTCCGTCGTATGCGCTCGAAAAAGTGTTCGCGCCGTTTTACCGCCTCGAACAGTCGCGCAACCGCTCGACGGGCGGCATGGGTTTGGGGCTGACGTCGGCGCGTGCGGTGATTCAGGCACATGGCGGCGATATTTCGCTGAACAACCGGCAAGGCGGCGGCTTGGAGGTCAACGTGACGTTGCCCGCCATGTCTTGAGCGATTGACTGCCGTACGATGTACGGCGCGCGGGGCGCTGGGCCGCCCTCCACAACGCCCCCGCGCCCCGCTCACCGCTACGACAGGTGATGCACCTCCTGCAGCCCGAACACCGGCGTCGCAATCCCCTCCATGCGCGCTTTGAGTTGCAACGACAGATACTGCGAGTAATGACGCGACTGATGCAGGTTGCCGCCGTGAAACCATAGCGCCTGCTGCTGCGTGGGCTTCCACATGTTGCGCTGCTCGCCCTCCCATGGCCCCGGGTCTTTCGTCGTGTTCGAACCGAGTCCCCATACCTTGCCCACCTTGTCGGCGACCTCGCGCGAAATCAGGTCGGCGGCCCAGCCGTTCATCGAGCCATAACCCGTTGCGTACACCACGACATCCGCTTCGAGTTCGCTGCCGTCGCTCAGCAACACCGAATGCTCTTTCAGCTCGACCACGTCCACGCCGCTCTTCAGCTTGATCTTGCCGTCGGCCACCAGTTGCGACGCGCCGACGTCGATGTAATAGCCCGAGCCGCGCCGCAGATACTTCATGAAGAGGCCGGATTCGTCGTCGCCGAAATCGAGCATGAAACCGCTTTTTTCCAGCTTGGCGTAAAACTCGGCGTCGCGCTCGCGGATCGCGTTGAACACCGGAATCTGGAACTCGTGAAGAATCGCGTACGGGATCGACGCGAAGGTCAGATCGGCCTTCGCGGTCGTCATGCCGGCCGCGACCGCGCGCTCCGAATACAGATCGCCGAGCGCGAATTCCATCAGCGAATCCGACTTGACGATATGGGTCGACGAACGCTGCACCATCGTCACATCGACGCCCGCTTCCCAGAGCGCGGCGCAAATGTCGTGCGACGAATTGTTCGCGCCGATCACCACGACCTTCTTGCCGCGATAGTTGTCCGGACCGGGATGCTGCGACGAGTGGTGCTGTTCGCCCTTGAACACGCCCATGCCCTTGAACTTCGGCAGATTCGGCTTGCCCGACATGCCGGTCGCGAGCACCAGTTGCTTCGGGTGCAACACGATCGTGCGGTCGCCGCGCTCGACCTCCACCGTCCATACGCCCTTGGCTTCGTCGTACACGGCGGACTTGCAGGTCGTGCCGCCCCAGTAGTTCAGCTCCATCACATTCGTGTACATCTCGAGCCAGTCGCCGATCTTGTCTTTCGGCGTGAAGACCGGCCAGTTGTCCGGAAACGGCAGGTAGGGCATATGGTCGTACCAGACCGGATCGTGCAGGCAAAGCGTCTTGTAGCGCTTGCGCCAGGCGTCGCCCGGCCGCTCGTTTTTATCGATGATGATGGTCGGCACGCCCAGTTGCCGCAGCCGCGCGCCGAGCCCGATACCGCCCTGCCCGCCGCCGACAACCAGGCAATACGGCTGCGTGGAGGTGCCGAGCGCGTCGAGTTCGGCCTCGCGATTTTCCTTCCAGCTCGTGCGGTTCTGGCGCGCGCCGTGTTCGGCGCCCATCGGCCGCTTCGCGCCCTTCGGCTCTTCGTGGCCTTTGAGTTCGGCCATGGTGGTCAGCAGGGTCCAGATGCGGCCGCCCTTCAAACGAATGAAGCCGCTGCCGCGCGCCGCCTCCGTTTCGAACGTGATCCAGCCTTGCGTGACGCCATTCGCGTCGGTGGCGGGTTCAGGCTCCGCGAGCTTGAAATTCGACGGTTTGATCGCGCCGAGTTGCGCGCTCAACATGTCGGAGATCTGCTCGCGGCCTTCCAGGGTTTTGATATTCCAGGTAAACGCGACCAGATCGCGCCAGTAGCAATCGGGCTGGAACAGCTCGACGGCGGCCGCGACGTCGCCGCGTTTCAGCGCGCCTTCCAGCGTCTCCAGCACGCCGGATATCGTAGGTTTGACGTTATTTTCAGGCATGGTTGCTCCTCCATACAGAACGGATGATCGAACTTCGATGGGAAACGCGGGTTCTACGCCCGCTAATGGAATCGGTGCAGCGCGGCTAACACTTGTGCGGCGGTTTGATGCCCAGCCGCGCAATGCGCCGGTACAAGGTCGCGCGCGAAATACCCAGCGCCTGCGCGGCCAGTTCGGTGCGCCACTTCGCGTCGCTCATCGCGGCGACGATGCGGCTGCGTTCGAGCGCGTCGTCGTCGGACAGGGGCGGCGTGGCCTGCGCTGCGGTCTGCGATGCCGTTTCGCGCGGCGTCTGCGCCGGCCGTCTTGCCGTGCGCGCGAGCAAAGGCGGACGCACCCGCGCATACAGCGGCGAGCCGGTGTCGTTCAGTCTTAGCGAGACGAGACCGCGCGCCGCCTTCGCGTCGAACAGGCGCTCGGCCGGTATATCGAACAACGCCGTCACATGGCGCGGCAATTGATTGAGCGCCGGCACGCATTCGCGCGCGCGCCGGTTCGCGGCGATCGCGTTGCCGCAGGCGTCGACGGCAATCAGGATTTCCGGTTGCGCTTCCACGTAATGGCGATTGCGGTGCGCGAGCAGCACCCAGCAGTCAGTTGCGGCGTTGAGGAAATACGCGTCTTCGATCAGCAACGCGCTCTGCCGCACGATATGGTTGACGAGTCGCTGGCTCTCGCGTTCGTCGGGTGAACGCACCGCGGATGCATCCAGCACGCCGAGCAGTTCGCCATGCAAGCCGAAGATCGGCGACGCGCTGCAGGTCAGCGTCGTGAACGCGGCACGAAAATGATCCATGCGATGCACGGTGATCGGCTCGGCGTCGAGCAGCACGCTGGCCACGCCACAGGTGCCCTCCTCGCTTTCCGACCAGCACGAACCGAGATACAGGCCCGCGCGCTTGAAATCGTGACGGCGCTCGCGGTCGACGCGGTAGTCGATCGTCACGCCTTGCGCGTCGGTCAGCATCACGCAGTAATCGGCTTCGCGCACCATTTCATGCAGCCGCGACAAACACTGTCCGGACGCACGCAGAAACGATTCCTCGCGATGCTGGACATCGCGCAATTCGGGTACGGTGAGCACGCGCGGCCCGACGGTTGCGCCCGGATCGAGGTGATATTGCTCGAGCGAACGCCGGTAAGAGGACGCCAGCCGCGCACCGTCCACGCCGGGACGCACCATGCGCCCTTCGATGACGTTGCACACGCGGTCGATATGTCGGGTTGACGGAACGTACGGCATCGCGAGTCTCCGGCGAATTCAGCGCTTGTCGGGTGCTGGAGGCATTGTGCGCCACCTGAGGCGCCGCATCGTCTCCAAAGCTGAAACGTATGGGACGATTTTTAGCACGCGTGCCGCAGGAGATCACACCGCAGTGCACCATGGGTGTCGGTGAGAATTTTTTCTCAGGCTCCGCATCGGTTCAGCGGAAGGGATCGGTCTTGACGGCACAGGTCCCGTCCGCGCACTCGGGAACGGCACGCACGCCGAGCCATCTCGAGATGCGCATGCGGTTGCGGGCGAACCCGCGATACAGCGCCTTGAAAGCCGGACGCATCACTGTGACGCGCAACGGTGCGATCATCCAGCCCCGTCCGACCAGCGTGTAGGCGGCGATGAAACTGTCGATTCCCACCACACATTCCCCGCCTGCGGTCCACCCGTGCAACTGACGGTTCAGATCCGCCAACTCGACGCCGAGCGGCGCCGGATCGAAACCCGGCTGCGCGATATCGACGAAGCCCAACCGGGCGTGCCGATCCCATTGACGCAGGCGGCTCCACTCGGCAACGCAAAGCGGACAGTTACCGTCGATGTAAAGCGTGAGTTCAGGACGCGTCATGATCGATTCTCCTTCCGTAGATTCCGTTTATTCCGTTGTTTCTGTTAGAACAGAAATTAGACCGGCGCGATCACTTCGAGACGTCCACGGATATCTGGGAACTGTTCAAGCTGATCGTCGAGGGGCGCCGGCAGCGCGAGATCGATCCAACGCTCACGATGCTGAAAGACAGCCTGGACAGCCCAGAAATGGCGCAGGAAAGCCGCGACACCGAGCAGCGCATTCGCGACACGCTGCAGTTTCTCGAAACCTTGACCACATGGTCCGACGAGATGCTGCGCATGAAACCCGAAACGCTGATGAAGACGCTCGGCATGGGCGCAAAGCTCAGTCGCACGATGAGACGGACAAAGAGCTAGCACGATGGCGCGGACGATCGGATCGTCCGTTTTTTTGCCCTGTTATTTCTGTCTGTACAGAAATAACAGTAATTAAGAGAATGAAAATGAGTCAAACGCTGACGTTCGCTTGCCCGACCATCGCACCGCGCAGCATGAACATCCTGGTCTGCGGCGCGGAAGGTTTCATCGGCCGTGCGCTGTGCGACGCGCTCGTGCGCGGCGGGCATCGGGTGCGCAAAGGCGTGCGGCACGCCAGGCACGACGACGAAGTCGCGATCGACTACACCGCCGATCTCGACCCGTCGGTCTGGCTGCCCAGGCTGCGCGATATCGACGTGGTGATCAACGCGGTCGGCATTCTGGTCGAACGCGGCGATCAGACCTTCGACCGGATCCATCGGTGCGCACCGGTCGCGCTGTTCGAGGCGGCGTCGAACGCAGGCGTCCGGCACATCGTGCAGGTCTCCGCGCTCGGCGCGCAGGACGGCGAGACGGCCTACTTCACCAGCAAGCGCGCCGCCGACACTTATCTGCTGTCGCTGCCCGTCGCGCATCATGTGCTTCGGCCGGCGCTGGTGTATGGACCGTGCGGGTCATCGGCGCGCTTTTTTCGCAGCGTCGCGAGCTTGCCGGTTCATCCGCTGCCGGCGGGCGGTCATCAATTGTTGCGGCCGATTCATCTCGACGAACTCGCCGAAGTCGTCGTGCGCCTGGTCGAGGGCAGCGCCACGGACCACCCTGTGCTCGATCTGGTCGGCGGCACGCAACTCGAGTATCGACACATGCTGGCGACCTATCGCGCGTCGATGGGACTGCCGCCCGCCAGAAGCATCGGCATTCCCGCTGCGGCGCTCGGCTTGAGCGCGGCGCTGCTCGATCGCGTGCCTCACTCCATGCTCACTCGCGACACGTGGCGCATGTTGCAATCGGGCAGCACCGCGCCGGTCGCAACGACCGCCAGGCTGTTGGGTCGCGAGCCGGCCGGGATCGAAACGTTCGTCACCCCGGCCGACGCGCTGCCGTTGCGCCACGAAGCGCTAGCCGCGTGGCGCCCGGCCGTGTTGCGTGGCGCGCTGGCCATCACTTGGATCTGGACGGCGCTGTGCAGTGCGCTCATCTATCCGCAGGCGGGCAGTCTCGCTCTGCTCGCCCATGTGCATCTGCACGGCGGCGTCGCCATCGCCGCGCTCTATCTCGCGTCGGCGCTGGATCTGGCCTTCGGCGTGGCCACGCTGGTCCGTCCCGGACGACGGCTCTGGGCGATGCAGGGCGGACTGATCGCCGCGTACTCGCTCGCGATTGCGATCGCCATGCCCGAATTTCTCTGGCATCCGTTCGGCCCGCTGCTGAAGAACCTGCCGATCCTCGCGCTCCTGTTCATTCTGTTTAGCGAAGAAGCACAACCATGAACCTCTATCTCGCGATCAAGACCTTGCACATCATGTCGTCGGTGCTGCTGGTGGGCACCGGCTTCGGAACGGCGTTCTATCTATTCTTTGCGAACCGCACGCGCTGCGTCCCCGCCATCGCGACGGTGTCGCGGCTGGTGGTGCGGGCCGATCTCTGGTTCACCACGCCGGCCGTCGTGTTTCAGCCGCTGTCCGGTATGTGGCTCGCGCACACGGCCGGCTGGCCGTGGAGCACACCCTGGATCGTCGCGGCCATCGGCCTGTATCTGGTAGCAGGCGTCTGCTGGCTGCCGGTCGTCTGGCTCCAACTGGAGATGGCAAAGATCGCCGCCAGCGCGAACACGAGCGGCGTGGCCGCATTGCCTCAGCAGTACTGGCGCTATGCACGCTACTGGGAATGGCTGGGCTATCCCGCGTTCGTGGCAATGGTGGCGGTCTACTGGCTGATGGTATTCAAGCCCGCGTTGTGAGCGATTAGCGCCCTCGCTCCGATCAATCGACTCTACCGGCGAAATCGTCGACAATCGCGGCTCGGCCGTCGCGTGACGGCACACCGCTGCCGCACACACCGAGACGATCGACCTCATGCCCGCACTGCCCGAGAACCTTGGACTCGCTACCGATCTCCTGCTACATGCCGAAACCGGCAGCGTGGAAACGACGGATCGCTACGTGGTGGTTCGCACACCTCAGGCGCCGGACTACTTTTTCGGCAACATGCTCGTGCTGCGCGAGCGGCCTTCGGCAAGCAATATCGACCGGCTGGAGGACGACTTCGCGCGGCTCGTCGGCGTCCCGCCGTCGATCGCGCATCGCACGTTTACGTGGTCTGAAAACGATGCGGGCGCCGTGGATCTCGCTGCGTTTGTCGAGCGCGGTTACGACGCCACACTGTGCCGCGTGCTGACGGCGACGCCCGATCGAATCCGCCCGACTGTCGCCCGCACGAACCTTGAAGTCCGCGCATTCCACTCGCAGCGTGACTGGGACGATTGGGCCGCCATGCAACTCGCGAATATGCCGGACCCAGCCGACCCCACTACGCTGCGCTACATGGCGCAGCAGCAGATCGCCCATAAAAACCTCATCGCCCGCGGCCTCGGTGCGTGGTGGGGGGCGTTTATCGACGGCGAGCAGGTGGGTAGTCTCGGGCTGTTCTTTTTCGGCCGTATCGGACGTTTTCAGGCGGTCGTGACCAGCGAGCAGCATCGCAACAAAGGGATCTGCAAAACGCTGGTCAGCGAGGTTATTCGCGCGACGGCCGGTTCGGCCGATCATCTCGTGATGGTTGCGGACGAGAGCTATCACGCCGGAAAAATCTACGAGTCGCTCGGCTTCGCGCAGCACGGCCGACTCGGTAGCGTGTGCCGCGAGCCTGAGCCGGTTTGAAGCTCCTTCGCCCGACGCGCGCGAAGTCCCGGCGAAATCAGGCGCTGGGACCGACTTGCGCCAGCTTGTTGTGCAATTCCAGCGTCAACGCTTCAATGCGTTCGCTCATCTGCTTGGTCAGCGCGGTGAGCTGCGTGTTCTGCTCGAGCAACGCCACCAGTTGCTCGGTCTGCCGCGCGGCCAGCGCCTGACGCTGCTCGCTCGCCGTGGCGATATCCTCACGATGCCGCGCGTCGGCATCCGCATGAACTTTGTCGCGATCCGCCTGGCGCGTTTGCGCGAGCAGGATCAGCGGCGCGGCGTACGCAGCCTGCAAACTGAAGGCGAGATTCAGCAGGATAAACGGGTAGACGTCGAACTTCGTCCAGCCCAGTATGTTCACGACAATCCACACCGCCACGATCAAGGTCTGCGCAATCAGAAACGTCGGCGTGCCGAAGAATCGCGCGAAGGCTTCCGCCTTCAGCGCGAACCAGTCGTCGCCGAATACCGACGTGAGATGAACATGCGGCAGATGGAATCGATAGTGATGATTGCCCTGCGCGTTGGATTGCGGGGGCTTCTCGTGTTTCGCGTCGCTCATGATGGGTGTCCGTTGACTGAAGGGATAAGGTCCATACCGGCTGCGGGCATTGGCGCGATTTTGCGTCTACTGTGCGGCTGCTCTGCGTCGATTTTGTGTCTACGCTTGTCGCGACCGACTATACCGGCCTGACCTATCGATCCTCTTACACGGCAAGCCGCGTGCTGCCCGGCGCGGCATCTCCCGTTTTGAGCCTGCCCAAAAAAGTAAACTTGCACGCCGGGCTTGCCGGCCTATGCTGTTCGACGGGACAACGCCGTTCCCGAGGAGCGCTTCATGCCGACGCTATTTTCCTATCCCGACCTGTTCGGCGTAGCAGACAACAATCCGTTCGGCCTGAAAGTTTTCGCATTCATGCGTTTGTGCGGGATGGACTTCGAACATCGCCATATCCTGGACACTAGCCTCGCGCCGCGTGGCCAACTGCCTTATCTCGCCGATGGCGACGTGACGATCGGCGACAGCGACGGCATCATTCTCTACCTGACGGAAAAGTACGATTTACGCATCGACAACGCATTGTCGCCGGGACAACGGAATCTCGATTTCCTGGTCCGCCGGACGCTCGACGACCTGTACTGGCCCATGAGTTTTTCGCGCTGGCGCGACGAGCGTTTCTGGCCGTCGTTCCGCGAGGCCATTCTCACAACGCACGCCGATGTCACCGCGAGCGACCTCGAAGCGGCGCGTGAATACAACCGGTTGCGGTATCACTATCAAGGCATCGGCCGTTATGAGCCGGACCAGATCTATGCAAGAGGTATTGACGATCTGCGCGTCGTAGCGGACCTGCTCGGCACTGACGGGTTTGTTTTTGGACCTCGCCCTACCAGCGTCGACGCTGCGATCTATGGCTTCGTCGCGAACATCTACTATTACGACATCGACACGCCGTTAAAACGGTACGTGCTATCGCGGCCCGCACTCGTTCGACACTGCGAAGCCATTCATGCGCGGATCGACTCGGCGCGCGGCGGCCGCCAGACGGCTAACGACACGACGACCACCCCAATCTGACTTTCACGGAGTCTCTCTTTGCACGAACTTCATATCGAAACGTTGCAGGTCGGCGCGCTGCGCATGCGTGTCGCCAGTCAGGGCAGCGGCCCGCTTGTGCTGCTATGCCACGGGTTTCCCGAGTCGTGGTCCGCGTGGCGGCATCAATTGGCAGCGCTCGCCGCCGCGGGTTTTCGCGCGGTCGCACCGGACATGCGGGGTTACGGCGGCACCGATGCCCCGCCCGACGCCGAGGCGTACACCCTGCTGCATCTCGTCGGCGATATGGTCGAGCTGGTGAATGTTCTCGGTGAGCGCGAGGCGGTGATTGTGGGTCACGACTGGGGTGCGCCGGTCGCCTGGCATGCGGCGATGCTGCGGCCGGACCTGTTCCGCGCGGTGGTGGGTATGAGCGTGCCGTTTTATCCCCCTGCGCGGGACGATTTGCTGACGGCGTTGGAACGGCAAGGCGTGCGCACCTTCTACATGCAGTACTTCCAGACGCCCGGGGTGGCCGAAGCCGAATTTGAGGCGGATCCCGAAGCCGCCCTTCGGCGCGTGACCTTCAGCATGTCGGGCGATGGGCCCGATCGTATCGTAGCCGGGATATTGGCCCCAGGCGCGGGATTTCTCGACAACACGGTCGACCCTGAGACGCTGCCGGCGTGGCTCGATCGCGAAGAGATCGCTTATGTAGCGGGCGAGTTTGCGCGCACCGGTTTTCGCGGCGGCCTGAACTGGTATCGCGCGATTCGGCGCACGTCGGAATTAATGGCTGCGTGGCGCGGCTGCGTGATCCGGCAGCCTTCGCTGTTCGTGGCCGGCGCGAAAGACGACGTGCTCAAGTTTCCGGGCGCACGAGCCCGCGTCGACCATCTTGCGAGCGTGCTGCCTGGCCTGCGCGGCTGCCATATTCTCGACGGCGCGGGCCATTGGATTCAGCGCGAGCGCGCAGCGGAAGTGAGCGATCTGCTCGTGGCGTTTCTGAAGGGTTTGTAGATTCGCGGGCGAGTTGCGGGGGGTGAGTCGCGCGTTGTGAGTCGCGGGTCGCGGGTCGCGGCAACGATTCACGTTGCCGCGCAACCGCAACCGCCCACTTCACTCAACGCCGCGCTCGTCAGTCGGCGAAATAATCCAGACCCAGCGCGCTCTTCACCTCGGACAGCGTGGCGCCGGCCACTTCCCGCGCGCGCATCGTGCCGCTGCGCAGCATGGCCATCACTTCACCACGGTCCGCTTCCATCTCGCGACGGCGTGCGGCGATCGGCGCCAGCATGGCTTGCAGGCGCTCGTTGAGCGCGCGCTTGACGACGCTGTCACCCAGTCCGCCGCGGCGATAGTGAGCCTTGAGTTCGTCGACCTTCGCGACGTCGGGTTCGAACGCGTCGAGGAACGAGAACACCACGTTGCCTTCAACCTGGCCCGGATCGCTAACGCGCAGATGGTTCGGGTCCGTGTACATGTTGTTCACGGCCTTCGTGATTTCGTCGGGCGTTGCGCCGAGCGGAATCGAGTTGCCGAGCGATTTGCTCATCTTCGCCTTGCCGTCGATACCCGGCAGCCGCGTCACGTTCGAGAGCACCGCTTCGCACTCCACCAGCACCTGGCGCTCGACCGTGTTGTTGAAGCGTCGCACCAGTTCGTTGGTCTGCTCGATCATCGGCAACTGGTCGTCGCCGACCGGCACCTGAGTGGCCTTGAACGCGGTGATGTCCGCGGCCTGACTGACCGGGTAAGTGAGGAAGCCAGCCGGAATATCCCGCTCGAAACCGCGCAAAACGATTTCCTGCTTGATGGTCGGATTGCGTTCGAGGCGCGCGACCGTTACGAGGTTCAGCAGGTATTGCGTCAGCTCGGCGAGTTCAGGCACCTGCGACTGGATGAAGATGGTCGACTTCGCCGGGTCGATGCCGACCGCGAGATAGTCGAGTGCGACTTCAATGACGTTTTCCGTGACCTTCTGATGCCGGCCGACGTTGTCGGTCATGGCCTGCGTGTCGGCCAGCAGCAGAAATTGCTGCGCTTCGTGCTGCAATTGCACGCGGGCGCGCAACGAGCCGATGTAGTGGCCGAGATGCAGCGGGCCGGTCGTGCGGTCGCCGGTGAGAATGATGCGTTGCTTAGCTGTTTGGGTTTCTTGTGACATGATCCGAGTGTTCCGTGTTGATCGACACGACCAGTATCTAGCGCGCCAAAACGACGATGCCGCCAGACTGGCGGCATCGTCGTTTTCAATGTGTGTTCGGAAACGGGCCGCCTCGTTCAGGCGCGCCACCAGCGCTTCAATTGCAGCGGGATCCATGTCGTTTCCATCGCGCGAGTATACCGTCGCTTGCGCCGATGTGCCACCCGGGCATGAATCCGGGTGGGTTTTGCCGGGCTCCGCCGGCTTTTCCCGACGTACCTCGCCTAACCGTGGTGAATGTCCGTGAGCATGGTGCGCACGCCGAACGTCATCATCGCCAGAAAAACGAGCAACGCCAGATAATAAAACGCGTAGCTGAACTTGACCGAGGCCGGCAACGCGTAATACCGCACGTTCTGCGGATCGGCGGCGTCGTAGTGCCAGGCGCGCTTCAACTGCGGCAACGCCAGAATCGCCATGATCACCAGCAGCGGACTCGGGCGGTACAGGAACAGCGCGAGCAGCACCGGTACGCCGGCAAACCAGATGCGCGGCGACAGCACCGCCGTGATGCGGCCGCCGTCGAACGGCGATAACGGAATCAGGTTGAAGAGGTTCAGAAAGAACCCGGCATACGAGAGCGCCAGCAGCAGATTGCTGTCCGTCCGACGCGCAATGAAATAGCAGGCCAGCGCCGCCAGCGTGCCCGCAAACGGACCCGCGAGTCCGACATAGGCTTCGGTCTCCGCGTCGTGCGGCAGTTCCTTGAGCTGGATCCACGCGCCGACGAACGGCACGAACGTCGGCAAACCGACGTCGAGGCCGCGCTGCTTCGCGGCAACGTAGTGCCCAGCTTCGTGCACGAACAGCAGCGCGACGAAGCCGGCGGCAAATGGCCAGCCGTAGAACGCGGCATAGACGGCGATGGTCAACAGCATCGAGCCGGTCGTCGTCAGCACCTTGCCGAGCTTCACGCCACCCAGCAACAGGATCAGCAGTTTGCTCATTGCGTGCGCCTCATCGGGGCTCCTGCCGGTCTGTCGTGACCGCCGCCACCGGCCGCGCGGGCACGCGTTTTTTGAAGCGCCGCCTGATCGCGGCAGCGGCAAACGGCAACGCCACGCCGATCTTGGCGAACTTGGCGACGAACGCGAGGAACACGGCCAGTAGCCCGAGTTTTTTCGCCGCGACGCCGACAACCAGCGCGGCAAGACCGTATTCGGCGACGTGATCGGTCGTCTTGTCGAAATCCGCGTAGTGCTTGCCGTTATCGAAGTCGATGTCGGCCAGCAATCCGTCCGCGATGATTTTGCTCTGATTGAACGCGGCAAGGTGCGAGGCGACGCCTAACAGCAGGTGGCCGTCGCGGCCCAGCGCCACCGTCTCGTAGTTGACGTACCGATGCGCGTCGTCGTCGGGTTCGCCCTGCTTGTGAGAGATTGTCGCCCACATCACGCGGTGCATCGTCGTGTCGTACGTGGGCGGCTGCGCCCAACCTTCGACGTCCAATTCCGGAACGCCGTGCGACTTGCGGACCGGATTCGATTGCGCCTGAAGGACCCGCATTCTGTGAAGCAGGTCGTCCGCCTTCCAGTTTTGTGCGTCGTCGTCGCGCACATAGCCTTCTTTGGCGAACGAGAGAACCGCGCCCCAGCCCCCCTCGTCCCGAGCGGGAAATACCATGCCGACCAGCACCTTCTCGTTGACCGCTTGCCCGTAGGCTTGCATCACGCGCGCCGCCGCCTCGGCGGGAAGGAATACATCGCCCGCCGGCAGCGAAAATGTGGCTTCGTCGGATATCTTGATGCTGCGCGGACCCGCGAGCGCCGACTTCTCGACAATCGCCTTGATTGTCGCCATGGTGGCCTGGTACTGCCCGCTTTGCGCCCATGCTAATGAAGACGTCAACAACACGGCAATAGACAGCGCGCATTTCAGGAATATTTTCACACAGCCCCCGCTCGAAAATTTTAATTCTTATGTGCTCGCCTAATGAACCTATTGATCTTCTATTCGGCGAATCTGACTGGTTTTCTACAGCACTCCGCTAACGAACTACTTTCAGTTCGTTGAATTCGCAACAGATATTAGGCCGGGGCGACGAGAACATTCGTTCGTTACTGCACGTAATCATTCACGCGACGCGTTGGCTATTGCCCGATTCCGCAGTCGTCGTCAAGCCGGCAGGGACAATTCACCACGCCGCAATTGCGATGAAAGCTTGTCTCCGTAGAATCCGGCCGCGACAGCAATACAACCAATAAATCAACTATCCTGAGAGCACGAAGAATTAATGAAAATTGTCAAATATCTCCTTTTGCCGACGCTTGGCGTCTTGTCGAGCCTGGCTCACGCACAAAGCAGCGTGACGCTGTACGGATCGATTGACGAAGGATTCGAATACATCAGCAATCTGGGCGGCCATTCGGACTATGCGATGGTGAGTAACACCCAGCAACTGGGCAGCCGTTGGGGTATTAAAGGCACCGAAGATCTGGGCGGTGGCGTCAACGCAGTCTTTCAACTCGAAAACGGTTTTAGCCTCAATAACGGCAGCGCTTTGCCGAATGGACAGATGTTCGGCCGCCAGGCGTATGTGGGGATCGGCTCGAACCAGTTCGGTACGGTGACGCTCGGACGGCAGTACGACTCGGTGGTCGATTATGTTGCGCCGTTGGCGGCGGTGGGAAGCTGGGGCGGTACGTTGTTCTCGCATCCGTTCGATGCTGACAACCTCAACGAAACCATCCGCATCAACAACTCGGTGAAGTACACCAGCGCCGACTACGCGGGATTGCAGTTTGGCGGCTTGTATGGCTTCAGCAACCAGGCGGGTGCGTTCGCGGATAACCGGGCGTGGAGCGTGGGTACGCGATATCAGAACGGCCCGTTGTCGGTCGCTGCGGCGTATATGAATATCGACGGCGCTAGCGCCACGACGACCGGCGCCGTCGTTGCGTCGCCCTATCTGTCGGCGCAACAGCGCGTTGCGGGCGTCGGTGCGAACTATACGATCGGACCGGCCGTGCTTGGTCTGGTCTACACGCATACCGACATCGTCGACCGGCCGACCGTCCCCAGCAGCACGGTCAAGTTCGACAACGTCGAGTTCAACACCAAGGTCAATATCACGGCGGCGTGGTATCTGGCCGCCATGTACGTCTACACGCGCGAATCGGTCTCTTCCTCGGGTAGCCACAACAATCCGCACCGCAATGAGGTCGGTCTGATGGCGGACTATCGACTGTCGAAGCGCACCGACGTCTATGTGCAAGGTGTGTACGAGAAAGCCTCCGGGCAAGATGTTTTCGGCAGTATCGGCGACCTCAGCGAGTCGTCGGGTCAAAACCAGAGCGTCGCTCGCGTAGGCATCCGCACTTCGTTCTGATTTGCCGACACGATAACGAGTCGGACATAGGCGCGAATCCGAGCGGTTCGCGTCTGGCGGCCTGGCTGGACGGTGCCCAACACCGCCAGCCAGGCCGCGTCATTTGGCGCTCCGATGTAAGTCGACCTCACTGCACGTGTTCAAACCCGTTGACGCCGCGCATTGCAAACGCCCGTGGCGTCACGCCGAATCGGCTATGAAACAGCGTGATAAACGCCGACGTCGACTCATACCCCAGCGACGCCGCCACGCTAGACACCGCCTCGCCTCTCTCCAGCAACGGCAACGCCGCGAGCAGACGAACCGCCTGCCGCCACTCGGTGAACGACAAGCCCGTGTCGCTGCGGAACACTCTCGATAGCGTGCGACGGGTCGCGCCCACATAACGCCCCCACTCGTCGAGACTACGCGGATCGCCTGGATTAGCGTGCAACGCGCGCGCGAGTTTCAGAAGCCGCGGATCCGTCGGCATAGGCACGACCAGGGGCGCCGGACGCAAGCGCCTGATGCGGTCCGCGAGCAGGCACACCAACGCGCCGTCCGGACCATGCGGATCGTAATGCACGGGCAATTCGGAAGTCGCCAGCACCAGTTCGCGTAGCAGTGGCGTCATGCAAAGCAGCGTGCACTCGCTCGCGAGGTCGGCGCCCGTCAAACTGTCGTCGAGATACAGGCTATGAAACGCCACGCATTCGCGCGTGACCACCGTATGCGCGACGTGCGGCGGAATCAGCATCGCGTAGTGCGGCGGTAGCAGATGGTGACCGTGCGGCGTGCTCACCTCCAGCACGCCGGCCGTTGCGTACATGAACTGCGCCCACGCGTGACTGTGCGCGCTCACCGTGCCATTGCCCGGTATCGCGAAAGCACGCACGAAAAGCGGTCGCGGCAGCGCGGTCATCGGCGGCACCAGGTATTCGTCTTTCGTTTTTCCCGCGAGCAGCATAACGTGTCCCCCCAGCGCAATTCCACACAGGAGGCGGATGATAACGTGACGCTCCTTTATCAGCACCGGAGAAGTCGAATGAGCACGCACAAGGCCGCGACACGCAAAACCACGATAGATATCCGCGCACTCAAAGGCGCGGGACGTCTGGTTTCTCTCACCGCGTATTCCGCGCCGATGGCGAAGCTGGTGGATCCGTACGTGGACGTGATCGTGGTCGGCGATTCGGTCGGGATGGTGCTGTACGGCATGCCGAGCACGCTGGGCGTGACACTGGACATGATGATCGCGCACGGCAAAGCGGTCGTGCGCGCGTCGGGCAGCGCGTGCGTGGTGATCGATCTGCCGTTCGCGACGTATCAGGAGTCGCCCGCCCAGGCATTTCGCTCCGCCGCTCGCCTGCTCGCCGAAACGGATGCGCAAGCGGTCAAGCTCGAAGGCGGCGTCGAAATGGCCGAGACGGTGCGCTTTTTGTGCGAACGCGGTGTGCCGGTGATGGCGCATATAGGCCTGATGCCTCAGCAGGCGAACGCCATGGGCGGCTTCAAGGCGCAAGGTATCGACGAGCGCTCCGCCCAACGGATCTTCGACGCGGCGTTAGCCATGGAACAGGCCGGCGCATTCTGCGTCGTGATCGAAGGCACGGCCGAAGCGTTGGCGAAGCGCATCACCGAAGTACTGCAAGTGCCGACGATCGGCATTGGCGCGTCGCCGGCGTGCGACGGGCAGGTGCTGGTGGCCGAAGACATGCTCGGCGCGTTTAGCGCCTACACGCCCCGCTTCGTCAAGCAATACGCGGAGACGAACGCCGTGATGGAAGATGCGATCAGGCAGTATGCTGATGAGGTTCGTAGCGGTGCGTTTCCTGAGTCGAAGCATTGCTTCGCGTATGGGAAGCCGCTGGCGATTTCTGGCAATGATGTACTTCGCACGGCAGCCACATTGCCCGTGTGATCGATGAGGTGCGGTGAAGGCCGGGGCCGACGTTAATTGTTTCCAGCGGGATATCGGACCGATCATTCGTTCCGGACGGCCCCATCGCCGTATCTGTACGGTATCAACGAAGCTATCGCGCCGGCCCAGAGGATCAACCCCGCGCAAAACGGACCTGAAGAACTCGCGGGTCCCGCATCCGTCAGATGGGGGTAGACAAGCGCCACCAGCATCAAGGCAATTCCAATCACGTAACGTGCCTTCGACTTGAAGACAACCCCGACAGGAATGAAATGCGCGCCGATCGTAAAGATCACGAACGGCATTATCCAGATGCTTTGGTTCAGTTTCGTAAGCACGGACGCCCCGACGATAATGATCGCCCACTGAGCCGCGTTGATGATGTTAAAGGCTCGCGATTGCCTGAGCCTGCGCGGTGTGCCTTGATTAGCACGATAGGCGGATCTATTACGCCGGAACTGGGCAGACGAGAGCAGAAGAAGACCGACGCCCGCCGCTACGATGATCAGCAGGACGCCAAGCGCTGCACCGTACACCTGCAGGCACCATAAAACCAGCCAGGCCGCGCCGAATACGGTGAAGAAGATCGCACCGATCGCACGGCTTGCGCGCACCTCCGATTGCTGCGAGGTCTGATCGGTGGCGAGATGCTGGACAGCGCTCATATACCGCCTATGCATTTAGGTAGGTCACTAACAGAAAGCATCTGTAAGCCGATGAAGAACCGTTCCGTTCTTATTCACATCGAAAGCCGGCTGATTGTACACATCACCCGTATTCCGGCGCATTCCTTTACAGGAGCTTATTACCTAATTCTTGCGCGCGGAAAAGTCACCTTGCCGAACCTAAATCGCATGTAAGGACAAATCCACCGAAAGAAAAATAAGAAGCCCCTCCTGGACATGGTCCCCGCGTCGGAAGGCAGCGCTTATCAGGAGTACGTGCTCACAGCGAAAGGACGCGTATTGGACCCGGACGACACGATCGTGCGAATGCCGCCGGACCCGCCCAGAAGAAAGCGCCCACGGCGGCACGGGCCCATGCGCTTTGCATGGCGCTCTCGACGGGCGCCTTCTATGCCTTTCTCCCGGATGCGTCTTGGGTCGCGCAAGCAGCGTTCGATGTGTCTCCGGCAACATTCGGCTTCTACATGGGCACTATCACCGCCGGGTTCAAAGTCGGCGGCACTGCTTTGTCTGATGCTGCTTTCTTCTCCGATTGCGCTGCTCGCTCCGTTATATGTGCGTGTCCTGGATACACACGAAACACATTGATGGACGGACAGCGACACGTGGCTCTCTGTGGTGAGTCATTGACTCATTCGTCAAGCGTCGTCTAATGCGCGCTTATGTTTAATCTATTTGGCATCGTCTTTATCGCCGATATCGGTCGATGCAATTAGACGCGTCATTGCGCTGGAAGCCATTTCTTCTGGCCATCGATAGAAGCGCTAAAGCGCATTGAATTCGATGCCTGCGTCGATCGTCATGTCACGTTACGCCGAGTGGGAACAGTGTCCTGTTCTCTCGTGACACGCGACACACGCAACGCGAACGCATGCCGTTCAACCCGTCTTGAACCCGCGCCGTAGCGACGCCCCGCCTCGTCGCGACGACGAAGTGCCAATTGGCACGTTCTCTGCAGTTACACGCCTCGCATTCACCTCAGCGGCACTAACCAACACAGAGAGGCAGGGCGATGGAAAAGAACTTCGCAGGGACTGCGGTTACCGCAATAGCGTTGTGCGCGGCTGCAGCATTCGGCATGGCTGCAAGCGGAGCGGCCATGGCAGATTCGACGGTGCCGAGCGCCGGGCTGACATTGGGCGTCGGCGCGGGCGTGACGCCTGGCTCGATTGCGTTGGGCGTCGTCGGCGGTGGCACGGCCACGGCTAACGACGTCACGGTGACGGTGGGTGGCGCGGGCGGTGTCGCGATCAATTTCGGCAACCAGCCGCTTGCTCCGTTGACGGGCTTGCTTGGGACGGTGACGGGGGCGTTGTCGGGGGCTGCTGGAGGTGATCCGCTCGCGCCGGTGACGGGCGTTATCGGGACTGTCACGGGTGCGTTGTCGGGTGCGGCCGGTAGCAATCCGCTGGCACCGGTAACGGGTGCAATCAATTCGGTGACGGGTGCACTTTCCGGCGCTGCTGGAGGTGATCCTCTCGCGCCGGTAACGGGCGCCATCGGGACTGTCACGGGTGCGTTATCGGGCGCAGCGGGTAGCAATCCGCTGGCACCGGTAACGGGTGCAATCAACACGGTAACGGGTGCACTTTCCGGCGCTGCTGGAGGCGATCCGCTCGCGCCAGTAACGGGCGCTATCGGGACTGTCACGGGTGCATTGTCGGGCGCGGCGGGCAGCAATCCGCTGGCACCGGTGACGGGTGCAATCAACTCGGTGACGGGTGCACTTTCCGGCGCTGCTGGTGGTGATCCTCTCGCGCCAGTAACGGGCGCTATCGGGACTGTCACGAGTGCATTGTCGGGCGCGGCGGGCAGCAATCCGCTGGCACCGGTGACGGGCGCAATCAACTCGGTGACCGGTGCACTTTCCGGCGCTGCTGGTGGTGATCCTCTCGCGCCAGTAACCGGCGCGATCGGGACTGTCACGAGCGCGTTGTCTGGCGCAGCCGGTAGCGACCCTCTGGCACCGGTGACCGGTGCAATCAACTCAGTGACGGGTGCATTGTCGGGAGCAGCCGGAAGCGATCCGCTCGCTCCGGTGAGTGGTGCAGTCACCTCAGCGACGGGTGCACTAACCGGCGCAATCGACTCCGGCACAGGCAGTCTGTCGAACACGATCAACTTGACCACCGGCGTACTCACCACGGCTGTCGATTCGACCACCGCCAACGTGGCGAACAGCGTCAATGGAACGACAGCCGTCGTCGCTAACGTAGTGGACTCTGGAGCGAGCACGGTGTCGACCGCCGTTAATTCATTGACCGGCATCGTCACGGGCGCAGCGGGCAGCAATCCGTTGGCACCTGTCACGGGCGCGGTGAACTCTGTGACGAGCACGCTCGCTGGTGCTGCTGGGAGCAATCCGCTGGCTCCTGTTACGGGCGTAGTCAACTCCGTGACGAGTACGCTCGCTGGTGCGGCAGGAAGCGATCCGTTGGCTCCCGTCACGGGCGTAGTCAACTCCGTGACAAGCACGCTCACCGGTGCAGCTGGAAGCAATCCGCTGGCTCCCGTCACGGGCGTAGTCAACTCCGTGACCAGCACGCTCGCTGGTGCCGCAGGAAACAATCCGCTGGCTCCCGTCACAGGCGTAGTCAACTCCGTGACGAGCACGCTCACCGGTGCAGCCGGAACCAACCCGCTAGCCCCCATCACCGGCGTAGTCAACTCCGTGACCAGCACCCTCGCCGGCGCCGCAGGCAGCAACCCGATCGCCCCCGTAACAAGCGCCCTCAACTCGGCGACCGCGCCGATCAGCGGAGTGGTCAACAGCGTGACGAGCACCCTCGCCAGCGCCAACCCGATCGTGCCGATCACCAGCGCGCTCAGCACGGTCACGGGGACCGCCGGCTCGTTGACGGGCACCTTGTCGGGTATCGCGAAGAGCAATCCGATCGTGCCGCTGGCCACCACGGTGACAACCGCGCTCGGCAACACGCTCGCCTCGACGACCGGCATTACCGCGTCGGTCACGGGCCTCGTCAATGCGGGTGTCGGTGTATCCAGCAGTGTCGTCAATGCCGGTGCAGGCGCAGCGGCGACGACAAGCGGTTCGACAAGCTCGGCGGCATCGGGCCTGCTCGCACCCGCAACCGGTCTGGTCGCCGGGCTGACCTCAGCCGCTTCGCACACGGGCAGCGGCACGACCGCGCTCGCACCGGTGACGAACCTGCTCAGCTCCGTAACCGGCGCATTGCCCAAGTAAGCGGGCGGCACTTTCAAAGCGGGGCAGGCTTCGTTCTCCTGCAAGAGGATGAAGCGGATGAAGCCGGCCCCGCAACGCCATCACGAATTCGCCTGCCCCGCACCGCGGCACGAGAACCAGCGCCGCGGCGTCTTCGGTGCGTCGGCAACCTCTGCAACATCGAGAGCATCGACGACCTCGACCACCTTGCGCCACCACCGCTCGCCGCGATGCGGCGCGGCAAGATCCAGCCGCTCGCCCATGCGCGGCGTCGACAGCGCAATGCCGCGCACAGCGGCCAGGCCGATCACGCGCTCGAACGGCTCGTACCACCGATGCATCGCCAGATCGAACGTGCCGTTATGAATCGGCACCAGCCAGCGGCCGCGCAGATCGGCATGCGCCTGCACGGTGTCGTCGGGCTGCATGTGGACGTACGGCCAAAGTTTGTCGTACGCGCCGGTTTCGACGAGCGTCACATCGAACGGACCCAGCCGCTCGCCGATCGTCTTGAAGCCGTCGAAGTACCCGGTATCGCCGCTGAAAAACACCCGCAGATCGTCGTCGACAATTACCCACGACGCCCACAACGTGCTGTTGCCATCGAACAGGCTGCGACCGGAGAAATGCTGCGCGGGCGTTGCTGTGAAGGCGATGCCGTCCATCTCCACGCCCTGCCACCAGTCGAACTGGCGCACCTTGCGCGCGTCGATGCCCCATTCGATCAGCCGGTCGCCGACACCCAGCGGCGTCAGAAACACCTTGGTCGTAGCGGCGAGCGCCAGCACCGTCTCGCGGTCCAGATGGTCGTAGTGATCGTGCGACAGGATCACGCCGGCCAGCGGCGGCAGATCGGCCAGCGCAATGGGCGGCGCATGAAAGCGCTTCGGCCCGAGCCGCCGGAACGGCGACGCGCGTTCGGCGAACACCGGATCGGTTAGCCAGAACTGCCCGCGCAGCTTCAGCAGCAACGTGGAATGCCCGAGCCGGTAGAGGCTGCGGTCGGGCGCGGCCTCGAGCTGCGCGCGCGTCAAGGTGTCGACCGGCAGCGCACCCGTCGGCACGGTGCCCGACGGTTTGTTGACCAGCACGTTCCACGCAATGCTCAAGGTCTTGGCGAACCCTTCCACCGGCCGCGGCTTGACGTTGCGAAAGCGCTCGCCGTCATGCTGCGCCGACCCTGGCGAACGTTCGCGCCCGCGTCGTGCGGCGGTGAAACCCAAAGCATGGCGGATGGAACCGATGAGCGAAGTCATGTAAGACGCCCCGATGCAAAAAGTAGACTACTCAGTGTAGTTTATTTTTGAGAAAAGTAAACTACCCGGTGTAAAATTTCACGATGGACCCGAACGACACGCCCCAACGCCTGACCGACCGCAAGCGCCTCGCCATCATCCGCGCGGCGATCGAAGAATTTCTCGCGGCCGGTTTCGACGCGACCAGCATGGACCGCATCGCCGCCAGCGCGAACGTCTCGAAGCGCACGGTGTACAACCATTTCCCCAGCAAGGAAGCGCTGTTCGCGGAGATCTTGCGGCAGTTGTGGGAGGCCAGTCACGAAGGCGAGTCGCCCGCCTATCGCGGCGACCGGCCGTTGCGCGCGCAACTGCTCGCGCTGCTGTCACGCAAGCTGAAGCTGATTAACGACGACGCGTTTTTGTCGCTGGCGCGAGTCGCGATCGCAGCGGGGATTCATTCACCGGAGCGCGCGCGTGAGATGGTGGCGCGGCTCGGCGAACGCGAGGAAGACCTGACCGTCTGGGTCCGCGCGGCCGCTGCCGATGGACGTCTCGACACCACGGATCCGCTGTTCGCCGCGCATCAGTTGCAAGGCCTGGTGAAGTCGTTTGCTTTCTGGCCGCAGGTGGCGATGGGGCAGCCGCCGCTGGGTCCGGATGAACAGCAACGGCTGGCGGAATCGACGGCCGATATGTTTCTCGCGCGCTACGCGAGGCCGTCGGCTGGACTCAGCCGCTAACTCAGCGCCCTCACCCTCTCAATGCACCCGGCCGAAGCGCCGGAACTGCCTTAGCGCCGCACTGAAATACGCCTCATCCTCAACCTGTGATGCCGACACCGCACCAAGCTCGCGCGCCAGCGACGGAAGCGCCGTCCACGGCATGGTGGGATGCCGGTGATGCAACTGGTGCAGATGATGATTCATCAGCAGCCCTTGCCAGACGACCGGCACGCGAAAATTGCGAGCCCGCTGAGGCGTGTCGAGCGAAACATCGTAATGCGGCAGGTTGTCCGCCATCGACAGCCACACGCCGCGTAGATACATCGTCACGGCAAGCGCCGGCCACCACACGCCGTACAGATAGAACGCGCCGCCATGCAGCACGATCGACAGCAGCCAGTCGCGCCGAATGCGGCCGCGCCGCTCCGGGTTGCCGGCAAAACCGACGAACAGGCGCTGCACGTCGTCGCCCGCCGGGCCTGCATTGCCGATCTGCGACGCGACCAGTCGGCACGTCCACCGTGCCGGCAGAAACGACAGCAGCGGCAACGCCATTTCCGCCAGATACAAACCGCCCAGCAAACGCAGCGTATAGCCGACCCGGGCATAGGCGCGAGGCGTCGCGCCGTCGTGCACGTCCGGCTGATCGTAGGGCTCGCGCGTGAAACGATGATGCATCAGATGACCGAAACGCACGGCGTCGAACGGCAACAGATAGGCGATGGCGAGCAAGCGGCCGAGCGCTTCGTTGAACCGCCGCTGCGGCCACAACTGGCCGTGAATCGCTTCATGGATCAAGCCCCAGTGCGTCGGCGCCAGCACCACGAGCGGCACGGCAAAACCTAGCGCGGCCACGCCCCACTGTCGCAACAGGAACGGCCACGCGACGAACTGCAGCACCATCGCCGCGCCGACGAGCGTCAGCAGCGTCAGATTCGCGCGGCGGTCGATCGCGACCTGGCGCGGCGCGCGCCGCACGCGTGCCGCCTCGGAGGTATCGGGTTCTGCTGTGGCGCATGCCTGTGAGTCCATCAGTTCTCCGTCGACGACAAGTCGTCGCAGAACTTAACAATGCGTTGTGACAGTCTGAAGAATCGCGGCCGCCCTGTGCGCCTCTGTACGCCCGGCCACACATGCCCGCGAGGCCTGCATGCACAATCGGGGCGATATCCGGGCGGCCGCCCCTTTCCGCGTGGAGAAACCATGGGTTGGAAGAGTTGGAAGAGCCTCGTCATCGAAACGCCGGTCTGGCTGGCCGGCTGCTTCTATCCGCCGCGCTTCGATCCGCGGCACGCCACGCCGCGTGAAATTCTCGTGCTGCGTCCCAACGACTTCGGCGAACTTCTGACCACCACGCCGCTCTTCGAAGCGCTGCGAAAGCGTTTTCCGACGACGCGCCTGATCGCCGGCATCGGCGCCTGGGGACGGCCGATTCTAGAGAACAATCCGTTCGTCGATGAAATCGTCGAGATCGACGCGCCCTGGAACAACAAGCTGGTCGACGACCGCTCGCACCGCAACGTCTTGCGCTTTCTGTGGCGCTCGCCGCAGGTCGCCGCGTTGCGCGCGCGCGGCGGCGTCGATGTCGGCATCGACGTGCTCGGCAGTTACATGGGCGCGGTGTTGCTGATGCGTGCCGGCGCGCGCTATCGCATCGGCGTGCGCGGTTATCGCGGCGGCTGGAGCGGCTGTCAGGCGCACATCGAATTCGCGGCGCGTCAATGCGGACGCGCGGCACTCGCGCAAGCCGAATTGCTGGGCGCGACGCAACTGCCCGAAGCGCGCCCGCAACTCTTCCTGACCGGCGACGAACGCGCTCACGCCACGCGCATCTGGAGCGCTTGCGCGGATGCGTCGGGCCGCCGCATCGTGCGGATCGTCGCGGGCGTGGGTGCCGGCGTGGCCAGCAAGGCATGGGACGCGCGTCAGGCAGGCGCCGCGCTCGCGCAGATCGCGCGGGCCATCGGCAAAAGCGGCGATGTCTGCGATATCGTGATCGTCGGCAGCGTGGCGGATCAGGCGCGCGCCGCCGAAGCGATCACCACGGCGGGCCTGGGCGTGTCGATCCGCTCGGTGGCGGGCCAGGCGCCGATGCGCATCACCTTCGCGCTCACCGAGCAGGCCGATGTCGTGCTGACCAATTCGTCGATGCTGATGCACGTTGCGGCGGCGTTTCACCGGCCGACCGTGGCAGTGATCGGCGGCAGCATCACGCGGCCCGAACGGCACGACGCGATCTGGGGCTATCCGCCGCCGTATCGCAGCGTGTCCCCCGAGCAGGTCGTAGCGGACGAACCCGCGCGCAACTGGCCGAGTGTCGATCGGGTCGTGCAAGCGGTGCTGGAATCCCTCGGCAGGCAACGCACGCAGGCGGCGAACGTGGCGGCTTGATGTGAGCTAGCCAGACCCAAAACAAAAGGGTTGCGTCGATCTCGACGCAACCCTTCAGAGCCCACCTAACCTGCTGACCGCTCGCTACACACCGGGCGGCGCTTCATCGCTTAAGGCTTATACCCGTCGTTCAAGGTCTTCAGGAACGCGATGATGTCCTTGATATCCGCGTCCGTCATCGCCGGCTTATCGCCGAATTTGCGGTCGAACGGTGCGTCCTTGTCGTCGATATTCGCCTGATACTTGACCGGCAGATCGTCGTACTTCTGGACCTTGCCGTCCGGGCCGAGCGGATAGAACTTCTTCGGGTCGGTATTGCGATCGTTGTAGAACGCCATCACGTCTTCCAGCGTCTTGTACACGCCGTTGTGGAAGAACACCTGGCGCGTCGACACATTGCGCAGCGTCGGCGTGAGGAACATGCCGCAATACTGCGTCTGGTCCTTGATGTCCGTGCGGAACGGACCGCAAATACCCATATCGTAGAAGTTGTGATCCTTGTTGACGGCGAGATGCGGATTGCGCGGCACGCCGAGCGCTTCGTACTGATAGTCCGTGAACATCGGCGGCAAACCGTCCGTGCCCGGCTTCGAAAGATGGCAACCCGCGCAGTTCGCCTTGTTCGGGTCATTGAACAAACGCAGCCCGTGCAGTTCGGCCTGGCTCAAGCGCGCCTTACCTTCCAGCCAGTAGTCATACTTGCTGGTGTACGGATGGAACGCCTGCTCTTCCACCTGATAACGCGCGACCGCGAACATCGCTTCCGACATCGCGAGGTTCGTGTTCTGGAACACGTTGGGTCCGAACAACTGCAGGAAGTCTTTGCTGTACTGCGTGTGCTGAAGCTTCGTCAACACGTCGCCAGCATTCGCGTTGGCCATCTCGACCGGATTGAGCATCGGACCGGACGCCTGCAATTGCAGCGTGTCGGCGCGACCGTCCCAGAACAGTCCGCCTTGCGGCACCATCGCGGGCGCGGCCGGCGCTACGCCGGCATTCTTCTGCGCGCGGGCCACGCCGGTGGCCGCACTCGCGGCCGCCGTCAGATCCGGCGCAACGTCCGCATCGCCCTGATCCGGGCCGATGCTGAAGTTCGGCTGGCGATACAGATACATCAGCGATTGCGGCGGCCGGTAGCCTTCCAGCGTCAGATGCGCGCCGCCCAGTTGCACCGCCAGATCGTTGGGCGGGCCAAACGCGTGGTCGGGGCTATGACACGACGCGCACGACTGACGACCCGACGCGGACAGCGTCGGATCGAAGAAAATTTTCTTGCCCAGTTGCGCGACGGCACTCAACTGAGGCGGTGCAACAGGACGTTGAAGCGCGATCGGCGTGGCGTTCGCGCCGGTGAGGTCCTCGACCATCATGCCGACGGCCGCGGGCACGCGCGACGGATACAGCAGCGCCCACACGCCGAACACGATGGCGGCGAGAATCACTGCGACGACAAGCTGCACAAGCAAACGCCGGATACCGGATCCGGGCGGGTTCTGAATAGGACTTGTTTCCGTTGGGCGAGCTGAGGAGGCGGGCATATGAGCGACGACAAGGGAAGCTGAAAGCGAAAAATGTTGCCAGCCCAAACGGGCTGGCAACACGGGGGTGACTGCCTGCTTCGCATCGACGCAAGCGCGTCGATGCGACTCACGACTTTTAGATAGCCGGGACCGACGAGACCACCGTGCCCAGATTCGGGTCCACGAACACGGTCGGGTTGTTGCCGCTGCCGCTGAAGTTGAACAGGCTCATGATGCTGCCTGCCGTGGCGTCGAACGAACCGCCGCCCAGGCGTTGGCTACCGAGCCAGTTGTCTTCGATGAAGCGCACCACGGATGCCTGGCTGATCGGCGTGTGGTCAACATAATTGACCTTGGCCCACGGCGAGATCACGAGGAACGGGATACGCGTACCCGGGCCGCAACGGCCGTTGACCACGCCACCATTCACGCCCAGCGGAGCCGTACCCGTGCCGCACTTGCCCGCGCCGTTCAACTGGTCAGCTTGCGAGTCGAACGACGAGCTCGTCGTGTTCGCGAACGCATGGTCGTACCAGCCGTCCGAATCGTCCCACGCCACGATCACAGCGGTGCTCTTCCAGTCCGGCTGTTGCTGCAGGAAGTTGACCACCTTGGCTGTGAAGGCCTGTTCGTCCAGCGGATCCGAGTAGCCTGCGTGGCCGTCCTGGAACGCCGGTGCCTTGATGAAGCTGACCGACGGATAGTTACCGGCCTTCACCGACGCGAAGAAGTCGTCCGTGTCGTACTGGTGGTTAGCCGGTTCAGCGGTCTTGCCGTCGGCTTCCAGCGAGTAGCCGATCTGGGCCGTCGCGCTCGGGCGCAAGTGTTGCGGGTTGGCCGTCGACGCGAAGTACTGGAACCAGTTGTGGTGCGGGATGTAGTCGTTCGTCGGCTGACCGACCACCGGCGACACCGTGCTGCGCAGGCAGCCCGTCGTATTGTTCGCGTTGACCGTGCTCAGGTTGAAGCCGCCCATGAAGCCGCCCCACGTGAGGTTCTTCGCGTTCAGCAGATCGCCGATGTTCTTGCCGGTCATCATGATCTGATCGGTCGTGCTCGAGCAGGTGTCGCTGCCCGGGTCCGCGTCGTTGATCAGCGTGAAGCCGCCTTGACCGTCGTTGACGTAGTACGAGCTCGACGCCGTCGTCAGATTGAATACCGGGTGCGAGGTCTTGATGATCTTCACGCCGTTGTTCTGACCGGAAACGACTTCGAGTGCGCCCGGCGTCGACGGACCGTACGTGTCCGTGTACGCGTTGTCGCTCATCGAGAAGTGCTGGGCATAATTCCACAGCGCGCCCACGGTGTTGCCGTCGTAATAGCCCATCACCTGGCCGCTCGTGCCGAATGCGCCTGCGCCGCCGCTCGAGCCTTTACCCGTGTACTTCGGGAACAGGTCGGCCAAACCGTTATCGTAGGCTTGCTGCTCTGCCGTGTATGCGTGGTTCTGGTCGGCCGTTGCCGCTTGCGTGCGGTCCAGGCGGAACGGGTTCGCCGCGCCGGCGCCGTTCAGCGTGTTGGTCAGGTTCGGGTTGGCGGTAAGCAGCGTGCCGCTCAGACCGTTGACCGTCGGCGTGCCTGCGGCTGCGTTGAACGCCGGTTCACCCGTCGGGTTCCCCGCCACCGGGTAGGTCGCGAAGTAATGGTCGAACGAGACGTTCTCGTTATAGATCACCACGACGTGCTTGATCGGCGTGGACGTAGCGGCCTGGTTCTGCACGGAGATCGGCGCAAGCGTATTGCCGTTTCCGTTGTTGCCGCCGCATGCGTATAGCGAGACCGCTAACGCAATGCCGGACACGCCAAACAGGAATGCTCGGGAAAACATAGGTGTTAACTCCGGATGTCGTTCTGCTAGTTATTCTTTAACCGCGGTTCTATTGCACTTGAGCGGCCGTGTGGGGAGCGTTTCAATACCCGACGACATTGGAACACCGCGCCGTTACGGGGAAATGGCGCTTTGCTTACCTCGACATTACGGGTTTTGCGTGACTGGAGGGAGATTGAAGGGTTCAGGCGAGACGCGGCTTATCTGAAAATGGGCGGTAGATCAGTGCGACGCTTCGGCCTCGGTAACGCCGTTGTCGGTGAGCGGGCCGCGCACGGGCACTTACATTTGCCGGTGTGCGGCCGCGTCGATTACGCCGGCTGAGCGAACAGCTCCGCGATATAGCCCGCTGCCTTGATACCCGTGCCGGTCAACAACACGACCGTTCGCTCGGTCGACTTGATGGTGCCGCGACGGGTCAATTCGTCGAGCGCAGCGGCGGCGTGCGCGCAAGTCGGTTCGACGAAAATGCCTTGAATCGCGAGCTTTTTAAGCGCGGCGACGATGTCGTCTTCGGCAACCGCAACGGTGGAACCGCCGCTGTCGCGTAGTGCCGCGACCATTTCCCGCAAGCGAAGCGGCTGCGCGATCGCGGTTCCTTCGGCAATGGTCTTCGAAACAGCGCGCGCCACGGGCACATCCAGGCCCGCCTGGAACGACGCGTCGAGTGGAGAACAATTCAACGGCTGCGATGCGAAGAGTCGCGGCAGCTTGCTGATCTGCCCCGCCGCCAGCAACTCCTTGAAGCCGATATCGCAACCCAGCAGATTGCTGCCCGCGCCGACCGGAATGATGATGTTGTCCGGCGCTTCGAAGTTGAAGTCTTCCCACAGTTCATACGCGATCGACTTCGTGCCTTGCAGGAAGAACGGCTGCCAGTTGTGGCTGGAATAAAAGATCTCCGCCGACTGCCGGATCGCCTCGGCCTGCGATTCCTCGCGCGGCCCTTCGACCAGTTGAATCTGCGCGCCATACGCGCGGACCTGTGCGACTTTGGCCGGCGACGTGTAAGCCGGCGCGAGAATCTTCACGCCCATGCCGCCCGCCGCGCCGTACGCCGCGACCGATGCGCCGCCATTGCCCGAGCTGTCCTCGAGTACTGCGTCGACACCGATCCCGCGCAGGAACGACAGCATCACCGACGTGCCGCGATCCTTGAAACTGCAGGTCGGGTTGAACCACTCCAGTTTGAAGAACGGACGCAAGTCGTTCCACTCTTTCTGCACGAGCGGCGTGCAACCTTCGCCCATCGAAATCGGTTTGGCGATCTCGACCGGCAGCGCCGCGCGGTAACGCCACAACGAGCGATTAGCCCGGTCGATGTCGTCGCGCCCAATGCCGGGCTGCGCGGTGATCAGCAGCGGCGTCTGCGTATCCGAGCACCAGCGCGGCACGTCGAACGGATAGCGGGTTCCAGTGAGCGGATCGACGTATTGAGCGTGAGACATGATTTCTCTCGGTATGGATGGGTACTTCAAGCAGGTATTACCGGACAGCCTCGCAACCGCGCTACCAAGGCCATGGAATGCTGGACCCCATCCGCCCGGCAAGCGCCCGCTGATACAGCATTCGCGCGACGGTCAGATCCTGCAACGCAAGACCCGTCATATCGAACAGCGTGATATCCGTCGGCTGCCGGTGGAAGGTCTCTTTGCCCGTGAGCAGGTCGCCGAGTTCCACGCTGGGTGTCGACGGCGCCCACTGCGTTTCGCCAATCCGCTTCGCCTGTTCCCGGTCGTCCACGACGAGCGTCACGCGCGCCAGCACGCCGTCCGGCAGTTCACGTTTGCCCTGCGTATCCGCGCCGACGCAATTCAGATGGGTGCCCGCTTGCAGCGCTTGTGCGTCGAATAAAGCGCCCGCGCCGGGCGTCGCGGTAATGACGATGTCGCTGGTCGCGACGGCGTCGTTTTTATCCATTGCGAGCGACATGTCGCAACACGCTGAAAACGCGGACTCGAATTGCGGGTTCGGCTGGCCGTCATAGGTGACGTAACGAACCTTCTCGAGCGCGGGCAGGTGATCCAGAGCAAAGCGCAACTGAATCGCCGCCTGCACGCCCGCACCGAACACGCAAACGCTCGCGCTGTCGGCGCGCGCCAGCGTCTTCAGCCCCCACGCACCGGCCGCGCCCGTGCGCAGGGTGGTAATGGCGTTGCCGTCGATCACGCAGAGCGGCCGGCCGGTGGCCGGGTCCATCAGCATCACCGTTGCCTGATGCGGTTCGCCGCCCCGTTTGCGGTTGTCCGGCCAGAAGCCCGCGGCCTTGAAACCGAGCAAGCCCTGCGATGGCACATCGCCCGATTTGATTCCGAAGATGCCGCCCGTTGCGAGCGCTTCACGCACGACCGGAAACACACGGCCTTCGCGGTCGCTGTGCAGCACGAAGGCTTCCCTGACCGCCTCCATGACGTCGGCCGGTTGCATCAAACGCTCGACCTGGTCCTTGTCGAGCAACAGAAGGTGCGCGTCGATCGGCATCACTTGGTATCGCTATAAACGGTGGCCCGCGAGACGCCCAGATACTGCGCCGTCACTTCCATGGCCCGACGGATTTCCATGATTCCCGACTCCTTGAGTTCCTTCAGCAGCGCGCGACGGTCTTCAGTCTTGAGCGCGCGCGGCGTGGTCGCGAGCCGCGCGGCGAACTGGTCGATCCGTGCGCGGATCAGATCGGCGCCGGCGGGGTCCAGCGACTCCTGCGTCGCCGCGCCCGCATCGACCCGAACGAATTGTCCGACCGCGCTTTGCAAACCGCGGAACAGCGTCAGGTCGATATTCATGCACAGCGCGGCCACGTATTTCCCGGACGAATCCTTGATCCCGATCGACGTGCTCTTCGCGGGCCGGCCATCGGCGAATTGATTGGCGTAATTCGCGATCACCTGCGGATAGTCGGGATCGGCGATACGCGCGAGGCCGAGTTCCGTTGCCGGATGACCGGCCTCGCGGCCGGACAGATTGTTGTGGATCGCCAGCACGGCGTGCTTCGGGTCGAGCAGGTCATGCACGACCACTTCGCAGAATGGCGCGAACGTCTGCGCCAGTCCGTCCGCGATCTGGCTGACCTGATCCAGCAGCGCGCGCTGCTCAGCGGTATGTTTCGTCATCTGGACATACTATCCAGAGTTGTACATTTTGTCAAAAACAGAAAATGTCTGGATACGGCCGTGCGGCAGACGTGGCGATGCACGTGACCGCCAGGTTATCAATTGCCGGACTGAGGGACTGAGAGGAAGGAAGAAGTGATGCAGCGTCGACGGCGCGCAGTCGCGCCGTCGACCGTGCTTTTGAAAGCTACGCGCGGGCGTCGCCGTGACGCAGTTTGAACGTCCCCACAATGCCCGACAGGCCATGCGCCTGCTCGTTCAACGTCGCGGATGCGGCTGTCGATTGCTCGACCAGCGCGGCGTTCTGTTGCGTTGCCTGATCCATCTCGGCGACGCTGCGGTCGATCTGGCTGATGCCGGCGCTCTGCTCGTTCATCGCGCCGTCGATCTCGCCGATCACGCGATTCACGCGCTCGATCCCATCGACGATCTCCTGCATCGCCGCGCCGGCCGCCTGCACGCGCTGCGCGCCCGTCCCCACGCTCGCTTCCGACGACTGGATCAGGTCCTTGATCTCGCGCGCGGCCGTCGCGCAACGTTGCGCGAGCGTGCGCACTTCGCCGGCCACCACCGCGAAGCCACGACCGTTTTCGCCGGCTCGCGCCGCTTCGACCGCGGCGTTCAACGCCAGGATGTTGGTCTGAAACGCAATGCTGTCGATCACGCTGATGATTTCGGTAATCCGCGCCGACGAACGGGCGATGTCGTCCATCGTGCTGACCGCGCTCGTCACGACCGCGCCGCCGCGCGCCGCCGCCTGGCTCGCCGAGGTCGCGAGCCGCGACGCTTCCATCGCGCTCTCGGCCGACTGCTTGACGCTCGCCGTCAACTCCGTAAGCGCCGCCGACGTGTGCTGCAGATTGCTGGCCGACGTCTCCGTGCGTTGCGACAGATCGCGGTTGCCCATTTCGATCTCGCCGGTCGCGGTTTTCATGTTCTCCACGCCGGCCCGCACTTCGAGCAGGACGGTGCCGATCTTGTCGACGAACGCGTTGAACGACGCGGAAATCTGCGCCACCTCATCGTTGCCCACCACCGGCAGGCGATGCGTGAGATCGCCGCTGCCCGAGCCGATCGTGTCCATCGCGTCGCGCACCTGCGAGAGGCTGCGGAACGAATGCGACGTGAAGAACGCGGCGACACCGACCGCCGCCAGCGTCAGCAGCACCATCGCGATACCGAGCGCCTGCAGCACGTTGGCCAGACCCGCCGTCGCTTCCGCCTTGTCGAGCGCGATCACCAGATACCAGTCAGTGCCTGCAACTGGTTGCGCCTTCAACAGTTTCGGCACGCCACCCAGCTCGACTTCCATCGGCGCGCCTGCTTGCGCGAGCGAGGCCAACGCGGCGGGCGTGAGCGCGGTGGAGATGTCGGTGGCCTGTTTGAGGATCAGCTTCGCGTCCGGATGCGCGATCACCTGGCCGTCGCGCGTTACGACGAAGGCGAGGCTCGACGGCGTCGGGTGCACGGTGGCGACCACTTCGCGCACGCCTTCGAGCGGCACGGCGCCGCTCACCGCGCCGGCCGGCTGGCCATTGCGGATCATCGGCGCGGCGAACGATACGAACGGCACGCCGGTCGACGCGTCGCCGTAGGGCTTCGTCACGACGAGCCCGCCTGCTGCGATGGCCGCCTTATACCAGGGACGCGCGGTCGGGTCGTAATCCGGCGGCGTGCCGCTGGTCGAGAAAAAGGTCTTGTCGGTCCAGCCGACGGTGGTAATCGGGAAGCCGTCCGCGCGGCTCATATGCTTGACGAAGCCTTGCGGATCGCCGTGCTCGACATCGTCGGCCGATGCCTTGACGGCCTGCGCTTTGGCATCGACCCACTTGTCGATCGCCAGCGTGTTGGCGCCGGCAATGGCGCTCAGGTTCTGCGCGATGGTTTCCATCGTATTAGCGCGCACGGTGACGTAGGCGGCGGTGCCCGATAGCGCGAGCGCGCCGATGACCGTGGCGGAAGAAATGATCAGGATGCGGCTTCGGAGTGAGGAAATCATGTTTTCGTGAAGAGAGGATGGGTACTGCACGAATCGGAATGCCTGCTGCAATAGCTTGAAACAGCGCTTGAATAGCGCTTGAACCAACGCCTGAAACAACGAAAGCCGGGCCGCAATGCTGAAGCCACTTTTACGGTCTACGGCGGGAATGGGGAAAACTTGAGGGAGAAGTGGGATGCGGGGGCGTTAAAGCGAGGGTTATAGCGGCGGGCGGCGGGTCTCAGCTGCTACCCGCCCGACTGCAATCGATCACACCGCGTTAAGCCAGTTCCTCAGCTTACGGTTCAGCGGCTCGGAATAAAACCGCGCTACGCCGGCGCTCAATATGGCCGACAACACAAAGAACAGTGCCAGCAGCAGGAGTTTTTCATCGCCCATAACGACACGCGGCGGCCGCACCGTGCGTATCGCGCCGAGCACGATCAGGTGGAACAGGTAAAGCTCATAGCTGCGCCGCCCGAACCACGCGATGCCTGCCGTCGGCGTATACCACGCGCTCTTTTCTCTCGGCGCGTCGTTCCGGTCATAAGCGGCCAATAACAGCACCGCCGTTCCCAACGCCATTGCAGTGACGCCGAGAACATTCGTTTCGCCGATGGGCCGATACAGATACAGGTACCCCATGCCAGCCACCACCACACCTTGCAGCACGACCGCCCAGCGCCCTCGCAGCACGAATCGTTTCGCGAGCACTGCCGCGCAGCAACCGATCGCGATCCCGTCGAAGCACGCGAAATACGCGTAGAGGAACCCACCTTCGTCGCTCTGATGCGTGAAGCGATACAGCGGGCCGATAGCGGCAATCACCAACCAGAATGCAAGCAGCCGCGACTCGCGACGAAGCACGATACACAGAAGCGGAAACGCCAGATAAAACACTTCCTCGACCGACAACGACCACAGCACGCCCAACGGATAATTGACCCAGCCGTGCGCGGCGATCAGCACATTCATCCAGAAGGTCAGCGACGCCAGATTCACGATCCAGAAAGAAACCGATGTGCCGGCCGGCGCGTGATTCTCGAACGTCGCCAGCCCCGCAAGCGCGGCCACGTTGACGATGGCAAGCAGCAACAGCAGGCAAGGCATGATGCGAGCCACGCGCCGCGCGTAGAACGCTCGCGTATCGACACTGCCGAGTCCCGCCCAACGCCGTCCCGCATTCGATGTGATCAGAAAGCCCGAAATCACGAAGAACATCGTCACACCGTAATTGCCGTTACGCGCAACCGCACGAACGGCATTCCAGCCGAATGTGCCGGCTAGTATCGTGTCGTTCAGGTGGTATGCAATATTGAAGTGATGAAACAACACGAGCAGGATCGACACGCCGCGAATCAGATCGATCCGCCGGTTACGCTGACCGGCTTCGTTCATGCGCTTGCCTTGGCCCATTCCACGAAACCGTGGCCGGCTTCGCGCAACACGGCCTCGCGAAGCTCCATGCTGACGCCCGGTGCGTCGTAATAAGCCGCGACGAACAAGGGAGCCCGGCCCGGCGGACGCACGATCGCGTAGTCGTTGGTTTCCCGCTCCACACTCGTGCCGGGACGGTCGCCCGCAAGCCAGTCCGCGGGCAAGGCCGCGCGAAGCCGGTTGAGTCCCGGCTTGCAGGCCACCATCCACTCTTCGAGTTGCCGGCGCGATGGATGGCTCAAACCATCGCCCAAAAGAATACGGGCGGCCGATGTCGCAATGGCCCTCGGCGTCGTGGTATCGAGCAAGCCGCTATATTGGTTCGACTCCGGTTCGTAACGATCGGAGCGCGTAACGGTGTCGCCGAGACCTCGCATGAATCGCGTCAGTGCCGCGGGGCCGCCGGTGCTTCTCATCAGCAGGATCGCGGCGGTGTTGTCGCTCACCTCGACGGCGGCCTGACAGAGCGCGCCGACCGACATGGCGCCCTGCGCCAGATTCGCCTTGGTGATGGGCGACGTGAAAATGAGGTCGCGCTCGGTGTAATGCACGAGGCGCTCGAGTTTTTCCTTGCCGGCGTCGACTCGGGCGAGCACCTGCGCGACGAGCAAACCCTTGAATGTGCTGCACATCAGGAATCGCTCATCGGCGCGATAGGCTAGCGTTCGTCCTGAGCCGGTGTCGACAGCGAATACGCCGAGGCGGCCACCATAGCGACGTTCGATTCCGGCTATAGGAGATTCAGCCGCGAAAAGCGGTGTGGAGATGCCGCTACCTATAGCGAAGAGCAAAGGTAATCCAACGGTCAGGCGCCGGCGTGTTCTGGAAATTTTCACTCTACTGTCCTGTTGGTTTAAGGCCTAACTTTGCGTGGAGCGCCGCATAAGCTGCGCGATTATCGGACGACACCAACGCGCCCTTCCACACGAAATACAAAAGAGCATTGATTATTGGAATCAAAATTGACAGACCCTGCGCGCGTTCCGAGAATGACTTTCCAGTCAGTGCTCACGACGAGGATCGTCAATGGAACATCTCAAGCATTGCATCATAGCGAACGATGCTGCTCCCCGGACAAAGCCGTCCAATTACCCCGAGCCGTTCGCGTCGCGAATGAATGGCAGGACGAAGAAGCCACTCGGCGATCCGTTCGGGCTAAGCCAGTTCGGCGTCAATCTGACCACGCTTGAACAAGGCGCTGCGTCCGCGTTGCATCATCAACATTCGTTGCAGGACGAGTGGGTGTACGTGCTGCAAGGAGAGGTCACGCTTCACGTTGGCAACGACGAGTTCCCGATGCAAGCAGGCATGTGTGCCGGCTTTCGCGCGGGAGGCGAACCGCACCATATCGAGAACCGCTCATCCGCGAATGCGGTCATCCTCGAAGTGGGCAGTCGCCCGCCAGGCGACGAAGTCAGTTACCCCGCCGACGATCTGGTTGCGGTAATGAACGCAGCGGGGAAATGGGTGTTTGAACATAAAGACGGCCGGCCGTATTAACCACGCGGGAGGCTGGCCGACTTTCAGCGCAAGCGCCTGAACCCACACGCCGCGTCCGTCTTACCGAGTGGGGATTTCGAACACGAGGCAGGTTGTCGTGGCATGCGCGTAGAGCGTGCCGTCCGGTCCGACGAGGCGCGCTTCGGCGGTCGCCAGTTGACGGCCACAGTGGATCACCTTGCCCTCGGCGCGCACACGCTGCACGCGGGGCAGCACGGCCTTCACATAGTTCACGCTCAGTTCGGCGGTCGTATAGCCGCGTCCGACCGGCATCAAGGTGTGTACCGAGCAACCCAGCGCGGAGTCGAGCAGCGTCGCCATCCAGCCGCCGTGAACGGTGCCGAGCGGATTCAGATGCTGGGCGAGCGGCGTGCCCTGAAACACCGCCTGGCCTGCCGACACTTCGATCAAGGTGAAGTCGAGCGTCTTTGCGATTGCGGCATAAGGCAATTCGCCGGCGATCATCGCCTGCAAGACTTCCAGTCCCGTTTTCCCTGCAACCTGCTCCGGACTTGCGAGTCCGGGCCCCGGCCCGGCGTCGACGCTAGCCAAGACTTCCTGTTCTTTCGCCAGCCAGTGTTCGAGGGTTTGTTCGTGAGTCAAAGCAGGTCTCCCAGACGAATGAAAATCGAAGGCATCGATTAAATCATCATTTGGTCGTCACTGCTGCGCCGAGACAACGGACGCGAGGCGACGTGTACTCACTGCGGCCAACGTGAATGGCGCGGAGGTCCGGCTCGTCCACGCCCCATGCGTTTTAGAGGTTTTCCTTGAAAAGGGCATTGCCTTCGCCATGGTCGACGCGACTTGCTCTGGCTTATCGTCAATTACGATTAACAACGGTCACTCCATTCGGCTGCTGGTCGCGCGGCATTTTGCGGGGGCGAATAAAGGCTATGACGCACGCCGCGCTGCTGCCGCCCTGGCACTGCGGTGACGACGGCGTAACACGGCATAGCCGATAAAGAGAAGCGCGCCGATGAGCAACGCCGCGATCCCCCAACAGAGGAGCAGCGCAATCATCGGCATGTCATCCGGGTTCGCCAGATGTTCTGCTCCCACCGCGGTCAGGCCATGTCTTATGAAAGCGTCCTCTCCGGGCGGCATGTTGTAGGGCACCAGCATGAAAAGGCATGCCACGTACCAGCCGCCGACAATCGACAAAGCGGCAGCGACTCCACATCCGAGAATCTTCAACAGGATGCGTTTCATTTCACGATGACCGTTCCATAAGCCCTCATCGTAGTGCCAGGAACCGCCACGGTAAGTCCTTGGGACCGAATGAATGTCTGTAGTCTATCAAACGCAGTCGGGTCGACGACGCTAATGCACCCTTCACTCAGTCGTCTTTGCCCCATCGGGTGCAGCCGAAAATTGCCACGCTTGACTCCGTTAATAATTGTCTCGTCACCTGTTTCCGGATTCCACAACATAAACCACGTATGCCGGTCGGTCGAACCATAGCCGTACGCAAACCAGAGGTCCCAGAGGAACCCCATGCGGCCACCCGAGTGACGGTCCACGAGGTAATAAACGCCTTTGGGTAAAGGTCCAATATTTGGCATAGCCGTATCATCGGGGTTGTCGCGTCCTTGGCCACTGCCAGAAAAGGCGCTGACGGGCGCGGTTCCTGGACACGTCAGAATCGACGTTTTTTTCCCGTTGAGAATGAAAGCGCATGCGACTGGCATAAAGACACTCCGTACCATACAGTGAATGCCCGCATGCTACGAAGAACAGGATGGACGCAACAATAAGAGACCGTCGATCCGTCGCCCGGATTTTTCGCAATCTGGTCCCGTAAAACCCCGTGGCGGAATAGCTACCGGTATTTAGATGCGAAATGTACTTTCCAGAGTCTCCGCACTACTTCGAAACAGGACTCACGAGAGAGTCCTCGCATTCAAATGTGCGACAATCCTCAACCATTTTGGCGTCCGCGTCTGCTTAAGATTCGTTTGCCTTTATTTGGCTTTCATTTATATTCACGCACAACTATTAGACAACTTCCGACCTGTGAAGAGATGCTCACTCGTCGATTGAAAAGAAAAGATTGCACAAAAACACTGGGCACGCGGAGACATTGTCAATGCCAACGAGAACCGTACATCGAGCGGCGGCGGAACACGTTTCCGACCTCACCGAGATCCTGAACGACGCAGTCGCGTACAAGCTCCAGCAAGGCGACGCGGCGTGGGGCCAAACGGGATGGACCGAGGCCGGCGTGCTGCAGACCATTACGCGTAGCGAAGCCTACGTCATCGAGCAGGACGGTATCTGCGTCGCGACCATGTCGCTCTCGTGGCAAGACGAAAAGTACTGGGGGATTCAGGAGCCGGTCGCCGGTTATGTCCACCGGATCGCCGTGCGCAATGGCTGTCGTGGACTCGGCATTGGCGGTTTCGCAATGGACTGGTGCGCGAATCAGGTCAGCGCCCGAAACCGGCGTTTTCTTCGACTGGATTGCGACCAAAGGAATACGAAACTCTGCGCTCACTATGAGTCGCTCGGTTTTGTACGGGTCGGGACCCGGCCTATTCCGGAGCTCAGGGACTACGTCGCGTCGCTCTACGAGAAAGCGGCGCGTTAAGTCGCCGATTGACCGGGACGTCGCTGCCGCTTCACGCGCCCGCAACGGCCCCTACCGCACCGCGCCCGATTGCGCTTCCGCATACTGCTCCGACGCCAGCCCGCGCGCCACGACACGGCGCGCACGCGCCCAGGCGCGGGACATCCGTACCTCGTACTCAGTCACCGTGGCATCCAGCCCATCTTCACCGCACGCTTTGCGGTCATTGATCGTATCGCGCAGGTCTTCCAGTTCGAGAAGCTCGCGCAACGCATCGAATCCATCGGATGAGGCCGGCGCGTTCATGTCGCCCGCAAGCCTCTCCGTCACGACGGGCGCGGCACACTCGTCGGAAAACGTCGCCCCGTCACTGATCACCGCCGCCAACCGGTCGGCGATTTCCCCCAGCGCAAAGGACCGTTGCCATTCCCCGCCGAACGAGTAAGCGGTATCCGCCTGCTGCCAGATTGCAGTCAATTCACGCATGAGCGCGGGATGAACACCTTGCTCCCCGCTATCGCGCCGCGTTGCTTGCGCAGCGCCCGGCGCACGCGCGGCAGGGCGTGCGTTCAACGCCTCGGCAACCCGTTTTTCCAGCACACCATCGCCGCAGACGCGCCGTTGCGAAGCTCGCGAACCGTTCGATTGATTCGCCCTGCCGCTGATCACTCGCGATTCACCGGCCGAACCATTCGCCGCACAACTCCACTTCTCAGCCATAGCGGCCTCCGAGTCAGGCATTCTCATGTAAGGACCGCAGCGTCGCGGCGTGACTGCCGGCTATCGGCTCCGACGGCGCCTCACCGGAAATGCGCATGGCAACCGTGGTGGCGACCGTGCTCGCATAGACGTTGAGCGCCGTACGGCCCATGTCGAAAAACGCGTCGAGGCCGAGAATCAGCAACACGGCTTCGGGCGGCAAGCCGACCGCCGACAGGATCGCCGTGATCGCCACGATCGCACCGGACGGCACGTTAGCCGCGCCGTCGATCGTGATAATTGTCAGCACGATGATCGTGAACACCAGCGGCCAGGTCCACGCCAGGTGATAAGCATCCGCGAGATAGCCGACGGCGAGCGCCGTGTACAGCACCGCGCCGTCGCGATTGAAAATGTACGACAGCGGCAAGATGGTCGATGCGACGGACGAAGGCACGCCCATTTCCGTCAGCCGCTTCAAATGGACCGGAAACGTGATTTCCGACGAACGCGTACTGAACGCGAGAATCAGCGGCTCGCTGACATGCTTGATCACGGCGCGCGGCGACTGGCCGACCAACTTGATGATCAGCGTGAGCACCACCGCCAGGATCGCCATGCCGAGGTACGCGACGCCGAGCAACTTGAGCAACGGCGTGATGGATGCAATCCCCTTCGACGACACCAACGCCGCCAGCCCAGCGAACACGGCAAACGGCGACAACGCGATAACCCATTCGATCATCTTGAAGAGCGCCGCCAGCAAAGATTCGAATACGGCGACGAGAGGCGCCGCGCGGTCCTCGACTACCGACAGCGCCGAACCCAGCAACACACCGAAAACCAGCACCGGCAACGCATTCCCTTCAGCCAGCGCCGCCACGATATTCGCCGGCACCAGGTCGACGACGAACTTCGTCCAGTCGATTCCCGGCGCGAGGTTCTTCGGCATCACGGCGGTTTGCGCGAGGCTCGCGCCGAGTCCCGGCCGGAACAGCATATTGAGTCCCAGGCCGAGCGCGCTGGCCAGCAGCGTCATGAGCAGGAAAAAGCCGATGCTCAGCATCGCCGTCTTGCCCAGATGCCCGCGCTGCACGCCCGCCCGAAACGCGCCGAGCGTGACGGACAGCAGAATCAGCGGCATCACGACCATCTTGATGGCATGCGCGAAAATCGCGGAGATAAACGACAGCTTGGCGCTGAGGTCCGGTACATAAATACCCGCGAGGATCCCTAGCGCGAGACCCACCAGCATCTGCACCGGCATGGAGATCCGCTTACTTGACGGTTTCATTCTGAGCCCTTATTAGATTGATTCTTGCGTCAGTGCCATCGATGATGTGATTCCACATATGACGTCGCGCCGCTTCCGGCTCGTTGGCCTTGATCGCGGCGAAGATGTTCAGGTGTTCCAGCGTGCCGCGTCGAACCGTCGCCACGTCGTCGCGATGCAGTTCGTTCAGCGCCAACCCCGTTTGCGCGCGGAGCACCTTGTAGGTGGTGAATAAACGTTCGTTGCGGGAGGCCGCGAACATCTCCTGATGAAACACCCAGCCCGTGCGCTGCTCGACCGATAGATTGGTGGAAGGTTGTTCGAGCAACTGCTGCATTTGCGCAGCCGCTCGAGTCAATCCTTCCGTCGCGCCGTTGACCGCAGCCAGATACGCCGCCGTGCTTTCCAACGCCAGACGCACCTCGAAAATTTCTCGCAGATCGTTGCTCGTCGGCGCCGAGACGTAGGTGCCTTTTTTAGGAATGACTTCGACCAGCCCTTCGACAACCAGCCGTTGAATCGCGGAACGCACAGGCGTATGCCCGAGCATCAGATCTTCCGCCACATTGCGAGGCGAAAGCGGATGACCCGGCGCCAGCCGCCCATCGAGAATTCTCGTGCGGAGCTGGATATATGCGGACTGCGTATCGGATTGAGTTTCCTCTAACATCTGAGATCTCAGTTGGCTCTCTCGAATAAACTGTATTTACAACGTTGGCGATGATTGCTCTAATGCGAGCACCGCGCAACTATTATTTTTGATAGGTACTCACTCTATTCATTCCAGATTACGGATTGATCTGAAGCGCATAGATATGGAATTCCAGGTGGCTCTTTTGACCGAGCAGATAGACCTGGATCAACGTTTAAAGATGCTTCCCGAAATAAACTATTCGCCCCTTTCAGGCGCCACTCACTTTGTAGGTACGGACTCAATTTATGCTGCGTGATCGTTCGCTCTTCGCTATACGCTCTGTTCCAGCCGAGCAGGTCTATCCGATCCGGAGTTCTGTTCTGCTGGACGGCGATACGTCGCAGTGCCGATTCCGCGGCGACGATCAGGACTCGACTTTGCATCTGGCGATCTGCGACGGCGACGCTATCGTTGCGGCCGCAACAGTGTGTCAGGAAGCGTTTCCCGGCTCGCCCGGCGACAATGCGTGGCGATTACGCGGCGTGGCAGTGGACCCGTCCATGCAGCGGTACGGTTTTGGCCGGATGCTGATCAAACTGTGCTTCGATCATGCGCGAAAAGAAGGCGGACGTATCGTCTGGTGCACGGCGCGGGAAAGCGCGCGGGGGTTTTATGAGGCGCTCGGGTTCGCCTCCGCGTCCCCGCCTTTCACATTACCGACGCGCGGCGACGTGTTGTTCTATGAAATGCACTATGTCCTGCCGGGAGAACCTGTTACGGATGTCGAGTAGTCGACAAAGACCCCTGCCGGCTACGACGCGAAGATAATCGGCCTTGTTCTCAATCTGCTCTCACTGACAATAGACGGCGGGGATTCGGTAAATGACCGCCTTGTATTTCGGCCTCTCGCAGTGCTCCACGATCACGCCGCCTAGCGATTCCGCAATGCGCCGGCTGGGCAGGTTCTCTTCGGCAACCGGGTAAATAAAGCTCTCGGCGCCAAGGGTTTGCGTTGCCCACCGCGCGACCAGCGTGACGGCTTCGCGACCAAAACTTTCGCCATGACGATCTTCTCGAATCCAGATACCGAGTTCCTGCTTCTCGGTGTTCACATAGTGAAGCCCGACCAGGCCGAGAAAGCTTCCGTCGGTGCGGTGACGGATAGCGAACACATAGTCCGATCCGTTCTCGATGGACGGTATCCAGCCCTGCCAGATACGGTCGAATTCATCCCGCGAAGCCGCCGGCTCCCACGCCATGTAACGCGTCAGCGATAGCGTGATGCATGAGAACGCGACGTCTGCGTCGGCGGGTGAGAATGGTTTAATAAGAAGCCGCGTTGATTCGATTCTGATGGATTGCGCGCTGGGTGGCATCTCACACCTTTCTTGTGTTTGTCTGTGCTGATCGATTGTCGGTGAATCAAGCACCGTTGTCGAATGCTTGCGGTTATTCAAGCCGCCCAGCCTTCCCACGAAACGAATCTCGCTAGATCAGCCCTTGAGCCTCCATCGCCAGCAGCAGTCGTTCCGCGCCGATTCCGAAACCCGCTCCCTCGCGATACGCCCCTCCGCCCACCACTTGCTGTTGCGCGCCGAGTTCGGTACAACGCAACTCGAAACCGCTGCCGTTCAGATAGTAGCTAAGGCCTCTTTTCGCAGCGGTGTCGATCTCGTAACGCAGTCCGAGTGAGTCGAAAAAACCAGTCACGATCTCCTGACTGCGTCTCGTCGCGAAGTCGGGATCGGCGCACAGGTACTCGAATCCGAGTTGCGAGAACTCACGATAGCGGCCGGCCTGCGGCCGCTCGTACCGATAGCACCGCGCGATATAGAACAACATCCGTTCCGGCTGTCGATCCAACAGTTCGGCGCAACGCTCCTGGAATAGCGCGGTCGCTTCTGGAATCAGGCAACACGGTCGTCCTTTCTTGTCGGGGAAGGCCCACATCTGGCCGATGATCTCGCTGCCGCCGGCCTTCTGGATAAACGTGTCCTGCGACCATAGCGCGGGAACGATCGCCTCCTCCGCGCCAAGGTCAATGAAGATAGCTCCGGAATTGATTTTCCAGTGCGCGCATTTGTGCCGCCTCTTTCCCAACGACGAAGCGAGTTCCGCGAATCATGGTCATGAGAAACCTCTCTAATTTAGTGGTGTAAAGGAGCTGAAAATAAAAAAAGGCGCCTGAGGGGCGCCTTGGTTGTACGTGCAGGGAAGGGAGTCGAAATCCCAAGTTCCTTGCTATGGACGTAACGAACCACGGCGCAATGCATTGCGACCGTGATGATGATGAGACTGGCTCAGTACGTTACGGGGTTCCATGCTGTCTATAGTGGCACATTAAAAAGGTTCTGTGTGCGCGTGGCCGATGTGTCCCAGTACTTCTCCGATCAGTCAGACCGCCGCACGCCGTCTTTGACCGGCAACCAGATCTCCAGCACGCCCGTCCCGGCACAGGGATCGAAGTCCTCGCTATAGCGCTCGAACTCGGGCGCTTCCGCCGCCTCCATGCCCGACTCCGGCAGCCATTTATTCCAGATACTGTGGACCGTCTCGTGCAGCGTGGCGATGTGCCCTTTATGTTCAAAGACCGCATAGCGCTGCGGTTCGATTTCCACGCAGCGGAAAGAGGCGGGCAAGCGGTCCGGGCTTCTCACCTGCACGCCCGCGATGTAGTCGAATCCGCCCTCCCCATCCGCGTTGCAGCACACGCCATACGTCACGCAACTCACCTGGTCGGGCAAGTTGCCGACGTACGGGTTGAAAGTCTGCCAAAGCGCCGGAATGCCTTCGTTGGTTTCGAACGTGAAGCGGCCGCCTATACCGGCGATCAACAGCCTTTCGCTCATTTCGAAGCGCGGCTCGGCAATATCGGTGAGTTTCATTTCTTTCATACGTAGCGGCTCCACCAGGGAAAGACCATCGAGATCGCGCCGTGCCCGCACCTGTTCGGGCGTGACGCCGAACAGATCGTGAAAGGCGCGCGTGAATGCCTCGTGAGAACCATATCCGGCGTCGATCGCCACGCTGAGAATGTCCGGTGCGCCCTGCGTCAACGAGCGCGCGGCGCGCGTCAGCCGTCGTGAACGGACGTAGCGCATGACAGGCCACCCCGTACTCATCGAGAAGAGGCGTGAAAGACCGAAGCGCGACATGCCGCAAGTCGATGAAATTCGCTCGAGCGTGAGTTCGTCGCCGAGTTCGATTTCAATAAACCACAGCGCCTTTGTAACCGGATTCATACCGTTCCCAGAAAAAGTGTTCGACGGGAATATACGATATCGGCAAACGGCTCATTTGATCGTTCTTGCGCGGTGCCTGGCGAACCCCAGCGAACAGGCCAGCTCAACTGTGTTGGTCGAGGTGAGAGGACTGTCCATGTCAAATGAATGGTGTGGCCTTCAGAATGCCTTTCAGCCGTATTGCGCGTCACGCGCTCTCCAACGAACTTCGTCCCCAGTCTACTGAGGCAACGCCCATGAATCGTCCGCCCGCAGTTCCTACGCAGCAGGTATCGAATGAACGCGTGATCGTCACCGAATGGCGTTTCGCGCCAGGCGCCGAGACCGGTTGGCACGTACACGGGCATGATTATGTCGTCGTGCCGCAAACCGACGGACTGCTTCTACTCGAGACGACACAAGGTAATCGTGAAACCCAGCTACGTGCCGGACAGAGTTATGCCGGACTGAAAGGCGTCGAGCACAACGTCGTCAACGCGACCGATCAAGAGGTTGTGTTCATCGAGGTGGAGATTCGCTAGCCGATCGCACGCATCAGATCGCCTCGGCCACACGCACAATCAGAAACGCGGCCGGCACCAGCATCAATTGTGCGAGCAGGGTGCCAACGACCCGCGCGCCGATCAGCGTGGTGATCGCGCGACGGAATCTGTTCTCCGTGACACGCCCTTCTATGACGTCGTCCGTCATGACGGATATTTGCGGGTCGATGACGACCGTCAGCACGATCGTCGCGAATCCATTGATCACCGAAGAAAGATTCGCACAGGTCACGCGCAACTCCGGCTTCAAAAACCCCGCGTATAACGACGCAAAAACGCCGACCGTCCAAAGCGACATGGCGAAGACGTTCAGCGTAATGACTTTCCACGACACGCCGGCATCGGACGTCAATTGCGTCACGTTTTCTCTAGCAGGCAGGCGAGCGCCGCCGCGAATGTACGCGATTCCACCTCGACTGAACGCATGAAGCGCCAGCCGCGGAATCGACCGATGCGCCTGGAAATGGATTACCGCGCGGCTGAAGTAGCGTTGAAAGGTGGGAATGAGAAACGCCCCCACGACCGTGGCAAGCGTCGCCGCCAGCAGGAATAGCCGGAAATCCCCCAACATGCCGGCCTGCACGTGATGGGCGAGATCCTCTTCGACCCGCTTCGCCAGAAACGGCCCCTGGAACGAGTTCGCCGTGCGCGACACCAGCGCGATGATGCCGAACAACGCGAACGAAACGGCAATCCGTCGGGTACGAACCCCGGCGATCCGAACGGCGTACGCCAATGTCGCGATAACGTGAATCACGAACGTGAGCGCGCAGATGATGATCAGTTGGGTATCCATGAGCGTGGCGGGAGTCCGGGCCGAGAGAGTCTACCTGACCTGCTTCAGCCCATCGACACGCTACCCTCACCGCGTGCCCACCTTATGCTGGCTTATCGGCATATCGGAGCGTCTTTCGAGCACGGCCGGCGCCGTTTCCCGCATGGACAGCGCGCACAGGCTGGAGATAATGCCGAGCAGCGAGAACATGACAGCCGGCCCCATCCAGCCCACCACGCCATATAGTCCGGTGGCGACAAACGGCAGCAAACCCGCCACGACCGACGCCCCGTTGTAACCCAGCGAAATCCCCGACGACCGCACATTCGCCGGAAACTGCTCGGAGAACCAGCTCGATTCGACCGCGAAGATCGGATCGTGGCTGAACAGCAGCGACAGCGTGACCGCCGTAATAACCATGATGGCCGCACCGGTGTTGATCAGCATGAACATCGGCATGCCGAACACGATGGTGAACAACGCACCGAACAGGAACAGCGGACGCCGCCCTAACCGATCGCTCAGCATGCCGTAAAACAGATGGCTGCCGAGACCGAGCGCCGAGCCGATCATCGTCCCCCACAGCACATTTTCTTTGGCGGACACATGCGCGAGGATCACGTACGACAGCATGAAACTGGTCGTGATGTAATAGCCGCCCGTTTCCGCGAGACGCAAGCCGATGATCTTCAGGATCATGCGCCAGTCACTGCGAATCACCTGCAACGCGGGCTGCTTGATGATCGTGTCGCTGGCCTTGATCGCCTCGAATGCGGGCGACTCCTTCACGCTCAAACGGATAAAGAGGCCAATCGCCACCATCACGAACGACACCAGAAACGGCGCGCGCCAGACCCAGTTGCCTTCGAACATCGTCGACGAAAGAAGAAACGCGCCGTTGGCCAACAGCAGGCCCAACGGAATTCCCACCTGCGGCACCGCGCCGAAAAATCCGCGACGTTTGGCCGGCGCATGCTCGCACGCCATCAGGACCGCACCGCCCCATTCCGCGCCGAAACCGATGCCCTGCACCATGCGCAGCAGAATCAGCAGCACGGGCGCCAGCACACCGACCTGGTCGTAGGTAGGCAGCGCGCCGATCAGCACGGTCGCGGCGCCCATGGCGAGTAGCGACCAGAACAGCACCGTCTTGCGTCCCAGACGATCGCCATAGTGCCCCGCCAGATACCCGCCGAACGGCCGCATCAAAAAGCCGACCGCCAGCGTGGCGAACGCCGCCATAATGCCGACGATCGGCTCGTTCGTATGAAAGAATATCTTGCCGAACCAGCCGGCGGCGGCGGTGCCGTAGATGAAGAAGTCATAGCTCTCCACCGCCGAGCCGATCATCGAGGCAAAGGACACCTTGATCGGATTGTCCTTGGCAGGAAGTGTCGCGGATGAGGTACTCATGGCTTGTGTCTCCGAATCGTTTTAGTAGGTGAATATCGCGCTGAGGCCCGAGGTTCAGGCCGCACGTCAACGCCAGGTTTCGATGACCCGGCTGTCGTCGTGCAATCCCAATCCCGCATCGGCGGCCTGCTGATAGCGCTCGTGCGCGATTTTCAGCAGCGGCACATCGGCGCCGCATTGCGCGGCGGCCGCATTCACCAGACCACTGTCTTTAACGAAAATATTGATCGCGCTGGTGACTTCGACGTCGGTGCCGGCCACCATGCGCGGGCCGCGATCCGACAGCATCCACGAGCCCGCCGCGCCTTTTTCGATCAGCTTCAGCACGGCGGCCGGATCGAGTCCGAGCGCGCCGGCGAGATTCAGCGCTTCGGCGGCGGCCACGATATGCACCGAACACAGATGCTGATTCACCACCTTGATGCTTTGCCCGTCGCCGAGTTGCTGGCCCGTGACATGCACGCTGCCCATGGCGTCCAGCACCGGCAACACGCTGTCCACATCCTGCTGCTCGCCGGCCGCGAAGATCACGAGCATGCCGGTTTTTGCGCGCGCGACGCCGCCTGTAACCGGCGCATCGACCACGCGCGCGCCGGCCTCGCGCAATCGCGCGCCCTGCTCGCGGACGCTCGCCGGACCGACCGTGGACATGATCACCCACGTCTGCCCCTTTACCGCGCCGACGGCCTCATCGACCAGCGTCGACAGATGCTCCGGCGTGGCGACCATCACGACGACGACCTCCGCCGCCGGCGCCGCGCCGAAACTCGCGACCGCCTCGATCCCGCTCATCTGCGCGTTTTCACGCGCGCGGCCGAACACATCCACGCCGGTCACCGCATGCCCCGCCTGCTGGATGCGTAGCGCCATCGGCAAGCCGATCGCGCCGACTCCCACAAAGGTCACGTTCATCGTGGTCTCCTCACGCCAACCATTGTTTGATGCTGCCCACCAGCGACGACGTCGAGATGCCGTAGCGGTCGTGCAGCGTGGGCAACGCGCCCGCCGCGAGAAACTGATCCGGCAGCGCGATCTGCCGGAATTCCGGCTGCACGCGCGCGCGCATCAGCGCCGTGGCGACGGCTTCCCCGAGTCCGCCGACACAACTGTGATTCTCCGCGACGATCACGAGACGCCCCGAGCGCCGGCACGCTTCGACGATGGTCTCCTCGTCGAGCGGTTTGATGGTGGGCACGTGCAGCACCGCGACATCGGCGGCGCCGTCACCAAGCACTTGCGCGGCTTCGAGCGCGCGCATCGTCATGATCCCCGACGAGATGATCAGCACGTCGCGGCCGTCGCGCAGCAACTTCGCTTTGCCGAGTTCGAACTGGTAGTCGTATTCGTCGAGCACCAGCGGCACCTTGCCGCGCAGCAGACGCATATACACCGGGCCATCATGCGCGGCGATCGCGGCGACCGCCTGTTCGGTATCGAGCGCATCGCACGGATCGACGATCGTCAGCCCCGGAATGCCGCGCATCAGCGCGATGTCTTCGGTGGCCTGGTGGCTCGGACCGTAGCCTGTAGTCAGGCCCGGCAGCGCGGCGCAGATCTTCACGTTGAGGTTTTCTTCGGCGATCACCTGGTGGATGAAGTCGTACGCGCGGCGCGTGGCGAACACCGCGTAAGTGGTCGCGAACGGAATGAAGCCCTCCTTCGCCATGCCGCCGGCGGCGCCCATCAGCAACTGTTCGGCCATGCCCATCTGGAAATGGCGCTGCGGGTATTCGTTGGCGAAGATGTGCAGATCGGTGTACTTCGACAGATCCGCCGTCATGCCGACGATATTCGGCCGCTTCGCCGCTTCCGCCACGAGCGCGTGCCCGAACGGCGCGGCCATGGTGCGCTGGCCTTCCGTCGCGATCGACGCGATCATCGCCGACGTGGTCAGGCGAGGTTTGTTGATGACGGTGCTCATGCTCGGTCTCCCGCGGGTTGCGCTGCATCGAGCACGGCGATGGCTTGCTGCCATTCCTCCGGGTCGACGCGAATGAAGTGGTTTTTCTCGCGCTGTTCGAGAAACGGCACGCCCTTGCCCATCAGCGTATCGAACAGGATCACGCGCGGCACCGGCTCGCTGACGTCGCGCGCCTGATCGAATGCGGCAATCACGGCGGCGAGATCGTTACCGTCGACGCGTTGTACATGCCAGCCGAAGGCACGCCATTTGTCCGCCAGCGGCTCGAAACCGAGAATGCGCTGCGACGGGCCGTCCGCCTGCTGCTGGTTGACGTCGACCAGCGTGATCAGATTGCCGAGCTGGTGATGCGCCGCGGACATCGCAGCTTCCCATGTGGCGCCTTCATCGAGCTCGCCGTCGGACATCGAATTGAAGACCCACGCCGGGTTGCCTTTCTGCCGCAGCCCGAGCGCCATGCCCACCGCGATGCTCAAGCCCTGGCCCAGCGAGCCGCCCGAGATTTCCATGCCGGGGGTGTAGGTCGCCATGCCGGACATCGGCAGGCGGCTGTCGTCGGAACCGTAGGTTTCCAACTCCGCCTCGGCAATCACGCCCGCTTCGATCAGCGCCGCGTACAGCGCGATCGCGTAGTGCCCATGCGACAGCAGAAAGCGATCCCGGCCCTCCCACTCGGGTTCGTCGGGACGCAGGTTCATCGCGTGGCAGAACGCCACGGCGAGCACGTCGGCGAGGCCCAACGCTTGGCCGATATAGCCCTGGCCCTGGACTTCGCCCATGCGCAACGCGAAGCGGCGGATCCGGTACGCGTGGCGCGCGAGGTCGGCGTGGGAGTGAGCGTCAGATTCGGCGGGTGTGGCGGCGCTCTGCTGCCGTGTTTCGGTGATGGTTGTCATGTCTCCGTCCTGAATGTCTTCGGAATGCGCTGCCCGGCGTGGCGGACTGGTCGGCTGACTCGCTGGCAATAGATGCTTTTCATTCATCAGTTGCAAATCAGTTCGACGCAGAGCCAGCGTATCATTGGAAAAAACACCCTGACAAAAGAAACGATTGCACCTATTCATGAACGGAATTCATGCATGAAGCCGATCCGCAAGTTACCGTTGCCGTTCCTGCGCGTGTTCGAGGCGGCCGGCCGCACTGCGTCGTTCGCGACGGCGGCGCAGGAACTGGATCTGTCGCCGAGCGCGGTCAGCCATTCCATTCGTAAGCTGGAAGAAACCGTGGATTTGCGCCTGTTCCAGCGCAGCACACGCGAGGTGACGCTGACCCGCGAAGGCGCGATCCTGCTCGAACACGTGCAGCGCGGCATGGAAGAGATGCGCCGCGGACTCGCGCTCGTCACGACCGACGAACCGAGTCCGCTGCGCCTGCACACCGCCCCAAGTTTCGCCACGCAATGGCTGTTGCCGAGACTCGCGGGCTTCGTCAAAGAAAATCCGCGGATCGACCTGCGCTTTTCCGCGAGCACGGACTACGCGCGTTTCGAGGACGACGACTTCGACCTCGATATCGTGTACGGCGAGCCCAAGCCGTCGCCGTATGAAAAGATTCCGCTCGCGCTCGAGAAACTGACGCCGCTTTGCGCGCCGGAACTCGCGCGAAAGATTCAACGCCCGGAGGATCTGTACGAACACACGCTCATTCAGTGCGACGTTCAGATGTTTCAATGGAAAGGATGGTTCGAGGCCAACCAGCTGACGCCGCCGAATCAATACGGATTGCGCTTCGATCGCAGTTCGATGGCGATTGCCGCGGCCGTCGGCGGACTCGGTGTGGTGCTCGAATCCACACTGCTGGCCGAGCGCGAATTGAATCAGGGGACGCTGATGTCTCCGTTGATCGGCACTACGCGGGAAGTGCCGTACGTAGGTCACTATCTGGTCTACCCGAAACGGCTTCATCATCACCAGGCGTTCGACACGTTCAGGAGCTGGTTGCTGAAGGAGTTGGGGATCGAGAACTTACCTGGCTCTTTAATCTAAACCGGCTTGCTAGATGGCCCATGAAATGAAAAGTAAGTTGGGCTGCATTCCGACAATGCATCGAGCATTAAATTAGCTGGCACACTATCCAGACACCGATGCTCATTTAATGAGGCATTCGACGTACTTGCTTTAGATTCAAGACTGCTTTATCGTAATCCGTATCGCGTCGACAAGAAGCAAAATAAACGGCACTCCGGCTGCACCGCAGCAACGGCAAAGACACTACACGAATCGATCAACGCACAGGCCAGCGTTATGTGCAGGGCCAGGTTCTTCGTCAACGAAGAGTCCTGCGAGGTTGTCATCCATCACTAGTCGAGCTCTTCTGAAAGCCGTCAACCTATGCAAAGCAGCTATAACCTGGGGCTAGTCGCCTTTTCGCTTGTCGTCGCGACACTGGCGTCCTATACGGCACTCGATCTCGCCGACCGCATTTCCTTACTCGCTTACTCCCGTTCCCGGCATATGTGGCTAGCCGGCGGCGCATTGGCCATGGGAATCGGCATCTGGTCGATGCACTTTATCGGCATGCTCTCGTTTTCCCTGAGTATCCCAATTGGCTATGATTTTGCGGTGACCTGCTACTCGCTCGCCATCGCCATTCTCGTTTCGTGGTTTGCGTTGCATGTCGTCACGCTCGATCGTTTGAAGATGTCGGGCTTGATTGCCGGTGGCACGCTAATGGGATTCGGCATCTCCGGCATGCACTACCTCGGCATGGCCGCGATGAAAATGACCCCGGCTATTCAGTACGAGCCCGCCATCTTCGCCGCATCGATTCTGATTGCGATCGCCGCCTCCACGGCGGCGCTCTGGCTGGCCAATACATTGCGCGGCGCGGGACCTAACCGGTTGATGCGCAAACGTATCGGCGCGGCTTGCGTGATGGGGATTGCGATTGCGGGCATGCATTACACCGGTATGGCCGCGGCGGATTTTCCGGTTGGGTCGATTTGCGGTGCGGCGGGTGGCGTCAAGCCTCAGTGGCTGGCGCTCGCGATCATTCCGTTGTCGATCGCGATTCTTATCGTGACGTTGCTGCTTAGCCGGCTCGATGCGAGAGCGACGTTTCTGTCGAACTCGATTACGCGGTTGAATGAGCAGATCGATCGGATCCAGGGGCCGGCACGGTAGGCCGCTTCAATCTCTACGCGACCCTCATTGCGGTTGCCGCGCGTAGTAGATATCCCATTCGTCCTCCGCCTCTTTGACGAACCCATGCCGCTGATAAAAGCGGTTTGAGTCGCTATCGCGGAGCGCGCCCAGCTTGACTTCAATGGAACGCGCGTCCGCATCGGCGAGGATCGTCTGCATCACCGTTGAGCCGATGCCCTTTCCCTGGTGCTCAGGCATGACATAGAAATGCTCGAGCTTCAGATAGTCCTTTTCGGGCCGCGTTAAAACGAAGCCCACCGACACGCCGTCGATCACAATGAACTTGCACAGATCCGGTTCAAACGATGCGAGGAAACGGTCGCGTGCGCGCTGCGGGTCGAAGCGGCCAATCCGCTCCAGACTTTCTCTCATCGCGGCGATGCGCATTTGAACCAGCGCGTCGGCGTCGCTGTGAGTCGTAGTCGCGAACGTCAAGTTCATTGTCATGGCTCTAAAAATTGCGTTATTCGTGGGTCTACAAATCATGGCACGATTTTCTTATCGTGTGAGCCTTCCCGATTAAACGCACGGAGTTCCGCCATGACCGCCCCCGAAGCCGCGCCGCCATCCGAGCGCACCCGCATTCGCCGCCTCGCGCAACGTGGACATTACGACCGCGCTACACTCCACGCGGTCATCGACGCCGCGTACGTGTGCCACGTCGCCTTCACCGACGACCACGGCGTGCACTGCATCCCCACTGCGTGCTGGCGCGACGGCGACCATCTGTACATTCACGGCTCCAACGGCAGCCGCATGCTGAAGCTGGTCGCCAGTCGCGCGCAGGTTTGCGTGACGATCACGCACCTCGACGGCCTGGTGCTGGCGCGCTCGGCGTTCAACCATTCGATGAACTATCGCTCGGCGGTTATCTACGGCGAATTCGACGTGGTAGCGGACGCGCTCAAGTCCGCGGCGCTCGATACGTTGATGGAGCACATCGCGCCGGGTCGTTCACGCGAGGCTCGTCCAGGCGACGCCAACGAACTGGCCGCTACGACTATCCTGCGTATTCCGCTCGACGAAGCCGCGTGCAAGATCAGCAGCGGCGGCCCCGAAGATGACGAAGCCGATCTGAATCTGCCGGTTTGGGCCGGCGTGCTGCCGCTGGTGCTGCAACCGCAAATGCCCGTGGTCGTCGCCGCGCCGCGTGGCACGCCCGACTATGTGGAACGTTGGCAGAACGCTACGGTTCACCGCACGGCCGTTGACGCGCTGACGTCGACAACGTCCTGAGCGACGTGCGCGCTCGGTCACTCTGCGTGCTTCTGCTGGTTCAGTTCTTTGGACTGATCCGGCGAAGGCGCGGAGATCTGCTCGGTGCGTCGCTTCAACGCCTCGTTCATCTCGCGCATGCTGTCGACGGTGTCTTTCAAAACACCGGGAGTCAGGCGCCCAACGAGAACACCGGTGAATGTTTCGCCTTGAATAAAGCGTGTTCTGTTGCCCACCGGCTCAAGAACGAACCAATGCTCGCCGTCGAAGAGGCCAGGAAGCCAGACGTACCCCTTCCACCGCAACTCACGCTCCGGCCGAACGACAAGAATTCGCGGATGAAACACCATGGCGTCCGGCCCGGCTCCTTCGGCAAATTCAATTACGTTGCCTTCGTGAAGTTGTCCATCCAGCCGCGAAATCTCGGGATTCCACGCTGGGTAGTCGGCGGTTGCGGTGAGAACTTGCCAGACCGCTTGCGGCGAACTGTCGATCAACACGTCGGTTTCTATCGCGCCGTTCCGGTGCAGCGCGAATAACGCCAAGGCAACCAGAACAATGAGGCAAAGCGAACCGACGATAAAGCGTTTCAGCAGACTCAAGATTGATTCCTCGACAGTTCCTCGTCACCCCGCTCCCAGCACAAACCCCATGATCGGCTGCAAAAAAACATGGGTGCTAACGTGCGCGGTTTCCGCAGTGACAAAACCATATCGCCAGTAGAGAAAGCCCCACAGAACGCCCGCCAGAATGAACCGCACGACCACATACAGCAAAAAACCCAGTGTCAGGTTTGGCGGATAAAACGGCGCCTCGTTGATCAGCATCGGCACAGCCTGGGCAAGAATAATGGCGAACCAGTAAGCGGCATTCGGCAAACGCCCTTGCGAATCCCGCCAGACAAGTCCAAGAACTCATACCACCGTGGACATGAAAAACAGGCGGTAGAAGATGTTCTCATTGAACGCGCGCAGCATGAAGTAAGTCAGGCGCGCAGGCAGCGTAGACCCGGAAAAATAGGCGACGTAACTCGAAGGCAACAAGCGCCGGAACACGACAAGATCGACGAACGCAACATAGAGCGCGACGAGCAGGCCAATGCCAAAAGCGACTGCAAAAGGGTGACGAAGACCGTGAGCCGCCAGTTGAAGGCCACTACGCCGAGCACAATAAATCCCAACTACGCCGAGGGCAAGAAACAACGCGACGCGGGCCCACGGCATGCCGGCGGTAACGGCATCGAAAACCCTATCGAGCCCAGCCCGCGAAGCGATCAGCGCACCGACGCCCAGAAGCACGCCGGCCGGCAGCCAGTTCGAACGACGTGAGCGTTCGGGGAATGTCGACATACTCATGGGCTTTCGGAAACCATGCAACACCTCGATAACGGTGAACCCTATTCGCCGCGAAATCCGCTAGGCCTGTTTGACTCGAACGTATTGAAACATTGAAACGCCTGCGTCACCAAGCTCAAGTTCCAGTCGACGTGTACTTGCGCACACCCCATTGCCAGGCCGCAAAACATACGGCCAGAAATACGAATCCCACCGCCGGCGCCAACGGCAGGAACCAGTTCGGCGCACCCAGCGGATCGGGTTTATCAAGAATCGCCAGCACGGGGAAATAGGCAATGCACGCAATCGGCACAACGAAGATCAGAAAATTGCGAAACCACCCGGCATAGAGGCTCAGCGGAAATTGCGCGGCTTGCACGCCGCCATAGGTCACGACGTTGACCACCTCCAGGCTTTCGACTGTCCAGAACGCCAGCGTCGCTTGCAAGACCATCAGGCCGAAAAACAGCGCCGCGCCGCCGGCAATCGTCCAAAGCGCCAGGCCGACCGCCGCCCCGCTCCAGTGAAAATCGAGCGAGCGCGTCGCCACCCCCAGCACCACGAGCCCCTGAATCAGGCGGCCGATCACCCGCAGCCGGAAGTCATGCCCGATGAGTTGCAGCGTTGCCGTGCGTGGACGCAGCAACACGCGGTCGAAGTCGCCCGTCCGCACAAACTCGCTGCCGAACACGTCGAAGCCGCGGCTGATGAAATCGGCGATCGAGAAGCTGATGCTGACCATGCCGAAGAACATACAGATATCGCCGAAACGCCAGCCCTGCACGTCGCCGAATCGATCGAACAGCGCCCAGATTCCGCCGAGTTCGATGACGGTCGTCAGGAATGCGCCAGCGCCCAGCAACAGACTGGAAGCCGGATATTGAAGCTGCGCGCGGATCGACGTGGCGAAGTAGCGTCGCAAAAGATAAAGCGCGTTCATCGCCTCAACCTCCTTGCACTTCGAGCCGGGCCATCACGCCGCCGATTCCCTTGCGACCCACCGCGACGAAGACCAACGTCCAGAAAGCCTGCAAGGCCAGTCCGCCCCACGCAGCGGCGCCGTTAAGCGTGCCGATGTAGATCCGCGTAGGAATATCGAGCATCCCGGCGAATGGCTGCGCGATCAGAAACGGCTGCGCCCAGTCGGGAAACAAACCCAGCGGCAGCAGATTGCCGGAGAACAGGATGACGAAAGCCGGCGCCAGCGTGTTGATTCCGCGATCGGTCAGCGTCGCTGTGATGCAAAGGTTGAGCAGCATGGTGAAGGCTGCGCCCAGCAGGATCATCAGCAACAGCGAGATCGCGAACAACCCCGCCTGCACGGCATCCGCCGGCGCGCGCCATGACCACTCGCCCAAGCCGATCAGCGGCAGCACGACGGCGGCCGCCACGAACATCAGCGCGGCTCGGGGCAATGCCCGCGCGCTCATCCACGCCACGGCACGGATGAACCACCAGACGTAGGTATCGACCGGCCGCAGACGGTCGTAGCTCACCGCACCGGTACGCACGGCCGCCGCAACGTCCGGATCGCCGCCCCACGGTTGCAGCGTCAGCAGCGCCTGTCCGAGCCAGGTGTAGGTCACCACTTGCGCCAGGGTCATCGGCGCGTGAGCCTGCATCGAGTGGTGATAGAACGCCGTATAGACCATGACCTTCAGCCCGCCCCACCAGCACTGCGTGGTAAATCCAGCCAGCGCCGCAGCGCGGTACTGCAGCATGGTCTTGAAGCGCGCGACGAAAGCGGCGACGTAGGGACGAAGAGCGTTCATCGGATCAGGCTTCGGCTGCGCCGTGCAAACGGTAGAAATGGGCGATGACCTCCTCGATCGCCGGCTGCTCGACGCGAATGTCCTCGACCGCATGGTCGGCCGCGATGCGCGCGATCAGCGCCGGCGCGCCGACGACACGAGGATCGAAGGCGAGCTCCGCCGTGCGGCCTTCGCGCCGCAGCGTCTGCGCACCGTCGATGCTCAGCTCGGGCGCGTCGCCGACGAAATCGACCAGGAGCCGGCGATCGGCCAGCACGCCGGTGCGCAACGCGTCGAACGGCTGGTCGGCCAGTACCCGGCCATGACCAATGACGATCACGCGCTGCGCGAGCGCCTCGATGTCGTGCATGTCGTGAGTGGTCAGCAACACGGTGACGCCGCGCTCGCGGTTCAACGTCTTGACGAATTCGCGCACCGCCAGTTTCGAAGGTGCGTCGAGTCCGATCGTCGGCTCGTCGAGGAAAAGGATCGGCGGCGCATGCAGCAATGCGGCGGCGATTTCAGCGCGCATTCGCTGGCCCAGCGAGAGCTGGCGCACCGGCTGATCGAGCAGGCGCTCGAGGCGCAGCAACGCGACGAGTTCGTCACGCGTACGCCGGTAGGCTGCGGGTTCCACACGATAGATGTCGCGCAGCAGATCGAAGCCGTCGATCACCGGCAAGTCCCACCATAGCTGACTGCGTTGGCCGAACACCGCCCCAATGCGCGCGACGTGAGCGATACGGTTGTCGAAAGGCACGCGGCCTTCGATCACGACCTTGCCGGCCGTGGGTCGCAGAATACCGGACAGAATCTTGATGGTCGTCGATTTGCCCGCGCCGTTAGGGCCGATAAACCCCAGCAGTTCGCCGCGTTGCAGACTGAAGCTGACATCCGTGAGTGCTTCTACTTCGCGCCAGCGTCGGCGAAATATGCTGAGCATGCCGGGCTGGCGTTCCGCGATGCGGTAGGTTTTGGCGAGGCCTTCAACTACGATCTGGGACATGCGATCCTCGCTGATTGATTGCGTTGTCGATTTATTGCGTTGCCCAGTCAATGCACGGCCGAGTCATTGACTACTAGCTGTAACGCCCCCGCCGCACCCCCGCTCCACGCCTCGCCAGAACTCGTCCGCCTCCTTGCCCAGCGACGTGCCGCTGCCGCCCACCTTCGCCGTCGCGTTGGCCGCAGTCTGCACCATTACCAACTTCCGCTGCGGGTCGACGAAGATCATTTGCCCATAGACACCCAGCATCGCGAAGCGTCGCTGCTCACCGGGAAACAGCCAGAACTGGTAGCCGTAGCCATAGTACGGTGCGGCATTATGCGGCCGGAACGCTTCAGGTACACGATGCCAGTCGGTGGCGTTGAGCAGATAGTCGAGCGGAATGATCTGCCGGTGTTGCGGGTCGTCCGGCCGCACGCCGTCGTTGGCCAGCACCACGGCCAGACGCGCGTAATCGGCGAGCGTGGCATTGAAGCCGGCGCTCGCACGTTCCTGCCCAAATCTGTCGGCCCGCCACAGCGCCGAGGTTGCCGCACCAATCGGCTGCCACAAGCGCGACGTGAGGTAGTCGCTCAAGCTCATGCCGGTCGCCCCATGCAACACCAGCCCGAGCATATCGGTCTGCGGACTCGCGTAAGAAAACCGCGTGCCCTGCGGCGCGGCACGCTTCGTTACGGTTCGTGCGGCGGCCTCTTGACCGTCGCGAGTGGCGACTTTGCCGTAGTGGGCCGCGTCGTCGGCGCCGTTATAGATTTCCGTGAATTTCGCGCCCGAGGCCATACGCAGCAGGTTGCGGATCGTGGTTGCTCCATACAGCGTGCCCGCCAGCCCGGGCGCGTAGACGTCGGCGCGTTCGTCGAGCGAATGAATCTTGCCTTCTCGCAGCGCAATGCCGATACCTAGCGACGTGATCGACTTGACCATCGAGTTGGACAGAAACCGGTCGCCGGGACCCCGATCGTACTGATAGCGCTCAACCTGAATCACGCCATCTTTCACGATCATCAAACCCATGATGCGTTGCCGAGACAGATAGTCGTCGACGTTCAGATTCCGGGCGTCGACGCTATCCCAGCAGATGGCCGGCTCATGCGCGGCTTTGGGCAACACCATAGGTTCGCCGGCGGGTGGAAGGCGATGAGCCTCGCCGCCGAATATATTGGGAATCTCGCCTTGATGGCTGAATGAGCCGACGCGCACCGTTTCGTCATAGAACCAGTTTTCGGCATTGCCTACCGGGTATCCCAACGCTTTGCCGAGCTTGTCCTCGTCGGGAGCGGCGATCGCCGGGCCTGCGCTTGCCAGCAGAAACGAACTGAGTACAAGAAATTTGCCAATGACCATAAGTCGCGAGAGACGGTTCAGGTCCATCGCATTCTAGAGAACTGAACGCGCATTTTGATTAAACGAAATTCAGCTTTACAACTTTGCTACGCGCGGCCAGCCACACTTCCGCCAGCCTGTATGATGGCGGCTCCGCGCCGGACCGCATACCCAGGCGGCTCGCTTGGCTCGCGACCAGCACCGCGACCACCGCCACCGCCACCGCGCGCCAACGCATTTCATTCACCATGACCAGGAGGAAGACCGCCATGACGGCCGCCACGCAATTCGATCAAGTTTCCGTTATCAAACGAGCCAACGTCTACTTCGACGGCAAGTGTGTCTCGCATACCGTTCTGTTCGCCGACGGCACGCGCAAAACGCTCGGCGTGATTCTGCCGGGCACGCTGAACTTCGGCACCGACGCGCCGGAACTCATGGAAGTGCAAGCGGGCCAATGCCGCATCCGTCTCGAGGGCAGCGACACGTGGCAGACGTATAGCGCGGGCGAATCGTTCTCGGTGCCGGGCAAGAGCCTCTTCGATATCGACGTGGTCGACACGCTCGACTACGTTTGCAGCTATCTGTAAATGAAATGGCGACGACGCGCGGACATAGACCGCCCGTCGTCGCCCGCGAATGGCCACCCGCATCTCGGTGAAAGCGATTGACGTCGGCGACTTCGCAGCCGGACAATTACCCCCCCTTGCGGTCGTTTTACGACGGCGGCAAGACGGTGTTTTGCGTGCCTCCACATGGAGATTCGTATGAGCTATCACCTGGAAGGGCGTCTACTCGAGGTGTGCAATTGCAAAGTCCTCTGCCCCTGCTGGATCGGCGAGGACCCCGACAACGAAACCTGCGACACCATCGTCGCATGGCACATCGACCAAGGAACGGTTGAAGGCGTGGATGTCGGCGGCAACACCATCGCGGCCGTCGCGCATGTCCCCGGCAATATCCTGCAAGGCAACTGGACCGCCGCGATCTTTATCGGCGATCAGGCGTCGCCGGAGCAGGAAGCCGCGCTGTTGAAGGTCTACACCGGCCAGGCCGGTGGCCCGGTCGCCGACCTGGCCAAACTGATCGGCCAGGTGGTATCCGTGGAGCGCGCGCCGATCCGCTTTACCGTGGTCGCGGGCAAAGGCGAACTCGAGATCGGCACGAACTACTACGCGGAACTCGAGCCCTACTCGGGGGCAACCGGCAACCAAACTACCCTCTCCGACACCGTGTTTTCCACCGTGCCGGGCGCGCCGGTATTCGTAGGCAAGGCGCCCACCTATCGATCGAAAAACGCGGCGCTCGGCATCGACCTCAATATCAAGAACCATAACGCGCTGCAGAGTACCTTCGTCTTCGACGCATGAACGCGCCGGCAAGCCGGGCACCGCCCGGCTCCTCGCGCCATAGTCATGTGTTCGTGCCGCTAATGGCTGCGTTGATCGCGCTCGCCTGGGTGACGTTGTGGGCGTGGGCGCGCAGTCCGTATGGACGCTATCTCGACCACGGCGACTGGACCGCCTCGGGGCCGGCGGCGTTTCTATGCCGCACCGTGCCCGCGGGCAATGTGGTGTTGCCCGCACTGCTCTATGCCGTCGCATGGATTCTGATGACGGCAGCCATGATGCTGCCGAGCACCTTGCCGCTCTTCAATGCATTCGACCGCCTGACCGCGCAACGTCCCGATCATGCACGCCTCCTCATGCTGCTCGGCCTCGGCTATATGACGGTGTGGGGTGCTTTCGGACTCGTGGCGCACCTACTTCATAGCGCCGTGTTCGCGCTGTTTGCCCACGTGCCCGCGCTCGCGTGGCATGGCCGGATGATCGGCGTCGCGATCGTCGGCTTGGCCGGCGCATTCCAGTTCAGCAAGCTCAAACATCGTTGCATGGACAAGTGCCGCACGCCGCTGAGTTTCGTTATCGAACACTGGCATGGCCACGCGCAGGCCCGTCAGGCGTTCGCGCTCGGTGCGCACCACGGGCTGTTCTGCGTCGGTTGCTGCTGGGCGCTGATGCTGTTGATGTTCGCGCTCGGCACCGGCAGCCTCGGCTGGATGCTTCTGCTGGCCGCCGTAATGGCGATCGAAAAGAACGTGCGCTGGGGCAGGCGTCTAAGCGCGCCGTTCGGTGTGGCGCTGTTGTCGTGGGCAGCCGTCACGGCGGTGACGCTTGCCTGAAGCGCGAGGCTCCGCTGGCGTTGCGAGACCCTGCGCGCCACCCGTGTTGCACGACGCGCACGACAGCTTCAGCGATTGCGCGACTGCCTCATTCCGTGGCTGCGACGCCTGACTCCACTGCCTTCGCGCGCGGCGTCGTCGCTAGCCGCTTTGTGCACCACTGCACAAACATCGCCAGCAACGCGGCCTCCATAAACGCGACCAGCGGATGCTGATAAGGCAACGCAAACGACAGCAGCAAACAGAACGCGGCAAACGAAAACCGGCCGAGCACCATGCCGCGCAGCAGCGCAATGACGAAGTCCGGACCATGCGCCCGATGCGACGACACCGACAGCACGATACCGAGCAGCGGAAACACCGCGAGCAAACCGCTCCACGCGGCGCCCACCCGTCCCGACAATGACGTGACCAGCAGCGTCAACACCGCGCCGGCCACCATCCGGCCGATCAGGTCGGTGCGCGACAGCGGCGCGCCGGCCGCGACCGCCGAACTGCGCGGCAGGAACGACTGGCCGAAACACACCGCGGCGAGCGCCACGATCGCGGCCCATCGCGGCGACACAGGCAACCGGGACAGACCGCACGCGGCCACGAACCACGCGATCAATCCGGTCGCCAGCGCAAGCGGCCAGGAGCGCGTGCGGCAGGTCCATGCGTAGGCGAAATTGAAGGCTTCCGAAGCGAGGATCGCGGACAGCGATAGCGTCGCGGCACGCGCGCCGAATGCGGGTCCGTGCGCGAGCACCAGCAGATACAGAATCGGCCCAGCGACCACCGGCAGGCCAGCCAACCAGCCGGCGATGGACGGCCCCCACCACTTGCCCGACATCGAAACGATTAGCAGAAACAACGGGACGAGCGTGAGTTTGAGCGCGAGCATGCCGGAATCGAGCGGATGTAAAGTGGGATCATACCGTGCGCTTCCGCCCGGTCCCTTCCGCAGCCGGCTCCTTGACCGTCAGTCAGCCAACCGGTGGCACAGGACGCGCATCGTGCCGCCGCAACGTGCGATACAGCATCCACGTAGCGGCCGAGCCCATGCCGATCGTCATCGACCACGCGACGCCCGTCACGCCCCAGTAGTGCGTCATGGGCGGCACGATGGCGATCAGCAGCACCATCTGAATCAGCGACGCGTGCGTGACCGCCTTCGCATCGCCGACCGCGCGCAAGTACGCGACGAACACCGCGATCAACGCGCCGATCGCCATGTTGATGACGAAAATCTTGAAGAGCGGCACGGCCGACATCCACGCGGGCCCGAGAATAAACGCGAACAGCGGTTCGGCGATCATCCGCAGCAGCACGACCAGGATCGCGAGGCCACCGGCCACGATCATCAGATACAACCTGACGCGCCGCGCCGCGATGCGCGCATCGTGCCGGTGTTGCGCGGAAAACGTCGGAAACAGGTATTGGCCCATCGCGAACGCGGCGTCGGTCAACAGCATCTGCGCGAGCTTCGACGACATCTGATACGCGCCGAGTTGCGCCGGCCCGAGCAGTTTGCCGACAATCACCTTGTCGAACTGGTTAAGCAGCAGGTTCACCACGCTGCCCGCCCAGATCCAGCGGCTGAAGTCGATGTAATGGCCAATACCCGCCCACGCGAGGCGGATCGGCGGCCGCGGCCGCATCGTGATCCAGGTGAGCAGGCTTTTCAGCGTATCGCCGACGATCATCCCGATCAGCAGCGAAAAAGCACCCGCGCCACTGAGCGCAAGCGCGAGTCCGGTGCAGCAATCGAGGAACGCGGCGGCCGTCTCGATCCCCGCAAGCTGCTGAAAACCGCGATTACGTTGCACGACGAAATAAGCCGGCGAAGCGAGGCCGCGAATCAGCGGCAACGCTGCCGCGAGTTGCAGCAGCGCGAGCGCATTGCCGAGGTGAAACTGACGATTCATGACCGGAGCGAGCGCAACCAGCAGCAACGCGACCACGATGCCGCGTGTCGTCAGCGTGGTCCAGACCGCGCCGAGTTCCTGATGCGTGGGCGTGTCGCGTCCCTGGATCACCGCCTGCGCCAGCCCGGTATCGGACAGCGATTCCGCGATCGCCACCGCGAGCAGCGCAATGCTGACGCTGCCTATCGCCGACGGCCCGAGAATGCGCCCCAGCGCAAGAAACTTCACCGCCACGAGACCGCGTACGACGACCTGCTGCAACAACACCCAGGTGGGCGCACTCGGCCCAAGGCCTCCTCGCACTGAGAAAGCCGCAACCCTGATCGATCTCACTGTCTCCCCTCCCTGGTCGCTTGCTCCCCGGATGGCGTCTTGTTTTGGCGATCAGGGCGGATGCGGCGTCGACCGAATTTGCGTCATCTTTGCGCAACGCACTGTGCGGCACTGAACGTGGCGTGACAAAAATATGGCCGGGGCAAGTCAGGAAGGCTTTGCTTAGGAACGGAAAGCAAACGGAAACGGCAGTGGCAAGCCCGCACTTCCATGATCGATGCCAGGACCTCAGGGTATTTCCCTGGCGATAGCCGAAGGGCTGGCGCGGCGTCGTAAATCTTCGGTCGTCGCGCCGTCGCCGTCAGGCCGCCAACCTGGTGGTTTCAACAGATAGCCGCAGACTTCGCCCAGCGAGCGCGCGGTCTTCAGGTCACGCCACAGCGCCCGCCAGTGATCGAACTCGATCGTCAGCAAGTTGTAGGTTGTGACCGGTTGCACGAGTCCGTAGCGGCAAGGCGTGTCGCGCCGCTCCGCGATGTAGGTGCCGAAAAGCCGGTCGAACACAATCAGCACACCGCCGTAGTTGCCGTCCAGGTACTCGAGATTCGACGCGTGATGCACGCGATGCGCGGAAGGCGTGTTCAGTACCCACTCCAGGGGCCCGAGGCGAGGAATCCAGGTAGCGTGGATCCAGAACTGGTACAGCAGGTTGAGCGACAGAAAGGTCCGCACGACGCGCGGCGGCATGCCGAGCAGCGGCGCGAGCAGGAAGAACAGTTGCGAACCGGCGAGGCGCCCAGCCCATCCGAAACGATAGGCCGCCGACAGCGTCAGTTGATTCGGCGAATGATGCACCGCATGGTTGCACCAGAACCAGCGCGTGCGATGCGCCGCACGATGAAACCAGTAGTAGCAGAACTCCTGACCGATGAAGCAGGCGACCCAGCCGCTCCAATGGTTCATAGGCACGGTCCAGAGCCGGTGATGCCAGACCCAGTTCATTGCATCGCCATAGAAGGCCAGCGGCAGCAACCAGCGCAGCGGGTATTCGCGAACCAGGAAGTCGGTCACCGACACCGCCGCCGCGCGCCAGTCGTAACCGTGCCGGCCGCGCCGAACGGTGAGCACCACGGCCTCGGCCAGCGACGCCACGAGCACCGTCGCAACACTGTATTTGAGGATCGTCAGCAACACATCCATGCGCGAACACTCCGTATCGGCATGCGGGCTAGCGTAGATCGGCAAGCCTCGTATCGCAAGCGCAAAGTCATTCGCCGAACGCCTGCAATGCGAACTCGACAAAACTGCGCAGCTTCGGCGAGCGATGATCCGCGAAGTAAACCAGATGCATGGGACGACTCGGCAATTCGTAAGCGTCGAGAACTTGCACGAGACGCCCGGCGGCGACATCCGCTTGCAGCAGCACGGCGGGCTGCATGACGATCCCCACGCCCTGCAACGCGGCCACGCGAAGCGCCTGGCCATGGTTGACGCGCAGACGGCCGGTGACCGCGACATGGCTCGTGCCCTCGGCGCCGCTCAGCCGCCACGGTGCGCCGGATGATGAACTGAACGCGAGGCATTCATGCCCGGCCAGATCGTCGGGATGCTGTGGCGTTCCCCGCGCGGCGAGATACCCGGGCGACGCGCAGATCATCATCCGGTACGGCGCTAAAGGACGCGCGACCAACCCCGTATCCGCAATCGCGCCGATCCGGATCGCAGCGTCGAAACCATGCTCCAGCAGATCGACGGTGTGATCGCTCAGCGATAACTCGACCTCGACTTGCGGATACTGCGCGAGGTAATCGCCGAGCGCGGGCGCCAGCGCTTCACTGCCGAACGACACGGGCGCCGTCACACGCAGTGTGCCGCTCGGCACGGCCTGACGGTTTTCCGCATGGGTGTCCGCGGCGGCGACGAGGCGAAGAATCTCCTGGCAGCGCACGTAATAGCTTTCGCCGAATTCCGTAAGGCTCTGACGCCGTGTCGTGCGATTGAGCAGCTTCATGCCGGTGCGTTTTTCCAGCGCGCGCAGATGGTTGCCGGCCATCGTCGACGACATGCCGCAGTCCGCGGCGGCCGCGCTGAGGCTTCCCGCATCGACCGCGCGAACGAACACCCGCATGCTATCCAGAAGATCCATTTGACACTCTCGGTTGCAACAGAATCAAGGGTTTCGCAGATTATCTCCGTTTTCTTTTAAATCATACTGCGGCTTCCGCGTCGACGAAGGCACTCCGCCTCGCGCGCCATTTATGGAGCCTCCGCATGACGACTCATTCGCCCGCCCTTTTCCCGCAGCGCTTCGCCGGCCGGACCGTGCTGATCACGGGTGCTGGAACCGGCATGGGCAAGGCCGCCGCGCTGCGTTTCGGCCGCGAAGGCGCCAATGTCGTGCTAGCCGGCCGACGCGCGGCCGAACTCGACGCCGTGGCCGCAACCATCGAGAACGACGGCGGCCGGGCGCTCGCGATTCCAACCGACGTCACCGACGCCGATGCGGTACGCCGTCTGGTCGAACGCAGCGTCGCCACGTTCGGCACGCTGCATATGGCCTGGAACAATGCGGGGATGCTGGGCGCCTTGCAACCCATCGTCGACATGGAGCCGGAGGACTTCGATACGGTCATGGCGACCAACTTTCGCGGCGCGGCGCTGTGCGTGAAGTACGAGTTGCGGGCAATGCTGGCGGCGGGTGTGGCCGGCGCGATCGTCAACACGTCGTCGTGGACGGCGCAGGGCGCGATGCCAGGCACGTCGGCTTACGCGGCGAGCAAGGGGGCGCTCGATGCGATGATGCGAGCCGTCGCAATGGAGGTGGGCTCGCGCAATATTCGCGTCAATAACGTGAGCCCGGGCGTGATCGCGACGCCCATGTCGGAAGCGGCGCTGGGGGACGAACGCGCGATGCGGCCGTTTCTATCGCACACGCCGTTGGGGCGTATCGGTCAGCCGGAAGATATCGCCGACGTGGTGCTCTGGCTGCTCTCGGACAACGCTCGCTTCGTCACCGGACAAAGCTTGCTGGTGGATGGTGGATTCACGCTGGGCGGTCTGCGGCCATGGCTCAATGAGCTTGTGGCCGAACACGCGTGAAGAACGAGCGGCCTGCAGCCCGCTCGTGCCGCTTTAGCGCGTGGTCAATTCCGCTGCGCGAGCGTCGCTGAGATAACCGGCCAGCCGAACCAGCATTGCATCGCACTCGCTCAGTTGCTGAACCGTGACGAACTCGTCCGGCTTGTGCCCCTGATCCATGCTGCCCGGCCCACAGACCACCGTGGGAATGCCTGCCTCATCGAACAAGCCACCCTCAGTGCCGAACGCCACGGTGCCGAACTCAGAGGAGCCGCTCAACAACGTCAACAAACGCGCCGCCTCGCTATTCGGCGAGGTGGCCAGTCCGGGGTACGCGCTCAGCGCTTGCAGATGAATGTCCGTGTCGGCTTGCACCGAGCGCATGGCCGGCAGCAGTTCAGTCTCGGCATAAGACCGCAGTTCGTCCGAGACCGCTTGCGCATCGAAGCCCGGCAGCGCACGCACTTCGAAATCGAACTCACATTCCGCCGGCACGATATTCAGCGCCCGGCCGCCTTTGATGAGGCCCGTCTGCACCGTCGTGAACGGCGGATCGAAACGCTGATCGTGATGTTCGGCCTGGGCCAGTTGCGCACCGATCTGTCCAAGCCGGCCGATCAGCCGCGCCGCGTATTCGATCGCGTTGACGCCATACGGCGCGTAAGCCGAGTGACACGCCGCGCCTTTCACCTGGCAGCGCATCGCGAGTTTGCCTTTGTGGCCCAGCACCGGTTTCATGCCGGTAGGCTCGCCGATCAAACACAGGCGCGGCTTGTGCGCACGCTTTGCCAGTTCGGCCAGCATTGGCCGTACGCCGAGGCAGCCCACTTCTTCATCGTAGGAGAACGCAAGGTGCACGGGCAACGTCGGCGGCTGATCGAGAAAAGCAGGCACGGCCGCCAGCACGGAGGCGATAAAGCCTTTCATGTCGGCGGTGCCGCGACCGTACAAACGGCCGTTGTTCTCCGTAAGTCGGAACGGCTCCACGGTCCACGCTTGCCCATCGACGGGTACGACATCGGTATGTCCTGACAGCACGATCCCACCGCGATTCTGTGGGCCGATGGTGGCGAACAGATTGGCCTTGGTGCGCTCCGGGTTGTAGAACAGTTCGCTCCGCACGCCGAGATCCGCGAGGTAATCGCGGATGAACGCGATCAGTTCCAGATTCGAATCCCGGCTCACCGTCGCGAAGCCGATCAGTTGTTCGAGCAGTGCGCGGCTGGACAGCTTATTCATCGCCCGGCACTCCGTAGCCTGGCGCCGCCGTTGGATTCAACGCGCGGGTCAGATAGTCCTGCATTTGCGGCCGATACGCTTGCCAGAGAGCGTCGAGCTTGCCGATCGGATCTTCATCCGCCCAGTCGATCCGCAAGTCGACAATCGGCCAGCTCACCTCGCCCACCACCTTGAGCGCCGCCGAATGCACCGGTCCGGCTTCGCCGCCGGCCGCCATCGCGGCATGCATGGCCGACAGCAGACGATCCGCGAGCATCCCCGACGAATGCTCGAACGCGTGGACCATCGCGTCGATCACTTCGCGATCCGCCAGCAGATTGCCCGCTGCAACACATTGCTTGCCGACCACGGCATTGTGGAGACCCAGCGCTTCGTCGCCGCTGAAAAACGCGGTACGTCCCTGGCTATCGATCACCGTCACCTGGCGATAGGCGCGCCACTCGTCGGCGCCGAGCGCACGGTCCAACGCCGCCGCCGGTTCGCCCTGTGGCGCTTCGAGGCCGTCGAGAATCCGCGGCCCGAGCGCGGGCAGCGTGATGTTCTGCGTCGCGACCGCGCCCACGCCCGCGCGCACCCACGGGCACCGCGCGCCGACCGCGATACTGGACGAACTGATGGCGATTCCAAGCTGCCCGGTGTCCGGACAGCGTCCAACGATCGAGAATGTCATGCCCTGCTCCTTAAGCCTGGTTCGCCTGCCAGCCGTCCGGGATCACCGCGATCACGTCGATTTCCATCAGCCACTGCGGCTGGCCCAACGCACTGACTACCAGGCCGGTGGAAATCGGGAACACGCCCTTCAGCCACTTGCCGACTTCCTGATAGACCGGTTCGCGATAACGCGGGTCGATCAGATACGTGGTCGTCTTGACGATGTGGGACAGGTCGCTGCCCGCTTCCAGCAGCAGTTGTTTGACGTTTTTCATCGCCTGTTCGGCCTGCGCCTGCGGATCGCCGAGGCCGATCAGTCGACCGTCGAAATCCGTGCCGACCTGGCCGCGCACATAGACGGTATTGCCCGCGCGAACGGCCTGGCAAAGATCGTTATCGAGCGACTGGTTCGGATACGTGTCTTTCGTGTTGAACATGCGGATGCGCGTATGAGTCGGCATTAATTCACTCCCAATTCGTTGACGTGTTGAACTCGCGATACGGCGGGCGAACTGGCCGGTGCTTCCTTGCGAGGCTGCGTTGTCTCGCGCTGAGAAGCGTCGCGATAGGACAGATATTTGCGCTGCGTGGCGATGTGGTCGGCGATATGTTTTGCGTCGTGCCACACGCCCCAGATGAACGTGGAGCCGCGACGCGACAGCCACGGCAAACCCAGAAAATAGACGCCGGGTTCGCTCGACACGCCGCGTTGATGCTGCGGCTTACCTTTGGCGTCGAACGCGTTGACGTGGAGCCAGTCGTAATCGACCGCGTAACCGGTCGCCCAAACGATCGAGGTCACGCCGGCCGCGGCCAGATCGAGTTCGAGAATGGGATCGCTCACGCAGGCCGGGTCCGCAAACGTGCGGCGCGCTTCCGGTTCTTCCGGCAGATCGAGGCCGTTGCGGGTGATATACGCGTCCGCGGCGTCCAGCAGCGACAGATAGTTCTCGTCGCCGCGTGCGAGGTTGGTCGTGAGATCGGCTTCGAATGTGACGCGAGCGTCGTCGAAGGTCTTCGTCAGACCGACTAGCGTCACGCCCTGATGCGCGAGCGCTCTGAAGTCGACGGTATGGCCGCCGCGCGCACCGCTTACCGCGATCGTCACGTGTTCCTTGCCCGGCCGCGCCGCTTCCTTGTCCCATTCGCCGAGCACGCCCAGCCACCAGCAGAAGTCGCGATTGCGATAGGCGCGCGGAGGACGGTCGTGCGGGCCAACCGACAGGTAAACCTGCCGCCCGGCGCGCTGCAGCTCATCCGCGATCTGCACGCCCGACGAGCCAGCGCCGACCACCAGAACACCGCCTTCGGGCAATTGCTGCGGATTGCGGTAATCCGCCGAATGAATCTGCGTGAGCGTGTCCGTTTGCGGCGCGATCGGCGGAATCACCGGGCGCTGGAACGGTCCGGTCGCCACCACCACGCGGCTGGCCTCGACCACGCCTATCGACGTTTCCACGGTGAAGCCCGGCCGCCCCGCATGGCGCGCCACACTCGTCACCTCCACGCCCGTGCGGATCGGTGCGTTGAACTTGCGGGCATACGCTTCGAAATAGTCGGCGACCCGCTCTTTCGGCGCGAACGCGTCCGGTTCGAGATCGTCGAATTCCAGACCGGGGAAGCGGTCGTGCCAGGCCGGACCGTTGGCGACCAGCGAATCCCACCGCCCCGTGCGCCAGCGTTCGGCAATGCGATCGCGCTCCAGCACGAGATGCGGCACACCGAGCTTGCTCAGGTGTTCACTCATCGCGACGCCGGCCTGACCGGCCCCCACCACCAGCGTATCGATCGAAATTTTTTCAGCAGTCATCGCTGTTTCCTTTTGAAAAGCGTTGGATGGCAAGCGCCGGCGCTGCCGTTGCGCTCAACCATGAAGAAAATGTACGCTGGCCGCCTGATTTGGAAAAACATATTTAAAAAATCCATAGCATCGTTTTTTTCTATGCAAGGCCTTTTTGTGTGGATCACAATGCAGCCAGTGGAACCCTGTTTGAGGAGAGAGACGGATGGAAAGCAATCCGCTGCGTTACTCGCTGCGCCAACTGCGATATTTCGTCGTGACGGCGGAAGCGCTGTCGTTCACCGCCGCGGCCAAACGCCTGCATATCTCGCAGCCGTCTATCTCGACGTCCCTGGCGGATCTCGAAGAATCGTTCGGCGTGCAGCTGTTCATTCGCCATCACGCGAGCGGTTTGTCGCTCACGCAGGCCGGCCGCGACCTGCTGGGTCACGCGCGCAATCTGCTGAAGAATGCCGAAGACCTGCAACTGGCCGCGAAGGAAATGGACGGCGGCATGACCGGCACCATCGCGCTCGGTTGCCTCGTTTCGCTGGCGCCGCCGCTGATGCCCGGCATCATCAGCCGTTTCGTGCAGGACCATGCGGGCATTGCGTTCCACACCGTGGAGGCGCATCAGGACACGTTGCTGAACGGCCTGAACGATGGCTCGCTCGACATTGCGCTGACGTATAGCCTCGATATCACCGAGGGCATTACCTTCACGCCGCTGCTGTCGTTGCCGCCGTATGTGATCCTGCCGAAGACGCACCGGCTCGCGCGCGCCCGCAAGGTGTCGCTCGAAGAGCTGTTGTCCGAGCCTTATGTGATGCTGGATCTGCCGCACAGCCGCGAGTATTTTTCAGCGTTGTTCGACGCGGTCGGCAGCCGTCCCGTCGCCGCGTTCCGCTCGTCGCAGCCGGAAGTGGTGCGCGGCATGGTGGCGAATGGGCTGGGTTACAGCATCCTCAATTTCCCGCTCAAATCGAACCGCACCGTGGATGGCGAAGACTTCGTGATCAAGCGCTTCAAAGACGACGTCAACGCCACCACGCTCGGCATTGCGCAATCCAATGCGATGAAGCCGCGTCAGGTGGTGCGACGCTTCTCGACGTTCTGCGAGTCGTATATCCGGCGGCTGCATATTGAGCGGTGATTGAGCGGCGCGAATTCGGCAAGACTGTGCCTCGGAATGAAAAAAAGCAGCGACGAATTGTTCGTCGCTGCTTTCTTGCAGGGTATGCTCTGGATCGATCAGTGAACCGTTACGCTCGCCTGATTCTGACGCCGACGATACGCGGTGTCCCGCGTGGCGAGCCAGTAGTAAAGCGGCGTCGTGACGATAATGCCCACCAGCCAGGACAGATCCGCGCCGTCCAGGTGCGCCGAGAACGAGCCCACATATATCGGCGTGTTCATGAACGGAATCTGCACGGCGATGCCGACAGCGTAGGCGATCAGCGCCTGCATGTTGAAGCGTCCATAGATGCCGCCGTCCACGCGGAAAATCGAATCGACGTCGTATTTGCCCTTGTGAATCACATAGAAGTCGATCAGGTTGATCGCAGTCCACGGCACGAGCACCACGAGCAACGCGAGCACCAGGTCGACGAAGTGGCCGACAAAGTCTTTCGACGCGCCCACCGCCGCAAAACAGCAGGCCGCCATGATGATCAGGGACAGCACGGCGCGCGCCTTGACGGTCGGAATCCACTTATACGCAAAGGTCTGCAGCGACGTAATCACCGACAGCACCGCGCCGTACAGATTGAGTGCGTTGTGGCTGATCACGCTCAGCAGGAACAGAACCAGCATGAAAGGACCGATTGCACCGGTCGACAGCTTCACGGCGTCCATCGTATCGACGCCGGGAGGCACGGCAAGCACCGCCACCGCACCGAACACGAACGCCAGCGACGAGCCCAGCGTGCAGCCGAGGTAGGTCGCCCAGAACGTGCGGGCCACACCGACGTTGGCCGGCAGGTAACGCGAATAGTCGGACACGTACGGCGCAAACGCGATTTGCCAGAGCGCCGACAGCGACACCGTGGCCAGCCAGCCGGCGATATTAAAGCCGCCGCGCGTCAGGAAATCGGCGGTCGTCACGTGGGTCGCGATATACGTGAAGCCGATCACGATACCGATACCCAACACCCACGTGCCGATCCTGTTGAGAATGTGAATGAACCGGTAGCCGATGATGCCGATCAGTCCCGACCCCACCGCGCCGACCAGAATGCCGACCGGCACCGGGATCGTCGACTCGATACCATGCAGCGACTTGCCCGCCAGCACGATATTCGACGCGAAGAAACCGACATACATCACGCCGGCGATCACCGTGACGAGCAGCGCGCCCCACGAGCCGAACTGCGCCCGGCTTTGTATCATCTGCGGAATACCCATCTGCGGCCCTTGCGCGGAATGCAGCGCCATCAGCACGCCGCCAATCGCCTGACCGACCAGAATCGCAATGACACCCCAGAACAGGTTGAGGTGGTAAATCTGCACGCCGAGCGCGCCCGTGACGATCGGCAACGGAGCGATGTTGCCTCCGAACCAGAGCGTGAACAGGTCGCGCACCTTTCCGTGTCGTTCCTCGTGCGGAACGTAACCGATGGTGTGTTTCTCGATCAGTGGAACCGCACTGCGGCTGTCGGCCATATCACCCTCCCTTTCCTTCGTTGTTGCGCGGTGGCGCTCGATAAGTTGCGACCAGGGCGTTGACGTCGCGTGGCAGACAGGCCTTCGCCCCTGCCTGTGCCCCATGTGTCAATTCAATTTACTGAGGCCATATTTCTTTGACCAACACTGTTTACCGATGCCTTGCATAGATTTTTTCGATGCAGAAGGTGGTACGGCGTGGTGCGCAAGGGGGGTGTCGGCGATACCGGTATCGCGGGTGGTCTTGTTAGGACAGGTGCGCCACGGAAGAATGCCGGAGGCCCTGGCAGTCTGCGCGCCAGGCGAAAACAGCGGACAGTGTCTCGCAACAATGCACCTTCACGGGGAACAGGCCATGCGGATTTCCTTTTTGCACACCATCGGGAGCAACCGGCAGGTATTCGAACGGGCGGCGAAAGATCTTGGATTGCCCACGGATAAATTTCATCACGAAGTGAGAGCGGATCTGCGTGAGTCGGTCGAACAGGCGGGGAGGCTTACGGACGATTTGAAAGTACGGGTACACGGTTGCCTGCTGAAGTTAGCGGCTCATTCCGATGCGGTCGTTTTAACTTGCGCGACGCTCGGCCCCGCGGTAGCAGACCTCGGGGATTCGCCCGCGCCCGTTCTCCGGGCGGATACCGCATTGGCGTCGGCGGCGACGAAGGCAGGTGGCAGCATTACTGTATTGTGCGCAGCCGAATCGGCCATCGAATCGAACCGCCGGTTGTTCACTGACCACGCGAGCAAAAGTAATGCGTCGGTGACGGTCGTTCATCTCCCGCACGTCTGGACGCATTTCAAAAACGGCGATCATGACGCGTGCCACGCTGCGATTGCATCCTCCGCGCAGGAAGCATATGAAGGCGGCGCCACCGTTGTCGCGTTCGCGCATCCGTGGATGGCGCCCGCCGCGAACCTGGTCGACAAAGCGCGACGGCCGCTAGATAGCCCGCATGTCGTTCTCGATTTCGTCATGCGACTGCGCTACGAACGTTCGTAGCACATCCAGAACATGAGCGCTCGCCGCGAAAAGCGCCCATTCAGGAGGGGCAGAAATGAAAATAATGCGCGGCTATTCACGCATTTGCACGGCATCGGGAATGCGAGTGGACAACAGGGCCTTCTCCGAAAATAATGGTGCTGAAGCTCACACACTATTCGAACAAGGAAATGACCCCATGAGTGCAGCCAATCTATTGCTCAAGATGTTCCGCTACCAGACCTGGGCAAATAAGGAATTGCTAGACTCCATGCAGGGGCTCGACGCCGCGCATCATGCCGAGGAAAGACATATCGCCCTTCGGCTGATGAATCATTGTCTGGTGGTGGAAAAGATATTCGCCGCTCATCTGGCGGGTGACCGTCATGGTTTCGCTGCAGACAACACGCCGGACACCCCTTCATTGGACGCGCTGCGTGCGGAATTGTCGGCGATAGACAACTGGTATCTGGACTATGCGAGAACCGTCACGCCCGACATGCTGTCCCAATCGATTCCTTTTTCATTTACCGACGGCGATAGCGGAACCATGACCCGCGAAGAGATGCTGACCCACGTGGTTATCCACGGCGGCTATCACCGCGGCGAAGTGGGACGGGTCATGAAGCAGGTATCGGCCAGCTCGCCGCAGAGTTTGCAGTTGCCGTGGGATACCTATGCGGTTCATCTTCATCGCAGCGAGCCTTCGCGCAGGCTGCATGACGTGGTAGCGGAAAAATGATCGAAGCGTCGCGCGCAAAGATTGGCGCGACGCTATTGCGCTATTGCGCTTATTCCGGCGTACCCTGAGCCGGATCGACTTCCGCGAATTGCGGCTTGGTGGCCTTGATATCGCGCGTATTCTTCTGCACGGCAACCGAGCCGAACAACGCAAGAATAAACGCCATACCGTAGAAGCCTTTTTCGCTCAGCGCCAACGTGGCGTTGAACAGCCCCGCTCCCAGCAGCAGGATGGACAACAGAAGCGAAACCCAGCACAGGCCGTAGTAAATCGCTGTAACAGGAATGCCTTCTACGCGATCGCGCACGCTCTTTTGCAGTGAAATCGCCGCGAACAAACCAAACACGAGCACTGTGAAGTAATACCCTTTCTCGTTGAGTTGCATGTTGGCATTCCACAGGCCGAGCAGAAACGCGCAGAATCCGGCCAGCAATGCCCCCCATGAAGCGGCAATGAATGCGAAAGACGGCTGTTGCGTGGAACGGTCCATAAAAACTCTCCTTTTGTCGATTAATTTGTTCGAAGGGTAACGCGATTTAGACGCGACAGCAAAAAAATATTGATTCAGCATGAGAAAAACCGGTTACCACGTTTAGTTCATGGCTATTGCTCCGGGCTATTACTTATTACCGCTCCCGGTCATTGTCAAAACCGCAGGCGCCGTTTCAACAGCGTCGCTCACCATCCGCAAATGCGGGCTTCGAAGCAAACTCGCTGGCGTCACGGTGGGCCGGTGCCAAGGAATCCGGCCGAAATACCAGAGCCGCCAGAATCCCAGCTTCGGATCGGGATGACGGCGCAGCAGCGTCGCGAAGGTCTCCACCTCGCCGAGTTGAATACTTGTCGCGTCGAAAACGACTTCACGAACAAAGCGCGAACAGAACTGCCCTCGCGAATTCAGATTGAAACCCGTGTCGTAGAACGCGCCCATTCGGCTCGTCACTGCGTCGATCAGTTTGTGACGATGGGTGTCGTCGAGCGGCGTGGCGAGTCTCGCGATCGTGTAGCGCCCGTGTTCGGAGCGTTTGACGAAGCGTGTCATCGGCGTGGTCCGCGCTAGAGGAAAGGTGCTTTCCGCAATCAGAGGATCGTCGCCGCGATCGTCGATAACGATACCCACGTGATTCGTCCAGGAGTTCGTGGCGCTGGCTACTTCAAGGAACGGCCGCGCAGTGACGCGGATGAAAACCAGATCGCCAACGCGCAATTGGGCCGGCGATGTTGCGTCCGCTTGTCTCGACATGCTGATCTCCTCGCTTGTTCAATGGAGCGCAGTATGCAAGCCGGTCGCAAATATCGCATCTTCTACCTGAAAAATTGCTTAGACTGATACTTTTGGTATCGGAATTCAATACCCTTATGACCGAGACGCGTCAGCTCATTGCAACGATCAAGCAGCAACTCAAAGCGGCGGGATTGACCTATCGCCACGTCGCACTCGCGCTCGATTTATCGGAACCCAGCGTCAAGCGTCTGTTTGCGGGGGAGAGTCTGTCGGTGGAGCGCCTCGTGCAAATCTGCGATCTGCTCGGCGTCACGCTGATCGAATTACTGCAGGAGGCGGAGTCGTCGATTCCGCGCCTGCATGTACTCACGCGTGAACAGGAGGCGCAGCTCGTCTCGAATGAGAAGCTGCTGCTCGTGGCGATCTGTGCGCTGAGTCACTGGTCGCTGGAAGACATCGTGTCCGCTTACCGGTTGTCGAAAGCCGAGTGCATCAAACATCTTCTCGTGCTTGACCGCATGGGAATTGCGGATCTGAAGCCGGGAAACCGGATCCGCTTGCTGGTAGCGCGAGATTTCGACTGGCTGCAGGACGGCCCGATCCGGCATCTGTTTCTGGAACAGGGCCTGCCCGATTTCATGGAGAGCCGCTTCGACGTACCGGACGAGTCCATGGACTTCGCTCATGGCATGTTGACCGAGGCGGCCTACGCTCAACTGCAAGTGGAAATGCGAAAGTTGCGCGGCAAACTGGCCGCGCTTCACAACGAATCGTCGGCCGCCCCGTTGACGGAAAAGCGCGGCACTGCCCTGCTTCTGGCAATGCGCGTGTGGGAACCTGAAGTATTCAGAAAGCTCCGGCGGGCGGCGTGACGCCCAGCGGTGGGGAACGCCTAAGTTCTCTTTGAAGAATGGATGCGCCTACAACCGTTCGATCATCAGATTCAGGTTCTGTACGGCAGCGCCCGACGCGCCCTTGCCGAGATTGTCGAACACCGCGGCAAGCAGCACCTGACCGTGCTCCTCGTTGGCGAATACCGTCAGGCGCATGTCGTTGGTGTCATTCAGCGCTTGCGGATCGAGGTGACTCAAAGCGCGCGATTCTTCCAGCGACGTAACCTGCACGTGAGTCGCTCCGGCATAGTGCCGCGCGAGACAATCGCGCAGCGTCGCGCCGTCCACGCCCGCGGCGAGCAGACGCAATTCGAGCGGCACAGTCAGCACGATGCCCTGCCGGAACGCACCATAAGCGGGAACAAAAAGCGGGCGATGCGCGAGCCCCGCGTGCTGCTGGATTTCCGGTGTGTGCTTGTGCGACAACGCCAGGCCGTAGGTCTGGAACGGCAATATCTGGGAAGCACCGGGTTTTTCGTGCGCCTCCACGGCGGCACGCCCGCCTCCCGAGTAGCCCGACACCGCTTGGATACCGAACGGGTAATCGCGCGGCACTAACCCCGCCTGCAACAACGGACGCAACAGCCCGATCGCCCCCGTCGGATAACAACCCGGATTCGTGACACGATGCGCGCCCGCAATGCGCTCCGCCTGCCCTTGCGTCATCTCCGGAAAGCCATAGGTCCAGCCGTCCTGCGTGCGATGCGCGGAGCTCGCGTCGATCACCCTGACGGCGGGATTGGCGATCATCGAGACCGCCTCGCGCGCGGCGGCGTCGGGCAGACAGAGAATCGCGATGTCGCACGCGTTGAGCGCCTGCGCGCGATGCTGCGGATTCTTGCGTTCGGCTGCGGCAAGCGTGACCAGTTGCAGATCGGTCCGGCCGCGCAGACGCTCGTGAATCTGCAATCCGGTGGTGCCTTGGTCGCCATCGATGAAAACAAGGGGAGCGCTCATATCGGAAACTCTCGCGTGATCGGGGGAACGGTGAAATCAGGAACTGCTATCTTCCCCGTGAAGCTAGAATAGAGAAAGTTGAATTTCATGACGTTGATATTCAGTTTTTCTGAACGAGGAAAACCGCCATGCGAGAGATCAGTCTGGACCGCTTGCGCACGCTGGTGGCGATCGCCGAGCGCGGTTCCTTTGCGGAAGCGGCGCGCGCGTTGAACCTCGCGCCGCCCACCGTCAGCCTGCACATCGCGGAGCTGGAAAGCCGTATCGGCGCGCCGCTTCTGTCGCGCAAACGCGGGCAGGTGCGGCCGTCGGCCATAGGCGAGACGTTGGTGGAGAAAGCGCGTCGTCTGCTGGACGACGCGGAACGCACGCTCGAAGAGGTGCAGCGCCAGGTGCAGGGCCTCGCCGGTCGCGTGCGGCTGGGCGCGTCGACGGGCGCGATCGCGCATCTGTTGCCGCAGGCGCTCGAAGTACTGGGGCAGCAGCATGCCGGCATCGACGTTCAGGTTGCCGTGCTCACCTCGCAGGAAACGCTCACACGACTCGCGGACGGCTCGCTGGACGTGGGGCTGGTCGCGCTGCCGCAATCGCCCGTGGCGGGGCTCGTGATCAAACCGTGGCGCCGCGATCCGGTTATGGCCTTCGTGCCGGCTCAATGGCCGTGCCCGGCACGCGTCACGCCCGCCTGGCTCGCCGCTCAGCCGCTCATTCTCAACGACGCCACCACCCGCCTCTCACGCCTGACCGCCGAATGGTTCGCGAACGGCGGACAGCATCCGGCGCCGCGTATCGAGGTCAATTACAACGACGCGATCAAAAGTCTGGTGGCAGCAGGCTACGGCGCGGCGCTGTTACCTCATGAAGCCACCACGCCCTTGCTCGACACGCGTATCGTCATGCGTCCGCTGCGGCCCGCTTTGTGGCGCCAACTCGGCATTGCGCACCGCGCGGGACAGGTCGAGCGATCGACGCGACATGTACTCGACGTACTGTGGGATCTGCGGCTGAGATAGAGATTGAATGATATTTTTCATGGGTTGCGGCATTCAACGACATTCAGCGCGGCATGAATATCACGCATGTCGCTTACGGTTAATGTGCCCCGTCAGTACTGGTTTGTAATATGCCGTTTGCATTATGTAAAAGGGTCAGCTACAAACCGCTAATCGACGGCGTTACGCGAATCGGTGACAATCTAGCCTTTTACCGAACTGACCGACCACGCGCGCCATCGACATTTCGGCGATGTCAACCTGCGCGTGGCGAAAACCGAATTCAGAATATGATGGAAAGATTTAACTCCGCGGTACCGAATTCTCTCTTTCAGGAGTGGCAATAACGATGTACCCCGACGATGTACCCCGACGATGTACCCCGGACATTGTCTGAAATGGAAACAGGAATGAGCGCCGTCAGCAGCATCCCTACCGAAGTTGCAGTACCGCGCGATACAGCCGTGTTCGTGGCGCGTCAACCCATCATGGATCGGGGCGGCCGCGTCGTCGCTTACGAACTGCTTTTCAGGGACGGTCCCACGGGACCCGGTTGCATCGACGACGATTTGCGCTGCACGACGGCGGTGGTGCAGCGTGCGGTCGGGTCGATCGGTCTCGAACGTCTGGTTGGGAACAAGGCCGCCTTTCTCAACTGCCCGCACGACTTTCTGTTCTCCGACTACCCGAACGTCTTGCCGGCTTCCCGATTCGTGCTGGAGATTCTGGAGTCGGTCGAACTGACTTCGAATCTCGCACGACGTTGCAGCGAGTTGCGCGGCACGGGCTTCCAGATCGCGCTAGACGACGTGCGCGGCATGACCGACGAAATCCGCTGGTTTCTGCCGTCCGTGGATATCATCAAGATCGACTGGCCGTTCGTGGATCGCGGCGAATTGCCGGAACTGGTCGCCGAGTTCAAACGTGCCGGCAAGGTCGTGCTCGCCGAAAAGGTCGAAACCGTCGAGGACGCGGAACTGGCCCGGGAACTCGGTTGCGACCTGCTGCAGGGCTACTATTTTTCGAAGCCGCAGATCTTTTCCGGCAAGCGCGCCATGCCGCCGGTGAAGGCGATCCTTCGCGTGTTCGATCTGGTCGGCAGCGACGCGCCGTTGAGCAGTATTGCGCGGGCTTTGAAAGAAACGCCCATGCTGGTCGCGCAACTGCTGCGACTTGCCAATAGCAGCGAGCAACCCAATGGCAAGGCCGAGCGCATCTCGTCGCTGAAACAGGCCCTTTCCATTGCCGGCAGCCGCCGGCTGCTGCATTGGTGCGGGCTTCTGCTTTACGCCAATCGCGACGGTCTGCCTATCGACGACGATCCGCTTGTGCTGCTCGCGCAGCGGCGCGCGCATTTCATGGAGAAGGCAATCGACCTGCTGCCGGACGGGTCGCGTCCGCTGCTCGCTACGGCTTACCTCACCGGCATGCTGTCGCTACTGCATATCGCGTATCACATGGAGTTGCGCAACTTCGTCGACGAGTTGCCGGTTTCCGAATCGATTCGTGGGGCGATTCTCGACGGCGGTGGCGTGCTTGGAGAATTACTGCTGATTGCCGGGCATCTCGAACGTGGTGAGGGAGAAGCAGCGATTGGCGGATTGCGACGGCTGGCTGTTTCGGCGGAAGAGTCGAGGAAGATGATTGAGTGTTATTGAAGGTTGTGCGCGCTGGATCGGTGAAGCGATGGTTAGCATCGAAGGTACTTCACCATCAGAACTCCCGCAGCAGTTAAGTGTTGACACGCGTTGCAATTGCAAAGAAACTTGACTCCATGCTGACGCTCAACTTCTTCTCTTTCGCGATGTTCCGCCAAATGGCAGTCCGCTCGGATATGCCACGGGAGGCCTGTACGCGTTAGACAAGTAGATACGCAGCTTACAAGGCCTCGCCGTAATACGGACGAGGCCTTTTTTGTTTATGGCGTCTCCGTGATCGGCATCACTCGCGGAGATCATCATGGACGAAAGAAGCCCAGAGTTGACAAGGTATGTAGACGCCACGACCGAATGGCATGGCGACAGGCGCGAAGCGCATTTTCGCCTCAGCCGGATGTTGTACCCGTACGAGTACTGGAGTCTTCCGATGCAGGAAGAGCGGAACAGTCACGCCTTTAATGTGCGCATTGCTGAAGAGGATTCGCGGACCACTGCGCGGGCATCTACTAACGGCATGCGTGCGGCTGTGGCACGCTTGTGGTTGCTCGTGACGCGTAGCGTCACGACGCGCTGAGCAATCCGTCGAGGCCGCACTATTGTATTGCGACCTCACGGTTTGCCCGCTTCCTGCGGGCGAGATCACGCAATCAAGGAATCACCGGCTCGACCAACTTCGCCAATTGCGCCAGCGACTCCTGCCAACCGAGATAGCACATCTCCACGGGAATAACCTCGGGCACGCCTTCCTGCACGATAGTGAGCTCACTCCCGCACGATACCTGCCGAATGGAAACCGTCGTAGTCATCTGCCCGGGAAGATTCGGATCGTCGAACCGATCCGTATAGCGAATCTTCTCGAACGGTACGAGTTCGAGGTACTCGCCACCGAACGAGTGGCCCTCACCCGTGCCGAAATTGTGAAAAGACATTTTGTACGTGCCACCCACGCGCGCATCCAGATGATGAACCTTGCAGGTGAAACCATACGGCGGAAGCCATTTCGCTTTCGCATCGGCTTCCAGAAAGGCGCGATAGAGTCGCTCGGGGGTCGCGTGCAGGACGCGGTGCAGACGGATGGTTCCGGTAGTCATGGTGTGCTTACCTTTCACTAAAAAAGTTGGACATACCTGTACGACGAATCCGCGGCGTCGATATCGACAACGCTTCTTGCCAGGGAAAACCCGGCAGCGCCGCCACGACGTTTAGAACCAGCGCCAGATCCCCGCGGCAAACCCGCTGAGCGGCCCGTGCGCCCAGGTTGCCGCGAGCCACACGACGAGCCCACCCATCAGCGCGTGCATGCCGAATCCACCGAGCCGCGCACGGCCGGCGGCGATCGCCGCGAACGGCAGATAGCTCGTCTTCGATTCCCACACCGGCCACTGCTCGGGCTGAAGCTGCTCCTTCTTCCGGTCCTGCATCGCAGAGCCGACAAGCGCAAGAACGATGACCGCCGCGCCGAGAATCATGTTCTTCGCGATCGGAAACACCGCGATATGGCACAGCCCCCATAAAGCGAACGACCACATCATCGGATGACGCGTTATGGCGAATACCCCGAGCGCGACCTCCGGGAACGCGCCCGGCCGACCGCCGGTGGGCAGCGCCGGATTGCGGATCAATGAGCCCATCAGGAGAATCGACGCGATCAACATGACGACGGTGACCACCGCCCAGAGCACGTCCCCAACCGGCCAGAACGGCGACGTCAAGGGCGCTTTCACATAGGCCCAGATCAGCCAGCCGAGAGTCACGAACGCCACCAGCGAATAAACACCCTGGAAAGCCGCTGCGCCAATCGCGCGGACCAATACCCCACGCAATGGATGAGACAAGAGAAAGTGGCTGCCCACAAAAGCGACCGCCGCCACTGCCACTGCCTGGGTGCTGTCCATGGCCTTGTTCCTCGACTGATAGTGTGGGAAGACTCGATGAAATCGTTATAGACGATGCAAGTGCGTGTACATTGGCAACGAGTGGTTTCCGACCCGCCACTGCGTCTTCTTATCGGTCGTTATCGGAGTGAGTCAGTCCTACAGTCGCGCAGGAGCCCGTATGAACAAGCACAGCAAGAAAGCTCATCTTGAAGCGGCGGCGTCACATCACGAACAGGCAGCGCGGTATCACCACGGGGCGTCCCGGCACTTCGAAACGGCTCAGGGTCAGGATCATGCGCACGCCGCGCATCAGGCGATGATGGCCCACGGCCACACGTTGCAAGCCATCGACGAGGCTCACGAGGCCGGCGCGCACAGCACGGGCGCGCCGCCGACAACGCCTGCTTCGACCGCGCCGGGCGCCAGCAATGCCAGCATCGTTAGCGCGGCGGCGAAGCAGCACGCAACGGCAGCGGAACTCCATCTGCAGGCGGCGCAGCATATGCGCCACGCCGTCAAACTTTTCGACCAGGATCGCGGCGCAGTCGCTCACGACGCACAGCTCGCGCTCACGCTCGCATTGCGCGCTTTATCTCACGGCAACGAAGCGGCCCGACTGTTTGTCAGGCTCGCCGCCGTCGACGCTTAGCGAACCGAACTTCCAATGAGCCTGGCGCGCGCCGGATCCGCGCGCGCTACGCACGGCCAGATCCAGCGTTCAATCAGGACTAGGCTTTCCTCTCAAGCAAGTCTGCCGCGACGGTCTTCGCATGGGCGACGGCTTCTTGCGCATTGAGGAAGACACCGAGCTGATCCCAGTGTTCTTCCACCGCGTAAGTGCCCCTCGTTCCTAGCGCGCGCTGGACGCGCAATTGCGCCGCATAGCCGCCCTCTTCCAGTTGCCGGGCCGTTGCAACGACTTTGTGAGGGAGACCAGAGCGCTCTGGCTGAACCAGCTCCAGAGAACCGCCCGGCACACCCACATCGTTCAACACATTCCTTGCCTTGCAGTCTGGGCAGTAGAAACACCACCCGCTGTCCTCGCGCTTGGGTTTGACCTGCCCGCGAGCGAGCACGGCGCGACACTCAACGTTTTCGCAGATGAACGGCATAGCTGTCTCCGGAGTTGTTTGCGGAAATCCTAGCATGACCGTCGACGCGTAACCATTGGCATTGATGCCTTATTTGCGCAGTGTCCGGTGGATCGCGGATTCAGATGCAGCGCAGAACGCGCGTGTCAGAGATACGTGGCGAGCGCCACGACCACGGCGGCCGCGATGGCGAGCAATAACAGCGCCAGTGCCGCCGACGCCAGGCGCGGCGCCTGGACGTCCGCCGGCAGGGACTTACGGCCTGTCAGCATGGGTCGCAGCAGGTTGTGCCCTTTGGCGACCGCGTAGAGCAGAATGGCCGTCACGTGCAGCACGACGGCGATCAGCAGCATGTCCCACACGACGGCATGCAGCGTGGAAATCGCATTGGCGATCGGTGCGGGCATCCATTCGGAGAGGGGGCCCACGTCGGCGACGTCGTTGTAGACGTAGAGCCCGGTGAGCGTTTCCGTCAGCAGTAATGCGAGCAGCAGAAGCACCATCCACGCGCCGGCGGGATTGTGGCCGACCTGCACGTCCGGATCGCGGCGCAACACGTGTCGCAGATGCTGCAGCGCGGCAACGGGCGAAGCCAGAAAACTGTGGAATCGTGCTGTCTCGCTGCCGAAGCAACCCCATAACAAACGGAACAGCACCAGCGCGAGTAAGGTTTCGCCGATCCGGACGTGCCAGTCCATCCAGTTCAATCGGATGGTGACGTAGGCGGTGACGACCAGCACCACCACGGACCAGTGGAAGAGACGGACGGGCAAGTCCCACACCACTACCGCTCGATGAGCAGACTGCTGCGCTGCACTAAGCGGTTGGTCGGGATCCACGTGTTGGCCCTCGCGTGCCTATGGCTGAGTGGGCGACGCCGTTTTATCGCTCGACGAATACACCACGATAGCTACCATACAGCGACATGACGATCAGCGCAGTGGCGAGCGGCGTCACGATAAGTGCGCGCACAAGCATCGGTACGAAAGGAACCAGTAACGCGCCGGTGACGATCGCGAAGAGACCCAAACACGCGACGGGCCAATTGCGCACCACAGCACGCACACTCGCTGTCATCGCGTTAGCCGGTGAAGCTTTGTTCAGTACCACCAGCGCCGGGGCGAACCACAACAGCGCAACCGGAATCACATGGAGCAACGCATTGAATACCGGCTCCAGCGCATTGTCCGCGCCATTGTGCGTGGCGTAAGCGAACGTCAAAGCATGCACGCCATTCGCCGCAACGGATGCCTTCACGCTCACATGGAATGCCGCGAACAAAATCAATTGACCGATGTACGTCGCGGCAACGCAGCACGCTCCGATAGAGAGCAATGCGGTCCGATGCGCATGGACGACGTCGACCATCTCGCTGACCGACCAATGCGCACCATTGCTCGAGCGCTCCTGCATCATCACGACGGCCGCCATGGCGATCGGCGCGACGAGCATGCCCAGCATCAACAACGACGGTACAAGATCCAACAGCGTCGCGATATCGGCGCAGGCCAGCACCGCCGCGAGCCACAACACCGGCCGGACGCGAGCAATGCGCGCGCCCTCTTCGAGCCAGCCTGCGAAACTCGCCATACCGATCATGCGAGCGTTCGGAAGACGTGAGCCTTGCGCATTGTGTGCGCCGTTCGGGACTGCCGAGTCGTGCAAATAGTGCATTTTCATGACCATTTCCTTTTTACGGAGTGAGTAGACAGACGTGAGTCACCCGCGCCGCCCGTGTCAGGAGGCGTGCCCTGCTTCCAGCCGGGTGGTGATGACCTCAAGCTGCCGCTGAACGTAGTGGGCCAGCGCGCGCCAGGTCATGCGCGTCAGCCACACACAAACAAACAAACCGAAGACACCTGCCAGCAGCATCGCGAATCCGTAGATCATCACGCCGATGCTTGAGTGACGTGGTCCGAAAATCATCACGTCGTTGATACCGTTCTTGATCGCGACGTGGTCGTTATCGATCACCACCGAATCCGAACCGCTGTGTACGGACAGACTTTTGGGTTGGCCGCCCGCGCCTTGTACGAAGGACAAATGGTCGCCGTGATTCGAAACGTCCCACGCCATGGCTTTCGGATCGCTCCCAACGCGCGCCACGGACACATGGTCGCCATCGGCATCCTTCAGATCGAGTGCGATGATGTCGGCCCGGGCGATCGACCATGAACCGTCTTTCTCGACCTTGAACCGATCGCGTCCGCCGCCGACTGAGTCGATCTTCAGCTTGCCGTCTTTATTCTCGATGTCCACCGGGCCCGCAAGCGTCACCACCGAAATTCGCGTGGCGTCATCGGGCCGCAGGAAGAAACGGTCGCCCACGACTCTGAAGACCTTCATGTCCACTTGCGCAAGACGCGCGTCGTCAGAGTTGGAGGCGACGTCTTCATCATCGTCGTCGTGCGATGCCTTGCCGCTCGCCTTACCGCTCGAATTCGCGCTGACGTGGCCCACATCGTCGCTTTCGAAGGTGAACGGCAGCGACGTGAACGACGACGGCCACCCCAACAGATGATGACTACCGAGCGCGATAACCGTCACGAATCCGGCGACCGCAAGCGCACCGGACACCGCGTAACCCACCGTCAGCATCAGCAGATAAAACATGAACGGAATCAGCAGGAACAACTGCAACAACCCGAGCCCGGCGATCGACACGATCACCTTCGCCAGATTGCCGAACGACCGCCGTGCTTCCCACTGACGCAAGGTCGCCTGGGCCTTCAACTCACGCGCCAGTTTGATCGGGTCGCCGAGCGCCGCGACCACGTCGGCCTCATTGCGACCGGCGGCGAGCGCGTCGCCGAAATACTCGTGGTAGTCGGCCACGATTTCGTCCACTACGTGCTTCGGCAAACTCCCCAGTTCAATGCGGAGTTTCTGGATAAATTCTTCCTGCGTCATTCCTGTTCCCCTGTTCCGGAGGGCATGCGGGATAGAGCCAGCACGCCATTGACCTCATCGACAAAACTGCGCCATTCGTCTTGCATTTCCGCGAGACTGTCGCGGCCGGCGTTCGTCAAGGTGTAGTACTTGCGCGGCGGCCCCGAGTTGGATTCGACGAAGTACGTGGTGACCCACGCTTCAGCCTGGAGCCGGCGCATCAGCGGATAAATCGTGCCCTCGCTGATTTCCATGGTTTCCGATAGGGTCGAGACGATCTCGTATGCATAACTGTCGCCGCCGGCGAGGACGGCAAGCACACACATGTCGAGAGTGCCCTTCTTAAGCTGGGTTTTCATTCAGAGCCATTTTGTTGCGTGCATAGCACGGTACCTTGTTATGCACTGGCGGGAGGTGGTCTTCCCCGTTTGTTGGTAGGTACTCTAGCAGCCGGTACCGTTCAATGCAAGGTATCTTTTTATGCACAGGCCGGAGACGGCCGATGGATCGAATGAGAACCGCGCGAAGCGAACCGAGGCTTCGCGCGTTGCTGTGGCAGCGGTGTTAGTTCGTTGCCTGAGGGGCGCCCTTCTCGTGCAGCGTGATGACGAGCGACGGCAAGTATTGCGGGACGGTAATCAGCGAACTCTCGTCGTCGTCCCCACCGTCGCCGCCGGCATCGGTGCCGAAGCGGAAGTGCTTCGGCTCGATCTTGGCGGTGGTGGCTTCGATGGCGCCTTCAGTCGCCGCGTAGCCCTCTTTTTCGCAGCGGATCTTGAGCACGGACGCGGACCGGCGAACCGTTACGGTGTCGGGCGCGGTGACGGACCAGTCGCCTTTATCGTTGGACAGTGCGCATTTCGCGTCGGTAATGGGTCCGGTTGGGCCCACGACCGAGACCGACAACTCTTCACGTTTCGGGTCCTGGCCGCCGTCGTGGCCGCCGTTGGCGCCGGTCACGTTGACGGTGTTTTTTCCAGTGACCATGAATTCGCTCATTCCTTGCGCGGCCATTGCACTGGCCGAGAAACTTGCGATTATTACGAAGATGACAGATTTCATACAGGTTATATCCGTGGCGCGTGAGTTATAAATTTTTCTTTGCGACGGCGATCTTATTACATGTCAATTTATTTAGGGTGTTTGTACTGACTGTTTATTCACTCCGAAATATCGGGGTGTTAAATCCAATTGAATTATCTATGGCGCATGGGGTGGTTGGGTTTGAACTTGCGGCTTTCCGGACTCTAAATATCGTGATGCAACCCTTGACGGAGATCAATTGATTCGCCAAGGGTCTACCCGAAAATCAATCCGGTAGAGCACCGAATTGGACAATTACTTAGTCGATCTTGTCCAATTCTTCTGTGGGCGATGACGCAAGCGCCTGGTGGCTGACTCGATTTCGATGCAAACCTCCGGCGTTGAAACGAAGAAGACTCTTGTCATCTCTTCCGACGTGCGCGAAGCAGCGTGCTTCACCATCTAAGGCGCCGGAAACAAGCTCAACGGTTAGGTAATGAATAAGAAACTGGGCTGGACCGTGGCGACCAGTGTTGTCGTCATCCTCATCGGGGCATGCGCCTGGTGGGTAAGCATGCAGATCAAGACATGGCCGGATGACATCGCCCATGCGAACGGACGACTGGAAATGGCGCGCATCGATGTCGCGGTCAAATACGGCGGGCGCGTTGTCGAACTGCCCGTGCATGAGGGCGATTTGCTCCAGGCCGGCGCCGTGGTTGCGCGTGAGTCCGACGCTGAACTCCAGGCGCAACTTGCCGCCGCGACCGCTGCGCGCCTCCGCACGGTCGATGCGGCGCGGCGCGCACAAGCCGGAACCGATGCGAGCGCAGCGCGCGAGCGGCTCGCGCGGCTCGACTGGACACAGACGGCCGCACTTTTCCACGAAGGTCAGGTGTCGTCGGTCGAGCGCGACCGGCGCCAGCTTGCGCTCGATGGCGCCCAGGCGGAGCAGAACGCCGCGCGTGCAGCACTCGGCGAAGCGCAGGCAGCGATCGCCGAAGCTGACGCGCAGATCGCCCGGATCAACGCCATGCTCGCCGAAACGACCGTGCACGCCCCGCTGGCGGGACGGGTCGAGTATCGCGTCGTCGAAGTTGGCGCGGTGGTGCCCGACGGCGGTCGAGTGGCGTCGATGCTCAACCCTGACGACATCTATTTCACGGTCTTTCTTCCCGGCAAGCAGGCGGGCACGCTCGCGATCGGCACCGAGGCGCGCATCGTGCTCGACGCGTTCCCGAATGAACCCATCCCCGCGCGAATCGGCTATGTTGCCAGCGCCGCGCAGTTCACGCCGAAGTTCGTCGAGACCGAGGATGAGCGAGCGAAGCTGATGTATCGCGTGAAACTGCAATTACCCGTGGAGGTTGCGCGTCGTCTCGCGCCGCGCCTGAAGGCCGGCATGACCGGCGAGGGCTATGTGCGGCTCGACACGTCGCGGCCATGGCCGGCCGGGCTTACCATGCGCGCGAACTAGGCGATGGAACTCCCCAGCGGCCTGCCACCCTCCCCCCTGAACGCCAACGCTACCGCCATTTACCTTGACGGCCTTTCGCATCGTTACGGCAAGAAGCTCGCGCTCGACGCGGTGTCGCTGACGCTGCCCGCGGCCACGACAATCGGTCTCATTGGCCCCGACGGTGTTGGCAAATCGACGTTGCTAAGTCTTATCGCCGGTGTGAAGCGAATGCAGCATGGCGATGTGTCCGTGCTCGGCGCCAACCTGCGCGTGCGCAGCGAGCGGGAAGCCATGCTGTCCCGGATCGCCTTCATGCCGCAAGGCCTTGGGCGCAATCTGTACCCGACTCTGTCCGTCTACGAGAACGTCGATTTTTTTGGTCGGCTGTTCGGCCTGGATGCGGCGCAGCGCGCGGCGCGCATCCAGCGCCTGCTGGATGCGACCGGTCTCGCACCGTTTCCCGATCGGCCGGCCGGCAAACTGTCGGGCGGCATGAAGCAGAAGCTCGGTCTGTGCTGCGCGCTGGTTCACAATCCGGCACTGCTGATACTCGACGAACCCACCACGGGTGTCGATCCGCTATCGCGCCGGCAGTTCTGGACGTTAGTCGACACCTTGCGCGCCGAGCAGGCCGGCATGACGGTGATCGTCGCGACTGCGTATATGGAGGAAGCACAGCGCTTCGAGCATCTCATTGCAATGGACGGCGGTCGAGTACTGGTGAACGACAGCACGGCAGCCGTGCTCGAACACGCTGGTACGCAGGACCTGGAAGCGGCGTATGTGTCGCTGCTGCCTGGAACGTCACGCGGCGAGCGCAACGAGCTCAAGATCCCGCCGCGGCCACAGGCTGGGGATACGCCCGTGATCGAAGCAGAAGGACTCACTCGGCGCTTCGGCAGCTTCGTCGCGGTCGACCACGTGAGCTTTCGCATCGAACGGGCCGAAATTTTCGGTTTTCTCGGCTCGAATGGTTGCGGTAAAACGACGACCATGAAAATGCTCACGGGACTGCTCGACGCATCGAGCGGGACCGCGAAGCTACTCGGCAATACAATCGACGCGACCGACATGAACACGCGGATGAAAGTCGGCTACATGTCTCAATCGTTCTCGCTGTACGAAGAAATGACGGTGCGGCAGAACCTCGATCTGCATGCCAGGCTGTACCGTATGGAAGGCGAGCGCGGCCGCCTGGCGGTCGCCGAAGCGCTGTCCGGATTTGAACTATTACCTTACGCAGACGCACGGCCGGCCACGCTATCACTCGGGATTCGCCAGCGGCTGCAACTCGCAGCTGCGTGCGTACACGGACCCGAGCTGCTGATACTCGACGAGCCGACCTCCGGTGTCGATCCCGGTGCGCGCGATATGTTCTGGCGGCATCTGGCGAGTCTGTCGCGCGACCAGCATGTGACCATTTTCATTTCAACCCATTTCATGAACGAAGCGGCGCGCTGCGACCGCATCTCGTTCATGCATCGCGGCCGGGTACTCGCGGTGGGCAGTCCCGCTGAACTGATCGCGCAGCGCGGCGCGGCGACGCTTGAAGACGCGTTCGTGTCGTTTCTGGAAGAGGCGGAGGTCACGGATGCGCCAAGGCCCACGCCCGAAGACTCGCCTCTACAGGTCGCGGCGGCCCAACCCGCGCGCGCCGCATTCGAACGACAACCGGCCCGCGCACTGCCTGCGAGTTCGTCGTTACTGCGTATCTGGAGTTTCGCGCGACGCGAGTCGATCGAGCTCGCGCGCGACAAACTGCGGCTCGCGTTCGCGTTGCTCGGCCCGGTCGTGCTGCTACTCGCTGCGGCGTGGAGTGTGTCGTTCGACGTCGAGAACGTGCGCTTCGTCGTGCTCGATCGTGACCAGAGCCTCGCGAGCCGCGAATTACTCGAACAATTCTCCGGTTCGCGCTATCTCGTGCCAGTCGGCATCGTGCGCAGCGACAGCGAGGCCCAGCGTGTGCTTCGCGCGGCCGATGCGCAACTGGTCGTCGAGATTCCCCCTGATTTCGGCCGCGATCTGCTGGCCGGGCGCCGACCGGAACTGGCGTTCCGTATCGACGGCTCGAGTCCGTTTCCGGGTGCGACGATCCGCACTTATGTCAACGCCATCCTGCTCGACTACGCACAGACGAAGGCGCGACAGTTGCCTGTCGCCGCGCCCGCGTTGCCCATGTCGGTCGAGACGCGCTTCATCTATAACGACGAATTCCGCAGCATCTATGCGATCACGCCCGGCATCATCATGCTCGCGCTGATCCTGATCCCGACGATGCTGACTGCGCTCGGTGTCGTGCGAGAGAAGGAAATGGGTTCAATCACGAATCTGTACTCGTCGCCGGCCGGCGTCGGCGAATATCTGCTCGGCAAGCAGATGCCCTACGTCGCCCTCGCGATGGCAAGTTACGTCCTGCTGCTCGTTCTAACCGTCACGCTGCTGGCTGTGCCGCTCAAGGGGTCGCTCGTCGGACTGTCGATCGGTGCGCTCCTGTTCATCCTCGCCGCGACAGGTCTGGGCCTGCTCGTATCGACCGTGGTCCGCTCACAAGTTGCGGCGATCTTCGGCACGGCGATTCTTTGCCTCGTTCCGTCCGTCAATTTCTCCGGACTGCTGTATCCCGTATCGACGCTGACAGGTAGCAGCTACTGGAGCGGACTCGGCTTTCCGTCGTCGTGGTTTCAGTTGATCAGTCTTGGCAGCTTCACGAAGGGACTCGGGGTAAGCAGCTTCGGCGCCCCGTATGCGGCGTTACTGGGTTTTGCGATCGTGTATCTGATTGGCGCCTATTGCCTTTTGCCGAAGCAGGAGGCCTAGACGATGACGCAATGGCTCAAGAACGTCGCGCGTCTCAGCCGGAAGGAAATTTACAGCCTGTTCAGCGACGCGACGCTAATGCTGCTGATCGTGTTCGCGTTCACGCTCGCCGTGTATTCGGTCGCAAAGGGCATCAAGGCGGAGGTGTCCAATGCGTCGGTCGCCATTGTCGACGCCGATCATTCCGAGTTGTCGCGCCAATTGCGCGCGGCGATCCAGTTGCCCTACTTCAAACCGCCCGTCGACGTGGATCGCCGCAATATCGATACCGAACTGGATCGCGGCCACTTTATCTTCGCCGTCGAAATTCCGCCACGTTTCGAAGCCGATGTACTGGCCGGCCGCACGCCCGCCATCCAGGTGCTGGTGGACGCCACCGCGATGACCCAGGCGGGACTTGGCACCGCGTATCTTCAGGAAATTTTCACCAACGAAACACTGCTCTTCTTGCATGCGCGTGACATCGACATGCAATTACCCGCCGCCGCGGTCGTGAGAGTGCTGTTCAATCCCAACACGGAATCGTCCTGGTACACGTCCACCATGCAGATCGTCACCAACATCACGGTGCTGTCGATCATTCTGGTGGGCGCAGCCGTGATCCGTGAACGCGAACACGGCACGATCGAGCATCTGCTGGTCATGCCCGTGCGCGCGAGCGAGATTGCTCTCGCGAAGATCATCGCGAACGGCACGGTGATACTGGTCATATCGTTGTTGTCGCTGTGCTTCGTGGTGAACGTGTGGTTGCGCGTCCCGCTGCAAGGCTCGCTTGCCCTGTTCGCGTTGAGTACCGCTCTCTACCTGTTCTCAGTGACGGCGCTCGGTATGTGGCTAGCGACACTCGCACCGGCGATGCCGCAATTTGGCCTGCTCGCCGTGCCCACTTACGCGGTCGCGTATTTACTGTCGGGCGCGGCAACGCCGGTGCAGAGCATGCCGGTCGCGATGCAGCCGGTCGTGAAGATGCTACCGACCACGCAGTTCGTCACGCTGACCCAGGCGATCCTGTTTCGCGGTGCTGACATCCACGTGGTGTGGCCGCAATTGCTCGGCGTCACACTCGCGGGCGGGATCTTTCTCACCCTGGCGCTAACGCGCTTCCGGTCGATGCTTGCACAGGCGGGCTGACGACGTGAAGGCAGGCAATCAGATGAATTCGGAGCGATGACGTGAAGCAGATGAAGATGCCAACCTTGCCGGACAAGATACGCCGCTTGCGCAAACGCGCATGGCCCACGGCGCTTGTGATCGCAATCGCCGTGGCAGGCACGCTCGCCGCCTGCACGTCCGCGGTGAAGGTCGATTTGCCTGCGCCGCGGGTCTTGCCCAGCGCGTTCGAGCAAGTACCGGCCGCGAGTGGTGCGCAGACCGATCTCGCTCACTGGTGGCGCGACTGGCAAGACCCGGAACTATCGCGCTATGTCAACGAGGCGCTGCAAGCGAACACCGAATTGGGCGTCGCACAGGCCCGCGTGCGCGAGGCGCGCTCTCTAGCCGCGGTGGTGGATTCCGCGCGCTACCCGATGCTGTCCGCACAAGCGGGAGCGGAGCACGGTTTCGGCAACTTGCGCGACCCGACAGAGGTACCCGACGGCAGCCCCGATCTGGACGGCTATGCAGGTGGCGTAACCTCAGTGTGGGAAGTCGACATCTTCGGGCGGCGCGCAAGCGACTCGGCCGCCGCGTCCGCGCTAGCCGACATGGCGCTGGAAAAACTGCGTGGTGCATGTATCGCAATCGCGGCCGATGTCGCACAAAACTATCTGGCCGCACGTGGTTTGCAGCGCAGGCTTTTACTACTCGACCGCAGTCTGAACACGCTGCACGACATGCAGCGTTACGCCGAGGCACGTTTTCGCACGGGTCAGGCCGTACGCTACGACGTGCAACGGGTGACGGAGCAGATCGCGGCGCGCGAGGCCGAGCGACCGGTGCTTGTCAGCGAGATCGACGTGCGACGGCGGCGTCTTGCCGTGCTGGCCGGCAAAGCCGCGCAGCAGGCAACGCCGCTCGATGCGCCCGGTACATCCCGCGTACCCGACGTACCCACGGGCGAGTTGCCGTCCACTGTGCTCGAACGCCGTCCTGACGTGCGCGCGACGGCCGCGTCGGTACACGCGCAAGCCGCGCGACTGGGCAGCGCAGAAGCCCAGTTGTTGCCGCGGTTTTATCTCACGTTCGTTGGCCTTGACGGTCATTTGCGGCTGGACGGTCTGCCCGGCTTGAGCGGTTCGGGCGGCCTGATTGGCGTCGGCGCCGATCTGCCGATTTTCAACGCCGGACGCATCCGCTCGAACATCGCGGCCAACGACGCAGGCCTGCAGGCAGCGCTCGGCGAGTACGACGGTTCCATATTGCGCGCGCTCGAAGAGGTGGACAGTTCGTATGGCGCGCGTCACGGACTCGACATGCGTATCGAGCGCCTCGACGCGACACGCTTAACCGCGGGCCGGAACGTCGAGGACGTACGGCAGTTGTACGAAGGCGGCCAACTGACGATGCGGGATGTGCTGGACGCTCGACTGGACGCATTGCAGCGCGAGGACGAATTGATCCAGGCGCAAACGGCTCAGGCGCTCGCTACTGTGCGGCTCTATCTCGCGTTGGGGGGAGGGTGGTCCATTGCGGAGACGACGGTGCCTGCCGGTGGCGTGAATCGGGGTCTGTTGCAATGAAGCCTTCTGTTCACCTTCATGCTTGCGAGCGCCGGAAAGGTATCGCGGCCGAACCCGATCCGTCGTTTGTCGGGCAAGCTCATGGTTGATCGTCAACCACCCATCTCCGTCTGACTGGCAAACAGGCGCGCGCCGCACGCGAGCTCGTCGCCATCGCATGCGGCCGGTTGTCCTGCGAAGCGTGCATTGCCGGACACTCGGGCGATGTGGGTCTGGCCGTGGATCTCACAGATCGCCGGGTCGTGCAAGCGTGCGATCGCACGACCTTTTATGCGGGACCGCGGCGCGCCCGACAACACGTGGCCGCCGTGGCTGTGAGTGTCGCCTTCGACGATATATCGGTTTTTACTCATCCATTCCTCTCGTTGCGATGGCTAACAGCGTTGCGCCGGCGCCTAGAAATCCCAGCTGAATGTTTGCGGATTCGCCTCGCGCGAATTTTGGTCAGGCGGCGACACCATTACGATGCTCGCGTGGAGCGGGTCGCGCAGGTTGACGAGCGCGCTTGTCTTGCCGTCGTTGTATCCCATCATCAGCGCGAGCGTCATTTGCACCCATGTCGAGCTTGTGCCTGTGTCGCCGCCGATGCGGCGTTGCATGTCGAACGCGTCCTTCGGGTCGTCCAGATCGATGTGCTGCGGGTTGTCGTGCAGTGCCTGGATGAGCAACGCGAGATGGTTGGTCGACATGCCGGTGTCGTGGAACATTCGGCCGGGTTGGTCGTTGGGAGCGAGGGTGCCGAGTGCCTGTTGCCAACCTTCACGCAGTTTTTCGATGCGTTCGCCCTTCTTGAGCGGTTCGCCGTGGCTGTTGCTCAGGTCGATACGTACCGGTCGATGCAGGTACGCGAGTACTGGCCAGTTGTCGTATTCCGTCAACTGCCATGTGGTCCATGGTATTGGGACCCAGGGGTTCGGTTTGAAGCCTTGCGGGATCTTCAATGGTGTGGTCTTCCAGAACTCGGGAAGTTTGCTTTGCCAGTAGTCCCATGGCATCTCGTCCTTGTCGTGCTCCCAGTAGGCTTTTTGGACATTCCAGAAGTAATTCCACAGCTTGATCACGTCATACTGTGTTTTGCTGTTGTCGATTGCTTCGGGCGCGTGGACAACGTAAGGTCGGATCATCCGATCTATTCGGTCCTTTCGCGTTACGAGCAGCGCAACGAAGCTGTCCGGCTGTGGTGGAAAGAAATACTCTTTCAGGTTCGATTGCTGCACATAGTTATCTCCAGGAGTTCGCATATATGCGCGGGTATTGAGACCGTCCTCAATCAACACAACCGCGGCAGGCAAGTCCGGATGCGCATCGAAAAATTCGAATAACCGATTCACTACATCGTCACCATGCTCGGTATGGATCTCGTCGAGGCGGATGTATAGAGGGTTGGTGATGCCTGCGCCGTTGTCTGCGTCGCCGATATGTGTCGCCATGCGATCAGCGAGCTCATCGGCAGGATTGCGGGGCGGCCCGACAGCGATGACGGGAATTGGCCAGAAGTCAACCCAGCGCCGCAGCGTATAACCGAATACATTGTTCTCGCGCTGCCTGCCTGCAAAAGAACGGTCGGCGCCTGTGTAGGGATATTTTTTAGGGTCTTGCAATAGCAAAGTGCCAGAAGCGCCAGCCTCGTCGAGACGCATTAGCATCGCCCGCTGTCGGAATCTGTCGACGGTCACGCCAAAGCGACGTATCTCCAGCGTGAAACGCGGATCACGCGGAGCGGTGGCTGCGACCGCTTCTGCCTGCAAAGCTGTGTTCCGTACGGCCAACGGATCAACCTGCTGCACGTCCTTGCGATCCCATACACAGTACCCGGCATACAACCCAGCCGCCAGCAATACAGGGGGCACAGTTAGAAGCAGTAGTCGTCGAATCATCGAGGTATCTTCCAAAGATAAATAACCGCCAATCATTAACAGCTTGAGCATCGCGATCCACACCAAAGTCAGAATCGCTAGCCCGGACGGGACGAGAAAGAGCCAACGGCTCGGAGGTCGAGTCAGAGGTGTTGTCATGGGAAATCAGAAAAGCCGAATTTTTTCCAGTGCGTTGGAGCGCATTTTCTGCGCAGTCGAATCGTTACGCGTCTTGATGATTTCACTAACTACCGCTGGCGGCGGAGTCCTAGGTACAAGTTTTTCGGGTGGGAAATTGGCGTACCTGTAGTAGTCTGTATTTGCTTCAACAACGTCACGCGTCGTCCAGTCGAGGCTGCCATATCGAGGACTAGTTTTTTCCAAGTCACCCGCAGCTATTCGCCAATCCGCAATCGCCCTCAACAATTCTGTCCAATCCGGATCATCAAGCACCCGCGCTTGTCCAATCGACATGTCAAACGCCGTTGCGCAACGATGATTGCGCCGCCCGCTCATCACCGCCGAGTGATACGAATCATCCACTCGATAACTGTTCATCAGCCTCACCTTCGCCTCGTTTGGCGTTTCATACCGGATCACCACGATCTGCCCCGCTACAACCGGCACATCCGAATCCCCAATGGTCGGCGGGAACGCCCGGTACACCTTGCATTGGTCGTCGGGCTGCTTGCCCGCGTTCAGCACGCCTGCGACATCGGTAGTAGCCGGTGGCTTGCCAGGATTCAGTCCTGGCCACGGCATCATCTGAGGCGGCAGAAGCTCGAGCTCCGACACACTGAGCGCCGTCTCGGCCTCGACCTGATCGATCGACTGCCTCCCTGCATGTCGCTCGTTCAAGGAAACGCCATCAAGCGGTGCATCCCCGCTGCCCGGAAGCGCATTCGCCTCCATCTCCGGATCGAACGGCGGCGAGAGTTCCTCGCCGTTGATGGTGCGCATCGTGTTCTCCGCGATTTGCGCCTGTTTCACGCTTGCTGCCCCGCCGGTCGTTCCGTGTGAACTCTCACCCTCAAGACGCATGTTGTGCGGCCCTGGCGGCGTCCCCACCTGCACCGGCTTGCCCTGTCGCACGCGACGCGTAAAGACCCGTTGCAACAACGAACCGGATAGCAGCGTGACGGTTTCTTTTTTTGCGCCAGACTGCGCAGCGGACACCTGAAGTGCGTCGGGCAACCCGATACAACCCATCCCCGCCACGCCCCTGAGGCCGATGAATAGCGTCGGAGAGAGGTTGTCGTGGGCCGATACGCACGTGAGATGGCCGCTGATGCCGCCCATCAGGCTTTCGTGGAGGGTGGCGTGCTGGAGGGCTAGCAGGTGGCCTACGGTGCGTTGGGCTCGCCCGAAGTTCAAACCGACAGGACGGTTGTTCCAGTCGACCGCGCCTGTGGCAAAGCTTTTTAAGGTTTGGTTGGTAGACACAGGTTTCCCCCGCTATCGATGAAAACGTATGAGATTGCGTGGGTCGCTCAGCCAAACACCTGACGCTGCACGAAATGCCAACGTGCCGCTTCCGGGTCGTATAAGGCCAATTGCTTCGCTTCGTTGGGAGCGAATTGGATCAGTGGCGGGTCATCGCGCAAGCAGAATGCTCGCTCCAACGCATCTCGCGCGGAAGCCGGCGCATCAAGCCATTGCCGCACCGCTTTCTGCGTTTCGCGCCAGGCAAACAGGCCGGCCTGCTGATGTAGGGCGTCGATGATCGTCCACATATCGGAGTCGATCTGGAGCGACTGCTGATCACTATCACCACGCGGCCGCCTGCCTTGCGTCAAGGTCAGACGTGTCAGACAGCCGTTTTCCCGTACGACGAGCCGATAGTCGTGCGCTAACCAGGCTAAGTGAAATGACAACGGCCGCTGGAATCCCCGGCAGGAGAGAAAGGCTTCCGGCGCGACGTTCCTCACAGGCCTGATTTCGAAATGCACTGACAGCTCCTGAGAAATCAGGCCGAGACCGTCGAGCATTGCATCGAATGGGGAAAGGAAGCAGCGGACGGCGTGCCCTACCGAAGTTCGATCGGTGAAAAGCTTGGTGGATTGGTTGTGGTCCGATTGCGTTAGTTGCACGGACATTTCCGGGTTGACGGAGTGCGTCTCACTGCTGCTTTGTTCGAAGCGCTTTCTTGTTTGATCTTGATTGCTGCCCATTCCACCGCTCCCACTCGCGTGAAATTACGCCCACGCGGTTGATGATTGAGCGGCGGATTCTATAGATCCTCTAATATTTTTCGGTAAAGATTAGTCAAGACTGCGTGGACTATGCTGAATCGCAGTTTTGGTAAAAAACGGGGCTTAAGAACGGAATGGGAAAAATCCGTTTAATTTGGTAGCGGACTAAGAATTCGCCGTAAATTCACTTGTAGCGACTGAAGTGACGCCGACGCGCCGCGACCAAGGCTTCAATGCCCCGACGCCCATAGCGCACGTCTTGAGTACATATCCGCGCACAAGTTTTTACGCTCCAACATTCGCATAATATCCATATTGCATCGAATCGATTTTGCCTTATCAATTAATGACAAATATCCAATTGATTTTAGCGCGTCGTCATACGTAAAATCTGGCGATGAAACGAGCGCGATCAGATAAAGAGGCGATATGGGTACGCGGAGCGGGGCAATAACAGGAGGACTGTCACAGCAGGGCCGTCTTCTGAAACTGGATACTCCGGCTGGCAATAATGTATTGCTGCCCCATCGAGTCACCGGTCGCTCACGGATCGGCCGCGACTTCTTTTTCATGCTCGACTGCGTATCCACTTCGGGCGACGTTGAACTCAAAACGCTGATCGCTCAGGCAGTCACGCTGTGGATGCAGCAGACCGACGGATCTTATCTGCCGCATCATGGCTACGTCCATACTGCGCGCAGACTGGGCGCCGATGGCACGTTGACCAGTTATCAATTGACCTTTTCCTCGTGGATGCACTTCCTGAAGTTCCGCCGTGACCAGCGGCACTGGCAGGACAAGAGCGTCGACGAGATCATTACAGACGTATTCAACCAGCATCCACAAGCGCAAGGCATGTATCGCTTTGCTCTGTCGAAGCCGCTACCCACGCGTTCGTACTGCCGGCAGGACGACAGCGACTGGAATTTTGTGCACCGACTGCTGGAGTCCGAAGGACTGTACGGATTCTGGCAACAGGCCGCCGACGGCAAATCGCATACGCTTGTCGTCACCGATCGCCTCGAAACGTTCGATCCGCTTTCGCCCTCGACGGTTCGCTTCTATCGTGCCGACACCGGGAACGAAGCCGATGCGCTCACGCAATGGTCGGGTACTCGGACGCTCCAATCTGTGATGCTGTCGACCCGCACATTCGACTACAAGAGTCCATCGACGCCGTTCAATCCCAAAGGCACTTCGATTCCGACAGAGGCAAATCAGGGAGCGCTGCCCGCTCAGGCGGAAGTCTATGAATACACGGGCGGCTATACCTATCCCGAGCAGGACCGCGGCGATCATCTGTCGAAGATTCGCATGGAGGAATGGGAGTCGCAAGCGAAGCGGTTTCACGGCCTAGGAAGCCTGCGAGCGATGGACGCGGGGCGGCGGTTCACATTGACCGATCACCCGGAGCACGACCTGGACACAGCAGTCCAACGCGAGTTTGCGACCATCGAGGTCGAGTGGGCCGTCGAAAACAATCTCCCACTCTCCGGGCATGAGGCGAACTACCCGCACAGTCTGAACGATCAGTTCGAGCAGCCTCGTACCAGCGGTGACGGTCAGACGTTCAGCGTGAACTTTGCGGACGGCTCCACTGGCTTCTACCGTATATGCATCGAAGCGCAACGCACGACAGTGCCATACCGCAGCCCGTTCGAGCACAGTAAGCCCGAGGCAAAGCTGGAGTCGGCGATCGTGGCCGGTCCTAAGGGACAGGAGGCCTACACGGACGGATTGAACCGGGTGAAAGTCCTCTTCATCTGGGACCGGCTCAATCCGGGGGATGAACGTGCATCGTGCTGGGTGCGCGTCGCGCAGTCCGACACCGGAGATGGTTATGGCGGTGTCCACATGCCGCGCGCGGGTGAGGAATTGCTGATCGGTCACATCGGCAATGACATCGACCGGCCTATAGCGCTTCATCGCGTGTACAACGGCGCGGCGAAACCGCAGTGGCATTCGAACGCCCTGCTTTCCGGCTATCAATCGAGGGGCTTCGGCGGGACAGGCGCCTACAACGCATTCGTGCATGACGATGCCACCCATCAGGGCGGCACACGTATCGTCAGCTACACCGGAAAAAGCTATTCGTCACTCGCGCAGGGCTATCTGATCCAGCAGGACGGTAATACACGTGGCCGATATATTGGCTCGGGCGTGCTATTGCACGCTGACGATTACGTTTCGATGCGCGCGGCCAAGGGGGTGTCAATAGGCTCGCATTCGAACGCATACGACGACGAGCAACTGAGCGTAGACGGCGCGCGGGCGCAACTCACGCACGCGGGGATGCTGGTGGAGTCGCTTTCGAGCGCCAGTGTGACGGCGCAAGCGGAATCACTGCAAATAGGTCAGGACGCGCTGAAGGGTCTGACTACGGCGATCCAGCACCCGGAGTCCGGGCAAACTTCAGGAGGCGCGACGGCGGGCGGCGGGACAGGCAGCGCCAACGGGTTCGCAAAGCCGGAGATCGTGATTGCGTCGGCGGCCGATTTTGCCGCTGTGGCGGACGGCTCGGCGCACGTGGTGGCGCAAGCGGAGGTGAACGTGGTTGGCAGCGGGAACGTCAACGTGGCGGCAGGCAAATCGTTGATCGCAGCGGTGGCGGAGACGATCAGTATCTTTGTACAGAAAGCTGGCATGAAGCTGTTCGCCGCGAAGGGGCCGATCAAGATTTCGGCGCATACCGACGACATGGGGCTCAATGCTGGTCAGACAATGACGGTCACCGCGAAGCGTATCGTGCTCGATGCTACGGATGAACTCATTATCAAGTGCGGTGGCTCCTATACGCGATGGGTGGCAGCCGGGATCGAAGATGGCACGCGCGGACCCCGCTCGATCAAGTCGGCGTCGTTCAGCCGGCAGGGACCAAGTTCGATTGCCGAGCATATGAACAGCCTGCCGCAGGCCAAGTTCAACGATCCCTACGTGCTGCGTGATCGCATTACGGGCGACGTCCTCAAGAATCACCCCTACGAACTGGTGCGTGCCGATGGTACCCGCCTGACTGGGATGACGAACGAACAGGGGCATGTGCCCGAGCAGAAGAGCGAGGACGTTGAGTCGGTGATGCTGCGTGCATTGCGACCGGGTTCCAACGCGGGCGGCGGTTCGGCGTGAACCATTTTGACTAGTCGATATACATTGCACGAACCACGATGAGCGATAACCAGACAGACAATCAAGGCAGTTCGCCATTCGACGACAATGCCGAGCAAGAGGTGGTGCAGCATACCGGGCGCACGCACGCGGACGGATCGTCCTATGGGACTTTTACGCTCACGCCAGATAGCGACAAACGCGGTAAGGAACTGCTGTGCGATGTGCGGCCGATCATCCCGGTGATATTTCTGCCCGGTGTGATGGGTTCGCTGCTGACAGACAAGGTTACCGGCGACGAACTGTTCTTTGCCCCGAACACGGATGGCATGTTGGGGTCCGTAGGTGCACTCCCTGCGCTAATTGGGTTGTGGTTCAAGAGCGCATCGTCGCGGGAAACGCAGTTTGACCCAACCCAGGCGGCGGTGACGCCGCTCGGCCCGATCAATGTCGGCAAGCATGACAAAGACGATACCGCTGACCAGTTCGTGGACGAAAAGGAAGCGAGAAGGCGCGGCTGGGGTTCGGTCCATCGCACCAGCTATCACCCGGTACTAGCATGGCTCGAAGAGCAGCTGAACCAACCTATGAAGCTCAGCAAACCACACGGTGCGTGGGTCGACACCGACTCCACGGGCGAGAAGTGGACGCTTAAGCCGGTGATCGACACCGATCCAGCCGACTACGGCGCGTTCGGCAAAGGGGAAAAAATTACGTTGGATTCGGTGGAGTTCAAACGCTTCTCGAAGTACCGATACCGCGTCTACGCCATCGGCTATAACTGGCTGCAGTCGAATGCTGACTCCGGACAGCAGGTTGTCGAAGGCTCCGACTACTACGATCCGAAGACGAAGAAGACGACGAGACTGATGGGCATCAAAGAGATTTGCAACGAAAACGATTCCGGCAAGGCGATCATTCTCACTCACTCGATGGGAGGATTGGTCGCCCGGATGGCAATCGCAATGCATGACGCCGGAGGTTGGATGCACGGCGTATTCCACAACGTGCAGCCTGCTACGGGTGCGCCGGTTGCGGCGAAGCGTTTCAGGACGGGAGGCGGCAACGAGGGCGGGATAAACAGCTTTGTCAATGGAAGTCTGGTCGGCCGCGACGCAGGAGAGTTCATTGCAGTGATAGCGAACGCGCCAGGGCCGCTGGAACTGATCCCTATGCCTGATTACGACAATGGGGAAGCGTGGTGGGTGTTCTCGCGGATCAACGGCGAGGTCGTGATGAAGTTGCCGAAGACTGGCAATGCGTACAAGGAGATCTATACGAACTCCAAGTGGTATGGCTTGCTACCTGACCCAACGTTTCTTGATCCGGCTGGCGTTGTAAAGCAGCGCCTGGATAAACGATCGCAAGGAAAAACAGTTTTAGAAAATTTCCATGAAACCATAAAAGACGTTGTTAAAAAGCAAAACGACATAACCGACGTCTACCATGGGAACACATATGTCGCATACAACGGCAACGGCGCTTTGAAACAGAAACCGCAAGCCGACGCCGCGACAAAAAGCGACGACAGCTGCAAGCCGGGCATCGAAAAAGGTCTGCCGCTCGAAAAACTGCTGACGTGGGGTAAGGTGTTCTGGACTGGCAACGTACCGTCGGGGATAACGGAAGAAGAATTGCGCACTGCAACCCTCCTGAACGACTCCCACACTGGCAATCTGCGGGTTTATCTGGAGTCACGCAACTTGACTATTGAGTTTGAGGTACAGAAGGTTCCAAAGCTGCCCATTGGAGCGGATGCGCCCGACCCTGACAAAAACGGCATCATTCAGGGTGACGCTACGGTGCCGGCATGGTCTGCGGATGCCCAAGCGCGCGGCCTGAGACCAGGTGTAAAAGGTAATTCAAGCAAAGGCGTGCAGACGGCATTCGTGCAGGCCGGCTACGATCACCAAGGAAGCTACAACCACCCATGGACCCGCTGGGCACTCCTTTACAGCGTCGTGCAGATCGCCCAAGACGCACCGGAGCCATCATGTTAAGTCACGTCTGGAAATTTCTGCTGCTCGCGTTCGGCGCGTGCTCCTGTTCGATTGTGTTTTCCGGAGAACCGACGATGAATAATCCCTTGCTGTCCAAGCCTCGTCCGTGGTGTATCGGTCGTTTCGTGTTCGACCGCCCGGCGACGAGCGAGATTTCAAATCAACGCTACGAATATCGAGGGGAGAAGTTAGGCACCCAATACAACGTGTCGCTAGCAACGTACCAAGCTAAAACGGATGCGCGGGAAAAGGAATTGCATACGAAGCGGCGCGTAGACCCAGGAAACAGAAATAAAGAATCAAGTCATTCGTGGCTGGAGAAAGCATTTTCACCCGTGATGGATTCAAGGGTGTTTGTCTATCAGGATGCCGCAACAGATGGAGTTACGCTACCATTTGAAACGGAGGGATACATCTACGACAAGGGCACACTTGTTCATACGACTGGTGGAATTGGTTCGTCAGCGATTGGTAAAGTTGAAGATATCTATAATGACACCTACCGTCGCATCAAAGCTCGCGATAACTGGTCCGTGCCGACCGAGTCGGGATTCTGCTTCGACGGCGGCATCGTCACGGGTTCATCGACATACACCGAAGAAGTTAGCCAGTCGTTCGCATTGATGCCGGGCCGACCCGCGCTCCTGGTGATCCAGATGCGTGACGCAGTGGACGCGGATGAGAAAGCGTCGCTGACGAAGACACTACCTCAATTGCGCGCTCAGATGGATCGGCTGCCGGGTCACTATCGAATTTTGCGCCAAGGCAAGCGCACGGTTGCCGGGATGGATGCAGAAGAGGTGTTGTTCGAATTGAAAGAAGGTGATCTCACGTCGTATCGGTTCTATCTTCTTGCACAGGGCGACCCGAGTACGCTGGCAAAACCTCATACCGCGATTCAGCTTTTGCTCGGCGCAAGCAGCCCTGACTTGACGCCGGAACAGGCAACGTCACCCGTCGACGAGGCGGGTGCGTTGCAGACTTGGGATACGTTGTTGAACAGCTTGCGGCTGCGGCCTGGTGCAGTGTGAGGATGGCATGCGACGATACGACATCGTAAAGGGTGACACGACAACGGTAGGCGGTACGGTTCAAGGCGGCGACGGCCAGGATAGGCTGAATGGCCGGGAGCAAGCTTACGAACATGATCCCGTGTGGTGCCCGGTGTGCAAGGTGATGGGTACGATTCAGTGCGACGGTCCGCGGATTTCAACAACCGGGCCGGCCGGCTGTAACGCCGCGCTGAGTGACGATTTATGCGTGTGCCAGTGTTCGCCGCCGCCAAAACTCGTGGCGTCGCAGTCAGTGTCGTATATCGAGGTCTGAACTCGGGAGACATGTGATGGTTAGAAAAGTGATGGGAATTGTGGTGCTGCTGGTAATGATGGCGAGCGTTTCGGGCTGCGCGTTTTTTACCTGTACCGCTCCGCCGGTTTGTTGAAGGGATTTTGATGGCAACTCTCAACGGCTCTCTGCGAGTGGGAGAGTCACACGAGATTGAGAAAACGGCGTCATTTCCTAGGTTTCGGGATGGCGCGCGATTTCCCCACGAGCGAGTAGGTCTCGGTCGACGGGGAATTACGAGTGAGCGACGACTTGCGGGCGCTTGTTTTGGTGTCCCACAATGGGCCTCGCTCTGGGCCTGAAACACCGTTCCGGGCAGGTTCGTGCCTTTCCCTACCTGCACAATCACCAATCAGTTGAAATTCACGTCGGGTAGGTTCGGCCATAAGCTGCCATCCACTCTCGTCTTCGCTCGGACGCTCAGGCGTCTGCACTGCCCCGCAAACGACTATCCGGTTGTCAGAGGCGAGGGCTCCCTCATCGGCCTTTGCTGACATTCAGGCCCCGCGGTTCATGAAGCAGCTTCAAGTCGCCTTCCTGCCATTCCGATCTCTACAATCGCGAATGTCGCGTTCACTGTCGGCGAATGCGTACTCTTGTTAAGCGTTGTTCGATGCCCTTGTCCGCTGCCCCGTCAGTGCACGGCGACGCGTGCGGGCAGGCATCGAACAAGCCTTAACAGTGAACAAGCCTTAACAGTAGTGAAATTTCGCCTGCGAAAATAGGACAGTATCTTTGAGTGGGCTCTTGTTCACAGCAGGCGATACTTCGATTGTCTGTTTCTGAATGCAGGCTTCGTGCCTTCCAGTATGTCAACCACCATTGCCCTAGTATCGGGATTCTCAATGGCCCCGGACGCATAGTCGAAGCGACCTTTTTGCTTATCACAAGCTGCGTGGATGATCTGCTCGGCATCGCAGACGACGGCAAGATTTGGGTTGTGAGTCACAATGATCACCTGACGGCGTGCTTTGGCCTTCTTCAGGCACTTTACGAGGATTCGGTAGATCGTCTGATTGTCGAGGTTTTCTTCGGGCTGGTCGATCACGATCGGGATGTCGTCTTTGTCAACCAAGAGGTAGAAGACGAGCAGCAAGAGCCCGCGCTCGCCCGGCGAAAGTTGCCCGATTTCTTGACCATCATAGGTGAGCGAATAACGTGGTGCGAGGTAGTCAAAGCCAAACACGAAGTCGAGAAGGTCTCGTGCGGATGACACACTCCTAACCTGATCTTGAAGTCGCATTTCTCGGCCGTCTTGCCCGTCCCGGCGGTCGAAATGCAGCATGTCATCGATCCGTTCTGCAAACGCGACGGCCTCTTCGGCGGTCGCAAAGCTCGACTCCTGCAAAAGCGTTCGGAGAAGTGAACCGCCCCGGGAATCGTGGAGGCTGGTTGGTTTAAGTTAATGCGGGTTCGGCGACCGGTGTTTCAAGTTGCCGATAGTAGTTTGCCTCAGCTTCAGCAGGCGGGATGTAGCCGAGGGGTGCCATCAATCGATGATGATTGAACCAGGCCACCCATTCCAGCGTTGCCAACTCGACGGACTCCCGTGTTTTCCAGTTGCGGCGATGAATCAGTTCGGCCTTGTACAAACCGTTGATTGTCTCGGCCAGTGCATTGTCGTAACTGTCGCCACGGCTACCAACCGAGGGCTCGATTTCTGCTTCGGCCAGTCGCTCGCTATAGCGAATGCTAACGTATTGCGAGCCTCTGTCGGAGTGATGTATCAACGTTCCATCGCCGCCTGGGCGCCGCGCACAAAGTGCCTGTTCAAGTGCATCCAGAACGAAGTCTGTAGTCATCGACGAACTGACGCGCCAACCGACGATCCGTCGGGCGAACACGTCGATCACGAAGGCCACGTAGAGCCAGCCCTGCCACGTCGATACATAGGTGAAATCAGAAACCCAGAGCTCGTTTGGCCGGTCCGCCCTGAACTGCCGGTTGACCCGATCCAGCGGGCGAGCGGCCGCCGCATCGGCAATCGTCGTGCGAGCACGTTTGCCTCGCATTACGCCACGCAAACCCAGTTGCTTCATCAGCCGTTCGACCGTGCAGCGAGCCACCGCGATATGCTCCCGGTTCATCTGCTTCCAGACTTTATCCGCTCCGTAGACACGCAGGTTGGCTTGCCAGACACGCTGGATCTCGGGCCGCAGGCGTTCATCGCGTATAGCGCGAGCGCAGCGGCGCGACGGATCGCGAAGCTGCGCAGCATGGCGCCGGTAGCCCGACGGGGCAATCCGCAAGACCTTGCAGATCGGCTCGACCCCGAAGGTGTCGCGATGCTGATCGATGAAGGCCTTCAGGACTTCAGGCGGCGGTCGAGCTCCGCCTGGGCGAAAAACGCGCTCGCCAGTTTCAGAATCTCGTTGGCGCGGCGCAGTTCCTTGACCTCGCGCTCCAGTGCTTTAAGACGTTCGCGTTCCGACGTGCTCACGCCCTCGCGCTCGCCACTATCGACTTCATCTCGTTTGACCCACCCCAGCAATGTCTGGCTCGTGCAGCCGATCTTCGGGGCGATGGATTCGATCGCTGCCCACTGTGACGGATACTCGCCCCGATGCTCTTGCACCATGCGCACTGCACGTTCCCGGACTTCAGCAGAAAATTTGTTCGACTTGTTCATGGCTCCATTCTCTCAAGAGTTGGAGCCTCCACCAAATCCGGGGCGGTTCAGATATACCAAGGCATCCGTTGGCAGTGAGACTTCTTCAACATCTGTTCCACGCAGGAACGTTCGTCGCGAGCCCCATGCGGCGCTCCAACTGAAGCGCGCTGAGCTCATAACCGAGTCTGCCTCATTTAATCACCCGCACGCACCAATTTAGCCCACCGAGTTGATCACTCGCGCCCCGCCCTCCCTTACAATTTCCCAGCCATCGGGACACACCCAATGGTCAGGTTTGGAAGCCTGCTCACTAGCGGCGCGCACTCACGCAGTGTGGGTCGTGTATCTATCCCCGCACATCTATATTTCTATGGGCGGGCGGTGACGAGGGAGCCGCGAGGCTCGCCGGTTTGTTAGTGACGGTCTTCCAACCTTGCCACGCGCCCGCTCACCCGTTTATCCAACAGTGGGCCTGGCGATTCGAAAAATTCCGAGGGAGATCGCAACCATGACCACCACCAAATCAACAACAAAAGCCCCCACCGACCGCCCACCCGTCGACGCCCTCCAATACGAAAAACTCGCCCTCTCCGCCTTCGACCTCTGCCACCGGCAGATGTGTCAACTGGAGACGCTAACAACAATCGCGTCCACATTGTGTAGGAATCCTCCCATCACAATCGACGAGCGCCATCGTCACCGCATCATGCTCGAACTACTCACCCACACCGGCGAAGAATATCAGCAACAGTTGGCAGCCGACCTCGAACTGTTCGGCGTAATCGCCCTCGACGCAAAGGGCGTCGCGAACAAAGAGCTCACGGCGAAGCAAGCGACCCAGCTCCTGGCAAACGCAACCGAGATCGCAACTCGACCATCGGCAGCAACCAAAACCACGCCGCGCAAACGTTCATCGGCGAAATGCGCGGCGATCGTGAAGAAGGACCATGCGCGTCGCCCGGTCGCCGTCCAGCACTAAACCAACTCCGCAGAGCGGCCTATCGGCCGCTCGAAAAATCTCCCGAAAAAGCAGTCACACAACAAAGCAATCCCCGACGCGAAACCACCGCCTCACCCCCACCGTCGCATTTCCGCATCACTCCTCCCAGCCCCCAACCTCAGCAATCCCCCGCCCAACACCCCCCCCAACCCCTTGATTCCAAACCCCTTCCTCACCAAAAAAACCATTCCCTCACATCCCGAAACAGCTTATTGTAAAATCCCGGAAAGACTTTGGAACCGGTTCCATTTACCATGCGACGAAATGCGATCGAACCTGCCAAAGACTGCGCGGCAGCGCAATGACGCGCTCCAACCTGGTGACCAGAACAACATGTCTCAATCCCCTCTAAGCTCGCGCCGCGGCTTTTTGCGCACGGCGATCGTGCTGGTTCCGGCCAGCACACTGGCTGCTTGCGACAACAAGCAACCCACCGCAACCGCAACGCAAAGCGCAAATCAAAGCTCAAGCCAAAGCCCCGCAGCCGAAGCCACCCCCTACAAGCCCAAATTCTTCGACGCCAAAGAATGGGCCTTCATCGAAGCCGCCGTCGACCGCCTGATCCCCTCCGACGCGGAAGGCCCCGGCGCGCTCGAAGCCGGCGTTCCTGAATTCATCGATCGTCAGATGGACACGCCCTACGCGCACGGCGCGCTGTGGTACATGCAAGGCCCCTTCGCCCAAGGCGCCCCGGAGCTCGGCTACCAGCTCAAGCTGGTCCCCCGCGACCTCTACCGCCTCGGCATCGCGGCCATCAACGCGTACTGCACGAAAACCTACGCCCGCAACTTCGACGCCCTCGACGCCCCCATCCGCGACACCGTCCTCAGCGCGCTGGAAAAAGGCAAGCTCGAACTAACCGATGTGCCCGCAACCACCTTCTTCGGCCAGCTCCTGCAGAACACGCGCGAAGGCTACTTCTGCGATCCGATCCACGGCGGCAATCGCGACATGGCCGCCTGGAAAATGATCGGCTTCCCCGGCGCGCGCGCCGATTTCATGGACTTCGTCAATCAGAACGGCGCGGCCTATCCGTATGGCCCCGTGTCGATCGAAGGAAAGCGCACCTGATGTCTACTCAAACCAAACCGCACGTCGACGCGGTCATCGTCGGCTTCGGCTGGACCGGTGCGATCCTCGCGAAAGAACTCACCGAAGCGGGCCTGAACGTGGTCGCGCTGGAACGCGGCGAGTATCGCGACACCTATCCGGACGGCGCGTATCCGAACACGATCGACGAACTGACCTACAACATCCGCAAAAAACTGTTCCTCGATCTGTCGAAGACCACCGTATCGATCCGCCACAACATCGCCGAAACCGCGCTGCCGTACCGGCAACTCGCGGCGTTTCTGCCGGGCGAAGGCGTCGGCGGCGCGGGTCTGCACTGGTCGGGTGTGCACTTCCGCATCACGCCGGAAGAACTGAATCTTCGCAGCCACTACGAAGAGCGCTACGGCAAGCGCTTCATTCCGGAAGGCATGACGATCCAGGACTACGGCGTGACTTACGACGAACTCGAACCGCATTTCGACTTCGCCGAAAAAGTATTCGGCACCTCGGGCCAGGCCTATAAAGTCAACGGCAAGGTAGTCGGCGACGGCAACGTATTCGAAGCGCCGCGCAGCGATAACTTCCCGCTCGCCGCGCAGTTGAACACCTATTCCGCCGAACGTTTCGGCAAAGCCGCGCGGGAACTCGGTCTGAATCCGTACCGTCTGCCCTCGGCGAATACCTCGGGTCCGTACACGAACCCGTACGGCGCGCAAATGGGACCGTGCAACTTCTGCGGCTTCTGCAGCGGCTACGCGTGCTACATGTACTCGAAGGCATCGCCGAATCTGAACATTCTGCCCGCGCTCAAACCGCTGCCGAACTTCGAACTGCGCTCGCGTTGCCACGTGCTGCGCGTCGATCTCGACGATACGAAAAAACGCGCAAAAGGGGTGACGTATGTCGATCCCGCAGGCAACGAAGTGTTCCAGCCCGCCGATCTCGTGATCGTCGCGGCGTTCCAGTATCACAACGTGCATCTGCTTCTGCTGTCGGGCATCGGCAAGCCTTACGACCCGATCTCGGGCGAAGGCGTGGTGGGCCGAAATTTCGCGTACCAGAACCTGTCGACGATCACCGCGTTCTTCGACAAGGACACCTTCACCAATCCGTTCATCGGCGCGGGCGGCAACGGCGTCGCGGTGGACGACTTCAACGCCGACAACTTCGATCACGGCCCGCTGGGTTTCGTCGGCGGTTCGCCATTGTGGGTGAATCAGGCGGGTACGAAGCCGATCAGCGGCATCGCGACGCCGGACGGTACGCCGAACTGGGGCTCGGACTGGAAGAAGTCGGTGAAAGACCACTACGCGCACACCATTTCCATGGATGCGCACGGCTCGAACATGTCGTACCGTGACGTGTTCCTCGACCTCGATCCGACCTATCGCGATTCGTACGGTCAGCCGCTGCTGCGCATGACCTTCGACTGGAAAGACAATGACATCAAGATGGCCCGCTACGTGACCGGTCAAATGCACAAGATCGCGCAACAGATGGGACCGAAGTCGATCAACGTCTACACGCGCGAATTCGGCGCGCACTTCGACTCGCGCCGTTATCAGACCACGCACCTGGTGGGTGGCGCGGTGATGGGCACAGATCCGAAGACCAGTGTGTTGAACCGCTATCTGCAAAGCTGGGACGTGCATAACGTGTTCGTGATGGGGTCGTCGGCGTTTCCGCAAGGCATCGGCTACAACCCGACGGGCCTCGTCGCCGCGCTGGCCTACTGGTCGGCGAAAGCGATCCGCACGCAGTACCTGAAGAACCCCGGGCCGCTGGTGAGCGTATGAAGAAGATCAACGAAATCCAACGTATCGCGCGGGCGATCAAACGTGCGGGCGCGGCATCGCTGCTCGTAGCGGCCGCGATAAGCGCACCGTTCGCGGCGCAAGCGACGACAGTGGCAACGGCAAGTGCAACGACGGCAGCGCCGACTCAACCGCAACCGCAATCGCAATCGCAATCCGACGCGGCACTCATCGCCCACGGCGAATACCTCGCGCGCGCCGGCGACTGCATCGCGTGTCATTCAACACCCGCAGGAAAACCCTTCGCAGGTGGCCTGAAATTCGACACGCCGATCGGCGCGATCTACTCGACCAACATCACACCGGACCGCAACACCGGCATCGGTTCATGGACCTTCGCGCAATTCGATCGCGCGGTGCGAGCGGGCGTGAAGCCAAACGGCGACACGTTGTATCCGGCCATGCCGTTCCCGTCCTACGCGCGTCTGAACGAAAACGACATGCACGCGCTGTACGCGTACTTCACGCATGGCGTCGCGCCGGTCAACCAGGCGAACCGCGCCGTCGATATCGTCTGGCCGCTGTCCATGCGCTGGCCGCTCGGCATCTGGCGTCATCTGTTCGCACCTGAACCCGCCACGTTCAACGCAACGCACTACACCGATCCGGTCATCGCACGCGGCGCGTACCTCGTGCAAGGCCTCGGCCACTGCGGCGCGTGCCACACGCCGCGCGCCGTGACGATGCAGGAACGCTCGCTCACCGACCTGGATGGCTCCGAGTTCCTCGCGGGCGGCACTGCCATCGACGGATGGGTTCCTTCGAGCCTGCGCGCCAATCCGCGCACCGGCATCGGCGCATGGAGCGAAGCCGACCTCGTGCAGTTCCTGAAAACGGGCCGCACGCAGCACAGCGCGGCATTCGGCGGTATGACGGATGTCGTGCAACACAGCATGCAGCACATGAGCGACGCGGACCTCACCGCCATCGCGCGATATCTGAAGACGCTGCCGTCCACCGATCCGAAGGAAACGCCGTACGCGTACAACGACACCGCCGCACACGCACTGCGTACCGGCGACGCCACCGCACCCGGCGCGGCCGTCTATCGCGACAACTGCACGGCCTGCCATCGCAGCGACGGCCGCGGCTACAACCGCGTGTTCCCGGCACTCGGCGGCAACCCGGTCGTACAGGGTAAAGACGCGACGTCGCTGATTCATGTGTTGCTCACCGGCAGCACGCTCGAAGGCACGAAAACCGCGCCGTCCTCGTTCACGATGCCACCGTTCGGGTGGCGCCTGAACGATCAGGAAGTCGCGGACGTCACGAACTTCGTGCGCACGAGTTGGGGCAATGCCGGTTCGATGGTCAGCGCGTCCGACGTGGCGAAGGTCCGCAAGACCGTCACCGTGCATGCGCCCGACATGCCGCCGGGTGCTTCGCTGAGTCACTAACTCACCACGCAACACACGCAACGCACGCACGGCGTGCCGCGCGTGTGAGTACCCGTTCCCCGCCTCACCCAGAACCCGCTCCATCGACAGAAGGAGCGGCTTCGCGTGTGCGCGGCAAAAAGAGAGATCGCCATCAAGCGACCTGAAATAGACGTTCCAACCGAGCTATTACCACGATGAAAAAGCAATGGATTGCGGCCCCTCTGATGTTGTCTTTCGCCGGCATTGCGTCCGCGCAGAGTTCCGTGACGCTGTACGGTATCGTCGATGCGGGCATCTCGTATCGCAGCAGTGAACGCACCGGCACGGCCGGCAATTACAGTGGCCATTCGAACGTTGCGGCGACGAGCGGCAACCTGTCCGGCAGCCGCTGGGGCATCAAAGGTCAAGACGATCTGGGCGGCGGCTGGAAAGCGCTGTTCCAGTTGGAGGACGGCTTCGACATCACGAACGGCAAGACCGGCCAGAACGGCGGATTGTTCGGCCGCCAGGCGTACGTGGGGATCGGCAGCCAGCAATACGGCACGATCACGCTGGGCCGTCAGTACACGTCGCTGAACGATTTCGTGGCGCCCGTTGCACCGGTCGCGCTGGTGGGCGGCTACGGCGCGCATCCGGGCGACATCGACGATCTCGATCAGACCGCGCGCGTCAACAACTCGATCAAGTACACCAGCGCGAATTACGCGGGCTTCACCTTCGGCGCGCTGTATGGATTCGGTGGTCAACCGGGCAGCTTGAAGCAGCTGAACACGTGGAGCGTGGGTGCCGGCTATGCGAACGGACCGCTGCACGTGGGCGTTGGTTATGAACGTTCGGATAACAGCAAGAGCGGCCCGACAGACAGCACCTACGGCAAATGGAACGGCACCGACGACGGTCTGTTCAATTCATCGATCAACGAAGGCTACGCCAGCGCGCAATCGCAACAGATCATCGCAACCGGCGCAACGTATGACTTCGGCCCGGCACTGGTCGGCGTGAACTACAGCAACGTGCAATACCGTTCAGGCGCCGACTCGCTGTTCAAGGGTCACGCAACGTTCAACATTGCGGGCGTGTTCGGTCAATGGACGATCCGGCCGGCCGTGCAACTGTTCGCGGGCTACAGTTACACGCGCGGCGGCGAGGTGGATGGCGTGGATGAGCGCGCGCAGTATCACAACGTCACGCTCGGCGCGCAATACAACCTGTCGAAGCGCTCCACGGTCTATCTGATGGGCGGCTATCAGCACGCGTCCGGCGGCACGCTGGACGCGCTCGGCAATCCGGTCGCCGCCACCGCGTCGGTCAGCGACAAGGGCAATAGCCACTCGTCGGCGGCGCAGTCGCAGGCGATTGTGAGCATCGGCGTGCGCCACAAGTTCTGATCGCTCAGTGCGGCGCGGGCGTTGCAGGTTGAGCGCCGCCTTGCGAGAGGTCCGGCGCGATCACGCGTGCGTCGTTCAGAATGCCGCACGGGTCGAGCAGGTTTTTAAGTTTGCGCATCAGGTCCGTCTCCGCTGACGAGCGGCTCAGATGCAGGAACTCCTGCTTGACCACACCGATACCGTGTTCGGCGGAGATGCATCCGCCAGCCTTTTGCACCTGCTCATAGACGAGCGTTTCGACCTGATGCATGTCGGCCATGTTCGCATACGGGCCCGACAGCAGATGCAGATTGCCATCGCCGAGATGGCCAAAGAACAGATGCGTTTGCTCAGGGAAGCGCGACGTCAACGCCTGTTTCATCGCCGTGACGAAGCCGTCCATTTCGATCATCGGCAAGCCCACGTCGAACGCGGCGTGGGGTTTTAGACGACTCAGCAATTCGCCGACGGTCTCGCGATACGCCCACAGTTGCCGCGCGTGATCGAGCGATTGCGCGACGATCACGTCATCGACGATTTCGTTTTCCAGCGCGTATTCCAGCACTTCTTCGAGCGCCTTGCGCTCGCTCTCTTCTGAGCCGCCCAGCGTTTCGACCAGTACATACACCGGTGAACGCGTGGCGAACGGCGCCTTGAGTCCGCCTATTTCCATTGCCGCGGACATGAAGTCGTCCCACATCAATTCGAACGACGACAACGCCGGCAAACGACGGCGCAGTTCTTTCAGCAAACGCGTCGCGGCATCGAACGAACCGAGCGCACAGAGTGCGGTATTCGCAACCGTCGGCTTCGGTTCGAGTTTCAGCACGAGGCGCGTAATCACGCCGAGAATCCCTTCCGAGCCGATAAACAACTGCTTCAGATCGATGCCCGTTGTGTTCTTGGTGACCTTGTTCATCATCGTCAGCACGGTGCCGTCCGCGAGCGCCACTTCCATGCCGAGAATCAGATCGCGCATCACGCCGAACCGCACTACCCGGTTGCCGCCCGCATTGGTGGCCGCATTGCCGCCAATCTGACACGAGCCGCGCGCGCCGAGATCGAGCGGAAAGAACCACCCCTGCGCTTCGACGTGGGTCTGCAACTGCTCCAGCGCGAGTCCGGCCTGCACGGTGATCGTGCCGCCAACCTGGTCGAACTCTTCGATCGCGTTCATTTTCGCGAGCGACATCGCGACCTCGCCAGCCTGCGGCGTCGCGCCACCTGCGAGACCGGTCAAGCCGCCCTGTACGACGACCTTCTGCCGAAGCGCCGACAGCACGCCGAGCGCGCGCGCCACTTCGTCGGGCGTGCGCGGCGTCAGCACGAGCGACGGGCGTCGCTTCTCCGTGTCGCTCCAGTCGCCCGCATGCGCGTCGAGCACGCCTGGGTCGAGCGACACGCATTGGTCGCCCAGTTGTTCAACGAGTGCCTGCTGTAAGTCCGTCATATCGTGTAGGTGCCGTGTCATCCAACAATCAGCCTTGTTCCGCGACGCGCCCGAGCTGGCCGCCGAAACGCTTCAATCCCAAGCCGGCGACGAGCGCGATCACCGCGACGCCGGTCAGAAATAATCCGGGCGCTACCGCCGAGCCGGTCTTGTGCAATAGCTGCGTCACGACCAGCGGCGTAATGCCCGTAAAAATCACTGTAGCAAGATTGAGTGATAACGCAATGCCGCTGAAGCGCACGGGCGTGGGAAACAGATCCGCCAGCAGGTACGCATACGACCCGTTGACCAGACCACCGACAAAGCCGATCACCACGAACGCGGCCACCGGATCGATCTGATGCGCGGCGATGAGCCGATAGAACGGATAGCTGCCGGCCAGCATCAGAAGCGAGCCAATCCGGTGCCAATAGCGCGAAGGCAGCCGATCGCCGAGCCACGCGAAGAACAGCAAAGACGCGGACATGGTCGCGATACCGATGTTCTGCCCGGCACTCGCGAGACTTGGCGAAACGTGCAGCACAGTCGTCATATACGAAGGCAACACCACGAACAGCAGACTGTTCGACGCATTGACAATGCCCGCCACGCCGACGCCCACGGCCACCTGCTTCGGATACTCGGTGAGCACGATCCGGAACGGCCGCTTGACCTTATGACTGCGCAGCCGCTGAAATTCCGTCGATTCTTCCAGCGACGTGCGCAGCCAGTAAGAGACCAGCCCAATCACACCGCCGAAAATAAACGCGATCCGCCAGCCGAACGCCAGCACGGACTCGGCGCTCAAGCCCGCATGCAGCGCGAGGCTGATCAACGTGGCCGTCAGCACACCCGAGTTCAAACAGAAGATGACGAGCCCGCTAACGAGACTCGCCCGCTGTGGAATCTCTTCCACCACATACGTGATCGAACACGGCAATTCGCCGGCAAGGAAGAAGCCTTGTGCAAGCCGCAGCAGAATCAGCAGAACCGGCGCCATCACGCCGATGGACGCATAACCGGGAATCAGGCCAATGCCAATTGTCGAGGCCGACATCGCCAGCACGGAGACCAGAAAAACCAGCCGACGACCGAAGCGATCGCCGAGACTGCTGAGCACGATGCCGCCAAGCGGCCGCGATACATAACCGATGGCGAACACGCCGAACGTGCTGATCAGCGATGCAATCGGATCGGCGGCGGGAAAGAACTGCCGCGCGATTTCGCGGGCAAACACGCCGTAAATAATGAAGTCGTAGATTTCCAGCGATCCGCCGAGGCTCGCGAGAATGACCGTCTTCCAACGGGTTTGGCGCGCAGGCTCATGCGACGCCGCTGCCAGGTCTGCTGAGGCCATCGGGTTGTCTCCATCGATTTATTTTGTTCTGTTCAAGCGGCCGTCCGGCCGCGAATCATGCCACGGGTACGGGCGTCGCTGCGGGCGTACCGGTTTGCAAAGCGGCTTCACGGCCGCCGAATGCCTGAATCAGACGATCCTGATCGGCTTTCGCGAGCCTGTCCACGCCTTCGGGATCGAGCAGTTCACGCAAACGCTTCTCGAACGAAGCCAGCACCGGTGCGTATTCCGGCAGTCCCGCGAGATCGTGCAACTCTTGCGGGTCCCGTCGCAGATCGAACAGCTCGGGCCGCAAGCCCACGTAATGGTGGTACTTGTAGTCCGCATTCGCCAGCATGTAAGCGGCGGTTTCCGAGCCAACCGCGTGGTACTCGCTGAACACCAGTCGCTCGGGTTGAGCCGGCGCGTTGGCGAGTTTCGCGAGCGACTCGCCCGGGCTCGCGTTCGCGGGCGCGATGCAACCGGTGCGTTCCAGAATCGTGTTCTGAATGTCGATCAACGACACCGGCGTTTCGCACACTTTGCCGCGCGGAATGCCTGCGCCCGCAACGATCATCGGAACACCAGTCGACTCGCGGTACATCAGGCATTTGTTCCACATGCCGCGCTTGCCGAGGTTATCGCCGTGATCGCTGCTGTAGATGATGGTGGTCGACTCGTCGAGACCGTTGTCCTTGAGCGCCGCGAGAATCTTGCCGACCTGCGCGTCGAGGAACGTGACCAGCGCGAAATAACAGGCCATCGCGAGGCGTCGGCGTTCATCGGTGCCGATCGCGGCGTCGTGATCCATATGAATCGCCTGACGCTCGACCCACGGATGCCGGACATAACCGCTCGACGGCTGCAACGGCGGCAATTCGATGCTGGCGGGATCGTAGAGATCGAGATATTCCTGCGGCACGATCAGTGGGAAATGCGGTGCGACGAGTCCCGCGAACAACACCCAAGGTTTCGTGTCGTCGCGCGGATCGCTGAGCCAGTCGACCGCCGTATCGGCCACCCGCATATCGAAGCGGTTGTAGTTCGACAGCCCCGGGCCGATCTTGTCGTAAAGCGGCGAGCGTCCCATGGTGCGCGGCAGCGGATTGCGCACGGAACCCCACACCTGGCCGATGCCATCGAGAATATGCACCGCATGCTGCTGATGACGAAAACCGACCGGCGCCGCCTCGCTCTTGTAGTGCAGCTTGCCGATCGAGTCCGTGACCATGCCGTCGTGCGTCAGGTACTGCGCCCAGCCGGGCGTGCTGCCGTCGTACGCAATCGCGTTGTCCCAGCAGCGAATGTCGTGCACGTAGCGGCCCGTTGCGAGACTCGCGCGGGCCGGCACGCAAATCGGCGACGGCGTATAGGCATTGCTGAAGCGCGTACCGCCCGCGGCGAGCGCGTCCAGATTTGGCGTGTGAATGAATGGGTGGCCGGCGCATCCCATCAGGTCGTGCTGATGCTCGTCCGACAAAATGAACAATACGTTCGTGGGCTTCATGATGGGGGTGTCCGGGCGCGCTATGAATGCGGCTGTCTCCTGAGCTTAATCATGGTCCGTGAGCGCATGACAAGCAATTGACATTTTGTCGAAAGCGCATAACCATAAGTTATTCGCCAGGAGGAGCGCTGTGGACCCGATCGAGCGGTTTTTTCAGGCTGGATTGAAGCTGAACCATCTGCGGTTGCTCACGCTATTCGATAGTCTCGGGCAGATCCGGCTCGTGGCGGAGAAGCTGAATGTGACGCAACCGGCCATCTCGAAGCAGCTCGCCGAACTGGAGGCCGGACTCGGCGTGTCGGTCATGACGCGGGTCGGTAACCGGCTTCAGTTGACCGCCGTCGGCGAAACGCTGACCAAGCGCGCGCGGGAGGTGTTTCATCAGCTCGAACAGGCGCGTTATGAGGTCGATGCGCTGACTAGCGGGATATCCGGGAAGATTTCAGTCGGCGCGGTCGCGACGGTACTGCCGGTGTTCGCGCCAGAGTTGATTCTTGAATTGAAAAGGCGAGCGCCGCATGTGAATGTCGCGCTGCAAGAGGCGACCAGCGACCGGCTGTTTCCATTGCTCGCGAATGGATCGCTGGATTTCGTGTTGAGCCGGACTGAGCCGGTGGGATTCGGTAAAACCGAATTCGCTTCTCACATCATCATGGACGATCCGATTGTGGTGGTATGTGGCCGCGATCATCCGTTGGCGAATCGAAGGACTGTCACGCCTGAAGATCTGGCCGGGTCGCCGTGGATTCTGCCGCCTAGCAGGCTGTTGAATTTTGGTCCCGTGTAAGCGGGGTTTGAGGGACGGGCGTTATGGATATCGTGTTCATGATCTTTGGCAGCGGATGCGATGCGCGGAATGGATGAGATGCAGGAAACCCTGTTCACGACGGTCAAGCTGGAGGACTTCGTCCCGGCAGATCACCCGTTGCGACCGATCCGGGTGCTGGTGAATGATGCGTTGAAACGGCTCAACGGGCTGTTCAGCGTCATCTACGCGGACACTGGCCGTGCCTCGATTGCACCTGAGAAGCTGATGCGAGCGCTGCTGTTGCAGGTGTTCTACTCGGTGCGCAGCGAGCGCATGCTGATGGAGCAGATGCGCTACAACCTGCTGTTCCGCTGGTTCGTCGGGCTGGCGATTGAGGACGCCGTGTGGGACCACTCGGTGTTCTCGAAGAACCGAGACCGGTTGCTGGAGCATGAAGTCGTGGAAGCGTTCTTCACCGAAGTCATGAGCCTGGCGGACAAACGGGGCTTGTTGTCGAGGGACCATTTCTCGGTGGACGGCACGCTGATTCAGGCGTGGGCCAGTCACAAGAGCTTCCGCCGCAAGGACGGCCCGGAGGATGGTCCGCCCGCCGGCGGTGGCCGCAACGCCGATACTGACTGGAGAGGCGAGCGACGTAGCAATGCCACGCACGAGTCGACTACTGATCCGGAGGCGCGATTGTTCAAGAAGAGCCACAAAAGCCCGGCCATCCTGTGCTACCACGGGCACATCCTGATGGAGAATCGCTCAGGGCTGGTGGTCGGTGCCGTGGTTAGTCACGCGGATGGTTTCGCCGAGCGGGCCAGCGCGTTGCGATTGCTCGATTGCGTGCCAGGCGCTCATGCGAAGACAGTCGGTGCCGACAAGGCGTATGACACCCGTGACTTCGTGAACGATTGCCGCGCTCGCAACGTGACACCGCATGTCGCGCGCAACGATGAGCGTTCGGGCGGCAGCGCAATCGACGGGCGCACTTCGCGGCATGCGGGCTACCGGACCAGTCAGATCATCCGCAAGCGTATCGAGGAGCACTTCGGCTGGGGTAAAACCGTCGGTCGGATCCGGCAGACGGTCTATCGCGGCATCCGGCGAGTCGACCAGCACTTCAAGCTGACGATGGTTGCGAGCAATCTGACCCGCATGGCGCGAATGCCAGGTGTGGTGCCGCAAGGAGCGACGCGATGAGCCGCCACGGCATGGCGAATGCACGGCGCGCCGCCTGCGCGCACGCGCATTGCCTACAAAAACCACCGTGCGAACCCGCAATTCAGCAGCACATCGCATTTGGAAGCCTCGTGAACACTGCTCCCGTCTTCATGACGGGGCGCTTTTCAACAGCCTGCTAGAGAAGCGCCTACGTTCCTCGCGTTGCAAAGCTGGCTCGGCGAATATGGACTCGCATTTCCCGATGGCTGCGTGCAATCCATCTCATTGCAGACCAATGAGGCGATGCTCGCGAGTTACCCGTTTCTTGCATTGATGCCATTGGCGGTTGCACGCAAGCGAGCGGGCCGCGCCGGGTTCGTTATCCTCGCGATGCCGGGTGCGAGCTTTCTGGAGACGGTGCAGTTGTTCTATAGCAGCGAGTCGGTGAATCCGGTGCTGCCAGTTGCGCTCGAATGTGTCGCTGCGGTGCAGGAGCGGTTGCGGCGGCCGGTGGTGGATTGAGGCGATTGCGGTTCGGCGCGATCAGGTATGCACTTTTGCTTTTGCGTTCGCATCGAGCATCTGCAGATGAAGCATTTCGGTCTCATCGTCCGCAGGGAACATGCATTCAATCCGTAGCTCCTGCGCGGCGATGGTTTGCGGCGTACCGACGCTGGTGACCATCGAGAAATACTTCATCTCGCGGCCGTCTTTGATGAAGCCCATCGGTATCACCGGCATGGATGCCGACGCGGCGTCGGCTTTTAACGCGTCTCCGGGTTGCAGCTTCGCTTCCACTTCGGGATAGGCACGCAACGCGTCCAGCAGTTCACGCGTTTTGTCATCGACCACTCGCCCGACCGACTCGCGATAGACACGCTGAATCAAACTGTCCGCTACCGTTTTCCAATCGGACACGAACGGCCGCATGCCCTCGGGATCGAAAATCAAATGCAGCATGTTGCGCGGCTCCTTGCGCGCCGCCATGTCGATAAAGCAATTGAAAAAGCGCGGCGCGGACTCGTTCGTCATCAGCACATTCCAGTAACGGTCCATGACGATCGCCGGAAACGGTTCATGCTGCCGCAGCATACGATCAAGCGCTTTCGTGACGCCGTGCATTTCCTGCGCATTCCACGCGTTGTCGGAATACATCGGCGCATAGCCGGCCGCCAGCAGCAGCGTGTTGCGTTCGCGCAAGGGAATATCCAGCGTCTGCGCGATATCCATCAGCATCTGCCGGCTCGGCACGCTGCGCCCGCTTTCGATAAAGCTGATATGACGCTGCGAAACGCCTGCATTGAAGGACAAATCCAACTGACTGATGCCGCGCATATCGCGCCAGTGACGCAACAACACGCCGAGATCGTTCGGCGGTGCTTTCTTGCTGGGGTTCGGAGGGTTCATCGTTCTCTTATCCGCAGGTCGATACAGAGGCGGTTTGGTGATCGGCATCTCGTGAGCAATCTTTCACGTTGACCGATCAACCGAACCTCGCCGGTCAGCATACTACGCGTCGCCAATCGGCTCGTTCCCGAGGAGACTCAGGCATGCCATGCGTGAACCTGGAACTGAGTTTCCAGCGGCGGCTGCGTAATACTGCCCACGTAGTTCGTGATGGTCGACGCCGCCGTGACCGCGAGCAGTTCGAGCACTTGATCGCGACGAAAGCCTGCTTCGAGAAACGCGCTCACGTCCTGATCGCCGAGATGGCCGCGCTTTTCAATTGCGGTCTTCGCCAGAGTCGAAAGCGCTGCATGCTGACGATCCGCAGGCGCACGGCCGGCGCGAATCGCTTCGACGTCGGCGGGCGTGAGCCCTTCATTCAGCGCCAGCGCCGTATGAAATGCAACCGCCCACGAACATGCGTTGGTCACCGCGTTCGTCAACAAAAGCGTCTGGATCTGCGCTTCGGAAAACGTGCCGGAATGCACCTTCTGAAACAGGTTGATAAACGCGCCGATCAGCACGGGCGATTCAGCCATCGCTCCCGCAATGTTCGGGATAAAGCCAAAAGTCTGCTGAAGCTGCTGCAACACGGGCCGCGATTGTTCCGGCGCGGAGTCAAGGGTATGAACTTGAAACGTCGACATGATGTGTCCTCGATGGTGAGCGCGGTTCAGGGTGAACGGCGCGACCACCGAAGATTAGGCGTGGACGAAACACTCGCCAATTACCTCCCATGTAATAGAAGTTCGATACGCTCGGTACAAGGGCACCCTCCGCGCTTTTCTGTTACAACATAAAAAGCATCTTCCTACTGACACAATCAAGGTGAGGCAATGAATCAGGAACAGTGGACCGCAATGGACGAGTTTTTGACGAGCCAACTCTTACCGCAGGACACCGCGCTAGACGCCGCATTGGAAGCAAGCACGCAAGCCGGCCTGCCGGCAATCAACGTCGCGCCCAATCAGGGCAAACTGCTCAACCTGCTGGCGAAGCTGCGTGGCGCCCGCCGCATTCTCGAAGTCGGCACGCTCGGCGGCTACAGCACGATCTGGCTTGCGAGAGCGCTGCCGGCCGACGGCCGCCTCGTCTCCCTCGAAGTGGACGCTGCCCACGCCCAGGTAGCGCGGGCCAACGTGGAACGCGCGGGATTGTCGAAGACCGTCTCGGTCGTGCTCGGCCCAGCGGCGCAGACACTCGAACAATTCGTGGCGGATTCGGCCGAACCGTTCGACATGATCTTTCTCGATGCGGACAAGCGGAGTTATCCGGAGTATCTGCGTCTGTCGTTGCAATTGAGCCGTCCCGGCACGCTGATCGTCGCCGATAACGTGATTCGCCGCGGACAAGTCGCGGATCACGCGAGCACTGATCCGGATGTTATCGGCCTGCACGCGTTCTTCAGGCAACTCGCAACGAATCCGCGCCTGGATTCGACGGCGGTGCAGACTGTCGGCGTAAAAGGCTGGGACGGATTTTCAATGACACTCGTCTCCAACTGAACTTAGTGGGAGTCCACGCCAATGAACAAACGCCAGTTCCTGACCCGCGCGGCCGTATTGAGCGCTACGGCCTCGCCCGCGTTCGCCACCAAACCTGCCCGTCACGAAGCCTGCAACGCGTCGCCGGTGGTGCTGACCATCACCGGTTCGATCAAGCGCCACAATCGCGGCGCACTCGATCCGGCGTTCGATCAATTGCTCGCGAAACATCAGGTGAAGTTCTCCGAGGCGTACGGGGTGGACTTTGCTTTGATCGCCAGCATGCCGGCCGTGACGATCAAGCCCACCACCGAATACGATTCCCACCAGCACGCATTGACCGGCCCGCTATTAACCGATGTACTCGAACACGTCGGCGCGCCGGGCGCGGGCAGCACGCAAATTCTGATGCACGCGGTAGACGGCTATGCCGTGATGACGACGCTCGACAAAGTGCGCGCCTACCGCTTCATCGTCGCAACCCAAATGGATGGCAAGCCGCTGCCCTTAGGTGGCGTCGGCCCACTCTGGGCCACCTACGACGCGGACAACATCGACGAACTGTCGAGCAAGCCGCTCAAAGATCGCTTCGAGTTGTCGCCGTGGGGGCTGTACCACTTGCAGGTGATCGAAGCGTAATGCTCAAAACAGGTGATGAATCCCGCTGAGGAACACTGTCTGCCGCCCGCCTGACGCTGCGCCAATGCCGATCGTATTCGCCACCGCGCCGCCGCCCGCGGTCTCGAACATCAGGTCGGCGTAAAGCTGGGTTGTCTTCGACAGCGAATAGACGTTAGCCACGGTGAATTGCGTCCAGCGATGTCCGGCGAGCGTCGCGGTCCACGCCCCCGCCGACACTTCTTCGGCGGGCGTCAACCGCAGATTCGCGCCGCCGTCCACGCTGCGAAAGTGTTCGACGCCGCCGGCCGACTCGATCCTCACGTCGGTGGCGAGCGCATGCACGGTCACGCGCTCGAACCGGTACGATCCGCCGATGCCCATATCGCGCACCTGTTTCGCGTTGAAGGTCGCACCCGGCGCAATCGTCTGGCCTTCGAACGACGTCAACCCGAGCCCAGTGGAAAGCGGCAGCAAGCGGTCGCGGTACTCGGAATAAACCGCCACCAGTTTGACCGGCCCGTTCGTATAGTTCGCACCAAAACTGATGGTGCGTCCATTGGTATTGCTTGCCGCCGCGCCGGCAAATCCATACATCGCACCGAGCGACAGTCCGTGATAATTCGCGCTCTTCCATTTCACGGTATTCGATAGTTGCACCGGCAACGTGCTGCCCAGACCGTCGAGATTGCCGGGATGGAACGCCGAGAAATCGCCAAGCAATTGCCCCGTCGAGAGCGAACCTAGCCACTCGAAATTCCAGTCCGTCTGACGGCCCAGCGTCATCGTGCCGAATACCGGATCGGCCAGACCCACATACGCCTGCCGATTGAAAAACGTACTGCTGCTGGCGGAAGCGCCTGTCGTCGTGACAAAACCGCTTTCGAGCCTGAATAGCACCGTGCGCCCCGCGCCGATATCCTCGACGCCCTGGAAGCCGAAGCGGTCCGCCTGTAACGTGCCCTGCTCGGCGATATAAGCCTTTGCGCCATGCAGATTGCTCACATAGCCGAGACCGGCGTCGAGACTGCCGTACAGCGTGACGCTGCTCTGCGCCTGCGCCGTTGAAGAAACGCCGAGCGCAGCCGAGCACGCGAACGCCGTCGCGTGAAAAGCGAATTTGGTTTTCATGAAGTGTGGGGTGAAGCGTTGGAAAGAGAAAGGCGAACTGCGAATTACGAACTACGAATGGCGAGGGCGTCGACGCCCGCTATCCGATGGGTTAGGTGGGTTGGATTTTTTCCACCGGCACAAGACGCCATGCGCCGAACACGAGATTGACCAAGATCGCCGTGAGCGTGCCCGCCGCCATGCCATTACCGAGAACGATCTGCACCGGCCCCGGGAACGACGCATACACGTTCGGCACCAGAGTCGGTATCAGCCCCACGACAAGCGCCGCCGCCAGCGTGTATTGATTGCCACGCGCATGCAGATCGACCTTGCCGAGCAGATTGATGCCCATCACGCCGATCATCGCGAACACGATCAGCGCCGTGCCGCCCACCACGGGCGCGGGAATCGCGTAAGCCAGGCGGCCCAGCGGCGCAAACAACGCGACCACCATCAACATAGCGCCGGCCGTCGCCGTAACGTAGCGCGAACGTACGCCCGTGGTCTGCACGACGCCGATATTCTCCGCGCTGGTGATGATGAGCGACGTGCCGAGCAACGAGCCAACTAACGACGCGAGCGCATCGCCGCGAATCGTCCGTGGCACATCGCGGCGCATGTCGATCGGCTTGCCGGTGATCTCGCCAACGGCCACCGTCTGCGCGGTCGCTTCGGCCATCGAGATGACGCTGAAAATCAGCATCGGCAGTGCTGCGAGTACGTCGAAGCGCGGCATGCCGAACGGCAGCAGCGCCGGCAGCGTGAACAGCGGCCCGTCCCACAGTCCGGCGGCGGGCATCAGCCCGACCGCCCAGCCGGCCAGCGTGCCGACCACGAGCCCCAGCAGCACGGCCAACCGTCCGACAGTGCCCTTGAACAACCGCGCCACCGCAATCGTCGCCACGATCGTGACCACCGCGAGACCGAGCGACAGCGGCCGCGCGAAGGCCGGCGTACCCGGCTGCCCGACCACGATCCCCGCATAGATCTTGATGAGGCTCACCGACACGAGCACCAGCATCGTGCCCACCACCACGCGCGGGAAAAATCGCAGGCAGCGCGCGAACACCGGCAATACGAGCCAGTAAAACAGGCTGGTCAGGATCGCCGCGCCGGCAGCGGTACGCAAATCCGTCTGCGTGGCGATCACTGCGAACAGCATGGCCGGCGCACCGCCCGGCACCATGACGAACGGCAGGCGCGCGCCGATCGGCCCCGCGCCCAGCGATTGCAGCAACGTGCCTGCACCGCACACGAAAAACGTCGCGCCGATCAGATGCACGGTCATGTCGCCCGGCAGCGACAACATTCTCGACACCAGAAAAACCGCCGTAACGGGCGAGGCCGCCATCGACAGAACATGCTGCAGGCCGAACAACACCAGTTGCCAGGCGGGCAACCGCGTGTCGACGCTATGTGTGGCTGGATCAGGATTCACGTAACCCCCGGGAGGCGAATCGCAACTAGGCGCAACAGCGCGCTCGACAGTCAAGCGCGCAACCACGGCAGTTGCTCGCGGCTATAGCGGAACGTCTGGAATACACTGTTCAACTGGCCGGGGCCCGTCTTGCGCGCGGCTTCGTCCGGGTACTCGCCGAACCAGGGAATCACGTATTCCCACACCACCTCGCCCGCCGGCGTCACTTCGAACAGACGCCCCGTGGCGGATTCGGTAATGTGCGTGTTGCCGTTGGCGAGACGCTGCGCATTGCCCATGAACGCGCTGTAAAACGCGTTGACCATGTCGTCCGCGTACGACCAGACCACCTCGCGAGCCGACGGATCGATCTCCAGCACGCGCGAGAACGCCACGTGCGCGCCAGCGCGGAAGTTGCCGTTGTCGAACGTGAGAATGTTGCCGTTGGCGAGCGCCACCGGTGCATGCTGATGCGACACGACGCTCGGCGGAATGTGCGTCGTGACACGCCCGCTTTCACGGTCCACGGCAATGATCCCCGACGTGGTGCGCAAGCTCATCAGCACCTCGCCCTTCGCGTTCACGCCGAGTCCGTTGACGAGCGGCCAGTGATAGCGTCCAAAGCCCGCCGCGATCGGAAAGTCCTTGGGGTTCAGATGTTCCGCTGCCTTCCATTCCCACACCAGTTCGCCGGCACGATTCACCTCGCGGATCACGTCCGCGTACATCGGCTCGTCGGGCCCGTGCGCGGTGCCGCCCGGCACGCGCTCCGCGAAACCGGCCGGCACCCGTTCGCAAGCGGTGTACAGCAGGTTGCCGTTCGGCAGCCACTGCGCGTCGTGATGATGCGCGGGATCTTCGTAGCGCCAGACCACCTCGCCTTGCGGCGTGACTTCATAGAAGTCGCCGCCGTGCCACATGGACCACGGCGCGTAGCGGTCTTCCGAGTCTGCATGGTTGCCGTTGTAGCCGAGATTGCCGTTCGGCAGAATCACCGCATGGCGACCAGGACGAACCGGCATCTGCCACTCGTGCACGATTTCGCCGCGAATGTCGACGAGATAAACGTGACCGCCCGCCGTCTGCGGCGCGATCAGCGTATACCCGCCGGCCGATTGTTGCGGGTCGTAGGCGATGAGACCGACGCCGCGGCGCCGCTGGGTAATTTGGTCGACAGTGGTGGTCACGATTCGCTCCGTTAAGATGATGGAGCAAAATCTAGGCTATTCGATCCGTCAGGAAAACATGATTGTTCCATACGGCCTGTACGGAAAAACTATACGGTGCAAATATGCGTCCAATATCGCAGACATTCCGCTGTTTCGACGAGGTAGTCAGGCGCGGTTCGATCCGCAAGGCGGCCGAATCGCTGCACCTGACCGCTGCCGCAGTGCACCAGCAAATCCTCAATCTTGAGGAGCAGGTCGGCTCGCCGTTGTTCGATCGCTTGCCGCGCGGCATGCAACTCACCACCGCCGGCGAAATCATCATTGCGGCAGTGCGGCGCGGCCAGCGCGATTTCGACAATGCTATGACCCAGGTCGAAGACTTACGCTCGTTGCGGCGCGGCCATATCAACCTGGCGGTGTCGCCCTCGTCCGCCGAACAGTTGGTGCCCGATGCGATCATGGCGGCCATGCAGAGCTATCCGGGCGTGACGTATAGCGTGCGGTCGGGCAATGGCGAAAGCATCCTGAAGTGGGTGGAAACCGGCGAGGCCGACATTGGTTATGGATTGCGCCGCAAACCGCCGCCCGGCGTCGTGGAAGTGCGCGCGTTTTCACAGCACCTCGGACTCGTTGCGCCGCTTGGGCATCCGCTGACCAAACTGAACAAGCGGCCGCGACTGCGCGACTGCCTCGACTATCCGCTCATTCTGATGACGCCCGATACCGAACTGCGCGCGATGGTGGATCAGATCGACCATCGCGAGAAACGCAAGGCGCGCCCGCTGGTGGAAACCAGTTCCGTATCGATGGTGCGCCGGCTCGTGGCGGACGGGGTGGGGATCGGCTTTCTGATCGCGGAGAATGTTGCGGAAGACGTGGCGCAACGCAAACTCGCGTGGTTGGCGCTAGCGGACGCCGGCGCCAGATCGTTCAGTTGTCTGTACCAACGCGCGGACTTGACCACCACGGTCGCGATGAGCATGTTCCTGCAGTTTCTCGGTCAGTCGATCGAGACGACTGAAAGCCGTTTTCATGCGAGTACGCCGACGCGCCGCAAACGCGTGGCAAAGGTTACATGACGGCGCGATTGCTTCGTTGTGAACGCGTCGTGAACGCGTTGTGGACGCTACGAGTTCGCTTTCCCATTCACGCTGTCAGTGCTGTTCTTCAACAGCCAAGTCGGCGCTGAATCGTGCAATGCACGCCTGCCGCACGCGATCGATCGGCATCGACCAATCCTCGTTCGGTGCGCGACGGAAGAGCCGCACGGTGTGCGGATACCACGGCGAATCGCTGCGCTCGTGCATCCAGCGCCAGTCGATATCTTTTTCCGGCAGCATCACCCAGCACGGCTTACCGAGCGACGCGGCCAGATGCGCGGTAGACGTGTCCACGCAAATCACCAGATCGAGCTGTTCGATGATCGCCGCGGTGTCCGCGAAATCGTTGATCTGTGAGCCAAGATGAAGCAACGGTTGCGAAGCGGGCGGGTTACGCGCTTCGTCTTCGCCCTGCCCTTTCTGCAGACTCACGAAGCTCAGGCCGGGCACGGTCCAGAGCGGCGCCAGCAACGAAAGCGAAGGAACCGAACGATTCGCGTCGTTATGGTGCGCCAAGTTGCCCTTCCAGACGAGACCGATCTTGCGGCCGGGCGGCAGCGCGTCCAGCGCCGGCTGCCATTGTTCGACCAACGCCGGTTCGGCGCTCAAACGCGTAGGACGCGGAATCGTATCGATCAGCGTACGCAGATGCAGCGGCGCGCTCATCAGGCTCGTCCAGCAGTCGTAACCGGACGCCCGCTTCAACGCCGTGTCATGGTCGACCAACGCATCGATTCCGTCGACGGAGGCCATCAACCGATGCAGCGCCGGCATGCACGCGAACTCGATCCGCCTGGCCCCTTGCGCCTTCAGCAACGCGAAATAGCGGCTGAACTGAATCATGTCGCCGAGGCCGTCTTCCTGCCAGACCAGCAGCGTTTTATCGGCCAGCGTCTCGCCGCCCCACTGCGGACAACCCAGCATGTCGCGCGTCTTGTAATGGACGAAACCCGGCTGAAAATAGCGGTATTCGTAAAGCTGCCAACCTTCTTCGAAACGCCCCATGCTGAGCAGCAACACAGCGAGGCCGAACTTTGCGTCGCCGTAAGCGGGACTCAGCGCAAGCGCTCGGCGATAAGCGCTTTCGGCTTCCGTCAGCCGCCCGAGTTGCGCCGCTGTCGCGCCGAGGTTGTAGTGCGCCTCGGACAGATCGGGACACAACGCCAACGCCTGCGTAAAGGCCTCGATCGCCTCGGGCAGACGGTCGAGCAAACGCAGCACGCAGCCCAGATTGTTGTGCGCCTGCACGATGTCCGGCCGCCAGCGAAGCGCCTCGCGATACGCGCGCTCGGCGTCGCCGAAACGTTCGAGTTTGGCCAGCACGATACCGAGGTTGTAGTGCGCCTCGGCGTAATCAGGACGGCAGGCGATCGCGCCGCGATAGGCCGCTTCGGCTTCGGGCAAACGCGTGAATTCGGTCAGCACTGCGCCGAGGTTCAGATGCGCCTCGGGGTAATCCGGGCGCATCGCGAGCGCGAGCCGGCAGGCCAGTTCGGACTCTTCCAGCCGGTTCGTCGCCTTCAGCACGCCGGCGAGATTATTCAGCGCCTCCGGATACTGCGGCCGGATCGTCAGCGCCTGACGATAAGCGGCGTCCGCTTCAAGCAGACGGCCAAGGTCCATCAACACATTGCCGAGGTTGTTGTGCGATTCGGCGTGCTCAGGCAGTCCCCGTAGCGCCGCGCGATACGCCGCTTCGGCTTCGGGCAGACGGCGCAATTCGTGCAGCACCATCGCGCGGTTGTAGTAGGCCTCCGAATAATCCGGACGGATTTCAATTGCCTGACGGTACGACGCCTCCGACTCTTCCTTGTAACCGAGTCCGTAGAGCACGATGCCGAGATTGTGGTGGGCGTCGGCCCGGTCCGGCCGCAGAACGATCAGTTGCCGGTACATCGCCTTGGCCGCCGACAGCCGCCCAAGCGACTTATGCAGCATGCCGAGGCTGTCGTACACCTCGACGTAGCCGGGTTTGATCTGCAGACACTGGCGCCAGTAGTCTTCCGCGTCATCGAGCTTACGCAGCGCGAACGAACAGGCGCCGGCGATATTCAACGCGTCGGCGCGTGCGTCGTCGGATATCGTTGCGCCTTCAAGGAGCGGCGCAAGCATCGGCGCGACCCGCTGCAAGGCGTCGGCGAACTGTCCGGTCGAACATAGCGCGACGGCCTGCTGGTTGAGGTCGGTGATCGAGGAGTCGCTCGTCTGCGTCGTGGTCATGAGTGGTGGTGCATGGAGGCCGGCGCTGCGCCGGCCAGGTCGATCGTTGGTTCCGTGCCGCGACAAAGCGCCGCGCCGGACGGAATGCGCAACATGTACCACGCAGCTTAAGCGAATCGGCGCGCGGGTAACGACGGGAAATGAACGGTGTTCGGCCCTCTAATCCCTCGCTATAACCAGGATCACGCGAGAAAAGTTCGCGCCTCAGTGCTAGAATCGCCCCGCTTTTACTTTCAATCTCATGACTCTACGCGCCCACAACCGCATGACCGCCTGGCTTGGCCTCATCGCCATGTGTCTGGTCGTGTTCGCGCCGCTCGTGAGTCAACTGCTGGTGTCGAACCGCGCGGGCGAGCCCATCGCCGCGCTCTGCTCGGCGCTTCAGCCGCGCGGACTGGGCGAGCTCAGCCAATCCGTCATCGCCACGCCGGCACCGGTTCAATTGAGCCATAACGACGCGTTCGGCGCCTGCGGCTACTGCCATCTGCTCGAACACCACGTCGCCATGCCGACGGTCGCCGCCGTCGAGCCGCAAGCGTCGCTCACGCTCGCCGGCACCGCTGCGCCCACACTCTCCACCCGCTTCACGCCGCTCGGCGCGTTTCCGTCCGGACGCCCCCGCGCCCCACCTGCCGTTTCCTGATCACTGCCGGTCCTGATCGCGCATTCGTCGCGCCCGTATAGGGCGCGCGCGGTCGTCTGTTCAATGCATCAAGGAAACGTTCATGTTCAACTTCGCCCCGCGAAGCCTGTCCGCTCGCGCCCGCCGCGGCGCACGCGGCTTGATCTCTACTCGCCTGCCGCTGCCGTCTTTGCCCGTCTGTCTGCCGGCTTTCATTCCGGCGCTCGTGCCGGCGCTGCTGCCGGCTTTCGTTTCGACAACGGCCCATGCCGATACCGTGATCGCCGAAGCCACGCTGCCGGCCGTCAACGTCACCGCCAGCGCGAATACGGCGGCCGCGCCGCGCGCCGTCGATCCGAATCTGCCCGCCTCAGTCGAGACCGTCACGCGCGATCAGTTCGACAACTGGAATGTGGTCAACACCGAAGACGTCCTGAAGTACATGCCGAATCTCGCGGTGCGCAAGCGCTTTATCGGCGACCTGAATTCGATCATCGCAGTGCGCGGCACCAGCAATTCGCAGAGCGCGCGGGGTCTCGTCTACGCGGACGGCCTGCTGCTCAGTAATCTTCTCGGCAACAACTATTCGTTTCCGCCGCGCTGGTCGATGGTGTCGCCCGACGAGATCCAGCAGGTCGACGTGATCTATGGACCGTTTTCCGCGCTTTATCCGGGCAATTCGCTCGGCGCGACGGTGCTCATCAGCACGCGCATGCCGAAGCAGTTCGAAGCCAGCGCCGACGTCAAGGCATTCACGCAGCATTTCAACCTGTTCGGCGTGAATCAGAACTTCAACGGCAGCGAAGCCAGCGCGTCGATCGGCGACCGGGTCGGCAAGTTCTCGTACCGGCTGGATGTGAACCATCTGGACAACACCAGCCAGCCGCTGCAATTCGCCACGCTCGCCAAGTCCGGCACGCCCGCGAAAGCCGGCGACGTGCCGGTCACCGGCGCGTATCTGTACAACAACCAGACCAACACGCCGACGGCGGTGCTCGGCGTGAACGGCGAAGGGATCGAGCATACGATTCAGGACCAGTTCAAGCTGAAGATGCAGTACGACTTCACGCCGACATTGCAGGCCGGTTTCACGCTCGGTTACTGGCATCAGACCTATAACAGCCAGACCTCCACCTTCCTGCGCGACGCGAACGGCAACCCCGTTTATAGCGGCAAGGTAGCGATTGGCGGCTACGAGTACAACATTCCCGCCGCCGCGCTGGCGCCGAGCCTCGGCTATAGCGAGAACTGGCTCTACGGTGTGTCGTTGAGAACGCGCTACGCCACCGGCTGGAATGCCGAAGCAGTCGCGTCGTACTACGACGTCAGCAATAGCGTGGCGCGCACCGCCGCTTCCGGCGCGCCGGGTAATGGTCCCGGCACGGTGATTTTCGGCGATGGCACCGGCTGGAAAACGCTCGATCTGCGCAGCACCTACACGCCCGCCTCGAAGCAGGCAGGTCTCGCGAATCACGCGCTGAGCTTCGGCTATCACTACGACAACTACTTCCTCGATAACGAGAGCTACAACACGCTGAACTGGCGCGACGGCGGAGCGACCACCTTCGCCAACGCATTCCGCGGCAAGACGCAGACCCAGGCGTTATACGCGCAGGACGCATGGCGTTTTCTACCGCGCTGGAAGCTCGTTTATGGCGTGCGTTATGAAGACTGGCAAGCGTACGGCGGATCGCAGGCGCTACCCGGCCAGGCGTTGCCGTTCAGCGACGCGAGCCAGCAGCACTTTTCGCCGAAGGCCTCGTTGTCGTTCGACGTTACCGACGACCTGATCCTGCGCGCGTCGATCGGCCGCGCGTATCGCTTTCCGACCGTCAGCGAACTGTTCCAGGGGCAAATCAACGGCTCGGCGATCGTCAACAACAATCCGAACCTGAAGCCCGAAGACGATCTCTCGAAAGAACTGACGGCCGAATGGGCGCACTGGAATGGCGTGTTCCGCTTCTCGCTGTTTCAGGACGACGTGAAGAACACGATCTTCAGCCAGACCGACACGACCGTGATTCCGAACGTGACGAACTTCCAGAACATCGGCAAGGTGCGTTCGCGCGGCGTGGAAACGAGTTACTCGGGACAGGACGTGTTCGTGCACGGCCTCGATCTGATCGCCAGCGTCGCGTACACGCAGTCGAAGATCATCGCCAATGCGCAGAATCCGGCCACGGTCGGCAAGTACTTCTATCGCATTCCGCTGTGGCGCGCGAATCTCGCCGCCACCTATCGCTTCGACGAACGCGCGGCGCTCACGCTCGCCGCGCGCTATTCGGGCCGCCAGTACAACACGCTCACCAATACCGACACCAATCCGGACGTGTTCGGCGGCACGAGTTCGTACACCGTGGTCGATACGAAGTTCACCTTCCGGCCGACGAAGCTGAGCGAGATCGGTATCGGCGTCGACAACCTGTTCGACGCGCGCTACTTCGTCTACCACCCGTATCCGGGCCGCACGTTTTATGTGGAAGCAAAGCTGCGCATGTAAGCGCGCGCTATGAACGCGTTCGTCGCGCGGCGAAGGCCGCTCGACTTAAAACCTAATTCAGGAGGATTTTATGTCCACCACCACCGCTCAACGCGTCGTCTCGGCGACCGGCACGGTCAACCCCGGCTATCGCACACTTTGGCGCTGGCACTTCTATGCGGGCCTCTTCGTGATGCCGTTTCTGGTCGTGCTGGCGATCACGGGCACGCTGTATTGCTTTCAGCCGCAAATCGAGCCGCTGTTGTATCCGCATCGGCTGATCGTCGAACCGCAAGCCGTGCCGAGGCTGACCGAAGACAGGCTGTTGGGCAAAGCTCGCGCAGCCATGCCGAAGGACGCTGTCGCGGTCACCGCCGCGATCGCGAGTGCGCCGGATCGCAGCACGGAATTCGTGTTCCGTCTTGCCAATGGGGAAAAAGAGAGCGTCTATCTGAACCCGTACAGCGGCGAGGTGTTGGGCACGCTGAGCGTCGAGAATCGCTTCATGCAGGTGGACCGCATGCTGCATCGCAAGCTGTTGCTCGGCAAGCCCGGCGAGTTGCTGATGGAACTCGCCGCATGCTGGACACTCGTGATGATCGGCACCGGCGTCGCACTCTGGTGGCCACGTGAAAAAACCACCGCACGGGCGGCGCTGGTGCCACGCTTCACGCTTAAGGGACGTCCGTTGTGGAAGAACCTGCACGCCGTGATGGGCATCTGGCTCGCGCTCGGCGCCCTCGCTTTCGTGCTGAGCGGGCTGCCGTGGACGGGCTCATGGGGCAAGCAGTTCAAGGCGCTCGCGACCGCTGCGAATCTCGGCGCGCCGCCGGGTTCGTGGGGTGGCTTGCCGTTGCGTTCCGTGCTGCCGGCCGGCATACCTATCGATGCGGCCGCAACGTCCGCGATGGCGGCCACCGCCGATAAAACCCGCGCGGCACACGATGAACACGCCGCCCACGGCGCGAACGCCGCCGACATGGATTCGATGCCCGGCATGGTGATGGACGATTTACCCTTGCCGCTCACGCCGTGGGCCGTCGGCAATTCACCGGTGCCTGCGTCTGCTGAACCACAGGCAGCGCAAGCGCAAACGCAACCGAAGCCGCTGCCACTAGGCCACGTCGTCGCGCAACTCGCCTCGCTCGGCGTGACCGACGGCTACAGCATCGTGCTCCCCACTTCGCCAACCGGCGTCTACACGGTCTCGTACTTCCCCGGCGATCCGAAAGACGAACGCACGCTGTACATCGATCAATACAGCGGCGCGGTGCTGAAGGACATTCGCTATGGCGACTACGGCGCCGTGTCGAAAGCTGTGTCGTATGGCACGTCGTTGCATATGGGCCGCTATTTCGGCCTCGCCAATCAGTTGCTTTGCGCGGCGATTTCACTCGGCCTCGCGGCGATGGCGGCGACCGGCTGCGTGATGTGGTGGAAGCGCCGTCCGCAACGTTCGCTCGGCGCGCCGTCACGTGAACGCGCCGCTCCGCCGATGCGCGGCTGGAAAACCGGTCTCGTACTGCTCGGCATGATTTTCCCGCTGATGGGCGCCACGCTGCTCGCCGTGTGGCTCGCCGACCGCACGATTTTCGGTCGTAGCGCACGGCAACCGGCCTAACGTCATTTCCTTCCGTCGACTCTGTCGATTCCGTCGAACCATGGAGCACATCATGAATACATCGCGTCAACTTCTCCTCGCCGCTTTGCTGTGCGGTGCATCTTTCCAGGCATTCGCGGCAACCCCCGCACCCGCAAGCGTGTCCGATTGCTGGATCCGCGCGTTGCCGGGCGATCTGCCCAAGGGCGGCTATTTCAAGGCTCATAACGCCGGCGATCAGCCGGTGAATCTCATCGGCATCAGCTCGAACGCGTTCGGCATGGCGATGCTGCATCAAACGCAAAGCCAGGGCAGCACGTCGTCGATGGCGATGGTCGAACAGGTCGCGGTACCCGCGCACGGCACGCTCGTGTTTGCGCCGGGTAACTATCATGTCATGCTGGAAGAGCCCAAGCAGACGCTCAAGGTCGGCTCGTCGATTCCGCTGACCTTCTCGTTCAGCAACGGCCAGAAAGTCACCGCTTCCTGCGCCGTGAAGAGTGCGGGTACGATGGGTCAGTGACACGCTGGACAGGCAGCGCCGCGCGCTTAAAATCTTCCCAGGGATAAGCCCGGCGCCGTAACATAACCCATGCCTCGCGGCCAGCTCAAACACTCACTCAGGAGAAGCACAATGAACTCGAAACTCGGTCGACCGGCGTTGATCGCGGCCGCGCTCGCGGGCCTCGCGGCAGCGCCCATCACCGCAGCGCACGCCACAGAAAAAGTGCAGTGCTACGGTATCGCCAAAGCCGGTCAGAACGACTGCGCGAGCAAAACCGGCGTGCATAGCTGTGCCGGTGAAGCAAAGGTCGACAACGATCAGGGCGACTTCAAAACCGTACCGAAGGGCACTTGCACGAAGCTGGGCGGCAAGGTCGACGGAAAGACCTAGTAGCCCGATCTGCCAACCGTGTCGCCTACTCCGCTGCCTTCCATGAACGCCGTCGCATCGACGCACGCGCCGCCGCGCGGCGTCGGTATCGGCTTGCGTCACGCGCACTACCGCGATTTCCTCGACGCAACGCCGCCCGTCGACTGGGTCGAGGTCCACAGCGAAAACTATTTCGGCGACGGCGGTTTCGATCTGCATGTGCTGCACGCCGTGCGCCGTGATCGTCCCGTCAGCCTGCATGGTGTCGGCCTCGGACTCGGCTCGGCGAAACCGCTCGATACGATGCATGTCGCGAAGCTGAAACGCCTCGTCGAACGGATCGAGCCCGCGCTCGTTTCCGAACATTTGTGCTGGGGCGCGACGGCGGCCGGTCATCTGAACGATCTGCTGCCGATGCCGCTAACCGACGCGGCGCTCGCGCTGCTGTGCGCGCGCGTCGGCGAGTTGCAGGATGCGTTGGGCCGGCCGGTTCTGCTGGAAAACGTCTCCACGTACGTACGTTTCCGCGACGATCAGCACGGCGAGACGGCCTTTCTCGCTGAACTCGCGGCGCGTACGGGTTGCGGCGTACTGCTCGATGTGAACAACCTGTATGTGAATCAATGCAATCACGGCGAGGACGCCATGGCGGCAATGAACGCGCTGCCGCTCGGTGTGGTCGGCGAAATTCATCTCGCGGGTCACAGCGTGACGGACGTGGCCGTGATCGACGATCACGGTTCTCGCGTCGCGGCGCCGGTGTGGGCGCTGTATGAGTACGCGGTACGACGGTTCGGCGCGATACCGGCGTTGATCGAATGGGACACCGATCTGCCCGCGCTGGATATTCTGCTGGAAGAAGCCAACCGCGCCCGTGAGGTTCAAAGCGCGGTTCATGCTGCACGGCCTGCTCTTAGCGGAGACCCAAAGAACCATGCGCGCCTCGCTTGAGTCACTGCAACGCCTGTTTGCCGAGTCGCTGGAAACAGATCGGCGGCCTGTGCTTGCGCAACTGCGCACCGATGCCGCGCTTCAAAAGCGCATCGATCTCTATCGAAACAACGTTCGCGCTCATCGCCGCGATGCGCTCGCAAGCGCCTATCCCGTGTTGCGGGCGCTGGTCGGCGAGACCTACTTCGACGCAATGTCGAAGGGTTACGCACACGAACATCCCTCGCAAAGCGGCGATCTGAATCGCTTCGGCGCTGCGCTGCCGGACTTCATCGGTCGTTACGAAACTGACCCACAGTACCGCTATTTCGTCGACCTTACGCGACTTGAATGGTCGCTGCATGTGGCCCACTACGCGGCTGACGCGACAACGCTCACGCAACAGGAATGGGCCGCGATCCGTCCCGACGATCTGCTCGACGCACAACTCGCGATCCACCCTGCTTGTGCGCTGATTGCTTCGCGCTACGCCATCGCCGATATCTGGAAAGCTCATCAACCGGACGGCTCGTTGCCAACGCAGATCGATTCGCCGACTTACGCGCTGGTCGTGCGTCCACATTGGCGCCCCGAAGTCCTCGTGCAATCCGCAGCCGCACACGCAGCGTTCGGCCCATTGCAACGCGGAGCGACACTCAATGAAGCACTCGACGCAGCCTTTGAGATCGACTCCGGATTCAATTTCACGTCGCAATGGCGCGAATGGATCGCCACGTCCGCGATTACCGGCCTCGTGCACGGTGCGCCGCCACAGGCCGAATCCACGCCGACAGCCGGACCATAAAGCCTCTCCCAGCCTTACCACGCATCAGACTTTTGATCAGTTCGACAACGCCAACGGCGCCGTGTATAAGCCTGTAGAGCATTGCATCTCAAGGTAAACACCCGATGATTTCGCAAATAAAACAGATCTTCAGCGATTCGAACAGTCACGTTCGCACCCGCCTGCTCGGTATCTACGGCGTGCTGATCGCCACCAACGTGATCGCATGGCTCTGGGCGTTCATCGCGTTCCGCCATCATCCCGTATTGCTCGGCACCGCGCTGTTGGCCTATGGCTTCGGCCTACGCCACGCGGTCGACGCGGACCACATCGCCGCGATCGACAACGTCACGCGCAAGCTGATGCAGGAAAAGAAGCGTCCGGTCACGGTCGGCTTCTTCTTCTCGCTCGGTCATTCGACGGTCGTGGTGCTGGCCTCGCTCGCCGTGGCGGCGACCACCTCCGCGATGCAAGGCCGCTTCGACCACTACAAGGAAATCGGCGGCGTGGTCGGCACGCTGGTCTCCTCGCTGTTCCTGTTCGCGATCGCGCTGATGAATCTGATCATCCTGAAGTCGATCTATCGGGCGTGGCGCAACGTGAAGCAAGGCGGCCGCTATGTCGACGACGACTTCGACCTGCTGCTCGCCAACCGCGGCTTCTTCTCGCGCCTGTTCAAGCCGCTGTTCCGCTTGATCAGCCGTAGCTGGCATATGTACCCGCTTGGCTTTCTGTTTGGCCTGGGCTTCGACACCGCCACCGAAATCGCGCTGCTCGGCATTGCCGCCGCGCAGGCGTCGCAGGGATTGTCGCCGTGGGCGATCATGGTGTTTCCGGTGCTGTTCAGCGCCGGCATGTCGCTGATCGATACGCTCGACGGCCACCTGATGCTCGGCGCGTATGGCTGGGCGTATCTGAAGCCGATCCGCAAGATCTACTACAACATGACCATCACGCTGGTGTCGGTGGTCGTGGCGATTGTGATCGGCAGTATCGAGGCATTGGGTCTGGTCTCGGATAAGTTGAAACTGCAAGGTCCGCTGTGGGACGCGATCGGCGCGCTGAACGATCACTTCGGCACGCTCGGCTACGTAATCATCGGCATTTTCGTGTTGAGCTGGCTGGTGTCCGTGCTGATCTACCGCGCGAAGAAATTCGACGACATGGAGATCAGCCGGTAACGGATAACGCGCCGTTCACCTCACGACAAACCAAACGCCCCGTCATGGGGCGTTTGTGTTTTACGACCGTTTACGCTACATTTTGCTCGGTTATGCTCGATTCACCCGACAACCTGAGACCGACACCATGCAGCGAACCCGCCAGGAAGCCATTGATGGACTGCTGCCCGAACAGCGCGAACAGTTGATCCTCACGCGGCTGCGCGCCGAAGGGCGCGTGCTGGCGTCGGCGCTCGCGGCCGAACTCCAGACCTCGGAGCACACCGTGCGCCGTCATTTGCGCGATCTGGCCGATCAGGGGCTGTGCAAGCGCGTCTACGGCGGCGCCCTGCTCGCCTCGCCCGCCGACAAGCCCGCCGCCGTGCGCATGGGCGAAGCCGTGGACCGCAAGGCCCGCCTCGCCTTGGCGGCCGTGTCGATCGTGCGTCCGAAGCAGATCGTTCTGCTGGACGCCGGCTCGACCAACGTCGCGATTGCGGCGGCGCTGCCTGACCACGCCGACCTGACCGTCATCACCAACTCGCCCGAGGCTTGCGCGCGCCTCTTGAACCGACCGGGCATCACCGTGATCCTGATCGGCGGCCGTATCGCGACGGGCGCGGCCGGCTCGGTCGGCGCGACCGCGCTGCTGCAAGTGCAGCAGATCCGCGCCGACCTGTGCTTTCTCGGCGCATGCGCGCTCGATCCCGACGAAGGCGTCGCCGCATTCGACGCCGAAGACGCCGAACTCAAACGCGCAATGATCAAGGCAAGCGGTCAGATCGCGATCGCACTGACCTCGGAAAAGCTGATGACCGCCGCGCCGTTTTCCGTTGCACCCGCAACCGCCGTGGACCATCTGTTCGTCGAGGACGACGTGCCGGCCGCGCGCCTCGCGAAGCTCAAGGCGGTCTGCGACAACGTCGAGGTGGCCCGCTCGTGAGCGCCTCCCAGCCACTCATCAAGGAACGCGCGGCCACCCTCGGGGTGTTTCTCGCCAACGGTTTCGGGATCGGCGCGTGGGCCGTCGAAGTTCCGCGCATCAAGGAAAGCCTCGCGCTCAGCGACACCGCGCTCGGCATCTCGCTGTTCGCGTTCGCGCTGGGCGCGATTATCGCCATGCCGCTCGCGGGGCAACTGGCGCCGCGCTTCGGCAGCGGCCGCGCGACCGCGCTGCTCGGCGCGGCCTTCGTCGTGGCGCTGCCGCTGCCCGCCTTCGCGCCCAACATGGCCGTGCTCTGCATCGTGCTGCTGGCGCTCGGCGCGGCGAACGGCGCGCTCGACGTGTCGATGAACGGGCACGCCAGCAGCATCGAAAGCCAATGGCACGCGCCGATCATGTCGTCGTTTCATGCGGCGTGGAGCGCGGGCGGCCTGCTCGGCGCGGCGACCGGCGCCATGCTGCAAAAGAGCGGCGTCGGCGTGAGCGGCGGACTGCTGATCCCGGGCGTCGTGATCGCCGTGCTATTCGCCGGCGCCGCGCTCGTTGCGTTGCGCGATGTCGGGCCTAGCAGGCTGTTGAATTTTGGTCCCGTGTAAGCGGGGTTTGAGGGACGGGCGTTATGGATATCGTGTTCATGATCTTTGGCAGCGGATGCGATGCGCGGAATGGATGAGATGCAGGAAACCCTGTTCACGACGGTCAAGCTGGAGGACTTCGTCCCGGCAGATCACCCGTTGCGACCGATCCGGGTGCTGGTGAATGATGCGTTGAAACGGCTCAACGGGCTGTTCAGCGTCATCTACGCGGACACTGGCCGTGCCTCGATTGCACCTGAGAAGCTGATGCGAGCGCTGCTGTTGCAGGTGTTCTACTCGGTGCGCAGCGAGCGCATGCTGATGGAGCAGATGCGCTACAACCTGCTGTTCCGCTGGTTCGTCGGGCTGGCGATTGAGGACGCCGTGTGGGACCACTCGGTGTTCTCGAAGAACCGAGACCGGTTGCTGGAGCATGAAGTCGTGGAAGCGTTCTTCACCGAAGTCATGAGCCTGGCGGACAAACGGGGCTTGTTGTCGAGGGACCATTTCTCGGTGGACGGCACGCTGATTCAGGCGTGGGCCAGTCACAAGAGCTTCCGCCGCAAGGACGGCCCGGAGGATGGTCCGCCCGCCGGCGGTGGCCGCAACGCCGATACTGACTGGAGAGGCGAGCGACGTAGCAATGCCACGCACGAGTCGACTACTGATCCGGAGGCGCGATTGTTCAAGAAGAGCCACAAAAGCCCGGCCATCCTGTGCTACCACGGGCACATCCTGATGGAGAATCGCTCAGGGCTGGTGGTCGGTGCCGTGGTTAGTCACGCGGATGGTTTCGCCGAGCGGGCCAGCGCGTTGCGATTGCTCGATTGCGTGCCAGGCGCTCATGCGAAGACAGTCGGTGCCGACAAGGCGTATGACACCCGTGACTTCGTGAACGATTGCCGCGCTCGCAACGTGACACCGCATGTCGCGCGCAACGATGAGCGTTCGGGCGGCAGCGCAATCGACGGGCGCACTTCGCGGCATGCGGGCTACCGGACCAGTCAGATCATCCGCAAGCGTATCGAGGAGCACTTCGGCTGGGGTAAAACCGTCGGTCGGATCCGGCAGACGGTCTATCGCGGCATCCGGCGAGTCGACCAGCACTTCAAGCTGACGATGGTTGCGAGCAATCTGACCCGCATGGCGCGAATGCCAGGTGTGGTGCCGCAAGGAGCGACGCGATGAGCCGCCACGGCATGGCGAATGCACGGCGCGCCGCCTGCGCGCACGCGCATTGCCTACAAAAACCACCGTGCGAACCCGCAATTCAGCAGCACATCGCATTTGGAAGCCTCGTGAACACTGCTCCCGTCTTCATGACGGGGCGCTTTTCAACAGCCTGCTAGAGCGGCCGCGCCTGCCAGCGGCTTCATGTGGCCGAATGCCGCCGTGATGAAACTGGCGCTGCTCGCGTTCCTCTGCATGCTGGTGGAAGGCGCGGTGGCCGACTGGAGCGCCGTGTATTTGCGTTCGACGTTGAACCAGCAAGCCAGCGTCGCCGCGATCGGCTATTCCGCGTTTGCGTTTTCGATGGCGGCCTGCCGGATTGTCGGCGACGTGTCGGTGCGCCGCTTCGGTTCGAGCAAGGTGGTCGCGTTGGGCGGTTTGATCGCCGTGGCCGGACTCGCGCTGGTGCTGAGCTGGCCGACCGTGCTCACCGCCTGCGTCGGTTTCGCGATGGTCGGCATCGGCCTCGCGAACATCGTGCCGGTGATTTTCAGCGCGGCGGGCCGCTCGACCGTCACGCCGGCGATCGGCGTGTCGATGGCGGCCACAGCCGGCTATGCGGGCTTCCTGGTCGGGCCGCCGTTGATTGGTCTGGGCGCGGGCCTGCTCGGTTTGCGCGTCGCGCTGTGCGTGCTGGTGATGGCCGCGTTGACCGTCTGCCTGCTGGGCGGCAAGGCCGTGCGCAGCACACGGCTCGCATAGAACACCGCAAACACCGCCTGAGACTCGCCTCGAATTTGACTAGAACACGCCCGGAATCACGCGGAAACGCACCCGGGTTTTGTAGCTGCGATAGCCGTCATCCGCGGACAGCAGTTGTTCTTCGCGAACAATCCGCACCACCTGCAACGCGAACTGGCAGCTATAGACCAGCAGATTCTGCAGCCCGAAGTTCACCAGCAGAAAACCCATGTCGGTGATGAAGTAGCCGAGATACATCGGATGGCGCACGAAGCGATACGCGCCGCGCGAGACGACGCCGCGATTGGCCGGCAAAATACCGAACGAGCGGCGCAGCGACGCTTTGGCGAACAGTTGCCAGAAAATCCCCAGCAGTTGCAGCGTCGCGCCGACGCTTTCCGACACGAGATGCGAACCGGGGCTCAGACGCACAGCCAGAAAGTAGTAGGTGCCGCCCATCGAGCAGATAAACGCGAGCGGCCGCCAGTCGCGCTTGACCGGGATCCGCGAGAACAGCGACAGGCCGATCGTCACGAAAGCCGACACGACCAGCAGCAGCAACGTGATCCGCTGCGGCGCCGCGAGCCATTGCCGGACCGCCGCATAGGCGAACAGGCTCAGCATCGACGCGGCGCCGACCCGCGTGGCGATCTCGACGAAGGCGTGCCGCAGGTTGGGCGAGCTTTGTTCTTCGGCCGCAAGACAAACAGATGCAGAAGCGGCCGGGGCATTAGCCGCAGGCGCCTTCTCTTCCACCCTCGGCCCATGCCTGGAATGAGCCTCGGAAGGCAGATCTCGCAACGGTGTCGGCGATGTCATAGCGCGCTCACTTGGAAATACGAAGGATTTGCGAAGCCAGTTGCGTGAAGCACGGCTTCAGATCGTTCGGGGTCGCCGCGTAACAATACACGCCGACCGGTTGGGCCGGGTTATAGCAGCGAGCCAGCGAATCCGGCGTGTTGGCCATGCACTTGAGCACGTCCGAGCCCAGTTCGTTGTCCGGGCCTTCCTGCTGAACCAGTTCCGGCCCATAACCCAGCGTGAACACGTAAGTGCCCTCGATGCGCGCCTGCGCCGCCATGGCTTCAAGCAGATTGCGCGACGCCCGGTTGACGTTCACATACGTGATATTGCCATTCGGCACCGCGCGCGGCGTGGTGACAGGCCAGATCGGGAAGATCTGTTCGTTGACGTTGTGCGCGTTGTACCACTTCGGCATCGCCGTCACGAGTCGGGTCGCGTTGCTCTGATAACACGGCGAGCTCAAGGCCTGGCTCAGCGCGTTCATGTTGTAGAGCCCGGTCATCGTGCCTGCCGTGTCGGGACTCGCGAGCGTGGCCGGCGTGTTGTTGCACCTGCTCTGATTGGTCGTGAAATACGACGCGAAACTGTTCGGCGCACCGTCCGAGAAGAACACGATCACCCGCAAACTGGACGGTTGCGTGATCACCGTATTCAACTGGTTGCGCGCGTTCCAGACCGCTTCGGCCGAATTGGTGCTGCCGCCGAAGGTGTAGCTGTTGATGTCGGTCGTCATCAACGTGCGGTTGAAACCGCGCGTGTTGCCGTTGAACGGCACGTCCACCACCGTGCCATACGCAAAGTGCATCAACGCCACGCGGTCGTTCGTCACGTCGAAATTATTCAGGAAGGCGATTGCGTTCGCGCGCACCGCGGCCGGCACGCCGGACACGTTCAGCGAACCGGTCGTATCGATCACGAACGCCATGTCCAGGGTCTTGCGGATCGCCTGCGACGAGGCACTCACGTTCAGGATTCTGAAGCCGAGAGTCTGCATGAAGGTGACCGGCACGCTCGCCTGCGCGGTCATGCCGATCGTCACGGTGCCCGCGTTGAACACGATCGACGGCGTACCCGCCGTCACCGTCGAGCCGAGAAAGCCCACCGGATAGTTCGCCGCGAAAAATGCCGTGGCCGCCTGCTGCGCGTTGGCGGTCTGCTGGGTCTGATTGTTGCCGCGCGTGACGGCTTCGCCCGCGGCGATCACGGCGCCGTCGGTGGCTGCGTCGAGGCGTGCCTTGATCATGTAACCGAGCCCGGAATCCACCGCGAGCCCGACGATGCCGATCAGCGCGATCAGCGACACCGCAACGATGACGCTGATCGATCCTCTCTGCCGTGCTGTGTATGCCGCTATTTTCTTCATCACATCCCCCGACCCGCGTTTTTTTATTCGACTGTGTTTTATGTGTTTTGTCTGAATCAGAACACCGTCATCGCATACAGATTCGGCGACAGCGCCGGTGTCCGGATTCCGCCCCCCAGGTTGAGCGAACCGAGCAGCGGCGTTTGCTGATAGAACGCCTCGACCACGTAAGCGATCTGCCCGGTGGAGAGCTGGCCTTGCAGCAGATTCACCGCCGGTGAACTGGAACCCGCCGCCGGAATGTTGCTGCAACTGCCGGTGCCGTCCGTCGCCCAACTGGTGCCCGCGCTGCCGCAACTCCAGGTATGGCTCGCCGGATAGTAGTTGCCGCCGTTCCAGCGGTATTGCGCGACCACGATCCCGGTGCAGTTGTTGCCGCTGCTGTCGCAGTTGTTGTTGCCCATGATCTCGGTGATGTAGATCATGCCGTGCGCGGTCATGTTGAGCGGCGGCGTGGTCGCGGTGAGAGACGTCATGATGGACTGCATCGGATACGTGAGCGACGCGCGCGAGGACAGGTTCGCGCCTTCGCGGCTCACGTTGATCAGAATCATCTGCGCCTGGATGTTGCGCGCGATGTCGTAGACCGGCAGCGCGAGCGCCACGAGGATCGGCAGCAACAGCGCCATTTCCACGCTGACGATGCCGCGCGCGACGCGCCGGCCGTTTCGCCGGCTACGTGTGCCTGCATTTATGCGTGTGGGCATATCAGAAGCCCTCGTTGCGCATCGTCGCCGCGACGCTGAAGCTGAACTTGCCGTTAGCGAAAAACGGTTTGACCAGCGGCGTCAACATCGGCCAGATGCAGTTGATCTGCAGCACCACGATGTCGCCGGGATTGCCGAACATGCCGGTGCTGTAACTCGCCTGAGTGCTGTAGGTTTGGCTCGTGCCGCCGTTGATGGTGACCACGTAGCTCGGCGAGACGTAGTTGTAGAGGCCCATCGAGCTGACCTTGATCTCCTGCAACACCGCCTCGTAGCGCTGCTGGCTGGTCGTGTTCGGATCGAGATTGCTTTGCCCCGTCACGGCGTAGCGCGCGCCTTCCCGCACCGCGTATTGCATGGTGAGATTCACCCACAATGCCACGCCCAGATCCATGGCGATGCACAGCAGCAGGAACAGCACCGGCGCGACCAGCGCGAATTCGAGCGTGGCGATGCCGCCCTGCTTGCGTCGATTGCGCGTGCGGCCGGTAGCGGGCGTGTCGGCGGCCCTGCCGGCTTCATGAGCGGCCTTGCGGCGAACGGCTTTCATTTCGGCTCCTGATCGATCGCCATCGGCTTGCCGGCGAGTCCCGTGCCGCGCCCGGCCGGCAGCCGCAGCGGCCAGCTCAACGCACCCAGCAGCGAGCGCGGTTGTGCGCCGTCGTCGAGACCGGTGGCCGGCCACTCGTGCTTCGCCGGCACCCAGCGCGTGCCGAACAGGTGATCCCACAGCGGCAGCAATTGCGTGAAGTTATGGTCGAAATGCTCGGCGCGGTTCGAGTGATGCAGGCGGTGATATTGCGGGTTGTTGATCCACGTGCCGTAGCGGCCGAGATCGACGCGCAGATTCAGATGCGCGAAATAATTGCCGACCATGAATACCAGCGCGGTCGCGCCGACAATCGCCGGGGACACCTTGAACATCACGCCGACCAGCGGATAGAGCAGGCACCCTTTGATCAGCATTTCGAACCAGTGGTGCCGGAACGTCACCGTCACGTTGAACTCCACCGCGCTGTGGTGCAGCGAATGCAGCTTCCACAGCAGTGGCCACGCATGCTGCAGGCGATGAAACGCATATTCGAGGAAGTCGATGGTCAGCAGCACGATCACGAACGACGCCAGCGCGCCCCACCCGTGCGACACCAGCACGACCATGCCGCCGCCGAGCGCATTGACGATCGCGACGCTGGCAGCCGCCGTAAGCGGCCTCACCGCCTCGGCCAGCACCAGGTACAGCCCCGCATACGCCATGTTGAAACGCTGCCCCGCGCGCGATTGCAGCAGGTCGGCCGGCCAGCGCCGCTCCAGCACCGCGCCCACGGCCATGATCGCCAGCACGAGCAGATAGCCGCGCAGCCACAGGCCGGCGTGGTGCAGCAGATCGGCAAACGCGCTCGAGGCAAGCATGGTATTCCCCGGTAAGTACTTGTGCATCAACGGCGCACCCGACGCTCAGCCGCCCGCCATGCTGTTCATGATCGGGAACAACTGGCGGACCAGTCGGATCGCCGACGGACCGACCAGCACGGCCATCAGCGTCGGAAAAATAAAAAACATCAGAGGAAACAGCAGCTTTAGTGCGATCTTGGCAGCCTGCTCTTCGGCACGCAAGCGCCGTTTGGTGCGCAGGTTGTCGGTATAAACACGGAGCGAATCGCCCACGCTGGTGCCGAAGCGCTCCGCCTGGATCAGCATGGCGGCGAGCGTGTCGATATCCTCGACGCCCGTGCGCAACGACAGGTTGCGCAGCGCCTTGTCGCGCCCCGAACCGGCGCGCAATTCGAGCAGCACCATTTCGAACTCGTCCTTCAGCGCGAGGCTTCTCACGCCGATTTCCTGGGTGACCCGCATCATCGCCGCGTCGAGGCCGAGGCCCGCTTCCACACAGACGGTCATCAGGTCGAGCGCGTCAGGTAAGTCCTCGAACAGCGTGCGCTGACGGCGCCCGATCATCCGGTTCAGCAACAGGTTCGGCAGATAGAAGCCGAGCGCCGACGCCACCAGCACCGCCATCAGCAACAGCATGCGCTGGTCGGCTTCGAATACATTACCGAGAGAAAGTAATGCGATCGCGGGCAGCACGAGTGCCAATACCGTCTTGGCCGCGAAGTAGATCGCCGGCGCGGAAGGGTTGCGAATGCCCGCATTCGCGAAGCGCAGACGCAATGCCGACTTGTCCCAATCGTCTTTCGGCAGCGACAGCCGGGCGACGCGTTCCGAGACCTTCGTGACGGTTTCGACCCAGTTCTTTGGCGTACCGGAACCGGCCTCGCCGTCGAGGTCGATACCGCCCGTCGAGCCCAACTGCCCGAGCCCTTCGATGCGGCGTTGCACCGGATCGGGCCGCAGCAGCGTCATCGCCTTCAGCGCCGCGCCGAACACGATCAGGAACATCACCCCGAGCAAAACGATCTGTTCTGTTTTCATGGTCTGCGGGCCGGGCCCGCGCTCCTCGTGATGAAAGCCGTGGTCTAGATGTGAATCCGGACGATCTTGCGCATCCAGAGAATGCCGAACAGCATCATCGCCAGCGACACGCCGGCGATCTGCATGCCGGCCGGGTCTTTCCAGAACACGGTGATGTAGCCCGGATTGAGCACCGACAGGAGCCCGATGATGACGAACGGCAGCGCGCCGAGTATCCAGGCCGACAGGCGCCCTTCCGCCGACAGCACCCTGACTTTGCCGAGCAGCTTCATCCGTTCGCGAATGATCCCGCTGATACAGCCGAGAATCTCCGCCAGGTTGCCGCCCGCTTCGCGCTGGATCAGCACGGCGATCACGAAGTAGCGCAAATCCTCGACCGGCACGCGGCCCACCATATTCAGCAGTGCGTCGTTCAGCGACACGCCGTAGTTGATCTCGTCGAACACCAGCGCGAACTCGCCGCCAAGCGGGTCGGGCAGTTCGTCGCCGACCATCCCGAGCGCGGCCGGAAACGAATGCCCGGCGCGCAGCGCGCGGGAAATCAGATCCGCGGCATCGGGCAACTGGCGTTCGAGTTGCAGCACCCGTTTGGCGCGCTTGCGGCGCAGAATCAGCGCGGGCAGCAGGCTCATCACCAGCGCCGCGCCAACAATCACGAGCGCGGGCAAACCGGTCAGCCACGCGATGAAAACACCGACGAACGCGCACAGCAGCGTATAGACGACAAAACGCGCCACCGACCACTTCAACCCCGACTGCTGCAATTGCCGATCGAGCACACGAACGCGCGGAATGCGTAGCAACAGCCGCGTGACGAACGGCGACTCGCTCAGCAGACGCTGCTTGAGAATCGACATCGATTCGTTGCTGACGTTGCCCGCCGCCGAGAGCGCGCGCAGCCGCTCGTCCATGCGTTTGACGGCCGGCCCGTGATGGCTGCTCCAGAACAGATAGACACCCTCGATCAGTAGCACGACCGCGAGAAACGCGAGTACCGCGAAGGCGATAAACGATGTGTTCATGTCACGCTCCCCCAACCCGTTTGAACGCTGCGCCGCTCATACTTCTAAACGCCGCGACGGATCGAACATCTGATCGGGCAGCGCGATGCCGAAGCTCGCCAGCCGCTCGCTGAAAATCGGCCGCACGCCGGTCGCGCCGAAATAGCCCTTGATCATGCCGTTCTCGTCGACGCCGGTCCGCTTGAACGTGAAGATTTCCTGCATGTTGATGACGTCGCCTTCCATGCCGGTGATTTCCTGAATGCTCATCAGCTTGCGGCGGCCGTCGGTCAGACGCGAGGCCTGCACCACCACCGTGATCGCCGAGGCGATCTGCTGACGGATCGCCTTGATCGGCATCGTCAGGCCGGCCATGCCGACCATGTTCTCCAGACGCGTCAGCGCGTCGCGCGGCGTGTTCGCGTGCAGCGTCGCCATCGAGCCTTCGTGACCGGTGTTCATGGCGTGCAGCATGTCGAGCGCTTCGGCACCGCGCACTTCGCCGAGCACGATCCGGTCGGGCCGCATCCGCAGCGCGTTGCGCACCAGCGAGCGCTGCGAGATTTCACCCTTGCCTTCAATATTCGGCGGCCGCGTTTCGAGGCGCAGCACGTGTTGCTGGCGCATCTGCAATTCGGCTGCGTCTTCGATCGTGACGACCCGTTCATCTTCCGGAATGAAGCCGGACAGCAGATTGAGCAAGGTGGTCTTGCCGCTGCCCGTGCCGCCGGAAATCAGCACGTTCAGCTTGGCCTTGATCAGCGCTTCGAGCAGTTGCGCCATGGCAGGCGTGAAGCTCTGGTTGTTGACCATGTCGGTGACCGTGAGCGGATTCACCGCGAAGCGGCGAATCGACACCAGCGGGCCATCGATCGCGGAGGGCGGAATGATCGCGTTGACGCGCGAGCCGTCGGGCAAACGCGCGTCGACCATCGGCGTGGATTCGTCGATCCGGCGGCCGACCCGCGACACGATCCGCTCGATGATCTTCATCAGATGCGCGTCGTCGTAGAACGTCACGTCGGTGTGTTCGAGGCGGCCGCGCCGTTCCACGTACACGTGCTGCGACGTGTTGACCAGAATGTCGGAGATGGTCGGATCGTTGAGCAGGGGTTCGAGCGGACCGAGGCCGACCATTTCGTCGTGCACGTCCTGCGCGAGACGGCGGCGCTCGAGTTCGTTCATCGGAATCTTGTCTTCGTCGACGATCCGTTCCACCAGTTGCGCGAGTTCGCGCTTGATCTGTTCGGGCGACAGGCGTTGCAGCTTGTCGAGTTCCACCCGGTCGATGATCGCCTGGTGGATGTTCATCTTGAGTTCCTGATACGCGCGCCGTGCCGCCAGGCTTTCAGCCGCGACACCGGCCGCGGCCGCGCCGTCGGCGGCGTCGAACGGCATGCTGCCGTTCTGCATCATCAACTGTTCGCGCAATGACATGGTGCTCTCCGCTTGGTTTTATCGGGCCGCCGGCTTGAACCGCTCAGTGCCGCTCAGTGTCCAGTCTTCAGGCGCGGCGCCGCATTCGGCCGGCCCTGCAGCAGACGGCTAAATACGCTCTTGCGCGGCCCCGCCGGTAATGGCGGCCACAGCAGGTCGGCCAGTTGCACGATGCCTTGTGCCAGCGCCCCGCCCTTCGCGGCCGTGACGAGCGGCACGCCGTGATTGAGCGCTTCGGTGGCCTGCTTTTCGTCGCGCGGCAGGTGATGCGCGATCTTCGCGCCGAAGGTTTCTTCGAGCGTCGTCAGGTTGATGCGCGCGTTCTTCTCGTACTGGTTGACGATCAGTTTCACCTTGCTCGCCGCATAGCCCAGCTCGCGGAAAATATCCAGCATGCGGCGCCCCGCGTGCAGATACAGCACGTTCTGCCGCACGATCATGCAGATCGAGTCGCTGTGATCGAGCGAGTGGATCGCGAGCGGATTGATGTTCTGGCCGACGTCGATCAGCACCGCGTCGTATTGCTCACGCACCAGCGTCAGAATCCGCTCCAGATGCGTGGCGCGCAGTTCGCCCGATTTCACCGGATCGCCGGCACCGGCCAGCACGTCGAGATTCGGATGCACATGCATCACGCAGGCTTCGAAGAACGCGGCGTCGAGCCGGTCGATCTGCGAGCAGAGGTCGGCGAGCGTGGCGGGCGGCGTTTTGTCGGCCACCAGCAGGCTGGCGTCGGCGAACTGCTGGTTCAGATCGATCAGCAGCACGCGCTTGTCGCGCTGCGCGGCCAGCGCATAGGCAAGGTTCACCGCGATCAGCGTGGTGCCGCTACCGCCCTTGCAGGACGTGAACGACACGACCCGGCCTTCGCGGCGCATGCCGGCGTGTTTTTTGGCCGACACATGCGCGAGCGCGTCGGCGAATTCAGCCTCGTCGAGCGGCCAGGACAGCACGTGGCGCACGCCGACGCGCATTGCCGCCATCAGCAGCGTGGTGGACGGCGACGGCGTCACCAGCATGCAGTGCAGATGCGGCGTGTGGGACAGCGCTTCTTCGACGCCGCTCAGGTCGCGCGGCGTCAGGTCAGCGTCGTCGACGATCAACAGATCGGCGCTGCGGATCGCCGCGGCGTGGACCCGCAACTGTTTCGCGGTGCCGTGCAGCGTGCGCAGACGGAACGCCATGCCGCTCGCTTCGAGACGCGCCGCGATGCGTGGCGCGCGTTCGGCGCTGGACGAAATCAGAAGGGTGTCGATCATGGTGTGTCTCCAGGCTTGAATCCGGACCGCCGCGCGCAAGCGCTTCAGTAGCTGCTCGACGAGCCGACGCCGATCGTGAAACTGTTGGTCGGCGCGGCCGGCGCCGTGAACGATTTGACGTAGCTCTTCTGCGCCGATACCGCCGCCGCGCCGTCGATCCCCGCCACCGGATCGGTGTTGGCCGAGCCTTCCGGATTAAGCGTCTGCATTTCGCGGATCTGCCGGACCGAGTCGCCGAAGGTTGCATCCCAGTGCGGCGTGGAGGTCATGCAACCGGCCAGCGCGGCGCAGAATCCCGCGCACAGCGCGGCCCGGATCAGTGTGTGGATGGATGTCATGTCGATCTCCAGTGGGTCGCGCATCAATGGACGGCGGGGGCGTCGTGGCTGTCGGGCGTGGGCGGAATCACCGCCACGTCGGCCGCCGAGGACTGAGCCGGCGCGGGTACGGGTGTCGGCGTCGGAATCTGCGCCGGCGCCATCGCCGGTGCGGTTCCCGGTGCCGGGGCCGGCATGGGCGCCGGTGCCGAGCCATCCGCGCCGGGTGCCGCGCGCTTCGTGCCTTCCATGTGGCCGGTCAGGTACACGTTCGTTTCGCCCGCGTCGCCGAAATGATCGGTAGGCAGCGGATAGTGCTGCGGCAGCGGTTTCGCGAGGCGCGGCGTCACGACGAACACCAGTTCGGTCTTGTCCTGCTCGTAGTTCGTGCTGCGGAACAGCGCGCCGAGCACCGGCAGTTCGCCGACGCCGGGCAAGCCCTTCAGCGTGCCGGTCACGTTGCTCTTCATCAGGCCGCCGATCGCGAAGCTCTGACCGTCGTACACCTGCAGCGTGGTCGAGGCGCGCCGTGTGGTGATCAGCGGCAGGATCGTCGTCGAATTCGAGTTGCCGGCACTCACCACCACACCGGTAGACGACAGTTCCGACACTTCCGGCGACACCTTCAGATTGATGCGGCCGCCTTCGAGCACGGTCGGCGTAAAGGTCAGGCCGACGCCGTATTGCTCTTCCTGCAGCACGATGGTCGTGCCGCCTGTGCCGTTGCTTTGCGGCACCGGAATATAGACTTTGCCGCCGGCCAGGAAACTCGCTTCCTGACCGCTGATCGCCATCAGGTTCGGCTCGGCAAGGATCTTCACGAGCTGATCGGTTTTCTGCGCGTCGATGGTCAAACCGAGCGGCGAGTTATTCGCTTTCGACGCGGTCAGCGCGCCGAGGCCACCCGACAGGAAGTTCGCCAGCAGCCCGAAGCTCCAGCTGCCGATGCCGCCGTTCAGATTGGCCTGCACGCCGAGTTGATCGATCAGCGTCTTCGAGACTTCCGCGACTTTCACTTCGAGCATGACCTGCTGCGGCGCGGCCACTTGCATCATGTTGATGATGCGTTCGCCGCTCCCGCCGCCAAGCGACGGCGTCGGCACACCGAGCGCGCGCGGCGCGGCGCCCACCGGCAGCGGACCGCTGCCCATCGGCGCGCCGCTTTGCAGCGCGGCCGTCGGCCGGGCCACGAAGGCGCGCGCCAGTTCCATCACGCGTTCGGCCTTGACCGCGTCGGTGACGGTGCCGGTCAGCACCAGCGTGTCGGCAGCGGCCTTCACCTGAATGCCGGTTTCCTCGGGCATCAGCGTGGCGAGTGTGTGTTGCAGACCGCCCGGATCGGCGCCGACGCTCACGTCGATGATCGTGCAGGAGCCGCTGCGGCCTTGCACGATCATGTTGGTGGTGCCGACGTCCGAGCCAAGCAGATAAAGCGTTTGGGGCGAGACGAGCATGGCCTGCACGATCGACGGATTGCCGACGGTGCGCGAACGTACCGGCTCGCGGATGTCGACCATCGCCGACTTGCCGACCGGAATCGTCACTTCGGTATGGTCGGCGATCGGGCCGCTGCAATTCGGTCCGCGGCTGGCTTGCTGCATGCCGCGTGAGGAAGCGCCGCCACTCATGCCGCTGGCGGCGATGGTCAGATGCACGGTGCCGTTCGGGGCCACCGTGATCGGCGTGCCCGGCAAACCCGGCACGTCCTGAGCGCTGGCCTGGGCCACCGGCAGCATCGCCAGAGACAGCCCGAGCAGCACGCAGGTGCAGGCGTCGGCGATCCGGGTACGGCTGCGTGGTGCAAGCGAATTCGCTTCGCGCGGGCCGAGCGGGTGCTGCGGCGCGCAAGCGCGCTGTGTCGTTCTGGCGTTCATGTCCTACCCCCGTTGAGTGCCGTTTTTTACGCGCTGCCGGTCGAACTCAGTCGCGCATCGGTCACGGCTTGCAGGCTCGAGCCTGTCAAAAACATTCTTGTCTTGCGTCGGCGCCGTCGAGTACTCGCACGCAATTGCCCGGTGCACGCAGCGCCACTTTGCGCACGATCCGCACCGGCTTCGGTTCGGACGCCGCCACGGCCACGACCGGCGTCTTCAGCAGCGTGGCTTTGGTCGCGCCGGCGGTGTCGATCGCCTGCGGATCGATCTGGTTGCGCAACACCAGTGAAAGCGTGCCGATGCTGCGCGCCAGATCGATTTTCTCGGCCTGTTCCGGCGACACTTCGAGCGTCACCGCGTCGACCACTTTCGGTTTGGTTTCGTCGCGGCCCACTTGCTGGGCGACCGCGAGCACGAGAATCTTTTCGAGCACGATCTTCGAGATGTTCTGGTCGTGCTGACCGGCGCCGGTGCTGCCGTCTTTCTGCGTATTGACGATGATGTCGACGTAATTGCCCGGCAGCGCGAAGCCCGCCACGCCGATCACGTCGTTCACCCGCACCGTGATGGCGCGCTGGCCTTCGCCGATCACCGCCGAGAGGCCGCCGAGCGTGCCGACCGGAGTCAGCTTCGCGTCGACCACCGGCTCGCCGTGCAGCAGGCTGTCTTTCAGCACGCGGCCGTCGAGCTTCTGAATGTCGGTGTAGGCGCCAGGCGGCACGCTATTGGACGGCCAGTCGGTGAGCTTCAGGAAGTCCGGTCCGATCCGCTGACCGAGATTGATATCCGTTGCGGCCACCACGACTTTGGTGGTGGCGGTCGACGACTGCGAGACCATCCAGCGCGAGGCGAACACCACTGCGGTGAGCCCGGCCAGCGTCGCGATCAGCAACATCGTTACAGCGCGCGCGTTTTTCATTTTCAACCCCCGAATTGTTGTCCCACCTGGCACGCGTCACACGCTGGCGAACAACACGAGCGCGCTGCCTATTGCTATGGCCACTCCGTACGGCATGGTCCCCATCGCACTACTACCGGCGACGCTGCCAGTGCGCCGCGCCGCGCCGTTTCCCGGCGTCGTGCAACTGACCAGCAACGCGGCTACCCCGCTCAGCCCGGCGCGCATCTGGCGCCGCCGGATCATGATCACCAACGACCCGATGCCACCCACCGCACAGGTCACCAAACCAATTTCGAGTGCGCCGTAAGCGCCGCAGAAGGCGCCGATCGCGGCCATCAGCTTCACGTCGCCGGCACCCATCAGCCGCATCGCGTAGCCGGGCAGGAAGATCGCACCGCCCGCCAGCATGCCGCCGAGCCACATCACCATCGCATCGACACCGCCGTGCGTGAACCATTGCACCGGGATCGCCACGAGCAAACCTGTCGCCACCAGCCAGTTAGGAATCCGGCGTGTCTGGATGTCCCACACTGCTGCCAGCATCACCAACGTCATCACGCACGGACCCACCGGAAAAGGAACGCCGTTCATCGCCTGCTCCGTTCTTAGGATCGAGTTGCCTGTGTGTTCCGCCGTCGCCGCGTTCGGCGCGGGGCCGTCGCCACCCTGTCTCGAAGGACCGTCGGGACAGGGTGAGCGATCGGGCTTGCGCCGCCTGAGGCGGCTTGAATCAAGGGGCGACCACGCCGGCGAGCGCCGTTTCCACGTAAGTGAACACGCTGTTCAGCTTGGTGCCGAGCAACGTGACCGTCGTAATGATTGCCACTGCGATCAGCCCTGCCAGCAGGCCGTATTCGATCGCTGCCACACCGTCTTCTTCGCGCAGAAATTGCTGGATCGTCTTGTTCATGCTAACCCCCGTAAGAGTGAAAGTTGACTACGGTTTCTGCCCCTGCGGCTGCCTGAAAACAGGCTCGCCGAAGCGGCGTTCAGGTCCGTCCATCGGACGGAAAAAAGTGGCGGGGTCAGCGCTTCACGTCATCACGATCACGAGTGGCCGATATCGCGTATCGATCGCCGGTGTCGTTGTTCGTTGACATCCGTTTTTCGTTGGCCCCGCCGCACCTCGTAAAACGCGTTGAATTCCCCGAACGCGACTTACGAAGACTGTTGCTGCTGCCGGTTTTTTTTCTGCCTGTAGCGTGTGATGCCTGTTTGCTGCTTTTCTGCTTCCCGGCTGCAGCGTGTTTCGCTTTGTGATCGACTTATTGCAACGGCTGTGCCATGAGGCCTCGAAGCCTTGCTGGGCAACGATGTGCGATCTGGCACGCGGAATCGGAGGAGGGCCGCGACGAGCGATGCGTCGAAATTGAGACGTGGTTTGGCGGCTGGAAACGCGCTTTGAGGAGATGCCTGGCGCATAAATCAGGCGGCCGAAAAACCGTCGGCGCGTTGACTGGCAAGGGTTTGACGAATATTCCGGTCAAAACTGCTTGATCTGGATACGACAAAGTAGCTTTTACCCGACGTGGACCGGGATGTCGCAAAGATGAGACGCGGGAACGCCGGCGCAAGGCGCTGTGGCCGCCTTGCGCGCGGCAACGGGCTGCTTCGCTATGTGCGGTGCCACGCATTGCGCGATGGACCGGGGCTTAATAAACTGCCGCGCGTGCCGATGGGCCGCACGGGATCGAGGTGTGATGGAAAATTTTTTTGCGCGATGCGAGCAGGCCAGGCAAGGCACGCGGACGACGTCCGATCTTGCGCATCGCGTTGCAGGCTGCGCGTCTTGACGAAAACAACGGCTGTTGCGCGCGCCGCGCTAGAACGCGCGGGCGATAAAAAGATCACGTGCGGTAGTTGAGCCAGCGTTTGAAATCCGCCCGAGGCGCTTTGTGTCCGGCTTAGTTCAAAGCTGCATGCGTATCAGCTACGAGCAAGCGCACCTCGACGGCAGGGACGGGCCGACCGCGGCACTTTGAGCGTCGGCGGCGGCGCCATGAGCCGCCTTTACCTCGCCTCAGCGACCTGCTTCAGGCCCCCGCTTCGGCCAGCACCGGCGCATGCCGCTGATCCGCAGCCCAACCCGTCGACAATGTCCGCGCCCCACCCTGTCCCAGCCGGAACACCGAGGTCGCCTGCTTGAGGTTGGCCGCCTGTTCTTCCAGCGACTGCGCGGCGGCCGCGGCTTCCTCGACCAGCGCGGCGTTCTGCTGCGTGACCTCGTCCATCTGCGAGACGGCCTGATTGACCTGCTCGATCCCGCGGCTCTGCTCTTCCGAAGCCGCCGCGATCTCGTTCACGATATCGGAGACGCGCTTGATCGCCTGCTTGACCTGCCCCATCGTTTCGCCGACACCGGCCGCCTGGCGCGTACCGCCGTCGATAATCGCGACCGACGACGTGATCAGTTCCTTGATCTCCTTCGCCGCCGAAGCCGAACGCTGCGCGAGGCTGCGCACTTCGCTCGCGACCACCGCGAAACCGCGTCCCTGTTCGCCGGCGCGCGCCGCTTCCACCGCCGCGTTGAGCGCGAGAATATTGGTCTGGAAAGCAATGCCTTCGATCACGCCAGTGATCTCCGAAATCTTGCTCGAACTGCCGCTGATCTGTTCGATCGTGCCGACCATCGCGCGCACCGCGTCGTCGCCCGAATCGGCGAGACCGGTCGCGCCGGTGGCGAGGCTGCTCGCCTGACGCGCGTTGTCGGCGTTCTGCTTCACCGTCTCGGTGAGTTGCGTCATGCTCGCGGCGGTTTCCTCGAGCGAGGCGGCCTGTTCTTCCGTGCGTGCCGACAGATCCATATTGCCGGCCGCGATTTCGCGCGAAGCGACCGTCACCGATTCCGTCGACGTCTGGATACCGCGTACCGTTTGGGTAATCTGCCGATCCATCGTATCGAGCGCTTGCAGCAGTTGACCGAACTCGCCTTTCACATCCAGCACGATGCGGTTGTCCAGATTGCCGGCGGCGATCTCATTGGCCACACCGATCGCGCGATTGAGCGGCCCTCCGATCGCGCGCAGCAGAAACATCGACGCCGCGACCATCACCGCGAGTCCGGCGACCACCAGCCCGATCGCGATCATCAACGCGGTGTTCGCGGTCGATTCACTGTCGGTGTTGAACTGTTTGGCCTGATCGACGTTGATCTTCAGATCGTCGCCGACCAGCGCAAGCAGCGTGTCGGACAACGCCGCCTGATCGTTCACCACCTTGGTGGCGCCGTCGTAATTGCCGGCTGACAGCAGGTCGGTTGCCTGGTCGGTGAGCTGCTTGAGTTGCGGCAACGCGTCCCGGATCTTGTCGGTGACGGCTCTCTCGTCGGCGGCGCTGACGCGAGCCGGATAGTAGTCGGACCACGCGCTGTTCATGCCGTCGATGTCGGCATGAATGCCGTCGAGCGTCTGTTTCGTCATGGCAGGATCGTGAAACACCTGAATGCGTCGCAGCTTCAGGCGAACCCGCAACTGGGCCTCGCGGACGTTCCCCAGATCCAGAATCGGCACGGTCACGCCCGAATATGAATCCGCCACGTTCGACTTCAACTTCGAAATCGCCGACAGGCTAAAAATACTGATCGCCGCCATCAGGACGAAGCAAACCCCCATCGCCAGCAGAATTTTGAAGCGGATCGTTTGGAAAAAACCATTCATGTGAAGTCCCCTTTGGGCGGCGCGTTGAACTCCTTAACGGCATGGCGCCATGCATCTTGAGTGGAAGACTTCCATATTTTCCACTTTGCAAGCTAATAAAAAGGGATTGTTGGCAGATCGAAGGGAACCGGCGGCGAACCGGTCACTGCGCCAGAAAGGTCTGTCTACCGGGCGATAGACGAAAAAAATGCCGGCAGGGGCCGGCATGCAAGTCCTTCGTAGTCGGGGTACCCCGAAGGCGTTGAATCGGTTGATTCAATTTAGAGTGTATCACCAAGTTTCATATTTTCCATATTGCTCAGGTTTACCGGGTTCTTGTCGATAGCCTGAGAATCGCCTATCGTGGCAGGCACCTAAAATTCATACCAATATGGACGATCCCATCATCACCACCCGCGCGGCGGCCAAGTTGCTTGGCGTGTCGATCCGCACCGCGCAGGTGTGGATCGAACAGAACGCGATCGAGTCGTGGAAAACGCCCGGCGGCCACCGGCGCGTGCGACGCAGCGCCGTGACTGAACTGATGGGACGGCTCAAGCCGCAAACCGCGCAACCTTCCACGTTTGCCGTGATTCATGCGTCCGAGCATCGGCTCGGCCACTATTGCGACGTGCTCGCGGCCACGCCGGAATGCGCGGTGGTGGCCGACAGCGACGCTTATGCCGCGTTGCTGTCGATCGGCGTGCTGATGCCGTCGATCGTCATTGTCGAACTCAACCGGATGGACCGCGACCGCCTGACGATGATCCGGCGCATCGGTCAGCATCCGGCGCTCGGCCACACGCAGTTGCTGGTGATCAGCCCGCTCGGCGCGGCGCATCTCGCGGCGGAAACGGAACTCGGCGAACGGCTGCATGTGCTGGGCGCGGAGTGGACTGAAGCGGAGTTGCAGACGCGCGTGCGGGATCTGCTCAGTCAGGTGGACGAGGCAGCGCGGCAGCCGGTGACGGTGGACGGTGCGCCGGACATGCCGGTGCCGGCCAACGAAGCGCGACGGCTCCAGGCCGTTGCCGCCGCGGGCTTGCTCGACACGCCGGAAGAAGACGCGTTCGACGAGATCACGCAGCTCGCCGCGCAACTGTTCGACGCGCCGATCGCGTTGCTCACGCTGCTGACGCCGGAGCGCCAGGTGTTCAAGTCGCACTTTGGGCTCGAACGCACGGAGACGCCTCGGTCGTGGGCATTCTGCAATTTCACGATTCTCGAGAACGACGTGCTGGTCGTCGAAGACACGGCAATCGACGCCCGTTTCGCGCGGAATCCTTTCGTGATCGACGAGCCGCATATCCGCTTCTATGCGGGGACGCCGGTGCGGGACGTGCAAGGCTATCTGCTCGGTTCGCTGTGCGTGTTCGACCGCGTGCCGAGACAATTCAACGCTACGCAGAAGGCCAAACTCTCGACGCTCGGCTCACTCGCTTCGGATCGGATCAATTTGCGGATCCGGGAGCGGCAGTTGCGCTGGGCGCAGAACAAGACGCATTGAATGCGTCAGGTAAGGACGCGTCCGTGTAGGTCATTCGCGTGGCCGTGTCGTGGTCGCGTTGCGCTACGTTCACCGCCGCGCTACGGCAGCCTCTTTATCGTTGCCGCTGACCGCGCGCAACACGTCGGTATAGCTCGTATAGAGATTGCCACGCGGCAGCAACTGCGCGGCCGATAGTTGCGCATGCACCTTGCCGAGGTGATAAAACGGCATGCGCACGTACAGGTGATGTTCGATGTGATAGTGAATGCCGTGCGGCCCGAACAGAAAAGTCTGCCATGACGGCGTGACAATCGTTCTGGCGTTGAGACTCTGATCGTCGTCGGCTGGCAAACCCGCATGTTCGAGAATCGCTCTGATGCGTCCCATCAGCGGCAGCAATGTGATCGCGGGAAGCAGCCACAAGCCCACATAAAACCACGGATGCTCGCACAGCGCGAGCACCGCGAACAGCAAGCCATTGGTCGCCAGTATCGTGACCACTTCCCATAGGATATAAGCCGGCGACTTCGCCGCCTTCGGCAATATCTCGCGAAAATCGCCGCGCACAATACGCCACGCACCGACGAAGTACGACACGCCGCACACATCGGCGAGCAGACGCGTAACCAGGCGCGCGCGCGACACCGGGTAATCGGCGATGCCGAACACGGCGGCCACCGGGTCGTCATCCCGCATCGGCGCGAGATGATGTTTGATATGTCCGGCGCGATAACTCGCAAGCGACAGAAACAACGGGCCGGCCGCGCACACCTGACCGAGCGCGTCGTTCAGGCGCCGGTTGCGCAGCAGCGTGCCGTGCGCGCTTTCATGCATCATCACCGCCAGCGCGAGTTGCGTGCGCGCGATCACCACCGCCGCCACCACGTAGCTCAGTGGATGAGGCCAGCACGCCGCGAGCGCCAGGCATGCCGCGATCAATACCCAGTCCGCGACCAGCGCGAAAAGCGCGCGCCACGGTTTCAGCACGAAGAGTCCGGCGTCCGGCGCGAAGCGGCTCAACGCGGCGTTGGCGCCAGCACGGGACGACTGCGTCGTCTGCGGCACGGCCGTAAGAGAACCATCGGCCACGTTATGCATTGCCGCGTACCCCGACTGCCGTCCGCCACTTCGCCACCACCCCACCGCAAAGCAAAGACAACAGCGCACCGCCCGCCACGTCGACCAGCGTGTGCTGCTTGATCGTCAACGTCGACAGACAGATCAACATGCCTATTCCTGCCGCGAGCCATCTGATGCGCGTACTCCAGAGCATCCGGCAAGCAAGGCAGGTCATGGCGACGTGCAGACTCGGAAAGCCGTTCGTGGGCAGATCGAGTCCCCACAAACGGCTGATCCGCTGCCGCAGAAATAGATTCTCGATCAAGGTCGGATCGGGCCGCGGCACGGTTTCGGTGAACAGCATGAAACACACGATTCCGGCGACGAACGCAAGCGATGCCGCCGACTTGAACAGCCGGAAGTCCTCCGCCGACGCATAGGCCGACGCGGTCAACACGAACGGAAAGAACAGCACATAGACGCACCAGGACCACGGCAGAAACGGAATCGAATCGTCCGCGAACGTGACGAAGTGATAACGCGGCGTGACGAAGCGTTCGGCCGCGACAAAAATGACCAAGCCCAACACCATGCCGAGCGACGCGACGAGCGCTTGCCGATAATCCGGTCGCCCCATCGCGCGATGCATGCCGGGATGAGCGCTAGTGAGCCCATGATTTCGCATCATGCAGGGCCTATCAGTCAGGTTCGCGCGCCGCTCGCGCACAGCGCGATCAGGCGTTCGGTCCACGCGTCGACGCGCGCCTGCGCGCTCTGCCGGCCGGCGGCGCTGCTCGCGTGCACGGTATCGGCGTGGTGGGCAAGCTCATGCGCCGCGTCGGCGACCTGACGGCGAAAATCGTCGGCGTCGCCGCGCCACGTCACGACCCGATGCAACAGTCCCAACCGCTTCGCGCGCGCCACGTTACTCGCCTGCTCGGGCTGATCGGTGAGCACCAGCACGATGGGGCGCCGATAGACCTGCGCGATCGCGAGCGCGGCCATGCCCGGCGCCGACACGATCAGCCGCGCATGCGCGGCGCAACTCGCCCAGTTCGGATCGACCCCCTGCCAGCCCGCGCGTCCCGCATACCCTTCGCCAACGCGGTGCGATGTCAGCCCGGCGTCGTCGAGGCCGGCAGTCAACGCATCGGCAAGACTCGCGTCGCGGAAATGCGGGTTCAGGTAGACCGCGGCGTCGTGGTGACGCTCGGGCGACGGCGGCGAGGCCAGCGCGACCGGCGTCGGCAGCTGAAAGCGGCGGCTATCTGCAGCGCCGTCGGCTTCGTAAGCGAAATCGTGTTCGATGCACGACAACGCCGCATCGATCTGCCAGCCGACGATGCGCGCGAACGTGCGGCCCAGCACGCGCGGCAACACACCGTCGAAATTGGCGAGCAACGCGGTCTTCAGACTCGCGCCGTACACGTGCAGAATCTTGCGCCGCCAGCCGGGCAACATGCCCATGAACAGCAGCGCCGGATGAAACGAATCGTTGACCAGCAGATCGGCATTGCGCGCAACCAGACGCAAACGGTCGATGTCGTAAAGCATCCGCGTCGGCCGGAACACGTAGTGCGCGACGTTGCGATTGGTCGCGCGGCGCAGCATGTTCTGCCGCTCGTCGAACTGCACCGCGTAGTGCTGCGACAGCACCGGCGCGTCGATACCGAAGCTCGCCAGAAAGCGCCGCCCGGCCTCCGACGTGGTCAGCACTTCGACCTGCGCGCCGGCCTTGCGCAGCGCATGCACCAATAGTTGCGCGCGCATCAGATGGCCGCGCGCGTCCGCCGTCGCCAGATAAATGATGTGAGGGGTCATGGTGTGCCGTGACTGTGCCGATTCCGCCGCGCGTCGGGACGTGTGCGTGTGCTTGCGCGCGTGAGCGGCCGGGGCGGCCGGATCGCCCAACTCGCCAGATAGAGCGCCACTGCGCCGGTCAACGCGAAGCTGGCTTCGATTGCGCGAATCTCGCGCATCAGCGCCGCGAGCGTCGCCGCTTCGCCGGGCGCCACCATACGCCGCAACGTGGTCTCGCAGAGGCGCACATGGCGGCGCTCGTCCGCCAGCACCGACGCGAACAGCGGATGCAGCGCGTGCCCGCTGCCGATCACGTCGCAGTGGCGCGTGAGGACGCGCGTCGCCATCTGTTCGGCGCACAGCCCCGTGGCGTAGACCGGCACCAGCACGCCCTGCGCGAAACGCGACGCATAGCGGCGCGCGAGCCCGTCCCATTGGGCGATCTTGCGGCGGCTCAGCCAGTCTGGCGCGAGACGATTGTCCGCGTCATCGCCGGCCGCTTGCAGCGCGTCGACGAACAACGCCACGTGACGGCGCTCGTCCGCCAGGTGCTGGTTCAATTGACGCATGAGCCACGCGGGCGACTGCGGTAGCAGTTCTTCTTGCAGCGCGCGTTCGGTCGCGTCTTCGGCGGCGAGATACATACGCAACACCAGCCGCTCGCCGCGCGGGTTGGCATGCAGCCGCCGCAGCGCGTTGCGTTTGACGCGGTCGACCAGCCGCGCGCGCAACGCGGCGAACCCGCGGGGTTCGGCGGCTGCGAGGCAGGCGTAGGCGAGCCGACTCACGCCGGCGCTCCGCCCGGTCGTTTCGCCGCGCGCGGGGCGGATGCGCCGGCTGCCGCCGTACGTTCATCGGCATCGCGGCGCCACGCGAGAATCAGACCGATGAAGCTGTCCTGCATGAACGCGCGACCCGACGCGACCGCGCCCGAAAACGGCTCCTCGCGGCCGTTGTAGCGCAGGAAGCCCGCGCCGTTCGCCACGCCGAAGGACAGCTTGTCGTGTTTGTCGAAGCCGCGTTCGCGCACGTCCTGCAACAGCGGGCTGGCTTCGAGGCCGAACAGGAACAGTTCGCGCTTGACCGCCCATGCGGGGATCTGGCTGCTCAACGCTTCCACGTCGACCGTCCAGTTGCCCTTCGCGAGCACCTGGTTCAGATCGGTGTCGTCCGGTTGATCGGAGCTGAAGCGCGCACGCGCCACCGACTTCGCCACCTGGCCGATGCCGAGCGCGATCGTGATGTCGTTCGCGTTGGCTTCGCCGCTAGCGGTCGGCCGGACCTCGACCAGCTGACGCGCCACGCGCGCCGCCAGCGACGGATGCGCGAGCAGGTCGCGCGCCTGTTCGGGCGTGAACACGATACGTTGCTCCGTACCCTCGCGGACAACGATCCGGTACGGGTCCATCCGCACCTCGGCGAACTTGCCTGACACCGGCGCATGCACGTAGACGTCGGGGCTCCACGTGCGGCCCGTGCGACGCAACAGCACCTGCACACTCAACGGCACGCGTCGGCCGTTCGACGCCACGCCGCTGCCCTGCAACAGCACGTCGCCGATCAGTGTTCTGCTTTCGTGCGCGGTGTCGGTCGACAGCAGGATCGTGTGTCCGGCTGTGTCGATGCTGGCATGCGCGTCATGGGTGTCGAGCGCCACGCGGTTGCAGTCGGCAGGGGTTGCGTCTCTGGCGGCGGTCGGATTGGCGCCGGTGAAATCGAACGGGCAACCGCTCGCCGATGCAAAGTGGTACACGCCACGGCCGGCGACGTCGGTGGGCGCGGCCTGGGCCGCCGTGCTCAGCAACAGAAGCGCAATGCCGGTCGCGCGATAGCCGAGCGCGCGCAGAGAATAGTCGTTCATGGTCGGAAAGGTGGGACCTGCGGTGAGCGAAGAAGCGAAAAGGACAACGCCTGCGTGACCTGATCTCACGCCGTGTCAGTGGCGGTGATAGGACAGCGCCTGGGCCTCGCGGCCGGCCGCGCGGCGCGCGCCGAAACCGGCGCCGCGCACGATAGCGCCCAGCGTGTCCACTGACGAAATACCGATCAGCAACGCGGCCGTCGCAGCACGCCGCCAGCCGCGCAGCAGCGGCAGACCTTGATGATTGAGCGCGCGCAGACTGAAACCGAGGCGCCCGGCCATCACGCAAAGCGGCGCCAACGGCCCGCTGCGCGCGAACCATTGCAGCGATGCCGGCAAATACGCACGGACGATGTACGGCGTGAGCGCCACGCTGTCTTCGCCGCGCATCCAGCGCAGCTTCACCGTTTCGCGCCAGCTATCCGGCAGACGGTGCTCCGTATGCGCGTCGTGCGCGTAATGCACGACCACGCCCGCGTCCTGCAGACGCAAGCCCATCACCTGGCAATGCGCGCGATACACACCCTCGAGTTTGCCGTAGCGGTATTGCTCGAACACCTCGCGGCGAAACGCGACGTTGTTCGCATAGAAGTTACGCGTCGCGCCATCGCGCAGCGGACTCGGGAAATACATGAAGTCGATCGTGGTCAGCGCCGCGCCGCTCATGCTGGCGCTATACGTGGTGCGCCCGGCGATGGCCGACAGCGCGTCAGCGCCGGGTTCGTCGAACGGGGCGAGCAGGCGCTCCAGCCAGTCATCGGCGGGCTGACAATCGGCGTCGCCGAATGCGACGTAGTCGCAGCGGCTCGCGTCGACCTGCTCGAATCCGAGGTTCTTCGCGTCGTAATAGCCGGTCTGCGCGCCGATTTCGACGAAGTCGACGGGCCGGCCCGCCAGCTCGACGATGTCGTCGCGTGACCGTGCGTCGAGACCGTCGTGCGTGATGATCCACTGGGCGAACGCTTGCGGGGGGAGGGTTTGCCGCGTCAGCCGCTCGATCAGACGTTTCAGGCTCGACAGCGCGTTCGCGGCCGAGTCGCCGCCGCGCAAATTGTTGGTTTCCAATACCAGGGCAGTTTTAGCGGCGACAGTGGAAGCGTGGCCGATTAATCGTTCACTTTGATGCACTGCAAACACTCCTGATCTCGTTTCCGATTTCATCGCAATGGATGCTTTGAAAATGCAAGGGAATGGCAAGCGAAAGGTGCGTTCCAATAACAGGACGTCTTTTTCGACTGCCGGAGATGATAAGAGTATTGCAGGCCGCCGTGTGCGCTTTCTTCGCAGCTTATGCGGAATTCATCAAACGGTATTCAGCGGGCGCGCTGCGAATAAGCTTGCCGATGGCGCCACGGGGCGACGCACGAGAAAATCCCGGCTCAGGCCACGAATAATGAGAGATTCATTATTTAACCATTGAGCCGGACCATCTCTATTTCCGCTATGAATGCGAAGACGGATTTAACTCGCCGCTACAACGTGAATCCGCAACGCCGGCCCGCCCGCCACGATCGCGAGAAGAAGGTCGACGTTAGGATGCGCGCCCGGACGATTACGCGCGTCGGCGGTGTGCTCCGCGAACAGCGTGAGACCGTGCTCGGCCGCATTGGCGTCCAGCGTGCCGAATGCTTGTTGCAGGTAGTTGTAAACCGCGAGCGAGCCCTGCTTGCCCGGCTTGTTCTCGATGCTCGCCACCACGGCGCCATTGCCGTCGATCAGATCGATACGCGCGACGCTGTCGACAGCGGGCATTTGCGCGAGGTTGTCCTTGAATACGTTGCTCGGTTGAATCACTGAAACCACTCCTTCTGTTCGGGGAAATTGCATCGCGGGCCGTATCTTATCCGATAGGCTGCGCCGCAATCGCCGTCACGGCGTCCAGCGATGCACCACGATACTCGAACCGTTGTAGTTGTCTTTCGTGATCACGTACTCGCCCGAGGCGCGCAGAAACGCCCGCAGCCCGTACATCGAATCGACGTCGTTACCCACGTCCACGGTCGCCGGACTCGCGTTGATCAAGGTGGTGTCGATCTGTCCCGTGGTGAGATTGAACGCGTCGATATTGGGCACCGTGTGCACGTAGCCGACGAACAGATAATTGCCCGCCGCGGCGATCGATTTCGGATTCGCGCTGCTGAGGTTGATCACCGGATTAGGCCGCGTCGTGTTGCCCGCGCTCCAGCCATGATAGATCTCGATACGCGATTGCATTGCCGTCCAGTCCCAACTGCCGGCAATGCCCTGCGCGAGAATCATCGTGTCGCTTTCTGGCAGGTAGAGAATGCGCGTCAACGGCCGGATGGTCTGCGGTATGGAGATCGTCACGGCCGGTCCCCATAGCGGCTTGCCGGTGCCGTCGAAACCGGTCAACGGGTAGTGATAGATGTGGTTTGTGCGGTCCAGACCCGCCCACACATCTCCCCTGCTGTCGATGCAAAAACCGCCCGTGACCTGACGATCCGTATTGAACGTCGTGCCCGGAATCGACGCGCCGGGAATCGCGATATAGCCACTCGCCGCGTTGAAATGATAGAAGTAGAAGATGCCGGGGTTCTGCCCGGACGCCACCAGAATCCGGTTGCCGCCCACCGTGACGAGTTGCCCGAAATGTTCGTCGCGTTGCGTGTCGTTCATGTTCAGGCGCGGGTCGGACGGATAGGTAAACGGATCGACCGTATTCGCGACGAAGGTGCCGCCCGCCGTGCCGGTGTAGATGTGCGCGCCGCTGTAGAAGTAGGCGCCGTCCGTCGACGGATCCGGCGCGGCGACCGCCTCGAAGTTCAACGCCTGCAGCTTCCATTGCAGATTGCCGTTGCTGTCGTACGCGTGCAGATCGGTCACGCCGTTGCGGCCCATGTCCCAACTGCCGCCCCACGGATTATTGAGCACGTACAGGTTGCCGGCCGCATCCTTGCCAATGCCTGCGACGCGCGTGAAGCGCTTGTCGCCTACCTGGCCTTTGACGCCGCTGGTGGTGTCGAGGTAGCCGCCCTGAATGCCGAACGTGCCGGCAAGCGTCGGCGCGCCCGCGATGTTGTACAGCTTGATGTTCATATCCGGGCCCTGGTCGCCGACCAGCAATTGCCCTGACGTGGCGTCGAAATACAACGCGGACGGTCGCGACGTAGCGGCCATCTGGATCGTGTTCAACGTCGCGCCGGCCGCGCTGAACTCGACGATCGCGCCCGTGCTCTGCTGAGCGACCCACAGATTGCCCGCGCTATCCAACGCGAGCGCGCCGGGGCTCGTGATCGCAATGTCGCGCTGCCAGACACCGTCGGTCGTGAACACGCGCACGCGATTGCCGAAGAAGTCGCTCGCGTACAGCAGCGAGCCGGCGGTCGCGAGTCCGGTGATGACATCGGCATGCGGCACGGCCGTCCACACGCTGACGGGAATCACCAGATCGCGCGCCTGCGTCGCCCGGTTGTAGCGCCCTACCGAACCGCTGCCGAACGAGCGGTTGTATTGCAAGGCCGCGAAGATCGACGTGGCGTTGCCCGTGATCGCACTGCCCTGGAAATCGGCGTGCGTGCCGATCGAGCCGGCGCTCTTGCCGTTCTGATAGATCGCGACGCCGCCTTCGTTTTCATCCCACAGCGAGGCGGTGTAGATCACACCTTCGGGCGCGACCCACAGCGAGCGAGCGCCGTTGCCCACATGCGTGGCGATCGTGCCGAAGGTGTTGGCGAGCCAGTCGGTGGTGTATTGCGCGCGACTGGTTGGTGAGAACAACGTGAGCGCGGCGAACATCACGCAAAAAAGTACTGGGTAAAACCGATGCCTGACCATGCGTAACGCGCTCCGAACACTATCTGCTGGTCAATGTACAACGTCAGATATGAAAAAATATTCAATCGTCTGAGGAAAAAAATACTGCGTAAATCGCGCGTCTATGCGGCGTACATAGAGGTGGAAAGCTGGCGCTGGCGTGGCGCGTGGTCAACGCAACAGGGCGAACACCGCGAGCGTCGCCGCGTGGGCGTTTGATCGAAGGCGTTCTTCAATGCGCGCATAGCGCGCTTCGGTGTGACGACTGCAAGTCAGCGCGCAAAAATCGGAAACAATCACATTACCCGCATCTAATAAAGGTAAGAATTGGATCGCGAATCGCATAATAAGCTTTTTACTTTTATAAATAAGCGACACCCGAATTATAAAATTGAAATTAAATTGTAATTAAAATCGAATGTTGAGATCAAAATAGTTAATTAGAATTTCGCCTCCATTTCCCGTCAAAACAAGCCAGTAGCGGCCATCGCTACCCATTAAGCATTAGAAATTCGAAATAAAACAGCCGCTTCAATCGAAATGACGATTCAAAGACTGATAACTTGTCCGCACATCAACTATCCATTCTGATAGGTACCGACTCCGTGTAATGAACGGTAATTTTGCGTCGCTCACGATATTTAACCGAGCACCCCTTAATTACTACCCATAACTGCGCCGCGAGACGGTATTCCATTTTCATTCAAATTCGACCTGAATTACCCACAAGGTAGATTCGGGCGTCTCCTCGCGCTGTTGTCTCAGGAGGTCACATGAAATCGTCAATCGCAAATCGAACGGCTTTCGGCCTGAAGCGTCACGCGGCCATTGCCTTGCCTCTCGCCATGGCTTCGTGCGTCGTGTTCGCGGCGTCGGCACCGTCGTCCACCTTATGGACGCCGACCGACACGAAGGCGTTTGTCACGCCCAGCCAGGTGCAGACGCGCTCACTCAGCGCCACGCCCCTGCTCGAACTCGCCGCCGGCGAGAGCACGCACATCGTGGTCAGCCTCAAGCTTCGCGACGAGGCAAAGCTGAAGGCGTTCGCGCAGTCGGTCAATCAACCGGGCAACGCGCAGTTCGGCAAGTTCCTCAAGCGTCAGCAGTTCATCGATCAGTACGCGCCGACCGAAGCGCAAGTGCAGCAGGTCGTCGCGCATCTGCGCAAGAACGGCTTCGTCAATATCAGGGTCGCGGCGAACCGCCTGCTGATCTCCGCCGACGGCAGCGCCGGCGCGGTCAAAGCGGCCTTCAATACGTCGCTGGTGCGCTATCAGTTGAACGGCAAGAGCGGCTACGCGAATATCGCGGCGGCGCAAGTGCCGCAGAATCTCGGCGAGATCGTCGGCTCGGTGCTGGGCCTGCAGAACGTCGCGCGTGCGCATCCGCTGCTGAAGATCGGCAACCGCACGGCCGCGAAGACGCTGGCCTCCGGTACCGCGAAGGCGCACTACCCGACGGAATTCCCGGCGATCTATGACGCCACCAGCCTGCCCACCGCCGCGAACACCACGGTCGGCATCATCACGCAAGGCGGTGTGTCGCAAACGCTGCAAGACTTGCAGCAGTTCACCAGCGCGAACAACCTCGCCTCGGTCAACACGCAGGCGATCCAGACCGGCTCGCCGAATGGCGACTACAGCGACGATCAGGAAGGCCAGGGCGAGTGGGATCTCGACAGCCAGTCGATCGTTGGCTCGGCGGGCGGCGCCGTGCAACAACTGCTGTTCTACATGGCCGACGACAGCGCGTCGGGCAACACCGGCCTCACGCAAGCGTTCAACCAGGCTGTCTCCGACGACACCGCCAAGGTGATCAACGTGTCGCTCGGCTGGTGCGAAGCGGACGCGAACGCGGACGGCACGCTGCAGGCCGAAGACCGCATTTTCGCGGCCGGCGCCGCGCAAGGCCAGACGTTCTCGGTATCGTCCGGCGACGAAGGCGTGTACGAGTGCAACAACCGCGGCTATCCGGACGGCAGCACCTATTCGGTGTCGTGGCCGGCGTCGTCGCCGAACGTGATCGCGGTCGGCGGCACGACGCTTTACACGACCTCGGGCGGCGCATGGTCGAACGAGACCGTGTGGAACGAAGGGCTCGACGGCAACGGCAAGCTGTGGGCCACCGGTGGCGGCTTCAGCTCGTTCGAGAGCAAGCCGTCGTGGCAGTCGGTGGTGACCGGCACGCCGGGTCAGCGTCTGTTGCCGGACATTTCGTTCGACGCGGCGCAAAGCACGGGCGCGATGATTTACAACTACGGTCAGCTTCAGCAGATCGGCGGCACGAGTCTCGCTTCGCCGATTTTCGTCGGACTGTGGGCGCGCGTGCAGAGCGCCAATTCGAACAGCCTCGGGTTCCCGGCGGCCAGTTTGTACAGCGCGATCAAAGCGACCCCGTCGATCGTGCATGACGTGAAGTCGGGCAATAACGGCTACGGCGGTTATGGCTATAAGGCAGGCACGGGCTGGGACTATCCCACGGGATGGGGCAGCGTGGATATCGCGAAGCTCGCTTCGTATATCAGCAGCCATTCGTTCAAGAAGTAAGCGCTTGGGCCGGCTCTTGACGAGCTGAGCGTTTGAGCGGGCGCCGATGACGCGGTGGGTTAAACCAGGTCATCGGCGCTCGAACGATTCATGCATCTTTCACGTCGGCGCATATTGCGCGTGGCGCATCGCGCATCGCGCGTCGCGTTTGGCTTAGCGCAGCCGACGCCAGACCGAAATCGGCACGTCGCCATTCGGCCGCGGTACGACGCGATAGCTGAGTTCGTCGCCCACCAGTTCATAGTGCCGGGTTTGCGTCTGCCCTTCCCAATTCGGGAACGACGCCCGGTCGATCTGAAACGTCAGCGTATGGGCGGCGGCATCGACTTTGATCGTGCCGAAGTGCGTGCTGGACCCCAGCACGGAGGCCGCGTATTCGGCCGGTGTACCGCTCTGTTTATCACCCGATGCGAACTGTGGCCGCTCGGCTCTGAAAATCTGTAGCGTGTAACGGCCTTCGCGGTCGATCTGCAACATGCCTTGCGGCGCGGCGCCAAAGTCGCGGGCACGTACGCCGTCGGCCTTGATGACGTCCGCGGCCACGAGCGACCAGGTACCGGCCAGCGGCGAATCCGGCGGGTTGTTGTCACCGGCATGCGACGGCAGCGAAACCAGTGCGGCGGATACGGACAACAGCGCGGGGAAGATCAGCTTGAGCATCGTGTTTGGGTTCATGTTGAGGTGGGAAGGATCGAAGCGAAAAATGCACGACATCGGCGTCAATTGGACGACGCCGACAACGACGATGCGGGCATGGAAGCTGAAGACGCGGGTGTTAGAAACGGGTTGATGCGGCGCTGACGGCTGGCGAGCAGAACGACCGGAATCAGCAGCGCAAACGCGCTCGCCGGAGCCAGATAAAGCTGGCGATAGAGATAATGTCCGGCACTCGCCGCGACGACGACATACACCACCAGCCCCGCGAGGCCATTGATCGCGTTGAAGCTGGCGCTGACGCGCCCTTGATAGGCGGAGTCCGTCGCGCGTTGCGCCGTGCTGAAGGCGATCACGCTGCTCTGAAAGCTCGCGCCCAGCCCAGCGTAAATCGCGAAAGCGGCCACCTGTCCCCGACATACCGAGAACGCGAGCAAGCAGGCGGCCGCGATGCCGAGACCGAGCAGCAGGACCCTGCGTCGCCCGAAACGATTCGCGAGCCGCACCACGAAGAACCCGCCGACAATTGCGCCGACTGCATACACCGCATCGATCTTTCCGAATGCCGCCGCGCTCAGATGCAATTCCTCCCGCACGAAGGGCGCGAGCATCGCATTCATGCCGAACACCACGCTCATGTTCGCGACGAAAAGGCCGTAGAAAAAACCGATCTCGGGATCGCTCGACGATATGCGCGACGCCCGCGCGGAGATCTCGCCAATAGTGCTTCGGCTTGCCTTCGGCTTCTCGACGCATGCCCGGTGATGTCGATGATCAACCAGGTGTTGATCAGGAAGAAAAAGCCGGTGCCGATCTTCGAACTGGCGGTCGTCGCGCCATACAGCCGAATGGTGTGGGCAGTCATGGGGGCAGTCACGCTGGGGTCCCGAAGTTTTCCAATTCGGGAACCTTAAACGTCCTAGAATGATTAGAAAATTGAATATTTCTTATCCGATACATTCACAAAACCGAACGATGAACCGGATCAATCTCGACATGGACGTGCTACGTACGCTGGTCACCGCGCAGCAGCTCGGCAGCTTCAATCGTGCGGCCGACCGCCTCGGGCGCTCGCAGTCGGCGGTGAGCCAGCAGTTGCGCAAGATCGAAGAGATCGTCGGCGAGGCGCTGTTTCAGAAGCAGGGTCGCGGCCTCGCGCTGACGCCCGCCGGCGATGTGATGCTGGCCTACGCGCGGCGCATTCTGGAGCTCAACGACGAGGCGGTGAGCGCGGTGCGCGGCTTCGCGATCGACGGTCTGGTACGCATCGGCCTGCCCGCCGACTTCGCCGAAACGTGGCTGCCGACCGTGCTCGGCCGGTTCAAACGCGCGCATCCGGCGGTGCGGATCGAAGCGGTGGTGGAAGGCAACCGGCGTCTGCTCGAACGGCTCGACAAGGGCGAACTCGATCTCGTGCTGTCGCTGGGTCAGGAGACGCGCGCCGACGCCGAACCGGTCGGCGCGGTGGATCTGGTGTGGATTGGACCGGCGTCGGAGGAAAGGCTATGGGCCAGAGACGAGCCGATTCCGCTGGTGCTGTTCGAGGCGCCGTGTTTCTTCCGGCAACGCGCGCTGGAGGCGTTGGATAAGGCTGGGCTGCCGTGGCGAATCGCGTTTACGAGCCCGAGCTTGCCCGGTTTGTGGGCCGCCGTGGAAGCCGGCCTCGGCGTCACGCTGCGCACTGCGGCCGGTTTGCCCGCGAAGCTTCAGGTGGTGGGCGATGCGCTCGCGCTGCCCATCGTACGCGCGCCCACGCTGCAGGTGTCGCTGCATGACGGTACGCGGACTTTGGAGCCGGCGGTGGCGCGCCTCAAAGACATCATCGCGGAAACGATCGCGGGCAATCTGCCGGTGGCAAATGCCTGAGTGGCCTGAGCGGCCTGAGCACGGCATCACGCGCGGCTGAGGGTCATCATCGTCATGCCGCGCCGCCGGCCGTGCCGGAAAGCGACATAATGCCGGTTGTCTGCTGTGCAAGGCAGCGACCGCATTCTCACCGAACCAGGAGATTCAAATGAGCAAGGGCTATTGGGTAACCTCATATCGCGCCACTAAAGACCCGTCGAAACTGGCTGCGTATGCGCAACTCGCGGCGCCGGCCGTGGCGGCCGCGGGCGGCAAGTTCATCGTGCGCGGCGTAGCTGAAGAGGCCCGCGAGCAAGGCCTGAAGGAACGCACGGTCGTGATCGAATATCCGAGCTATGAACAGGCTGTCGCCGCGTACGAAAGCGAAGCCTACAAGAAGGCGCTCGAGGCGCTGGGCGACGGCGTGGAGCGCGATCTGCGCATTGTTCGCGGCGCGGAATAACGCGTTCAACCGCAGGCAACGGGGCGGCTCTCTCGCGAGAGCCGCCCCGTTTTTTTGGGCTGTTTGCGATCAGTGCGACTGCACCGCCAGCGTATGTATCTGGCTCAGCAATCGTTCGATTTCCGGCTCCGTGGTCAGATAGCTGATCGACGCGCGCGCGATCTGTTGCAATCCTCGCGACGTCATGTCGAACGGCGTATAGCTGACGCCGTTGCTGCCTATCGCGATGCCCTGCGCGGCCAGACGGCGCTGCACCGAGACGGCGTCGAGACCGGCGAGGTTGAACGCGACCAGGCCTGAGCGTTCGGCCCCGAGATCGAGCACCGTTACACCGGGCAATTCGGCTAGTTGCACGCGCAACTGCTGCGCCACGCTGTCGATCCGCGGGCGGATCGTTTCGATGCCGATGTCCAGCGCCTCTTCCAGTGCATTCGCCAGTCCGCAGTGCAGCGCGAGCGAAGCCTCCGACGATTCGAAGCGCCCCGCGTCATCGCGCAAGACGGGCTCTCCTCGCCCGTTCAGCGGCGCGGCATGCGTGTCCGTGTAGGGCGGCGTCAAGCGTGATAGAAACGCCTGCCGCACGTACAACAGCCCCGTGCCTCGCGGCCCGCGCAGCGCCTTGCGGCCGGCGGTGCTCAGCACATCGCAACCCAGTTCGGCGACGTCGATCGGCAATTGCCCGGCGGCCTGCGCGGCGTCGATGAAATACGGAATGTCGTGCCGGCGTGCCACCTGCCCGATCGCCGCAGCCGGATTGATCAAGCCGCCGTTAGCCGGCAACCACGTGAGCGCGATCAGACGCACACGCTCGTCGAGCATGGCTTCCAGCGCTTGCGGATCCGCCGCGCCGTCGGCATCGCAGGGAATCACGTCGATCGAGACGCCAACGCGCTGCGCCAGCCCACGCATCGTGCTCAGATTGCCGCCCCATTCGTGACGGCCAACGAGGATACGCTCGCCCGCGCGCCACGGACCCAATGCGGCAAATGCCGCGCCCCAGCCGGGCGAATTGCCCGTGGTCAACGCGATCTCGGCGGGCTGCGCATTGAACAGCCGCGCGGCCAGTCCGCGCGCACGTTCGGTCTGCTCGCGTCCCACGATGCCGGCTTCCATCGGCCCCATGGTGGCTTCGCGCCAGAGGTGCGCGTGAATCGCCTCCAACGTCGCCGAAGACGGCAGCGAAGCGCCCGCGTGATTGAAATGCGTGGTGTGCTGCGTGCCTGGCGTGCGGGCGCGAAGTGCCTCCACGGCGGCGGTCGAAAGAAGAGCGGACATGATTTATTCCAAGGATGTCAGTGCAATTACCGCTTCGACTTCGACCGCCACGCCCGCGGGCAGCGAGGCGACGCCGACGGCGCTGCGTGCGTGCCGCCCGGCCTCGCCGAAGACCTGAACCATCAGGTCCGATGCGCCATTGGCGATCACGCTGTGGCGCGCGAAATCAGGTGTGCTGGCAACGAATACGCGCAACCGCACGACGCGAGCCACGCGGTCCAGGCGGTCATCGGTGGCGGCGGCGATCTGCGACAGCACGCTCAACGCGGACGCACGCGCGGCTTCGATACCGTCGTCGTCCGATACGGTGTCACCGAGACGGCCGAGATAGGCCGGTTGCCCTGCCTTGCGCGAGATTTGACCGGACACGTGCAGAAGATGGCCTTCCTGCACGTACGGCGCGTAATTGGCGGCGGCGGGTGCGGCGGGTTCGAGCGTGAGACCGAGGCTTGCAACACGTGCTGAGATCGAAGAGGTCATGTCGAATTGTCCAGGCAAGATGGGGAAGTCCGATCCTATTAGCCCGGCCCACACCGTGACCAATCAATTTTTCCGCGCAACGGATGAGCGAAACTAATGCGTCGGCTCTAAAGCGTCTTCTTTCGCGGCTTCGGCGAGCCAGTCCCGGAACGCAGATGCCGCCGCGCCCAGGTTGCCCTTGGGTGTGACGAACCACCAGCCGATGCGGCTGTGGTCCAGTCGCGCATCGGGTAAGGCCTCGACCAGCGCGCCGCTCGCCAGTTGCCGCGCGATCAGGCGGTGACGGCCCATCGCGATGCCTTGTCCCGCGAGCGCCGCTTCCACGACGATGTTGTAGTCGTGCAGATGCACCTGCTGCGATTGCGTCAGATCGAGGCCGAAACGACGGCTCCAGGCGTCCCATTCGAACGACTGCCGCGAATACGACGTGAGCAGCGGGAAGCGCAACAGGTCTTGCGGTTCGCGCGGACGCTTCCTGCCGGCCACCAGCGACGGCGCGCACACCAGCGACAAACGCTCCGTCATCAACCGTTGTGCGTGCACGCCGCGCCAACCGCCGAGGCCATAACGGATCGCCACGTCCACTTCGCCGCCCGGCACGTCGGCGAGTGCGATCTCGGGCCGCAGTTGCAGATCGATCCGCGGACAGGCGGCCGAGAAAGCCTGCAAGCGCGGCGCGAGCCAGCGCGTCGCGAACGAAGCCAGAATGCCGACCGTCAGGCTCGTGCGCTCGACGGACGGCGCGCGAACCTCTTGCGTGCCGAGTCGCAACAACTCGAATGCGTCATGAACGCGCGCGTAGTACGCGACCCCTGCCGAGGTCAACTCGATGGAGCGCGTGCGCCGTTCGAACAGCGCCACGCCGAGATCGGCTTCGAGCTTCTGGATCTGATGACTGACGGCACTCTGCGTGACGAACAGTTCCTGCGCGGCATGGCTGAAACTCAGCAGCCTGGCGGCGGCTTCGAAAGCACGTAGGGACAGTAACGGCGGGAGTGGACGAGGCAGACGCATCGGGTTCGGATGGAAAGGTTGCGCGCTCACGCGAGTTGGGCCTGGCGCGACACGAGCGCTTTGACCGCTTCGACGTCGGCCGGCGTCACCGGCGTGAAGACGACCATGCTCAAGCCATCCGCGCCGGCCACGGGAAACGCGGAGTATTCGAGCGTGAGGTGCCCGGCCACCGAATGCCGCATCTGCTTCGTGCCGCCCCAGTGGTTCAGTACGTCGTTCTCGGCCCAGAGTCGCCGGAAGTCTTCGCTGCTGTCCTGAAGTTCGGCGGCCAGCGCCGACGCTTCAGCCGAACCGCCCATCCGCGCGATATCGAAGCGGAATACGGCGACCGCCACACGCGCGCTCTCTTCCCAATGCGGCTGGCAGGCGCGCATGGTCGGATCGCCGAACAGACGCCGCAGCACGTTGCGCTCGCGAACCGGCAGCGCGGCGTAATCGCCCAGCACCGCGACGGCGGCCGCGTTCCAGGCTACGACGTCCCATGTGGGCGTTTTCACGATCGCGGCGCTGGTGGGCATGCCGTCCAGCACGCGTTGCAACGCCGGCGTCACACTTGAGGTCTCTACCGGGCTGAGCGGCGGCGGACGTTGCTGCGCGAGCAGAAACAACATCTCGCGGCCGGCGGCGTCGAGTTCGAGCGCACGGGCGAGCCGCTCCAGCACTTCGTTCGACGGCGGACCGCCGCGCCCCTGTTCGAGCCACGTGTACCACGCGACGCTGACGTTCGCGCGGGTGGCCACTTCTTCGCGTCGAAGGCCGGGCGTGCGGCGGCGGATTTGCGCTTCCGGCCCGGGTTGCAGGCGCGAGCGGCGGTCGCGCAGGAAACTGCCTAGCGAGGTGCTGCAGGCGGACGCGACCGGATCCGGCAAGGTATTGACTGGCATGACGTAGAGGGCTCCCGGAACGACGCACAGCGGCATCGCTGGCGATACTTTAGCGCGGAATGGGAGGCTGGGTGGGAGGCTGGGTCGAACGAGCGGGAGAAGAAGCGGCTGTGCTGCTTAATATGTTCGATGCGCTGTTCGATGCGCGTTCAACAGTCGTTCAATACGCGCTCAATACTCTTTCAATACTCGACGAGAATCGTCACCCGCCGATTCGCGGCGCGAGCCGCGGCGTCGTCGCCGATGATCAACGGGAAGTTGTCGGCCCGACCAATCGCCGCCATTCTGTGCGCCTCGATGCCTTTGTCGGCGAAAAAACGAACCACCGCCCCTGCCCTCGCCGACGACAACTCCCAGTTCGATTCGAATTTCGCCGTGGCGATCGGCACGCTGTCCGTGTGTCCTTCGACGAGAATAGTGTTCTTCGAACGGTCGCGCAGTACGCCGGCAATCTGGCTGAGCACGTCGATCGATTCGGGCAATAACCGCGCGTCGCCGGAGTTGAAAAGGATCTTCGCGTTGATCGCAATTTCGACGCCTTGCGTCGCGTTCGAAATCGTAATCTGGCTGTTGCTCCTGAGAGGCGCCAGCAAAGCGAGCAGTTGCTTCTTCGCGGTGTCGGGCGTGCCGCCGGCGTTCGATACCGTCACCGTCTTCTCCGCGCGATGCTCCAGCGCCTTGATTTCCAGTTCCCGGTTCTTCGCCAACTCCAACGCGTACAGCGCGAGGAACAGCACCATCAGCGAGGTGATGAGGTCCGCGTAGGAAATCAGCCAGCGTCCGGATTGCTCGTCGCCTTCGTCGGCTTCCTGATAGCCGGTTTTATCCGCCTTGAGGCGCCTGTTTCCCGAGGAGATAGTCATACCCGCAACGCCTGCTTCGAATTCACGTTTGATTGAACGACCGCACACGCCCGCTTTTCGAGTGCCGCTACCGAATGTCGAGGCCTGCTGCTCGCTACCCCAGCAACTCGGCCGATCTCGCCCTCACGTCGCCGGCCAGACGCGTTTCGATCGTATGCGGCGACTCCTTGCGCGAGATCGCGAGCAAACCATCGAGATACAAACGACGGAAGCGCAACTCGCTATCCACCTGCGCCCGAATCTTGCCGTACAGCGGCAGAAACACCAGGTTCGCGAACGCGAGACCATAAAGCGTTGCCACGAACGCGGTGGCAATACCTTGCCCCAGTTGCGCAGGTTCGAGCATATGACCCGTCACCTGAATCAGGCCGAGCACCGCGCCGAGAATGCCGAACGTCGGCGCATAACCGCCCGCCTGTTGCCAGATTCGCGCGGCCGCCACGTGATTGCGCTCGTACGCATCCAGCTCCCGTTGCAACGCGTCTTCGAGCACCGCAGTGGCCACGCCGTTCGCCAGAAGTTCGAGCCCTCGCTGCGCAAACGGATTGATGCCGCCGGCCTCGATCGACTCGAACGCCAGCATGCCGTTCAGCTTCGCCTGATCGCCCCATTCGAGCAGAACCGACAGGCTCTTGCGGTCGACCTGCCGCGCCCTTACGAAGGCCAGGCGCAGTTGCTTGATGCCATCGAAGAAGCGCGCCCACGTGTTCTGGATCATCACCGCGCCGAGCGTGCCGCCCAGCACGATGACGAACGCCTCCGGCTGAAACAGCGCCGTAAAGTGCCCACCCTCCAGCGAGAAACCGGCGACGATCGCCGTTACGCCGAACACGGCGCCCAATAGCGTCAAAAGATCCATACGTCCTCTCGAATGGCCGCCCGAGCCTTCGAACCTGCAAGGAAAACAGCCTGTTTAATGACGCGAATCAACACGCGAGAACGACGCAAATCGCGTCACGCACTCAGGTTGGAGAGCGGCATCGCATTGCCCGCGGGCGCTTTAAGCGTGCGTATCGTCTCGATGAAGCGCTGCTCGATCTCGGCAATTTCGAGCGGATCGATTTTGATTTCACGCCGCATCACCCACGACACCTCTTTCTTTCTCGCCTCCGTCATCACCGACATCAGCCGCTCGGCCGCCGGTTGGCCCGTCGCCGCGGAAAGCAGTTTGGCCAGATCGTAGGTATCGAACGCGCTGACGGCTTCGAACAGCGTGCGCTGATCGACGAACTCCAGATCGTCGAGCGAATTCACATCGCTGGCGCCACGCACCGTGCGACGCGAAAAATACGTAATGCCCTTTTCTTCGACGTAATTCAACACGCGGGTCTTGCGAAACGCGAACAGATCTTCCGCGATTTCCGCGTGAGACAGCTTGTTGAGAATGACCTTCTTCTCGACGCCGATCAACGCTTCCAGGTCGTCGAGTTCAATCAACTCCAGTTCGCTGCTGATCGACAGATCGAGATCGTGATCCGCTACCTGCTGCGCGCGTTCCGTGATTCGCACCGGATCGAACGTGACGAGCTGGCGGCCCACCGCGCCTTCCGCCGAATAACGCGCGGGCGTGTTGCTCAGGCGTTCGGAGCGGCCCGGTTCGAGCGTGACCAGATTAAGTTTCTCCATGCGCTTGAGCATGGCCATGACGTGGGGACGGGAATGGCCGGCAATGGCGTGGCACTTCTTGATCACTTCGGGAAGCGGCACCGAGAATTCCTCGCCTTGCGCGCGGCGCATGCGGACATCCCGATCGGCGCTTTCGACACCGGCCATCAACGCGAGAACGTGCGCATACGAGACGACACCCGGCAGAAAATCGGCGTGCGTATTGGTGGCGAGCACGTCGTCCTTCTTCTTCACGCGACGAATCATGGTGCGCACGATATGACGCAGCAGCGGCGATACACGTTCGAGCTCTTCTTCCACGACGTTCGCCGCGATCACGGTGAGTTGAAGGAAGCTGAGTGCTTTCGCGGTATGCGCTCGCGGTTCCGCCGGCAACAAAGCCGCCTCGCCGAAAAATTCGCCCTTGCCTAAGGTGGCGAGAATCACCTTCTTTTCATCGCACTGGGTGGAGATTTCGACTTTGCCATCTGCAATGACGTAGATGACAGCGTCGCCCGCGAAGCCTTCCGAATAGATGACCTCGCCCGGAGCCGCTGTACGCGACCATGGCGATCGTTGGTGATTCAAGATTCATTCCCCCGTAGAGCTGATTCCTCGTGCAACCCACGCGCTGCCGGATGCGCGGGTGCCCGATGGTCCTGACTTATTTCACGGGATAACGACATGCATAACGCATTTCTTTAATATTTGGGTTCGTCTGCGGAAACATCGCAAACGTTTGGCAGCCTTACTGTACAAGGCTTTTCGGGAAGTCGAAGGTGTTCAGCGCAGCGCGGTATGCGCTTCATCGATAAGCCATTCCTTGAGCTTCAGCGCCGACGGTTGCAACGCGTTCGAAACGGGATGAACCAGGTAATAGCTCGTTGAAAGTGGCAACACCTGTTTGAAAGGTTCGATCAACGCGCCGCTTGCGCGCTCGCTGTCGGTCAGCATCGCACTGGTGAGGACGAACCCCTGGCCGCGCACGGCGGCGTCGATTGCGATCAGCGATTGATCGAACTGAATCCCGGGAATGGACGCGATCTGTTCTTCGGACAAACGCGAGAACTTGCCGAGCCACGGCGACCAATGCGGATGCAGCGTGTTATGCAGCAGCGTCGCCTTCTTCACATCGTCAGGATGCCGTACCTTCAGACGTTTCACGTAATCCGGCGCGCAATACACGTGCGCTTCATCCGTGCACAGCTTTTCCACCGTGAGCGACGGATCCTCGCCATTGAAATAGCGGATCGCCAGGTCGACGCCGTCGAGCTCGAAATCCACAAACGCGGTCGACGTGGTCAGATCCAGCGCCACATCCGGATAGGCTCTCAGAAAGCTGGCCATGCGCGGTGCGAACCACTTGGCGGCGAAACTTGGCGGCACGGACAATTTCACACCCCGGCTCTGCCGCTGCCGCATGCGCCGGCTGGCCTGCGCAATCTGTCCAAGCGCGGGATGAATCTGCGCGTAGTACGCAAGTGCTTCGGCCGTCGGTGTGACCTGGCGGATCTGCCGGACGAACAACGAGACGCCCAGCCACGCCTCCAGCTTCTGGATCTGTTGCCCGACCGCACCCGGGGTCACGTTCAACTCTTCCGCTGCAAGAGTAAAACTACCGAGTCGGATCGCAGCCTCCATCACAATCAATGCTTTCAGCGGTGGATAGACACTCATGGAATAGTTTTCCTACATCGTTGGCCAGATAATATCGGTTGTACCGGAAGCGCGCGCTGATCACAATGGGCCCTCGATAAAATCCGTTGTGGACCGCCATGAACCCGTCCTATCTCGCCTTCGCCCTGCTCGGCGCCATCTGGGGAACCAACTTTCTTTTCATGCGATGGGCCAGCGTGACCCTGTCGCCGGCCCAGATCGTATTGCTTCGCGTGCTGTTCGGATTCGTGCCGATTCTGCTGGTCGCGCTCGGAACACGCGCATTGCGTTGGCGTCATCTGCGCTACGCGCATCACTTCCTCGTCATGGCGCTGCTGGCCACGGTGCTCTACTACTTCGCGTTCGCAAAGGGCGCGGCGCTGCTGCTCTCCAGCGTCGCGGGCATGTTGAGCGGTTCGATCCCGTTGTTCTCGTTCCTCTGCACGCTGGTCCTGTTACGCGATGAGCGGCCCACGCCGCGCATGGTGATGGGCATTGCGGTCGGTTTCGTCGGCGTGCTGCTGATTGCGCGGCCATGGGCCGGCGCCGCTGCGGGTGTGAGTCTTCCCGGTGTGTTGTACATGATCGGCGGATCGCTGAGCGTGGGATGCTCGTTCGCTTACGCGCGGCGCTTTCTGACGCAACTGGATATCTCGCCGCTTGCGCTGTCGACGTGGCAAATCGGCTTTGCGCTCGTCATCGTCAGTCTCTTCACGGACTTGCACGGCATCACGCGGATCGCGACCGATACTCGTGCGTTCATCGGCTTGACGGTGGGGCTGGGACTGGTGGGTACCGGCGTCGCTTACATGCTCTATTACTTTATCGTCCGCCGACTCGGCGCGATTGCCGCAGCGAGCGTGACCTACATTCCGCCCGTTGTCGCGTTGCTGCTCGGCGTGGTGTTGGCGGGCGAGCCGGTACGAAGCGCGGATCTGATCGCGATGACGTGCATTCTCGCCGGCGTGTATCTGTTGCAAACGGGGCGGCAGGTTTCGCAGGCTCGGGCGCTTCGCTCGACGTAATGCTGTCGCGCGTTTTAGCCATCGCATCGACACTGACCGTCTGACCGAAGCATCATGATCCGCGCGCAACGCGCGGATCATTCGCCTGAATCCCCTCGAATCCTCCCGCCGGACACGCACGTCGCGCATCCCTGCCGCTCCCCTCTGCTGCCTCCCCACCGAAACAACACCATTCAAGTTTTCGTTGTTAATTTTCAATGTAATGTTATAACATTATTTGCTCCGGACACCAGCCGGGACGTCGCGTGATCCAGACCAATCACGCCGATCGCGGTCGTCCGCAAGAAAGCGGGACGACCGTCGACGAGACGGACAACGCGTCCACCCAGTCGCCAACACCACCCTCCATAACGATGAAAAACCGCACGCGTGTCTCTCATGCAGCTTTGCTGCTGTTCGCTATCGCCGCTCATGCCCATGCCGCAACAGACGAAAGCTCGGCGACCGACGCTGTTACCGATAAGGCGGCCAAACCCGTCGGCAACCTCGCGAAGAGCGACACGCTCGACGTGCAGGTGAACGCCAGGCGGCTCGATCGCGCGCGCAACGGCTTGTTGCCGGAGACCGGCAGCAGCGTGTATCGCTTCAGTCAGGCCGACATCGACGCGCTGCCCGCGGGTCAGGACACGCCCTTGAATCAGGTGCTGCTGCAAGCCCCCGGCGTAGCCAGCGATTCGTACGGGCAGTTGCATGTACGCGGCGACCACGCCAATCTGCAATACCGGATCAACGGCATCATCATTCCCGAGCCGATCAGCGGCTTCGGGCAGTCGCTCGATACGCGCATCATCGATCAGGTGAGTCTGCTCACCGGTGCGTTGCCGGCGCAATACGGCTATCGCACCGCGGGCGTAGTGGACATTCGCACGAAGTCAGGCGATGCGGGCGACGGCGGCTCCGTCAGCGTGTTCGGCGGCAGCCATCAAACGCTCAAGACCAGCGCCGATGTGTTCGGCACGCAGGGGCCGTTCAGCTACTACTTCAGCGGCTCGCTCGGCGTCAACAATCTCGGCATCGAGAATCCGACTTCCGGCGCGAACGCCATTCACGACCACACGCGTCAGGGCGATGCGTTCGGCTACATGTCGTACATCATCAACCCGCTCACACGCGTGAGCCTGATGTTCGGCACCACCAGCAATCAGTTCGAAATTCCCAACACGCCGGGGCTGGCCACCAACTTCACGCTGAACGGCAATAACACGTTCAATTCGAGTCAATTGAACGAAACGCAATCCGAGCTGAACAACTTTGCGGTTGTCGCGCTGCAGGGCACCAACGGCGGCGCGCTGGACTATCAGGTCGCGCTGTTTACACGCTATACGCGCACCCAGTTCAATCCGGATCCAGTCGGCGATCTGCTGTTCAACGGCGTGGCGTCGCAGGACTTTCACAGCAACTCGGCCAATGGCGCGCAGGTGGACACCACGTGGCGGCTGAACGACAAACATACGATCCGCGCCGGCGTGTTCTTCCAGCAGGAACATGCGGTATTCAACGACAGCGTGAACGTATTCGCCACCGACAGCACCGGCGCCCAGGCATCCGACCAGCCCTTCAATATCCAGGACTCGAGCAGCAAAACCGGCTACCTGTATAGCGCTTACGTTCAGGACGAGTGGAAACTCACCAGCAAGCTCACCCTCAATTACGGCCTGCGCTACGACAAGATGGACGAGTATGTGAGCGCGAGTCAGTTGAGCCCGCGTATCGGGCTGGTCTATGCACTGACACCGACCACCACGTTTCACGCCGGCTACGCGCGCTATTTCACGCCGCCCGCTTTCGAACTGGTATCCGGCTCGACCATCGGCCGCTTCAATGGGACGACCAACCAGAGTCCGTCGAGTCAGAACGATCAGGTGCAGCCCGAACGCAGCCACTATTTCGATCTCGGCGTGACGCAGCGGCTCGGTTCGAACGTGACGATCGGCCTCGACGCGTACTACAAGAAATCCACCAATCTGCTGGATGAAGGGCAATTCGGTTCCGCGCTCATCTATACGCCGTTCAACTATCGGCTTGGGCGCGTGTACGGTCTCGAGTTCACGGCGAACTACAAACAGGACAACATGTCCGCGTATCTGAATCTTGCGTACAGCCGCGCGCAGGGCACGCAGATCGATTCCGCGCAATTCAATTTCGACCCGGCCGAACTCGCTTACATCAACAGCCACTGGGTGTATCTGGACCACGACCAGCGCATCACCGCGTCGTTCGGCGGCACCTACGATCTCGGCCGTACCACCTTCACGTTCGACGGCCTCGTCGGCACCGGCCTGCGCAGCGGCTTTGCCAACACCGACCGTCTGCCGGTCTACGCACAGGTCAATCTCGGCGTGATCCAGCATTTCAACCAGCCACTGATCGGCAAATTCGACGCACGCCTGATGCTGATCAACGCCTTCAACCGCGTCTACGAGTTGCGCGACGGTTCGGGCATCGGCGTCGGCGCGCCGCAGTACGGTCCGCATTTCGCCGTCTATGCCGGCGTCACCAAGCATTTCTAAATCGGTCAGGGAGCGAAGAGGTCGGTCATGCAAGATTGGACGAATATCCTGGCGGCGGTACGCGTAGGCGGATGGGTCATCTATCCGCTCACGATCCTGGCCGTCCTGGCGGTGGCGATCGTGCTCGATCGCGCCTATGTGTTTTTGCGCTTTGGACGTTTGCCCGCGGCGATACGCAACGCCGACGAAATCGGCATGCCCGGCTCGCGAATCGATTGGGAAGACAGCCTGAAGGAAGCCGGCAAGCAGAACGCGTTCAGGCGGATGAACGCGCCGTGGACCCCGAATCCCTCGGCGCCGCTATGGTTGCGCGAGGCCAAGGCGGAAGCTTTGGCCTCGCAGATCCAGCGCGATATGAGCAAGGGATTCTGGGTGCTCGAAACGATCGTCACAGCAGCGCCGTTGCTGGGTTTGCTCGGCACGATCGTCGGCATGATGCATTCGTTCCAGTTGTTCGGTGGCTCCGGGCTCGTCGATCCGGGCGGCGTGACCGGCGGCGTCGCGCAGTCGCTGGTGGCGACCGCGATCGGGCTCGTGGTCGCGCTGTTCGCGCTCTTTGCGTTCAACTATTTTTCGCGCCGCCTTGAGCGCTTGATGGACGAACTCGAATCGTTCGCGAATGCGCGGCTCAGCGAAGTGCGTCTCGCCGCCACGGACGCGGGAGCGCTGCCGTGAAATTCAAGCGCTCGCGCGCGGCCAGGCGCGGTCGCATCGAAATCATTCCGATGATCGATGTGATGTTCTTTCTGCTAGCCACGTTCATGCTGGCTTCGCTGGCGATGCAACGGCTCGATGCGGTCAAGATCACGCTGCCCGCTGGGCAAGCGCAGAAGATGAGCGCGCATGAACCGTTGACCATTTCGGTGGATAGCCACAACGACGTGTTCGTCAATCGTCAGCGCGTGTCGGCGGATCAGGTTGAGCCCACTGTGAAACGTCTGCTGCAAGCCGATGGCGATGTCGTGATCGCCGCCGACGACGCTGCCGGTCACGGTGTGGTCGTTCAGGCGATGCTGGCCGCCCGCCGGGCCGGGGCGGCGCATTTTCTGGTTGCGGTTCATCGTGAGTAGCCGGATGCGTTTGACGGGTTTTGTCGACGGTGCACCGACCATCCGCATGGGGTTGGCGGTTGTCGTTGCAGCGCTGGTTTGGCTTGCGGTTCTGGTTGCGATGGGCCATTGGTTGGGGACGTCGGCGCCGGTGCCGCCGCATGAGCAACCGCTGGAAATGCGTGTGGTGGAACTTGAACCTCCGCCTGCTCCTGCTCCTCCTCCGCCGCTGAAAGAGCCGGTAAGTCGCGCTCTGCCCGCAGCTAATCAACCGGTAATCAGGCCGTCGAAACCTGTCGTGCCTCGCCCTAGTGCGTTGCCGGAACACATCGCGCCAAAGCCTGATGACGCACGCCCGGTGCAAAGCACTGCGAGCACCGTCTCGAGTCCTTCGTTGGCAACGAACGAATCGAGGCCAACAACGGAATCGGCTACACATGCCACGCCGGCACCCGCGCCAGCCAACGAAAAACAGAACGCAACGTCCGCATCCGCGTCAACAGGCTACACGGCCGCGCACCCCATTGCGCAACCGTTACCCGAATTACCCGACGATCTACGCGAGCAGGCCTATCAAACGGTTGCGACCGCACGCTTCACGATTCACGCCGACGGCTCGATCGACGTCGATCTCATCAAGCCCACGCCGAACCCGCGCCTCAATCAGATCCTGTTTGAAGTGCTGCACAAATGGCGCTTCTTACCGGCAATGCAGACGGGCCATCCCATCGAAAGCCGACAGGACATTCGCGTGCATTTCAATGTGGATTGAAACCCCGCACTAGCGCTAGCGCAAAGTCTTCGACCTGCCGCAGCGAAGAGAAAACGGAATTTCTTGTAATCACCTCTAGATCACGCCGCGTTCTCCCCCAATCGCAAATTCGCGCGCGCCCTATTCTGCCGACGCAGCAATCGCATCCCTGAATGCGTGGCGGCAGGTACGGCCATTTAGCGCCACGCGTCAGCCTGGTTACTTAACTGAATAGAGGCTCGGCATGTCCACTTTCAAACCTGTTTTCTCTTCCGCGCTTCAACGCCTCGCGAAACCGTCGGCGTTATTCTCTATCGGTCTGTTGATCGCAAGCGCGACCCTTGTCGCGGATGCGTCCGCGGCAAGTTTCAAATGCAACGGCAAGTCATCCGCGTCGGAAAAGATCGTCTGCAAGGACCCCGCGTTGTCCGCATTGGATGACCATCTCGCCACGGCCTGGCAACATGCCCGAGACACCACGCTCGACGCCGGCGCGCTCGAAGCCGCACGCACCCAACAATGGTTGTGGCGGCAACATCATTGCAGCGATCAGGCTTGCGTGAAGAGCTGGTACGACAGGCGAATCGCCGAACTGGACGCCGATGACGAACAGGCGAAACGCGCGCGCAGCGAAGCATTCGATGCGTCGCTGGCCAAACAGAACCTCGCACCTTCGGCGGCCGACGCAGTGCGAAAAATGAAGGGCGCGGCGGTTGCGAATGCAACGACCGCGAGCGCGCAGTAAACCAGGCAGCGTTACCTGTTCGACAAGCAACGCGCGCAGACATCCCGCGCGTTTCACATCTTGTGCGTGGACAACAAAATACTGGTCTCCGTCGTCGCGATCCCATCGATCAAACGAATCGCGCCCAGCACGCGATCAAAGCTCTCCAGCGTATCCGCCCGCAGTTCCGCGATGAGGTCCCAACGTCCGTTCGTGCTGTACAGGGTCGCGACGTTGGGAGGCCCGCGCAACACCTTCAGCACTTCCGCACGGTGTAGCCGACGATCACCCCATTCTGTTCGAGCCGCGTCAAGCGGTTCTGCACGGTCGCTCGCGAAATCCGCAACTGTTTGGCCAGCGCGACCACCGACATCCGCGCGTCGTCGCGCAACAGCGACAGGAGTTGCCTGTCCACATCATCGAGATTCATCGTTTCCAGCGGACGTTGTCCCGGCCGCGAGTCGGACGCCCCGAGCCGCTTGCCTGTTATTACGCTTAATGCGCACTAATGCTGAGCATTTAGCCATCAGGTTATGGCCTACGCGACCATCATCACGCCCGACCTGGTCGAACCCGGCATGCACATCGACGCGGTAGGCGGTGATTGCCCAGGCAGGACGGAACTGCATGCGGACATGTTGCGCGTGGGACGCGTGTTCGTCGAATACGAGCCGCAAACGCGTATTGAAGGCGATATCCAGCAACTGCCCGCCGATTCGCCTGTCGTCGAACTGTGGCGCGTGCTGCGCGGCGAAATGGCCGGCGGCTCGGTGCGTTGCATGCTGGCGGGCATTCATCTCGCGCAGCGCCCTAATCCGGCATGCCGTCATGGTCCCCGAGCGGTCGGCTCGGCCAGTCCGTCCACTGATCCGTGCGCGTCTTCAGGTGCGCCTCATTGAGCGGATAGTGAATCAGGTTGTCGGCGCGCGGACGCTCGCCGATCACCATCAACCTGACTTCTTCTTTTGTATTGTTGATGAACGTATGGCAAATCCCGGTGCCCGACGGAAACCCCACCGAGTCACCCTCGACCAGCGGATGAAGCACGCCGTCGATCCACACATCCGGTGTGCCGTGCAGCACGTACACAAATTCCTGCTCGGTACTTTCGCAGTGCGGATACGAAGACCGCCGCCCCGGCAAAAGCCGCACATGGTGAATACCAATGCGCGAAATGCCCAACGCTTCGGATAGCGGCGAGTCGATCGCCATCAGCTCGTCAGAGCCTTGATAGGAATGCGCGTGGGGTTCTTCCAGTTCGGTCCAGTGTTTGATGAATTCCGGTCGCCGCATCTTTTGTTCTCCTGGGGGACGAGCGACGATGATAGCGGCTCACCGGAACACCGCCCGGCGCGCCAATAAAAAAACGGCTGATCCTACGATCAGCCGTTTTTGCTTCGGCATAAGACCGCTACGGTCTATCGCCCATCACAACAGTCCACGCTTACGCCAGCTTTACGCCAGGTCGAAGCGGTCGAGGTTCATCACCTTGCCCCAGGCCGCGACGAAGTCGTGCACGAACTTGCCCTGCGCATCCGAACTGCCGTACACCTCGGCTACGGCACGCAGTTGCGCGTTCGAACCGAAGATCAGATCGACGCGCGTGCCGGTCCACTTCAACGCGCCCGTAGCGCGATCGAAGCCTTCGAACACATCCTTCTCGTCCGATACCGGCTTCCACTCCGTACCCATGTCGAGCAGATTGACGAAGAAGTCGTTCGTCAGCGTTTCCAGACGCTTCGTGAACACACCGTGCTGGCTCCCGTCGTAATTGGCGTTCAACACACGCATGCCGCCCAGAAGCGCGGTCAGTTCCGGCGCGGAGAGCGTCAACTGTTGCGCCTTGTCGACCAGCAAGGCCTCGGCCGTGATGGTGTATTTGCTCTTCAGGTAGTTGCGGAAACCGTCGGCGATCGGTTCGAGCACGGCGAAAGACTCGAGATCGGTCTGTTCCTGCGACGCGTCCATGCGCCCCGGCGAGAACGGCACCGTAACCGTATGCCCGGCGTTTTTCGCGGCCTGCTCGACACCCGCGCAACCGGCCAGCACGATCAGATCGGCCAGCGACACGCGCTTGCCACCGGACTGCGCGCTGTTGAACGCGCTCTGGATACCTTCCAGCGTCGTCAGCACGTTCGCCAGTTGAGCCGGCTGGTTCACCTGCCAATCTTTTTGCGGTGCAAGACGAATGCGCGCGCCATTCGCGCCGCCGCGCTTGTCGGAGCCGCGGAACGTGGACGCCGACGCCCAGGCCGTCGACACCAGTTGCGACACCGGCAGTCCCGACGCAAGCACCTTGCTCTTCAACTCGGCGACATCCTGCGCGTTGATCAATTCGTGATTGACCGCGGGGATCGGGTCTTGCCAGATCAGCTCTTCCGTCGGCACTTCCGGGCCGAGATAGCGCGCGAGCGGGCCCATGTCGCGGTGCGTCAATTTGAACCACGCGCGCGCGAATGCGTCGGCCAGTTGATCGGGGTTCTCGTAGAAGCGTCGCGAAATTTTTTCGTAAGCCGGATCGAAGCGCAACGAGAGGTCGGTGGTCAGCATCGACGGCGTGCGGCGTTTCGTCGAATCATGCGGATCCGGCACGGTGTCGACGCCGGCGTCGCCCTTCGGTTTCCATTGATGCGCGCCGGCCGGGCTCTTGGTCAATTCCCATTCGTAGCGGAACAGGTTTTCGAAGAAGCCGTTGCCCCACTGGGTCGGCGTGGTGGTCCAGATGACTTCCAGGCCGCTCGAGATCGCATCGGCGCCCTTGCCGGTGCCGAAGGTGCTCTTCCAGCCGAGCCCCTGATCTTCGATGCCGCCCGCTTCCGGTTCGACGCCGACATGCGACGCGGGACCCGCGCCGTGCGTTTTGCCGAACGTGTGACCACCGGCGATGAGCGCCACCGTCTCTTCGTCGTTCATGGCCATGCGCGCGAACGTCTCGCGAATATCCACGGCCGCCTTGAGCGGATCCGGGTTGCCGTTCGGGCCTTCCGGGTTGACGTAGATCAGGCCCATCTGCACGGCACCGAGCGGATTTTCGAGGTCACGCACGCCGGTGTAGCGCTTATCGCCACCAAGCCACGTGGTCTCGGAACCCCAATACACGTCTTCGTCCGATTCCCACACGTCCTGGCGGCCGCCGGCGAAACCGAAGGTCTTGAAGCCCATCGATTCCAGCGCGACATTGCCCGTCAGCACGATGAGGTCGGCCCACGAAATCTTGTTGCCATATTTCTGCTTGACCGGCCAGATCAGCCGGCGTGCCTTGTCGAGGCTGACGTTGTCGGGCCAGCTATTGAGCGGCGCGAAACGCTGCTGACCGGAACCCGCGCCGCCACGGCCGTCGCCGGTGCGATAGGTGCCGGCGCTGTGCCATGCCATGCGAATGAAAAACGGCCCGTAGTGACCGAAGTCCGCCGGCCACCATTCCTGCGAGTCGGTCATCACCGCCAGCAGGTCTTTCTTCACGGCCGCGAGGTCGAGGCTCTTGAACGCTTCCGCGTAGTTGAAGTCCTTGTCCATCGGGTCGGACAGGGACGAATGTTGATGCAGGATCTTCAGGTTCAGTTGATTGGGCCACCAGTCCCGATTCGACGTACCACTGCCTGCGGTATGGTTAAACGGACACTTCGCTTCAGTCGACATGCGCTTGCTCCTTGGATCGTTTGTGCTCTACGACTCGGCCTGTGTGGGGTACAGGCAATGCGGCCTTGCTCACATCGTAGTGTCAGGGGACTCCGGGCGGAAATAGCTTTAATTGATGGCGACGCATCAAAAAAACTAAGGCCGGGTCCGCATGACATAGTTAGGCCGCACAATGGTAATCTTCCGGCGCTTTATGCGCTCGTCCGGTGCCAGGAAGACGCCGTGAAGGTACCGTGAAGGTGCCATGACTGTCGACGCATTCAGCTTTTGCCGAGCCGCGCTACACGAGCCCGCTCGTTTACCCGCCCCCTACTCCTGGCCGATGCGGCATTTCCCGCGCCGGCCGCCAACCTCGATTGAAAGAGTAATCATGACGAATTCCATGTACAGCGCATCCGTTCCCGTTTTCAAGCAGATGCTGACCGCGTTGTCCGAGGTGCTGAAGAAAGCCGAAGCCCACGCGACCGAACGCAACATCGAGCCGAACGCATTGCTGCAGGCGCGTCTGTTCCCGGACATGTTCCCGCTCGTGCGCCAGGTGCAGATCGCCGCCGACTTCAGCAAGGGCGTCAGCTCGCGCCTCGCCGGCGTGGAAGTGCCGTCGTGGCCCGACACGGAAGTCACGTTCGCCGACCTGCAAGCGCTGCTCGCCAAGGCGTTGACCTACATCGGCACGCTCGACGCCGCGCAATTCGAAGGCTGCGAGAACAAAGAAATCGTGCTGCGCCCCGGCACGCCGAAAGAGAAGAAGCTGGTAGGCAGCGCCTATCTGCAAAACTACGGCCTGCCGCAGTTCTTCTTCCACGTCACCACGGCATACGCGATTCTGCGTCACAACGGTGTCGAGATCGGCAAGCGCGACTACATGGGTTCGTACTGATCGTCGATGCGTGAGCCGGGCGAGCCGCTGCATGGCGTAGCGGCCGTTCGGCCTGACAAGCCGAGATCGTGCGCGCGGGATGAGGCTCCCGATTGCCTTCAGACACCGATACCCTACCGACGCGACAACGATTTCAATTCTCATTCTGAGCATCGCGTGCGTGATCCACTAAGCTGGTCTAACCGGTCCGAGGTACGCGCGCGAATCGCGGCAATCCTCAGACCAGCCGCCGACAACTCATTAGAACGATTGACCCGATAAAGCGCCGAGCTCGACGCGGCGTTTCCTGAACGTTTCCCGAACCCACCAGGGAGGCTGTATGCAAAGCGATCCAAAGGTCCTCGAATACCTGAACTCGCAACTCAAGAACGAATTGACCGCGATCAATCAGTATTTTTTGCACGCACGCATGTATCGGCACTGGGGACTGGAAAAACTGGGCAAGCACGAGTACGACGAATCGATCGGCGAGATGAAGCACGCCGATCTGCTGATCAACCGTATCTTCATGCTCGACGGATTACCTAATTTGCAGGACCTGCACAAACTGCTGATTGGCGAGGAAACGAAGGAGATTCTCGAATGCGATCTGAAGCTTGAACGGATCTCGCAGTCGACGTGCAAGGAAGGCATCGCCTATTGCGAATCGGTGCGGGATTTTATTTCGCGCGAGATTCTTGTGCATATTCTCGATGAGACCGAAGAGCACATCGACTGGCTCGAAACGAATCTCGATCTGATCGACAAGGTCGGCATTCAGAATTACCAGCAATCGGGCATGGATTCGCCGAGCTGAGAGAGTTGATTGCGTCCGTCATCCGATGGCTGGAGCAGCTCGATCCCGGCACGCACCGCCGGATCACCCGCTGCGAGCGCGGCGCCAATCCGGTATCGTATCGTCCGATAGACGGCGAGCCGGTTCGCCGACGCGTTGCGCACCGCGTGGCGCGACGCCATCCAAGGAGAGATTGAAATGACGACGCAAACCGAAACCGCCCTGCTGGCCGGCGGCTGCTTCTGGGGCATGCAGGAGCTCCTGCGGCGCTACCCCGGCGTGCTGTCGACGCGCGTGGGCTACACGGGCGGCGACGTGCCGAACGCGACTTACCGCAACCATGGCACGCACGCGGAAGGCCTCGAGGTCGTGTTCGACCCGAGCCGGATCAGCTATCGCCAGATCCTCGAATTTTTCTTCCAGATTCACGATCCGACCACGAAGAACCGTCAGGGCAACGACGTCGGCATGAGCTATCGCTCGGCGATCTTCTATCTCAGCGACGAGCAGAAGCAGGTGGCGTTGAAAACGGTCGCGGATGTGGACGCTTCCGATCTGTGGCCCGGTAAAGCCGTCACCGAAATCGTGCCCGCCGGCCCGTTCTGGGAAGCCGAACCGGAACACCAGGACTACCTGGAACGCAATCCGGGGGGTTACACGTGTCACTTCATCCGGGCGGGTTGGAAGCTGCCTACGGCGTCGGCTTAGAGTGCCGGTCGGCTGATGGCGTGCGTTTGTGCAGCGCGCCGTCGGTCGGCATCACCGGACAGCAAGGTCGCGCGTAGCCCGGACGCCGATCCGGCGTTGCGTCGCAGCATGACGACCGTCCGGTCGTCATGCTGCGATCGATCCCGATCAGTCGTTTATGGCATCCCGATGATCGCGGGGCGCTTTCACCGAAGCAAAATAGGCCTGCAACGCCGGCGCCGAACGATTGCTCAACGAGCCGATTCGCGCCAGCCAATCCGCCTCCACGGGCCACTCGCCTTCCACCACGCGCGGGTAAATCTGCCGCACGAACTGATGCAGCGCCTTCGCACCGATATTGCCGCTGACACCGAGCAGGATATGCAACGCGCCATGCGTGGAAGCGAGGTCGCGGGCCGCGACACTGACCGCGAGCCGCGCCACCGTCAAGCTGATCTGATCGATACCGTTGAGGAACGTCTGATCCAGCAGATCGAGCGCCACCAGTTCCTGCAGGTGCTTCTCGTCGAGCAACGGCCCTTCCTTGAGCGGCACGGGCCGGGCGGCCGACGCCTCCGGCAGAGGCGCCGGCTCCACGCGACCCGGCGCATTTGCGACGCGGTACTGCGCGAACTGCCTGGACAGCGACGCGTACAGGGAGCCGATCTGCACCGGCTTGATCATCACCTCGTTCATACCCGCGGCGAGGCACCGCTGCACGGCTTCCATATCGGACTGACTGGTCAGTGCCACGATCGGCACCCGGGCATACGGGTCGGTGCGCACGCGAATCAACGCCGTGGTTTCCACGCCGCCCATGCCCGGCATGTTCATGTCCATCACGATGGCGTCGACCGCGACGCCTTCGTGCAAACGCGCCAGCACCGCGCGCCCATGGTCCGCCTCGACGACGCTCGCGCCGCATCGCTTCAGATAGCCCTTGACCAGCGACCGGCTGTAGACGTCGTCGTCCGCCACCAGAATCGTCTTGCCGACGAACCCGTCGAAACTTTGGCTCGGATGATGCCGGCTGCCGCTCTCGAACAGCTTCTGAAGCACGCCGATCAATTCCACCATGCTGCTGGCTTTATTGACCAGTTCGTCCATCCCGGCGCGCCGCGCCAGCACGCGCGCGAGGTTGCCCGGCTCCACGGTGTAGGCGGCGATCAGTACGTTGGCGTTCGGATTCTCGTGGTCGGCACGGATTTTTTCGGTCGTCGTGTAGCCGTCCAGCACCGGCATGTTGATGTCCATGAGCACGAGGTCGAAGGGCGTTGACTGAGCCAGTCGCGTCAGCGCCGTTGCGCCGTCCGCCGCTTCGCTCACGTCCGCGCCGACCCTCAGCAACGCGCGCCGCACCCTGTCGCGCTGGGTGGCGTCGTCGTCGACGATGAGAACGCGCTTGCCGTTGAAAAACGGCGTGGCGCGCTCGAAAATCCGCCGCTCATGGTCTGCGAGCTCGCGCTCCGAGACGAGTGGAAACTGCAGCGTGAACTGCGTGAATTTGCCCACCTCCGAACGGCAGCCAATCGTGCCGCCGAACGCGCGCATGGCCCGTTGACAGTAGGCCAGCCCGAGGCCCGCGCCCACCGGATCGCCCGTGGCAGGGAGTGCGTCGAAAAGATGCGGCAGAAGCTCGGACGCAATGCCGGAACCGGTGTCATGCACCATGACCGTTTGCCGGTCGACCGTCAGCGTGAGCGTCGCGACCGGATCCGCCCCCATGTGATGCAGCGCGTTCTTGATCAGATTGAACAGCGTGAACAGGTAGACCGTCTCGTCGACCTTGACCGTGAAATCGTCCAGCACCACCAGCCTGACCTTGGTGCGCTCCTTCTGATCGGCGAAGCCGTACTCGTCCAGCGCTTTGCGCGTAGCCGCCGCGGCGCTCACATAGGTGAACTGATCCGGGCTGATGGGCCACGCGCTGACGTCGTCCAACGTCGTGTCGATAATGCGCAGCCCGCGATCGACCGACGACTGACCGTGCGCGAGATGCCGGTACAACACCGCCGCCTTGTCGGGCGACAAAGCCGGCGCCGGGTTCGCCTCCGTGGCGGCGGGCAGCGTTTCTTCCACGCGGTCCAGCACATGCCTCAACTGGCTGAGCGGATTGCGCATTTCATGGGCGATCGAACCGGCGAGTGCCCGTCGCGCACCCTGCCTGGCCTGCGCAACGGCCCCCTTCACATTGCAGTAACTGAACGTGATACCGGCAAAAATACCGAATATATAAACCGGCAGATACGTATAGATAAACAGATGCGCATCGACATAAACGTCTTGCGGCACGAAGATTCTGGCGCACAGAACGGCCAGCCCAACGCCGGCAATCAGATTGATTGCCAACGCTGCGAATGACGGAAAGATGGCGATCAGGAAAAACATCATGCCCAATTCGGCCATGGACCAGACCATTGAATAATGGCTGGTCAGCAGGTAATACGTGAAAAAGAACGGCAGCGAATACGCGACCGTTACAAAGTAATACCACGGCAGGAAACGCACCACCGAAGCCGGCCAGAAGCGACGCAACAGCAGCAACGCACAGGAGACGGTGCCGAACGCCCGCATCAGCAGGCTTTCGTTGGGCTGAGGATCGACGAACGTCCACCACAGCCAGTACACCGGATGTCCGATCGTACCGATCACGCCCACCGCCAACACGCTGTAGTCCGACACCCTGGCGGAGTCGGTCACCAACCGGTTGAGATAGCGGATGCCCCCTGAAATGGCTCTCATGTTGCTCTTTATCTTGATCTTTTCAGCCTCGGAATTTGAAGCTGCTTACGTTGAATGGCATGCTGGCGCTGCCAACCGAGCATACCACTCTGTCCCCGCGTTGCACCGTGGGTTAACTAACGCGTCCACCGCGAGCCGCGAAGCTCGCTTTTTTTGCTCGAAAAAAAGCCCGCTTTCGCGGGCAACCTTCTCCATCCCTCACCAGGAATCCCGCCAGAGGCGCGTTAGGCCGTGTTAGCCCGCGTCATCCTTTTGTCGCGCCAAATGTCAAACCCGCCACGAAATGCTTCTGCATGGCAAAAAACATGGCTACCGAAGGCAACGCCGCCAGAATCGATCCCGCCGACACGAGATTCCAGGCCGTGGTCCACTGTCCTTTCAGCGCGGCGACGCCGACGGTGATCGGTGCGGCGTCATCGCCCTGGGTCAGGCAGAGCGCCCAGAAGTAGTCGTTCCACACGAACGTGAAAACCAGAATCGCCAACGCCGCCAACGCGGGCCGAATCAACGGCAGCACGATCTTGAAGAACACCGTCCACTCATTGGCGCCTTCGATCCGCGCCGCCTCGACCAGTTCAAACGGCAACTGCTTGATGAAATTGCGCAGGAACAGCGCGCAGAAGCCGGTCTGAAACGACACATGAAACAGAATCAGCGCGCCGACGGTATTGAACAGGCCAAGCTGTAACGACAGATCCCGCACTGGAATCATCAGCACCTGCACCGGCACGAAATTCCCCGCGACGAACGTCGCGAACAGGGCCGAATTGCCGCGAAACCGGTAGATCGCCAGCGCGAATCCCGCCATGGCCGCCAACGCGATCGAGCCCACCACGGCGGGCACCGTAATCAGCACGCTATTCCAGAAGTAATGCAGCATCGGCGAGGTGGTCAACGCTTCGCGATAGTTGTCGAGCATCGCGAAGTGCTTCGGCCAGCCCCAGTAGTTGCCTTCGCTCAACTCTTCGGTGGAACGCACCGAGGTGACGAGCACGGCGATCATCGGCAGCAGCCAGATCAGCAGCGCGAGCGGCAACGTGAGTTTGTAGACGCGGCGTGTTGCCGGCTTCCATTTGTCGATCGGGATCGGAAACATGGTCGGCTCCTTATTGCTCGGCGCGCAGCATCCGCCGCAAGTGATAAACGATGTAGACCAGCATGATGGCGAACAGCACCACCGCCACCGCGGCCGAATAACCGATGCGGTAGTACTTGATCGCCTGGTCGTACATGTAATACGCGAGCACGGTCGAACTTTCGAACGGGCCGCCGCCTGTCATCACCGAGATCAGATCGAAACTGCGCAACGCGCCGATGATGGTGACGACGATCGCCATGAACGTGGTGGGCCGCAATTGCGGCAGGATCACGTGCCACAGCATCGACCAGCCGCGTGCGCCTTCCATTCGCGCGGCTTCGATCTGCTCGGCGTTCAGCGACGTCAGGCCGGTCAGGTAAAGAATCATGCAATAGGCGGTTTGCGGCCACAGTGCCGCGAACACGATGCCGAGCGTGGCATAGCGCGGATCGCCGAGCACCGGTACACCGTGACCCAGAATCACGGCGAGCAAACCGAAGGTCGGGTCGTAAAACCACGAGAAGATCAGGCCCACTACCACGCCCGACAACACGAACGGCGCGAAGAACAGCGACTTGACGATGCGGATGCCGGCCACGGCCTGATTCAGATACAGCGCAACGGCGAGGCCCATCGGCGGCGCGAGCAGGAAGAGCAGCAACCAGATCACGTTGTTCTTTAGCGCCGTGTAAAACGTCGCCGTGTGGAACAACTCCACGTAATTCGCGAGCCCGACGAACGACGGGTCGGTCATACCGTCCCAGTTGAAAAAGCTCAGGCGGATGGTCGACAGGATCGGCCACACCACGTAAATGGCGACCATCACGCACGCGGGCGCGAGAAACAGAAACGCGGCACGGCCTTGCCGACGCGCGGTCGGCGAAGGACGGCGGCGGCGCTTAGCGGCTTGCGAGCCGCCGCGTGCGGCACCGCCGGCCGCGGGCGAGCCCGGGCCACCGGTTTCAGTAGAGCCGCCGATAGTGTGGCGGGTGACGGATTGCGACACGATCATTCTCCTGTCGACCCGAGTTAGCGCTTTAGCCCTGACTCGGGTCCCACGCACTGGTGCGTTCGATCACGACAAACGGCGGCCTCACGGCCGCCACCGCTCACTTCTTGTAGATCCGCTTACGCGTCTGCTCGAGTTGCGCGAGAACGTCGTCGAGTTTCGAAGGATCGGAAATGAACTGCTGCATCCCCTTCATGCCTTCGTCGGCCATTTCCTTCGTCATATCGCGATCGTAGAACTGCGCAATGCCGCCCTTCGTATTCGCGAGAATCTGGAAGCCGATCTTGGAGATGGGATCTTCCGGCTCCGGCGACTTGCTGTTCGCCGACAACGAGCCAAGCCCGATCGCCAGTTTCGCGCCGATCTCAGGCGTTTCGACGAAAGCGAGGAACGTGTGCGCGTCGGCCTTGTTCTTCGCCTTCGACGGGATATGCAGCGATTCGACCGGACCGTCTTCGGCAGTCGGCACTTTCGCGTCGATGATCGGGAACTGGAAGTAGCCCATGTCCGGCTTCACGTTCGGCGGGAAACCCGCGGTGATGAACGTGCCCATCAGCATCATCGCGGCCTTGCCCTGGAACAGGAACGGCTGCACCGAATCCAGATCGTACGACAGCGAGTTGTCGATGAAATAGCCGGCATCGATCAACTGCTTCCACGTCGTGTAGACCTTCTTCACGCGCGGATCGGTGTACGCAATGTCACCCGCCATCAGCTTCTGGTGAAACGCATTGCCGTTCAGACGCAGGTCGAGATAATCGAACCAGCCGGCGAGCGTCCACGAATCGCGGCCCGCCACGGCGATCGGCGTGATGCCCGCGGCCTTCAGCTTCTTGCAATCGTCGAGGAACTGGTCCCAGGTTTTCGGTTCACCGGCGATGCCGACCTTCTGGAACAGGTCCTTGCGATAGAACATGCCCCACGAGTAGTACACGGTCGGCGCGGCGTACTGCTTGCCCTTATACGACGAGGCTTCTTTGGTCGACGCGTACATGTCGTTCCAGCCGTTCTTCGCCCAGTCGCCGCTCAGGTCTTCGAACAGACCGCGCTGCGCGTAATACGCCATGCGTTCGCCGTCATGCCAGTTGACGATATCGGGCGCGACGGTCGAAAGCCAGCCGGGCAACTGGACCTTGTACGCTTCCTCATCGACGAACGATACCTTCACGTCGATGCCGGGATGCGCTTTCTTGAAGTCGTCGATCACCGACTGCCACACCGCGCGCTGGCTCGCGCCCTTGAATGCGATGTTGGCCGTCAGTGTGCCCGCCTGCGCCGTACTGACGACGGAGGTCCCCGCAGCCGCCGCGGCCAGCGCGAGTGCCAACAGAATCTTGCGTGGTTTCAGCTTCATGTTGCCTGTCTCCTTTTATGCCTTGATTTTGCGTCGTTGTATTTACTGCGTGGAATCCTGCCGGTCAACGGTACTCGTCAGCGGTACTCGCGCGTGTTACGTGTTACGTCTTAACGTTCGACCGGTAGACGGTCACGCCTTGCGGTTCTATCTCGCGTGAGCCGACTACGATGGAATGTTCGTCGATATCGCCGAGCGTGTACGCGTCGTCGCCATAGTTGAACACATAGGTCAGCGCGCCGCGTCGGCTAAAGCGCACGCTGTCGCCGAGCCACATCGTTTCGAGGCCTGCCTGCTGGGCGATGCGCGAGAACAGCCGGGTGGTCAGCGCATCGTCGAACAGGCTCGCGAGGTAGTGAAACGCGCCGCTTCGTACATACGCCGGCTGGCCATCCGCAAACTGGGCGAGCACGTCGAACGACGCGCCGGCATTGGCGTCGGCGTCGGCTTCGATGAAATCGCGCCAGTGCCGCGCGAAGCCATCGGCCCGGCTCGCTTCGTGGTTCGCTTTGCCGCTATCGTTGAAACGCACCGCTTCGGTCACGTTCGGCCGCATCGATTCGACGCGCCAGACCCGCAGCGGCAACACCGAAGCCAGCGCGCCCGGCGGCAAATTGGCGGGAATCTGCAGGTCCGCGGTCTTCGAGCCGGTGCGCGGCCCGAACACCACCTGCGCTCCCGAGCTTGCCAGCCGCGCGACCAGATCGTCCGGCACCACCGGCAGCGGCGGCACGACGATCATCCGGTAGCCGTCGAGCGGCGCATCGACCGGCACGACATCGACGTCGAGCCCGAGCGCGCGCAGCGCCGTGTAATACTCGAACGCAAAACGGGGATAGTGAAAGTCCGCCCCTTGCGGATGAATCTCGAACAGCCACTTCGCCTCGTAGTCGTAGACGAGCGCGACGGTCGAGCGAATCGCGGCGTTGGCGTCGGCATCCGCCGCGAGCACCGTGCGAATTTCGTCGGCCACCCGCGCCGCTTCGTTGCCACCGACATCGAGCCGGTTGTCCGGCGTGTTCAGCCCGGCATGCATCTGCTCCTGCGCGAACGGCGCCTGACGCCAGCGAAAATACGACACGCAACCCGCGCCGTGCGCGAACGCTTCCCAACTCCACAGGCGCACCATGCCCGGCAGCGGCGCCGGATTCCACAGCGCCCAGTTCACCGGACCCGGCTGCTGCTCCATCACCCAGAACGGCAGCTTCGACATGCCGCGATACACGTCGTGATTGAACGACGCAAAGTCGGGATGACCGCTGCGCAGCCAGCGCGCCTTCACGTCCGGCGCGAACCATTGTTCTTCGAGCGCGCCGAGCGGATAGCTGTCCCACGACGCGACGTCGAGATCGGCGGCAACCTTGTAGTGATCGAACTCGGTGAAGAGCTGCATGAAGTTATGCGCGACCGGCCGCCCCGGCGAATGCGCGCGAATAATCTCGACCTGCATGCGGTTATAGCGCGCGACTTCGTCGGACGCGAAACGCCGGTAATCGAGGCGATGCGACGGATGCGCTTCGGTCACGGTCGCGACCGGCGCGTCGATCTCGTCGAAGCTGCGGTACTCCATGCTCCAGAACACCGTGCCCCACGCGCGATTCAGCGCGTCGACGGTTTGATATTTCGCCTTCAGCCATTCACGGAAGCGCCCCACCGCCGCCGGCGAATAACTCACCACCGTGTGATGGCAACCGAATTCGTTATCCGTTTGCCAGTACGCGACCGCCGGATGCTTGCCGTAACGCTCGGCCACCGCCGTGCAGATCTTCTCGGATGCAACGAAATACGACGGCGACGAGAAGTCGTAATGACGCCGTGAGCCGAACGCACGCGGACGCCCATCCGCGCCGATCGGCAAGATATCCGGATGACGGTCGATCAACCACTTGGGCGGCGTCGCGGTCGGCGTACACATGACGACCTGCAAACCGGCCGCGCCGAGCACGTCGATCGCGCGATCCAGCCAGCCCCAATCGTATTCGCCGGGCGTGGGCTCGATGCGGCTCCACGCGAATTCGGCGATCCGCACCTGTTCGATGCCGAGGGCTTTCATCCGGCGAGCGTCGTCTTCCCACATCGACTCCGGCCAGTGTTCCGGGTAATAACAGACTCCAAGGCGCATCCGAATGTCCTCTATGCGTAGTGTTCGACGGATTCGAGCGAAGCGGCGGCAAAGCCGTCTTCGGTAAACAAATGGCAAGCGGCACGGGGCACGCGCAAGCGCGCCTCGTCGCCGGGCACGAGGCGCGTATCGCCCGGCGCTTTGGCGATCAGCGCGGCGCCGCCGGGTTGATCGAGGTGGACGTAGCTGTGTTCGCCGAGCTGCTCGATGAGCGAGACGGTGCGGGTCAGGACGGCGGCGTCGTTGGCGGCGGAGGACGCGTCGAGCAATTCCAGATGCTCGGGGCGCACGCCGAGCGTGACCGGCTGCGCGGCTTGCAGGCCTTCGCCGCTTACCGGTACGTGGACGTTTTCGCCGGTGTCGTCGAGCGTCACGAGCACGCCTTGTGGATCGATCGACTGCACGCGTCCCGGCAAGAAATTCATGCGCGGCGAGCCGATGAAACCAGCGACAAAGCGGCTCTTCGGGCGGTGGTACAACTCGAGCGGCGCGCCGATCTGCGCGATGCTGCCGTAGCGTTCCGTGTCCTTGCCGGCGTGCAGCAGCACGATCTTGTCCGCGAGCGTCATCGCTTCGATCTGATCGTGCGTCACGTAGACCACGCTGGCTTTGGCGAACTGCTTATGCAGCCGCGCGATTTCGATGCGGGTCTGCCCACGCAGCGTGGCATCGAGATTGGACAAAGGTTCGTCGAACAGAAACACGCCGGGCTGCCGCACGATCGCGCGGCCAATCGCCACCCGTTGCCGCTGACCGCCCGACAACGCTTTCGGCCGACGGTCGAGCAACGCCTCCAGTTGCAGGATGCGCGCAGCTTCGCGCACCTTGCGGTCGATTTCGTCTTTCGGGGTTTTGGCGAGCTTCAGGCCGAAGGCCATGTTCTCGAACACGGTCATGTGCGGAAACAGCGCGTAGCTCTGGAACACCATCGCCACGCCGCGCTGCGCGGCGGGCACGTCGTTGACGAGGCGTCCGTCGATCGAGAGGTCGCCGTCGGTGACGTCTTCGAGGCCGGCGATCATCCGCAGCAAGGTCGACTTGCCGCAGCCGGATGGGCCGAGAAATACGCAGAACTCGTTCTCGCCAATCTCGAGATCGACGTCGCGGATCACTAACGCGCCGTCGCCATACGCCTTCTGCACGCCTCTTAACGAAATGCTCGCCATCGCATCGACTCCGTGATTTAATCGGCTCGAAGTCGGAGATTAAGCGCTTAATCAGCAAACCCGAAAAAATCGATCGCGAGCGATCGTTGGGTCTTGCCTGTCTCCGATATCGTTTGTTTATGAGACAGATGGTGCCGCGCCTTGTGCCTCGATGCAAATGCCGGACACCCATCCCACATATTGAAAAACCATGCCCACACTCAGCGAAGTCGCGCGTCATGCCGGCGTCACCCCTGCCACGGTGTCCAACGTGCTGCGCAATCGCGGCCGGGTCGGCGCGCAAACCCGCCAGCGGGTGCTCGATGCCGTCGACGCGCTCGGTTATCGTCCGCACCTCGCCGCTCGCGCGCTCGCGGAGGGTCGCGCGCCAACGCTCGCGCTGATGGTGTCGAGCATCGCGAATCCGTTCTATCCGGAGTTCGCGCTGGCGGTCGAACGCGCGGCGCGCACCAGCGGCCACTTCGTGATCATCTGCAATACCAACGAAGATCCGCAGACCGGCCGCGCGTATCTCGACCAGATTGCCGGCACGCTGTCCGAGGGCGTGCTCGTGACGAACGCGAACCTCGATTTCGCCGACCTGCATACCACCGAAGCACGCGGCACGCCGGTCGTGCTGTGCATGTGGGAGCGGCCCAACGAGCCGCCCGGATTGCCGTGCGTCGCGGTGGATTTTCGTCTGGCGGGCGAGTTGGCCGGCGCGCATCTGCTGGCGCTGGGGCATCGGCGGATCGGCGCGATTGTCGGCAGCAAGGCGTCGGGGATTCACGCGGCGCGTTATCAGGGTTTTGTCGATGCGCTGCACGCGGCAGGCGCGCCGAAAAGCCCCGTCAAACATGCGCTCGATACGATTCAAGGCGGCTACGACGCCACCCGCGCGCTGCTCGAAGCCGATCCCAAGCTCACCGCGATCTTCGCGACCAACGACTTGCCCGCGCTCGGCGCAATGCATGCCGCCGCGGATCTCGGCCTGCATGTGCCGGACGACCTGTCCGTGATCGGCATCACCGACATTCAGCTCGCGCGCGAATCGCGTCCCGCGCTGACTACGGTGGCCGTCCCGACCGTCGAAGTCGCCGAGCTCGCGGTGTCGTTGTTGCGCGAGCTGATCGAGTCGTCGTATGGCCAGGCAGGACGCGGCGCGGCAAACGTGCCGATGCGGATTTCGTCGCCACCCGAACTGGTTGTGCGTGCCTCCACCGGCGCGCCGCGTCCGCGCTGATGTGGCCGTAACGCCTGCGTGCGCGTTACGTAGCGAACGCTGCATACGGTTCTAAAGCCGGTCAGGCCCATTCGACGAAAACCCAAACGGCACAAGGCTTTGCGGCCATCTCCCTCCGCTCTCCATGCAGTTGGCACGGTCTCTGCAATAAGACAGGCCAAGGTCACCACACGCATGGATACTCAAATGATCGCCGATCTTCAACTGGACGCCGACGTCGCCGAACCGACCCTCACTCGGACTTCGGATATCGATTGGACTTTCGCGCAACATCACCCGTTGCAAATCGCCGTTTGTCTGCGCAACCTGGTGGCGAATCAGGACTTCGTGACAGTGGAGTTCGGTGGCAGGCAGATCGTCACGCAACTGCTCGACGTCGACTCACGCAACGCGCGTTTTATCTTCGACGCGGGCAACGTCGCCGAAGACAATCGCGCCCTTCCCGGTGCACGCCAACTGATTTTTCGCAGTCTGCCGGGCGGCATCCGCACCGAGTTCACGACGCTCAACGCAACGCCGATCGTGTTCGACGGCCTGCCCGCTTTCGAGGCCGCCTTTCCGGCGCTGCTCTACTACGTGCAACGGCGCGAGTTCTTCCGCGTGCAGACGCCCGTGCTCGATCCGTACACGGCAAGCGGCGCTTACGTGGATGGCGGTTCTTTCCGGCTGGAGTTGCAAGATCTGTCGCTAGGCGGCATCGCGTTGAATACCGCCGACGAACGTTTCGGCTCGCTCGACGCCGGCACGATGCTGCGCGACGTCACACTGCAACTCGGCGGTTTCGGCACGCTGCGTCTCGACCTGGAAATCGTCGCGCCGCGTCGGCTGACCACGCCGAAGGGCGACCGGCGCTATGTGATCGGCTGCAAGTTCGTGCAGATGCCGGGGACGGCCGAGCGGACCCTACAACGTGTCGTCACGCAGCTTGAAACGAAGCGGCAAACACTCGCGCCGCGACGGTAAGTCAAAGTTCACTCGGGCGTCAGCAACGTGCTGCTCCAACCACCGCCAAGCGCTTCTATCAACTGCACGCTGCTTGTCATCTGCTGAACATGCAGCGTAATCGCCGACTGTTGATCGGAGAACAGCGCCGTCTGCGCGACGAAAACATTCAGATAAGTATCGACGCCGGTTCGATAGCGAACCGCGGCCAGATCGTAGTACCGCTGAGCTGCGGCCACGACACCGGCCTGCTGCTCGATCTGCTGCGCGAGAATGCGTTGCGCCGCCAGGTAGTCTTCGGTCTGCTGGAATGCCGTGAGCACTGTCTGACGATAGGAGGCCACAGCGCCCTCATACTGTGCCTTGTATTGTGCGACCGTCGCCGAACGCAATCCACCATCGAATAAGGTCTCGGATACTGAAGGACCCAGCGAAAAAAATCTTGCCGGCCACGCAAACCAGTTTGCCAGCGTCGAACTCTCGAACCCGCCTGAAAGCGAAATGCTGATGCTCGGATAAAAGGCCGCCGTCTCGACACCGATCAACGCATTTGCTTGCGACATCGACCGCTCAGCCGCTGCAATGTCGGGACGCCGTTGCAGCAACGCGGACGGAACCCCCGCCGGAATGGTCGGCGCGGTAGTCGTCAACGGTTTGACCGGCATCGAGAACGATGACGCCGGTTCACCGATCAACAACGCAATAGCATGTTCGTATTGGGCGCGCGCAAGGCGCGCGTTCGTCGCGGACGCTTCGGCCGTCCTCAGGTTCAATTGAGCCTGCGCCACCGATTGCGCGCTGTCGATGCCGGTGCGGCCCAGTACCTCGGTCAAAGCAAGACTCTTGCGATACGCGTCGATGGTACGGTCATCCAGACCGATCAGTTCATCCTGGCCGCGCAGTTCGAAATAGTCTTGCGCGAGCGTAGCCTGCTGGCTGAGTTTTTCGTTCGCAAGATCGGCGGCACTGACTTGCGCGGCGCTTGAGAACTCCTTCACCGTGTTGCGGATACGTCCCCACAGATCCGGCTCCCACGATATATCCAGCGGAAAAGTGAAGTCGTTGCTGTTGACCCTTGCGCCACTCAACGATGATCCCGACGAACCAGCCGATACCGACAGCGGCGATCCAGACCGCGTGTAGGCCGGTTGGAGCGTTGCGGTCGGCGAGTAGTTTGCGCGCGCCTGAGCAACCTGAGCGCGCGCCGCCACATAGTTCTGATAGGCCTGCGCGATGTTCTGGTTCGATGCATTCAGGCGGTCTTCGAGTTCGTCGAGTTCCGGCTCCTGATAGATTTTCCACCATGCGCCGCGCAGCGCGGCATCTTGTGGATCGGCAGGCGTCCATGTCGTGCCATCGGCGGCAACGGCCGCCGTCGCTTCCTTGTACGACGCCGGCGTGGCAACCGGGGGACGAACGTAGGTTGGCCCGACCGTGCAGCCTTGCGCGATCAACAGCGCGGCGCACGATGTGGCGCCAAGCAGGCTACGCAGCAGAAGATCGGCGGGTCGTGGTGGCTTTTGCATGATGTCTGATAACAATCTGGCCAATCAGGATTGTGCGGCCGGACCGCCGGCAGGGCGACGCGTATGCCGGCGATTGAAGCGCTGCCGCATGCGATCGAAATAGAGGTAGATCACGGGCGTGGTATAGAGCGTGAGAATCTGGCTAAAGATCAATCCGCCGACAATCGCAATGCCCAGCGGGCGCCGCAACTCCGAGCCCGCGCCGTGTCCGAGTGCGAGCGGCAATGCGCCTAGTGCAGCGGCCATCGTCGTCATCAAAATCGGCCTGAAACGCAGCATGCACGCTTCGAAGATCGACTCTTCCGTACTCTTGCCTTCGGTGCGCTCAGCTTGCAACGCGAAATCGATCATCAGAATGGCGTTTTTCTTGACGATACCGATCAGTAGAAAGATGCCGATCAAAGAAATGACGTCGAGTTCGCTGCGGAACAGAATCAACGCAATCATCGCGCCCACGCTCGCCGACGGTAGCGTCGTCAGAATCGTGATCGGATGAATCAGGCTTTCATACAGCACGCCGAGCACCACATAGATCGCAAACAGCGCACCGAGTACCAGCAACGGTTCGCTCGATAGTGAGCTTTGAAACGCCTGCGCCGTACCGGCAAACTGCGTGACGATATCGGCTGGCATATCAAGCTTTCTTTGCATCTGCGTGATGAGCGTCGTTGCTTGCCCGAGCGATACGCCCGGCGCGAGATTGAACGATATCGTCGTCGACGGGAAGAACGACGAGTGATTGACCGCTAGCGGCGAAGTAGAAATGCGCGTCGTTGAAAATGCGCCTAAAGGCACCGAGCTTGCGCCCGACGCGTGCACGTAGGTTGATTGCAAGGTCGAGGGTGAACTTAGCAGCACCGGGTTCGCTTCCATCACGACGTAATACTGATTCAGCGAGGTATAAATCGTCGACACCTGCGATTCGCCGAACTCATAGTAAAGCGCATTGTCGATGAGCTTGGGCGTGATGCCAAATCGCGCGGCAGTCATCCGGTCGTAATCCAGCAGCACTTGCAGGCCGCTGTTCTGCTGATCCGTCGTCACGTCCTTGATCTGGGGCATTTTCTGCATCGCGTGGTACATCGCTGGGCCCCATTTGCTTAGCGCGTCGACAGTATCCGCCGAAAGCTGGTACTGATATTGCGCATTGCTCTGTCTGCCACCCACGCCAAGGTCCTGCGCCGCCTGCAAAAATGTCGACGCGTCCGCTATCGCGTCGAGCTGTGGACGCAAGCGATCGACCACGCCAGTCGCGCTGATATCCCGGTCGCTGCGCGGCTTAAGGGTAATGAACAGGAAGCCCGAATTGCTTGCGCCACCGCCGGGGCCGCCCTGACCTCCCGTAAAACCCGCGACGTTTTCGACGGCCGGATCTTTACGGATCACGCCCTGGATGCTGAGCAAAGAGCGGTTCATCGACTGGAACGACGCGTCCTGCGAGCCTTGAAAGCCACCGAAAATCGTGCCTGTGTCCTGCTGCGGGAAAAGACCTTTTTTCACGACGCCCGCCAGCAACACATTCAACACCAGTGTCATGACGAGACTGAACACGACCGTGCGCGGATGCCGGAGTGCCCAGCCGAGTGTCGTGCGATAGGCACCCAGCACGTAATCGAAACCGCGTTCGCTCCATCGATACAACCCGTTGTGCTGTCCCTCTTCCGCCGGCTTCAGCAGAAACGCGCACATCGCAGGCGTTACCGTGAGCGAGATCACCATCGATATCGCAACGGAAGTGGCCAGCGTAAAGGCAAACTCGTGAAACAGGCGTCCAGGAACACCGCCCATGAACAGAATCGGTACGAATACCGCAATCAGCGAAAGACTCATCGCGACGACGGTGAACGCCACTTCCTGCGTGCCTTGCAAGGCGGCGCGAAACGTCGGCACGCCGCGCTCGATCAAACGTGTGATGTTCTCCATCACGACGATCGCATCGTCCACCACGAACCCCGTCGATACGGTCAATGCCATCAGCGAGAGATTGTCGAGGGTAAAGCCAAGCAGGTACATCACGGCAAAGGTACCGATCAACGAGATCGCCACCGCCGCGCCGGGAATCAAGGTCGCGCGCGGGCTGCGCAAAAAGACGAATACCACGGCAATCACCAGCAGAATCGACAGACCCAGCGCGACCTCGACGTCGTTGACGGAAGAACGGATCGTGGTGGTCGTGTCGAGCATCAGCTGTAAATGATCGGCGGCGGGAACCGACGCGCGTATGGACGGCAATTCCTGCTTGATGCGATCGACCGTATCGATCACGTTGGCATTCGGCAGCCTGAACACGAGCAGGATGACCGACGGCTTGCCGTTCACGTAACCGGCCGAGCGCAGCGTCTGCACGGAGTCGTAGACATGCGCGACATCGCGCAACCGCACCACTTTGCCGTTGTTAGACCCGACCACGATCGGCGCGAAGTCTTTAGCCGTCGAGATCTGATCGTTCGCGGTGATCTCGGTGGTGGTGAGTTCGTCACTAAACTGACCCTTCGGGCGATTCGAATTCTGCACCGACAACGCCTGGGCGACGTTCTGCGTGCCGATACCATAGCTATGCAACTGGTCCGGATTCAGATCGACGCGGACTGCCGGCAGCGAACTCCCGACCACCTGAACCTGACCGACGCCCTGCAATTGAGCAATTTTCTGCGAGATGATGGACGAGGCGAGATCGTAGAGCTTGCCGCGATCGGCGGAATCCGAGGTCAGGCTCAACACCATGATCGGTGCAATCGACGAATTGATCTTCCGATACGTCGGGTTGGATGGCAAATTCGCCGGCAAGTCCGCGCGCGCTGCGTTGATCGCAGCTTCGACATCGCGTGCCGCGCCGTCGACATCGCGGCTCAGATCGAACTGCAAGGTCACCGACGTCACGCCCAACGTGCTCGACGATGTCATCTGGGTGACGCCGGCGATGTGACCGAACTGACGCTCGAGCGGCGTCGCAATCGACGACGCCATCACTTCCGGGCTCGCGCCCGGCAACGTGGCGGCGACCGTAATCGTCGCGAAATCGACCTGCGGCAGCGATGCGACCGGCAATTGCCTGAATGCGATCAGGCCGGCAAAAACGATCGCGATCGCCATCAATGTCGTGGCGACCGGCCGTCGGATGAATGGCGAAGAGAGGTTAATCACGGCTCGTCATCCGTGCGCGGTCCGCTGAGCCGCGTGCTCTTCGGGCTTAAACGCTTCGCCAGACCGTCGAAGAAGACGTAGATGACGGGCGTCGTGTAGAGAGTCAGCACCTGGCTCAGCAAGAGGCCGCCGACCATCGCAATGCCAAGCGGACGACGCAACTCCGCACCGATGCCCTCGCCAAACGCAAGCGGCAAACCGGCAAAAAGCGCGCAGAGCGTCGTCATCAGGATTGGGCGCAGGCGCAACTGTGCGGCTTCGAAGATCGCTTCGACCGGACTCAGCCCGCGCGTGCGTTCGGCTTCCAGCGCGAAATCGACCAGCATGATGCCGTTCTTCTTCACGATACCGATCAGGAGAATGATGCCGATCACCGCGATGATCCCGAGATCCTCGTGAAACAGACGCAACGCCAGCAAAGCGCCGACACCTGCGGAAGGCAGCGTCGACAGGATCGTGATCGGGTGAATGAAGCTCTCGTAAAGAATGCCAAGCACGATATACACCGCCACGAGCGCAGCAAGAATCAGCACGGCTTCATTCGAACCGATGTCTTCATACGCGGCTGCAGTCCCCTGGAAACTCGATTGCACGCTGGCCGGCATCTTCATATCGCGTTGCGCGCGTTGAATTGCATCGACGGCCTGGCCCAGCGAAGCGCCCGGCGCCACGTTGAAAGAAACGGTGACGACCGGAAATTGTCCTTGATGCGTGATCGTCAGTGGCGACGCACGGAGCGTGAAATGGCTGATCGCAGCGAGCGGAACGGGAGTCGGCGACGCTGTGCCCGACGACGAACTGGAAGAACCACCGGCTCCTCCGGCCGTGCTTTGACTCGTCGAGTTTGAGCTCGTACTTGTGCTCGTCGGCGAACCTGAACCCGATCCTGAACCGGACGTGCGCGTAGCCAGCACGGTAGAAGGTGTCGTGGCCGACAGGCTTTGCGTGGTCGATGCAATCAGCGTCGATGCCGTGCCGGTCGCGCTGAGTGACGTACGTCCCGACGTACTTTGCGCCGCCGACGAAGAGCTCGAACTGGAGCTCCCCTGGATATAGATATGGTTAAGCTGTGTCGGATCCTTCTGAAACGCAGGCAACGCTTCGAGAATGACGTGGTACTGATTCGATTGCGTGTAAAGCGTGCTCACCTGTCGCTGACCAAACGCATCGTAAAGCGTCGAATCGATCTGGTCCGGCGTGATATTCAGACGCGACGCCGTCGGGCGATCGATCGTGAGGTGGGTGCTGATGCCGTTATTCTGCTGATCGGTTGTGACGTCCGCGAGTTGCGGCAAGGTGCGAAGTTTCGCAACGACACGACTTGTCCAGTCGTTGAGTTCCTGCGTGTCGGGGTCTTCAAGCGTGTATTGATACTGCGTGCGACTCACGCGATCGTCGACCGTCAAATCCTGCACCGGTTGAAGATAAAGCTGAACGCCGGGAACATGGCTCAGATGCCTGCGCAAACGCGTGATAACTTCCATCGCTGACAGGCCACGTTCGGCAATCGGCTTCAGATTGATCTGGATGCGCCCACTATTGAGCGTGGTGTTAATGCCGTCCTGACCGATGAATGACGACAGACTCGACACCGCCGGATCTTTCAGTATTTCGTCGGCAAGCTGACGTTGTTTACGCGACATCGCGTCGAACGAGATTGACTCCGGGGCCTGCGAAATCGCCTGAATAATCCCGGTGTCCTGCGGCGGGAAAAAGCCTTTTGGAATTTCAAGGTACTGAAATACGGTGAGCACCAGCGTAGCGAGCACAACAAGCAAGGTTGCCGTCGAATAGCGTAGTACCCAGCGAAGGCTACGTCCATACGCGGCAATCACGCGATTAAAGAGATCTTCTGACCAGCGATAGAAACGATTCTGCTCTGATCGTGGCTTATGACGGAGCAGACGCGAACTCATCATCGGCGTTAGCGTCAGCGATACGACGCCCGAGATCAGGACCGTGACGCTGAGCGTGACGGCGAACTCGCGGAACAACCGGCCCACAATATCGCCCATAAACAGCAGCGGAATCAGCACGGCGATCAACGATATCGTCAACGAGACGATCGTGAAGCCGATCTGCCGCGCGCCTTCGAGCGCGGCATCGATCGGTTTCATGCCTTCTTCCAGATAGCGTGAAATGTTCTCGATCATCACGATCGCGTCATCCACGACAAAGCCCGTCGCGATCGTAAACGCCATCATCGTGAGATTGTTGATGCTGTAGCCGAGCGCATGCATCACCGCCAGTGTGCCGATCAACGAAAGCGGCACCGCGACCGTCGGGATGATGGTCGCCGCAAGGCTTCTCAGGAACAGGAACATGACCATGACGACCAGCGCAACGGTCAGCATCAATTCGAACTGCACATTCTTCACCGACGCGCGGATCGTTGTCGTCCGGTCCGTCAGCACGGTCGTTTCGACCGCGGCGGGAAGCGTCGCTTTGAGCTTCGGCAACAACTGCTGTATCTCGTTGACGACAGCGATCGTGTTCGCGCCGGGTTGTCGCTGGATATTGACGAGAATGGCGGGCGTGTCGTTTTTCCACGCCGCGAGTTTCGTGTTTTCGATGCCGTCGGTGATCTTCGCCACGTCGGTGAGCATCACCGGTGCATTGTTCTTGTAGGCCACGACGACATCACGATAGCCGTTCGCCGACAATAGCTGATCGTTTGCGTTGATCTGAAACGCCTGCGCTGGACCGTCGAAGGTCCCCTTCGCCATGTTGACCGTGGTGTTCGTCAGCGCGGTTCGCAGATCTTCCAGGTTGAGGCCGTAAGAAGCCAGCGCAACAGGATTCGCCTGGATTCGCACGGCCGGCTTGTGTCCGCCGCTAATGGTCACGAGTCCGACGCCGCTAAGCTGGGAGATTTTCGGTGCAAGCCGCGTATCGACCAGATCTTCGATCGCCGACAAAGGCAATGCCTTCGAGGTCAGCGCAAGTGTGACGATCGGTGCGTCCGCGGGATTTGACTTGCTGTAGACCGGCGGCGCAGGAAGATCGGTCGGCAGATAAGCGTTGGCTGCGTTGATGGCGGCCTGCACTTCCTGTTCGGCGACATCGATATTCAACGCGAGCCCGAACTGCAATACGATCACCGAGCTGCCGTCGGAACTGGTCGACGTCATCTGCGTGAGACCCGCAACCTGGCCGAATTGTCGTTCGAGCGGTGCCGTGACTGCCGAGGACATCACGTCAGGACTGGCACCCGGATAGAACGTTTTGACCTGAATGGTCGGATAGTCGGCCTCGGGCAGCGCGGAGACCGGCAGACTCGGCAACGCCGCGAGACCGATCACGAGAATGGCGATCATCAACAGCGCAGTCGCGACCGGCCTGACGATAAACAGGCGCGACGGATTCATGAGCTTGCTGCGGTCTTCGCGCCGGCATCGCCCGTCGCCGGTATTTTGGCCGGCGGGGTGGGTGCGTTATGTACCGTCACCTTCGAACCGTCCTGCAGTTTGTCGAAACTGGAGATCGCTACCGCCGTGCCCGCTGCGATATCGCTAACGGCCGCGATATCGTTGTCGGAGGAAAGCTCGGCGATGTTGTGCAGCTTCACGCTGTCGCCATTTAGCGCATAGACGAACGCCTGCGTGCCGTTGTGCTGAATGGCGGCCGTGGGGATCAACGCCACGTTCTTCAACGTCTTGACCAGCAACCGTGCATTCACGAACTGATTGGGATACAGACTGAGCGGCTGATTGTCGAACTGGCCGCGAAAACGCACGGTTCCTGTCGACGTATCGACCTGGTTATCGAGTGTCAGCAGCTTGCCGCTTGCGATCCTGGTTTGCTGCGAACGATCGAATACATCGATGGGCAACGACGCACGCTGGAAGATCTCGTCGTGAACCTGCGCGAGATTGTCTTCCGCCACGTTGAAGACGACGGTGATGGGCTGCAATTGTGTGACGACGGCGATCGATGTCGAGCCACCCGAGAACACGACGTTGCCCGGATCGACCAGTCTCAGACCAATGCGGCCAGAAATCGGCGACTTGATATGGCAATAGCTCAACTGAACCTGTGCGTAACTGACCTGCCCTTCGTCATTCTTCACGGTGCCGCGATCCTGCTCGACGGCGAGCCGCTGATCTTCGTAAGTCTGACGCGCAATGGCCTGCTGACTGGACGCTTCCTGATAGCGCGCCAGATCCATCTGGGCTTGTGCAAGCACCGCGCGATCATGTTGCAGCGTGCCTTCGGCTTGCTGCAATTGCGCCTGATAACCGCGCGGATCGATATCGACCAGCGGGTCACCACGCTTCACCATCTGCCCTTCCGCGTAATGCACGGCTTCAACCGTTCCGTTCACCTGGCTATAGACGTTCACCGTCGCGACGGGTGTGACCGTGCCAAGCGCTTCAACGTACACGCCCATATCGCCGAGATGCGCCGTCGCGGTGCGGACCGTAACGGGTTGCGACGCTTCTTCGGATGGATTGCCGTTGTTCTTCGGCTTTCGCGCGACGATCAGTATCAGGATGATCGCGAATACAAGCGCCAAGCCAATCAAGACCCAATGTCGTCGTTTGGGCTCAGGCGCGCGTGCGCCATTCGATTCATTGCCACCCTGCTTGATTTCATTCATTGTGTTTTCCGCCTCGCCGCTGGCGTCGGCGCAACACCGCGGGCAAAGAGTGTCGCGAAACCCTCGGCCATACGCTGGATGTCGGCGGCTTTACTCTGATGCAACTCGCGGTGCACGAAACCCAGCTGAAAGACGAAGCTCATCAACAACTCCGTCACCACGTCAAGATCCAATGTCGGATCGATCATGCCTTCATCGACATAGCGTGCGAGACGCTGCTTCAACCCCCGTTGAACGTCCTTGCGCGTGGAGATGCGTTGAAAATCAGCCTGAAATGCGCGATCGAGCAACGCGCGCGACAGCACGATGCGCATGCGCTCCGAACGTTTTTCGAGGACCGCCGCCCCGTGAGAGATCATGTCGAGGGCTTCGTCGACGATCGAAGCGCACAACGGACGCTCGAAGAAACGGTCACGCTGTGAAGAGCCTTCCTGCTTCAGCACAGCGAGTAGCAAACCTTCCTTGCCGTTGAAGTACCGCTGAATCAAACCTTCCGAGCAACCCGCCGCCTCCGCGATTCCGCGCGTGGTTGCTTTCTCGTAGCCTTTTTCCGCGAAAACAACGGCTGCCGCAGAAACGAGTTCCTGCTCCCTCGCCTGTCGATCCCGCTGCCGCGTTCTGGTTGCTGATTGTGGAGGCGCCTTCACGTCTTATCCGTTGGTATGTGTTTGGTCACATACATGTTGGGTAGCGGCTGAAATATTGTCAAGTTCGACCGCCGTTTTACTTCATGCGTGCGCACCCCGCACGCCTTTCCGTTTCTTTCGGACAGTCAAGCCGCTTTTTCATCTACCGATTTACCCTAACCGAAGCGCCGGACATGCTGCTTCGCACAAAGCCTTGAAACCCTTCCTGCAAGCGCCTGGCGGCCGTTGAACAAAGATTCCCGTGCCGTGTGCGCGCTTAGAAGAAGGCTTGACCTTTCAATGCCACGGGCGATACTAAATCACGCAGAGTGATTTAGTATCGCCCGATCGCGGCGGCGTTGGGTGATACGTCGAACTAATTACGTTCTTGAAAGAAATACCCAGAAGCCGAGGTTAAAGCGGCCAGGTTCTCGAATACTGTTCACGCGTCTGCAACCGCCAGCAGTCCGTCTCATCGTTGCCAATAACCGGAGGAGCGTCCCATGAATCTGAATTCCCGCAGGCATCCTGTCGCCAGGAAAATCGTATCGATGTGCGTCGCGGCGTCGGCCGTGTGGTGTGCGAACGCGAGCCAGGCGGCCGATCAGCCGGTGGTCGGCCTGATCACCAAGACCGACACCAATCCGTTCTTCGTGAAGATGAAACAGGGCGCCGAAGCGGCCGCCGCCAAAGACGGCGCGAAGCTGATCACCGCCGCCGGCAAGTTCGACGGCGACAACGCGAGCCAGGTCACCGCGATCGAAAACATGATGACAGCCGGCGCGAAAGCAATTCTGATCACGCCGAGCGACACCAAGGCCATCGTGCCGAGCATCAAGAAAGCGCGCGCCGCCGGCGTGATGGTGGTCGCGCTCGACACACCGACCGATCCGCAAGACGCCACCGACGCCCTGTTCGCCACCGACAACTTCAAGGCCGGTGTGCTGATCGGCAAGTATGCGAAGGCCGCGATGAACGGCAAGCCGGCGAAGATCGCCACGCTCGACCTCGCGCCCGGCGTGTCGGTCGGCGTGCTGCGTCATAACGGCTTCCTGGAAGGCTTCGGCGTGAAGGAAGGCGATGCGTCGATCGTCTGCAGCCAGGACACGCGCGGCGATCAGGCGAAAGGCCAGACGGCGATGGAAAACTGCCTGCAGAAATCGCCCGATATCAACGTGGTCTACACGATCAACGAACCGGCCGCGGCCGGCGCGTATCGCGCGTTGAAAGCGGCCGGCAAGGACAAGAGCGTGATGATCGTCTCGATCGACGGCGGCTGTGAAGGCGTGCGCAACGTGAAGGCGGGCGCGATCGCCGCGACCTCGCAGCAGTATCCGCTGAAGATGGCCTCGCTCGGCGTGACCGCGGGCGTGGACTACGCGAAGACCGGCAAGAAGGTTTCGGGCTATCAGGACACCGGCGTGACGCTGATCACCGACAAGCCGATGTCCGGCATCGACAGTAAAGACACCAGGTTCGGCCTCGACAACTGCTGGGGCAACAAGTAACGCGTACGGACCGGCGGCTCACCGTTGTACCGGCGGGCCGCCGCCGGATTTGCCGCGTGGCCCGTGCGCCACGCTCATGCATCGAGGATCTCCATCATGTCGACTCCTTCCGCGCCTGCCAGCAATTCGCGCCACTTCGCCGACCGTTTGCCATCGCTGGCCGAAGTCGGCCCACTGATCGCACTGGTGCTCGCCTGCGCGTTCTTCATCTCGCAGAGCAACCGCTTCCTGTCGTTCCAGAACCTCTCGTTGATCCTGCAACAAACCATGGTGGTCGCCGTCATCGCGATCGGCCAGACGCTGATCGTGCTGACCGGCGGCATCGACCTGTCGTGCGGCATGGTGATGGCGTTCGGCTCGATCATCATGACCAAGTTCGCGGTCACGCTCGGCGTGCCGCCCGTGCTCGCGATTGTGTGCGGGGTTGCCGCGAGCGCCCTGTTCGGCGCGCTGAACGGCGTGCTGATCACGCGCATCAAACTGCCCGCGTTCATCGTCACGTTGGGCACGTTGAATATCGCGTTCGCGCTCACGCAGATCTATTCGAACGCCGAGAGCGTGTCGAATCTGCCGGACGCGATCATGTTCCTCGGCAACACCTTCAAGCTCGGCCCCGCGGATGTCACGTACGGCACGGTGCTCACGCTGCTCATGTATCTGGCCACCTGGTTCGTGCTGCGCGACACGGTGCCCGGCCGGCATCTGTACGCGCTCGGCAATAACGCCGAGGCCGCGCGGCTGATGGGTCTGTCGTCGCAAAAGATCCTGCTGACCGTGTATTCGCTCGCAGGCGCGATCTACGGCATCGCCGCGCTGCTGTCGGTGTCGCGTACCGGCGTCGGCGATCCGCAGGCGGGGCAAACCGAGAACCTCGACAGCATTACCGCGGTCGTGCTCGGCGGCACGAGTCTGTTCGGCGGACGCGGTTCGATTGTCGGCACGCTGCTCGGCGCGTTGATCGTCGGCGTGTTCCGCAACGGTCTGACATTGATCGGCGTGTCCTCGGTCTACCAGGTGTTGATCACCGGCATGCTGGTGATTCTCGCGGTGGCGGCGGACAAACTTTCTCATCGTCGCGGTTGAGCATTCAAAAGGAGCCCGTCATGTCGACCCCTACTTCTGCTTCTACCGCGATGCCGGTTCTTCAGGCGCGTGGTCTCGTCAAACGCTACGGCAACGTGACCGCGCTCGACGGTTGCGATTTCGAAGTGATGCCCGGTGAAATTCTCGCGGTGATCGGCGATAACGGCGCGGGTAAATCGTCGTTGATCAAGGCGCTTTCCGGCGCCACGGTGCCGGATGAAGGCGAGATCCTGCTCGACGGCAAGCCGGTCAAATTCCGCAGTCCGCTGGATGCCCGCGCGCAAGGCATCGAAACCGTATACCAGGAACTCGCGGTGGCGCCGGCCATGAGCATCGCCGAAAACCTGTTCCTCGCGCGTGAATTGGTGAAGCCGGGCTGGCGCGGCTCGATCTTCAAGATGATCGACAAACGCCGCATGCTCGAAGAAGCGACCGCGCATATGAAGGACCTGCAGATCGGTATCCGCTCGATGCGCCAGGCGGTCGAAACGCTCTCGGGCGGTCAACGCCAGGGCGTTGCCGTGGCGCGCAGCGCGGCGTTCGCTCGGCACGTGGTGATTCTCGACGAGCCCACCGCCGCGCTCGGCGTGAAGGAAGGCAACATGGTGCTCGAACTGATCCGCCGTGTGCGCGAACGCGGCCTGCCGGTGATCCTGATCAGCCACAACATGCCGCACGTGTTCGAGGTGGCCGACCGCATCCATATCCAGCGCCTCGGGCGGCGCGCCGCGCTCGTCAATACGAAAGACGTGCACATGTCCGAGGCCGTGGCGATCATGACGGGCGCCAAGGAAGCCGACGTCAAGGCGATCGCATGACGCCGGCCTCCTGCTGAACGGCGTCCCGGCCATGGATACCACCGGCGCCCGCTCGCCTCTCAAACGCACGGTCGGCTCGAATCAGGTCGGCATGCGGCAGTTCAACGAGCGGATCGTGCTGCAGGCGATCCGCCTGCACGGACCGCTGCCGAAGGCCGACGTCGGCCGCCTGACGCGACTGTCGATGCAGACGGTGTCGATGATCGTCGACCGTCTGATCGACGACGGCCTGCTCGAAAAGCACGCGCGGGTGCGCGGCCGGATCGGCCAGCCGTCCGTGCCGATCGCGTTGCGCGCGGACGGCGCGTACACCATCGGTATCAAGGTGGGACGCCGCAGTCTCGACGTGCTGGCGATGGATTTCGCGGGCCACGTGGTGTGTCGCGACGTTTTCGAATACGCATACCCCGATCCGCGCACGCTGTTTCCTGCGCTCGAAAGCAAACTGGCGCGCGTGAACCAGACGCTCGGCGCGAAGGCCAGCAAAGTGGTCGGCGTGGGCGTGGCGGCGCCGCTGTGGCTCGGCGGCTGGCGCGATTTTCTCGGCGCGCCGCCCGACGCGCTGGACGCCTGGCACGAGATCGATCTGCGCACGCGCATCGCCGCGATGACCGGATTGCCCGTCGAGTTCGCGAAGGACACCACAGCCGCCTGCGCCGCCGAACTCGTGATGGGCCAGGGCCGCGGCATTCACAATTTTCTGTATCTGTTCGTCGGGACTTTTATCGGCGGCGGGCTCGTGATCGACGGACGCTTGCATAGCGGGCCGCACGATAACGCAGGCGCGGTTGGGTCGATTCCACTCGGCGGCAGCGGAGGCAGTGGCGCGCGCAAGCCCGCGCGACAACTATTGCACGCAGCGTCGGGCTTCGTGCTGGAAAAACTGTTGAGCGACGCGGGCGCACCGGCCGCCGCCGCGCATGATCATCGCGCGCTGTCGCCGGAACTGTGGCGGCATACCGAGCAATGGCTCGATAGTGCGTGCCCTGCCATGGCCAACGCGCTGACCAATGCGGCCGCGTTGCTCGATCTCGATGCCGTGGTGATCGACGGTGAATTCGATCGGCAACTGGTGCGGGAAATCATTCGCCGTACCGAACGCGTGCTCGATCGTTTCGAGTGGGAAGGCATGGTGCGCCCGCAACTACTGGAAGGCGCGATCGGCGCGGATGCACGAGCGATGGGCGGCGCAATTTTGCCGCTCTACGCGCACTTCGCGCCGGTGCATGAATTGTTTCTTAAACCGGCGGCGGATACGGGTTATTAAGCGCCGCCGGTTTCTCTAAAGCGCTTGCAGATAGGCTTATTCCGCGGCCACCTTCGTGGCGGTCACGGCGGTCTTCACCGGCGCTTTCTCCAGCAGCGGCTGCAACACCGGCGCCAGCGACTTCAGCAATTGCACCGACAGCGCACTGGTGAATTCATAATGCGCGGCATACGGTTCATGCACATACGCGGTCAACGTACCGTAGAACCGATCGCCCATGACGAACACGAAAGTCGCACTGCGGTTCACCTTGCGCGACTCGATCAACCGCGCGCCTTTGGCAAACACATTGAAGCGCTGATCGCCGGTTCCTGTCTTGCCGTACACCTCGAGCGTCTGGCCGTTGGGGAAGGTCATCCCTTGCGCGAGACGCTTCGCTGTGCCGCCCAGCACGACGTCACGCAATAGCACTTTCACCACGCCCGCGATTTCCGGCGATACCTGCTGTTGCGGCGCCACCGCCGCGCGCTGGAAATGCGTTTCGTACGGCGTGTCTTTCGCGAAGTCGATTTGCGTGAGGCTCTCGGTCGGCAATTTATTGCCGTCGCTGGCAATCACGCCGATCAGTTGCGCGAGCGCGGCAGGCCGGTCTCCCGATGCGCCAATCGCCGCGGCATACGAAGGCGTCAGGTTCGAAAACGGATAGCCGAGCGCCTGCCACGATTTGCCGATCGCCTCGTACGCGCGCAGTTCGACCATCCGCTTGATACGGCGATCCTGGGTTGCGTGGTAACGCGTCTTGAAGAGCCATGAATAAGTCGACAGACGCACGTCGCGGCTCGCGCTCTGCATCTGGCTCAACGTGGCGTCGGGATGCTGGCGCAGATAGTTGAGCGTCCACAGTTCAAGCGGATGTACGCTCGCGATATAGCCGCGGTCGTTCAGATTGAAGCGGTCCACCGCGTACTTCGCGTACAGGTTCGCGAGGTCCTCATCGTCCAGCACCGAGGCGGCCGGCGTGTTCTTCAGCGCTTCGCGCATCTTCGCGTTGAACCACGCGTTCGACTCGTCCGGCGCGACGCTGCGCAACACGGTCGCGATCTTGGGCGGCGATTTGCGCACGCCGAGCAGCAGCAACGCGAGCGCCTGATCGGGATTCTTGTCGTGGTACTTCGTATAGAAACGCCCGAGATAGACGCGGCTCTCCTGATCGGCGAATTGCGTCAGATACTGTTTGCGGACGGCCGGGTCGTCCAGCCATTGCGATGACGGCCCCGTGGTCTGCACCATCTCATAGTGGACGATGTCGCGCATCAGCCGCACGAACACCAGGTTCACCGAATGCTGGAACGCGCGGTGTACGGTGAGGATGCGGCTGTTGTCGTCGGATTCGAAGTTGTTGAAGGTTTGCGCGCCGCCGCCTGTGTAGAACGTTTCGCCCGGATTCGCCGAGTATTTGCGCTCCACCGCCGCATCGAGCATGGGTTGCAGCGAGCGGTCGGCGGTGTGCGTCAGATAGTCGAGCGCCCAACGCGTGAGCTGGTCGTTCGGATCGGGTTTGACCGCTTTCAGTTCCGCGTTGCTCAACGGTGCATAACGCGTATGCAGATCGGAGACGATCTGCAAATACGTGACGACGGTTCGCAGTTTCGCGGTGGAACCCAGATTCAGCCGCGCGCCGGAATTGATGTCGAACGGCTGGTTGACGCTGTCGGTTTGCACGCGCACGAGGTTCGCGCCGCCAGTACGTTCGAACAGCGTGAAGCTGTAGGTGATTCTCGACGGATCGTCCGCCGGCCGCAGCATTTCGAAGCCGACCAGACCCGCGGCCTTGGCGCCGTCGCGCGTGCCGGCAGCAGCAAGCCGTTCGCTCACGGCCTGCTGCACGGCATTGTTCAGCGTGCCCGTGGCTTGCAGGTCGAGACGGTCGAGTTCGTAGAAACTCGGCACGCCGAGCGCGGCCAATAGATGCGAGCGCATCGACGTGATGGCCTTGCGCGAGACAAAAGAGTCCGCGTTCGGCGTGCCATGCGGCGTGCGATGCAACTCGACCCGCGCGGACAGTGCGGCATCGCGCAGCGGCATCGATACGACGCCGCCGCTCGCGAGTAAGCGCAGATAACTATCGGTCAACTGTTCGAGCTGGTCGTAGCCGTGATGCAGAAAATACGACGGCGCGCGTTGCGCGATCATCAGCGACAGCACCTGCCTGAACGCCACACCCTGCTCCGGCAAATTCGCCTCAGTGGAAGGCGCTTTGAGAATACGGTTGACGTCGTTGAAATCGCGTCCGTACCAGGCGGCGAGACCGTCGCCGATCCCGTTGATTTCGCCGATCCCCGGCTGGGCGGCAAGCGGCACCGAATTCAGGTAATGCACGACGATCTGCCGGCGCGCGGGCAGCGTCTGCGGGCCGCCCAGATACGCACGCACCGAAGCGGACGCGATTTGCCGCAACTTCTCCGGCGGCGTCGCCGTGCGCCCGCCCGCCGAGTGACGGAATTTCTCGATCTGCGTGGCGAGCGTGCTGCCGCCGGGCGTCGACTGATGATGGTTGAACACGCGCGCGCCTTGATCGACCAGCGCGCGGCTGAAGCGTCCCCAGTCGATCGCCGGGTTGCGATTCGGCTGATCGGGATCGAGCAGATAGCGGTCTTCGATGAACAACAACGAATTGACGACCAGCGGCGGAATCGCGTCGAAATCGTCATAAACGCGGCCGGGAAACTGGGCGCCGAAAAGCGGCGCGCCGGTGCCGTCGAAGAGTTGCAAACCCGCCTGATCTTTCTCGGCGTACGGCAGGAACAGACCGTTATCCGATAACCACAGCATCCGGTCGGAATCGCGTGCCTGCGCGCTGATTTCAAACCCGCGTTGCAGCAGACGCTGCTGGATGGACGGCAGCAACGCGTAGCCGAGCCGGCTGTCGTACGGGCCCTGGTTTGCCTGAGGAAAACGGATGGAATGACTTGGACCGTCGGCGACGGAAAAGCCCACGTCGCGAGTCAGTTCGGAGAGGTAGTGCGCCTGCAGCCGAGAGGTCTGAATCTCGATCTGACAAAAGCGTACCGCGAATGCCAGCGCGAGCAGAAACGCCGCCGCCAGCACCCATTTGAACCACTTCCGAACAGGCGCCATGCCTGTTGCGCGAAACGGTAACCGAACCAGTGGCCGATTCATGGTTGCTCTCCCCGACAGGGCGCCATGCTCTTGGATCTGGCGCACCTTCAAAGCAGTTTAGCGCGGAACCTGAAAGCGCGATCGGTACGGATTTACCCGAGAGTGTCGCGGCTACAACACCCTTCGCAAGACATGGCAGCGGGCCATTTGTCGTGAGATATTGAAAGTCTTTCGCATGTCGAAAAACCGCCTTCTCAGGCGGTTTTTTGCTTTTGCGCCGCGTCTCGCCGGCGGCGTGCGCGCGCCGGCCGCTCGGGCTGTTCTTCGCGTAGCGCCTGCTCGGTTGTCTGGGCTTGCACCAGTTCGATAAACCGCTCCGCCGGCGGCGACAGCACGCCGCCTTTGCGCGTCACGATGCCGAACGTTTGCGACGGCGATTTCAGCTTGACCGGCACGACGCGCAACATCTTCCGCGCGACGAACAACTCGGCGATCGCGGTCGGCAGCAACGAAACCAGCTCGGCACTGCTGTGCAGTAACGCGACTGTCACGAAAGTGGAAGCCGTTGAGATCGGGTTGTCGGGCATCTCGATGCCGGCCAGATCCATCTCGCGTTCGAGCAGCGCGTGCAACGGCATATGCGAGGGGTACGTCACCCAGCGGTGACCCGCCAGATCGTGCAGCGTCACCTCCTTCCTCGGCAACGGTGGATGGCCATGCCCCACCACCACCGACAACGGCTCGTCGCCGAGCGGACGATAGTGATACTTCGACGGATCGCCCGCTACTGCCGCCCGGCCGATCACCAGGTCGAGCCGCCCGTCGTCGAGTTGCTGCAGCATGCGCGCGCTGGTGTCTTCCACCACCTCGATCGACAGCCCCGGTTGCCCGGCATGCAATTGATTCAGTGCCGGCACCACGCACGCCGGAATCGCACCCATGATCGCGCCGACCGCGAGACGTCCGCCGCGCCCGGAACGGATCTCGGCGACGTCCTGGCACAGCGCGGTGAGGTCGGTCGCCATCAGGCGCGCATAGCGGATCACGCAATGGCCGAGCGGGTTCGGAATCATGCCGCTCTTCGAGCGCTCGAAGAGCGGCGCCTCCAGCATCGCCTCCAGTTCCTGCAAGGCCTTGCTGGCGGCCGATTGCGTCATGGACATCGTGCCGGCGGCTTTGTGCAGCGACTTCTGGTCGTCGAGCGCGATCAGCAATTGCAGTTGCTTCATGCGCAGTTTCGACAACAGGACGTTCAGGGTGTCTTTCATGGCTTAAGGGCAAACCGCGACGTGGCGGGCTGTTCGCGGGTGAGTCGCAAAAGCGATCACAAGATGGAAACAATTCAATATACCCGGGGTGCCCACCGCCGTATAGTCGGCGCCGGAGACATTCAAAACCCCTCTTCGAACGGACCGCCATCATGAGCTCGACATCCCAACCTGCCGCGTTGCGCGGCGTCTTCCCGGTCGTGCCAACCATTTTCGACGACGCCGGACGCCTCGACCTCGACGGCCAGAAACGCTGCATCGACTTCATGATCGACGCCGGTTCGAACGGCCTGTGCATTCTCGCGAACTTCTCCGAACAGTTCGCCCTTTCCGACGACGAGCGCGACACGCTGATGCACCTCGCACTCGACCATGTAGCGGGCCGCGTGCCGGTGATCGTCACGACCACGCATTTCAGCTCGCAGCAATGCGCCGAACGCAGCCAACGCGCGCAGCAGGCGGGCGCCGAGATGGTGATGATCATGCCGCCGTATCACGGCGCGACGATCCGCATCGGCGAGCGCGGTATCTATGAGTTCTACCGCACGGTGTCGGACGCGATCGATCTGCCGATCATGATCCAGGACGCGCCGGTCAGCGGCACCGCGTTGTCCGCGCCGTTTCTCGCTCGCATGGCGCGCGAGCTGGAACACGTGTCGTACTTCAAGATCGAAGTGCCGCAAGCGGCGAACAAACTGCGCGAACTGATCGAGCTGGGCGGGGACGCGGTGGTGGGTCCGTGGGACGGTGAAGAAGCGATCACGCTGATGGCCGATCTGGATGCGGGCGCAACCGGTTCGATGACAGGCGGCGGCTACGCGGACGGCATCCGTCTGATCGTCGACGCCTATGCGAGCGGCAAACCCGAGGCGGCGGCCGCGCATTATCAGCAGTGGCTGCCGCTGATCAACTACGAGAACCGTCAGGGCGGCCTCGCGTCGTGCAAGGCATTGATGAAAGAAGGCGGCGTGATTCAATCGGACGCGGTGCGTCATCCGCTGCCGCCCATGCATCCGGCCACGCGTGAAGGACTTCTGAAAGTCGCACGGCGGCTCGATCCATTGGTGCTGCGTTGGGGTCGCTGACGCGCTTGCGTCGATTGAAAATCGGTTGAGAAGTCGGTTGAAAAAACCAACCCACCCATTCCGGTCCGGACGGTTGCCGATTCAACGATCGACCACCCTCCGGACCTGTCGGGAATGAGCCCGGCTTCCCCGTACAACGTTCAACACGCCCGCGACGCGTTATCTGTCCTGCATCGCTTGGCTCCATTGCCGGCCGTTCACCCAGGCTCGTACAACGGCCCTACCCTCCCTGCACACGCACCCCGTGTCCCAACTGCCCGGCGCTCACACGTGCCGCGCCGGCCTTGTCCATCATGATGCCGACGCCCGCAGCCCCGGGCTCTGCAGCCATATACGCGGAGCACGCCGTAATGGATGCACGCGCCCGCAAAAAAAACCCGCATATAAGACAGCGGCGAAATTGAGTAACATAGGCGCGCACGCCAACCTATCTCTTTCCATGACCGCCAATCCTCGAGAACTAACGCCGGAAACCCTTGCCGAGCTGCTCGAACGTGTTGCCAAAGAAGACGCGGCGGCATTGCGTGAGCTATATGATCTCGCCGCCCCGAAACTGTTTGGCCTCGCGCTCCGTATATTGAGCAAGCACGAGTGGGCAGAAGAAGTTTTGCAGGACAGCTTCGTCAACATCTGGCGCTTTGCCGGCGACTATAGCCGCGCACTGTCCGCCCCGATGACGTGGATGTCGGCAATCGTCCGAAATCGTGCTCTCGATCACCTGCGGCGGGTCAACAAGCAGGAAACAGAATGGAGCGATGCGTTGGACGATCTCGTGGCAACCGGCGATCCGGATCCCGAAGCGCTGACTGCGGTCAGCCTGCAGGCACGTTTGCTGGCCGGCTGCATGCAGCAGCTGGAACCGGCGCAGCGTCAGGCGGTGGCCCTCGCCTACCTGCGCGATCAGAGCCATAGCGAGATCGCCGATGTACTGACGGTGCCGCTCGGCACCATCAAATCCTGGATCAGGCGCGGCCTGGCCAAGCTGAAAACCTGTCTGGGAGGCGAGTGATGAACCTGCATCGCTATCCTCAGCTAGTCGATCTGCTGGCCGCCGAGTACGTGCTCGGCACGCTGCGCGGCGGCGCCCGGCGCCGCTTCCAGTTGTACGCGGAACACGACACGACCGTGCGCAAAGCCGTCGACGAATGGCAGCGGCGCATCTCGCCGATGGCCGAACTCGCGGAACCGCGCATGCCGCCCGCGGAAGTGTGGCAAGCCATCGAACGTCGTCTCGGGCTCACCGCCACACGTGAAGCGGCACGGCCGCGCACCGTGGTCGAAGCGCCCGTGCGGCCGTCGCGCAGCCTCTTCGAGAACCTGGCGTTCTGGCGCGGCTGGGCGCTCGGCGTCACCGGACTCGCCGCGGTCGCGGTGGTGGTCGCGGTGCGCTCGCTGTTGCCGTCCGCTACCCCGCCCGCCACGGCGCCCGTGGTTGCGCAGCAGCAGCCCGAAACGGCCGTTTCGCATGTCGCCGTGCTGAATAACAAGGACTCGCATCCGGTCATGCTGGTCGCGTGGGACGAAGCGCATTCCACGATGACGCTGCATCCGCTCGGCAATGTCGATTTGCCCGCGGGCCGCGCGATGGAATTGTGGGGCATTCCGGCGAGCGGCCATCCGGTCGCGCTCGGCATGCTGCCCGACAGCGCAAGCGGCAAGGTGCCGGCCGGTCTGCAGAAGCCGGAGAGTTATGCGGCGCTGGCGGTGTCGATCGAAGCGCCGGGCGGCTCGCCGAATCCGAATGCGCCGAGCGGTCCGGTGGTGTTTAGCGGCAAGCTGCTGCCGGTGTCCTGAACCGGCGCCTGGTTGCCGCTACCCTATCCCCGCATGCAAAGCTATTACGAAGCCACTGTCACTCGCCCGTCCGCTTATGCGCCGCTCGACGGGCGGCGCAGCGTCAAGGTCTGCATCATCGGCGGCGGGCTCGCGGGGTTGTCCACGGCGTTGGGACTCGCTGAACGGGGTATTACCGACGTCACGGTGCTCGAAGCCGAGCAGGTGGGTTTCGGCGCATCCGGGCGCAATGGCGGCTTCGTGTTCGGCGGCTACAGTCTCGATTGCGCCGATCTGCTGAAAACCCTCGGGCCTGTTCGTGCGCGTGAGCTCTATACGCTGACCACGGACGCCGTCGATCTGATGCGCCAGCGTATCCAGCGCTACCCGATCGACTGCGACGCGACCGACGCCGGCGTGATCCTCGCCAACTGGTTCGACGAACCGGCGCGCCTCGACGCCCAGCGGCGCCTGATGCGCGACGCGTTCGGCGTCGACTGGGAACCGGTGTCGGCCTCGCAACTCGCTTTGCAACTCAAGACCGGCCGCTATTACGGCGGTCTGTTCGAGCGCAACGCGTTCCACTTTCATCCGCTCAAATATGTGCTCGGCGTAGCCGCTGCCGCGGCGCGTGCCGGCGTGCAGATTCATGAGCAGTCGCCGGTCGTGCGTTTGCAGCGCGACGGCGCCGGGTTCGTCGTGCATACGCCGCATGGCGCGCTCGACGCGCAACATGTCGTAATGGCAGGCGGCGGCTACGCGCGCAAGGTCTACGCGAAGGTCGAGCGCGCGGTGCTGCCGATCGCCACCTACGTGATCGCCACCGAACCGCTCGGCGCTCGCCTGAGCGATGCGATCGACACCCGCGCCGCCGTCTACGACACCCGTTTCGCGTTCGACTACTACCGTCCGCTGCCCGACACGCGCATTCTGTGGGGCGGCCGCATCTCCGTGCGCGACCGCGCGCCGGACACCATCGCCCGGCTGTTGCGGCGCGATCTGCTGAAGGTCTATCCGCAATTGCGCGACGTGCGGATCGAGCACGCGTGGGGCGGCCTGATGAGCTACGCGCGCCACAAGATGCCGCAAATCGGCCGCAGTGTGGACGGCGTCTGGTACGCGGTCGGCTTCGGCGGTCACGGCATGGCCCCGACCACCGTCTCCGGTGAATTACTGGCGGCGGCGATTGCCGGCGAGCGGCCGGTGCCCGACGCCTTCGCCACCTTCGGCCTGACGCCCGCCTTCGGCGCGCTCGGTCTCGCGGCCGCGCAACTGACCTACACGGCGATGCAAACGCGCGACGCGCTGGCCGAGCGTCGCCGGCCGGCACGGTCCGCTTCGTGACGCCCGTCAATGCGCCATAGTTAGCGCCCGAAACCGTCTCAGGACGCCGTTTTCGCCATGCTAGAATGCGCCGTCACTGCCGCTCGAATACACAATGAAAAAGGGAAGCAAGGCCGCCGAGCCTGATACCAACGGCATCCCGTCGGACACTCCGCGCACCGACACGCGTCGCAAGTACGATCCCGAACAGACCAGGCGCAACATCCTCGAGGTCGCGACCCAGGAGTTCTCCGCGATGGGCCTGACGGGCGCGCGCGTCGACGCGATCGCGGAACGCACGAACACCACCAAGCGCATGCTGTACTACTACTTCGGCAGCAAGGAAGGGTTGTACCAGGCGGTGCTGGAAAAGGTGTACGGCGACATTCGCGCGCTCGAACAGGATCTGCACATCAGCGAACTCGACCCGGTCGCAGGCATGCGCGCGCTGGTCGAATTCACGTTCGACTATCACGACCGGCAGCGCGATTTCGTGCGCCTCGTGACGATCGAGAACATTCACGGCGCGAAGTACGTCGAGCAGGTAAAGAGCTTCAAAGGCCGCAACGTCACCGTCATTCATACGATAGAAGATCTGCTCGCGCGCGGTATCGCCACGGGACAGTTCCGCAGCGACATCGACGCGATCGACCTGCATCTGATGATCAGCTCGCTGTGCTTTCACCGCGTCGGCAATCGCCATACCTTCGGCGCCGCGTTCGGCCGCGATCCGTCACATCCGCGCTTGCGGGCGCGGCATCGCTCGATGATCGTCGACGCCGTGCTGCGTTTCGTGCGCAAGGAAGAGTGAGGCAGCCAGAGGTGCAATAAAAAAACGGGACGTGGTGCAAACCACGTCCCGTTTTTTTGCGGCTACGTATTGTTCAGCAGACTCAATCCACCAGCACGATCCGCTTGATATCGCCGACGATAAAGATGTACGACAGCGCGCCGACCATGGCGATCGCGCCGATAAACACCAGCGCGCCGACAAACGAACCGGTCGCTGCGACGATAAAGCCCACCACCAGCGGCGTGACAATCCCCGCCAGATTCGCGGCGAAGTTGAAAATGCCGCCGGTCACGCCGAGCAGACCTTCGGGCGCGATATCGGACACCAGCGTCCAGCCCAGCGCGGCCATGCCCTGCGCGAAGAACGCCACCGACAGAATCACGATCACCGCCGCGTTACTCTCGACGTAGTTGGCGAGAATGATGGTCGACGCGAGCAGCAGACCGGCGATGATCGGCAGCTTGCGCGCCACGTTCGCCGACTTGCCGCGACGCAGCAGCCAGTCGGAGAAGAAGCCGCCGAACATCACGCCGATCGAAGCGGCAATGAACGGCATGATCGCGAAGAAGCCGATCTTGAGCCACGCCATGTGGCGCTCGGTGGCGAGGTAGGTGGGAAACCACGTGAGGAAGAACACCAGCGTCGAGTTGCCGGCGAACTGACCGAGGCAAATGCCGCTCAATTGCCGATGCTTCAGCAGACGCCCAATGGTGCGCCATTCGAAGCCGCTTTTCGTGGGCGCACCCGCAAGCGTCGCGGCACTCGCGTCTTTCTTTCGATGCGTGAGACCGCCGCCGGCTTCGATATAGTCGAGCTCCGCCTGATTCGCCGACGGATGATCGCGCGGCTCACGATAGAACGCCCACCAGATCAAGCCGAACACGAGCCCCACGCCGCCCACCACGAAGAACAGCGAACGCCAGCCGAACGCGCCCATCAGCATGAACAGAAACGGGCTGAAAAACGCGAGGCCAATGTATTCGCCGACCGTGTAAGTGCCGGTCGCCATGGCGCGTTCGTTTTGCGGGAACCAGGTGGCGACCACGCGGCTATTGGTCGGAAAGCATGGCGCTTCGGAGACGCCGAGGCCGAGGCGGAACACGAACAGCGCGCCGATTCCGTGCACCAGGCCTTGTGCGAGGGTGAAGAGCGACCAGAAGGTCATCGACAGAAAATACGTGAGCTTGCTGCCGAAGCGGTCGAGAAACAGGCCGCCCGGAATCTGCGACGCCACGTAACTCCACGAGAACACCGAGAACAGCAGACCCATTAGCGCGGCGTTGATGCCGAGTTCTTTGGTCAACTGCGGCGCGGCGATGCCGAGCACCGTGCGGTCGAGATAATTGATCATCGTGCCGACTGCGAGCAAACCGAGAATCTGGTAGCGGGCTTTCGAGCGGCGTGTGGTGCTTAGCGTGGCGTCCCCCAAGGGAATGTCCTTCGGGGCGTTCGCTGGGCTGGATGGGATCGGTTGGGGCATGGCGTGTCTCTCTCCTCGGTCTGTTTATGGTCCTGTTTGTAGCGCGGTCGTGTGCTGACGGTTAGCCTTCGGTGCGGGGCAGCAAGGACTGAAAATGCGTGTAGACACGCTCGGCGTCCGGTTCGAGTCCGGTGAAAATACGCATCGCGTCGACCGCCTGATACACCGCCATGCCGCCGCCGCTCAGCGTGCGGCAGCCCAGTGCTTCCGCCGCCTGCAACAACTCGGTGCGGATCGGGAAATAGACGATGTCCGCCACCCACAAATCGCGGTGCAGCAACTCGACCGGCAACGGCAAGCCGGGCAGTTTCGCCATGCCGGTGGGCGTCGCGTGAATCAGGCCGTTGGCCTCGGCCAGCGAGTCCGCCAGCGAGTCCACCCGCGAACCGCCGGCACTGACCGTGCTGGCCGGGAAGCGTTGCTGCAACTCGGCGGCTAGCGATGCGGCGCGCGCGGCGTCCACGTCGAATAGCGTGAGCGCTTGCGCGCCCATGGTCAGCGCGGCGTGCGCGACCGCCGCGCCGGCGCCGCCCGCGCCGAGTTGCACGACGCGCGCCAGCGACACGTCCGGCAAACCGCGCTGGAAAGCGCGGGCGAAGCCGGACCAATCCGTGTTGTGGCCGATCCGTTTGCCGTTTTTGAACAACACCGTGTTCACCGCGCCGAGTGCGCGCGCGTCGTCGGAGAGTTCGTCCAGCAACGGGATGACGGCCTGCTTGCACGGATACGTGATGTTCAGACCGTTGAAGCCCATGCGTTCGGCGGCGAGCATCAGGTCGGGCAGCGCTGCAATATCGAGTTTCAACGCTTCCAGGTCGATACGCCGGTACACGTAGTGCAGTCCGAGCCGGCTGCCCTCTTCTTCGTGCATCGCGGGACTCAGCGAGCCGCCGATGCCCGAGCCGATCAGTCCGACCAGATAGGAATGCGCCGAGGCCTGCGAGTGAGTTTGTGCGTTCACGGGTGAGTTTGCGGAAGCGTTTGCGGGTGTGTTCACGGGCGCGTTCATTTAGCCGCCCTATTCTTGAGAATAGTCGCCATCCGCTCGAGCGCGAGTACATAGCCCTGCGTGCCGCATCCGACGATGATCGCCTCCGCCACCGCCGACACATACGAGTGATGCCGGAACGCCTCGCGCCGATGCACGTTTGAAATATGCACTTCGATCACAGGCTTTTCGATTGCCGTGAGCGCATCGGCGATCGCCACCGAGGTATGCGTATAAGCCGCCGGATTGATCACGATGCCATCGACCTTGGCGCGTGCGGCGTGCAGCCAGTCGATCAGTTGATGCTCGGCGTTCGACTGACAGAACTCGATCGACAGATCGAGCCGCTCGCCCGCGTCGCGGCACAGCTTCGCGACGTCGTCGAGCGTTTCCGAGCCGTAGATGGCGGGCTCGCGCGTGCCGAGCAGATTGAGGTTCGGTCCATTAAGGACCAGTACGGAGGCAAAACTCATGGCGACACCCCTGCAAAGTAAGACCTGAAGCCCGCCACGCAATCGCGACGGCTCTACAACGTGTACGAAGTGTGCGCGCATCCGTCGACGCCGTCATTCGGGGTTTCTACGAATTTGTACCATCTAGTTAGTTTGTATAGACTAGCGAAAACTGCGACCATGGTCCGCGATTCCGGCGCACGTATTACTCTGACGAGTAACGGACTAGACCATTTTTCGCATTGCACCATGCGTGACCGGCCCGCTTGTGAGCCTATTTCGCCGGTCGCCGCCAGGCGTTTTTCAACAGCCGTTTGATTGTTTTTGCAGGAGCCGTTCATGCAACGTTCGATTGCCACCGTGTCGATCAGCGGAACCCTTGTCGAGAAGCTGACCGCGATCCAGGCGGCGGGCTTCGAAGGCGTCGAGATCTTCGAGAACGACCTGCTGTATTTCGACGGCTCGCCCGCCGACGTGCGGCGCATCGCAGGTGATCTCGGGCTGAAAATCATGCTGTTCCAGCCATTCCGCGATTTCGACGGCGTGAGCCCCGAGCGCCTCGCGCGCAATCTCGAACGCGCGAAACGCAAATTCGACGTGATGCACGAACTGGGCACGGAGCGGATTCTGGTGTGCAGCAACGTCTCGCCGGACACCATCGGCGACGACGCGTTGATGACCGACCAGCTCGGCGCACTGGCCCGCGCGGCCGAGGCCGCCGGTGTGATCGCCGGTTACGAAGCGCTGGCGTGGGGCAAGCACGTCAAGACCTACCGGCACGCGTGGAAGCTGGTGAATGCGGTGAATCATCCGAATCTGGGGCTGGTGCTCGACAGTTTTCATACGCTGTCGCTGAACGATACCGTCGACGCGATCGCCGAGATTCCGGGCGAACGCATCGCTTTCGTACAGATTGCCGACGCGCCGAAGCTCGCCATGGACGTGCTCGAATGGAGCCGCCATTACCGTTGTTTCCCCGGTCAGGGCGATTTCGATCTGGCCGGTTTCACCGCGCAGGTCGTCAAAACCGGCTATAAGGGCCCGCTTTCGCTGGAAATTTTCAACGACGGTTTTCGCGCAGCGCCCACCACGACCACGGCGGCGGACGGGCATCGCTCGTTGCTGTTCCTCGAAGAACAGACGCGCGCCGTGCTGGACGCCGAGCGGCAAGCGGCCAGCGACCTCTACCGTTCACCGGCCGCGCCCGCGCATGTCGGCTATCAGTTTCTGGAGTTCGCGGTCGATCCCACCACGCGCGCGCATCTGGTCGACTGGCTCGACAAGCTGCGCTTCCGGCAGGCCGGCCGGCATCGCTCGAAAGACGTGACGCTGTTTCAGCATGGCGCGGCGTCGATCGTGCTGAACGCCGAGCCGGATTCGTTTGCCAACGCGTTCTTTCAGCAACACGGCTTGTCGCTGTGCGCATCGGCGTTTCGCGTCGACGATGCACGGCAAGCGTTCGAACGCGCCGCCGGCTTCGGCTATGCGCCGTTTTCCGGCCAGATCGGTCCGAACGAACGCGTGCTGCCCGCCGTGCAGGCGCCCGACAGCAGCCTCAATTATTTCGTCGACGAAACGCCGGATCGGCCCACGCTGTTCGAAGCCGATTTCGTTCTCACCGACGTCAACGGGCCGGCCGAAGTGGGCCCGCTTGCGCGCATCGATCATGTTTGTCTGTCGGTGCCGGCGAATTCGCTCGATACATGGGTGCTGTTTCTGCGCACCGCGCTGGGTTTTCAGGCCGAGCCGGGCGTGCTGGTGCCCGATCCGTACGGGCTGGTGCGCAGCCGTGCGTTGCGCAGCGGCGATGGGTCGGTGCGGATCGTGCTGAATGCGTCGGTGGATCGTCACACGGCGGTGGCCGAGGCGCTGCACACCTATCACGGCTCGGGGCTGAATCATGTGGCGTTCAGCACGGCGGATATTTTCGGCGCGATTGCCGGGTTCGTCGCCGATGGCCTGCCGGTGCTGCGCATTCCGCGCAATTACTACGACGATCTAGAGGCTCGCTACGCGTTGCCGGATGAAACGCTCGATGCGCTGCGCGCGCACAACGTCCTTTACGACCGCGACGAGCGGGGTGGCGAGTTTTTCCACGCTTACACGGAGCAGTTGGATCAGCGGTTTTTCATGGAGATCGTCGAGCGGCGTGGCGGGTATGACGGGTATGGCGCGGCGAATGCGGCCGTGAGGCTTGCCGCGCAGGCGCAGCGGCGGAAGTAGGCGATGGGCGGTGGCGTGCTGACGTGCTGGCGTGCTGGCGTGCTGGCGTGCTGGCGTGCTGGCGTGCTGGCGTGCTGGCGTGCTGGCGTGCTGGCGTGCTGGCGTGCTGGCGTTTAGTGGAGGATAGCGGCGGGTCCGGCACTTCGGCCAATCCCAACCAGTCGCCTTCCGTCAGGCACGCCACATGCGGCACTGCCGCAAGCAGCCACACCGCATCGATATAATGGCGCCTTTGAACGTGCGGCCTGTGCCGCGCCACTGCGCCCCGGATGCGGGCGTCGCCTGTCCCATCGGCCGAATCGAACGCCTGGAGAGATATGAAGAAGTTTGCCGTAGTCCTGTCAGTGCCCGTCCTTCTCAGCGCTTGCGCCTACTTCCAGAAGAACCCGGATGCCGGTGAACCCGTCACCGACACCACCACGCAGCGCTCCGTCAACGACGTGGTCGCCTGCCTGACGCAAGTCGCGACCAATCACAACGCCGCGTTCAAATCCACCTCGATCCCACAGGGCCAGATGCTCGATTTCGGCGATTCGAACATCATCAAGGTGCGCGCCGACAATGGAGCGACCACTTACCGTTTCTACGCCGGCAAACGCCATGTGAGCAATCTGTGGATCGAGCAGGCCGGCAAAACCTGCGCACCGTAAGGTTCGGTGGGGTTGGCGCGCGATTAGCGCGCAATTGACACGCGCTCGGCGGCGGTAAGAATCGGCAATAAAAACAAACGGTAACCGGTGTTTGTGCAATCTTCGTGTCACGGTGTTACAGGATAATGGTGTCTTAAGAATCGTTTAAGACTTCGTCCGCATGATCCACCGCAGACGATTAATCCGCACGAGGTGCGCACCATGAACCAGCCAGATCAGAACACGAACGACACCCCCGCGCCGGCCAAGCGTCCTACCATCCTGCGCCGCCTGCTGAGCCACCACGAACTGGCCACCCTGCTGCTGTTGCTGCACGCGCCGATCGACGCCTCTGCGAAACCCGAGATTCCGCAGCTTCACGAAGCCGGCTTGATCGAGACGGTCGCCGGCAACGAAACCGGCGCGGCGCATTTCCGCCTGACGTCTGAAGGCAACGCAGTGCTGCGCGGACTCGGCGTGAAATAAGGCGCCCTGTCGCGCGAGTCGACCGACTCGTGCATGAGATTTCTGTCGCGTTTTGTGTCAGTTGAGAGCGCCTGCCCGGCCCAAGCCGCCGGAAACACCCACGAACCGCCCCCGCCTTAAGCCTGCCACACACCGTAGCCCGCCTCGCGCAGTCCGATCGCCAATTCCACCTCCATGTCCTGCGCGCCGCGATAAGGCATGGGATTGAATATCTCGTACAACTCGGGCACGAGCCGCAGGCCGTAATCGCGTACATAGCGGTTCGCCTGAATGCCGGCCTTGTGCCGGTCGAAGCGCAGATCCGGATCGAGTCCCGTCATGCCCACGTACACGCAAGGTTTGTCGAACCGGTAATCCGGATTCGCGCGGCGAAAGCGCGCCTCGTTCCAGACCGTGTCGTCCAACGCGACGACGTAGACGTAGTAGTGATGCCTGCGACGGACCATAGGCAGCGGCTCAGGCCCGCGATGTCCCGTGCAGCAGCATCCGGTATTCGGTCGGCGTAATGCCGACGGTCGCCTTGAACTGCCGCGTAAAAGCGCTGTGGTCGGTGTAGCCGCAGAGCGCGGCAACGTCGGTGACCTTGTCGTGCGAGACCAGCAGCGCGGTGGCCGCGTCCAGCCGGGTTTTCAGCAGGACCTGTCGCGGCGTGAGATGAAACACCTTGTGAAAGTAGCGCTCCAGTTGCGCGACCGACATATCCGCCATCGCCGCCAGTTGCTTCAGATTTAGCGGCTGCACGTAATTGTCCTGAATCGACTGCACGACCGCGGCGAGCCGGCTGTAGGCCGGATGGCTGCTTTCGTCCGCTTTCAGGTCGCGCGAAATGCCTGCGAGGCCGACCACCTTGCCCGCCGGATCGCGCAGCGGCTGCTTGCAGGTCAGACACCAGCCCGGCTGACGGCCCGGATACAGGTGCAGTTCGAGCTGATCGATCATCTGATTGCCGACGTTGATGATCGCCTTGTCCTGCGCCGTGTAGATGCGCCCGAAGCGGCGCGGGAACACGTCCTCGGCCGTGCTGCCGAGCAGCGCCGATTTTTCCTTGAAGCCGCACCGCGAGGCCAGCGTGCGGTTGACGAGCGCATAGCGCGCCTCGGCGTCCTTGACGAAAAAGACGACGTCCGGCATGGCGTCGAACACCGGCTCGAGCAGCCGGAAATGCGACAGCATGCCGGCCAGCGTGGTGTCGTTCGGTTCGAGCGCGTGAGCCAGCGTGTTCATCGGCGGGTCCGGTGGTCCGTGCAGAGGAGTAAGCGTTCGCCCACGCCATGTCGCGGCGAACGGGTGCGGTCGATTATAGAACCGCGCGGCGGCCGACAATATCCGGGGTATGTGCGGGTGGGCTTGTCATTGTGATTCGCTTGTCGGCGGCGATGGGTTCGCGGCCATTAGCGTGTCGATCCGCGCTGGACTGAAGGGCGGGCGCGGCGCGGCGGACGGCCAGCCGAAGTAGAGGCTCGCCGCCGCGCCGCAAATTCTTCCCTGGCACGCGCCCATGCCGCAGCGGGTATGCAACTTCGCGTCGCGCCAGTCGGCGCAGGCGCGCACTTCGCCGACGCTGACGTCTTCGCACCGGCACAGCAGCGTGGCGTCGGCGGGCGGCGTGCGGGCGGCGGCTTGCAGGGCGAAGGTGGTAGCGACGCGGTGGCCGAAGCGGCGCCAGCGCGCGCGGTTGTCAGCGTTATTACCCGCGCCGCCGCTAGCGCACAGCCCCGCGACCTCGCCCTCCACCACCGCCAGTTCCGCACCGCCGACGCCAGTACATTCCCCCGCCGCGAGCACACCATCGACCGACGTTCGCTGCTCGTCGTCGACAACGATCTCGCCCGCGTCGTTGATTGCGCAGCCGAGCGCCTGCGCCAGCGTGACGTTCGGCACGAGCCCAAAACCACAGGCGACACGTTCGCAAGCGAGCGTCACGTTGTGGCGGCCACGGCGGATCGTCACCTGCTCGACGCGGTCTTCGCCGTGCGCCTCGTGGACGATGCTACCGGTCCAGTAATGCAGCCCCGCGAACCCACGCGTCATCTCAACAGCCTGCCGCAGCTTCGCGGGCTCCGCCAGCAACGACACCCCGAAACGAGCGACATCGAATGCCGACGCCTGCTCGACCACCGCGACCACGCGCGCACCGGCATCGCGCGCGGTGGCGAGCGCCGCGATCAACAGCGGGCCGCTGCCGGCAATCACGATCCGTTCGCCGCGCACCGGCATGCCGCCTTTGATCAAGGCCTGCAGCGCGCCCGCTCCGGTCACGCCGGGCAAGGTCCAGCCGGCGAACGGCAAGAGCCGCTCGCGCGCGCCGGTCGCCAGGATCAATCGGCGGTAGCTGATCGACACGCCGCCGTGTTCCGCCGATTCGAGCAACAGACCACGCGACGCCAGCGGTGCGACGACGCGCGTCGACGGCCAATAGGTGATGTTGTTACGCCCGCTCAGGCGGGTCAGCAGGTTGTCGAGCGGTGCTTGCGGCGGATGCGCTGGACCCTGGCGCCAGATCTGGCCGCCGGCGCGCGGATTGTCGTCGAGCAGCGCGACCGTGGCGCCATCGCGCGCCGCCGCGCAGGCGGCGTTCAGGCCGGCGGGTCCAGCGCCGACTACGACGATGTCAAAGTGATGCGTCATTGCGCGGCCTTTGCAGCATAGAAGTGATGCGTCATCGCGTGGCCTTCGCAGCATGGGCATCGGCATCGGCATGAACATGCGCCGCCGCCATCCGCAGCGCAAAGCCGAGCCCGGCATCCCCCGCGACGCCACAGAAATGATGCGTCATGGCAAGCCCTCTCCATCACAAGTCCGCACGATCTGACCTTCGCGGCACAGCGTCTGACATGCGAGCGCGTGCGCGCGGCCGTCGATCGTCACGCGACATTCCTGGCAGACACCCATACCGCACAACGGAGCGCGGTGTTGTCCGCTCACCGACCGCCGCGCACCGCTCACGCCCGCCACAACCAGTGCCGCGGCCACGGTCGTACCGGCGTCAACCTCGACTGACCGGCCGTCGATCGTCAAGCGAATACGCGCTGCGTCGAGACTATTCATGAATCACCTGACGAGCGAAACGAGCCGGCAAATAAGGGTCGACGGGAATCGGCGCGGCGCTCGCCACAATCTGCGCCGCGAGCAGCTTCGCGGTCGCTAGCGAAGTTGTCACACCCAATCCTTCGTGTCCCACGGCTAGCCAAACGCCGGGCGCGAAATCGCCGGCCGGTCCGATCAGCGGCAAACCATCCGGCGAGGCCGCGCGGAAACCGGTCCAGGCGCGAATGCCGTTGAGCGTCGGCAGCGTCGGCAGATAACGCGCGGCGCGTCGCAGCATCTGCGCGAGCACGGGCATCTCGACGGCGGGGTCGGTGGTATCGAACTGGCGCGATGAGCCGATCAGCAATTGTCCCGTGGGCCGCGGTTGCGCATTGAACGCGACCGACGTCCCCGTAGCGTGATGCGCGCTCTTGATATAGCCGAGTTCGAGCAGTTGATGGCGAATCAGGTCGGGATAACGGTCCGTGATCAGCAGATGGCCTTTCTTCGGCTGCAACGGCAACGATCGTACGAGTTCTCGCGCGCCCAAACCGTTGGCGACAATCACGCAAGTCGCGCTGATCGATTCGCCGTTACTCAGCGTGACGCCACCCGCCTCGATCGAATTCACCGCAGCACCCAGCCGCACACCGATATTCGCCGCGCCCGGCGATTGCGTCAGCAGCCATTCGGCGACGGTGGGCGCATACACGATGCTGTCGTGCTCGATCCGCAACCCACCTACCAGCGACGCCGCCAGCGCCGGTTCGCACGCTCGCAGCGCGCCGACGTCGAGCAGTTGCGCAGCAACGCCCTGCGCGTCGAACGCGGCCTGCATGGCGCGGGCGGCTTGCCACTCTTCGTCATCGGCCGCGACCCATAGCGTGCCGCAGCGCGTGAACGCATCGCGCGTACGCAAGCTCGGCGCGAGCTCGAGCCACAGATCTCGCGCGTAGCGGCTCAGCGCGAATTCCGCGGGCGAGTCGTTCATCACGACGATATGGCCCATGCCGGCCGCCGTCGCGCCGGAGCCGATGCCGTGCGCGTCCAGCACCTCGACTCGCATGCCGAGCGCGGCCAGCTCCGCCGCGCACGCCGCGCCGACGATGCCCGCTCCGACGATCAGCGCGTCCGCTCTCATGCCCTGCGGATGCCCCACGCGAACGGATCGCGCTCATCGAAACACAGCCGCCCTTCCGCCATGATGTGCGCATGGCCGGCGATGGTGGGAATCACCGCGTCACCGTAACCCTCACCCTCACCGGCGCGCCGATAGCTCGCCTCGAACACGCTGCCGATAATACTTTCCTGCCGCCATACCGCGCCTTCGGCGAGCTTGCCATCGGCCGCGAGACAGGCGATTTTCGCGCTGGTGCCGGTGCCGCACGGCGAGCGGTCATACGCGTTGCCCGGGCACAGCACGAAGCTGCGGCTATCGATGCCGTCACGCGAGCCCGGTCCGAACAGTTCGATGTGGTCGATCAACGCGCCGTCCGCGCCGGTAATGCGCTGCGCGATCAGCGCGTCGCGAATCGCGCCGCTGAAAGCGGTCAATTCGCCGATGCGCGACGCCTCCAGCGCATGCCCGTGATCGGCCACGAGAAAAAACCAGTTGCCGCCCCAGCCGATGTCGCCGGTCAACGCGCCGTAGCCCGGCACGTCCACCGCGACGGCCTGACGATAGCGGTAGGCCGGCACGTTGCGCACGCCGACGCTGCCGTCGTCGTTGAGCGTCGCCTCGACCACGCCGACCGGCGTCTCGATCCGGTGACGCCCCGGCCCGATCCGTCCCAGATGCGCGAGCGACACGATCAGGCCGATCGTCCCGTGTCCGCACATGCCGAGATAGCCGACGTTGTTGAAAAAGATCACGCCGGCCGCGCAGGTGGGGTCGTGCGGCTCGCACAGCAGCGCGCCCACCACTACGTCCGAGCCGCGCGGCTCGGTGACGACGCCCGCGCGCCAGTCGTCGAAGCGGGAGCGGAACACGTCGAGCCGCTGCGCCAGGGTGCCGCCGCCGAGGTCCGGGCCGCCCGTCACCACGAGGCGGGTCGGTTCACCGCCGGTGTGCGAGTCGATGATATCGATGGTTTTCATGACGCCCATGGTAGAAACGACGGACGTTCAAGTCTTGGTGCGCTTGCGCGCGGATTGTGACGATTTCAGCATAGTGTTAGCGACGTACGGCGGCCGTTCGACTCGATGGAAGGCTCGCTTGATCAGGCTTATGCGATACGCAACCCACGCGATCGTACAACGACCCCGTTGTGCCTGATCGCGCCGTCCCAGCATGACCACCGTTTTATCCCGATATGCGCTGACTGGCTTCAGCCACTGGCATCTCAAGCCTGGCGACTATGCTGAAATCGTCATCCGCCGCGCGCGATTCACGCAAGACGGCGGGATTTTCCCTGCTTACACTGCGCTTGAACACATCACATTCAGGAGAGCAGTCGTGGCGCATATCTGGGAAGGCGTATTACCCGCAGTCACTACCAAGTTTCACGCGGATTTCAGCATAGACCGGGCATGGACCGGCAAGAATATCGAAGCACAGATCGATGCGGGCGTAGACGGCATCATCGTGTGCGGGTCGCTGGGTGAAGCGTCCACGCTGTCGCTGGACGAGAAGTTGCAAGTGCTCGATATTGCCGTGGAAGCCGCGCGCGGCCGTGTGCCGGTTCTGTTGACGATCGCCGAAAACAGCACGCTCGACGCCTGCCGTCAGGCCGAAGCCGGCAGCCGCCACGGCGCGGCCGGTTATATGGTGCTGCCGGGCTTGCGCTATCTGTCGGACCGCCGCGAGACGCTCAACCACTTCCGCAGCGTCGCGGACGCGAGCGCGCTGCCGCTGATGATCTACAACAACCCGCTCGCGTACGGCGTCGACATGACGCCCGACATGTTCGCCGAAATCGCCGACGAAGCAAAAATCGTCGCGATCAAGGAATCCTGCGGCGACGTGCGGCGGGTGACCGATCTGATCAACGCCGTCGGCGACCGCTTCGCGATTCTGTGCGGCGTCGACAATCTGGCGATGGAAGCGATCCTGATGGGCGCGCACGGCTGGGTGGCCGGTCTGGTCTGCGCGTTTCCGCGTGAGACGGTGGCGATCTACAAGTTGCTGAAGGCAGGACGCCTGGAAGAAGCCCGCGCGATTTACCGCTGGTTCGCGCCGCTGCTGGCGCTCGACGTGTCGGCGAAACTCGTGCAGAACATCAAGCTGGCTGAGGCGATTGTGGGGCTGGGCACGGAGCCGGTGCGGCCGCCGCGTCTGCCGCTCGTGGGCGAAGAACGCAAGGCGGTGGAAACGTTGATTCGCAGCGCGCTGGAAACGCGGCCGGCGCTGCCGCAGATTTAAGCCGGATTGAAAATCGGGCGGCTTACAGGCCGCTTAGGCCGCTTCTTTCTGCCTATCGGCGGCTTCATCCTGCAGCAGATGCAGCAGCCGGTAGCCGCTTTTATAAATCGGCTGCAGCCGGAAGCCGTTCGGCTCCTCGATTTCGAGCAGCAGGCGCAGGCGTGAAACGTGACTGTCGATCGTGCGGGTAAATTCGCGAAACTCGCGGCCCCATACCATCGCGAAAATATGGTCGCGCGACATTACGCGGCCGATGTTGGAAAAGAACAGCGCCGCGAGCCGGAATTGCGTGCCGGACAATGCCACGATCCGTCCGTTCAGCAGGACGATCTGGCGGTGCGTATCGAAGCGGTACGGTCCCACCTCGAAGCTCGCATTGCTGAATCGCTCGGGATACGTGCGCCGCAGCAGCGCCGCGACGCGTTCGCGAAACTCGGCCGGGCGCACCGGCAACGCGACATAGTCGTCCGCGCCGCCGACGAAGGCGCGCACCATGCTCTCCTCCGAGGTATCGCTCGACGCGAACACGACCGGCAAGCGGTCGCCGCTGACCGCGCGCACCAGTCGCAGGATTTCGGCGCCGGCGAGGCGCGTTCCCTGCCAGTCCAGCACCAGCAAGTCCACGGTGGAACGCGCGAGCGATTTCGACATGGCGAGGCCGTCGTCGTAGGTGACACAGGTGTGGCTGGCGCCTGTCAGGATCTTTTCGATCGACTGACGCATGAGCGGATCTGGCTGAAGGATGGCAATGCGCATGGGATAACTCTCAACAGGTAGGTCGGACGCGATTCTCAGAGGCCCACCCATTCGATCCCATAGGAGCAATCCTAATTTACATAGGTATCGGCTCACGCTGACAGAGGCGTCCGGTATCCCTACAGGCAATTCCGAATGTTCGCGTGGCTTCGTCCTGCCTGCATTTAAAAATGCCGCGCCGGGGAACTTTCCCTAATCTAATTAAGCACTTCCGGAAAGCCACGGCTTTCATCCTGTAAAATCCCGCCTGGCCCCAGTCGTCATCGCGCTCGCCCTATCCGGGCCGGCGCGCCGGTGTCCCGTGCTCTACCCCGCGCTTGCCACACTTCTCGCCCGACGACCGCCGTATTTCCACGCGCTACGTGTGGCTTCCAATTCAAGACAAGAAACAGGCAATGCAAGCGACAAATCTGGGTGGAGCGCAGGCTGTCACCCCACGCCCTCTTGGGCGCAGCGATTACAAGACGCTCGGCCTCGCGGCTCTCGGCGGGGCGCTGGAGTTCTACGACTTCATCATCTTCGTGTTTTTCGCGCCGGCTATCGGCCAGTTGTTTTTCCCGACGGACATGCCGGACTGGCTGCGTCAGGTGCAAACCTTCGGCATCTTCGCCGCGGGTTATCTGGCGCGGCCGCTGGGCGGCATCATCATGGCGCACTTCGGCGACCTGTTCGGCCGTAAGCGCATGTTCACGCTGAGCGTGCTGTTGATGTCGGTGCCGACGCTGATGATGGGCCTCCTGCCCACCTACGCCAGCATCGGCGTGCTCGCGCCGGTCTTGCTGCTGCTGTTCCGCGTGATGCAGGGCGCGGCCGTCGGCGGTGAAGTGCCGGGCGCGTGGGTGTTCGTCTCCGAGCACGTGCCGCAGCGGCACATCGGCTATGCATGCGGCACGCTGACGGCCGGTCTCACGGCCGGCATCCTGCTCGGCTCGCTGATCGCGTCGGCGGTCAATCGCCACTTCGCGCCGGCGGAAATCTCGGCGTACGCATGGCGTATTCCGTTCCTGGTCGGCGGCGTGTTCGGCATGTTCTCGGTTTATCTGCGCCGCTGGCTGCACGAAACGCCGGTGTTCGCCGAGCTCAAGCAGCGCAAGGAGATTGCCGCCGAAGTGCCGCTCAAGGCCGTGCTGCGCGATCACGGCCGCGCGGTGATCGTGTCGATGCTGCTCACGTGGATGCTGTCGGCCGCGATCGTCGTGGTCATTCTGATGACGCCGACGCTGCTGCAGAAGCAGTTTCACGTCGCGCCGGCCACCGCGCTGCTGGCGAACTGCGTGGCGACGCTCTGCCTGACGATCGGCTGCGTGCTGGCGGGCTCGATTGCCGGCCGGATCGGCGCGGGGCGGACGATTTTCATCGGCGGTCTCGCGTTGGCCGTCACGTACTACGTGATGTTCCAGCAACTCGCCGCCGATACCTCCGCGCTGGTGCCGCTGTATGGCGCGGCCGGGCTGTTCGTCGGCGTGATCGGCGCGATTCCGTTCGTGATGGTCAAGGCATTCCCGCCGGCGGTGCGCTTCTCGGGCATTTCGTTCTCGTACAACGTCGCCTATGCGGTGTTCGGCGGCCTCACGCCGATCGCCGTTTCGCTGATGATGAAGTCCAACCCGATGGCCGCGCCGATGTATGTCGGCACGATCTGCGTGCTCGGGGCGTTGACGACGCTGTTTATCAAGGACGCGCCGCAGACGCATTGAGCTGGCGGCTTACGCTGCCGGTGTTTCGCAACAACGGCGCGCCCCGGGCGCGCCGTTGTCGTTTGAACTGGCTTGTGCGTAAGCGTGCGGGCCCGCAATGGACTGCTGCCGCGAGCAAGACGTCGCACCTTTCCGTAGTCCCGCGACATGCATACTTCACGTAGTCCCGAAACATGATGCGCTGCATCGCGCCTACGATGTAACGCATGAACCCACCCAAACCCTCCCTCTCGCCCGCCCTCGGCCGGATTCTCGCGACCGTCAGCGTCGGCTTCGTCGTCACCCAGCTGGACGTGACCATCGTCAATATCGCGCTGCCGAAAATCGGCGCGGACCTGCACGCAAATGTGGCCGGCCTGCAATGGGTCGTCGACGCCTACACGCTCGCGTTCGCCGTGCTGATGCTGTCGGCCGGCGTGCTCGGCGACCGGCTCGGCCCGCGGCGTATGTACGCGGCGGGCATCGTGCTGTTCGCGCTTGCGTCGCTCGCCTGCGGACTGGCGCTCGACGCCACCCTGCTGGTCGCCGCGCGCGCGGTGCAAGGCATCGGCGCCGCGGCCATGTTGCCGAATTCGCTCGCGCTGCTCAACCGCGCGTACGGGCACGACCCGAAGCTGCGCGCCCGCGCGGTCGGACTATGGACCGCCGCGGGCGCGATTTCGATCGCGGCGGGACCGGTGGTCGGCGGTCTGCTGATCGCGGCGTTCGGCTGGCGCAGCATCTTTCTCGTCAATCTGCCGATTTGCGCGGCCGGCCTGCTCGCCACGTTGCTGTGGGTGCCGCGCACCGAAGCCGCCCCTCGATATTTGCAACAGACGTCCGGAACCAACACGGCCACGCTGCGTGGCATCGATCTGAGCGGTCAGTGCCTCGCGATCGTCGCGCTGACCGCCTTCGTCGCCGCGGTGATCGAATGGCGGCCGCTGGGGTTGAGCCATCCGCTCGTGGCCGGCGGCTTCGTGCTCGCGCTGGTCGCCGCGGGCGCGTTCATCGCCGTGGAAGCGCGCAGCGAATCGCCGATGCTGCCGCTGTCGCTCTTCGGCAAGCGCAGTTTCAGCGTGGCGGTGCTGTTCGGCATCTGCGTGAATCTGACGTACTACGGCATGGTGTTCGTGTTGAGCCTGTACTTGCAGCGCGTGCGCGGCTACACGCCGTTGCAGGCGGGTCTGGCCTTCCTGCCGTTGACGGGCGGCTTCCTGATCTCGAACGTGGCGAGCGGCTGGGTCGTGGGACGCTTCGGCGTGCGGGTGCCGATGATCGCCGGCGCGATTACCGCGGGGCTCGGCTATGGCCTGCTGCATTTCGTCGACGCCGGTACGCCGCTCGTCGGCTTGCTGCTGCCGTTCCTGCTGATTCCGTCGGGCATGGGGCTGGCCGTCCCGGCCATGACCACCGCCGTGCTGGCCTCGGCCGAAGCGAAGCGGGCAGGCACTGCCTCTGCGGTATTGAACACCGCGCGGCAAGCAGGCGGCGCGGTGGGCGTGGCGGCCTTCGGCGCGCTGGCGAGCGGCGCGGCGGCCACGCAGATCGTCGCGGGCATGCAGGCCGCAACCGCGATCTCGGTCGGTCTGCTGGCGCTCGGCGGTGTGCTGAGCTGCTTCATTCATCCGCAGCCGCATGCGTCGTCATCGTCATCGTCATCGTGCAACGCGGGCGACGCGCGGGTCGGCGAATCTCAGTCTCGCTGAAAACCGACGCTTTTTATCAGCGCAAAAAAACAACCCCCGCGATTGCGTGAGCAATGCGGGGGTTGTTGTCGACGCGACGCGACGCGACGCGACGTAGCGAAGCGGCAGCGTGGTTGCACGCGTAGCTCCAGCGCACCGGCCGCGCGCAAGACATTGCGCCGACGCCGCTACGACGTTCTTACAGCGACGCCTCCTGAATCGTGCCGGTATCGATCGCGCGCTCGATCAGCCCTTCGTTCTGCGCTTTGGCGATCGCGTCGGCGATCAGCTTTTCCGGTTCCTCGATCTCGGCCTTCAGCGCGCCAAGGAACCCGGAGGCATCCAGAACGACCAGCGTTTTGGCCGAATCGGCAAGGCTGATGATCACCCGATGAGGGGTCGGCCCTTCGCCGAGGCTCGCGCACAACTGCGTGACGTTGCCGCCAATGGTTTGCTCGAAACTTTGAATCATTATTTGCTCCCTTGGTTACAGCCAGAATCACAAGCACTCGATACAGCCTACCGCAACCCGTCGATCAGCGGCCCAGCCCGCCTCGTGGAGCACGCGCACCGTCGATACTGATACGGCCCGCGCCGGTCACGAACAGCAGCAGGAAACCGCCGGCAATACCGATGTTCTTCCAGAAATGAATCACCATGTCGCGTTGCAGCGCGGCGTCGGTGACGTTCCAGAAATCGTGGCCGAGCACCGCCGTCGCGACCGTGTACGCAGCCATGATCAGCGCCAGCGGGCGCACCTTGAAGCCGACGATCAGCAGCAGACCGCCGAGCGCTTCGACCGCGGTGGCGATCGGCGCGGCGATCTGCACGAAGGGCACGCCCTTCGAATGCAGGTAGCCGACGAAGCCCGCATAGCCCAGCAGTTTCATCACACCGCCCCACAGAAACAACACGGCGAGCGCAATACGCGCGATGAGGATAACGCCGGAATCGACGGGACGCGTCATGAGGGACTCCTGTAAATGAATAAGCAGCAGACCCGGCTAAAACGCCGCAGTTCCCTGCTGTGCACCTGAGAATATGTGCATTGCCCGTCTTTTCCAAGCTCGGGCGGGGTGGGTCACATTAGTCAGGCTTGAGGATAGCTCGCGACTTCGATCAGATTACCGTCCGGATCGCGGCAGTACACCGAGGTCATCTTGCCGCGCGCGCCGTCGCGCTCGACCGGGCCGGCCTCGATCGCCACGCCCTGCGCCAGCCAATGCGCCTTGACTTCGGCGGGACTCGTGGTGGTGATGAAGCACAGATCGGCGCTGCCCGGCACCGGCTCGCGCCCGGTGAACCACGCGACGGTATCGGCCGTGGCGGGGCGCAGATTGATCTTCTGATTGCCGTAGGTCATCGCCACCCGCGTGCCGGTGCGCGATTCGAACTCGGTGCGTTGCATGCCGAGCATGCGTGCGTACCAGGCGGCGCTGGCCTCCACGTCGGCAACGTTCAGAACGAGGTGATCGAGCGTGTCGATTGAGAAACTCATGAGGTTCGTCCTTGCGAGGTAACGTGAGGCGCGCCGGTGAGTGGCAGCAAGCGGCAGCGACCCAGGCTTACGACTGAGGCGCGTCTGGAGCCAGCAACACACCCTTGGTGAATACGAAGCAGCCATAGCCGCGCTCTTCGCCCGTCGAGATCACGCAATAGGCCTTGCGCGCGCGCTCATAAAAAGCGAAACGTTCGATCGACACGAACGGCACTTCACGACCTTCGGCAGCATTGACCTCGATCTGCGCTTCGCGTTGCACGGCGGGAATCGTCTGCGGCTCGCCCACCACTTCCATCCGCGACGCGGGATGGTCGATGAACGTATCCAGCGGCATCACCGACAACACCGCGCGAATCGCACGCGGCGCGCTCACGCCATCGAGGTGGAGCAGTTCGCCCAGCACCGACTCGCGCGCGACCGAACTGCCCGGGAAGTTGGCGTCGCAGATCACGAGTTCGTCGCCGTGGCCCATCGAGCGTAGCGCATGCAGTATGTCGGCATTCAGCAGCGGGTCCAGATTCTTCAGCACGGTCTCTCCTTGAGGTCCGATTGGCGGCTTGCCGCCGGGGGTGGACGCTAGGTCCAGGTCACGCAAAGCGATGGTTGCGCGCGCTTCGCCTGCGCGTCTGTGTTCAGGCGGGCGCCTGACGACGAACGACGCTCGACACGGGCGGCGCAACGCTTCGACTCGCTTTCCGACGAACGATTGTAGCAAGCAACGTGAGCCCTTTCCGCGCCAACCGGCAGGGGCTGCGCGAGACCTTGCCGGATGACGGCGCGTGACTCGTTGCCGGGGTTTAGCGCCGGGCGGCCCTCGCGCGTGGCGTGTGTCTCATGCCGGGCGTGCGTGTCATGCCCAGCAGCACGCCCGCCGCACTGCCAGCGCAGCCACCCGAGCGCCGCCAGCAACAAGAGACCCACGCCGCCCAGCACCGGCTCGCGCCAGGCGAGCAGCGCGGTAAAGGTGAAGGCGCGCGTGCCGGCAAGTAGCGCGAAACCGGCGATGGCGCTGCAAAACGCGTCGACAGCGCCCGACAAACGTGCAAACGCGACGACAGTACCGGGAACCGTGACGGCGGCGGGCTCATGCATGATTTTCTCCGTAAAAAGGTTGTGGGTCAGGCGCCGCCCGGCGCCTCGTCGAGAAAGCCCGTCACCGCTTGCAGACGGCCGCGCGAGTCGATCATGCCGAAATCGGATCCCTTGACGATCGCGTCGCCCGCCGGCGTGATCAGCGCCCACGAAAAACGCAGCCGGTTCGCGAAGCCGTCCACGTCGGTGGTGCGGCGAAACGTGTGATGCGGAAAGCGCTCGTGGACCGCACGGATCATCGCGTCGATGCCGTCGTGACCCGCGCCGGCCAGCAGCGGATCGCGATAGTCGGCGTCGGCGCTCCAGGTCGCCGCGATCAACTCGCGACGGCGTGCGCCATCGGTTTCGTTCCATGCGTCGAAATAACGGTCGATCAGATCGGTATGCGCATTCATCTCAGACTCCTTCGCGAACTTGACTGAGCGCAACGCTCGGCAGACAGGGGGTCGACGGCGGGCTCGGAGTGAAGATTGACGGCTACGGTGCGGTGAGTCGATTACGTGGGAGGTAAGCATCTCGATGCGCCGCCAGGCAGCGGCCTTCGTCGGAATCTTGCCGAGTCACCGGATTAGCCATTCGGCTGAATCGTCAGCGGCGCAAGCAGCCGCTAATCTCGTGTGGGAATTTGGGGGCCGCGCAACGTCGTCGCGCGGCAGTCGACGAACCGAACGAACCGGGGCAGGAGCCGCTTTATTAATATGGATTCCACACTTGTAAATACGTATCTTAGTGGATACACTCCTCGACAGATCGTTTCACCACCGGTGTACACGGTCAACCGCACCGAAACATTCGACACCTGGCTTGCCCATCTCGCGGATTTAAGAGCGAGAGCGAAAATCCTCGTGCGGATCCGGCGTGCGGAGCGAGGTCATTTCGGCGAAATGAAGTTGCTGGAAGACGGTGTGTCCGAGATGTGCATCGATTGGGGACCCGGCTATCGGGCCTACTTCGCGCGTGAAGGGCGCATGGTGTATCTGCTGCTCTGCGGGGGCGATAAGTCTACCCAGGCGGTCGATATCAAGCATGCCAAAACAATGTGGGCCGAACTCAGAAAGGAACTGTCATGAGCAAGATTAAAACCGCACGGTTCGACGCAGCGCATTACCTCGATAGCGAGGCAATGATCGCCGAATATCTCAACGCAGCACTCGAAGAAGGCGACGCCGACCTGCTGCTCGCCGCGATCGCAGACATCGCCAAAGCGCGCGGTATCGCCAAGGTCGCATCAGACGCAGGGCTCGGGCGCGAAAGCCTCTATAAAACACTTGCACCGGGCTCCAAGCCGCGCATGGACACGGTGTTCAAACTGCTGCGCGCGCTGGGCGTCAAACTTAACGCCGTGCCGGAAGGCGTGGCTGCCGCGTGATCGCGTCGGTTGCGTTGCGCTCGCGGTGGGCCTTCTGGTGGCGTGGGGGTGGGCGGCATGCGTTGGTATCGAAGAGGGCACGAAGCGGTTACGGGCATTCGTAAATTCTCCCGGGGTATTCCATTACCTGTCAGGTAATGGATCGCTGGCGTGCTTTGGCTATCATCGGTGTCATGAACACACTCTCTCTTGCGCACACCGCGCCGTCGTCGCCAACATCGCCATCGGCTAGCCGCACTGTCGGCGATCTGCTTCGCGAATGGCGTCAGCGGCGAAGAATGAGCCAGTTGCTGCTCGCCACCGAGGCCGATGTTTCAACCCGGCATTTGAGCTTCGTCGAATCGGGCCGCGCGGTGCCGAGTCGGGAAATGGTCATGCATCTTGCCGAGCGGCTCGACGTTCCGCTGCGTGCGCGCAATGCGTTGCTGGTCGCCGCGGGCTACGCGCCGCTGTTCCGCGAGCGCCCGTTGTCGGACCCGCAACTCGCCGCGGCACGCGAGGCCGTCGAGCTGGTGCTGAAAGGACACGAGCCCTACCCGGCGCTGGCAATCGACCGTCACTGGACTATCGTCGCGTCGAACAATGCGCTCGCGCCGCTGCTGTCCGGCGCCAGTCCCGAACTGTTGAAACCACCGGTCAACGCGCTGCGGTTGAGCTTGCATCCGGACGGCATCGCTGGGTCGATCGTCAATTGGCATGCATGGCGCGAGCACGCGCTCACGCGACTGCAACGGCAAATCGAAGTGAGCGGCGACGGCACCTTGAGCGCACTGCGCGACGAGTTAGCTGCGTACCCCGCGCCACCCAGCGCCGAGGAGGCGGAGCACGACAGCGCGGCGGTCAATCAGATTGCCGTGCCGTTGCGGTTGCGCACACCGATCGGCGAGCTATCGTTTTTCAGCACGACCACCGTATTCGGCACACCAGTAGACGTAACGCTTTCGGAACTCGCCATTGAAGCGTTCTTTCCCGCCGATCAGCAAACCGCAGCCGCGCTGCGCGAGTTCGCCGACAGCCAACGTGCCGAAGCCGCCTCGTAGCCATTGCTTCACGCCGCGAGAGCGGGCAAGCTTGAGGGCTTAGCGGCGCACACATGCACTGCTCAACCCGCACGCACCGAGGGCTGCACTTGAACGACGCCACCGCTGTATTCATCCGCCAACTCGGCCTCGCGGATCGCGACGCTTATTTTCAGCTTCGCTTGCGCGGGCTGAAGGCGCATCCGGATTCGTTCGGCCAGAGCTATGAGGAAGCGCTAGCGAAAGGCCCCGAGCAACACGACGCGAGATTGCAAGGTTTGCGCGCCGCCGAGGGGGAGTTTTTGCTCGGCGCTTTTGCATCGACGGGGACATCGGCAGACACACCGGCGGACATACCCGCAGATTCACCGTTGCTCGGCATAGTAGGCCTATCGCGCAACCAGCATGACAAGGAACGGCACAAGGCGGCCGTAGTCGGCATGTACGTCGCGCCCGAAGCAGCGGGCCGCGGCATCGGCCGCGCATTGCTTAGCGAGTTGCTGGCGCGCGCTGCGCGGATCGACGGTCTGCGCCAAATCCAGTTGATGGTTGGCAGCCACAACGAGGGCGCGCGCCGGCTCTACGAATCGGTCGGCTTTAGCAAGTACGGTTGTGAAGTGGATGCATTGAATGTCGGCGGTGTGTTTCACGATGCCGATCTGATGGTGCGCTTCATGTAACAGGTCTTCACGCGAGGTCGCCCGCCTGCCCGGGGGCGCGATTCGTGCCATCTTTTTAGCCCTCTCCTCGCGACATCCCGACAAGGCTCACCAGCGGTGTTTTTCGGCGCCTGCCACCGGCACACTAATCGGCCGCCCGGTAGTCGGCCTTGTCGTGCCGGCCGCCCCCCGCGCTAGCCGGCGGCCCGATGCTCGGCTACGGCGCCCGCCTGGCCTAGGGTTGTAACATCGGCGCCTATTCCTACGGCATTGTGTCAGGCCGCCTGCACGGCTAGCTGGGGCGCGTCGCCGCGTTTGCGGCAACGTGCTCGGCACGCGTCTGCGCCCCCTTTTCGGCCTCGAAGTCGAACGCGTTGGACAGACCGGTTGCTAAACGTTACGTAAGACGTTACAAATGCGGCCCGGTTTGTAACTGGGGCCACACCGGTCAGTTACATCTTCGATTTGTCCCTCTAGCGACCTGAACGAGCGGTATATATTACTTAATATTGCGTTCGCTTTCTGTTTCCTTTCTTGTCGCAGCGCAAATTACCGCACCGGGAGCGCACTTTCGCATTTGTTCATATGATTAAGCCAGGCGCCCACTGGACAAGGGTTTCCATGGATCAGACAAAAAATTTCGACAGCAAAAAATCTGCTAGGCATTGACTATTACAGCACCGTGAAAGAGTTACCGAAATTTGATGTATCTTTTTGAGATATTTTTTAGAGAAGGGATTGATTTCTTGTTTTGCCCTTCATACAATTCGTCCCAAGCTGTTACGAAATGTAACGCGATGTATCAAAAGGTCGCCGTCTGTATCAAGTCGGTGACATGTAGCCGGAGGTTATCGTTTCCGGCGAGGCAGAAAAGACATAACGGCAAAAAATGCCGACATAGTAATTCGGGGCTTCGGAAACAGAGAAAATGGACCGTAGCAGCGAGACGCTGGATTCAATCCGCGAGATTAACTTGTCTTACATCATGCTTGCGCAACGTATGTTGCGTGAGGACAAACCGGTCGGCATGTTCCGTCTCGGTCTGTCGTCGGAACTGGCTGACTTGCTGGCGGGCTTGTCGCTCGCGCAAATCGTCAAGCTGGCCGCTTCCGATCAGCTTTTGTGCTTTTTCCGCTTCAACGACCACGCTATGTTGTCGGCGTTGACGCAAACCACGAAGCACGCCGCCGTTGCACCGACTCACGCGGCGATCCTGCTGGCAGGCCAACCTGCCGAGCAGTTTGCTTAATCGAGGTGACTGCAATGCTCAAGCGTAGCCTGACGGAAGACGCACAAGAAGTATTCCGTGCGATCGCGCTGATCGAACTGGGCGCCCGTATGCAGGTGCTCGAGAGTGAGTTGACGCTCTCGCGCGACCGCATGATCCGCCTGTACCGCGAGGTCAAAGGCGTATCGCCGCCCAAGGGCATGCTGCCGTTCTCGGCGGACTGGTATATGACGTGGCTGGCGAACATCCACGCTTCGTTGTTCTATAACACGTACCTGTTCCTGAAGAACGAAGCGCGTTGCTCGCATCTGGACGCGCTGACCAAAGGGTATCGGCTGTATCTGGAACATTGCCACCACAGCGAATCTGAACCGGTGCTGGATTTGACGCGCGCATGGACGCTGGTGCGCTTCTTCGACGCCAACATTCTGCAACTGACCAAGTGCTGCCGTTGCACCGGCAAGTTCGTCGCGCATAAGCACGACCTGCAGCACAATGTGGTGTGCGGTGCTTGCCAGCCGCCGTCGCGCGCCGGCAAGACGAAGAAGGCAGCAGCCGCTCGCCAGGAAGCGCTCGAAGCCGCGCAGATCGCGCAAGCCGCCTGAGTCGAAGTTATTCGACGAGGGCTGGTCCGGCCCGACTCGAACCGAAGCCTGAAAAACAAAAGGTCCGCCATTGAGCGGACCTTTGTTTTTCTACGGCGTCTGATTTGCCGCAGCGTGGCGCCGCGACACTTCACGCGACGCCGGTCGAGCCATCGACTCAGCTCAGTCGACCAGTCCGATCGTCTGCACCACCAGCCACAGATTAGCCACGCTGATCACCACGAACAGCGTCCACGCGACGAATCGCGTCAGCAGCGTATTGGCGAATTCGCCCATCAGCGAACGGTCGCCGGTCATCCTGATCAGCGGATAAAGCGCGAACGGCAATTGCAGGCTCAACACGACCTGGCTGGCGACCAGCAACTTGCCGACCGCGCCATTGCCCATCATCTGCACGCCGATCAATGCGGGAATCAAGGCCAGCGCGCGGGTGATGAAGCGGCGTTGCCAGCACGGAATTTTCAGGTTCAGGAAGCCTTCCATGATGACCTGCCCCGCGACCGTGCCGGTGAAGGTCGAGCTTTGTCCCGACGCGAGCAGCGCAATGGCGAACAACACTGCCGCGAAGCCGGTGCCGACGATCGGCGCAAGCAGCTTGTAAGCGTCTTCGATTTCAGTGACCTGAGTATGGCCATTGGCATGAAACGCGGCCGCGGCGAGAATCAGGATCGCCATGTTGATCAGCAGCGCGATCACCAGCGACACGATGGTATCGAGCCGCGACATGCCGATCGCCGAGCGGATACTCGCGGGATCGCGCTTCACCGCACGCGTCTGCACGATCGACGAATGCAGGTAGAGGTTGTGCGGCATGACGGTCGCGCCAAGAATGCCGATGGCCAGATACAGCGGTTCGCGCGAATTCAGCGCCTGCCACGACGGAATCAGCCCCAGCGCGACCGACGGCCAATGCGGCTTCACCAACGCGAGTTCCACGATATACCCCACGCCGATGGTCGCGATCAGGCCGAGCATGATCGCTTCGAGGTCGCGGAAATTTTTGCCCTTCAGGCCGAGCACGATCAGCGTATCGAATGCGGTCAGCAGCACGCCGGTGGTCAGCGAGCATTTGAAGAGCAGATGGAAAGCGAGCGCGCCGCCGAGCACTTCGGCCAGATCGCACGCCACGATCGACACTTCCGCGAGCACCCATTGAAAGCGCGCCACCGCCGGCGAATAACGCGCGCTCGATAGTTGCGCAAGATCACGCCCGGTCGCGATACCCAGACGCATGCTCAGGCATTGCAGCGCAATGGCCGCGAGACTGGACAGTACGACGACGAACAGCAGGCTGTAACCATAGCGCGAGCCGGCTTCGATGTCGGTCGCCCAGTTGCCGGGGTCCATGTAGCCGATCGAAATCAGCAGGCCGGGACCGGCGAATTGCAGAATCTTTTTCCAGAACGGCGCGCCTTGCGTGATGGCGACCGAGCCTTGCACCTCGGATGGGCAAAACGGCGCCGTGGCGGTAGTGGGTAGTTTGAACTGCAAGCGTGGAATCTCTCGAGGAGGATAAAGCGCGGCGCCTCGTATCGAGGCGCCGCGAGCCGCCTCAAGTGTACAAAGAAACTTCCGGCAATGTCCCACTCAGCGCGTAGCGGCCGACGTCGCGGATCCGATAGTCGAGCGGATCGTGCAACGTGTGGACGCGCGCGTTGCGCCAGAAACGATCGAGTGCGAGCGGCCCATGCGTGGCGCGCGCACCACAGGCGTCGAAGAGTTTTTCGCTGACGTCGAGCGCCGCACGGTGCGCCACGATCTTCGCCTCCGACGTTGCGAGCGCGACGTGCGCGCGCGTTTCCGCCGTGAGCGATGTGCCTTGCTGCCACGCATCGTCGAGCGCATACGCGGCACGCGTGGCCAACGCTTCGGCGCTCACCGCCTGCAGACGCATCTCGCCGAAGCGCTGGATCAGGTAAGGATCGTCGGTGGCTTTGTCGACACCGGAACTGATCCACGGCCGGCCATGTTGCGTCACGTACGCCCGCGCTTCTTCGAGCGCACCTTGCGCAATGCCGACAAACAGATTGGTCAGCACCTGCTGCGAGATCAGCGTGCGCAAACTCGCGTAAGCGGTGTCGGCTCGCTGCAACACTTCGTGCGGCTCGACCACGACCCGAGCGAACGACACGCTGCCGCTGTCGGTCTGTCGCTGGCCGATCGGATCCCAGTCTTCATGCACGGTAATGCCCTCGCGCGCGGTCGGCACAACGGCGAACACGGGTTTGCCGGTGACGGGGTCGTGCGCGGAAACCGTCATCATTTGCGAGCCGCGTGTGCCGGAGCAAAAGCCTTTCTGTCCGTCGAGAAGATAGCCGCCGTCACTGGTTGCACTCGCAACCAGCCGGGTATCGAGCGGATTGACTGCGTTGCCCCACCACCAGCGTTGTTCGACGGTGCCGCGCAGATAGCGGGCACGTTGCATCGGATTACCCCAGACGTTCACGCTCACCACCTGTAGGCAGGTAAAGCCCAGCAAATGCGCAAGCGCACTGTCGACGCGCGCGATCCGCCGGATCGTTTCGTAGATGTCGGGCCAGCGCGCGCCCGCGCCGCCGAATTCGCGCGGCACCGCGAGCGTGAGTAGCCCGGCGTCGGCGATCCATTGTTTTTCCTGCGCGGCGTGGCCGCCGTCGCGATCGCGCTGCGCCGCGCTCGCGCGCAATGCGTCGAGCAAACCGGCGAGGTCGCTCGCCACCGGTGCGGTGAATGCGTCGCGTGTGTGCAGCGCCGCGGTAGGGCGAGGGTCGTTCATCCTATGTCCGTTTAGAAAAAGTTGAGCGGCCTGTAATCACACACGCTGTGCGAAGCGTCTGACGAGCCGGTCGCCGGCGAACTGTACCGCCGTCACGATCGCGATCAGCAAGACGATCACCGTCACCATCACCGTGGTATCGAAACGCTGGTAGCCGTAGCGAATCGCCAGATCGCCGAGGCCACCGGCGCCGACCGCGCCCGCCATCGCCGACGAACCGATCATCGCCACCACGGTAATCGTGAAGCCGCCGAGAATGCCCGGCAACGCCTCGGGCAACAGCACATGCCAGATGATATGCCGGCGCTGCGCGCCCATGGCCTGCGCGGCCTCGATCAAACCGCGGTCCACTTCGCGCAGGCTCACTTCGGCGACGCGCGCGAAGAACGGAATCGCCGCGATGCTGAGCGGCACGATCGCTGCCCATACGCCGATCGTCGTGCCGATCAGCAAACGGGTCAACGGCAACAGCGCGACCAGCAGAATGATGAACGGCGTGGAGCGGAACGCATTGACCAGCGCGCCGAGCGCGCCGTTCACCGCGCGCTTCTCGCAGATACCGCCGCGTGTCGTCGTAACGAGCAGCAGCGCCAACGGTATACCGATCAATGCCGCGAAGAACGCGGACACGCCCACCATGACGATCGTGTCGCGAATCGCATCGGCCAGTTCGGAGAGCCACAGATCAGACATAGCCCAATACCTCGACATGGTTCGCATAGCGGCGCGCGCGTTCGAGCAGCGTCGCGATCTGCTTCTGCACGGTACTGTCCGCGCTTTCCCGCACTTGCGCCGACACCACCAGACGCCCTTGCGCATGCCCTTGAATCCTGTCGATGCCGCCATGCACGAAGCTGACGCTACCGCCCTCACTGCTCAGCGCCGAGGTGAGCCCGCCGATGTCCGGCTCGTGCGCGTCGGCGCCGGTGAAGCGCACGTCCAGCAGAATCCGCGCATCGGCTTGCGCGAGGTCACGTAACGGCTTGACCCGTTGCGCCAGATCTGCGGGCAAATCATGCACCAGCGTGCGCAGCAACGCGCGCGTCGCATCATGTTGCGGATCGCCGAACACACGCCACACCGGGCCGTTTTCCACCACGGCGCCAAGCTCGATCACGGCGACCGTATCGCAAACTTCACGAATCACCTGCATTTCATGCGTGATCAGCACGATGGTCAAATCGAGCCGCCAGTTGATGTCGCGCAGTAACGCGAGAATGGCCTGCGTCGTTTCCGGATCGAGCGCGGAAGTCGCCTCGTCGCACAGCAGAATGTCCGGGTCCGTGACCAGCGCTCGCGCAATGCCGACCCGTTGTTTCTGACCACCCGACAAGCTCGCCGGATAAGCGTCGCGTTTAGCGGATAAGCCCACCAGTTCGAGCAGCGCGGCGACTTTCCTGTCGATCTCCGCTTTCGGCACGCCCGCGATTTTCAACGGCAACGCAATGTTTTCGTGCACCGTTTTCGCGGAGAGCAGATTGAAGTGCTGAAACACCATGCCGATGCGTCGGCGCAATGCCACGAGTTCGCGCTCGTCGAGTTCGCCGACGCTCACGCCGTTCACGCGCACCGCACCGGATCCCTGTTTTTCCAGACCGTTGACGAGCCGCAGCAGCGTCGATTTGCCCGCCCCGCTGCGGCCGATAATGCCGAACACCTCGCCGCGCGCGACCTTCAGCGTGACGTTGGCAAGCGCCGTGGTCGACACACCGCGCGCATTCGTGAACTGCTTGCTCACGTTGTCGAATACCACGGCGGTGTGTTCCGGCGTCTGAGGTGCATCGCGATTCGGGGCGAGAGACGGCGAGTCTTCGATGAACTGCGGGGCGTCGAAAAGATGGGTCATTACGGCGCTCCTGTCAGGCTTGCACGGTGGTGGGCAGGTCAGCTTGCTCACCGACTTGCGGATTGGTTTGCAGATTGTTTTGCGCAGGCCGCCGATGCTGCGCGCCGACATGCACCGCCGGCAGTCGCGCACGGCCGCCGCCGAACAGCTTCTCGCGCAGCGTCGGCGCCGGATCGTAGTCTTCCTTGTAGACGCCGCGATTTTGCAACTCGGGCACCACCAGATTCACAAAGTCTTCGAACGATTCAGGCATGACGGTGCGCGTCAGATTGAAACCGTCGACGCCGGCCTCCTCGATCCACGACACCAGCTCATCGGCGATCTGCTGCGGCGAGCCGACCACCGGCTTCGCACGACCGCCGAGCGTCATCTGTTCCAGCACCTTGCGCTTGGTCCACACGCCGCTCACGCTCTTCTTCGAAATCGCTTCGACGGCCGACTGCATCGACTCGGTCTTCACATACGAAATCGGTTCATCCAGCTCGTATTGCGAGAAGTCGATACCGGTCGAACTGGAAAAATGCGCGATGCCGCCTTCCGCACTCGCATAGCGGCGATATTCCTCGAATTTTTCCTGCGCCGCGCGCTCTGTTTCACCCACTACCACGGTAATGCCCGCGAAGATCTTGATATCGTCCGGTGCACGGCCAAAGCTCACCGCCCGCGCGCGAATGTCGTCGACAATGGAGCGCGTCAACTGCTTGTTCTGTCCACCGACAAACACGCATTCCGCGTGACGTGCCGCGAAATCGACACCTCGGCTCGACGATCCCGCCTGGTACAAAACCGGCGTGCGTTGCGGCGAAGGCTCGCTGAGATGAATCGCGTCGATCGAATAGAACGGGCCGTCGTGCTTCACGCGGTGCACCTTGTCCGGGTGCGAAAAAATGCGCGCCGCGCGGTCGCGCACTACGGCATCGTCTTCCCAGCTTTGTTCCCACAGCTTGTAGACCACGTCCATGTAATCGTCAGCGCGATCGTAGCGGTCGTCGTGACTGATCTGCTGTGCGAGCCCCATGCCACGCGCCGCGCTGTCCAGATAGCCGGTGACGATGTTCCAGCCCACCCGCCCTTTGGTCAGATGATCCAGCGTCGACATGCGCCGCGCGAACAGATACGGCGGCTCGTAGGTGAGATTCGACGTGACGCCGAAGCCGATGTGCTTCGTGACGTGCGCCATGGCGGGCACGATCAGCGACGGGTCGTTGATCGGAATCTGCACCGACTCGCGCAACGGCGTTTGCGGTCCGCCTTGATAAACGTCGTATACGCCGACGATATCCGCGAGAAAGATCCCGTCGAACTTGCCGCGCTCCAGCGTCTGCGCGAGGCTCGTCCAGTAATCGAGGTCGGTGTAATTGGCCGACCGGTCGCGCGGATGCGTCCACAAACCATGATTGATATGGCCGACCGCGTTCATATTGAACGCGTTCAGCAGGATCTTTTTCTTCGCCATCGTGCGACTCCTTTTCTATGGCGCTGACCTACGCGCCGCCTTTACCACGCCACGGCGTAGAGGTTGCCGAAGGCTTTGTCGAGCGCGGCGCGCACGGCGGGCGAATGCTGATAGATCGCGATGAACTTGCGAATACGCGGATCGCTGACGCTATCCGGCCGCACGACCCATTGGATCGCGTAGTTCTTGTTTTCCAGCCCGTCGAATAGCAATGCGCTATTCGGGTCGGTGGTGCCCGCAAGCTTGATGAAGCTCGGGTAGCCCTGGGCGAGATCGACATCGTCGAGCGAGCGCGCCAGTTGCGAGGCTTCCAGTTGGACGATCTTCAGATGCTTCGGGTTGTCGATAATGTCCAGCGTGGTCGCGCGATAGTCGATGCCCGGCGTCAGCTTGATCAGTCCAGCGCGTTGCAGCAGCAACAGACCGCGGCCGCCGTTGACCGGATCGTTCGCAATGGCCACGGTCGCGCCATTCTTCAACTCGTCGAAGCGTTTGATCTTCTTCGAATAGAGGCCAATCTTCATGATCGTGCCCGGCGCGATCGCGACGAAGTTGTAGCCGCCCTGCTTCTTCGCGTTCTCGAGAAACGGAATGTGCTGGAAGTAATTGACGTCGATGTCTTTATTGGCGAGCGCGGCGTTGGGCGTATTCCAGTCGGTGAACTCGATGATCTTTACGTCGAGGCCTTGTTCTTTTGCCTCGCGCGCGGCGACTTTAAGCGCCTCGATTTGCGGACTGGTAGCGGTGCCGATTTTCAGCGTGGGCGAATCGGCTGCCTGGGCGTGCGTGGCCGATAAGGCAAGCGTGAAACTGAACGTGATCGCGCTGATCAGCGCGAGCGTTGGTGCGTTGAGAAAACGCCGTACTTTGGGCAGGGGAATACGCATGGTGAGCTCGTAGAGTTAGACGTGGTGCGTTTCGAGGCGAGCGGATTCAACGGCGTGACCGAGGTGAACTCGGGCAAACCATATGGCATCGGGTAACGGGAAACTGCAACGGCGGCTTAGCCGGCGCGTCGTGGCAGCAACAGGACGCGCGAATCGGTCAGCGCGGACAGCGGAAGGTCGGACAGGTCATCGCCTCTCTCCAGATGAGGTGCGAATCATCATAGAGGGCGGAAAACCAACGGTCTACGAAGGGATTTTTGGAAGGAAAGCGGGAAAAATGATTTGGGCGCGGGGGCACCCGGTTGTTGGGGGTGAAGCTATAGCAGCGGCAGCACGTCGGTGCTGGATAGCCATGCGCTAGTCTGAACCAGACCCGCACGGATTAGCCGATCCAGCAATTCGCTTACCGACCATGGCGGCCGGCGCTTGCGTGCGCGCAAGTCCTTGAACGCGGCGAGCGCGCGTTTTTCGTTCAGATCGATCAGATCCAGAATGAAGACATCCGGATGTTTGACTTCAATGCGCAGGCTGGACTCCAGATGCTCCGCCGCGAAGTCCTTCAGGTTGAAGGTAACGATCGCATCCGCACGAGCCGCCACGGCCGTCATCACGACATGGCGGTCTTTCCTGTCGACGCCGATGAGTTCACTGCTTTCCGGCAACACCTGCTCTATCAACGCGTCGGGAAACGCACGATCCATTGCATTGCGAATTGCTGTGATCTTCGGCATGGCGTCGTTGGCCGCGCTTTTGTCTGCGAAACGCGCGGCCAGATTACGCGTCCACTCGTCGTGAATGCGTGCCGACCAGCGGGGCGCGTAGAACTCGTGATCCGCGAAGGTCAGCAAGACATCTCGCACCACCATTGGAAATAGCGCACACGCGTCCAGCACGACAGTAAAGCGACCGAACGACAGCATCAAAGATCGTATCCGTCGATCGATTCGCTATCGGCCACCACGTCATCCAGTGCGCCTTTTCTCGAAGCGCGCATGGATTCCTTGTAGCGCACCACGTCGTCCATACGCATGCGGCGATGGCGGCCTACCTTGCGAAACGGTAGATCACCAGCTTCCAGACGAGCAATCAGAAACGGCCGCGACACGCCGAGTAAGTCCGCCGCCTGCTTGGTGGTGAGCTCGGTGTCAGCAGGATAGAGAAGAAACACCTGCTGGCTCGCCATCATGGCCAATACCCGCGACAGCACGCGCAACGTGGCGGGCGGCACTTCGATACGGGCAATGTCGCCGTCCGTGCCCTCTTCCACCAACGCGACATTGTTGGCGCGCGAATGGTCGAGCGCCGCGCCCATCAGGCGGCTCGCGGCGGATAACACGGTGGCGTCGTCGTCCGACAGCACGATACGGTCGGGTGTGGCGGTGGTCATGGTTGGCTCCAAATTACGTTCAAGTATAGGCCAGCAACCGGTGTAAACGCAATAAACGAAACAAACGAATTATTCGAAACGCATTTTCGTGAACCGTCTGCGTGCTCGACTAGTAAAAAAGCCGGGCCGCGCTCCCGCGCGACCCGGCTTCCGCCACCGCTAAGTATTCTGGACGGAAGACTACTGCTTCGCCACCTGCTGCACAGCCACACCAGCGCCAGACGCAGCCGAAACCACAGCCGCCCCCGAAGCCGGCGCCACCGCACCCACTGCGGCATCCGGCGCCTTCACATCACCCCAGCCGCCGCCCAGCGCGCGAATCAGGTTCACCGTCGCCACCGCCTGCGTGCCCTGCAAATGGCTCGCCTGCAATTGCGAAGTCAGCACCTGCCGCTCGCCGTCGATCACATCCAGATAGCTGACCGCGCCTTCCGTGTACTGCGTGCGCGACAAATGGGCTGCCCGTTGCGACGCTTCGACCGCATTGTTCTGCTCGCGCATCTGATCGTCGAGCAAACGCAGATCGGCCAGGTTGTCCTCCACCTCGCGGAACGCCACCAACACCTGCTGACGATACTGCGCGACGTCTTCGTCGTACTTCGAACGCGCTTGTGCGAGATTCGCCTTACGCCGTCCACCGTCGAACAACGGCAACGTCAACGCGCCACCGGCGAGCGGCCCGAGCACGAACGCGCGGCTCGACCACATGAACAGCTCGCCGAGCGTAGCCGACTCGAATCCGAACGCACCGGTGATATCGAGCTTCGGGAAGAACGCCGATTTCGCCAGTCCCACACGCGCATTCGCAGCCTGCATCGCCCGTTCCGCGGCCGAAATATCCGGCCGGCGTTCAAGCAGCGCCGACGGCAAACCCGCCGGCACCTGCACCGTGACCGGCTTCAGCGGCGCTTCCGCGAACGAGAAATCCGCCGGCGGCTTGCCGAGCAGAATCGCGAGGCTATGCTCGGACGCGGCACGCTGACGCGCCACGCCGACCGCATCGGCACGCGCGCTCGCGAGTTCGTTGCGGGAGCGCGAAACATCCAGCTCACCGATATCGCCTTCCTTGAAACGCCGCTCGACCAGCTTCAGCGTATCTTCGCGCAGCGACACGGTACGGCGGTACAGGTCCTGATCCGAGTCGAGCTCGCGCAACTGGAAGTAGTTCTGCGCCACATCCGCTTGCAACGACAACTGCACCGAGCGGAACAGCGCTTCACTTTGCTGCTCGTCCGCACGCGACGCGTTCACGTTCGAGCCGACCCGCCCAAACAGATCCGTTTCGTACGACGCGGTAGTTTGCGCGCGCCAGATCGTGCCGGTCGTGCCACCCGCGCTATTCGGCAAAAACTGCGAGGCCGCCGACGCACGCTCGCGCGTCGGGCCGAAGCCCGCGTCGAGTTTCGGGAACCAGTCCGACTTGGCCGCTTGCGTCACCGCACGCGACTGTTGCACGCGCGCCGCTGCTGCCTTCAGGTCCTGATTCGCGGCAGCCGCCTGCTCTTCCAGCGCGTTCAACTGCGGATCGCCGAAGACCGTCCACCATTCGCCGCGATGCGCGTCGTCGGCGGGTTGCGCCGTTTTCCAGGTGCCGGTTTCTTGCGGCGACGCCGCCGCGCCCGAAGTCGACGTCGTCACCGGCGCTTCCTTGAAGGCCGCGGGCGTGTCGATATCCGGCCGCTTATACGTCGGTTCCAACGAGCAGGCGGCGAGCAACGCGACCAGCAAAGCGCTGGTTGCCGCGCGGCCCCACCCGCTTAAAGATTCATAGCGTTTCATTATTGTTTTCTCCTCAGGCTTCCGTCGCCGACGCGCCATAGTGCGGCGAATCCTTCTGCGCGACGTGAATCGTCCCGCCCGCCAGCGTACGCAGCACCACATAGAACACCGGGGTCAGCATCAGACCGAACAGCGTCACGCCGAGCATGCCGAAGAACACCGCGATACCCATCGCGTGGCGCATCTCCGAACCGGCTCCGCTCGACAACACCAGCGGTACCACACCCATGATGAAAGCGATCGAGGTCATCAGAATCGGCCGCAGACGCAAGCGGCTCGCCTCGATCGCAGCCGACAGCGGCGTGTGCCCGTCGTGTTCGAGCTCGCGAGCGAACTCGACGATCAGAATCGCGTTCTTCGCCGACAAGCCCACCAGCACCATCAAACCGATCTGCGTGAAGATGTTGTTGTCGCCTCCGGTGAGCCACACGCCGGTCAGCGCCGACAGCACGCTCATCGGCACGATCAGGATCACCGCGAGCGGCAACGTCAGGCTTTCATACAGTGCCGCCAGCACGAGGAACACGAGCAGCACGCTGATCGGGAACACCCACAGGCCCGCATTGCCGGCAAGGATCTGCTGATACGTCAGGTCGGTCCATTCGAGCTTCACGCCGTGCGGCAAGGTTTCCGCCGCTACGCGTTCGGCCGCGGCTTGCGCCTGGCCCGACGAGAAGCCCGGCGCCGGTCCACCGTTGATGTCGGCAGCCGTATAGCCGTTGTAACGCACCACCATTTCCGGACCATAGGTCGGCGTGACCGTCACCAGCGACGACAACGGCACCATGTCGCCCGCCGCATTGCGCGTCTTCAGTTGCAGGATGTCGTCGGCACGTTGACGGAACGGCGCATCGGCTTGCACTCGCACCTGGTACACGCGACCGAACTTGTTGAAGTCGTTCACATACAACGAGCCCAGGTAAATCTGCATCGTGTTGAACACGTCCGTGACCGGCACACCGAGTTGCTTGGCCTTCACGCGATCCAGGTCGACGTTCAATTGCGGCACGTTGATCTGATAGCTCGAGAAGGTCGGGCCCAGTTCAGGCGTTTGCGCCGCTTTCTTCACGAACGCTTCCGCAGCCTTGTTCAATTCCGCGTAACCCACCGCGCCGTGATCCTCCAACTGCATCTTGAAGCCGCCAAGCGTGCCGAGACCGAGCACCGGCGGCGGTGGGAACACCGCGACGAACGAGTCTTTGATCGCACCATATTTCTGGTTCAACGCACCGGCAATCGCACCGGCCGAGAGCGTCTTGTTACCACGCTCCTTGAACGGCTTGAGCGTGACGAACACGATGCCCGCGCTCGAACTATTCGTGAAGCCGTTCACCGACAAACCCGGGAACGCCACCGCGCTTTCCACGCCCGGTTGCTTCAGCGCGATCGCGCTCATGTCGCGAATCACCTTTTCCGTGCGGTCCAGCGACGCGCCGTTCGGCAACTGCGCGAAGGCGATCAGGTATTCCTTGTCCTGCGCCGGCACGAAGCCGCCCGGCACCACGTGAGAGATCAGCACGGTGCCGCCCAGCAGAATCGCGTACACCGCGAGCATGGCGCCCTTACGACGCAGCACACCGGTCACGCCCTTGCCATACGCCGTGGAACCGCGATGAAAGACCTTGTTGAAGCGCTTGAAGAAACCGCCCAGCAGGCGATTCATCACGCGCGTCAGGAAGTCTTCTTTCGCGCCATGGCTGCGCAACAGCATCGCAGCCAACGCCGGCGACAAAGTCAGCGAGTTGAACGCCGAGATCACCGTCGAGATCGCGATGGTCATCGCGAACTGCTTGTAGAACTGACCCGTCAGGCCCGTCATGAACGCGAGCGGCACGAACACGGCGACCAGCGTCAGCGCGATGGCGATAATCGGCCCGCTCACTTCCTGCATGGCCTTGTACGTCGCATCACGCGCACTGAGCCCGTTTTCGATATTCCGCTCGACGTTCTCCACCACCACGATCGCATCGTCCACCACGATCCCGATCGCGAGCACCATGCCGAACAATGACAACGCATTGATCGAGAAGCCGAAGGCGAGCAGCAGCGAGAAGGTCCCGATAATCGACACCGGTACCGCGATCAACGGAATGATCGACGCACGCCACGTTTGCAGGAACACAATCACCACGATCACCACCAGCGCGATCGCTTCGAGCAACGTATGGATAACCGCCTCGATACTCGAACGCACGAACTGCGTCGGGTCGTAGACGATCTTGTATTCGACGCCCGCCGGCATGTCTTCCGACAGTTCCTTCATCGCGGCGCGAACCTGATCGGAAATGGCCAGCGAATTCGCCCCCGGCGCCTGATTGATCGCGAGCGCCACCGCCGGCTTGTTGTCGAGCAGCGAACGCAGGCCGTATTCCGACGCCGCGAGTTCGACCCGCGCAATGTCACGCAGATAGGTCACGCCGCCGTCCGGCGTCGTCTTGACGATGATGTCGCCGAATTCGCCCTCAGTCTTCAGACGGCCACGCGCATTCACCGACAACTGCAGCTGCGTGCCCGGCACCGAAGGCGATGCGCCGATGACACCGGCCGCCACCTGAATGTTCTGCTCACGGATCGCGTTGACCACTTCGGTCGCCGTCAACCCGCGTTGCGCGACTTTCTGCGGATCGAGCCACACACGCATGGCGTAGTCGCCCGAACCCCACAACTGCACTTCGCCGACACCCTGAATCCGCGCCAGACGATCCTTGACGTTCAGCAGCGCGTAGTTGCGCAGATACGTCATGTCGTAGCGGTTATTCGGCGAGATCAGGTGGACCACCATGGTCAGCGTGGGCGAGCTCTTGATCGTGGTGATACCGAGCCGTTGCACGTCTTCCGGCAGACGCGGCAGCGCCTGATTGACGCGGTTCTGCACCAGTTGCGTCGCGAGGTCCGGGTTGGTGCCGAGCTTGAAGGTCACCGTCAGCGTGAGATTGCCGTCGCTATTGGCTTGCGACTGCATGTACAGCATGTTCTCGACGCCGTTGATCTGCTCTTCGAGCGGCGAAGCGACGGCTTCGGCGATCACTTTCGGATTCGCGCCCGGATACTGCGCGTGCACCACCACGGACGGCGGCACGACTTCCGGGTACTCCGAGATCGGCAGCTTGAAGAGCGAAATAATGCCCGCCAGCAGGATCAATACCGACAACACGCCGGCAAAGATCGGCCGATCGATGAAGAATTTGGATATGTTCATGGGATGCTCTTAACGTTGGAGCATGCGCCGCTCAGTTCAAACCGCGGCGCACTCGGCTCACGAATTCTTGTCCGCTTTGGTGCGTGCCTGCGTGGGGGTCTGGGCAAGCGGCGCGCTGTTCGGATCCTGATCGGCGTCCATCGGCACCATGTGGGCGCGCACCGTGTCGCCTGGGCGAACACGCTGAATACCGTTCACGACGATGCGGTCGGTCGCCTGCAAACCGCCCTTGACCACACGCAGATTGCCCTGCATGGAGCCCACCGAAATCCCGCGATACACCACGTGATTGCTCTGGTCGACCACCAGCACGAACTTCTTGTCCTGATCGGTGCCGACCGCGGCGTCGTCGATCAGCAGCGCCGGATGCGGCGCGCTGCCACCGACCTTCACGCGTGCGTACAGACCCGGGATCAACGCACCGTCCTCGTTATCGAAGCGCGCGCGCACCCGGATCGTGCCGGACGACGTGTCGAGACGGTTGTCGACCGATTCGATCGTGCCGCTGCGCGAGTAGCCGGTTTCATCCGCGAGGCCGAGTTCCACCGGCACCTTGCTGCCGTCTTTCGCACGGCTCAGGTACTGCAGGTAGGTTTGTTCGTCCGCGTCGAACGACGCGTAGATCGGCGAAACCGACACCAGCGTAGTTAGCGGCGTGGCGCTTGCACCTGCCGCCACCACGTTGCCCACCGTGATTTCCGCGCGCGACACGCGGCCCGCCACCGGCGCGACGATCTTCGTGTAGCCGAGATTGATGCGAGCGGTTTCGAGCGCGGCTTGCGCGGCCTTCAGGTTGGCGCTCGCTTCGCGCGCGGCGTTCTGGCGGTCGTCGTAGTCGCGCTTGGCGATCGCGTTGTCGACGATCAGGCGTTGCGCACGCTCCCAGTCGCTTTGCGTGTAACCCGTGCGCGCCTGAGCGGCCGCGAGTTGCGCTTCGGCGCGATCCACTTCTGCCGCGTACGGACGCGGGTCGATCACGAACAGCGTGTCGCCCTTCTTCACGAGCGCGCCGTCCTTGAAGTTGACGGACACGATCGTGCCCGGCACCTGCGAACGCACGTCCACTTTTTCGACGGCCTCCAGACGGCCCGAATAGCTCTGCCAATCGGTAATCGTCTTCTGCACCACCGTGGCAACATCGACTTCCGGCACGATGGTCGGCGCGGCCGGCGAGCTTGCGTCGACGCGGATCGCGCCGAACGTTCCCAGCCCGGCCACGACGATGACGGCAAGCGCTGCAATCGCCACGCGGCGACGGGAAAGAGGAAGAATAGTCATGAAAAGCTCCCGGTATCGTTGATGGATTTCTGCTTATTTCTGTTCATCGATGGGCGCGTGCGTCGAAGCGCCATTGAAAAAATTGCACCGCTTCCTGCAGCGCGGGCGGATGGTCGGCCAGAGCGGCATGCGACACGCTCGGATAGCGGACCACCTGGGTCTGCACGCCCGCGTCGATCAGACTGCTGGCGTATTTCTCCGCCTCCACGTGCAGCACGTCGTTTTGCGCCGTCGCGATCAGCGTGGCCGGCAGCCCCGCGAGACGACACGATTCGAGCGGCGCGGCATACGGATGCATGCGTTGCGAAGCTTGCGGCAAGTACGCGCGATAACACGCCGCGCACTCTTTGGCCGTGATATCCGAGCCGAGCCGCTTTTCGTCGCCGAGCCGCGTGAGGCTCGGATCGAGCATCGGCCCGAACAGCGCCTGCGCGGCAATCTGCACGTCACCACGATCACGCGCGATGAAAGCGAGGCAATTGGCCAATTGCCCGCCCGCATCGTGGCCGGCTACGCCAACCTTCCTGCTATTACCGCCAAACGCGCGTGCCCGCGTTTGCACCCACAGCGCCGCGCGATGCGCGTCTTCCGGCGCCGCGGGAAACGGAAACTGCGGCGCCAGCGAATAACCCACCGACACCACTAGCGCCGGTAAGTGTTCTGCGAAATACCGGGCGGCGTAGTCGGCCTGTTCGATCGAGCCCTTCGTAAAGCCGCCGCCGTGGAAATAAAGCAATACGGGCAGTGCGGTCTTCTTGCCTTGCCGGTACAAACGCAACGTAATGTCCTGAGCGTGCCCTTCGATCTGCACGTCGGTAACTTCAAGGGCCGTGCTGTCCGCCTCTGCCAGGCTGATGCCGGAGGGCACGAAGGAGTACGGCGGTTTAAATGCATCCATGTCGAGCCGCGCAATGCGCATAGAACTTCAATGGTGCGAATTGTGGGTTCGGCAGACTCCTAAATAAATGCCTATAATCCGGCAACACAATTCGGCGCCCCTGAACAATCAGTTGCGATTGTCTGCGGATTCGTTTTCCCGCCCGGTGCGCCCGCCCCTTCCGGAGGTTTGCAATGGACCGGCTTCAGGCCATGCAAGTGTTCACGCGTGTCGTCGACACAAATAGTTTTACCCGCGCAGCGGAAACGCTCGACCTGCCGCGCGCATCCGTCACCACCATCATTCAGAATCTCGAAGCGTTCCTCGGCACGCGCCTGATGCACCGGACCACGCGGCGTTTGTCGCTCACACCGGACGGCGCGGCGTACTACGAACGTTGCGTGCGCATCCTTGCGGATGTCGAAGAGACCGAGGCCAGTTTTCAGAGCGGCAATAAAAAGCCGCACGGTAAGCTGCGCATCGACATGCCGGGGTCGATCGGCCGCCTGCTGGTGATTCCTTCGCTGTGTGAATTCCACACCCGCTATCCGGACATCGACCTGCAACTCGGCTTGACGGATCGGCCGGTCGACCTGCTGCAGGAAGGCGTGGATTGCGTGGTGCGCGTGGGCGCGCTACAGGATTCCTCGCTGGTGGCGCGACGCATCGGCCTGTTCGAGGGGGTGACCTGCGCGGCGCCGGATTACATCGAGCGGGCGGGTATGCCGTCTTCACTCGAAGATCTGGAGAATCACAAAGCAGTCAATTACTTCTCAAGCCGCACGGGACGCACGCTCGATTGGGCCTTCATGGTGGATGGCAAAGAAGTTGAAGTGAAGATGAAGAGCATCGTGTCGGTGAACGACGCGGACGCTTACGTGACTTGCGGACTCGAAGGCTTCGGTTTGATTCAGCCGGCGCTCTTCATGGTGCTGCCGCATCTGCGGTCGGGTCAGTTGATAGAAGTGTTGCCGGAACTGAAGCCTTTGCCGATGCCAATTTCCGCAGTCTATCCGCACAGTCGCCATCTGTCGCCTAAAGTCCGCGTTTTCGTAGACTGGATTGCAGAGCTATTCGATCGTTGCCCGTTGTTGAGTGGACGCGGCACTCTCGACGCAACCTGTACGAAGCGTACTTTCGAAGAACGCGAGTCCGCGCCGACACTCGACACACCCGTGATCACCGAATGGGTTGCTTGAGCAACGAGAATTGCACGGCAATTGAAGTACAGTTTCTGGAACAGTGAATTCCAACCGCGGCGCTAATGCCGCGGTTGCCTCGATCTACCGCCATTCGCGCGGCCTTCACAACGATTGTTCCGGAATCGCGACAATTCATTTCGTGAAAGTGCGATTTATCCGCACTGTCTCGAAGTCTACATTTCACCCTGTCGCGGCGCTGCTTGCGCTGCAAACGAATCGACAGAGGTGAATCATGAAACGCAATCTCCTGGCTGGTCTCGCTCTTTCGCTGCTTGCAAGCGCACCGGTGTTCGCACAGAGCAATGGCGGCGGTATCGGCCGCGCCGGTACTTATGAAACGCAACCTGCCGCAACGGTGGCTGCGGCCGGCAAGACGCGTGCGGAAGTGCAGGCTGAACTGGTCGCCGCGTATCGCGACGGTTCGCTGCCCTCGCTGAATCGCACCACGTATCCGAACAAAGGCTTGGTCGGTCAAACGCAGGCAGCACGTATTGCCTTGCAGGAAAGCCACGACGGCGACGTCACGCGCGTCGCCGAAAAACAGTAACGCAGTGAAGTGAAGCGGCCGCAATGATTCGGTTTCCAAAAGAAACGCTCCGCGCGGCGCCAACCATGCACTCTTCAAAAAGGAGCACATCATGACACCCTCTGAACTCGACCATTGGGATACTGACGCACCCGTTTGGACGCCGTACCGCGCGCCGCAACGGTAAGTGTGTTGTTGGTAGCAGATGAGCCTGGCTGCGGTGTCGATCCTCCTCAGCCAGGCTTGTTGGCTAGATAGAACTAGCGCTTCGGCACGCCGTCACGCCACTCGCCCCAATGCGTGGCGATATCCTGCACCAGCGGATTGCCGGAGCGGAACAGGTTTTCAATCGCAATCGTGAAGCCACCTTGCGACGCGTAGTTGAGCAGGTTGTCCGCGCTCGTCTGTCCATCGTAAGGACGGTCGAAATCGGAGCCCGCACGCAGCACGGCTACACGATTCAAATCGACCTTGTGTACGGAAGCGGCACGTTTCAGCGCCTCGTAGGTGGCGTTGTCTTCCTGCTGCGTCGTGCAGTAAACCCCTTTGCCATCCGTCAGAATCTTGGTCCAGTCGCGAGCGCGCTGTCCGATCAACGTGCCGGACCACCACGTATCCCCCGCAAGCGTGTCGCACTGAACCACCGACGGCGGCCGATTGGCCGGCGCGTACGAATACTTGGCCCGCGCGGCCTGAGCCTGCGCGTCGTCCGACAAGGCGACGTTACGCGACAACGCAAACGCCGTATCGGCGAGCTGCGTATTCAACTGGAACACCTCGGTCTTATAGTCCAGCGGCGGCTTCGCCGTGGGACCCGTGGTATTGATGCCGAGGTAGCCGGTATTCCAGTTCGACGGAATTTCACGCCCATCGATCTCCCACTGAATCCCGAAGTCCACCAGATATTTCGCCCATGCGGCCGAACCCACGGTGCCCTGTTGCGGATCGATCCCGGCGATACCGGCAACCATGAAATACGTGTGCCGCAAATCGAAACGCGGCGAGAACGTGAGCGCCATGATCGATGCAGCCGCGTTGGTGTGCCCCATACCGGTGGTCATCACGCACACATCCTGCCTGTTGCAATGGACGGTCGGGTAATCGGGCGACAACCCATCTACCGTAATGTCGCGCCACGGTCCAAGCCGGTCTAGCCACACCTGGCCTTCCGGTCCGAACATCGAAATGATCATGACCTTGACGGGGCGGCCGTGCGAGCCAGCGTCGGCTTGCGAGAAATCGCCGTTGTCGTCAGCGCTGGCCGGGCCGGGCGTAAAGGCCGCGCAGGCCGCGAGCGTAACAGCGCAGAAAGCGCCGAGTGTGCGAGTCAGCATCGAGTTCTTCCTTTTTGCTTGTGATGCAGGTTGGGAAAGAGTGCCGCTTTCAAGCCGGAAGAAGTATAGGTGTGAGGAAATCATTTGCCACTACGCAGCGCATCATTTCCCGTGCTCGATTGAGATCGCGGCGCGAAATCACATGCGAATCAGCTCAATACGCATTTTTCGCCAGGTTCTTATAATCGATGGTTCGCAGCATGCCCCGAATGGAATCCCGTTCAAAGGTGCACCGCCTTTGTGCACCTCACTTCGTACCTGGAGCATCACGATGGACTATGTGAAACTCGGCCGCACCGGCCTCGACGTATCGCGTCTTTGTCTTGGCTGCATGAGCTACGGCGTGCCCGCTCGCGGCACCCACCCCTGGTCGCTCGACGATGAAGCGTCGCGCCCCTTCATCAAACAGGCGCTCGACTACGGCATCAATTTCTTCGATACCGCGAACGTTTATTCCGACGGCACCAGCGAAGAAATCGTCGGCCGCGCGCTGAAAGACTTTGCCAAACGCGACGAGATCGTGCTGGCCACCAAGGTCAATAGCCGCATGCATCCCGGTCCGAACGGCGCCGGTCTGTCGCGCAAGGCGATCATGTCGGAGATCGACAAAAGCTTGCGGCGCCTGGGCACGGACTACGTCGACCTGTATCAGATCCATCGGTGGGACTACGAGACGCCGATCGAAGAAACCATGGAGGCGCTGCACGATGTCGTGAAGGCCGGCAAGGCCCGCTATATCGGCGCGTCGTCGATGTACGCGTGGCAGTTCGCCAAAGCGTTGCACGTCGCGGAAAGCCATGGCTGGACGCGTTTCGTGACCATGCAGAACTACGTGAATCTGCTGTATCGCGAGGAAGAGCGGGAAATGCTGCCGCTGTGCGAAAACGAGGGCATCGGCGTGATTCCGTGGAGTCCGCTGGCGCGCGGGCGTCTGACACGCGACTGGAATACCGAAAGCGCACGCTCCGAAACCGACGAATTCGGCCAAACGCTGTATGCGCAGACCGAAGACGCGGATCGCAAAATCGTCGAACGGGTCAGCAAGATTGCCAGCGACCGCGGTGTACCGCGCGCGCAGGTCGCGTTAGCGTGGGTGTTGCAGAAGCAGCCGATCACTGCGCCGATTGTCGGCGCGACCAAGCTGCATCATCTGGACGATGCGGTCGCCGCGCTGTCGTTGAATCTGAGCGACGACGAAATCCGCCAGCTTGAAGAACTGTATGTACCGCACGCGGTGACCGGCTTCAAGTAAGCCGGTTTCAAACGCGCGGCACGTCCGGCTCGAAAAACACCCAGCGGACTTGCGGGAATGCTGCCTGCAAGTCCGCTTCGATCACGTTGATTGCGTCCACCATCGCGCGGCCGCTGGCGTAGTCGATCATTTCGGCCTGCACGGCCACCACCACGTGGCGGCCCCATTGCAGCGTGATCATATTGATGATGCTGCGAATTTCGGTCCGCGCCTGCAAATGCGCCTCGATCGCGCGACGCACTTCCGGGCTCGCCGACTCGCCGACAATCATCGACTTCACCTCGCGCGCTACCAGCCACGCGATCACCATCAGCAGCAGTCCCACGCCGATCGAACCTAGCGCGTCGTAGACAGGATTGCCGGTCACCATGGTCAGCAGCACGGCGACGAACGCCATCGCGAGCCCCGCCAACGCCGCGATATCCTCACCCGCGACGACCAGCAAATCGGATTCGCGCGTCTCGCGAAACCAGCGCCACATGCTTTTGTCCGGGTGCGTCTTGCGGATTTCCTTCACCGCGCCCCACAACGACAACGCCTCCAGCACAACCGACACGCCAAGCACCACCAGTGCTACATAGGCGTACTGCAGCGGCTCACGCTCGAACAATCGATGCACACCTTCATACACCGAGAACGCGCCGCCGACAAAGAACAGCAGCAGCGCCACCAGCAGCGAATAGAAATTGATCTCGCGTCCGCTGCCCATCGGGTGCAACGGGCTCGCCGGTTTGCGCGCTTCACGCAGACCGAATAGCAGAAGCAGTTGATTGCCGCAGTCGGCGGTCGAGTGAATCGCTTCGGCGAACATCGAACCGGAACCGGTAAACGCAGCGGCGGCGAACTTGAAGATCGCAATGCCGAGGTTGGCGGCGAGCGCATAGAAAATGGCTTTCGGCGATTCTTCTTTCATCGTCGTGGAGGGTGTCGGTGGGATCGGCGCCAATCATACCGCACCGCCTCCACACGACGAACTCGACTCGCCTTGGCCGATCAATACAAGCGCAACAACACGAAGTCGGCGGCCTTTCACGAACGACCCGGCGCATCCGTCGACGACAACCGGATCAAGCTCGCGGATCGGGCACACCGTTGTCGTTGCTGCCGACCGTAGTCGTCACCTGCCCGTTGTACAACTGCTTGCCGAGCGCGTCGAGATCCACTGTGCCGGGTTCGCCGATCAGCGCGTAGCCGAGCTGCCCGCGACGCCATGAAACCACGGCCATGCCGTGCACATTGCCGTCCGACGGCGCGGCGTCCGCCTTCGCCTCCTTCAGCACGCACAGTGCGACAGGGTTGCCCTTTTGCGGCAAATAGACGATCTGCACGAGCGCCTTGTCATGAAAGCGTAGGCGCTGCACACGCTTGAAGGTGAGGCCCTGACTGCTTAGATCGGGAATCTGCATCGCGAGGTTGTCGACGTGGCGAATGTCGGCGACGGTGGCGGTCGTCACGTTCATGTCGGGCTGCAACAGCGCGACCGTATCGCGCGTGTAAAGCTGCTGATAGCCGGCGGCCGCCTTGATCCACGGCATCATGGCGGCGTCGCTCGACGCAGTGACAACGCTACCGCTACCGTTGTTGCCGCTGCCCGCCAATTGCGGCACCAGTCGCAACGCGAGGCCACAACAGAATGCGCCCGCAACGAACGCGACGGCGAGCTTCGGCCACGACAGCGTGGGCAGTGACTTGGCGCGTGGCTTAAAACGATGCACGTTCTCGCCCAAAGACACTTCTTCGGGCTCGCTGCGGCGCGACGCATCGGCCACGCCGGCCGACTGCTGCTGTGCGGACGCATTCGCGAGGTGCTGACGGATCATCTCGTCGACACTCCGGCTCAACGATTCAGGCACCGGCGGCAGTGATTGCTGATCGAATGCTTCCGCATAGGGGAGTTGCGACGCGCGCAACATCGACACGCGCGAGGCGATCTCCGCGGATTCATGGATCGCATGTTCGACTTTCACGCACTCGTCGTCCGGCAGATCGCCGTCGACGTAGGCTAGCAGGATGGCGTCATCGATCTTCATTGCGCCGCTCTCTGTGTGTTGCCGGTTGAGCGCGCCGCCGACGCGTCGCGCTCGCCGAATTGCGCGCCGATAGTCTGACGCGCGCGGGACAGCCGGCTCATGATCGTGCCGATCGGCACGCCGAGCGTTTCGGCTGCTTCTGCATAGCTCATTCCTTCGACCGCGATCAGCAGCATCACGATCCGTTGCGCGTCGGGCAAACGCTCGACGGCCGCGATGATCTCGCCGCTCAGCAAGCTCGTTTCCGGATTGCGTGCGCCGGGATCGGCCACCGTCTCGAGAAAGTTATCGTCCCATTCCATGCTCGAACGGCTGCGCACATTACGCGCGCGCAATTCGTTGATCCAGGTGGAGTGAACGATCGAGAACATCCAGCTCAGCGGCGACGTGCCCGGCTGCAATTGACTGGCGCGTTCGAGCCCTCGCACGCAGGCACGCTGGAGTACATCTTCGGCGTCGTGCTGATTTCCGCACAGCCGCAAGGAGAATGCCCACAGCCGCGGCAGCATGCCCGGCAGCAAATTCGGCAGATTCTCGGCATCTGCTGTTGACATGATTGACTGGCTGAAAGCAGGGGTTGCGGGCGGGCGAGGCGGCCGAAAAACCGGCCGTTGCGGGCAGGCCACGAAGTTCGCGGATTGTACAACGTTAGTCATACTGCTGCTGCCGCAAAAGAATGCATGGAACCCGACAATCCGGCCGTTTGAGATGTGGCGCCAACCCCGGTTAAACGCGCTCGAAGTTAGCCGACGCGAACGCCCAATTCAGATGACGCGAGACGGTCGCCACCAGATAGTCCGGACGGCGGTTCTGATAGTCGAGGTAATACGCGTGCTCCCATACATCGACCGTGAGAAGCGGCGCGAGGCCGGCCGTGAACGGCGTTTCCGCGTTGCCCGTCTTGACGACCGCGAGTTCGCCGCGATCGACCACCAGCCATCCCCAGCCGCTACCGAATTGCGACGCCGATGTCGCGACGAGCGCTTTCGACAGCGCTTCGATCGAGCCGAACTTACGTTCAATCGCGGCCTGCAATTTTGCGCTCGGCGCGCTTGAAGCCGTCGAAGCCGGACTCAGCGAGTTCCAGTAGAAGTTGTGATTCCACGCTTGCGCCGCGTTGTTGAATACGTCGGCGAGCATCGGCTGATCGTGCGACTGCACGATGATCTGCTCGAGCGACGCCTGTTCGAGCGGCGTGCCAGCTAGTAGCTTGTGCAGATTGTCGAAGTACGCCCGATGATGCTTGCCGTAGTGAATCCCAACCGTGCGCGCAGAGATGGTCGGCTCAAGGGCGTTTTCCGCGTACGGCAGCGGTGGCAGCGTTTGCGGTGACACCCCGAGATACGCGGGCACGACGCTGAGCGTCGGCTTCGCGGCAGTCGGCGCCGTCTGGCCGAAAGCAAATCGGGAGAGCGCGACACCGGCCGAAGCCAGCGACCCGGTCGCAATCAGGCGACGGCGGGAAATGAGCGAATTGAGCATGACAGGTACCGTGATGGTGGAGAGAGCGCGGCCATCGCCCGAATGACGGTGAGTCGTGGCCACTCACACAGAACAGTTGAACTTGTCCGGCTATTCCAACGTAAAGCGAATTTCTTCTCGCGACACGTTGTCGATTCGCTCACCCTTTCCGCTCTCGCCTTACGCCCTTTCCAGCGCCGCCATCTCGCGCACGATCACCAGCAGCATCGACAGACTCGCGCCGCCCGTGGCCCGCAAATCGGCCAGCAAACGACCGTAGCGTTCGAGCTGCGCAACACGTTTGTAGCGCCAGGCCTGAACCAGCGCATCCGGCGTCGACGCGTCGTCGGCGCCGGTTAGCGCACTCGTGGTCAGCGCGCGTTTCAGGCGGGCAAGCTCGGCCAGCGCCGTGGCGCGTGCGAGCATGTCCCAGTGCGTGGGCGCGGGCAACGCCGCCGCACGCTCGCTGATCCAGCTGTAGTTCAGCAGCGTGCCGAGCGCGAAGTACACCCCCGCCACGAGTTCGAGGCTGCGTCCGCAGGTCGACGCCACTTCGGCGATATCGAGCAACGCGGCCGAGATCTCGCCGCTCGCAATCCGCACCGCGAGTTCACCGTCCACGCCGGCATCCACCAGTACGCGCTGGCGCTCGGACAATGCCTCGAGATCTGCGTCCGGCAACAACGCGGGCCATTGCGGCGCGAGGCGCTGCGCCGCGTCGCGGCAACGCGCGAGCAAGCCGGCCACATCGCCGTTGCTGACCGCGCCCGATTGCAACTGCCGCAAAAACCACAGCGCCGAACGTTCGACAAGCCGCGCGACTTCGACGAACATGCGCGCCTGCACGTCGTCGGCGACGCGGTTGTCGAGCGCGTCGATACTGCGCCAGACGTCGTCGAGATCGAACACGTCGCGCGCCATGATGCAGGCGCGCACGATATCGCCGGGCTGCGCGTCGGTTTCCTCCATTAACCGATGCACGAACTCGCAACCTACCCGGTTGACCAATGCATTGGTCAAATGCGTCGCGAGGATTTCGCGGCGCAACGGGTGACGCTGCATCGGTTCGCTAAAACGCTGACGCAACGGTTTCGGAAAGTACTCGACCAGCATGTCGCTGACGAGCGGGTCTTCCGGCATGGTCGAGTCGAGCAGCGCGTCGTATAGCCACATCTTGCTGTAAGCGAGCAGCACCGCGCGTTCGGGCGTGGTGAGGCCTTGTTTCGCCGCCAGCCGTTCGGCGACTTCTTCGTCGGTCGGCAGAAACTCGATCACGCGATTCAGGCGCCCCGCGCGTTCGAGATAACGCATCAGACGCGCCTCCGCATCGAGCAACTCGACGCCGTAGCGGCCCGCAATCGACAGCGCCTGGGTCTGGTAGTAGTTGTCCTGCAACACGAGCAGGCCGACTTCGTCGGTCATTTCGGCAAGCAACGCGTTGCGCTGCTTCTCGGTCATCTCGCCATCCGCCACCACCAGTCCCAGCAGGATCTTGATGTTGACCTCATGGTCCGAGCAGTCAACGCCCGCGGAATTGTCGATCGCATCCGTATTGATGCGGCCGCCGCGCTGCGCGAACTCGATACGCCCGAACTGCGTGAGACCGAGATTGCCCCCTTCGGCGACGACCTTGCAATGCAGATCGGCGCCGTTCACACGGATCGCGTCGTTGGCGCGGTCGCCGACTTGCAGGTGCGTTTCGCGGCTCGCTTTCACATACGTGCCGATGCCGCCGTTGTAAAGCAGATCGACCGGCGCCTGCAAAATCGCCCGCATCAACTCGGTCGGCGCAAGCGCCGGCACGCTGATGCCGAGCACCGACTGCACCGCCGGCGATAAAGGAATCGTCTTGGCGGTACGCGGAAACACGCCGCCGCCCGCCGAGATCAGCGCAGGATCGTAATCGGCCCAGCTCGAACGATCCAGAACGAACAGACGCCCTCGTTCGGCGAGACTGCTTGCCGGATCGGGATTCGGATCGAGGAAGATGTGGCGGTGATCGAATGCGGCCACCAGCCTGATATGCGGCGACAGCAGCATGCCGTTGCCGAACACGTCGCCCGACATGTCGCCCACGCCGACCACCGTGAAGTCCATGGTCTGCGTATCGACGCTCATTTCGCGGAAGTGCCGCTTGACCGACTCCCACGCGCCGCGCGCGGTGATCGCCATCTTCTTGTGGTCGTAGCCGACCGAGCCGCCCGACGCGAACGCGTCGTCGAGCCAGAAGCCGTATTCCTGCGAGATCGCGTTCGCAAAGTCGGAGAACGTCGCCGTGCCTTTGTCGGCAGCGACCACCAGATAGGGATCGTCGGGATCGTGCCGCACCACGTCGGGCGGCGGCACCACGGTCGTGCCCGCGAGGTTGTCGGTGACATCGAGCAGGCCGCGCAGGAAGGTCTGATAGCACGCCACGCCTTCGCGCATCCACGCATCGCGCTCGCTTTGCGGCGGCGGATTCTTCACGACGAAACCGCCCTTCGAACCGACCGGCACGATCACCACGTTCTTCACCATCTGCGCTTTCATCAGGCCGAGCACTTCCGTGCGGAAGTCCTCGCGTCGATCCGACCAGCGCAGACCGCCGCGCGCCACGCGGCCACCGCGCAAATGCACGCCTTCCACGCGTGGGGAGTACACCCAGATTTCGAACATCGGTTTCGGCTCGGGCAAGCCGGGCACTTGCGATGGATCGAACTTGAACGACAGATACGGTTTCGGCTTGCCGTCCGCGTTGAAGCGGTAGTAGTTGGTGCGCTGCGTGGCCTTGATCACACCGAGAAACTGCCGGAGTATGCGGTCCTCGTCGAGATTCGGCACCTGATCGAGCGCACTGTCGATCGTGCGCAGCCAGCCGTCCACGCGCGCCTCGCGTGTCTCGCCCAGCACCGGATCGAAACGCGCGATGAACAGCTCGACCAGCATCCGCGCAATCGCCGGGTTGCCAGTCACTGCACGTTCGATATATGCGTCGCTGAAGGTCGAGCCGACCTGGCGCAGATACTTCGCATACGCACGCAGTATCGTCACCTCGCGCGCATTCAGTTGCGCGCGCAACACGAGTCGATTGAAATCGTCGCTTTCGATCGCGCCGGTCCACACCTGCTCGAACGCTTCCTCGAACAGATCCTTGACGCGTTCGATATCGAACTCCGCGTCGTCCGCGAGTTCGAGGCCGAAGTCATGAATCCACGCGGGTGTAGCGTCCAGTGCTTCGATCAGATACGGCCGTTCTTCGTCGACCCGCACGCCCAGATGTTCGAGCATCGGCAAACTGCGCGACAGCGCGATCGGCAAACCGGCGCGGTAGACCTTGAAGCGGAACGCACGTGGACCCGCTTCGATCGGGCGATACAGGTTCATCGCGAGCCGCTCGCTGCCCTGCACGCGTTCGATCAGCTCGATATCGCGCACCGCAGTGCGCGCGGGATAATCGTCGCGATAGCCGGCCGGAAACGAATCCGCGTAATGTTGCAGCAGACGGTTGCCCTGCTCTTCGCCGAAGGCGTCGAGCAATGCGTCGGCCAGATCGTCCTGCCAGCGGCGCGCCACATGCACGAGCCGCGCCTCCAGTTCTCGCGTGTCGACGTTGGGCATGCCGCCCGGTTTTGCATGCACGACAAAATGAATGCGCGCCAGCGTCGACTCCGACAGCAGCGGCGTGAATTCGACGTTCTCGCCGTTGAACGCTTCAGCCAGTAACGTCGCGATACGTTGCCGCAAATCGGTGTTGTACTTGTCGCGTGGCACGAACACCAGACACGACACGAAACGGTCGAAACGATCGCGCCGTATAAACAGACGCGTGCGTTGATGTTCCTGCAAACGCAGCACGCCGAGCGCGATGTCGTAGAGCTGGTTTTCGTCGGCCTGGAACAGTTCGTCGCGCGGATAGGTCTCGAGCACCGTCACCAGCGATTTCGCCAGATGACCTTTAGGCAGGAATCCGGCTCGCCGCACGATATTCGCGCATTTACGCCGCACGATCGGAATCTCGGCGGCCGAGACGAAATAAGCGGTCGACGTATAGAGGCCGATGAAACGACGCTCGCCGGTCACCTTGCCGTCCGCACCGGTCAGCTTGATACCGACGTAGTCCAGATAACCCGGACGATGCACCGTGGCGCGTGAATTCGCCTTGGTCAGAAAGATCGGCGACGAACCGGCGATGATGTCGGCGGCGGCCGGCGGCAACGGCGTGACATCGGGCGCCCCGATGGGCCGCAGTTCGTCACGCAGAATGCCAAGCCCCGAGCCCGCCACCGGCCGCAAACCGTAGCCGATATCGTGCTGCACCAACTCATAATCGCGCTGGCCGAGAAACGTGAAATGATCGGCTACCATCCATTCGAGGAACGCGCGCGCCTCGAGTCCTTCCGGCCCGGCCTCCCCCGCCTTCATGCCTTTGATCGTGCCGCGCGCGAGTTCGACGATCTTCGGCCAGTCTTCCACCGCGGCGCGCACGTCGCGCAATACCTTCGCGATTTCGTCGCGCAGCGCGTCGAGTTTTGCGGCGTCGCCGCATCGGTCGACTTCGAAGTGAATGAACGAGGTGAGCTGCGAGCGCGAGTCGGTGGCCTCTTCGGCGCCCTGGCCGACGCGTGTGATCGCCCCGTCGGGGCCGCGCCAGATCCGGAACACCGGATGCACGACCGAATGCAGCGCAAGCCGCAGACCGTTGACCGCCATCGACACCGAATCGACCAGAAACGGCATGTCGTCGTTGACGATTTCGATCACGGTGTGATCGGAATGCCAGCCGTGCTGTTCGAGGATTGGGTTATAGACGCGGAGTCGTTCGGTGCCGGGCACGAAGCGCTGCGCGGTTTGCCAGTGCGCGAGCGCAGCGCCGTAGAGATCGGCGATCGAGCGGCTTTGCAGATCGTCGGCGTCGACGAAATCGTAGTAATGCCGCAGAAAGGGCTCGACGATGTGGAAGGTCGGCTCCGGCAAACGCCCCCGCGCAAATTCGACGACATCGTTCAGCAGGTGTGTAACGGCTTCTTCGTTCTTGGCTTGCATGATCAACTCCCCCGGCTAGTGGCTACGGCGAGTATCGATTGATTCGCAGGCATCGACTGAACGGGATTATGCACCTGCCACCCTTCACACGATGCGTGAGCACCGCTAGGTTATACCCGCTGACGCCCGCAAGTCCGTTCGTGCGCCGGCTTGCCGCTCAGAACACCGGCTGCGAATCCGCGTAGTCTTGCGCGAGCCATGCACGCACCTGTTCGGCGGTCCACGCCGGATCGTCGTGCGGCAGATCGTGGCTCGCCCAACCATGCTCGCGATGCGATGCATGCCACGCGGCCGCGAGTTTCGTCGAGCACGCCGGGTCGACCAGTCTATCGTTGCGCGACGATAGAATCAGCAGCGGACAGTGCGGCTGTGCAGCATGCGCGGTAAAACGCGCCGCCGCCCACAATTGCCGCAGCGCATTGCCGCGACTCACCGGTCTGCTGCGGCGAATCGCGCTCCACGCGTCAAGATCGGCGCCCAATGTTTCAACGTTATTGCACGTCAGGCGATGAATACCCTGTTCGGCGCGGCGCGCATCGCTCCAATGCGCTGCAACGCGCAACAGCCCAGGCCACGCAGAAGGCCGCAGCCGCTCCTGCATGCGGCTGAACGGCCGCATGCTCGTGTTGATCAGCACCAGGCGTTCGATCTCGCCGGGATAGCGCTGCGCCCAGTCCGTCGCCACCATGCCGCCTAGCGACATGGCCAGCACGCAATACGGACCCGGCACACCGCTTTGCGCGGCAGCGCGCCGCACGAAACTCACCATGTCCGCGACGCTTGCCGGCGCGCGCAAATGCGCGAACTCGCCGTTGCCCGGCAGATCGATCAGCAACGGATGGTCGATGCCGGCGGCGTCCCGCAGCGCGTCGGGCAAGCGTCCCCAATGACGTGTTTCGCGCGTGAGGCCGCGCAGCAGAATCCACGTGCTCATACGAGGTCCGGGGTGTACCAATGGTCGATCGCGCATTGCAGCAGTTGCTCGCGGCGATTGCCTTGCGGCAGCCAGCGCTGCGACGAAAAAGCCGCGCGCGCCAGGAAGTCGAACAGGTTCGCATGACGCCGCAACACGCGTGCGGTGCGATGCGCCTTGACCGGATTGAACATGCCCTGGCGCGAGAACAATTGCCGCGGGTTCTTCTTGATCCACAGCCACGAGCCGAGTTCGAGGGTCATCGGCAGGAAGACGTTGGCGGCGGGCGCGCGGTCGTACGCAAAGTCCCACAGATCGCCGTGCAACAGATATTGATGGCTCTGCGGTTCGAATGCGTAGCCGTGATGCGGATGCGCGCGTTCGAACATCGTCTTCAGCACGTACATTTCCGGCAGATGCGGCATCAGCTTGCGGGTTCGCGCGTAGGGAAACCAGATGCTGTCTTTCCAGCCGTAGCCCGAGTGGCAATCGAGCGCGATGCTCAGGGGCCGGGCGGCCAGTTCGGCTTCGACCACTTTTAGCAGCGCGGCGGCCTCCGCTTCCATCGGTTCGCCTTCGCGGCCGCGATACCACGGCAGCCACGCGCCCACGCGCTGACCGCCGGCCAGCAACGGCACGCGTTCGTCGGCGTTCTGCGGCGCATTGCGCATCAGGTCGACGCCGTTCGGATTGGCGCGTGTGGCTGCCCACATACCGCCGGGATTGACGATCGGCATAAAGATCAGACGAATGGATTGCAATTGACGTACCAGTAACTCGTCCCATTCGAGCCGCGCTAGAAGCGCACGCATGTAGTCGAGCACGAGTTGCGAGCCGATCCGCTCGAGCCCGTGGATACCGCCGAAAAAGCCGATAGCCGGTGCGAGTGGATCGGTCGAGCCGATGCTCGCCGTGCGCACGGCGAATTGCCGGCCGCGTACCGTTGTGTCGCAGACCGTGCGGATTTCGAAACTCGCGCTGCCCTGGTCGAGGATCGTGTTGAGATCTTCGTACTCCGCAAAACTGTCGGGCAGAAAGCTCAGGGGTTGCGGCATGAGGGCGTTGAAGGGAACTGCAAGGTTATTGGGGACCGCTTGCGGATAACGCAATATAGCCTGGTGGTGCGGGATCATGCATGACAGGTAAGCGCTGGGGCAGGAGCTGTCATGTGGGTGTCATTTTTCATGCAAATGAATGACTTCGAATTGCCTTTGCAAAGACTCAGGACCGACACGGAAAAATTGAAATGCATACGCCGTAAAACAAAAACGATGATTCGGTATCGGCGTAACGCGAATTTCGGATAATTCTGATACCCACGGCCGGCTAACCCAAACAGCCTGTCTCCCGAGGATTTTTTAACCCCGAAGGAGGCGAACGCATGACGCATCAATCAATACCGACCATTTACTACGCAGCGGTAGAAGGTGACCCGCTCGACAGCGCCAGCGGAAGTTATGTTCTGGCCACCACCAACGTCTGCACGATCGAGGGTGAGGACGGTCGGCACCGCCGAATAGCATTTATCGGTGACAGCGCATGGTGTGACGCGTGCCAGAGCATCGGCGTTATCGCGGGCGGCGCGCCGGTGCCTGAGAGCCGCCGCATGCTGGACATCGTAAACGGTGGCAGACGGCAGGCCGTGGGCGGCGATGCGGTCGTTTGCCGATGTGAGCGTCCTCCGCAAATCGTGGCCACGTATGGGCGACGTTGGCGCATTCTGGACGTCGGGTGTCGCGAATCGGCCGGGAGTCGTGTGGCGTCTTCCGCCACGCCAACCTCCTATGACGAACAGGTTCGATGCGCCGGGCGTGGCGCGACCAACGGCTATCCGTACTTCATCGAAACGGAAGACGGAAGGACCTTCTCGGGCCGACTGGAAAATGGCACACGCCTGCCCCGCATTCAAACCGGCGTAGCGAGCGATTACAGCGTCGTGTGGGGAGACGAAGCGTTGGCAAGGCACGAAGGAGTTTGAGCGATGCCGAATAAAATGACCGTGGTTAAAACCAACACGACGCAGGATTCAATCAAGGAAGTGCCGCTGAAGGCGATAACTTTCGATGAACTATGGAACAACTATCCCTCAGGTAATCCTTATGCCGATCCGGCCTATACGAACCAGTGTGCAATCCGGCTGAGCGTTACATTCCATCGCGTCGGCATTGCGATGAAGTCGTTCTCGGCGAAACGGGTTAAACCGATGTCAGGCGCGCCGACGATAGGCCGCGTCATCCTCGAGGGCAACGCGACCGCCACGCGCGCCGAGGAATTGGGGGAATGGCTGCAGCTGCAACCCTTTGCGGGGCTGCCACGGGCAGAAAATATCACTGGGCGAGACTGGGAATCGAAGGTTAAAGGGCGCAGGGGGATTATTCAGTTTTCGCGGTATTGGACACGCGGCGGCGAAAGCCAGGCCGATGCGAGCGGCGGACACATTGACCTGTGGAATGGTTCGAGGCTGACTATCAGCGGTGCCGCTAACGCCGTGGCAACGATTAGTCGGATGCTCGGTCGTCAGGCGTTCCGCCCCGGCAGCACGCTTGGTTGGTCTGATCTTGGACGCTCGAAGACTATTTTGTTCTGGGAAATAAAATGAGGCGTCTCATCGCGGCCACCTGTTTTGCAATGCTCGGCTTTGTCAGTCTATGGTGTTGGGCAGCCATCGCCGAAAGAATACCCGATCAATTTCGAAACTCCGTACGCCACGGGTGTTATGAAATTGGCAAGTGTCCAATGAGTTTCTTCGAGGGGTTTTTATTCTTTCTGCTCGTGTTTGGCCCTGCCGTCATATTCGGCGTTTCCGCGGCGATCTTCAGCAAAACCCGGCGCACGTGGCAATCCTGGTTGCAGTTGCTAGGAGGCTTGGTGGGATTGCACTGGGTTTTGATGTTGATCGATCGGTTGGCGTAGCAAGTCCGTCAATCGGGTAGGATCGCGACATGCACGCGCCATGGCGGGCGCTGTCACACGTCCGTCAATTTTTATGCAAGGCGTGTCTTCGAACTGCCTTTCAATCGCCGCAAAATCTTCACAAATACATATAGTCGTCTAGACGTTGCAACACCTTCACTCAACCGTCACAGACGCTTCCTAGAATGAGCCCCACACATGCTCGACGCATCAGGGGTACTTATGAAGTCAATCCAGGAAGCAATCCGTATCGAACGGCTCAGCAAGACGTTCAACAACGGCCGCAAGGCACTGGACGAAATCGACCTGCGCGTCGAAGCAGGCGAAATGGTGGCCTTGATCGGTGCGTCAGGCTCAGGAAAATCGACACTACTGCGCCATATCGCCGGCTTCACGCCCTCCGACGCGCAACCGTCGCAGATCTCGATTCTCGGCCGCCCGATCCAGCAGAACGGCCGCATCGTACGAGAAGTGCGCAGTATTCGCCGCGATATCGGCTTCGTGTTCCAGCAGTTCAATCTGGTGAACCGGCTCTCCGTCGAAACCAACGTGCTGGTCGGCGCGCTCGCGCGCCTCTCCTGGTGGCGTCGGCTGATCGGCCTTTTTCCGCGCGCGGAACGGGCCTTGTCGATGGCGGCACTGAATGAGGTCGGCATCGGCGAACACGCGCGCGAACGCGCCGCCAATCTCTCCGGCGGCCAGCAGCAACGCGCGGCACTGGCACGCGCGCTCGTGCAGCGCGCACGCATCGTGCTGGCGGATGAGCCGATCGCCTCGCTCGATCCGGAATCATCGCGCCGTGTGATGGACATGCTGCGCACGCTGAACGTCGAGCATCAACTCACCGTGCTGGTGTCGCTGCATCAGGTCGACATCGCGATGCAGTACTGTCCGCGCACGGTTGCGCTGCGCCGTGGCAAGGTGGTTTACGACGGCCCATCGGCCGCACTCAGTCCGGCACTGCTCAAGAAACTCTACGGCGACGACGCCCGCGAACTGCTCGACGAAACACACGACAAATCACACATTGAATCGCACGACGGCGCGGACGCAAATCACGCGCCGCACGACACCGCACCCACCGCAGCAGCACTAGACAGTTCCCCGCCGTCCACGCGTTACGCGTTCGCCCTGAATCCGGCGCACTCGAACTGAGCGCGCCAACCCTTTCCGCTCCCCTACCGGATCTCAACCGATGAAATTCCTGCGTTCACTGATCACGCTGACCGTCGGCGTGGCCGCCTTCGCCTGCGCCGCCACCGCCTACGCCGAAGACATCAACCTCGGCATCATCTCGACCGATTCGTCCTCGGTGCTGAAACAGCGCTGGGAACCGCTGATCGCCGATATGAACAAGCAAACCGGCCTGAACATCAAAGCGTTTTTCGCGACCGACTACGCCGGCATTATCGAAGGCATGCGCTTTAACAAGGTACAGGTCGGCTATTTCGGCAATGCGTCGGCGATCGAAGCGGTGGATCGCTCGCAAGGCGAAGTGTTCGCGAAGGTCCAGTACGCGAACGGCGCCGCCGGCTACAACTCCGTGCTGATCACGAACGTGAACAGCCGCTTCAAGACGCTCGACGACGTCTTCAAGAACACGAAAGACGTCACGCTCGGCTATGGCGATCCGAACTCCACGTCGGGCACGCTGATTCCCGGCTATTACCTGTTCGCGAAGCACAACGCGCCGGTCAATACGTCGTTCAAGACCGTGCTTCCGTCGAGCCATGAAGCGAACCTGCTGGCCGTGGTGAACAACAAGATCGACATCGCGACGAACAACACCGAAATGCTCGACACGCTAAAGCGACAGCATCCGGACAAGTTCGCCCAGGTGCGGGTGCTGTGGACCTCGCCGCTGATTCCGTCGGACCCGCTGGTGTGGCGCAAGGATCTGCCGCAAGCCACCAAAGACAAACTGCGCAACTTTTTCCTGAACTACGCGAAGACCGATCCGCATGAAAAAGCCGTGATGGCGGGGATTTTCGGCTACGGCGGTTTCGCGGCATCGTCGGATGCGCAACTGTTGCCGATTCGCCAGGTCGCACTGTTCCAGCAGAAGCAGAAGATCGAGGCCGACTCGCATCTGTCCGACGACGATCGCAAAACCCAAATGGCCGCGCTCGACGCCAAGCTGAGCGCGCTCAACACCGAGCAAGCCAAGCCATGAATACGGCCGATCCGATCGCGTCGCCGGCACGCGCGAGCGAAACGCTCGCCGCGCAGGCGGCCGCTCAACCCGCCCCGGCGGCACGCAAGCGTAGCTGGTTCTCGCTGCTCGGTTGGATCGCCCTGTTCGCGGTGCTGGGCAGCGCATGGCATAGCGCCGACATGCGTCCGCTGGATCTGGTGAGCGACTCCGGCAACATGGGCCAGTTCGCGAAAGACTTTTTTCCGCCGAACTTCACCGAATGGCGCACGTATCTGCATGAAATGATCGTGACGCTTTCCGTGGCGGTGTGGGGCACCGCGCTCTCGCTCGTCTGCGCGATACCGTGCGGCCTGATGTCCGCGCACAACATCGCGCCGATGTGGATCGTGCAACCGGTGCGCCGTCTGATGGACGCATGCCGCGCGATCAATGAAATGGTCTTCGCGATGCTGTTCATCGTCGCGGTCGGACTCGGACCGTTCGCCGGCGTGCTGGCGCTGTGGGTTCACACCACCGGCGTGCTCGCCAAGCTGTTCGCCGAAGCGGTCGAGGCGATCGATCCGCGTCCGGCAGAAGGCATCCGCGCAACCGGCGCCAGCCCGCTCGACGAAATCATTTACGCCGTGCTGCCGCAAGTGCTGCCGCTGTGGATCTCGTACGCGTTGTATCGCTTCGAATCGAACGTGCGCTCGGCAATGGTGGTCGGCATGGTCGGCGCGGGCGGCATCGGCGTGGTGCTGTACGAAGCGATCCGCTCGTTCGACTATGCGCAAACCTCCGCGGTCATGATCATGGTGATCGTGGTGGTGTCGGCAATCGATCTGGCCTCGGCCTGGCTGCGTGAGCGCGTGATCTGAAACGCCGTGCGCGATACGGTGCGATGCGGTGCCGTGCCGCTGTCATCAAGGTCGAAGCGGCGCCGCGTTACCCCGCAGCGCCGCGTCGACCTTGGTGAAAAACGCATCGTAGTCTTCGCGTGCAAGCACGGTTTTCGTCCGAGCGTCGCCGTTGCTGTCCCACACGGTATTGTCGAAACGCGCCCTCACGATCACGCCCGGACCGCTAACAGCCGGCCGCACGCTGACGAGCGCCGCGGTGTACTGGTGATCCGGTTTGGCCGGCAGCCCGCCAAGACGCGCTTTCAGTACGCCCCGCACCAGTTCACGCCACTTCTGCACCAGCACTTCGCTGCGGCCGCCCTCCACAAGCGCGGTATCGGCTTCCACCGTCACCGGCGCGTAGCCGCTCGCTTTCAATGCGGCGGCGACCGCCGTGAGCGCCCGCTCACTCGAAGCGCCCACAAAGCTGCGATCTCGCATGCCGGCCAGCGCGTTGCGTTCGGTCGCGGTCAGATCGACGCTCACCTGTGCCGAACTGTATTTCACCAGCGTGCCGCCCGATCCCGTTACCCGTTGATTCGGGTCCGGCGTGCTGCATGCCGCCAACGACGCGACCACCCCCACGCCGACGAAAACACGCAGCCATACCGGCCACTCGCTCGCAAGCGAGTAACAGAAAAGCTTGGATCTGGCATACGGCGACGTGGACAATGCCATTGCGATAACCGGATAAAGAAAGCGCTATCGTAAAAGCGCCGGGCCGGTATCTTCAATTGATAGTTTCTGTTAGAAATACAAGCAATACTTGGATATGGGGCTTTTCCCGATGCGCCGCCTGCCGCCTTTGAATACCTTGCGCAGCTTCGAGGCCGCCGGCCGCCTCGGCAGTCTCAGCAAAGCCGCCGAAGAACTGTGCGTCACGCACAGCGCGGTCACGCAACAGATCCGTTTGCTTGAAGAGTATCTCGGCCAGAAGCTGTTCGAACGCCGCGGCCGCAAGCTGGAAATGACGCCGCGCGCCAAACACTATCTGGTCGACGTCGCCAGTTGCCTCGGCCGTCTGAGCGAAGCCACCGAACAGATGGGCGGCCCCGCCACGCGGCGCACGATCCGTGTGAATACCACCGCTTCGTTCGCGCACGGCTGGCTGATTCCGCGGCTGGCTCAGTTTCACGCGCTGCAAGCCGACGTCGACGTCGAGATCGTCGCGGCCCCTGATCAGAACATCGACCTCGCCGACGAATCGCACGATGTGATCATCCGCCGCTTCGAACCGAATCTGCGGCGCTATGGTTTCGATTCGCGCATGCTGATCGCGAACATCGCGGTGCCGGTGTGCTCTCCCCATCTGCGGGAACTCGCGGCATTGCGCACGCCGGACGATCTGCGCCAGGTGCGTCTGCTGCATTTCGCCGGCATTCCCGAGGCATGGCAATACTGGTTCCGCTGCGCGAACGTGATGGTCGGCGAAACGCTCGGCGGCCCGTTCTACGAGCAGTTCTTCCTGCTGGTGCAGGCGGCCGCGAGCGGCCTGGGCGTGGCGCTCGCCCCGCGCGCGATCATCGAGGAAGACGTGCAACGCGGACGTCTGGTGATGCTCTTTCCCGAAGTCAGACTCGAAGGGCCGCCGTTTCACTGCCTGTATCGCGCGGCGCCGCAGGACCGCGAACTGAAGCTGTTTCTCGACTGGCTATTCGATGCGGGACTTGAAACTCCTGTCGCCGTATCGGACGACGTGGCGAAGTCCGTGTAACTGAAAGCGTCGTTCGATCGGGTCGGGGCTCATGCGCGAGAGGCTGACCACGCGCCGGATCGTTGCGTGCGCACTCTTTACGCTAAAAGCAGTGCTGATTCGGATTTGGTGCGCGAGCTACGTCCTCATCCCCGCCCTCACGCGAATTGCGGCAACGTCGCATCGATCGCGTCCGCCAGCGTATTGAACGCCGGGGCGATTTCCTCATCGGGCACGCACGCATAGCCGATCAGCAAACCCGGCGGCGCCAGCGAAGGCTGCGCGTAATACCCCGACAACGGCCGCACGACGATATTGCGCTCCAGCGCCGCCGTCGCCACGCGCCGATCGTCGCTGCCTTCGGGCAACTGCATCACCAGATGCAACCCGGCGTCGCCGCCCACGGCGGGTAATACATCGCCGTAACGGTGCGCGGCGGCATCGAGCAAGGTCTGCCGGCGCTGCCCGTAAAGCGTGCGCATCTTGCGGATATGCGACGTGAAATGCCCTTCGGCGATGAACTCGGCGAGCATGGCCTGTTGCAACAACTGCCCCTCGCGATACAACTCGGCGCTGGCCGTGGCGAAACTTTCAGCCAGCGCTTCCGGCACGACCAGATAACCGATGCGCAGCCCCGGAAACAGCGTCTTGCCGAAACTGCCCACATAGATCACCTGCCCGGATGTGTCCAACCCCTGCAGCGACGCCAGCGGCCGGCTGCCATAACGGAACTCGCTGTCGTAGTCGTCCTCGATGATCCAGCACTGGTTCTGCCGCGCATATTCGAGCAGCATGCGGCGCCGCGCGAGGCTCATCACCATGCCGAGCGGGTACTGATGCGACGGCGTGACGAGCATCAGCTTCGGTGGATACGCGAGGTCGTCGGCGGAAGGATTGATGCCTTCGTCGTCGACCGCGATGGGCCGCGATTGCAGACCCGACACGTGCAGCACGCTGCGCACGCCCCAATAGCAAGGATCTTCGGTCCAGATCAGGTCGCCCGGATCGGATAGCAGCCGCACCGCGAGGTCGACCGACTGGTGAATCCCGGTCGTGATGATGATCTGCTCGGGCGTGCAGCGCACCGAGCGCGAAGTGCGCAGATAGTCGGCCAGCGCGTGTCGCAGCGAAGCCAGGCCGCCGCCGGGCGCATACGTGAGCAGGTCCGGACGCAGGCGGCGCCAATACTTGTTGTGCAGCCGGCTCCAAACGCGCGCCGGAAACTTGGTGACGTCCGGTACGCCCGGCATGAACGCGCCCCACTGCCGCTTCGACACACCCGCGCCCGCGATCAGCCGCGCGCCGCGCGTGGACAGCGCGCGCGCCGCCTGCAACGGCGGCGGCTCGCGGCGCGGATCGGGCGCATGCAAGGCATCCGGCCGGTCGAGCGTGGCGGCGCCGATGCTTGAGCCAATTCCTGAGCCCATGCCTGAAGAGCCTGAGCCGACGCCAACCCCAAAGCCAAAGTCCCCCTCAGGCGCACCAACAATCTCATCCGGCGCACTATCCGCCACAAAAGTACCGCGCCCGGTCGCCGAACTCACATAGCCCTCGAGCACCAACTGCTCGTACACCTGCGTGACGGTATTGCGTCCAATGCCCAACTCCTGCGCCAGCAGCCGCGACGACGGCACCTTGCTGCCCGCCGGCAACTCGCGCGACAGGATCGCCTGCTGCAACAGCCGGTGCAGTTGACGATAGATCGGCTGGCCGTTGCCGCGGTCGAGGCGCTGCGCCAGCCAGTCGGACAAAACGCTCGCGCGCATGATTGGCTCCTACATTTTTATTGAAATGGCTCTGAAATTAAGAGCCAAATCTCATTATAGTCGCTGCATGTGCTGCGCTAAGGGCGCGGCGTCCGCGAAAACCGAGGAGCCAAGGAGATGACCATGAAGAATGCCGAACTGAAGAGCCGCAAAGACGCCGCCACCCCGCGCGGCGTCGGCGTGATGTGCGATTTCTACGCCGCGCGCGCGGAGAACGCGGAACTGTGGGACGTGGAAGGCCGCCGCTTCATCGACTTCGCCGCGGGGATCGCGGTGTGCAACACGGGCCATCGCCACCCGAAGATCCTGGCCGCGATCCGCGACCAGCTCGATCACTTCACGCACACCGCGTATCAGATCGTGCCGTACGCGTCGTATGTCGAGCTGGCCGAGAAGATCAACGCGCGCGCGCCAGGCGACTATCCGAAGAAGACCGCGTTCTTCACGACCGGCGCCGAAGCCGTCGAAAACGCCATCAAGATCGCCCGCGCCGCAACCGGCCGTCCTGGCGTGATCGCCTTCACCGGCGGCTTCCATGGCCGCACGATGATGGGCATGGCGCTGACCGGCAAGGTCGCGCCGTACAAGATCGGCTTCGGTCCGTTCCCGTCGGACGTGTTCCACGCGCCGTTCCCGAATCCGCTGCACGGCGTGACCACCGCCGATTCGCTGAAGGCGATCGAATTCCTGTTCAAGGCCGACATCGATCCGAAGCGTGTGGCCGCGATCATTTTCGAACCGGTTCAGGGCGAAGGCGGTTTCTATCCGGCGCCGGCCGAGTTCGTGCGCGCACTGCGCAAGCTGTGCAACGAGCACGGCATTCTGCTGATCGCCGACGAAGTGCAAACCGGCTTTGCCCGCACCGGCAAGCTGTTTGCCATGAACCACTACGACGTGGTGCCTGACCTGATGACCATGGCGAAGAGCCTGGCCGGCGGCATGCCGCTGTCGGGGGTGGTCGGCCGCGCCGACCTGATGGACGCGGCGGCGCCTGGCGGTCTCGGCGGCACGTACGCGGGCAATCCGCTGGCGGTGGCGGCGGCACATGCGGTGCTCGACATCATCGACGAAGAAAAGCTGTGCGAGCGCGCCACGCTGCTGGGCGACCGCGTCAAGGCCAAGCTGATCGCGCTGCAAAGCGATGTGCCGCAAATCGCCGACGTGCGCGGCCCGGGTGGCATGGTCGCGGTGGAATTCTGCAAGGCCGGCGGCACCGAGCCGGATGCGGACTTCACCAAGCGCGTGCAGACGCGCGCGCTCGAACGCGGCTTGCTGCTGCTGGTGTGCGGCGTTTATTCGAACGTGGTGCGCTTCCTGTTCCCGCTGACGATCCAGGACGCCGTGTTCGACGAAGCCATGACGATCCTCGAAGAAGTCATCAAGGACAGCGTCGCCGTAGCGGCATAAGGACGAGACTTATGAACACGTTGACATTGAAAGACCCGACGCTTCTCAAGACCCACGCGTATATCGCGGGCGAATGGCAAGGCGCCGACGACGGCGCGACCTTCGAGGTGAAGAACCCCGCCACCGGCGAAACCATCGCGACGGTGCCGCGCATGGGCACGGCGGAAACGCGTCGCGCGATCGACACCGCCAACGCGGCATGGCCCGCCTGGCGCGCCACGACCGCGAAGCAGCGCGCGGTGATCCTGCGCAAATGGCATGACCTGATGATGGAAAACGCCGACGATCTGGCGAAGATCCTCACCACGGAACAAGGCAAGCCGCTCGCCGAAGCCAAGGGCGAGATCCAGTACGCCGCGTCGTTCCTCGAATGGTTCGCGGAAGAAGGCAAGCGCGTGAACGGCGACACGATTCCCACGCCGGCCGGCGACAAACGCATTGTCGTGACCAAGGAACCGATCGGCGTGTGCGCGGCGATCACGCCGTGGAACTTCCCGGCGGCCATGATCACCCGCAAGGTCGGTCCGGCGTTGGCGGCAGGCTGCCCGATCATCGTCAAACCGGCCGAAGCGACGCCGTTGTCCGCGCTCGCGCTCGCCGTGCTGGCCGAACGCGCCGGCGTGCCGCGCGGCGTGTTCAACGTCGTGACCGGCGAGCCGAAAGCGATCGGCGCGGAAATGACCGGCAATCCGATCGTACGCAAACTGTCGTTCACGGGTTCGACGCCGATCGGCCGTTTGCTGATGGCGCAGTGCGCGCCGACGGTCAAGAAGGTGTCGCTCGAACTCGGCGGCAATGCGCCGTTTATCGTGTTCGACGATGCCGATCTGGATGCGGCAGTGGCTGGCGCGATTGCGTCGAAGTATCGCAATAGCGGCCAGACCTGCGTCTGCACGAACCGCTTCTATGTGCACGACAAGGTGTACGACGCGTTCGCCGAGAAGCTGCGCGTCGCCGTCGAGCAATTGAAAGTTGGGCGCGGCACCGAAGACGGCGTCACGCAAGGTCCGCTGATCAACGAAGCGGCCGTGCTCAAGGTCGAGTCGCATATCGAAGACGCGTTGGCCAAGGGCGCGCGCATCGTCACGGGCGGCAAGCGTCACGCGCTCGGTCACGGCTTCTTCGAACCGACCGTGCTCGCGGATGTCACGCCGGCCATGAGAGTCGCGCGCGATGAAACCTTCGGGCCGCTCGCGCCGCTGTTCCGTTTCTCGTCGGACGAAGAGGTGATTCGCCTCGCCAACGATACCGAGCTCGGGCTGGCGTCGTATTTCTTTAGCCGCGATATCGGCCGTGTCTGGCGGGTTGCCGAAGCGCTCGAATACGGCATGGTCGGGATCAACACCGGCCTGATCTCGAACGAAGTCGCACCGTTCGGCGGCGTCAAGCAATCGGGCCTGGGCCGCGAGGGCTCGCACTACGGTATCGATGATTACGTGGTCATCAAATACCTGTGCATCGGCGGGATCTGATCGCCAGGACGCTTGAAGCATGATGAACGGCCACGTCGGTTGATCCGGCGTGGCCGTTTTTTTCGCCGAATGTAAAACAGGCTTGCGTCACCTTACGGTGAAGCAAGCCTGTTGCATTTGATGCGTATCGAACTGGCGCGAGCTATGCGCCCGCGCCGCAGTCGATTAGTGACCGTAGTTGGCAACCGGAGCCGAATACGAGCTCGGCGTCGTGCTTGCACGGCTACCGGCTTGCGACGAACCATTCGTGGCCGAACCATAACCACTGGTTTGCGCATTGCCGTTCTGAGCAGCGACGCGGGCTTCGGCAGCCTGAATGTTGGCCGGGTAGTCGTAGTCGTTCGCGGTTGCCGGGTTGTAGCCGGCCTTTTCCAGCTGAACCAGTTCAGCACGCACCTGAGCGCGGGTAACCGGTTGATTCGACTGGGCAAAAGCGGCCAGCGGGGCGGTAATAAGGGCGGCGATAACTGCGGCTTCGATCAGCGACTTCATGATAACTACCTCCAGAGATTTTTTTGTCTAGCGCTGCGAGGCGTGATGTCTGCAGCGGATGGAGGAAGTGTAGGATTCGGGTCGCCTAGGGTAAACCCCTAAAGCGCCAATTGAGTGTTGTGAAAATCGAGATAATCGCCAAACCGTCAGCCTTCTGAAAGCACGGGAGCAGTCGTCGGCTTATCCAGCAACGGCGACTCGGCGGCATTTCTCCCGCCCATCGCCTGCCGGTCGCTTCGCGGACTCGCACCGAAGCGCGCGCGATACGTCCGCGAAAAATGCGACGGCGACTCGAAGCCGCACGCCACACAAATCGACGTGATCGACATGTCGGTCTGCTGCAGCAACTCACGCGCTCGGGCGAGGCGCAGTTGCAGATAGAAATGCGTCGGCGTGTCCTTCAACGACGCGCAGAAAAGCCGCTCCAGTTGCCGCCGCGTCACGCCGATTTCCTGCGCGAGCTGGTCCGGCGCCAGCGGCTCTTCCATATGCTGTTCCATCACGCCGATCACCTGAATCAGCTTGCGATTGTGCACGCCGTAACGCGCGGCGATCTCCATGCGCTGATGGTCCGAGCGTTGGCGAATACGGCTCACCACGAATTGCTCCGACACCGACGAGGCCAACGCCGCGCCGTGCTTGCGGCCGATCAGGTCGAGCATCATGTCGATCGACGCCGTACCGCCCGCACACGTAATACGCCGTGCGCCGATTTCGAACAGCTCCTGGCTCGCATCCAGCGACGGATAGCGCTCGCGGAATGCCGACAGCGCTTCCCAATGCACGGTCACACTGTCCGTGCCGCTCAGCAGCCCGGCTTCGGCGAGGACGAAACTGCCGGTGTCGATGCCGCCGAGCGTCGCGCCGGCCCGCTCGATCCGCTTCAGCGAATCGGCCAGCGCGCGGCTATAGCAGGCAAGCGGTTCGAAGCCCGCGACCACGAACAGCGTCTGCGCTATACCGACCTCGCCGATGGCCGCGTCCGCGTTGATTGAAATGCCGTTGCTGGCCGCGACCGGCGCGCCGTCGAGACTGAGAATGCGCCAGCGGTACAGCGCATCGCGAAAGCGGTTCGCCACCCGCAACGGTTCCACCGCCGACATGAAACCGATCGCCGAAAAGCCCGGCAGCAGCAGGAACGACATATCTTCGGGCATCGTGCTCAGACTCGATCAGGAATACAAACGCGGAATACAACGCGGGGACGCCGGGTCCCAGCGAGCGTAGCAAGCAGGGCATCAACCGGCAAGGCGCGCCAAAAATCCGCGCTGCGAGGCGAGGCGAGCCGAGGCGACGGGATGCGACGGGATGCGACGGGATGCGACGGGATGCGTGTTGCACTGCAATGCCGTCATGCCAGGCGTTATAGCCCGCACTGCTGGTTTTCCCTCAGGGTCGCGTCAGAGCAAGAACGGGTCGCTGGCGGTCGCTTTGGCGGGAATATGGGGCATTAACGTAACGTCATTCCTGCAGTCCCGCCTCACCCAGTTTGTTGCTGTATCCAAACCGTCGCGCCAGTCCGATGGCCGCTTCGCCGTTCGAACCGCGGCCCGGTTCGAAACACGCCGTTCAACGTGTCAGAAGGGGGAACCTCATGAAGTGTCGTCTCAATGCCTTGCTTGCCTATCTCGTTGGCCTCGTCGCCATCGCCGCCGCTGCGCCCGCGTTCGCGCAAGATCCGGCCGCCTGTCGCGCGGTGCATTTCGCCGACATCGGCTGGACCGATATCACGTCGACTACCGCGCTCGCTTCGACCGTATTCGAAGGGCTCGGTTATCAGCCGGTCACCACCGTCGCCTCCGTACCGATCTCGTTCGCGGGCCTCAAGAGCAAGCAGCTCGACGTGTCGCTCGGCTACTGGTGGCCGGTGCAGGAAAAAGCGATCAGCCCGTTCGTCGAGTCGAAAGCGATCAACGTGCTGCAACCACCCAACCTCACCGGCGCCAAGGCCACCTTCGCGGTGCCGAGCTATGAATACGACGCGGGCCTGAAGACCTTCGCCGACATCGCCAAACATCGCGACCAGCTCGACGGCAAGATCTACGGTATCGAACCCGGCAGCAGCGCGAACGCGGCGATCCAGAAAATGATCGCCAGCAATCAGTTCGGGCTCGGCGGTTTCAAACTGATCGAATCGAGCGAAGCCGGCATGCTGGTGTCGGTGGATCGCGCGATCCGCGAGAAGAAATGGGTGGTGTTCCTCGGCTGGGAACCGCATCCGATGAACATCACGATCGACATGAAATACCTGACCGGCAGCGACGGCGTATTCGGTCCGAACGACGGCGAAGCACGCGTGTACACGCTAACGTCTCCCGACTTCCTGACGCGTTGCCCGAACGCCGGCAAGCTCGTGAGCAATCTGCGCTTTTCGACGCAACAGGAAAACGTCGTCATGCAGTCGGTCATGAACAAGGAAAAACCCGCTGACGCCGCCAAGGCGTATCTGAAGAAAAACCCGCAAGTCCTCGACGCCTGGCTAGCCGGCGTGAAGACCTACGACGGCAAGGACGGCTTGCCCGCGGTGAAGGCCTATCTGGGCCTCTGAGCGTCGCGCATCTCAATCCACAGGAAATAGCACGCATGAATCATGAAGTCATCGTGACCTGCGCGGTCACCGGCGCCGGCGACACCGTCGGCAAACATCCGGCCATTCCGGTCACGCCGAAGCAGATCGCCGAAGCCGCGATCGAAGCCGCCAAAGCCGGCGCAACTGTCGCGCACTGTCACGTGCGCGATCCGAAGACCGGACGCGGCAGCCGCGATCCGCAGTTGTACCGCGAGGTCGTCGACCGGATCCGCTCGTCGGGCACCGACGTGATCATCAACCTGACGGCGGGCATGGGCGGCGATCTGGAGATCGGTCCCGGCGAAGACCCGATGCGCTTCGGCGCCAACACCGATCTGGTGGGCGGCCTGACGCGTCTCGCGCACGTCGAGGAACTGCTGCCGGAAATCTGCACGCTCGATTGCGGCACGCTCAATTTCGGCGACGGCGATTACATCTACGTGTCGACGCCCGCGCAACTTCGTGCCGGTGCGCAGCGCATTCAGGAACTCGGCGTGAAGCCGGAACTGGAGATCTTCGACACCGGCCATTTGTGGTTCGCGAAGCAGTTGCTGAAGGAAGGTCTGCTCGATGCGCCGCCGCTGTTCCAGATTTGCCTCGGCATTCCATGGGGCGCGCCCGCCGACACCACGTCGATGAAAGCGATGGCCGACAACCTGCCGCCCGGCGCGCAATGGGCCGGCTTCGGGATCGGCCGCATGCAGATGCCGATGGTCGCGCAGGCGATGCTGCTCGGCGGTCACGTGCGCGTGGGGCTCGAAGACAACATCTGGCTCGACAAAGGTGTGCCCGCAACCAACGGCACGCTGGTGCAGCGCGCGGTGGAAATCATCGACAGGCTCGGCGCGCGTGCGCTGACGCCGGCGGAAGGACGCCGCAAGCTGGGCCTGCCGGCGCGTGGCGAGCGGCAACTGGAGCGGCGTGTGGCTGGCCAGTATGCGTGATGGCGCGGTGTGAGCGTGGTGCGGTGTGAGCGTAGCGTGTGACGCTTTACGTCTCACGCGTGACTCGACGCCTCGCGGCTTCGAAGCGCTTCAACACGCTTCGAAGCGCTTCGACACTCTGGAACTCGTAGACAAAGGAAATCTCAGCAATGGCAGTGATCGTCGATATCAAAACATTTGCAGCCATCGGCGTGGGCGTGATCGGCAGCGGTTGGGTCGCGCGCGCGCTCGCGCATGGACTCGATGTGATCGCGTGGGACCCGGCGCCGGGCGCGGAAAAACAGTTGCGCGAAAACATCGCGAATGCGTGGCCGGCGCTCGAACGCGTCGGGCTGGCCGAGGGTGCGTCGCCGGAGCGCTTGCGCTTTGTCGCGACGATCGAAGCGTGTGTCGCGCAGGCCGATTTCATTCAGGAAAGCGCGCCCGAGCGTGAGGAGCTGAAGCTCGCGCTACACGAACAGATCAGTCGCGCCGCGAAGCCGGACGCGATCATCGCGTCGTCTACATCGGGGCTGTTGCCGAGCGACTTTTACGCGCGGGCGGTGAATCCACAGCGCTGCATCGTCGGGCATCCGTTCAATCCGGTTTATCTGCTGCCGCTCGTCGAAGTGCTGGGCGGCGCCGCGACCGCGCCGGAAACGATCGACGCCGCGCTCAACATCTACCGCGCGCTGTCGATGCGGCCGCTGCTCGTTCGCAAGGAAGTGCCGGGGTTTATCGCCGATCGTCTGCTTGAAGCGCTGTGGCGCGAGGCGCTGCATCTGGTGAACGAAGGCGTGGCGACCACGGGCGAAATCGACGACGCGATCCGCTTCGGCGCGGGCATCCGCTGGTCGTTCATGGGCACGTTCCTGACCTACACGCTCGCGGGCGGCGACGCCGGCATGCGTCATTTCATGCAGCAGTTCGGTCCGGCGCTGGAGCTGCCATGGACTAAACTGGTGGCGCCGAAGCTCACGGACGAATTGATCGATCGCGTGGTGGACGGCACGGCGGAACAGGTCGGCCCGCGCTCGATCAAGCAGTTGGAGCGTTATCGCGACGATTGCATTACGAGCGTGCTGGCGGCGATCAGCGACGCGAAAGCGCGGCACGGGTTGCAGCCTGCCGATTGACGCCGCGGGAGACGCCGCCTATGCCACCCATGCTGCTCAGGCCGACGCATCGGCGACCTGAGCAGCGCCGAACCTGAGTACTCTCAACCGAACCACGGAGACGATTTGCCCATGCCGCAACCCGCTTCCCTGCCCTGCTATCGCGATTCGGTGCGCGCGGAATGGGTCGACTACAACGGCCACTTGCGCGACGCGTTCTACATGCTGATCTTCAGCTTCGCGACGGATGCGTTGATCGACCTGATCGGTTTACCCGATGCGGTACGCAGGGCGCGCGGCCGCTCGATCTACACGCTCGAAGCGCACATCAACTATCTGCACGAGATCAAGGAAGGTACGCCGGTTCGCGTCGACATGCGGATACTCGGGCATGACGCGAAGCGGCTGCATCTGTATCTGGAGATGTTCGCAAGCGACGGCGCTGACCCGGTCGCCGCCGGCGAACAGATGCTGCTGCATGTCGACACCAGCGGCCCGCGCGCCGTCGCGTTCGACCCCGACATCGCAGCCTACGTGCGATCATTGGCCGATACGCATGCCGAACGGCCCGCGGCAAAATACGCGGGGCGCGTTATCGGCCTGCCGGTGAAGACCTAGACCAGTGAGTCAACATGCTCGAACCGCAAATTGCCGCATTCATCGAACGGGCCGTGGCGATTTATCCCGCGCACACTACGTCGCTATCGCCGCGTGAGCAGCGCGAGCTTTATGACCGCTACGCGGCCACGCTGACCCCCGCGTTGCCGGACGAATTGAGCGTCAGGGACGCCGAGTTCCAAACCCGCGCCGGCCATGCGCTCAAGCTGCGGCTCTACCGCCATCGCGCGCGCGGCGAGCAGGCGGCTCACGGCGCCGTGTTGTACTTTCACGGCGGCGGCTTCGTGCTCGGCTCGCTGGACAGTCATCAGCTCGTCACGGCGCGCATTGCCGCCGACACCGGGCTCGATGTCATCGCGGTCGATTACCGGCTGGCTCCGGAACACCGCGCGCCGGCCGCGCATGACGATTGTCTCGAAGTCACGCTCGCCGCACTGGAACGACGGCTACCGTTCAATCTGAACAGCGGCACGACATTGCAACTCGCCGGCGACAGCGCCGGCGCCACGCTTGCAGCCAGCGTGGCGATGCGCCTGCGCGACGACGGCGTTGGCGGCGTGCAAGGGCTCGCGCTGGTCTATCCGATGCTCGGCACCGATCCCCAACCGCCCGCGCGCGACACCGAAGCGCAAGCGCCCATGCTCAAGCTGAGCGACGTCCATTCGTTTCGCGATCTGTATTGGGGAGAGCAGCCGCCCTACCCGGCATGGACGATTCCGCTCGAGGCCACGCGCTTCGACGGCCTGCCGCCGACGCTCGCGATCGGGGTCGAACATGATCCGCTAAGGGATGACGCGCGCGTATTCGTGGAACGCATCGAGGCGGCAGGTGGCGACGCGCGTCTCTGGATCGGCGCCGGGCTCGTGCATGGATGTTGGCGGGCGCTCGAATCGAGCCCGGGTGTGCGGATGCTGCATCGCGAGGTGTGCGATTTTCTGTCCGCACACGCGGCGCCGGTGTTCGACGCGCATGCTTCCAGCGTTCACGGCCGTTAGCCGCAACTCGACCGCCGCTCAAGCGCAAATCAGTGGGCGCTCTCCTTGCGCCACTGCGAATACGTAACGATGTCCATGCCGACTTCCGCCGCTTCGATCCGGGTCCAGCAGTAGAACGCGTCTTCCCAGCCGGGAATCTTCTGCGGCGTGAGCGAGCGGAAATTCAGTCCCACGCGATAGGCCAGGTGCGGCCAGAATAACGGCATCGCCTCGCGCACCGCCATTTGCCGCAACAGCTCGACTGGACCGCTTTCGTCCGCGACGATCTCGCCCTGCGAGATCCAGTCGTTCTCCGCCCACGCGACGAATACACTCGGATTGCCGGCACGGTCGAACATCAGAATCGCGTTCTGCTCGGGACGCCAGTAGTACTCCACGATGCCGTGCGCGGCCACCACCTCGCCGATCACTTTTTTCGTGCGCGGGTCGCAGTACGTCAACCCGTTCTCGCCCAACGCCAGCCAACCGCCTTCCAAACAGTGCCGGTTCTTCGCGTCGTTCAGAAAATGGACCAGCCGGTTGGCCGAATCGGTATCGGTCTTGCGCAGATACAGATCCACGATGCCGGCATTGAAGGCCTTCACCGCGACGGTTTCATCCGCGACGCCGGTCAGCAGCACTTTCGCGCAGCGCAAATGAGCGATGGACGCGAGGAATTCCACACCGCTCATGCCCGGCATGTCGTAGTCCACCACGACCGCCGCCACCTCCGCGAAGCGCGCGCCGCGCGCGAGCAGATCCCGCTCCGCCGACGTTTCGACCAGCCGCTCGATCCCGGTCTCGCTCAGACACGCCGACGCCGACGCGAACTCCAGCGAATTCTCGCGCGCATGCTGGCGAATGAACGCCAACGCGGTTTGCGGCCGCGAGAAAAACAGATTGGTCGACGTATCCGGAAAGAAACGGCGCAACGCGTCGAGGTAACTGTCGTTGTCGTCGACGAAGACAACCGTGGCCGGATGGAAAACGGGGGGGCGAATAAAGTGGTTCATAAGCTCATGGGGACGATGCTGGCGCGCCGCGCACCTGCTGCGCGCCGGATTGCCTGCTGGCCGCCGGGCCGGTGCCTGTGGACCATATAGTACAGGGCTCTTCAGGTAACGGCACAAACTTGCCGGCCGGCTTGCGATCGGGCATATGCCGATCGAATAGTCGGCGCTGAACCGGGGCAAACGGCATGCGCCCAAACCGCCCGCCGACAAACCGCTTACGGCCGGTCGCGAGCAAAAAACGCCATGTACACGAAAACGTCGGTCGCGACGGCGGCGCTGGTAAAGTGCGCGTGATCCGGTTGCTTCCGTGACGCGTCCACCAACTGACCACCCTGGCCACGCCGCCATGCTGCTTAAACTAAACCAACGAAACGCCCGCGAACCGTGCCCGCGCCACGGCCGCACGCTTGCGGCCGTCGCCGCCTTGAGCCTGTCCTTGCAGGGATGCGCGCTGCGCGGCGCGCCATCGTTTGAAATCTTCGGTGCGTATTTTCCGTTCTGGCTGCTGAGCGGGTTGCTCGGGCTTGTCGGCGCGCTGATCGCCCAGCGGATTTTCGTGACCACCGGTTGGGCCCGGACCGTTCCGTACCTTCTCTTTGTCTGCGTGGCCATCGGCCTGACGGTCGCGGTTCTTTTCTGGCTTTCGGCAACAGGACTGCTCCTATGAAAATCGCCGGCTTGCGCAAAGCCTCGTCCAAGGGCCGCGTCATCGCGGGCGTGATCGTCGTGCTCGGTCTGGCGGCGGCGTACTACGCGTATGACCGCTCCACCCGTTTCCCCTCGACCGACGACGCCACCATCGACGCCGACGTCGTCCACGTGGCGTCGCCCGTGGGCGGCCGGATCGTGCGGCTCCCGGTCGAGGAAAACCAGCGGGTCGCAAAGGGCGACGTGCTGTTCGAGATCGACCCGGTGCCCTACCGTCTCGCGCTGGCGCAAACCCAGGCTGACCTGGAACTGGCGCGCGCCTCACTCGACACGCGTCGCAAGACGATCGTCGGCGAGCGCGCGAACGCCTCCATTGCCGGCGACCAGACCGGCAAAGCCGCCCACAACTACGAACTGGCGACGCGTACCGTGCAGCGGCTCACGCCGCTCGCCGCGAAGGGCTACGTACCCCAGCAGCAACTCGACCAGGCGCAGGTGGCGCAGCGCGACGCCGCGCTGTCGCTGCAGCAGGCTCGGGCGCAGAAGCAGGCGAGCGCGCAGACCATCGGCGAAGAAGCCGACGCGATCGCCTCGGTGCATGCCCGCGAGGCGGCCGTCGCGCTGGCCCAGCACGGTCTCGACGACACCGTCGTGCGCGCGCCGCACAACGGCTTCGTGACCGGCCTGTCGGTGCTGGCGGGCGAGACGGTGGCGCCGAGCCAGTCGATCTTCACGCTGGTCCACGCCGACGAATGGTTCGCCGTCGCGAACTTCCGCGAAGGGTCGCTGGCGCACATCGCGCCGGGCGACTGCGCGACCGTCTATTCGATGATCGACCGCAGCCAGGCGATCCACGGCAAGGTGGTCGGCATCGGCGCCGGCATCGCGGATTCGGACCGCATCAACTTGCCGCGCACCTTGCCGATCGTCCAGCAGTCCGTGAACTGGGTACGGGTCGCCCAGCGGTTCCCCGTGCGGGTGCGTCTCGACGAACCGGCCGCCCGGCTGGTGCGGGTCGGCGCGAGCGCGATAGTCGAGGTCCGGCATGGCGCAGCCTGCCGGTGAACTGGCCCGCCCGGGCGCCGCGGACATTCTGAAGCTGCTCGCGCCGTATCCGGGGCGCGCGGCCATGGCGACCCGCATCGCGCTGATCTGCGCGTTGACGGTGTTCGTGACGAGCGCCTATGGCACGCCGGAAGCGGCCCTCTCCGCGTATATCGTGTTCTTTCTCAACCGGCCCGACCGGGTGACGAGCGTGCTGCTCAGCGCCGCGCTGATGGTGCTGGTCACGCTGGTGATCGGACTCGTGCTCGGCGTGGCGATTTTCGCGCTCGACGATCCGTTGTGGCGCGTCGCGTGTATCGCGGGGCTGTCGTTCGGGCTGCTGTTCGTGACCTCGGCGAGCAAGCTGCGGCCGGTGGGCGCGATCCTCGCGATGATCGTCGGCTTTGGGCTCGACAAGCTCGGCAGCGTGCCGTTCGGCGAAGTGGCGACGCGCGCGCTGCTCTATACGTGGTTGTTTGTTGCGATTCCGGTCGGCGTATCGATCTGCGTGAACATGCTGCTGGCGCCCTCGCCGCGACGGCTGGCCGGCCGTGAGCTGGCGAAGCGTTTGCGAGCGGCGGCACGCGGTCTGAGCGAGCCGGACGATGCCGCGCGCGCCGCGCTGACCGCTTGCCTGCGTGACGGCGACGCGCAACTTGGAACGTGGCTGAAGCTGTCGGTGGTGGACGGCTCGTCGGCGCGCGCCGATATTCCGGCGCTGCGGCAAGCGGTATCGTCGACGCTGGCGATTCTCGTCGCGGCGGATCTGGTGGCTCGCGAACCGTCGGCCCGCTTGCCGGCGACGTTTGCCGCGCCGCTGGCGGAGACGCTGGAGAATATGGCGCGAATGTTCGACGCCGGCGGGTATCCGGTGGAGATCGAACTCGCGTTGCCTGGTTCGACGGAATTGCCGCCGATCGCGCGGATGGTCGCTGACAATCTGCGCGCGGCTATCACGGGTTTTGCTGTTGTCGAAGCGGTGCAGGAAGGTGACACGGCGACGTCGGCCACGGCATCAGCTTCGGCTCCGGCTCCGGCTCCGGCTCCGGCTTCGGCACCTGCAACACCCGCTGCCAAACCCGGCGGCTTCTTCCTGCCCGACGCCTTCACCAACCCCGACCACGTCCGCTACGCGCTAAAGACCACCGTAGCCGCGCTGTTCTGCTATCTGCTCTACTCACAGATCGACTGGCCGGGTATTCATACCTGCTTCATCACGGTCTACATCGTGTCGCTCGGCACCACCGCCGAAACCGTCGAGAAGTTGACGTTGCGGATCGCCGGCTGTCTCGTCGGCGCGTTCGTCGGCACGGCGGCGATTGTGTTCGTGACGCCCGCGCTGACCTCGATCGTCGGCCTGATGGCGCTCGTGATGGTGGGCGCCTGGCTGGCGGCATGGGTTGCGTTCGGTTCGCCGCGGATCGGCTATGCGGGCTTCCAGATCGCCTTCGCGTTTTTCCTGTGCGTGGTTCAGGGCGCGGCGCCCGCCTTCGATCTGACGGTGGCGCGCGATCGCACGATCGGCATTCTGCTCGGCAATGTGGTCGTCTATCTGGTCTTCACGCGAGTCTGGCCGGTGAGCGTCGCCACCCGGGTCGATGTCGCGCTCGCCGCCTTGCAGCAGCAGTGGCAACGGCTGACGTCGCTCGCTCAAAGCGGCGCGCGACGCACTCAGGCCGCGAGCGCGATGGCGCAATACGGCGCCTTGCAACAGGACCTCGCGTTGATGCATTACGAGCCGTCGTGGGTTCGGCCGGAACCCGAGTGGATCGCTGAACGGCGCGACGTGCTGGCCGGCTTCGGCGCACTCGAAGGACCGATGTTCCTGCTCGCCGAACAACGGCCGGGCGATGTCGCGATCGATAGCTGGCTTCGGCGGATCACGCGCGAAATGCCGCAAAGTCACGCTGAGGTTGCGAGTAGCGAAGCGGCAGTCGCTCACCCCACGCCGCCGGAACCCACGCCCGACGACACGCGCGCCGCGCTATTGAAACTCGGCGAAGCACGTCTCACTCAACTCGAACACGCCGCATCGGACGATGCAGCGAAAGGCCTTGCGACTCATGCGCCGGTTTAACGCACCATTCGCTCTGGCGATCCTGGCGACGGCGAGTCTGGCCGGCTGCGCGACGTCGTCGCTGGACATGGCGCCGGATAGTCCGGACCGTCCCTGGCAACCACGCACGGACGCGTCCGGCGCAATCGTGCCGGGGCCGGCGGGTGCTTCGGGTGCTTCGGGCGCTGCGGGTGCTGCGGGTGCTGCGGGTGCTGCGGGTGCTTCAAGCGCTGCGGGTGCCTCGCATGCCTTAGGTGCCTCAGGCGTTTCAGCCACGCCATCAGGCGGCTACACACTGCCCGCGAATCCCGCACTCGCCGCCGTGCCGCCTCCGCCCGCGCTGGAGCAGGCCCACGACTACAGCCTGCCGGAACTCATCGATCTCGCGGAATCGGCCAATCCGCTGACCCGCATCGCGTGGAACGACGCGCGCAACGCCGCGCTCGCGGCCGGCATCGCGAAGAGCGCCTACCTTCCGCAACTGTCGGCGGCAGCGATGGGCCTGTACGCCGACGCGCACGGCTCCTCCACGTCGGCGCTCGGCGATTCGTCGGCGACTGCATCGGGGCATGGCGAAACCTCGGTGCTCGCGTTGAACTGGCTGCTGTTCGATTTCGGCGGACGCGCCGCGCGCGTCGAGGCGGCATCGCAGGGCTCGGTGATCGCCAACATCGGTTTCACGGCCGTTCACCAGCAAGTGATCTTCGACGTCAGCGTCGCGTTTTACAGCTATCAGGCGGCACGCGCCCGCATTGACACGACAAGGCAAGGGCTCGACAACGCCGAGGCGATCCTCGCCGCCGCGCAGTCGCGCTACAAGCATGGTGTCGGCACCGTCATCGAAGTCGCGCAGGCCAATCAGAACCGCGCCCAGGCGAAGCTCGCCTTGGTCCAGGCCCAGGGCGCCGAAAGCAACAGCTATCTGATGCTGATCTCCGCGATGGGCATCTCGCCGCTGTCGAAACCGAGAATCGCGACGCTGCCCACCCACGCGCTACCCGCCACCATGAACGACTCGATCGAACAGATCGTGTCGTCCGCGATCGCGCGACGCCCCGACGTCTTGAGCGCGTACGCGGCCGAGCGGGTCAATCTCGCGAGGGTGAAGGCCGCCGAATCGGAGTTCATGCCGAAGGTGTTCGTGTCGGCGTCGGGCGCGTACCACACCGGCAGCTCGTCGATCTCGGCGGTGCCGGCCATCGGTCAGCAACTGCCGACCGTGAACCTGAGCGGCGGGCATTACGGCGGCAGTGTGATCGTTGGCGTCACGATTCCGATTTACGACGGCGGTTTGCGGTCGGCGGTGCTCGCGCAGGCGCGCAACGACGCCGACAGCGCGACCACCCGCCTCGCCCGCAGTCGTGAAGAAGCGGTCCGGCAGATCGTCGCCGCGCAGAACACGTTGCAGACTAGCCTGAGCGCGCAGGCTGCCGCGAAAGAGTTGCTCGCCGCCGCGCAGACCACTTACGACGCCGCGTTCGACGCCTACCGCCACGGCGTCGGCTCGGTCACCGACGCGCTGCTCGCGCAGAATCAACTGCTGGCGGCAAAGAATGCCGATGCGGATAGTTATAGCGGCGCGTTGTCGGCGGCCGCGGCGCTTGCGCTGGCGACGGGGTCGGTCGATTCGATTCCGACGCAGGGAAGCTGGTGATCGAAAGCGCGCGTTCAGGCGTGACGTGTCATGCAAACCCAAGCGCTTGCGCGATCAGCAACGCGCCCACACCAAGCACCACAACGCCGATGGCGTGAGCAACGCGCGCGCCATCAGGCGCGACGCGCTCGGCGGTAATCGCCGCCGTGACGGCCGCCATGACGGGCAGATCCATTACGCCGCTCGCGAGCAGGATCGCCGTGAAGCCGGCGCAGCAATAGCTGCAATGCAGACCGACGCTCACGCCATGTCGCCAGGCCGAACGGGCGTCGACCGGCTGAGTCTGTGCGCACGTCGGCGCTTTACGGCAGCAGGCAAGACGACGCGCTTTCCATCCGCTGAATTGAAGCGCGCCGCCGCTCAGCACGACCAGGCCGATTGCGAGCGGAACGCCTCGCGCTAGCACCGGCCGGCGCATTTCAAGCGCCGTCAGCGCGGCGCCCAGCGCAAAGGCCGCGCATCCGGAAACGGCCCACACGAAGAAGTAGCCGATGCCCATCAGCGCGCTCAACCCACCTGCCCGTAACTCGCCAGCGAGACCAACGCGACCAGCGCGACCAGCGCCGCCGGCCTCGCCAGTACCACGGACGGCTCGCCGATAACGCCACCACACCGGCGCGAACGACGGCAGCATCATCGCCACCATCATCACGGCCCACATGCCGACAAACGATGCCGCGGCGCGCGCCCAGGTTTGTCCGCACATCGGCCGCCACGCCGTCGACATCGTCCAGCCGCCGGGCATCGGCATCGCGCCCATCTTCGACATGGACGCGCACCAGACAATCGTCACGGCCACGCTAGCGGCGAAAAGCGCGGCAATGACGATCACGAAGACCAGCTCGCCGACCCGGGCTCGCATCAAGTGCCCGCTGCCGGTTGCACTCGCATAAGCCATACCCCACCTCAGCGCGTGGCGTACTCGTCGTGCCGCTTCCACCAGACGCCCGTTTCGTTGCGCCCCTTCGGCGCACGATCGAGCCACGAGTACATCCCCCAGATACCATCCACACCGCGCGCGTAGGTGGAATACGTGTGATACACGACGCCATCCTCCAGCACGAATGCACTCAGCCCCGGCCGGTCCTGCGTATAGGTCGCCGGATCGGTCCCGCACGTGGCCGCGAATTGCGCGACCGGCGCGGGCACCTGGGCCGCGTCCATCGCATGTCCGCCGCGCTGGTAGTTGTATTCGACGCGCCCTTCGCGCTGCTCCGCGTCGGTGAACGCGATGTTGAAGTCGAAATTGAAATCGCTGCCGAACGACGAGGCCCACGGAAACGTCCAGCCCATTCGCTGCCGATACGCCAGCAGCTTCGCGAGCGGCGCGCGCGATATCGCGGACAAGGTCACGTCGTGGTTCGCGAGGTGGACCACGAGTCCATCGAAGCCGTCCGCGATCGCCGAGCACGACGGGCATCCCGCCTTGTAGTCCGGTCCGAACATGAAGTGGTAAACGAGCAGTTGCGAGCGGCCGCGAAACAGCTCGGCCAGCGACGCGCTGCCTTGTTGCGTGTCGAACCGGTACGCCTTGTCGATGCGGACCCACGGCAACGCCTGGCGCTGCCGGACCAGTTCGTCGCCCTGCCGCGTGAACGCCTTCTCCGCGTCGAGCAATTCGAGCCGCGCGGCCAGCCATTGTTCACGGGTTCCAGTCGGATGCGTCGTCATCATGTTTCACTCCGTTAGGTATCCTGCGCCGTGAGTCCGGTCGCTCAGCGGCCGGTACGGCGTAGGGGTTGTCGGTCGTGCTAGATTAGTCGCGAGCAATCGTTCGATGGGAGTGACAAGTGTGGCGTGATTCGGATCGGCAATGGACTCGCTAGTCACGGCTGCGGCGCGCGCGCTCGCGGCGGGCGATCCGTTCGGCGCGCTGAACCATGTTGCGCTGCGAGACGATGCGCCCGCGCTTGCATTGCGCGGCATCGCGATGGCGCAACTCGGCGACTTGCCGCGCGCCAAGGTGCTGGTGCGCAGCGCGGCGCGCGCGTTCGGAGCGAAAGCGCCGCTGGCCCGCGCGCGCTGTGTGATCGCCGAGGCGGAAATCGCGCTGGCGTCGCGCGATCTGAACTGGCCAGTAAAAGCGCTCGATGCCGCGCGCGTTCTGCTCGACGCGCACGGCGACCGGCTGAACGCCGCGCATGCGCGCTACCTGCAAGTGCGGCGCCTGCTGCTGATCGGACAACTCGACGAAGCTGAACGCGCGCTCGCCAGACTCGATCCCACACCCTTCCCACCTTCGACGCGCGCCGCCCACGAACTGATGGTGGCCGGCATCGCGCTGCGCCGTGTGCGGACCGCAACGGCGCGCGCCGCCCTTGCGCGCGCCGAACACGCCGCGTGTCAAACCGGTATTCCCACGCTGATCGCCGAGGTCGACCACGCGGCCCTCGCGCTGACCACGCCTGCAGCACGTCTGATCGAACGCGGCGAAGAACGGCTCCTTCTGCTCGACGAAGTCGAAGCGCTGCTGGCCGCGTCGAATGTGCTGGTGGTGGACGCCTGCCGTCACGTCATACAAAGCGCGAACACGACGATCCCGCTCGCCAGCCGCCCGGTGCTGTTCACGCTCGCACGCATGCTGGCCGAAGCGTGGCCCGACGATGTGCCGCGCGACGCGCTCGTCGCACGTGCATTCCGGGCGAAGCACGCGGACGAATCGCACCGGGCGCGCCTGCGGGTCGAAGTCGGGCGGCTTCGTGCGCTGTTGGGCACGCTGGCCGAAGTGAACGCGACGCAGCGTGGCTTCGCGTTGGCGCCGCGCGAAGCCGCCGCGGCCGTGGTGCTCGCGCGACCCGTCGACGAAGCGCACGCGGCGCTGCTCGCGTGCCTCGCCGACGGCGAATCGTGGGCAAGCTCGGCGCTCGCGCTGGCGCTCGGCGCCAGCCAGCGCACCGTGCAGCGAACGCTGGATTCGCTGGCCGCGGCCGGCAAGGTGCAGTCGATCGGATTCGGCCGGGCGCGCCGCTGGATGATGCCGCCTATCCCGGGATTCGCGACGGCTTTGTTACTCCCCTCGCTTTTTTCCAACGATTAGGATGGAAGCATGAACCGATCAGCCGCCAGAATCCTTCGTGAATATGGACCCTTTCCGGGCGTCGACAGTGTGGGCGGCGTCACGTACGACGGTCAGCATGTCTGGCTTGCCGCCGGCAACACACTGACTTCGCTCGACCCATCGAGCGGCGAGACGCTGCACTCGATCGACGTTGCCGCGCACGCGGGCACCGCCTTCGACGGTCAGCATCTGTTCCAGATCGCAGCCGATCGCATCCAGAAGATCGATCCGCAAACCGGCCAGGTGCTCGGCACGATTCCCGCGCCCGGCGGCGCCGGCGCCGATTCGGGACTGGCGTGGGCGGAAGGCTCGTTATGGGTCGGCCAGTATCGGGACCGCAAGATCCATCAGATCGATCCGCAGACCGGCGCGATTCTCCGCACCATAGAATCCAATCGTTTCGTGACCGGCGTGACCTGGGTCGAGGGCGACCTGTGGCATGCCACCTGGGAAGACGACGCAAGCGAGTTGCGGCGTATCGATCCCAACACCGGAGACGTGCTGGAGAGTCTTGAGTTGCCGACGGGCGTCGGTGTGTCGGGGCTCGAATCCGACGGCGCCGATCGTTTCTTCTGCGGCGGCGGGAATAGTGGAAAAGTGCGAGTGGTGCAGCGGCCTGGGCGAGCGTCCGAGGGCGAGACCGAAGCCGGGGTTCCCGTCGACTCGACGCGTGAGTAATCGAAACGCGCGTCGCTTGAACAGTCACGCAATCGACCGCGTCACATCATGTCTGCACGGCGGGAAACATAACCGACACGCTCAAACCCCGTCCACCGTGACCCGCTTCCAACGTGACTTCGGCGAGATGCGCCCGCGCGATTTCCCGCACGATGGAAAGTCCCAGACCGCTACCCTCTTCGCTGGACGCGCGAAAGAACGGCTCGAACACGCGCTCGCGCAGTTCGGCGCTGATGCCCGGCCCTTCGTCGGTGATCGTGACGACCCAGCGCGCGTCTTTCGCGGCGAGATTGAGCGCGACATGGCCGCCTGACGGTGTATAGCGAATCGCGTTGTCCAACAGATTGAACAGCAGCACGGACAGCAACGGCTCGTTACCCATCACCTCCGCAGGTTCGTCGAGTTGCGCCGACAATTCGACGCCGCGCCGCTGCGCGAGCAACGCCAACTGTTCGATCGTGCCGGTCGCGACCGCGCGCAGATCGACTGGCACGCCCTGAAAGTCGGCATAGTCCGCGGCTTCCGCTTGCGCGAGCAACAGCAACTGATTCGTGAGCGCCACCAGCGAGAGATTGCTGCGATGCATCGCCAGCAGCGTCTCCTTGATTTGCGTGAGATCGTCCTGACGGCGCGCGTATTGCAACTGCGTGCCGAGCAGCGTGAGCGGCGTGCGCAACTGGTGCGCCGCGTCCGCGATAAAGCGCCGCTGCATCGCAGTCTTACGCTCGATGATATCGAGGCACTGATTGAACGCGCTGACAATAGGACGCAACTCGTTGCGCAACGGATCGGCCCGCACCCGCACCGCAGCATCCGGCGCGCGCGCGAGCATGTCGTTGGCGAGTCGCATCAGCGGACGCAGTTCGAACGTGAGACCGACGCACACCAGCACCACCGCAATCGCGACGATGCCGGCGAAATGCAGCATCTGCGGTTGCCATAGCGCAGCGGCAGTAGCGTCGCGCTGCAGCAGCGTGCGTCCGACCGACACCACCACGTGTTTGATAGCGCCCGCGTCGTACATCGGCCGGATCAGCGACACCGCGCGGATCGGATGACCGCTCACCGTCGCGTCGTACCAGAGCGGCGATTCGTCCGGCACGCGCAGCGGGAAATCCGATGTGCCCGCAATCGTCGCGCCGCCCACTTCGCGAATGCTGAAATAGACATGGTCGCCGGCCGGCGAGCTCAGAATCTCGATCGCGCTAGGCGATATCTCCGCGTGCAGATAACCGTTGGTCCACTCGATGTCGCCCGCCATCACGCGCGCGGACGACAGCAGCGCTTCGTCCTGCAACAGCCGCGCGGTGCGCGCGGCGTTGTCGTGGGCGATCAGGCCCGCGGCGATCACGTAGACGGTCATGGGCAGCAGCAGCCATAGCAGCAGCCTGAGCCGCAGGCTATTCGTCATCGGCGCCGTCTTCCAGCAGATAGCCGAGACCGCGCAATGTGATGATCGTCGCGGTGCTCTTTTCGAGCTTCTTGCGCAGCCGCGAGACGTAGATTTCGATCGCGTCTTCGCTGGTCATCGCGTCGCCTTTGCTGAGCGAATCCGCCAGCATGGTCTTCGCGACGGTCTTCTTGGCGCGCAGTATCAGCGCTTCGAGCACCGCATGTTCGCGCGGCGTCAGCGCCAGCGGTTCACCTTCCACCGCGAACTGGCAGCGGTCCATGTCGTAGGTGAGATTGCCGCATTTGAGTTTGTTCGAGCGAGAAGGCGCCTGGCGACGCGCCAGCACCTTCACGCGCGCGACCAGTTCGCGCGCGTCGAACGGCTTGACGATGTAGTCGTCCGCGCCGGCACCGAGCAGCACCACTTTTTCGTCGACGGCGCCGGTGGCCGTGAGGATCAGCACCGGCGTCGTGTCCTCGCGCTCGCGCATGCGGCGCAACACGCTTTTGCCCGACAGGTGCGGCAGATTCAGATCGAGCAGCACCACGTCGTAGGGGACGGCGCGCAGCGCACTTTCCGCCGCTTCGCCGTCGCTGACACGGTCGAGCATGAAGCCGTCGTCGAGCAGAATACGCGCGAGCCAGTGCGCGAGCTGGTCATTGTCCTCTACGAGCAGTAGCCTCATTCCTTCCCTCCCCAAAGCGTTCATGCGGTCTTGTATTGCTCCCGCGCCGGCGCAGAACGGTACAGGATCAGCGTGGCGACCACGCCGCACACGGCGGCGAACGACATCCACGCGCCCGGCGAAGCCTTATCGCCGGTAGTATGAATCAGCCACGTCGAGATTGCCGGCGTGAATCCGCCGATCACCGTGGCAAGGCTGTAGGCCATCGAAAAGCCCGTGGTGCGCACATGAGCCGGCATCAATTCAGTCAGCGCGACGACCATCGCGCCGTTGTACCACGCGTACAGCACCGACAGCCAGAGTTCGACCATCAACAGACGCTCGAACGACGGTTGCACGACCAACCATTGCATGACCGGATAGGCCGTCAGAATCGCCAGCACCGTGCAGGCCAGCAGCACCGGGCGACGGCCGATACGATCCGACACGGCGCCCGCGATCGGCAGCCAGATGAAGTTCGACACGCCGACGCAGACCGTCACCAGCAGCGCGTCGAGCGAGGACAGCTTGAGCACGACCTTGCCGAAGGTCGGCGTGTACGCGGTGATCAGATAGAACGACGCGGTCGTCATGATCACGAGGCCCATGCCGGCGAGAATCAGACGCGAGTGCTGCACCATCGACTTCGCGATCTCACCCATGCTCGGACGATGCCGGCGCGCGGCGAATTCCTCGGTCTCCTGCAGCGAACGGCGCACGTAGAACAGGAACGGCACGATCATGCAGCCGACAATGAACGGAATGCGCCAGCCCCATGCGTTCATTTCCGAAGCCGGAACCAGGCGGTTCAACAGCACGCCGAGCGACGCCGCGAACACCACCGCGACCTGCTGGCTCGCCGACTGCCACGAGCAATAGAAGCCGCGATTGCCCTTGGTCGCGATTTCGGACAGATAGACCGACACGCCACCCAGTTCGACGCCCGCGGAAAAGCCTTGCAGCAAGCGCCCGAACAGCACGATAGCCGGCGCCAGCAAGCCGATCGCCGCGTAGCTCGGCACGAATGCGACGCACGCGGTGCCGATTGCCATCAGCGTCAGCGACAGAATCAAACCCTTGCGGCGGCCGTGATGGTCGATGTACGCGCCGAGCACCAGCGCGCCGACCGGACGCATCAGGAAGCCCGCGCCGAACACGGACAGCGCCAGCATCAGCGACGCGAATTCGTTGCCCGTCGGAAAGAACGTCGCAGCAATTGCAGCCGCGTAGTACCCGTACACGGTGAAGTCGTACATCTCGAGGAAGTTGCCGCTGGTGACGCGGAACACCGCTTTGACGCGCGATTCCCTCGGCTTGGGCGGTGCGTCGGCGGGCGCCGTGGCGTCGATCGTGGAGGGTGATGTCATAGTGACCTCGTTAGTTGAGCCCGGCGTCGATCGTCGGGTTGATCTCGGTAGTGCGGGACGAACACGTCCTCGGCGGTCAGCGTGACCGCCGGGTCCGGCTTCATGATTCAGGGAAACGCGATTGGATCAGCCGATCGTCATCACGGCTTTACCTAATTGACTGCGCGACTCGAGCGCTTCATGCGCCGCTTCGACGTCGTCGAATGTGTAGCGGCCGCTGATCTCGACTTTCAGCGTGCCGTCCTGCAGCGCGGCGAATATTTCATCCGCGCGGCGCTGTACGGTTGCGCCATCGGCGAGGTGATCGGCGAGACGCGGGCGAGTCAGGAACAACGAGCCCGCTTCGCCCAGTTCGATCGGATCGAGATCGTTCAGCGAGCCGGAGACCGAGCCGTAATTCACCACGAGGCCGCGCGTGCGGGTCGCGCGGAAACTGTCGCGCAGCGTCGCGCGTCCCACCGCATCGAACACCACGTCGACGCCGCGACCTTGGGTTGCTTCGCGCACGCGGTCGGCGAAACCGCCGTCTTCGTAGAGCATCACGTGGTCCGCGCCGTGCGCACGGGCCACCTCGGCTTTCGCTTCGCTGCTCGTCGTGGCGTACACCGTCACGCCGCGCCGCTTCGCGAGTTGCACCAGCAACTGGCCGATGCCGCCCGACGCCGCATGCACGAGACACGTGCTGCCCGCACTGAGTCGCGCGACGTCTTCGAGCAGATAGTGCGCGGTCGAACCCTGGAAGATCGCGGCGGCGGCCAGATCGAACGGGATCGCGTCAGGAATGCGCGCGACACGCGCCGCCGGTACGACCGCATAGTCGGCGTACGCGCCCCACGAGATACACCATGCAACGCGGTCGCCGCGCTCGCACGAGGTGACGTTCGAACCGGTCTGGACGACCTCGCCCGCGCCTTCCATGCCGAGCGTGACCGGCAAACGGACGGGATAGGTGCGCGACTCGCGGTACTTGCCCTGCCGCGTATGGACGTCCATGAAGTTGATGCCGGCGCAACCCACCCGGATCAGCACCTCGTCCGGCCCCGGCGACGGAATCCCGATATCGACGCGGCGCAGCACCTCGGGACCGCCGTATTGCTCGATGCGAATGGCCTTCATAGGTCGTGTTCCGTGTTCTTGAAGAAGAGGATGCGGCTCAATGCGCCGCAACGGCGTTGACTTCGTCGGCGAACCGGTTGGTATAGGTCCGGCTCAGTTCGACGTGACGCGGCACGATCTCCGGATTCACCGCGGCGAGCGCGCCGAGCACGGTCTGCGGTGCGCCGTCGGGCATCCTGCCGTCACGCGAAAACGACGGCATCGTCGCGGCAAGCGCCTGCCGGTACAGCGATTCGTTCGCGCCGACGAAATCGCGCGGCAGCACCGCCATGATCTGATCGGCGCTGTGCGTGGCGATGAACGCGAGCGAGCGCACCATCGCGCGCACCAGCCGGCGGCTTTCGTCCGGATGAGCGGCGACCCACTTGCGCTGCGCGTACAGACAGGAACTGGCGTAGGGGCCGCCCAACGCGAGCCGTGTGCCTTCGATACTGCGCATGTCCACGAGCACCTGCGCCGTGCCGGCGGCGAGCAGTTTCGACGCGGTGGGTTCCTCGACCATGACGGCATCGATCGATCCGTTCTTCATGGCGTCGGCGAAACTGTTGTCGGAACCCAGCGGCACGACCGTATAGGCGTTCGCGGGCAGACCCGCGCGTTGCGCCAGATAGCGGCTCAGGAAATCGGTGGACGCGCCGAAGCCGGTTACGCCGAGCCGCCGGCCGCGCGCGTCGGCCATGCTCTGCATCGGCTTCGCCGCCTTCGTCGACGCGAGTTCGGCCAGTCCCGCGGAACGTGCGAGCACAACGATCGCTTCGACTTCGAGGCCGCGGCTTTGCAGATCGATCGTATGGTCGTAGAAACCCACCGCGCCTTGCACGGCGCCGGCAATCAGTTCGGTCGCGGTATCGACGCCGGCGGGTTCGGACAGGATGTCGACGTCGAGCCCTTCGTCGCGGAAGTAGCCCAGCCGCGAAGCCAGCGTGACCGGCAGGTAGACGATCTTGGTGGCACCGCCCGTCATCAGCGTCAGCTTTTCCGCCTGGGCATAGGGCGTCCAGAGCAGGATCGCGCAGGCGGTCGAGGCGAGCGCCGTGAAGCGGGCGAACGGTGGCATGTCAAACGGTCTCCATATGCGGGCACTCGTCCGATGTTGACGGATCGTCTCGTGCCGCGCTTGCCGAGGAGTATAAAAAACCAACGCCTTCTGGCTGCTTTCCGTCGCGTGGAAATGTTGTGGGTGTTTACCCTTTGCGGGCGGGTGCGAAGGCGTTTGCGTTGAAACGGGACGACGTTGTAGCGGGTGGTTCGTCTACTGCTCAACCGCCCTGTTCGCCTTGTTTGACGCGCGCGAAGCGTTCGTCGAAATCACGCGCGAGCGCGCCCACCGTCAGCTCGCCGAAGCGTGCAAGCAGCGCGGTTTCAGCCTCCTGCATCGCTTTAGACAAGCCCGCGTTGACGGCCTGTTCGACCAGACATTGCGGGTCGTCGTCCGTCAGGAGTTCGGAGAAAAGCGGCGGCTCGCCCACCGCGCGGTAGACGTCCAGCAAGGTGAGTTTGTCGAGATCTTCGGCTAATACCCAACCACCTCCATGGCCCTTTTCAGAGCGTACGTAGCCCTGATCCCGCAGACCCGCCAGCATTCTGCGCACCACCACGGCGTGCGTGCGCAGCATCTGCGCGATCGTTTCGGACGTCAGCGGGCCGTCGTGCCGATCCATGTGAATCAGCACGTGCAGCATCCGCGAGAGCCGGCTGTCGGTTCTCATCGTTCACCTCGTTATCGAACCGCGTCGCGTGGAATCAACTCACGCAACATTTAAAGTTGCAAGAAGTATAGCACCGCCCTATCATGCAACTCGTGATGTTTCATGAGATGCGAACGGACGCTCGAACCGGTTGGCGGAGCGGCGCACGCGCAACATTGGAGAGAAAACATGCAGACCGAGCACGATGTAATCGTTGTGGGAGGGAGTTTCGCGGGGCTGTCGGCGGCGATGCAGTTGGCGCGCGCCAGACGCCGCGTTCTGGTGGTGGACGCGGGCTTGCCGCGCAACCGGTTTGCCGCGCATGCGCACGGCTTCTTTGGCCAGGACGGCAAGCCGCCGGCCGAGATCATCCGCGAGGCCGCGGCGCAGCTTGCGCTGTACCCGACGGTTCAGATAGTCAAAGGCGAGGCCGTTGCGGCTGAACGGGTCGCGGATGGTTTTGAAGTCACGCTGGCGGGTGGTCGCATCGAGTCAGCTTCACGCCTGATTCTCGCGACCGGCGTGAGAGACGAATTGCCCGCCATTCCCGGACTTCAGGCACGTTGGGGAATGACGGTCGTCCATTGTCCGTACTGTCATGGATACGAAGTGCGGGATCGGCGTCTCGGCGTGCTGGCTAGTCACGCGTTGTCGATTCATCAAGCGTTGCTCGTTCCGGAGTGGGGGCCGACGACCTATTTCACGCAAGACCACTTCGAACCCGAAGCGGAACAGATCGCCCATCTGGCTGCGCGGGACGTTCGGATCGAACGCTCGCCGGTCGTCGAACTGCTCGGCGATGCGCCACATCTCGACGCGCTGAGACTCGCCGACGGACGCGTGATCTCGATCGATACGCTATTCGTCGCGCCGAAAACGCACATGACGAGTCCGCTCGCCGAGCAACTGGGTTGTGCTTTCGACGACGCGCCGCTCGGCCGCATCATCCGAGTGGATGGATTCAAGCGAACCACCGTCGACGGCGTCTATGCCGCAGGCGACGCCACCAACGCGATGACCAACGCGACGTTTGCTTCGGCGGCGGGCGCGATGGCGGGTGTGAGTGCACATCAGTCGCTGGCTATGCCGGCGCAGGTTAGCTAGCAAATCAGGTCGCCTGGCGTCGGTTTTGAATCGCGCGGGCAACGACTTCTGCAACGCTCAACGCGAGCAGATCGTGACGGCCTGCGCGAACGCATCTTGCTGCGCCGGGTTCTGGAAGAAGGCTTCGAGACTCGAGTGTTCTTCGTTCGCGATCTGTTGCAGGCATAGTCGAGTATTGGCGCGCGTGCTGTCCGGCGCGTAAATGATCGCCACCACGACCAGAACCATGGCGACCAGCCAGATCGTCGCGCCCAATGCCCAGCGCAAGCCGCTTTCCGATATCCACGATGGCGACTGCGTGCGTGGGCGCGTCGTTGCACTGTGTACCGCGCTGCTTTTCATTACGCCTTCCTTTTTGATTAGCAAGACAACCATCTGGAATAAAAAACCCCTCAGGAGAGGGCTTTTCTCACGTCATGCATGCCTGACACGGTCGATTCGAACAACTCCCGCCCGATCTTCGAGCGCAAGGTTCTGGCAATCTGCGCACTGGCCTCGGTGATGGGTCGATCCAGCGCCTTGCCTGCCTGCGTCGGATAAACGCCCCACTCCCTGGCGTCGGCTTCCCCCTGGCGACGCTCGACGAGTTCCTTGTCGCACAGGTTGTCGATCAACCTGGTTGCAGTGGGCCGTGCGATGCCCAACAGGCTCGCCACCTCGCTGCTGAGCGAACCCGGGGAGGCCAGCACCACCCGCAATACAAAACCCTGAGCCGGGGTCAATCCGAACGGCGCGTACGCAGTCGTCCACTCACGCTCGGTAAGCCGGGCGAGTGCCGAAGAGTTGAAGTAAAGGCAGTGATCGAACATGGCTAGATTAGATCGCAAATTGGTTAGCAAGACAACCACAATTTGTTTATTGCACTCCCCTGAATGCTCTGCTCATTCCTCTTGACCCTCACGTAGCGTAAGGTTCTAACCTTCATCGTGAACCCTGACAGGAGGCTCGAATGCGGTTGAAAGTGGGCGAACTTGCCAAGCGCAGCGGGCTCACCGTCCGTACGCTGCACCACTACGACGCAATCGGCTTGCTGAGGCCATCGGCACGCGCCGACAACGGCTATCGGCTGTACGACCGTCACGACGTTTCCCGGCTCCATCAGATCCAGGCAATGCGTCGTTTCGGACTCGCGCTCGCCGAGATTCAGACCTATCTGGCTCAGCCCGAAACTCCGCTGGCTAATATCGTCGAGCGTCAGATCGCCATGCTCGACAGTCAGATTCAACAGGCGGCGCGCTTGCGCGAACGCCTTGCGGATCTGCATGGCATGCTGCTTCACGGCGAGGAACCGGAGTTGACCGACTGGCTCACCACGTTGGAGATGATGACCATGTACGACAAGTATTTTTCTACCGACGAACTTGCCCGCCTGCCGATGTACCGCAATACGCAGGCGCCGGATCCTGAATGGACGACGCTGATCGCCGAGGTCCGCGCGTTGATGGACTGCGGCGTGCCGCCCGAAAGCGAAGCGGCACGCACGCTGTCGAAGCGCTGGATGACGATGCTGGTGCGCGACACAGGCGGCGACCCGCGCCTCGTCGCGAAGCTGAATCAGATGCACAACAACGAACCGTCGATGCAGGTGCACATCGGCATTTCGACCCAGCTACGGGACTATGTGCTGCTCGCGTTCAGTGAAACGAAGATGCTGGTCTACGAAAAGTATCTGACGCCCGGCGAGATTCGCTTCATGCGCGCGAACTACGGCAAGCGCGCGATGGAATGGCCGCAGCTAATGGCCGACGTGCGCGACGCGATGGACGCGGGCGCCACGCCCGAATCGCCAGCAGGGCGCGAACTCGCCCGACGTTGGCTCGATCTATTCAGGAGTTATGCGGGCGACGATCCGGAGACGCATAGACGGCTGCGTCACGCGCTTCAAACCGAGCCCGAGTTGATGCTGGGTTCATGGACGGACGAGTCGATGCTCGCGTTCATGCGCGCGGCGATGAATTCCGGCGTGCAGTCACGGTAACGGCTGTAACGAACGGCGCGAGCCGGTGGGTTAGCCGCCTCGCAGCCCACCTGCTGATGACCGCAAGGCTGCCATGCGGCCTTGCGAACCGCCGCGGCGATCTCCTCGCCGACGGCAGGATCCCAGCGCGGGCCGCGGGCTTCCCCGATGTGCCATCTTCACTTCAGCTTTGCATCGTGAACCAGCCCGCACTCACGCGGAAACGCTGGTGCTGCCCGATTCTTGCGCGACACCGGCGTGTGCAAGGCCGGCCGAATCGCTATCTTCATCCATGCGCAGCAGCCGCCCCGCATTCGCGATCACGATGAACGTGCCGAGGTTATGCAGCAGCGCGATCCACACCGCGCCCAACGTGCCCGTCGCCGCGAGCACGATCACCGCGACGGTCCACGCCAAACCGATCGCCGCGTTGATCGTCGCGGTCTGCAAACAACGCCGGCCGAGCCGCACGCAGGTCGCAATGCGACGCAGGTCGTCGCCCAACAGAACGACGTCGGCCGAGGCGACCGCGATGTCGATTCCGCGCTCGCCCATCGCCACGCTCGTCGGGCCGGCCTTGATCGCGAGCACGTCGTTCAGGCCATCGCCGACCACGAGCGGGTGATAGCCCTGCGCCATTTCCTGCACCACGTAGTCGAGTTTGTCGTGCGGCAAAGCCTCCGCGACGACAATCTCGATACCGGTTTGCGCCGCTACTTTGCGAGCGACGGCCGCGCGGTCGCCGGTCAACAGCGTCTGACGCGTCAGCCCGAGTGCGCGCAAATCTTCGAGCGCGTGTTTCGCCTCCGCACGCAGCGCGTCGGCGAAACCGAACCATGCGAGCAGACGGCCGTTCAACGCGAGACCGACGCAAGGGCCGTCGATCTCGCGTGGCGGCTCCGGCAAATCCTGTACGTAGTCGGAGAGCAAGCCGTGGCGACCCAGCACGGCGACGCCGTCGACCGTATCCGCCACCACGCCGAGCCCGCGCAACTCGCGTGCATGTTCCAACGGCGTTTCGCCGACACCGACACCGACACCGACACCCCCGCCGCCCCGCCCAGCCTCAGTCGCATAGCGAACCAGCGCGCGACTCACCGGATGCGCGCTACTGCCGCCCAGGCGCACCGCCAGTTCCAGTACCTGTGCCGTGTCGACGCCCTCTTGCAGCAAGACACGCTCGACGCGCAATTCGCCGTAAGTCAGCGTGCCGGTCTTGTCGATTACGAGCGAATCGATCTGCGCGAACTTGTCGAGAAACGCGGCGCTTCTGAACAGAATGCCGTGCCGCGCCCCGACCGCGATGCCGGCGATCGCCGTCGACGGCGCGGCAAGCACCAGCGCGCATGGACACGCGGCGACTATCACGGCCAGCATCGCCGATGCATTCGCCGACGTGAACCACACGATCGCCGCTATCAGCAACACGAGGCACAAATAACCGCCCATGTAACGTTCGAGCATTTGCGTGATCGGCGGCTTGGCCTGCTCGGCTCGCTGCATCAGTTCGATGATCTTGCCGAGCGTCGATTGCTTGCCCGCGTGCAGTACTTCGATTCGCAGCGGACCGTCGAGATTCATCGCGCCGCCGAACACCGCCGCGCCCGTGTCGACATCGAGCGGCACCGACTCCCCGGTGATCGCCGCATTGTCGACGCTCGATTGACCATGCAGCACCACACCGTCGGCGGGGATACGCTCGCCGGCCGCGACTTCGATCCGGTCGCCGGCTTGCAACGCTTCATACGGCACTTCTTCGAGCGAGCCGTCCGCGCCGACGCGCCGCACCTTGCCCGACGTCAAGCGGCCGAGCGCTCGGATCGCTTCCTGCGAGCCGAGCACGCTGCGTTCTTCGAGCGCGTGGCCGAAGGTCATCACGATCGGCAGCAAGGCGGCAGTGGCCATGTCGCCGACTGCCCAGGCCGCCAGCATCGCGAGCGCGATCAGGCGGTCGGTCACACCGTGCAGACTCGGCGACTTGAGGCTGTGCCACGCGCCCGCAAACACCGGACCGGCGACGACCAGCGACGCCAGTCCCGCGAGCACCTGCGACAGCGCTTCATCGGCGGGCGCGAACGCGTGCCAGGCGGTCGACAGTATCAGCAGACCGCCGGCGAGGAGCGCCAGGGCGATTTGCCGCGTTACCGTGCGTTGCTCGGAGGCCGAGAGGGGAATGGACGGCGCGGAAGCTGGGCGATGTGGGCTGTGTGCCGCGTGCGTGTGCTCTGCGTGCGAGTGCTCTGCGTGCGAATGCCCAGCATGCTCCGCGTTCGCATGTCCCTCACGCCCTTCCCCGCCCCTCACAGGTCCAATACTCGCGCTCATTTCGCGTTCCCCGGCAGAATCAGGTTGGACGTGTTGTGCGGATCGACCGTCGTCACGCTGGCCGCTTTCGCGAGAATCGACTGCACGCGATCCCGATACACGCGCGCCAGCAGACCCGGATCGCTATTGCTGCGCACCGGCTCTTCCAGTTGCTGAATGGTCAAGGTTTTCGCCCGCGCCGTCGCCACCCGTTCGACCGCGCTAGCTTGCGCGTTCTGCACGATCCGGTCGGCGTCCTGCTCCGAATCCTGACGGATCTTCTCGGCGGCGGTGCGCGCTTCGGCCATGCTGCGCTCGGCCACCTGCAACGACGTCAGCACCGAATTGAACGCACCGACCGCTGCAGCGGGAAACGCCGCCTCGACGTCGACACGCGCCACTTCGACACCGAGCCCCGCATGCTGCGCATCGAGTTGCCGCAGACGTCGCTGCACCTCCTGCGCGAGATCGCCACGCAAGCGTTCGCGCTTCACGGCGAGTTGCTGATCCGCCGACAACAACTCCGGCCGCGCGACCAGAATCGCATCCAGATTCCGCTTCGCCACGACGGCCGCAGCGGACGCCGACACGATCCGTTCGAGCGCGGCATCGAGCCGGTCTTTTTGCAGCACGTACGCGTACGCGTCGACGACGCGGTAGTAAAGCGTGGCGCGCAACTGCAAAACGCCGTTGTCGCCGGTGAGCAGATAACCCGAGCCGGCGAGCGCATCGGACAACAACGTGCCGGGCGCGGGCGCACCTTCCGGAGCGGCGTTCTCGTCCGACACAGCGGGTATGCCGCCGGGCGGCACATCCGTCGGGCCGGCCGCGCCGCTATCCGCATCGGGCAAACCTTGCGACAGGGACGACGCGTCCGGCAAGTGGGCATCCGCATCGCGCGCGCGCGGGTCGCGTTCGAGCGATTGAATGCGCTGCTCCAGCACCCGCGCGCTGCCCGGCACCAGCAACGTCGTCTCGAACGGACGCGGCCACGCGATCAGCAAGCCCGCGTCCTGCGTGCGGACAAACGCGCCGAAGCGCAATACGACCGCGCGGCTGTCGGCTGGAATACGCTGGATGTTCGAGCTCGCCCACGCGCACGCGGCCAGCACCGCTATGGCCGCGACGAACCAGAACGACAGGCGGACCGCCTGTGCGCCGGGTCCGAGCGGCGGCAAGCCGGCGTCGGTGCTCATCGCGAGGCCCTGGATTTTTTCGCCGACGGCGCGGCTGCTGCACCTGCGCCGCTAGGGTCTTGCGGCCCCTGCACCAACGCCTGGAACGGCGCCGCATCGGTGCGCAAGATCAGGTTCGTGTTGGCGCTGACCACGGTGTCGAGCGTGTCGAGCGAACGCAGCATCGTGTAAAGCCGGGGATTGCCCGCGTAGGTGGCGCCGTAGATCGCGGCGGCGTCCTGACGCGATTGCGCTTCGATCTGCGCGGCCTTCACGTTGGCGTCGGCCACCGCGAGACGAGCGTCGCGGTCCGCATCCGAACGGATCTGCGCGGCCTCGCGATTGCCATCCGCGGTGCGTTGCGCGGCGACCGTCTCGCGCTCCGCGCTCATCCGGCTGACCGTGGCCGCGAGCGTCACGGCGGGCAACGTCAGCCGCTCTAATCCCACTTGCACGACGTGTACGCCATAGGCCGAGTAAAGCTGCGCGTCGATCTGCGTGCGCAATGCGTTTTCGAACGCGGCAACGCGAACCCGCGACGGGTCGGTATTGACCAGCGACGCCAGGTCGAATCCCGCCGACGTGGTCTGCAACGACGAGCCAAGCAGCGAGCGAATCTGCTGCGCGGCCTCGTCAGGCCGGTTGCCCACGGCGCGCACGAAACGGCGCACGTCGTTCGGATCGGCGGCGACGCGCCACGCCACGTAGGCCTGCACGATGATCCGCAAGCCGTCGCGCGTACCGACGTCCTGCAAGCCGCTCGATGTCGTATGCAGACGCAGGTCGACCGGCACCGCCGCTTCGATCGGCGCGGGCAGGCGCCACGCGAGTCCGGGTTCGAGCAGCACGCGCACCGGTTGCCCGAAACGCGTGATCACCGACGCTTCGCCCGCCCGAACGGAAATGAAGCTCGCCACCGCGATCGCGATCGCGACGCACAGCAACGCGAGCAGCACACGCAGATAGAACGGGCCACCCCGTTTGCTTTGCGCGTCACCGTGATCGCCATGGTGGTGGTGATGGTGATGCCCGTGACCATCTGCATGCGAATGCAACAAACTCATGAAATCACCTTGAAAACAGCCTCGCCGGCATGCGGCGCGTGCCTCAATTGCCGCGAGGAAGGCCGGCGAGATCGCCGGCCGTGAAAGTGCGCAGATCGAGCGTGGCGCGATGATCGGCGACGAGCCGGTCGTCGATCACGGTAATGCGCGCGTTCTGCAATCCCTGTTGCAATTTGGCCAGGTAGTACTCGAACGTGAAAGCGGGACCACCCAGGCGATAAGCCACGGCTTCCGCCGAGAAATTGGTTTGCTGCACCCGCGCCGACGCCAGCGTGTCGCCGGCCCGCGCGCTCGCTTTCGCGACCTGGGTCAGCGCCTGCTGCTGCGCGGTGCCGAGTACCTGCGCGGCAAATCCGTGCGCCTGCGCGACGCTGGCTTGCGCACGAATCTGCGCGGCCTGCACGTCGTGATAGGCCGCGGCCGCACCCGCCGGCGGATGGACACTTTCGATCACGACCGCGACCACATCGATGCCACTGCCGAGCCGGTCGAGTTGCGACTGAACGGCATTGCGCACCGTTTCCGCCATCACGGTCTGGCTGGTTTCGAGCAGCGACGCCAGCGTATGCGACGCGAGGTAATGCATCACCTCGCGATTGGCGATCGACCGTACGGTGCTCTCCGGATCGACCGAGCGATACAGCGCGGCGCGCGCGGCCGCGTCGCTCAGACCGATGCGGTAATCGAGCCGCACGTCGGCATTGACGATCTGGAAGCTCTGCTGATCGCCGCTCGCGCCGGCGATCACCTGACTCGTCTCCCACGGGTGCTGAGCGTCCCAGAGACGATTCAATTGCTCGGGTGTGGGACCGTCAGCCGCAGCGGCGGGCGCCGCGACGCTGCTGTCGTCCGCGCCGCCGGACACGATCAGTTGATGCACGGCGCCGTTGTCGACCATGCGCGTCTTGCCGAACGGCCAGGGCAAGCCGGCATGCAAGCCCGGCGACCAGACCTCGACCGGCGCGCCGAATCGTTCATACACCGCGCGCTGGGCCGGATTCAAGACGACGACCGACGTCAGCAGCCACGCGCAGACCGCCATGGTCGCGATCGTGGCGGGCAGTAGCCGCATGAAACTGCGCAGCACCCAGTTCTGCCGCAGATCGATGCCGTAGCGGTCGTGCAATTCGGCGCCGAGCGACGCCAGCGGCGAGCGGCCAAAACGCAATAGCCCGGCCAGCAGGCTAGCTGGAACATGGGTCGCGCGGTCGGCCGCACGCGGCATGAAAAGCCACAGCAACAGCATGCGCAACGCCATCTCGACGGCAATCGCCGCGCACAACACGGCGGCCGCCTGCACGACCAGATCGAGCGCTCTGTGCGCGTAAATAAACCATGCCGCCGACAACGCCGCCGCGAGCGCGCACAGCAGCAACACGCGCAACATGCCGGCCAGCGATACCGCGCGCGACGCGCCCGGCCGCTCGGCGGCATGCGCGTAAAACCGTTCGGCGACGAGGGTGAGAAACGCGAGCGTCAGCGCAGCCGCGCCGCTGACGATCACGAGCGACGGCGAGACCATCGCGTGAATCAGCATGGCCGGGTCGACGGGTTTCAACGCCGTCAGCGCGAGCGCCACGGCCAGGCAGCAAGCGGCGAGAACGCACCACGGTTGCCAGCGAAGCTGACGCAGCAGGCCGGCGAAGGAAGGCGTCTCGGCGTCGTGCCAGACGAATCGCCGGAGGTACCCGACGCCGCGCTTCCAGGCCGGTCCTTCGACGGGCGCCGCCGCTCGGCGGGCCGCCGGCAGTCGCCAGATCGCGACGACGACGACGTTGACAAAGGCGCTCGCCAGCACGGCACACCAGCGCGGATCGACCGGCAAGCGTTTCGTCAGGCTCAACGCGCCGAGCACGGCAGCGAATGCTGCGGCGACCCAGCCGAGCAGCGCGACGTCGTTACGTTCGGCCAGCCGCGCACGCATGTCGCTGTCTTCGCGTCCAGCCTGATCCGACATCTGCAATCCTTACCAATGAGTTACAAACCGGATGACGTACTGCCTCTCCGAACTAGACCGCTCTGCACTGCGAGCCGCAATTTAACGCGCCGGTAGAGGAAACTCAAGGACACTCGGCGACCGGCGCGCAACGTTCGATCGACTCCGGCGTCAGCCCCAGATGATCCCGCAATCCCACCCAGCCTTCCTGCGTGATCTGCACGGCCCGCGAGGTGTCGGCACGCCGCAACCAGCCTTTGGCGCACAACAGATCGAGAAAACCCACACCGAGCGGACCGGCCAGATGATGCTGGCGCTCCGACCAGTCGAGACACTGACGCGCAATGCCGTGCCGCCCGGGCTTCACTGCAGCGATATCGAGTCCCAGCTTACAGAACCATGCCGCGCCGGCCGGTGTGACCTCGAACCGTTTGTCGTCCGCGGCGGAAAGAAAACCGCGCTGCATCAGATGCTGCGTAATCGCCACACCGGCCTGCCCGGCCAGATGGTCGTAGCAGCAGCGCGCAAAACGCAACTTGCCCGCTTCGCGGCCGAGCGATTTGCGACGCACAACCCGTTGCGTGCCGATCGACGCGAGACTTTCAAGCGCCACGGCGACATGCGGATTCGCGAGCCGGTAGTAACGGTGACGCCCCTGCTTTTCCACGGCGACCAGACCACCATCGAGCAGCTTCGCCAGATGGCTGCTGGCCGTCTGCGCGGTGACGCCGGCCGCATAAGCGAGTTCGCCGGCGGGCAGCGCGCGGCCGTCGACCAATGCCATCAGCATCGAGGCGCGCGCGGCGTCGGCGATCAGAAAAGCAGTGGCGGACAAATTGGGCTGGGCATGCATGACGGTCTCCGGGTTGTCGGATCGAGCATAGCGCGACGACATAGTCGCACGTTTCGATCCGTATCGAAGCATCCGGCGGACCATCGCGGGAATCTTAATGGAAGACGCCCACGGGCGCGCAAGTGCCGGTCACGGTCGGGATGCGTCACGCGTTCCAAGCGGCTGGTCACGCGCAGGCGGTGAAGACGGTTGCCGGGTTTCGACCTGGTATCCGTTTTCACTGCATCACACTGAATGACATCGCTTCGGTTTTTTCGAACTGTCACTTCGTAATTAGCAGGTTTATTCGAATCGTCGCATCACGCAGACTGAGGTTCATCACCACAGCGGACACCGTCCGCGAAAGGAACCCGATCATGCGAACCTATCCCCGCAACAGCCCTCAAGCCGCAGCCCGTATCGTCGCGCTCGCCCTCACCGCCGACGGCCACGTCTGCAGTTCGGAGGAGCGCGCCCTCGACAAACTGGATATAGCCGGTCAGCTCGGCCTCGCGCCGGCGCAATTCGCGCAAATCGTTCAGGCGATGTGTGAAGACCACTCCGGCGCGCAAACGTCGCTCGCGCCCACGGTCGGCCCGCTCGACGAACCCATGCTCACCGAGCTGATCGCCGAAATCGACGACCCCAAGTTGCGCGCCAAGGTGATCCGCCTGTGTATCGCCGTCACGATCGCGGACAACCACCTGGCGGATGACGAAATCGCCCTGCTCGCCGCCATTCTCAACGCGTGGGGGCCTCAACCCAACCCGCTGCTGAGCCGGCATGGCGCGCTGCTGCGCGCGCCGCGCGCTTACGAACGCACGGCGGCCAGCACCTGAGAGGCGAGCGCATGATGTTGCCCGCGCCGCGACCGGATCGCGTGGATCTCTTCGACCACGCCTTCCGCGCGGCCGAGCCAGCGCACGCCGCGCAGCAGCGTCAGGTCTTCCGCGCCCAGTTCCGCGAGCGGGAACACACCGAGCCCACGCGCCGCGAATACGGCCATTAGCGCGCTGTCCTCGAATTCGCCGACGACGCGCGGCCGGATGCCGGCCGCCTCGAACCAGCGGTCGAGTCGCGCGCGCAACGCGGCGTGCCGTGTGGGCAGCAGCACAGGGATCTCCGCGAGACATTGCGGAAAGCCTGCGCGCGTGGCTTTGCGAACGATTTCCGCGGGACCATACCAGTCGACGGGCGAGCCGACGAGACGCTGACTGAACACCCGCAGGTCGGTGTCATGCGGCGCGGGCTGGCACGCGAGCACGAGATCGAGCCGATGCAGCGCGAGCTCCGACAGCAGTTGCGAATGCTCGCCCTCGTGGCATAGCAGCCTGAGCGACGGCGTGCCCAGCACCGGCGCGAGGAGCGCGTGCGCCGCAAGCTTGGAAATACCGTCGGAGAGGCCGACCGCCAGCCGCGCCAGGCCTTCACCGCCTGGCTCGCGCATCTCGTCGAGCAGCGCTTCGCCGATCTGGAAGATCTGCTCGGCGCGATTGAAGGCCGTTTCACCGGCCTCGGTCATCGTGACGCCGCGCCCGGCCGGTTTCAGCAACTGGCGGCCGATCGATTTTTCCAGTTCGCGCACCTGCGCGCTGATCGTCTGGACAGCCATGTCGAGGTGCTCGGCCGCGCGCGCAAAGCCGCCCTCCTTCACGACGATCCAGAAATAGTAGAGATGACGGTAGTTGAGCATGTCGGAAACACTTCGTAAAAACCGATGTATCGATCAGCTTATCACTGATTTATCCGAACCTCGATAACGGCGAAGATAGCTCTACCGCAACGTTTGACGCCTCTATTTTCTGACGACTCCCATGGACACTCTGCTCGTACTCTTTGCCGATCCCGCCGCATGGGCCGCGCTCCTCACGCTGGTGGTGATGGAAATCGTGCTCGGCATCGACAACCTGATCTTCATCTCGATCCTTAGCAACAAGTTGCCCGAAGCGCAGCGCGCCCGCACGCAACGGATCGGCATCATGCTCGCGCTCGTATTGCGACTCGCTTTGCTCGGCACGGTGGCGTGGATCGCGCAGTTGACCGCACCCGCGTTCGCGCTGTTCGGCCATGCGTTCTCCTGGCGCGATCTGATTCTGCTTGCCGGCGGTCTGTTCCTCGTCTGGAAGGCGACCGGTGAAATCCGGCACCACGTCACTCACGAGGACGACGTCAGCGGCAAAGCGGGTTCGACGATCCAGTTGACCGCGGCGGCGGCGATCGGCCAGATCCTCGTGCTCGACATCGTGTTCTCGGTGGACAGCATCATTACCGCGGTCGGCATGACCGAACACATGCCGATCATGTTTATCGCGGTGATCGCCGCGGTCATGGTGATGTTGTTCGCTGCACAGCCGCTGTCGCGCTTTATCGAGCGGAATCCGACCATCGTGATGCTGGCGCTCAGCTTCCTGCTCGTGATCGGTATGACGCTGATCGCCGAGGGTTTCGGCTCCCACGTGCCAAAGGCTTACATCTACGTGGCGATGGCGTTCTCCGCGTTCGTCGAAGCGATGAACATGCTGGTGCGCCGGGCGAAATCGAAGCAGACCATTAGCAGCAGCGAATGATCGACCGCGAGCCTGAGCGATCTATGTTTTTGTATTCTTGAGGAGCGACACCATGAAATGCCCCGTTTGCAAAACGACCGATTTGCTGATGACCGAGCGCCGCTCGATCGAAATCGACTACTGCCCGGACTGCCGGGGTGTCTGGCTCGATCGCGGTGAACTCGACAAACTGATTGCGCAGGACGACGCGAATCTCGATGCGCCCGCAACGGTACGCGCGGGCCGGGACGACCATCGCGAGCGCGACAGGGAGCACGCGTACGATAACCATCGCGGACGCGACGAGCATCGTACGGGGTATCGGGGATATAAGAAGAAGCGCTCGATCTTCGACGTGTTCGATTTCGATTGAGCGTGGGGTTCAGCGTTGCGCGTTACGCGGCGCGGTTGCGACGCGTCGGGCGTCGCGGCACGTCGCGGTGCCGCACGCGTAGTCAGCGTGCTTTGCCGCGAGCGCTCTTACCGGCGCTCGCTGCGCGAGGCGCGTCTTTACCCGCAGGCAGGCCACCGTTCATCTGCTCCATCCACGACAACGCGTCGACGTAAGCCAGAAACTGTTTGAGGTAGCCCGGCGACAACTCGCGCATCAGCGAAAGCGAACGATGCACCAGGCTGCTCGAATTGAGCGGTCCGGCATTGCCAGGGACTTGCTCCAACGACTGGCGTAGCTGTTTCTCGGTCCGAACTTTCGACCAGATTTCCCTGAAGTGATCGAGCGCCGCCAGTTCCGGATACGACGCGGCGGTAGGCAGGCCGTGTGCGACGACGCGCTGCTCGCCTTCTGTCGGCGCGTGCCTGACGATGTGTTCGGTCAATTCGGCGAGCGCGCTTCGAGCGTGTTCATTCGCCGCCGCTACGGTCGCCGCAGTGCCGCTTTCAGTTGCCGAAGTTTCGGCTCGCTCCAAATCCGCGGCATAGGCTTCGATCAACGTCGCCAGCTTCGCGTCCAGGATCCGCCGCGCCGCGCCGCTATGATTCGCCGCGCGACGTGCCAGCGCATCGATGAAATGGAAGCGGATTGGGTCGAAGCGATCGGCGTGGCACTCGCGCCATGCGTCGAGCGCGGCGCTTACCGCGTTCATCGCGTTCACCGCGCCGCGCACCCCTTCTCGTTCACTCACGCGCCTTCCCCGCCGCATTCGCCGGCCCCGGCACCGGCGCGATTTCCACCCGCCGGTTCTTCGCACGCCCCTGATCGTCGGCGTTCGAGCCCACCGGCTGCTGCGAACCGAACGCGGCCGCGAAAACCGAGGCCGCCGGCACGCCGTCATCGATCAACGCCCGCGTCACCGTCAGCGCGCGCTGCGCCGACAGTTCCCAGTTGTCCGCAAAGCGACGGTTCGCCTCGCGCACCTGCCGGTCGTCGGTAAAACCGCTCACCATCAGAATCTCGTCACGGGCATGCAGATACGCCGTGAGCGGTCCGGCCAGGCTCTTCAATAACTCGCGGCCTTCGGGCTGCAACTGGTCGGAGTTCAGCGCGAACAACACATTGCCGCTAATGCCGATACGTCCGTTGACCAGCGTCACGCGACCTGCCGCGAGTGGTCCCGCGAGCGCCTGCTCGAGGGTCTTGCGGCGCTGCGTTTCCACCTGACGCTGCTTGACCTCCTGCTCCAGCTTGGTCGACAGTTCGAGTTGCACGCCGATGACGCCCACCAGGATCAGCACGAAGGCGCCCAGCAGCACCGACATCAAATCGCCGAAGACCGGCCAGATCGGCGCGGTGGTCTCTACGCCGCCGTCGATTTCCTCGCTCATGCGGCGTCAGCTCCGGCCGAAGCGCGCTGCCCGGCGAGGTGCTGCAGATCCTCGACGATCTGCTTCTGCGACATCACGCTCAGGTCGACGACTTCCCGCGCCTGCGCCACGTAATACGCCAACTGTTCGTCACTGCGTGCGAGCGACTTATCGAGCGCGGCTTCGATCCGCTCCAGATGCGTGACCAGCTTGTCGTTCGACTCGCCGAACACCTGCACGGCGCTGCCGAACGCTTCGCCGAGGCTCGCCACTTCGACGGCGCTGCCGGTCACCTGCGCGGCGATGTCGCCGAGCTTGCCGGTTTCGAGTTCGACCTTGTCGGTGAAGCGCGTGCCCACCCGCTCCAGCAGATCCGCCGACGTCGAAACCAGCGCGTCGACGGCCGTACGTTGTTCGGTGGACGCGTGATTCACGGCATCGAGCAGCGTCTCCAGCGTTTCCAGCAAGCGCGCGCGCTCCTGCAACATCGCGGTATCGCGAACCATGCTATCGGACAGTTTCTGCCGCAATTCGGCGACGACTTCAGCCGCGGCCTTCGGCGCTTCCGACGCAGCCTGCACCAGTTGCCCGATCTCGGCGATCGTCTCGCTCGCGTGCGCCTGCGTCTGAGCCGACATGTCGCGCGCGGTTTGCTCCAGCGTCGCGCAGATTTCCTGCTGACGGTTCGCGGTGCGTTCGCCGGCTTGTTCCCACTTCTCGCTCAATGCAGCGGCCATCGAATCGAGTTTTTCGGTCCATGCGGCCAGACGTTGTTCATCTTGCGCCGCCAGTTCCGTGCGCAGGTTCGCGGCGGCTTTGGGGGCTTCGGCTGCTGCATCCACGAGGCGACCGATCTCGGCGATCGTTGCGCTCGCATGCGTTTGCGTTTGCGCCGCGATGTCGCGCGCGGTTTGTTCCAGCGTCGCGCAGATTTCCTGCTGACGGTTCGCCGTGCGTTCGCCGGTCTGCTCCCACTTCTCATTCAACGCAGCGGCCATCGAACCGAGCTGTTCGGTCCAGGCCGCCAGCCGTTGTTCGTCCCGCGAGCCCAGCGCCGTCTGCAGATTCGCGTGCGACTCGCCGACATTGGCGAGCAACGACACCGAATGCTGCTCGAAACTCGCCGCGGCCGCCGCCAGCGCTTGCCGATTGTTGTCCGCGAGCGTCTCGCCGACACGCTCCTGCCGCGACAACGCGTCGTTCCATGCCTGCGACACGCCCTGCGCGGTGGCATCCAGTCGCGCGGACACGCCGTCGAGCAAACCGGCCGAGCGTTGCTCGAACGTCTCCGTGAAGCGATCTAGCGTTGCCCGCAGATGCTCCGTCAGTTCCTCGCTCGAACGCTGATGTCCGGCCAGCGCCTTGTTCCAGATGTCGGCCACGTTCACGGCCGTCGCTTCAAAACCGTTCGACAACCCGTCCAGTTGCCGCTGCACGGCGTGCGAAACGCTGGCGTGCAACGCGGTGGTCTCGCGTGCGAGACCGGCCATCGTCGCTTCCATCACCGGCTGCAACGCCGCGCCGGCCGCGCGCGTGCTGTCGGCAACACTCTGCTTCAACGACTGCTCGACAGACGCGGCCAGCCGCGTATAAGCGGCCTCGGCCTTGCCATGAAACGCCTCCTGGCTGGCCACCTGACGCTCGCTCGACGCGAGACTCTGCTGTTCAATCGCCGACATCATCGACTGCAGGCGGTCGACCAGTGCGGGCATCACATCGGCCTGCCGTTGCAGAAGCCTGAAACTCTCGTCGCGCTGATGAGCCTGCGAATAGATGCGCAAGCTCGTCGCGATCTTCAGGTCGAGCGCTTGCGCCGCCTGCAACCGTTCGCGACGGCACAACGCGGCCAGCAGCCCGAGCATCGCGGAGGTGGACACGCCCGCGATCGACGTGCCGAATGCGAATCCCAAGCCCTTGACCGGCGCGGCCAGCGAAGCACGAATCGCCTGCAGATCGGTCGAGCTTTCCAGCGCGAGGCCGGTGCCGCGTAACGTCGCGACCATGCCAAGCAGCGTGCCGAGCATGCCCAGCAGCACCAGCAGGCCGACCAGATACGGTGCGAGCGCGGGTCCGGGCAAGGCCACCCGCTCACCTTCGACGCGCAAACGCGCCGCGTTGCGCAAGCTCGGATGCAACGAGTCGAGCCAGCCGCCCAGGCTCGACGGCGGTCCGGACAGCGCCGCGACGGCGCGCGTCAACGTGCCGGTCGCCTGGTTGTAACGATGCAGTTCGAGCGAGCCCGCCAGATAGCACACACCGATCAACAAGGTGACGGCCAGCGCCAGCGGGTTCGAACCGAGGTAACCCACGGCGATCCAGCACACGGCGGCCAGGCCGGCCAGAAATACAACGAGATCAATACGATATCTGGACATAGTGTCCCAGTTAGCTGGTGCGAAGAGCCGCGAGCAACCCTTCGACCGGTTGAAAACGAACGTCCAGTTCAGCAAGCAACACGCTCTGCATGTCCTTGCGGAACACGTCCAGCCATGCGCCGGGCGTTACCGCCGCGACGTCGTCCGAGGCCACGGCGGCGGCCAGCGCCGCCTGCTCCGCCGCGCGCAAGCGCTCGAAGTGCCCGGCCAGCAGACCGGGCACGCTGCCCAGCAGGTTCCGCTCACGCTCGCCGAGCGCGCGCTCCATGACGGCGTCCAGCACCGCGAGCCGCGCCAGTGCGGGCGTTTTGGCGGCCAGCAGGCTGCGCAGGCGCACGCGTAACGTGCCGACCGCAGTTTCCATCGACTGCTGCAACGCCTGGTAGCGCTGCCGGAACACCGCGTAATCGGGCGCCGCGTCGGCCGGCGCGGGCTGCGACGGCATGTGGGCGTGCGGGTTTCCATACGGATGGGCCTGCGGGTGGGCAAATCCGCGCCGCTTGCTCGCCACGAGCACGCTGTCGCCCGCCACGGACTTCGTCAGCGAAACGCGCACGCGTGCGCATTCGTCCTCTTCGGCGCGGCCGAACGCCCGCGCCCCGGCCGGCACTGCCGGCGGCGCGCCGTTCAGCGCCGACGACAGCGCAATAGCGTCGGTCCAGCCGAGCCATTGGCTAAGCCGGTCCGAGAGCGATTGCCGGGATTCGGGGACATCGACATCCGCCAGACGAGCCAACAGGCGAATGAGCGCCGGGCCGCTAAGAGCTGTGCGCTGGGGGGCTTGCAACATACCACCGGAGTCAAAAAAGTCAGCAGTTTACACGCTGCCGGGGTGGAAGCTGCCGCCGCGCGATTTAGCGGGCCCGCAAGAGAGGGTTTTCGAAGGACGCGGCGCGGCCGTGAAGCCTGCTTCGAGGTGCCGCGCCGGTGGGTGACAACCCGGCTTTACTGGGGCGAAACGCTCGCGTCGAAGCGCAGGTTGTCGCGCATCCATTGCTCCATCGAGCAGACGGCGAGCTGCTTTTGCGCGTTGAAGGTGCGCGCCTTGTGCCACGACACGCCGGCCCCTTCCGCGAACACCACGCGGTATTTGCACAGCGAGTCGCCCGGCTGCGTCGCGAGTTCGCTCATCAATTGCGGCACGCTCCATGCCACGCGCCGCGATTTCACGCCGCGCATCGCGTCGATGCCGTCCGCGAGTTGGCCGTAGGTGACGGTATCGCCCGCCACGTAGACGATTTCGTCCGCAATACGCGGTTCGGTGAAAACGATCTCGGCGGTCAGCATGCCGATGTCGTCGGCGGTAGTGACAGTCACCGCGTTGTCCCAACTGCCGAGCGCATGAACCGTGTTGCGTTCGAAGTCCACCACGCCGAACGACGGCTCGAACAGGAAACTCGTGAACATGCCCGTCGACACGATCACCCATTCCGTGTTCTGTTGCGCGCGCAACAGATCGCGCACGTCGAGTTGTTCGTCGAACAGATCCTGCGCGCTGCCCCGGCCGATCACGTCATAGTCGACGCCGAACTGCCACGGGAAATAGCGTTTGATGCCAGCTTCAAGCGCGGCGCGCGCGAGCTTGAGCTGCACACCTTTGCCGCCGACGAACCCGGTGCACGAAATCACCGTATCGAAGCGCCGGAACAGGTCGGCAAGCGACGCATCGGACAGCGCGTTGAGGTCGCCCGGCACGAGTTCGATAGCCAGCGCGCGCAGTTCGGCAACATCTTTCTGCTTGGCCGGATCGTTCGAATCGAGCGCCGATGGGCGCAGCAACGCGGCGACCGACACGCCCGTCTTCACGGCGGCAAGGCGCGCGAGATTGCGCAAGACGGCCATGCCGAGCTCACCGGCGCCGAGGACGAGAATGGATTGAGGATGCGACATGGTGGTGACCTTTTCTGACAGGCAATAAAGTGGAAAAGCGAGGTTTGAAAACCGTGCGGGCGCGAACGTGATCCGCCGTGACCGGCGCGGTATTTCGCAGTGGCTTCAGGCAGGAGTCAGCCTGACGATCTGGAGTCTAGTGGCGCGAGGCATCGGCATTGTTCGCCGCTACGGAATTGACAACGCGAGCCTCGCGAACGCCGGGTTCGGGCGCGCGCGGACATCGCGCCGGCCAGGCGCAACGCGCCGGGGTATCCCTGTAAGATGAATCCCGCTTCAACGCGCTCACGGACAGCGCGACACGAACCGCACAGGTGCCCGGCTCATGGACAAACTTCAAGCGATGACCACGTTTGTGCGCATCGTCGAGGCTCAAAGCTTCAGCAAGGCAGCCGAAACGCTCGCGCTGCCCCGTTCGTCGGTCACGACAATCATCAAGCAACTGGAGCGCGAACTAGGCGCCGCGCTGCTTCGCCGCAGCACCCGAACGCTCAGTCTGACCGACGCGGGCGAGCGCTACTACGCGTCATGCCGCGCGATCCTCGCGGAAATCGCGCGCGCGGAAAGCGAACTGTCGACCGACGCCACCGCGCCGCGCGGACGCGTGCGAGCGGACATGCCGGGCGTGATCGGCCGCGGCCTGGTGTTGCCGCGGCTCAAGGATTTCGAGCAGCGCTTTCCCGGCATCGAACTCGTGCTCGGTCTGAGCGATCGCCCCGCGGACCTAATCTACGACGGCATCGACTGCGTGATTCGCACCGGCGCGCTGGCGGATTCAACGCTGACCGGCCGTCGCGTCGGGCAGTTGAACTGGATCACCTGCGCGTCGCCGCGCTATCTGAAGGAGCACGGCGAACCCGATACCGTGGCCTCGCTGGTGGATCACCGTGCGGTCAACTACATCTCGAACGCGACCGGCCGGCCGCTCGACTGGCGCTTTCACGTTCATGGCGAGCAGCTCACGCTGAGCATGCCGAGCCGCTTCGCCGTCAACGAAACCGAGGCCTATCTACAGTGCGGTCTCGAAGGATTGGGGTTGATCCAGCTGTCGGAGTTCGTCGCGTTGCCGTATCTTCAATCGGGCCGTTTGAAGGAAGTGCTGGCCGACGCGAGGAGCTCGCCGGTGCCGGTTTCTATCGTCTATCCGGATGGCCGCAACGCGAGCGGCGCGACCCGGGCGTTCGTGGAGTGGGTCGTGGAATTGTTCGAACACAGCGACTTGGGGCGAGGCCAATGAACCGCATTCCATTCGACACCGTGGTACTCGGCGCGGGCATTGTCGGCGTGTGCGTCGCCGTGCATCTGCAGAAGCGCGGCCGCCAGGTCGCACTGGTCGATCGCAAGCTGCCGGGCAATGAGACGTCGTTCGGCAACGCCGGGTTGATCCAGCGCGAAGGCGTCTATCCGTACGCGTTTCCGCGCGACCTGGACACCTTGCTTCGCTACGCGCGCAACCAGTCGCCGGACGTTCGTTACCATGCCGCCGCGCTGTTCAAGGTGGCGCCGTTCCTGTGGCAATACTGGCGCAATTCGCACCCCGCCACGCACGCGGCGATCGCCAAGTCGTATTCGACGCTGATCGAGCGCAGCGTGAGCGAGCACCGTGCGCTGGCCGCCGCGGCCGACGCAAGCGCGTTGTTGCGTCCGATCGGCTGGATGAAGGTGTTTCGCAGCGCAGCGGCTCACGACAAGGAAATCCGCGTCGCCGAACGCTGGCACGCCGAGTACGGTGTCGAGTTCGACGCGCTCGACGCCGCTCGTCTGCAGCAGATGGAACCCGATCTCGACGGGACCCTGCTCGGCGCGGTGCGCTATCCGGAGTCCGATTCGGTGAGCGATCCGCATGCGCTCGTCACCGCCTACACGAAATATTTCGAAGCGCTGGGCGGCCGCTTTTTTATCGGCGATGCGGACACGCTTCGCGAGGGTTGGGAGGTCGATACGCAAGCGGGAACGATCGCGGCGCAATCGGCGGTCGTCGCGTTGGGACCGTGGTCGGATCCGCTGACCTCACGACTGGGTTACCGCCTGCCCCTCGCCGTCAAACGCGGATATCACATGCACTACGCGCCGCAAGGAGCGGCCCGTTTGAATCATCCGGTGCTGGATGCCGAGACCGGCTACGTGCTCGCGCCGATGGCGCGCGGCATCCGCCTGACCACCGGTGCGGAAATCGCCTTGTACGATGCGCCCAAAACGCCGGCGCAACTCGCCGCGGTCGAACCGGTTGCACGCAAGCTGTTCCCGCTAGGCGAGCGACTGGACGACGAACCGTGGATGGGTCGCCGTCCCTGCACGCCCGACATGATGCCGATCATCGGGCCCGCGCGAAATCATCGGGACTTGTGGCTCGCGTTGGGTCACGCGCATCACGGGTTGACGCTTGGCCCGATCACGGGTCGCCTGATCGCCGAAATGATGACGGGCGAGGAGACGGTAGTGGATCCGCGGCCGTTCAGGGTGGAGCGGTTCTAGATTCCCGACGCGGGCTTAGGCTTAGGCCGCGTTGAAAGCGTGGCGGGTGGCGGGTGGCGGGTGGCAAAAAACCACACCAGATATTTAGACAAGCAGACGGTGCCACGCGCCTTACAGACCGTATCAAATCTCGCCCTTCCTCGCTCAAATTCGGCCATCGTCGAATTAATACGCCGAATCAAATCCCCCATTCCCCGTCCTCCCCGCACGTTTTTCGTTGAGAACGCTTCTCAATTACAACTACATTGCATAGAATGCACGCCGAAAACACTTTGTAATAAACATGGAATGGCCGGGTAAGGTTGATGAAACAACATCCCAGGTCGCCAGCACTCGACGGGGAAAAAAATGAAGTTGCGGTCCGACGAACCTAAGCTCGGGAAAATCAGCACGACACTGTGCGGCATGCTGGCCGCCGGCCCTGCTCTGGCACAGGGCACCGCCGGCACGGCGCCGCCCGACAAGGAGAGTCAGCTCGCGCCGATCGCCGTGCAGGGTCAGGCGGACCACGGCTTCAAGACCGATCGCTCGGCGTCGGACAAATTCACCGCGCCGCTCGTCGACACGCCGAAGTCGGTGACCGTGATTCCGCAGGAACTGATCAAAAGCACCGGCGCCGCAACGCTGACCGAAGCGCTGCGCACCGTGCCGGGCATCACCTTCGGCGCCGGCGAAGGCGGCAATCCGCTCGGCGACCGGCCGTTCATTCGCGGCTACGACGCCCAGGGCAGCACGTTCATCGACGGCATGCGCGACGTTGGCGCGACCACCCACGAAGTGTTCAACATCGAAAGCGTCGAAGTCACAAAGGGTTCGGACGGCGCCTACGGCGGCCGTGGCGGCGCGGGCGGCAGCATCAACCTGATCACCAAGGCGCCGCATCTGGGCAATTCCGCCGACGGCAGCGCGGGCCTCGGCACCGACCGTTACCGCCGCTTCACCGCGGACGGCAACTGGCAAATGGCCGATCACGCGGCGTTCCGCCTGAACGTGATGAGCCACAACAACGACGTGCCGGGCCGCGACTCGGTCAACAACGAGCGCTGGGGCATCGCGCCGTCGTTCACCTACGGGCTCGGCACGCCGACCCGCGTCACCGCGAGCTACTACCACCTCGCCACCGACGACCTGCCGGACAGCGGCATTCCGTATTTCTACACGACCACCAACAAGCCGGCCAACGTCGGCACGATCTTTCCGGCCAACGTGGACCGTCACAACTTCTACGGCCTGATCGACCGCGATTTTCGCAAGACGACTTCGGACATCGGCACGGTGCGTATTGAGCACGACATCAACAGCAATCTGACGATCCGCAACACCACGCGCTATACGAAGGCGACCCAGGACTACATCTGGACCCAGCCCGACGACAGCCAGGGCAACGTGCTGAACGGCATGGTGTGGCGCCGCGCGAATACGCGGGCGAGCGACGTCTACAGTCTCGCGAATCAGACTGAGTTGTTCGGCGAGTTCAAGACGGGTTTCCTCAAGCACAGCTTCACCACCGGCCTCGAAGTGTCGCGCGAAACCAGCGTGAACGATTCGTACACCGTGGCCGCGGCGACCGGCGCGATCTGCAAGACCAAGGGCATTGGCGCGGCGTCGGGCTATAACTGCACGAGCCTGTGGTCGCCGAATCCGAACGACCCGTGGGCCGGTTCCGTGCGTCAGACCAACGACCCGAGCGAACAGCGCACCGTCACCAAATCGGTGTACGCGTTCGACACGATCGAATTGACGAAGCGCTGGCAAGCGAACGTCGGCCTGCGCGTCGACGATTACTCGACCGATCTGCGTAACACGGTGGCCAACGGCGGCAATCGCGTTTCGCGCGACGACACGCTGTTCAACTACCAGTTCGGCCTCGTCTTCAAACCGGCCACGAACGGCAGTGTCTATGCGTCGATCGCGACGTCGTCGACGCCGGCCGGCGCCTTGCTCGGCCAGGGCAGCGAAACGCAGTCCTTGACGCCGGGCCGCGGCGGGGTAGGCGCAAACGCCGCCCAGCTCGTGCCGGAAAAGAACCGCAGCATCGAACTCGGCACCAAGTGGAACGTGCTGAACAACAAGCTCTCGCTGACCGGCGCGCTGTTCCAGATCGACACGACCAATGCGCGCGTCACGCTGCCGAACAACGAATACGCGATGGTGGGCAACAAGCGCGTGCAAGGTGTCGAATTCGGCGTGGCCGGTCAATTGACGAACAAGTGGCAAGTGTTCGGCGGCTACACGTACATGAAGAGCGAGTTGCGCGACAACGGCAAGACCACGTCGGACAACGGCCATCAGTTCCCGAACACGCCGAAGAACAGCATCAGTTTGTGGACCAGCTACGACGTGTTGCCGAAGTTCACGATCGGCGGCGGCGCGTTCTATATGTCGCAGGTGTACGGCGACACGGCGAACCTGCGCGCGGTGCCGTCTTACTGGCGCTTCGACGGCGTGGCGACGTACCGGATCAACAAGAAGGTCGATCTGCAACTGAACGTGCAGAACATCTTCAACCGTACGTATTACGACCAGGCGTATCCGGCGCACTATGCGTCGATCGCGGCCGGGCGTTCGGCGTTCCTGACGCTCAACGCGCATTACTAGGCAGTGGCGCGATGGAACAGGTGAGCGTGAAGGCGTTGGCGAGCGTGTCGCATGACGAACTCGCCGCGATCCTCGCCGGCCCGCCCGCGCAGGCCGCTGCGTGGGTCGCGGCGGCGGCGCATAACGGCATTCTCGAGGCGCAGGCCGTGTACGGTCAGTATCTGCTCGACGGACACGGCGTGGCGCGCGATGCCGGCGAAGCCTTCACGTGGTTCACCCACGCGGCGCGCCGGGATCATCCGATGGCGATGAACATGCTCGGCCGCTGCTACGAGCACGGCTGGGGCACCGCCGCCTGCGCGCCGGTCGCCGTGTATTGGTACCGGCTCGCTGCGCGAGCCGGACTCGATTGGGGCATGTACAACTATGCGTCGGCGTTGACGCTCGGCCATGGCGTTGAAGCCGATCGGGCGCAGGCGTTGCAGTGGTTTCAGCGTGCCGCCGAACTCGGCCATGTGAAGTCGCTCAACTTTATCGGCAGCTTTTACGAGGACGGCTGGGAAGTCGATGCGGACGCAAGCATCGCGTTCGACTACTACCGCCGCGCGGCGGAAGGCGGTGATTTTCGCGGACAGTTCAATTACGCGCGACTGCTGGCCGCGCGCGGTGAGATCGAAAGCGCGTTGCACTGGCTGCGGCGGGTGCCGCAAACGGGCACCGCGGCGTTCGTCGCGAAGATGCGGACGTGGCTGGCCGCTTCGCCGGTGAAGGCGTTTCAGGCCCTGGCGGACGACTTCAATACGGAAAGCCACGCGGGCAGCCTGGCAACGTTCGCTACCACGATGAACCTGACACGGGAGTCGCGCGCATGATGCTCCATCTTCCCGGCGTGCTCAGCAAAGAGCAGGTCGCGCAATGCCGCGACGTTCTCGATGCGGCGGATTGGATCGACGGTAACGCGACGTCCGGCGCGCAGTCGGCGCAAGCGAAACGCAACCAGCAGCTAGCGGAAGGCTCGCCCGCCGCACGCGCGGTGGGCGATGCGATTCAGGACGCGCTCGGGCGCCATGCGCGCTTCTTTTCCGCTGCGTTGCCGCTCAAAGTATTTCCGCCGCTCTTCAACCGCTACGCCGGCGGCGATGGTTTCGGCACGCACGTGGACAACGCGATCCGCCAGTTGCGCGGCACCGACTTCCGGATTCGCAGCGATCTGTCGGCCACGCTTTTTCTCGCCGAGCCGGAGTCGTACGACGGCGGTGAACTCTGCATTGAAGATACGTATGGCGTGCATCGCGCCAAACTGCCGGCCGGCGACATGGTGCTCTACCCCGCGTCGAGCCTGCACCACGTCAGCGCCGTCACGCGCGGCGTGCGGGTCGCGTCGTTCTTCTGGATTCAAAGCATGGTACGCGACGACGGCGAGCGCGCACTGCTGTTCCAGCTCGACAACGACGTGCAGCGTCTCACGACCGAGAAAGGCTCGAACGATGCGACGGTGATCAGCCTGACCGGCGTTTATCACAATCTGCTGCGGCGTTGGGCGGATGCGTGAGGGGGTGGGAGGCAAAAGCGCCGGCAACTGCCGGAACGCTGGCCTCATCGGCTAGTCGTCTTCCTCGACAGTCATAGTTTCCCATATGGGAAATAATTAGGTCACGCGAAAGATTTCTGTTATTGTTTCTCATATTGGAAACATAGGTAAAGACACTCCGCGAATCTTTGATTATTTCCAATATGGGAAACTATGGCTCGCTCTCTCGAAACCCCAAGCTCTCAACCCGGCCCACAGGTGCTCGACCTCGGCACCTTGGGCGAGCTCGTTCGTCACCGTCGCCTGGCACTGGCGCTGCGCATCGACGATGCTGCACACGCCTGCGGGGTGGCGGCCAATGTCCTCTCACGGTTGGAGAACGGCAATTCCGTAGGAGTCGACCGCCTTCTTCTGGTGCTCTCCGGACTTGGGCTCGCAATGCTCATCACCGGTAAGGAACAGGCGCTGCGGTACATGCCGGAGCAATCCGGCGACGACAGCTTGCCGACTTCCGTCGGGCTCGATAACGACAAGGGGCATAAACCATGAGCGAACATTCGCTTTATGCCTTCACGGAAACCCTGCCGGTCGGGAAACTCAGTCACGACGCCCAGGCAGGCCGCTACAGCTTCCAGTATGCCGACGCATGGGCGGCGGCGCACCAGTCGTTCTATCTCTCGCCAGCCATTCCGTTACACCGGGAACCTGAAAGCCCCGGGGCCGTGCAGCGGTTTCTGGAAAACCTGCTGCCCGAAGGGCGTGCGCTCGATATTGCCTCCGTCTTCAACCAGGTGTCGAAGGGCAATACGTTCGCCCTGATCAACGTGCTGGGAAAGGAACCCGTCGGCGCATTCAGTTTCGTCGCATTAGACGCGAGTGAGGAGAAGGCCGCGCGCATCATGCGCGAGCAGTTGCTTGAACCCATCCGCCGACCGCTGCCCGATGAGGAATTGAGTCAGCGCATCCGCGAGCGCGACGCGATCCCCTTCCCGGTTTGGGACCGCAAGGTTCGCCTGTCACTCGCGGGATATCAGGACAAGCTCCAGGTTCTCGTTGAAGATTCGCAGCTCTCGCTGGCCGACGGCTCGCTCAGCTCGACGCACCTTCTCAAGCCGGAAAGCCTCAATCCGCGCATGCCCTTCATGGTGGCCAACGAGCACTTCTGCATGAGCGTCGCCGCGCGTTTACGCATGCCAGTTGCCCCGGTCGCCATTCGCCGGATTCCGGAGCCGATTCTGCTCATCGAGCGCTTCGACCGCGAGGTGAAATGGCGGGATGGGCAGGTTGACCAGGTTCATCGTCTGCACGTGATCGACTCGTGCCAGGCACTCGATTTGCCGCGCGATTTCAAATACGAGCGCAACCTCGGCGCCGGCGAAAACGTTCGCAACATCCGCGAAGGCGTGAGTTTCGAGCGGCTCTTCACGCTGCTCGACCAAATGGTGACCCCGGCGACCGCGCGTCCTTTCCTGCTCCGATGGGCCTTGCTTCAACTGATGCTAGGCAACAGCGACGCGCACGGAAAAAACATCTCATTCTTTGCGGGTCCCGCGGGACTCACGCCCGCGCCCATGTATGACATCGTCTCGGTCAACGTCTATGGCCGCGACGTGGAGGCTGACATGGCGATGGCCTACGGCGATGTTTTCGTTCTGGAGGACATCACACCGTACGCACTCGCCGATTTCGCAAAGCGTACGAATACGCCGCCCGCGACACTCGCACGCGAGATAGTGCGCATGGCGGATGCCATTCTCCGGCACGCGCCAGAGCAGGCGGCCTCCGCTGTTTACTCAGAAGACGAACGCGCACATGTCAAGCGGATTTCTGATTTCGCCTGCGTCCAGGCGACGCGTTTGCGCGGGCTCGCTCGCGAAGTGCCGAAAGTGAACCCGAACCTGCTCTGATTCGTCGACGTCTCCGTCTCCGTCTCCGCAAACATTACCGCCAAAAGAAAATCCCCCGAAACGTAACGTTTCGGGGGATTTCAGCGAATCGGCCTTAGCCCACCAACGCCTTTAACAACGACCCATCACGCAGCCGCCACTACCCTACGCGGCGACACGACCGACACCACAAAGCTCACGACGATATTCGCCGTCAGCGCGATCAGACCGATATACACCGGATAGACCGCATCGCCCAGATGCAGCGCGTACACCGGCTTGAGCCCTTGAATGATCGCAAGGCTCGTCCCGATCACAATGCCCACCAGCCAGCCGAGGAACAGACCCGGCGTATTCAACCGGCGCGTGTACAGCGAGAACACGATAGCCGGGAAAATCTGCAGAATCCACACGCCGCCCAGCAGTTGCAGATCGATCGCGTACTGCGTCGGCAGGAACACGATGAACAGCAGCGCGCCGAACTTCACGACCAGCGACACGATCTTTGCCGTAGAGGCTTCGCCTTCAGGCGAGATATTCGGCGACACCAGCGGACGCCACAAATTGCGCGTGAACAGATTGGCCGCACCGATCGACATGATCGCGGCCGGCACCAGCGCGCTGATCGCAATCGCCGCCGCCGCGAAGCCCACGAACCACGACGGGAAGATCGAGTTGAACAACGCCGGCACCATGTCCGACGCCGACTTCACATGCACGCCGGCCGCAATCGCCATATAGCCGAGCAGCGCGATCAAGCCGAGCAACAACGTGTAGGCCGGCAGGAAAATCGCGTTCTTGCGCACCGTGTTCGCCGACGCGGACGACAGCACCGCCGTCATCGTATGCGGATACATGAACGCAGCCAGTGCCGAGCCCAACGCGAGCGAAGCGTAAGCGGTGAACTGCGTCGGCTTCAAAATGATGCCGGTCGCGCCGCCCTTGGCCTTGAAGTAGGTATCGGCCGCGTCGAACACGTGCGCATAGCCGCCGAGCTTCGCCGGAATCAGCCACACCGCCGCGATCACGACGATATAGATCATGATGTCCTTGACGAACGCGATCATGGCCGGCGCCCGCAGGCCGCTTGCATACGTGTAGAGCGCCAGAATCACGAAGGCCACGATCAACGGCATTTCGCCGGTCACACCGAGCCCCTTGATCACGACCTGCATGCCCACCAGTTGCAGCGCGATATACGGCATGGTCGCGACGATACCGGTGATCGCAATGGCAGCCGGAAACCACTTGCCGCCGTATTCGCCCTGCACGTAATCCGCCGCCGTGATGTGGTTTTTCGCATGCGCGATTTTCCACAGCTTCGGCATCACGGCGAACACGAACGGATAAACGATGATGGTGTAAGGCAACGCAAAGAAGCCATATGCGCCCACCGAATAAACCAGCGCGGGCACCGCGATCACCGTATAGGCGGTATAGAAGTCGCCGCCCACGAGGAACCACGAAATCACCGTGCCGAACTGGCGGCCGCCGAGACCCCATTCGTGCAATTGGGTCAGGTCGCCGCGCTTCCAGCGTGCGGCGAAAAAGCCGATCACGGTGACGAGCACGAAGAATGCGATAAAGACGGTCATCGCAACCGGATTCACGGGGTTCGCATCGCTCATTTGACACCTCGGTACACGACGTAAATCAGGAGCGAGGTCAACGGCACCCACAAGAACTGATACCAGTAGAAGAACGGAAAGCCCGCGAACGACGGACGTGTGTCGTTATAGAACGGCAGCCATAACAACGCGATATACGGGATCAACAGAATGAGCCAGAGCCATGAACGGCCGGCGGTTGGGGAGGTCTCCACACACTTCTCCTAAGTCTATTATTGAAACCGCGCGCCACGACTCGTGGCCCGGCACGCGGAAACCGGTTACCTGATATTAGACGGCAAACCCGGAGTTTGCAGCCGGCGCGGCGGCCCGCGAGCCGCCGCTCGCCGCGGGGATGTAGTATTCGCCTTCGTCAGCGTCCTCACAAGCGCGCGACTACGTACGCCGGCTACGTAATACCACGTAGCCGGCCTCGCACAGTGCGTTGCGGTCTCTTCAACCATGAAACTCAAAGCGAAGCTTGTTCTGCTGGCCATCGTGCCCTTTCTGGCCGCTATCGCCAGCATCGAAATCGGCGTGCGCCAGGAAGCCATGGCGCTTGCCGAGTCGCAGCACGCGACCACGCAGGCCGCCTACCTGGCCAGCAAGCAACTCGAACTCAAGCACTACGTCGAGCTCGCCTCCACGGCGATCGCGCCGCTGTATAACGCCGGCCAGGAGAATGCGCGCGACGACGCGATGCTGCGCACCCGCGCGCTCGACGTGCTGCGAAAAATGGACTACGGCAAGGACGGTTACTTCTTCGTCTACGACACGCATGGCCGCTCGTTGATGCATCCGCGCGAACCCGATCTGGTTGGGCGCGATCTGTGGGAACTGCGCGATCCGCAGGGCATTCTGACCATCCAGCAACTGCTCGCGGCGTCCGCGCGAGGCGGCGGCTATGTGCGCTACGTGTGGCATCGGCCGTCCACCGGCAAGCTCGCGTCGAAACTCGGCTACGTGGTGCCGCTCGAACGCTGGGGCTGGATGATCGGCACCGGCATCTATCTCGACGACGTGGATGCGGCGCTCGCGGATATCGACGCGCGCGCGGCGGCGAATATCGACCGTACGATGAAATGGATCGACGCGATCGCGATGGCCGGACTCGCGGTGATCGCGCTGTGCGCGCTCGTGCTCAACGTCACCGAATACCGCAGCGCCGACGCGAAACTGAAGCGGCTCGCGCAACAGGTGGTCGAGTCGCAGGAAAACGAACGGGCGCGCCTGTCGCGTGAATTGCACGACGGCATTAGTCAGATGATGGTGTCCGTGAAGCTGCTGCTCGAATCCGCGCTGGCGCGCTTCGAGCGCAGCGAAGTGCGGGTGCCTGCCGCGGAGGCCGCGCTCACCACCAGCTTGACGCGACTCGGCGATACGTTGCGCGAAGTGCGGCGCATTTCGCATGCGCTGCGTCCGTCGATGCTCGACGACCTCGGTGTAGCCGCTGCGTTGGAGCAACTCACGCGCGAACTCGGCGAGCAATCGGCGATCGAGATCGGCTTCACGCAGATCATGCACACCCACGCCGCGGTGTTGCCGGACGCGGTCAACACCGTGCTGTTCCGGATCGCCCAGGAAGCGCTGACGAATATCGTGCGCCACGCGCAAGCGTCGAGCGCGGCGCTCACGCTGGAAGTCTCGCACGACGCCGTCACGCTGACGATCGCCGACAATGGACGCGGTTTCGACACCGCCTATGCCTTCGTCGGCCGACGCTCGGGCGTGGGTTTGCGTAATATGCGCGAACGGCTGGAAGCTTTGGGCGGCAAGCTGTCGCTCAGTTCGCAAACCGGCCATACGCTCGTGACCGCGCGCGTGCCGCTCGACACGCCGGTGCGTCACGCGCCCGACTTGCAGGAAAGTTAATCACGTCATGACCGACTCCTCATCCGCTATCGCCCGTTTGCTGCTCGTCGACGATCACCCGCTGGTGCGCGACGGTTTGCGCGCCCGGCTCGAAGCAGGCGGCAATTTCGAAGTAGTCGGCGAAGCCGGCAATGCGCAGGAAGCACTCGCGCTCGCGGCCGAAGCAACGCCTCATCTCGTGCTGATGGACGTGGGCATGAACGGGATGAACGGCATCGCGCTGGCCGGCATGTTCCATGAGCGCTTTCCGGCGATTCGGGTGCTGATGCTGTCCATGCACGACAACCTCGAATACGTGACGCAAGCCGTGCGCGCGGGCGCCAGCGGCTACGTGCTCAAGGATTCGCCGGCCACCGAGATCATTCAGGCGATCGGTGTGGTGCTCGACGGCAAACAGTTTTTCAGCGCCGGCCTCGGCGCGCGTTTGATTCAGGCGTCGGCCAACCAGTCGCCGGTTGAACGGCTCACGCCGCGCGAACGCGATATTCTCGACGCGCTCGCGGAAGGTCTGTCGAGCAAACAGATCGCGCAACGCAACGACCTGTCGGTGCGAACGGTGGAGACGCATCGGTTGAATCTGAAGCGCAAGCTCGATATCGAAGGGCAGGCGGAGTTGATCAAGTTCGCGGTGGAGAACCGGCGCACCAAGAGGTAAACGGAGGTGAGCGTATGAGGATGACCCGTCGGATCGCAGTGCGGCTCGCCAGTCTGATGTTCTTTGCCGCAACCCTTCACGCCCATGCGGAGCCGGTTCGCATCAATCGCGGGCACGACCCGTTCTTTCAGATTTCCAAAGCAATCGATCATTGCCCGATCCCGTTAGGTCCGCTCGAAACCGAGCAGGAATGGCTCGACGACAGCCATTACCGGATCGAGCGCGGCAATAGTTGCTGGATAGAGGGACGCTGCCGTTTATCGAACGGCTATCTCTACGACACGGAAATTGCCGACGCCGTGCAGCGGCGCCTCACCAATATCAATTACGCGACGCACTGGCGCGAACAGTCGACCTTGTGGCTCACGCTGCAACGCCGCTTTATCTACGTGCAAGGCTGCGTGGCACCCGGCTTCGACAAGCAGGCCTTTCTCACCGAACTCGGCAAAACCGCGGACGTCGAGCGCGTGATCGACGACACCACTAACAACCCGAATGCCGCACAACTGCCATACAAAACGCTCGCGGATCCGGACAAGCCCGTGCTCGATCCCGGTAACTAACAAAAGTTAATACACGCGAAAACACCGTACGCGCCATACCCACTATTTCGCTGCAACACCTATATCGGCAATCGAACATAGCAACGCAGAAATCGATCTTTGGCCGTCCTGACGTCATTGCTAACATCGGCGACCCGACACACTCGGTCACCACAACAATGACAACACATCGATCGCAACGCCCTGTTCTGCGTCTCGGCATCATCGGCGCAGCCGTCGCCAGCCTCGTCGTCCTTGCTTCATGCGGCGACAACAACGTGCCCGGCGGCGCGACCCCACCCGTCGTCGCGCAGAAGCGCCCGAACATTCTGTACATCATGGCCGACGATCTCGGCTACTCCGACATCCACGCATTCGGCGGCGAAATCAACACGCCGAACCTCGACGCGCTGGTGCAATCGGGCCGCATTCTGACCAATCATCACACCGGCACGGTCTGCGCGATTACGCGCTCCATGCTGATCTCCGGCACCGATCACCATCTGGTCGGCGAAGGCACCATGGGCGTGCCGACCGATGAACGCAAAGGACTGCCCGGCTACGAGGGTTATCTGAACGACCGCGCGTTGTCGGTCGCACAACTGCTGAAGGACGGCGGCTATCACACGTATATGGCCGGTAAGTGGCACATCGGTTCCGGCATTGTCGGCAGCGCGACGGGCGGCGGGCAGACGCCGGATCAATGGGGCTTCGAGCACAGCTATGCGCTGCTCGGCGGCGCCGCGACCAATCACTTCGCGCATGAACTGGCGAACTCGCAGAACTACACCGAAGACGGCAAGTACGTTCAGCCCGGCCAACCCGGACAACCGGGCGGTGCGGGCGGCAGCCCCGCCGTGTTCTACTCGACCGACTTCTACACGCAACGCCTGATCTCGTACATCGATTCGAACAAGGGCGACGGCAAACCGTTCTTCGCCTACGCGGCTTATACGTCGCCGCATTGGCCTTTGCAGGTGCCCGATCCCTATCTGCACAACTACGTCGGCCATTACGACGCCGGCTACGACGTGATTCGCAACGCGCGCATTGCACGGCAAAAAGCGCTCGGCATCATTCCGAGCGACTTCGTGCCGTACGGCGGTGCATCGGAAACGCTCGTTACGAGCGCGGCCACGCCGAACAACGGCACGGTCAACGCGAAGTATGTGAGCGCGGTGCATAGCGCGGTGCAAGGCTATACCGACTACGGCCCGGGCACGGTGAACAAAACGTGGGCGAGCCTCTCGCCGGCCGAAAAGAAAGCGCAGGCCCGTTACATGGAAATCTACGCGGGCATGGTCGAGAACCTCGATCACAACATCGGCCTGCTGATCCAGCATCTGAAGGACATTGGCGAGTACGACAACACCTTCATCATGTTCCAGTCGGACAATGGCGCGGAAGGCTGGCCGATCGACTCCGGCGCCGACCCGACCGCCACCGACACCGCCAATGCCGCCGACCCGGTCTACTCGCAACTCGGCACCGACAACGGCAAGCAGAACGCGCAACGTCTGCAATACGGTTTGCGCTGGGCCGAAGTGAGCGCGACACCGTTCCGGCTGACCAAGGGCTATTCGGGCGAAGGCGGCGTGTCCACGCCGTTGGTCGTGCATCTGCCTGGCCAGACCACGCAGAAACCGACGCTGCGCGATTTCACGCACGTGACCGATAACACCGCCACGTTCCTCGCCGTCGCGCAGATTTCGCCGCCCACGCAAGCCGCGCCGCCGCTGATCAACACGCTGACCGGCGTCGATCAGAACAAGGGCAAGGTGGTCTACAACAATCGTTATGTGTATCCGATCACCGGGCAGTCGCTGCTGCCGCTGCTGAACGATCAGAGCACGGCGGCGGTACACAGCGCGTCGTTCGGCGACGAAGCGTACGGGCGCGGCTATCTGCGCAGCGCCGACGGTCGCTGGAAAGCACTGTGGACGGAGCCGCCGCTCGGTCCCGTGGATGGTCACTGGCAACTGTATGACATGAGCGCCGACCGCGGCGAAACGCAGGACGTGTCGACGCAGAATCCCTCGGTGATCGACGGTCTCATTCAGCAATGGAACAGCTATATGAGCAGCGTCGGCGGTGTCGAGCCGTTGCGCCCGCGTGGCTACTATTGAGTCACGAGCGCGCCATGACAGTACGTTTCAGGCTGAAGCGCGCCACGGCGCTTTACGGCACTTACGCCGCGATCGCCGTGGCCGCGTTCGCCGCCGCTTTTACCGCTGCCATGGCCGCTTCGGCGGCATTCGGCAGCGGCAAGACGAGCGCGTTCGACGACCTCAATCGCTCGCGCCCGCTGGTCTCACTCGGCTCCGAATCGCAATGCGAGCGCTACGGCGGTTTGCCCGCGCGCTGGCGCGACGATCCGCGAGCCGGCATGGTGCATCTGCGTGGCGGCGACTTCGTGTTCGGCAGCAAACTCGGCTACGAAGACGAGCGCCCTGCCGGCGGCGGTAAAACACATGTCGCCGGTTTCTGGATCGATCAGACCGACGTGACGAACGCGCAGTTCGCGGCCTTCGTCAAAGCGACCGGCTATGTCAGCGATTCCGAACGCCAGGGCGGCGCCGTGGTGTTTCACACGCCGACGCGCGACGAGATGAACGCACGCGATCTGGCGTGGTGGACGTGGGTGAAGGGCGCGGCGTGGAATCATCCGAGCGGGCCCGGCAGCACGCTCGACGGCCGCCTGAACCAGCCCGTCACGATGGTCACGCAAGCCGACGCGCTCGCCTACGCACATTGGCTCGGCCGCGATCTGCCGACCGAAGCCGAATGGGAATTCGCGGGCAAAGCCGGTCACGAAGGCGCGGACCTCGATACCGCGCCGCGCGACGAACACGGCAAGCCGAGCGCGAATTACTGGCAAGGCGTGTTTCCCGTCTTGAACACGAATGAAGACGGCCACGTCGGACTCGCGCCAGTCGGCTGCTATGCCGCTAACGATTTCAGGCTCTACGACATGATCGGCAACGCATGGGAATGGACGCGTGACGTCTACACGGGTCCGCACCAATCGCACACCAATGGCGATACGGCCGCGGTCGCGCCGCTCGGCCGCAAGCACGATACGCCGATGGTGATCAAAGGCGGCTCGTTCCTGTGCTCGCGCGACTATTGCGTGCGTTATCGGGCGGCGTCGCGTGAACAGCAGGAAGCGGATTTGCCGGCCTCGCATATCGGCTTTCGCACTGTGTCGAGGGACGCGTCATGAAGCTCCTTAAATTTGCAACCGCGCTGCTGCTGGGCGCGGCATTTTTGCTTCCGCATGCGGAAGCAGCAGAATCGCAGGTCATCAGGATCGGCGTGATTCCCGGCGCACAGGCGCAAATCATGGACGAAGTACGCCGTGTAGCAGCCAGCCAGGGACTCACGCTCGACGTCGTCGTGTTCGATCAACCCGAGCGCATCGATGCGGCGCTCGCTGCGAAAGAAATCGACGCGGCGAGTTTCGAAGACGGCCCGAGTCTCGACGCGCAACGCAAACAGCACGGCTATCCGCTGACCCGCGTCACGACGACCGTGACGTTTCCGATCGCGCTGTACTCGCGCACGCTGACCAACCTCGGCCAGTTGCAACGCGGCGCGACGATCGCCATTCCCGACGACGCCGACGGCACCTCGCGCGCACTGATCCTGCTGCAGAACTTCACGCTGCTGACCTTCAGGGACAGCGCCGGCCTGCATGCCAAGCTCAGCGATATCACCAGCAACCGGCTGAATCTGAAGATTCGTCGCGTGCCGCGAGCGCATCTGTTCGATACGTTGAATAGCGTGGCCTTCGCCGTGATCGATAGCGACGACGCCGCGCGCGCAGGTCTTTATCCGGCACGCGACGGTCTCGGCATCGAAGACGCGCGCTCGCCCTACGCGAACGTGCTAACGGTGCGCGACCCCGACCGCACGCAGCCGTGGGTTTCGCAACTGGTCGCCGCGTATCACTCGAACGACGTCGCGCATTTCATCCTGACGCGTTATCAGGACTCGGTGCGCCGACCGTGGTAAACACCTTCTCGTTCGCGTGCTCGGCGTGCGGCAAATGCTGCAATAGTCCACCAGCGATGACGTTGCCCGAGTTGTTCCGGCATCGCGATCTGTTCATCGGCTGTCTGGCGATTGGCCGCGTGCCGCACAGGCGGGCCGGCGAGCGGCTGCGTGCGGGTCAGCATGAAAGCGTACTCGACGAAACGGATGCCGCCGCATTTGCATCACTCGCAGATACGCTGCTGCATGGTGCCGGCGATACCTTCAGCATCGTCACGCAGGGCTACGACTACCCGTCTCTCGCCCGCTGCCCTGCGCTCGAAGACGACGGACGCTGCGGCATCCACCTGAAGGGCAAACCCGTCACTTGCGAAGTGGTCCCGCTCGATCCGCTCGTGCCGGACACGCTGCAACATCTGGTGCTGGCTGGGCGCAATCAAAGCGCGCTCTATCTCGGCACCGATTGCATTCAGGAAGGACCACGCGCCGATGCGACGCTGCTGGTCGCCGAGGGCCGCATCGAAGACGCGAACGCTCAACACGCGTTGGCGCGTCGCCGCCACGCGCTCGAACAGGAAAAGGCGATGTGGGGTCGCGCCGTATTCGAATCGCTGCGTAACGATCTGTTCGAGTCGCCCGCCGCGTTGGCCCGCATTCCCGCAGGCGGTTTTCTGACGATTTCGATCGTGCCGGCGCTGTTGGCCGTAGCCGGCGCGTCCGTGCGCTGCCGTGAGTGGTGTCTCGACTATATCGACAGTCAACTCGCGTTGATCGATCGCCGCATCGCGCAAGCGTTGCTGCGCCGCCGGCTCGATGATCGCCCGGTCACGCAGGAACTGCGCGGCTTCGCCAGCGCGTTTCAGCGCGCCAGAACGCTGCTCACTGCGCCGACACAGAGTCGCAACGAAGACTTAGTCTTCGCATCGAGCGTCGAAGCCTACTTATCCAGCGCGTGCAATTAACTAATCCGCTGCGCCACCGCGGTCGCTATTCTCCCCGATGATTCGCGCGATCAATGCGTCGGCATCACGCGAGACGTTGTCGTGCACCCGGGTCGTCTGTGCCGCCGCCGGTGTGTCGTTGCCGATCAGATGACCGCCGCGCTGGTGCGTATCCACCGACACCTGCATCGACAAACCCAGCCGCAACGGATGCGCGGCCAATTCCGCCGCATCCAGCGAAATCACAATCGGCACGCGCTGCACGACCTTGATCCAGTTGCCGGCCGCGTTCTGCGACGGCAACATTGAAAACGCGCTACCCGTACCCGCCGAAAAACCTTCCACATGGCCCCGATACACCACTTGCGAACCATACACATCCGACACGATACGCACCGGCTGCCCCACCCGCATGCTGCGAATCTGTCCTTCCTTGAAGTTGGCCTCGACCCACAAACGTTCGAGCGGAATGATCGACATCAGTGCGAGCCCGGGCCCAACCTGCTGCCCGATCTGCACCGAACGCTGGCCGACCGTGCCGTCCACCGGCGACACCACGGTCGTACGCTGAAAATTGCGGTACGCGAGCCGCAATTGCGCGGCAGCCTGCAAAACCGTCGGACTCGATTCGATCGGGAATTTGCCGCCTAACGCACGCGCGGCGTCGAGCTGAACCTGCGCGGACGCAAGATTCGCCTGCGCGACCGCCACCGTCTCTTTGGCACGCGCCAGTTCTTCCGGCGACACGACTTCCACCGACGCATGGTCGCGCGCCGCCAGCGCGCGTTGCGCCAAAGCGAGTTCGGCACGGCGCGCGTCGATGGATTGCACGTACAGCTTGCGCGAGATCGTCGCGTTCGCCACCTGGCGCACGGCCAGCGTCAGTTGCGCGCGAGCCTGCGCGAACGCGGCAGCGGCCTCGGTATCGTCGAGCTTGACGAGCGGCTGACCGGCTCGCACCTGGCGCGTGTTGTCCACCAGAATATCCGTGACCGTGCCCGGTATTTGCGCCGCGATCTGCACGATGTTGCCGGCCACGTAGGCGTCATCGGTCTCTTCGTAGAAGCGAGTGCTTAATCCCCAGTACGTGAGCCACACCGCGCCGCCGAGCGCCACCACGCCGAAGAAAATGGCGAAACGGCGCCGCCGTGCTGCGCGTTTGCGGTCGTGCAGCGTGTCAGCGTGGTCCGCCATGCTGGCCGCGTCGGGCTGTTCCTGCGTCCAGCCGGCGGCATGCTGTGCCTGTTTATCGTTGTGCATTCAATCGAAGTGCGTGTCCATGATGCGTGCGTGGGAGAAAAAGGCCGGCTGCGAATGCGCGATCGGTGCACCGGCCACGTTGCGTTCGTCGAAACCGCCGCCGAGCGCGCCGACCAGCGCCACTTGCAACAAGCGGCGGCGGCCTTGCAGATCGACCTGCTGCGCGCGCTCGTCGAGCAGCGACAGATCCGCGAGCGTCACGTCTTTCTGCATGCCGATACCGCGCCGGTGCCGCTCCTCGGCAATCGCGACGATGCGCGAGGCCGCGTCCACCGCGTGCGCCTGTTCGAGCGTGAGCGTGTCGACGGTGCGCAGCGAGGTGAGCTGCTGCGCGACCTCGCCGAGCGCCTGGTCGATGGTCTTGTTGTAGAGGCCGACGGCCGCGTCGACATTGGCGTAGTCGCCGCCTAGTTGCGCGCGCAACCGCGTTCTGTCGAAGATCGGCAGCGAAATGGCCGGCCCCACCGAACCGGTCAACGCGGCACGCGAGAACAGCGCGGCCGGCGTCAACGCAGTTAGGCCGGCAAACGCCACCAGATTCACATCGGGATAAAACTGCGCGCGCGTCGCGTCGGTATTCGCGAGCGCCGCTTCGGCCCGCAACCGTGCCGCCACGATGTCGGGACGGCGGCCGAGCAGATCGACCGGCAGTTGCGCGGGCAACGGAGTATCGGCAGTCGCGGCAAGTCTCGGACGATGCAACGACAAGCCGCGCTCCGGACCGCGCCCCGTCAACACGCCGATCCGCAACTCGGTCAACTGGATACGCTCGTCGTTGAGCACCTGCTGCGACGCGAGGCGGCTGCGTTTGAGCGAGGCGTCGGCCGCGTCGTACGCGTTGTCGATCCCGCGCGCGCCCCGCTCGCGCAGCACGGCGTCGACGTGGTCCGCGGCCTGTTGCTTCTGCAACAGGATTTCCTGCATCGCGAATGCACGGTCGAGTTCGCAGTAGAGCGTTACCAGAGCGACCGTCAGCGTGAGGCGCGCCTGTTCCGCGTCGATGCGAGCGGCGTCGCGCGTGGATAGCAGGCTGCGTGTCAGCGCGGCATTCTTGCCCCACAGATCGAGCTGATAACTCAAACCGGCGATCACCGCGGAGGGCGACACCGTCGAATCGTTGAACAACTGCACCGGAATCTGCTGACCGCCGACCGACACGTCGGCCACATTGTCCGGCTGCGGCAAACGGGTTTTGCTGACCGACGCGACCGCCGTGCCGGTCAAGCCGGTCAGCGACGCGAACTGTTCCAGTTGCGCCTGCGCACCGCCAACTCGCGCCTTGGCGATCTGCAGACCGGGATTGTTCGCCAATGCTTCGGCGGCGAGTTCGTTCAGTTGCGGATCGTTGTAGCGCTTGACCCAATCGGGCGCGGGCCACGCACCGTTCGCGCCTGGGCCGACGGTTCGCGCAAGCGAATCGGCGGAAGGTTTGAGCGGCTCGACGTTGGTGTGCAGACCGGCATCGCTCACGCAGCCGTTGAGCGCCGTGGCAAGAAGAAGCGGCAACGTAATTCGCGTGGAGAAGCGGCCTTTCAGGCGTCGGCTCATGTCCTGCGTCTCGCGCCGCATCAGGAATGGTGCGGCTGATGCAACGCACCTTCGCCGCCGGCCGGCGCGATCGCCGTGCGCGCCCGGGCCGCTTTAGCCGCGAGGCGTGGACGCGTTTTTTCGAGCGGTCCCATGTGCCCGAACAGACCGTCCCACAGACCTAGCGCGATCGCATTGAGCTTCGCCAGCTTGTCCTGCTCCGCCAGCACGATCTGCACGATCTGCCACAACGTCAGCAGGTTCGGCACGACGGCAACGGGCAACCGCAGTCCATATTGCAGCGCCAGTTGCATCGCGTTGCGCGCACTGTAGTAGCGGCGAAATCCCGGATGATTCATCGTGGTCATTTCGAACGCGCCCAGTTTGTGGCGACGCCGCGCGCCGATCCGATGCGACAGCACCAGTTGCGGCACCACGTACAAAGGCACATTACGTAACAACGCACGCAGACAGTACTCGGTATCGACGTGATCGATGAACAGCGCCTCGTCGAAACGGCCGAGGCGCGCGAACGCGTCACGCGAGATTACGCAACCCGACGAGATCAGAAACGCGCAGCGCTGCAACGCGGCGTCGGCGCGCACCGACAGCCGTTCAACCGCGAGGCCGCTGGTGGCGAGTTCGGGCAGAAAACGCTGGTCGTTTTCATCGAAAATACGCGGCCCCAGCAGATACGCGTGACCGCCGAGCGACGCGCAACGCTCGCGCATCACGGTGAAATAGTCGGCGGGGGTCTCCGAGTCCTGGTCGAACAGCGCGACGGCATCCACGCCCTGCTCGAACAGCACCTGCAGGCCGCCATTGAAAGCACCCGCGATCCCGTGCCGGTTGCCGTGATGCAACAGCGCGACGCCCGCCTCTTTCAACAGCGACGCCGCGCGCAGGTCGGGCTGCGGCGAGTTGTCGACCACCAGCAGGCGATCGCACAGGTGGCGCATGGCCACTGCGCGCGCGAGTTGCTCGTCGCTCGGATGAAACAGCACGATCAGTGCGCCCAGCGTCGTCATCGTGATCTCCCTAGTGCCCCATGGTCATGGCCGCGCCCCGCTTCGGGCGCGTGAGCCACATCATCGCGGCGAGCACGAGACACGTGACGCTCGCCATCTGGAACATATCGCCGGTGGCCATCATGTAGGCCTGTTGCTGCACCACGTGATGCAAGGTGGCGAGTTCGCGCGCGCCGTCGATACCCATGCCGTGCAGACTCTGCACGAAACGCTGCGTATTGCCCGACGCTTTCGTCACGGACTGCGCGACGACGTCGTAGTGATACAGCGCGCGGTTATCCCATAGCGTGACGCTCATCGCGGTGCCGAACGCCGCCGACAACGTCCGCAAAAAGTTCGACAGGCTGGCGGCGGCGGCGAGTTTGTCGTCGGAGACACGCGAAAGCGTCGCGGCCGTAAGCGGAATGAAGAAACACGGCAGCCCGATGCCCTGGATCAAGCCCGGCGTGATGATCTGCGTGAACGTCATGGTCAGCGTGAAATGCGCGTCCCACCACAGCACGGCCGCGAACACGAGAAAACCGAACGTGGCGAGCACGCGAGCATCGAAACGCGCCGCGTAAATGCCGACCAGAATCGAGAACACCAACGCCAGCACGCCGAGCGGCGCGGTGGCGAGTCCGGCCTGATACGCGGTGTAGCCCATCACCGCCTGCAGCCATAGCGGAAAGATCACGCCGACCACGGAGAAGCTCATCATGCCGAGCGAGATGATCAACACGCAGAACGAAAACGTGCGATCGCGAAACAGGCTCAGATCGATCACCGGGTGCCGTTCGCCCGCTTCCCAGATCAGCAGCGACACAATCGCCAGCGCGGCGACGATCGCCAGCGTCAGGATCAATGGAGAATCGAACCAGCCACGGTCGTGGCCGAGGTCGAGCACCACTTGCAGCGACCCGACGCCTACGATCAGGAGCACGATACCCGGCAGATCGATCGGCGCGGCGCGGGCGGCGCCAGGGTTACGCGCGTCGGCGCGCAACAGCGTCATGCACACCGCGAACGAAAAGATGCCGATTGGCAGATTGATCAGGAAGATCCACGGCCACGAGAAGTTGTCGATGATCCAGCCGCCGACTACCGGACCGAAGATCGGCGCGAGCAGCACCGTCATCGCCCACAGTGCGAGCGCCACGATCCGCTTGTCAGGTGGAAAGGTGCGCAGCAGAATGGTTTGCGATAGCGGCACCATCGGCCCTGAAAAAAGCCCTTGCAACGCGCGGCACACCACCAGCAGGTGAAAGTCGCCGGCCACGCCGCAGAGCAGCGAGGTCAGCGTGAAAAGAATCACGGCCGCGAGGAACAGCCGCGTTTCGCCGAGTCGGCGCGAAAGCCAACCGGTCAATGGCACCGCAATCGCCGCGGCCACTGAGTACGAACTGATCACCCAGGTGCCCTGGCTGTTGGACACGCCGAGACCGCCGGAAATGGTAGGCACCGCGACGTTGGTCACGGTCGAATCCAGCACTTCGATAAAAGTCGCCAGCGATAACGCAAAGGTCAGCAACGCGAGCCGCATGCCGCGCAAGCGTCGCGTGCCTGACGCGCTACCCACATTGCCTACGCTGCCGGAACCAGGATGCGTGCCGTCCAGCTGCCGCTCCGCGTCAGGCCAACGTGCGCCTTCCGGCCGTGGCGTGGCCGCGCTCATACGCCGTGCCCGCTCGCCGCCATGGCGAAAATGGGCACCCGCTCGCGACTCGGCACGCGCGCGCCGCCGCGCATGAAGCCTTCGATAAAGCGCGCGGCAGCCTCGCAGCCGTTCGGCGACGCCGCCAGTTGGTCCCGCATGCGCCCGCACTGCGTCGCGATCGATGGATCGCCGAGCACCTGCTTCAATGCGCGCGCAAGCGCTTGTGCGTGCAACGGTCCGTCGAGCCGCACGCCGCAACCGCTCGCCACCACCCGCTGCGCGTTATCGAACTGATCGTGCGCAAACGGCGTGACGACCTGCGCGATACCCGCGGCATACGCCAGCGCCGCCGTGCCGATGCCGCCGTGATGCACCAACGCCCGGCAGCGCGGCAGAAGCGTCTGCAAGGGCACGTAACGCCGCTTCAGCAGCACGCTGGGCACAGACGATCCAGCGTCGTCTGGCTCCGGCGCTTGCGACGTCAGCAGCACGCCTCGCAGTCCGCTTTCACGCAATGCGCCACGTACGGCGTCTTCATAGCGCCCGTGGTCGATCAGCGTCGAACCGGGCGTGAACACCACGGGCCGCTCGCCTGCGCCCGCCGCGAGAAATTCGTCCAGTTGCGGATCGGGCGCCGGCTCGCCCATCTCGTTGAACAGCGGAAAACCGCTCAGCCGATGCGGCGTGGGCCAGTCCGGCTGCGGCCGCGCGAACCACTCGGGAAAGAGGCACAGCACGCCGTCGGTCGAGTGAAGCCACTGGCCGAAAATGCGCGTGGCCGGTTTCAGCCGCAGTTGCGCGCGCAACGTGTTCAGCGCAGGACCGCACACCTTGTCGAGCACCTGCCGTTCGATCACGCGCAGCAGCGCCGACTTCACGACAAGCGGCAAGCCGCGCGGAATCGTCAGACGCGGATGAGTCGGCGGCGCATGCGCGGACAGCAAGGTGGACGGCGACACCTGCACCGACACCAGCGGCACGCGATACAACTCCTGCATCAGCCGCGCGGAAAACGCCCACAGTGTGCCGACGAGGATCGTGTCGTCGTCGGTCAAGGACACGAGCGTCTGGAAGTGCGGCAGCAAGGTCGGTGCAATCACCGCCCACAACGTGCGAAACGAGGTGCGCGGATTCCAGAGCGCCGGGTTCGCCATGGCCGCCGCGTATTCATCCGCTGTGCCGATCGGCCTGAACGCGAAACCTTGCCGACGCGCCGCCGCCTCGAACGGCGGATGGCTGCAGAAAACGATCTCGTGCCCGCGCGCCGCCAGCGCCGCGCCGATACCGAGCAGCGGATGAACGTCGCCCGCCGAGCCGATCGCGGTGATGATGACCTTGGTCATGCCGGCGACTCAGAAGAGACCGGGAATCAGCGCGGCCACGTCGCGGCGATACTGTGCGTACGCACCGCCGAAGTGACCGGTCAACCAGCTCTCCTCGACACGCACCTTGTACGCGAGCGACGCGAAGATCAGCAACAGCCCGGCCGCGCCGCGCCATTGCATGCCGATGACGGCAGCGCCGACGAGCGCCAGCAGACACCCTGTATAGATAGGATGTCGGACCAACGCATAAGGTCCACTGCGCACCAGTTCGTGCCCTTCCTTCAGCGTGACCGACACGCTCCAGTTAGTGCCGAGATGCAGCCGCGCCCACACGGAAAATGCCAGACCGGCCAACAGCACCGCGAGACCCGCGAGCTGCACCACGCCGAAAGACTGCGGATCGAACGACCATGCCGCGCGATTGAAGTCCGGCAGCACGATCAACGCGCCGCCTACCATCAGCGGAATCGACTGCAACGTGCGCGATCGCGAGGCCTCCTTGCGCGCGGTCGCCTTGACCCGGTTCGACGTCGCGATCCAATACACGACCCACGCCGTCCACGGCATGACGATGGCAATGCTCTGAGCGAGATTCATGGCAGTTCGGCCTGTTGGAACGAGTGATCGGCGGTTGTCTCAAACGCCACGCTGCCGACGTTGGCCATGCCGGCCACGTTAGCGACAGGCGCTTGCGACGCCGGCAAAAGGCACGATCGTGCGGCAAGCGTCTCGAAGCAATCGAGCGCGCGCTGGACCGGCGGCGGCCCGAAGTAGTCGAGAATCGCGGTGCGCACCTGGCGCAACGCCGGCTTACCTTCGAGGTCGAGGAAATGGCCGGCCTGTCCGATCGTCGCGAACTCGGCACGCTTCAGATGCACGCTCAACGAACGGACGTCATCCGGCGTGGTGTACTCATCGAGATCGCCGTTGATGAACTTCAGCCCGCAATCGATATTGCGGAATTCATGCAGGTACTGCTCGGGACGAATCGCCAGGATCTGCTCGACGTGAAACGCGACCTGCTCCTGCTCTTCGCGCGGCAGCGTCGTCAGATAGCGATAGTTGTAGAGCTTCATGATGCGCGACAGATGCTTGCCCACCGTGTCGTTGAGCAGTTGCGCGGCCTTCAGGTTTTCGCCGGCCGCTATATGGTCGCGCGCGGCGGTAACGTAGGCGGTCATCGCCTCGTTCAGGCGCGGCGAGAACGACGCGATCACCGCGCGCCTCACACTGGTGCGTTCCCGCGACAGCGCCAGCAACGAGGCCACGCCGCCCCAGGAAACCGATAACAGGAAACTCGGTTCGAATAAGCGTATTAGATAAAGCAGAATGTCGACTTCGTCGTCTTTAGACAGAACGAAGCTGCATTTATTATGCGTTTTCGATTGCCCGGCATAAGGCAAATCAAAACAGATAGGGTTATAGCGTTCGCCGAGATATTTGATTGTCTGACCGAACGAGGCTGTGGTAGCCAGCGCGCCGTTGATCAGAATGACACTCTCGAAGGCCGGATCGAATACGTGACGTTCAACGTAGACTTTCAGGCCCGCCGGCAGCGGAACAAGGAGTTTTTCGATGGGCATGGCGTATTCGCATGCACTTGCGTCGAAGCAAATGCGTACCGATACCGCGCCCGCACTCGCGGGCGCCTTGCGGCCGTGCCACCGCGGATCAGGCCCATGCGACTTGCCTTTGCGCCGGCAAGTCTGATCCGCGACGACCGCTCCTGCACCGAAGCCTTAGCTTTCGATGCCTCGTGAACTATCTTATATGCACTAATTGAATGCACGCTAGAAACGGCCAACCGTGCTATTCATTGAATACCAGTCTGTCGCTTCTGCGTTAAGACTAGATGTCAATATACGATAGCAAACCGGTTTTTAAAACAATTTCAAAACTATTTTTTCAGAAAATCTTATTCATGCAGACGGCATGAGAAATGCGATGTTTAGGCGAATGTAGTCTATTTGTCAGAGTTGCGACTCCAGTAACGGGATACATTTCTCGATCAGCTTCTCGGTGAACGGCCGGTGCAACCAGGCTTCGAGCGTGATCTGTTGCGACTCTTTGAGGTCGTCGGCGAAAACCGCTGTTTGCTGCTTCGCGAAGTCGCGGTCGTAGATGTTCAGATTCGCTTCGTCGTTGAGCTTGAACGAACGGCTGTCGAAATTGGTCGAGCCGACCGACACCAGGTATTCATCCACCACCAGCAATTTGCAATGGAACATGGTGGGCTGATACTCGAAGATCTCCACACCCGCTTCAAGCAGATCGCCCCAACACGCACGCGATGCTTCGCGAACCGTGTGCGTGTCGATGCGCTTACCCGGTGTGATGATTTGCACTTTCACACCGCGCTTCGCGGCCTCGACGATCGCGTTGATCGTCAGCTTGTCGGGCACGAAGTAGGCGCTCGCCAGATGAATGCTGTGAGTGGCCGCCGTGATCGCCATCAGGTACATCAACTGCATGTCGTCGCTGCCGCCCGAAGGCGAGCTGCTGAACATATGCGCGAGGCCCTCGCCGGCGGCTTCCACTTTTGGAAAGTAGTCCGCGCCATGCAGTACATTGCCCGACGCTTTGACCCAGTTGTCCATGAACACCGCTTGCATGTGACCGACCACGGGGCCGGCAACGCGGAAATGCGTGTCACGCCAATGCTTTTCATCCTGCGCGTGGCCGGTCCATTCCGGCGCTATGCCCACGCCGCCGGTGAAACCAATCCGTCCGTCGATCACCAGCAGTTTGCGGTGCGTGCGGTCGTTCATTCGACCAAGACCGGTCCAGTGCGGCTTGTGATACTGAATGACTTCGGCCCCGCCGTCGCGCAGCAGATTCAGATAACGCTTGTCCATTTTCGACGAGCCGACCCAATCGAGCAGCACATGCACCGCCACGCCTTCGCGTGCTTTATCCGCCAGAGCCTGGGCGATCTGCTCGCCTATTTCACCGGACCAGTAAATGAACGTCTCGAAGGTGATGGTGTGGCGCGCGGATCGAATGCCTTCGAGCATCGAAGGAAAGATGCGGTCGCCGTTGAGCAGCATCTCGAAGCGGTTGCCGGCAATAACCGGCGGCCCCAGCAACAGTCCCATGGAACGCAGGAATTGCGGATCGTCGCTGGCGTAACGCCGCTCTATTTTGTGTTCGATCTTCTTCTCGCCACTCGACAGATTGGCAATCAGCAAAACAATAATGAGCGTAACGAACGCGGTGATAGGTATTGTCAGCATGCGTGGCCTCGATGCTAACCGGCGAGGCGTGCCGAATGCACGCCCTGCGGTTCGATGAACAGACGCGGACCCAAGGCCCGGTTTTTGTCACGAACGCAGGACGCATTGCGCGTGCCCGTTGCAGGCCCGCGCCTTGCTACTTGACTGCTTTATCTGACGAGCGAGAACGCCTCGCGGCTGGCAATTTCACCAGCGCCATAAACGCCGACCACCGTATAGTCCGACGCCACACACTCGAACGTGGATTCGTTGAACGTGATGACGAAATGCCGCTGTGCAGGAATGGGCGACTCGACTGCCGAAATCTCGGCCGCCAGCGACGAATTCATGACTTCATGAACCGACAAGCCGGTCAAACCTTGCGAGGCGAGCGGATGAATTTCCAGATCGACATCGCCGGGCGGTCCCAGCCGATGAAATACTGCGTCCGGAAAGAGCACCGTACAGTAGGGGTCGTCGTCGGGATCAAATGGCCCGAAGCGTTCAAAGTCGGCTTCCGCAATCGGATAAGCCAGAATTACCCGGCGGGCACTCGCGACGATGAAGGGTTCAGCGGCGTTCGCCGCGGGCTGAGGAACTGAGTCCAGCAGGACGACCTGGTCCTCCTGCTGGGATGATGCAAGCGTGCTGGTCATCTACTTCGCGACTCCGTAGCGCTTATGCGCCGGCTTGCACGGTCGAGGCTTGCGGCGCGGCGGCAGCCGAACCGGCTGCCTTCGCCGCGGGTTTGCGACCCGGCGCTTTTCTCGCTACCCGGGTTGCGGCGGCTTTCTTCGCTGCGGGTTTCGCTGCCGCTGTTTTTCTGCTCGCTGCGCTGACCTTCTTTGCGGCGGTCTTTTTGGAAGCCGTCGCTTTCTTGGCCACGACTTTCTTTGCCGCTGCCTTCTTGCTCACCGCGCCGCTGGTTGCCGCCGCTTTTGCTTTACCGGCCGTTTTAGCCACGGCTTTACCCGCTTCTTTCGCTCCGGCTGCCGCGCTGTCGATCAGGAATTTGCTACGGTCTTTGACCGTTGCGAGCCATGCCGGCGCCGGGCCACGTCCACTCCAGGTCGCGCCGGTTTTCGGGTTGTGGTACTTGGCCGGTTGCGCGCCTTTAGGCTGACCTTTACCGCCTTTCGCATGCGTGACCGCCGCTTTCGCAATGGACTTCAATTCACTCGCGCCTTCAACCAGGTATTGAGTACGGTCTTTGACACCGGCAATCCAACCCGGCGCGCGGCCGTGACCGGTCCAGGTTGCACCGGTTTTATGATCGCGATACTTGGCCGGCTTACCGCCCGTTACCGCTTTTACCTTGCCGTTTCCGCCATGGCCGTTTCCGCCATGGCCGTTCAGGCCTTTTGCCGCGCGCCGCGCTTTTGCTTTGGCTTCGATATCCGTGGTAGTCAGGCCATGCTTGAGCATCAGTCCGCGAATCTGGTCGACCGCATCTTGTGCTTTCCTGGCAATAAGGACGTCCGCTTGCGCCTGGAGCTTCTTAAGCTTTGCTTGGATTTGCTCTAACGAAGGCATTTGATTGCTCCTTATAGGTTGATCGTCGAACTATGCCATGAATGACATGAGAAAGGCAGATCTATGTGGCTATAAAGCAGCAGCCTTACCCGATCATGCATGCCGTGGAGTCCGAACCTTTCGGGTTCTCTAATCGTCACTACTCGATAGCCATCCTTTTACTTCCCTACCCGTTACGTTGTCTGTCGCCTCTTTTTTGCTTCCGATCATTTTTTCCGAACGACTCATGCAGGCGTAAACACTACCGCCTGGCGATCCGCGATGTACCTCACGCTGCGTATGAAGCGGTATTGCTGATCGTCGGCGGTAATCCGGTTGAGTCCCAGGCGGGTGAGCGCCAGCATATCGTCCGCCTGGGTGGCGGCCACTACGCCGTGACCGGTCAATTGCTCCAGCGCGCCGGACGGATCGCCGATATAAACACTGCGCACGTGCGTGCCGATCCGCATCAGGACCACGCTCTCTCCCTCATCGAGCGCCAGTTCGAGATAGCCGGCAAGCGTTCGCAACGACTCCGGCGTGCAAGTCTGAGACTGATAGATTGCAGCGTTCGATAACATCATTTGCGTTTCCCCGTGTCACGCGTCAAGCGAAGGCCGCCGCCGCGTGCGGCGGCAATAGTCGCTTCTACTATAGGCAAGCATTCGGAGATTCAAAGGAGAGCGGTCGTTTTTTTATCGTTTGAGTGGGTTTGCACGCTGAACGGCTTTAAAAAATCCCATTGCCGGCAAGCCGGGTTGCTGAACGGGCTATTGAAATGGCGTCGATTAGCGCCACCTTGGGACAACTCAACAGAACGGTACTTTCAGATGAAAGCTGGTTACATCAAAACGACCCTCGCGGCGGCGGCACTCACTTTGGCGGCGATCGGCACGGCAAATGCGGCGGGTTGTATCAAGGGGGCAGTCGTGGGCGGCGTGGCGGGGCACTACGCCGGGCATCATGCGGTAGTGGGCGCGGTGGGTGGCTGCATCGTGGGACACCATCTGGCCAAAAAACACGCGCAGGAACAGGCGGCGCAGCGCCAACAGATGCGAGCGGAATAGCGGGAAAGTACTAAAACGGCGGCGCGGCGGCGGCGGTTTGCACGGCCGCCGCCGTGTCCCGGCGAACACTGGCGAACCGGCCAACAGGCCAGCGCAATTACGCTATGCGCACGCCATGAGCCGGCAGAATCTCCTGCGTCGTCACGAAGCGGTGTTCTTTGACCGAGTCATGAAATAGACGGTAATCACTCTTTTCAAACGCATCCGTCCATTGGGGCTTGTCGCCCGTGTCGTCATCACACTGCAAACCGGTGGCGTTGCACTTCCAGGAACCGGGGCCTTTGGCCACATACTGCGGAATCGATTCCTGCAAACCCGGAATGCCACCCGAGCTCACCGCGTCGCAAATCGTCTTCAGACGCTCGTTATCGTCCAGATTCCGATTGGTATCGAGAAGCTCGGTGAGTGCCTCTTTCACGTTCGGCGGCAAACCGGGTTGCGTTTCAAAGTCTTCCCGGTCAGCGACATAGGCGCGCACCGCGCGGCAAGCCATCTCGGCCGCCTGCACGAACTCCGGCAAATTGTGTCTTTCGATGAACTCGTTTCTGCCGTCGATGTAATGCCATTTGGCCCACGGCTGGTCGGGATAGTGCAACGCGGCGCCGTGACCGACCGGTAGCGCCACCGTGAGCACGTCTTCTTCGATGTTCTCGATCAGATGTTGGGTGGCCAGCTTCAATCTGGCAAACCAGCCTTTACGCGTGCAATCCTGCGACTCCAGTAAATGAACCCGGTTCGCCGGACTCTCGATACCGGAGAATCCCTGGTGCGCCCAGGTATCGACGTAGGTGTGAAGCGTCACGCCCAGACGGTGCAATGCCGTTTCGGCGCCCCGCTGCCGGATCGCCCTGCGCACCATTTCGCGCGCCACCTCGCTATCCGGACGGCACACGGCTTTTTCCTGCAGCGTGTCGCCCTCGCCTGCCGGCAGAAAATGAAAAGGCGCCCAGACGAGACGGTTCTGGTCATTCTCCGTGTTGGCATAGTCGAACATCTTGTGCGCGGTGGCGAAGCGTTCGAACGTCTCGCCCCCTTCGAAGCGCAGTATTCCCGCCGTCGTCGCATCGTCGACATACTGGCAGGCGTGCGCAACGGTAAGCGCGTCGCTTGCCGCCATGCCGCCAATGCGAGCGGCGATATAGACCACACCATAGTGAAAGTCGATATTCATGGCAGGCGCTCCAGACGCGCGTCGAATGACGGTGGGATCGTACAGGTTGGTGCGGCCAGGTAGAATCCGCGTCGGCGCACGGGTAGAGAGTAAACGAAGAAGTCCGGCCGGACTTTAAATAAAGCCCTCTCGCGTCGACACGTTTCAGACACCCTTCTGACACGCACAGTACGTTGAATAAAAAAAAGCCCCGCTGCGATTTCCGCAGCGGGGCTTTCTCTTTGCGCAGGTCGCGCTTTATTGCTTGACGATGTCGACCAGCTCAACTTCAAACGTCAGGTCGCTATTCGGCGGAATCGCGCCGACGCCACGATCGCCATAAGCGGTCGCCGCCGGGCAGGTCAGCTTCGCCTTACCGCCCACTTTCATCTTCTGCACGCCTTGCGTCCAGCACGGAATCACGCGGTTCAGCGGGAACGTAGCCGGGCCGCCGTGGCTCGCGGAACTATCGAACTCGGTACCGTTGGCTAGCGTGCCACGGTAGTTGACCTTGACGACGTCGGTCGCGGCCGGTTGGGCGCCGGTGCCCTGCTTCAGTTGTTCGACGATCACGCCGGAAGGCAGTTTTTCGGTGGTGGGCGCGGCGGCCATTGCCGTCGAAGACAACACGGCTGCGGCGACCAAAGCAACGATAGATTTCAAAGCAAGTCTCCAGGTGAAGGGTGCGCCTCATTGTAACGGATCGCCTGGCGTGCACCCCGCGCCGGGTAGTCCATGCATTGGCGCGTCGCCAGGGGGCTTCGCGAAAGACCCAATGAGAGCCCTGTTCTGGCAGCGCTTTCACCGGCACGGATCTATTCGGCGTCGGTGTCTTCGTTCTCGTTGTGGTCCAGCAGTGGACCGCTTTTCGCCATTTCACGCTGATTCAATACCACCGCCTGTTGTTCCATCCGTTTGAGTAGTCCGTCGAGAAGAACGGCTTCTTCATCGCTCAGACAGGCGGCGAACTCGGTGTTATAGCGTTGCCCGCTCTTTCGGGCGTGCTCGTAGACCTGACGGCCGGCTTCGGTCAGCGCGAGTACGGTCAGTCTCTTGTTCTCCGGCAGGCGCGTTTTCGCAATCAGGCCTTTATTGACCATGTTCGCGACGCAGCGGCTTGCGACCACCATATCGAGCGCTGCCTGTTCGGCGAGCTGCGTCAGACTCGCATCCGGGTATTTACCGACGAACGCGAGAATGCGCCAGTCACGTCGGGTAATGCCGAGTTCTCGCCGGAACATCAGGCCGGCACCCTGAACCGCCACTCGCGCCAGGTTATGCAGCCGGTACAGCAGGAATTCGTCGATGTGCTCGGGATGCTTCAACACAGGCGGCAATGAAGGATCGGACACGGTGAGTGTAGGGAAATTGTTGGCTCGCCGGCCATTATGACGCGCTTTTCCCGCAACAGCCCCGGCCTATTGTGCATCCGCACATATATTTGATTAGGTCAATCGTGGCGTTCGTTTCTAGCATCGAACATCTTTCCGGTTCGTTACCGCTTCTTCTCTCTATTCCATTCAGGCCGCAAGGCCGCAGACGGTGCTTACAGATGGCGGACACCCGCAACGTTCTCTTTATCATGTGCGACCAGCTACGCCGCGATCATCTGGGCTGCTACGGACACCCTTACCTGCGAACCCGGCATATCGACGCACTCGCTTCACGCGGCGTGCGCTTCGACAATGCCTTCGTCAGTTCCGGTGTTTGCGGTCCGTCGCGCATGTCGTATTACACCGGCCGCACGATGAGCAGTCACGGCGCCAACTGGAACCGCGTGCCGCTCTCGATCGGCGAAATGACGCTCGGCGAGTACTTGCGGCTCAACGGCCGCTCGCTCGCGCTGGCCGGCAAAACCCACGTCATGGCCGACGCCCACGGCATGGAACGGCTCGATATCGCCCGGCAAAGTCCGCTCGGCCGCCGCCTGTCGACAGGATCGTTCGACGAACTCGACCGTTACGACGGTCACCACGAGCCCGGCAAGGAAAGCGGCTATCCGGCCTTTCTGCGCGAACACGGTTACGTGAGCGACAAACCGTGGAGCGATTTCGCCATCAGCGTGGAAGACGATCGCGGCGCGGTCCACTCCGGCTGGAAAATGCGCAACGTTCGCTGGCCCGCGCGCGTGTCCGAACCTCATTCCGAAACCGCGTACATGACCAATCAGGCGATCCGCTATATCGAGCAACAAGGCGACGAGCCGTGGGCCTTGCATTTGTCGTACGTAAAACCGCATTGGCCGTATGTTGCGCCGCGCCCGTATCACAACCTCTATTCGCTCGACCAATGTCTGCCGCTCGAACGCCAGGCCGCCGAACTCGACAACGCGCATCCGGTCGTCGCCGCGTATCGTACCCAGGAAGAGTGCGTCAATTTCGCGCGAGAAGAAGTCTCGAACACGGTACGACCGGTGTACCAGGGTTTGATCCAGCAGATCGACGATCATCTCGGCCAATTGTGGGAAACCCTCCAACGCCTCGGCCGCTGGGAAGACACGTTGATCGTATTCACCGCCGACCACGGCGATTTTCTCGGCGACCATTGGCTCGGCGAAAAAGAACTGTTCTACGACACCGTGCAGCGCGTGCCGATGATCGTCTACGATCCGTCGACCCAAGCCGACGCAACACGTGGTAGCGTCGAAACGCGCTTTATGTCCGGTATCGACGTGGTGCCGACGGTACTCGACGCGCTTGGTCTGCCGGCTTATGAAGAGCGTATCGAAGGACGCTCAGTGTTACCGCTCACACGCAACGAAGCGGATGGCGCGCAGGGTTGGCGCGATTACGTGGTCGCCGAACTCGACTACAGTTTCCGTGGCGCGCGGCTCGCGCTCGGACGTCAACCGGACGAATGCCGCGGCTGGATGGTGCGCGACTCGCGTTGGAAGTACATTCACTGGCTGGGCTACCGGCCGCAACTGTTCGATCTGGCGAACGATCCGCACGAATACGCCGACCTCGGCGCCGACGCCAGTCATGCCGCGATTCGCGAGCGGATGCACGCAAAACTCGCGGACTGGTACGGCTCGCTGAAACAGCGCGTCACGATCGACAATCCGACCGTGGAAAGCAAGACCAACACGCACAAGGATTGGGGCGTTTTTTTCGGCGAATGGTAAAGAGCAATGCGACGTAGGCGGCAATAACAACGAATCCAGTCCGTCAATAAGATCACACCACAGGCGTGCCGGCCGATCCGGCCGGCACGTCAGGAGACACATGATGCAGCGTTCGTCAGACCTCGCGCCCGAAGACGCGATCTATCGCAAGATCGCGCGGCGCATCGTTCCGTTTCTGTTCATGTGCTACGTGGTCAATTTCATCGACCGCGTCAACATCGGCTTCGCGAAGCTGCAGTTCCTGCAAGACCTCAAACTCGACGACGCTGTATTCGGACTCGCGGCGGGCATGTTCTTCGTCGGCTATCTGGTGTTCGAGATACCGAGCAATCTACTGCTGGAGAAGGTCGGCGTACGCAAGACGCTGTTGCGCATCATGGTGCTGTGGGGCAGCCTGACGGTACTGCTGATGTTCGTGAAGAGCGCGAACATGCTGTATCTGCTGCGCTTTCTGCTGGGCGCCGCCGAAGCCGGCTTCTTTCCCGGCATCATTCTGTACCTCACCTACTGGTTTCCCGACCGGCACCGCGGACGTATTACGAGTCTATTCATCATGGCAGTGCCGCTCGCTGGGATTATCGGCGGCCCGCTGTCGGGCTGGATCATGGTGCATTTCCACGACACGCTCGGCTTGCGCGGCTGGCAGTGGCTGTTCCTGATTGAAGGCGTACCGGCTATCGCGCTCGGCATCATGGCTCTGCTCTATCTGGACGATCGTCCCGCGAACGCTAACTGGCTGAGCGATGCCGAAAAGGCCCAGGTGAGCGCCGCGCTGGAAGCGGACCGCAAGCAACGTGGCGTACATCACGCGCCGCCGGCACGGCTCGCGGATGTACTGCGCAATCCACGCATCTATCTGCTGTCGGCGATTTATTTCTGCGTGTTCATGGGACTCAATGCGATCGGCTTCTGGATTCCGACGCTGCTAAGGCACGTCGGCGTGCAGCAACTCGATCATATCGGCTGGCTGAGCGGTGGCATTTCGGTGTGTACGGCAATCGGCATTGTCGCGATCGGCCATAGTTCGGATCGTCGCGCGGAACGGCGCTGGCATGTCGCGGGTTGCGGCTTCGCGGTAGCCGCCAGTTTTCTGTTGCTGCCGCTCGCCGCGCATAGCGTGCCGTTCACGGTCGCGTTGCTGGTGGTCGCGTCGATCTGCATCTATGCGACGCTCAGCATCTTCTGGACGATCCCGACCGCGTATCTCGATGGCGGGGCCGCGGCAGCCGGCATTGCGACGATTACCGCGATCGGTGCGATTGGCGGCGCCGTGAGTCCTTCGCTGATCGGTATGCTGAAGACGCAAACCGGCAGCGTTTATGCCGGTTTCGCGGTAGTCGCCGTGCTGCTGATTGCGGGCATGATTGCGTTGCTGTGGGCCGTGCCCGCGCCGCAATCAAAAACGCTTGGCGCGGTGCGGGCTGCTGTTTCGAAGTAACTTTCGACATAACGACAGCGGGCGGCCGCCGTGCGTCAGCCCAGAGTGTGCACCGTATAGCTGCCGGCCGGCGCTTCTTCGCGCGCGTTGAAATCCGCAAGCACGGTTTCGCGTTCGCGGACGTCGGCGAGCACCGCCGGGTCGAGTAGCGCGGTAATCACGTCGTCGCGATCGCGGCTCGCCTCCGCCACGACGTCACCGTATGGGCTCCAGATTGCGCTCGCGCCACACGTCGACCAGCCACCGGTGGTGCCGACGTGATTCGACAGCAGCACGTACATCGTATTGTCGAAAGCACGCGCCGGGAACCAGATGCGCGACTGGTGGTAGCCGCTCTTCAGGCTGAATAGCGCGCTCACCAGATAAGCGTGCGCACCGTTGACCGCCGCGAGTCTCGCGTGCTCCGGAAAACCCGAGTCGTAGCACACGCCGAGTGCGAGCCGCCAGCCGTCGAGTTCCAGCATGCAGCCTTGTGTGCCAGGCTGATAAATGCTCGTCTCGCTGCTATACAGGTACTGCTTGTGATACGGCTCGATCTGCTCGCCGGACCGGTTGAATACTAGCGATGAAATGTGCAGGGCACCCGCATGGCGAGTCGCCGCGCCGACGATCACGGCGATCTCGCGCTGGCGGCACACTTCGCGGATCGGATCGAGGCGCGCGTCGTGGGCTTCGAAAGCGTACTTCGCAGGGTCGCCGGCGATCAGGTCCGGTTCGTAGCCGCTCAGGAATTTCTCGGGAAAAACCACCAGTTTCGCGCCACGGTCGGCGGCGAGACCGGTCAGTTCGACCGTTCTGGCGATATTGGCGGCGATGTCGCCGGATACCGGTTGCGCTTGCGCGGCGGCAATCCGCAGGGACGTTTGCGGCAGCGATGCCTGATTACGATTCAACGCGAACTCCGTTTTGAATGGGCGGTAGGTTGCAGGTTGCCCGCCCGCTTTCTATGTTCTACATCTGGCGCGCGAAGCTCTGGCATTTAAACACGGCGATACGTCCGGTGTAATGATGATGAACTTGCGGCGCGTTCCCTGTGTCCACAGAGAACACGCACCGCGAGGCATTCATCACGCCGCGAATCCCATGCTAAAGAGCGCTTTCGATGATCGAGCCGGTTGATCCCGACGAGCCTGAGGCTTCCGGGCCGGATGTGCTGCCCGAAAGGCGGCGCGCGCCCAGGGCTCGCCGGATTCCACGCAGCCGCGAGCAGCAAGCGCGGCTCGACGCGCGCGAACCGGCTTTCGAACCGATTCCCTTTGCACTCGACGAGGCCGCCGCGCGCCGTCCATTCGCCGACAAACTCGATGCATGGTTCGAGGCGCGCCGCTGGCAGCCGTTCGAGTTTCAACGCGAGGTCTGGCGCGAGATTAGTCGCGGTGCGAGCGGGTTACTGCACGCGACTACGGGTGCCGGTAAAACCTGGGCGGTGTGGTTCGGTGCGCTTGCAACTTTCGCAGGTGCGCGTGCGGGTGCAAGCGCTGATTCAGGTGCTGGTTCAGGTGCTGGTTCCGATGCTGGTTTGGGCGCTACTTCGGGTATTACTTCCGGCGCGATTGAGTGCGCGGCTGGGTCCGCTGTCCGACCCTCTACCCAACGCAGCCCCCCACGCACGCAACCGGCCCCGCTCACCGTGCTTTGGATCACGCCGATGCGCGCGCTCGCCGCCGACACCGCCCGTGCCTTGCAGAGTTCGGCGCTCGAACTGGCCGTACCGTGGAGCGTCGGGCTGCGAACCGGCGACACGTCGTCGGCCGAGCGCGCGCGGCAGAACCGGCGCATGCCGTCGGCGCTGGTCACCACGCCCGAAAGCCTGTCGCTGATGCTCACGCGGCCCGACGCGCGCGGCGTGCTCGCGCAGGTGCGTCTAGTGGTTGTCGATGAATGGCACGAGCTGCTCGGCAACAAACGCGGCACGCAGACGCAACTCGCACTCGCGCGTCTCGCGCATTGGCGGCCTGAATTGCAGGTGTGGGGGCTGTCGGCCACGCTCGGCAACCTGCCTTTCGCCGCCGATGTTCTGCTCGCGCCCGTCAACACGCCGCGCGTCGACGTGCACGGTGCGCTGCCCAAAGCGCTGATTGTCGACACGATCATTCCCGACACCATCGAACGGTTTCCGTGGGGCGGCCACGTCGGCATGCGCCAGGTTGGCGCGGTCGCCGATGCGATCGGCGACGCGCGGACATCGCTCGTTTTCACCAATACCCGCTCGCAATGCGAAGTCTGGTATCAGGCGTTGCTCGAAGCGCGGCCTGAATGGGCCGGCCTGATCGCATTGCATCACGGCTCGCTCGATCAGGAAGTGCGCGAATGGGTCGAACGCGGCCTGAAGAGCGGCTTGCTGAAGGTGGTTGTGTGTACATCGAGCCTCGATCTCGGGGTCGATTTCTTGCCGGTGGAGCGCGTGTTTCAGATCGGTTCGCCCAAAGGCGTCGCGCGGTTGATGCAGCGTGCGGGACGCTCGGGGCATGCGCCCGGCCGACCGTCGCGCGTGACGATCGTGCCGACGCATGCGCTCGAACTGATCGAAGCCGCCGCCGCCCGGGAGGCCGTCGCGAAGCGCCAGATAGAAGGCCGCGACACGCCCGACAAACCGTTCGATGTTCTCGTGCAGCATCTGGTGACCGTGGCGATCGGCGGCGGTTTCGACGCGCGCGAACTGATCGGCGAGATTCGCAGCACGTACGCGTACCGGCATTTGACGCAGGCCGAGTTCGACTGGGCGCTCGGCTTTGTGGAAGGCGGCGGCACCGCGTTGCGCGCCTATCCCGACTACCATCGCGTGATGCGCGACAGCGACGGCGTGTACCGCGTGCCGCGCGACGATCTGGTGCGCCGACATCGCAACAACATCGGGACGATCGTCGCGAACGGCACCTTGCATGTCGCTTATCTGTCGGGCGGGAGAATCGGCGCGATTGAAGAGTCGTTCATTTCGCGTCTGAAACCAGGCGACATCTTTACCTTCGGTGGACGCGCGCTCGAATTGATTCGCGTGCAGGACATGACCGCGTGGGTGCGTCGCGCGACCTCGTCACGCGGAGCGATGCCGCAATGGGCCGGCAGCCGCATGCCGTTATCGTCCGAACTCGCCGATGCAACGCTGACGATGCTGGCGCGTGCTGCCGCCGGCGTCTACGACGAACCCGAAATGCGCGCCGTGCGGCCGCTGCTCGACTTGCAGCAGAAATGGTCGGCGTTGCCCGAGCCGGGCGTGCTGGTGGTGGAGTTGCTGAAATCGCGCGAGGGACACCATTTCTTTTGCTATCCGTTCGCGGGGCGCACGGCGCATATCGGTCTCGGTGCGTTGTTGGCGTGGCGAGTCGCGCGTGAGCAGCCCGGTACTTTTTCGATTTCAATGAACGACTATGGTTTCGAGCTGTTGTCCGCGCAACCATTCGATTGGGCCGCGCAACTCGAAAGCGGATTGCTTTCTTCCAATGCGCTCGAGCATGACATTCTCGCGAGCCTGAATTCGTCGGAACTCTCGATGCGGCGTTTTCGCGAGATTGCACGCGTGTCGGGGCTGGTTTTTCAAGGACACCCTGGGCAGCAGAAAAGCGCGCGGCAGTTGCAGGCGTCGAGTGGTCTGTTCTATGAGATCTTCCGCAATCACGATAGCGATAATCTGCTGCTCGATCAGGCCGATGCCGAAGTACTGCTGCAGGAGCTCGACGCCCAGCGCATTCGCGTTGCGCTCGAACGGATGAATGCCAGCCGCGTGGTGGTGATGCGGCCTAAAAAACCGACTCCGTTCGCGTTTCCGTTGATCGTCGGACGCTTGCGTGAGAAGGTCAGTACGGAGAAGCTCGCGGATCGTGTGGAGCGGATGTTGGCGGAGCTTGAGAAGGCGGCTCGTGTATGAAGACTGCGTCGTTGAGGATGGAGATTGCCGGACAGGCTCTTGTGTTGTCGAGCTTACGTGCGATTTTTGATCCCGCGTTGCGGTGTTTGTTCGTCGCCGATGCGCATTTCGGCAAGGACGCAGTGTTTCGCGCGCGCGGCATTCCCGTGCCAGTTGGCTCGACTGCGGACAATCTGCGGCGGCTCGATCTTTTGATCAGCGAGTTCGAGCCGGCGATGCTCGTGTTTCTTGGCGATCTGCTGCACGCGCGCGAGGCGCACTCCGCTGAGACGCTGGACGCGTTGCAGGGCTGGCGTGCGCGGCATGCTGGGCTGCGGGTCGTACTGGTTGAAGGGAATCATGATCGGCATGCCGGCGCGTTGCCGGATTCGATGGATGTTCAAAGTGTGCAGGAGCCGTGGCGGATTGGGCCTTGGGCGGCATGTCATTTCCCGCAGACGGTGGACGGCGCGTATGTGCTCGCGGGACATGTGCATCCGGTTTATCGGGTGACGACGCGGGTCGATTCGGTGCGAGTGCCGTGTTTTCGATTTGGGGCGGTGTGTGCGGTGCTGCCGGCGTTTGGGAGTTTTACCGGTGGGGCGCGGGCGCATGAACCGGTGGAGGGGGAGAAGGTTTTTCTGGTGGTGGAGGAAAGGGTGATTGCTGTGTAGTGGGCGGGTGAAGAGTGTGGGGTTTTGGTCGGAGAAGAGCGGACGGTGAGTTGTCCGCTCTTTTTTTGCCTCCGGGGAGGTGGCTGGGTTTCGGCGTGGCCGCCGTCTCCGTGGCCGCCGTCTCCGGCCAGAATCTGATCGTCGACGGCGGCCTCGTGAAGGGCTAGACAAACGCCGCGCGCCACGGAACGCGAGAGCACGAGAACACGGCGCGCCCTTCCAGCCGCTCAACACGCAAACCCCATTCATGCGCCGAGGTCAGGCACGCGAAATGCTGGTTAAGAGGCGACGTAGGCTATTGTTAACGTCACGGCACGACCGCTCTCTCGCAGAGCGGCAACAACGACAGCACATAAGCAAACACAATTTCAATAACGCAAAGGAAACCATCATGCGCAGACGACAATTCATCCTCACCGGCAGCGCCGCTCTCGCCACCGCCGGCCTCAGCCTCGCCGGCTGTACGACGACGTCGCCGTCCTCGAGCGCATCGCCGTCGGCAAACGCGGGCAAGCGCGACACGATCAACGCAGGCGTCGACTCGACGATGTCCCGACTCTTTGCCAACGTCGCCGGTTCGCGTGAACTGGTGGGCAAAGCACGTGGCGTGCTGGTATTCCCGTCGGTGATCTCAGCGGGCTTCTGGGTCGGCGGCCAGTATGGCGAAGGCGCACTGCGCGTGGGCGGCCGCACGTCGGGCTACTACAGCACCGTCGCGGGTTCGTTCGGTTTGCAGATCGGCGCGCAATCCAAAGCGCTCGTGTTTCTGTTCATGACGCAAGACGCGCTCGACAAATTCCTCGGCAGCCAGGGTTGGGCAGCCGGTGCGGACGCAACCGTTGCCGTGCTGAAAGTCGGCGCGAACGGTGCGGTCGATACGTCGACGGCCACGAGCCCTGTCGAAGCTTTCGTATTGACGAACGGTGGTCTGATGGCGGGCGTCTCGCTGGAAGGCACCAAAGTTTCGCGCCTGATGATCTGAGGTTGAACGTCGTGCCACGCAATCGCAGGGCGGTTGCGTGGTGCCCTCCCCAACTCGCTCAGGCCGCGCGCTAAAATCGCACCAACCCCGCAGTAAGCCAGCGTTAACCCTTGCGCGCGGCGTCAGCTTGTTGCCCCATTCCCCGAGCACTCCGCTCACTAAACAGACAAATCCCCCGAGCCCTAGCGAAACGCATTTAACGTGCTTCGCGTTTTTCTTTGCGTATCGTCAAGCAATAAGCGTTATGCAACGGTTCATCGAAGGTAAATTCTCCCGAAGCCTTTTCTTTTTTACTACATTAGACGTTCGGCCGCCGTCTTCTGGAGTCCACTGTGACAAGACGCGTTTCGCTTGATGATGAATCCGAGTTCGCGATCTGGAGACGCCGGCACGCAGCGGACGTGAAAGTATCGCGCCGCGTGCTGATCGGACATCGCGACAAGGCGATCGGCGAGTCGCTGGTGCTACTGCTTTCGCTCAAGGGCTACGACGCAATCTACGTCGTCGATCTGCACAAACTGCAGTCCTTTCTGACGTGGTGGCGACCGCACGCCATTCTGCTGGACACCCGGCTCGATTCGGTTTCGGATTACGGATTCACCCGCGCCTTGCGCGCCGAACCCGCGAATGCCGACATCCTTATGCTGGCCATGAGCAACATCTGGCCGCTCGATCCGATCGGGCCGCTGAAAGAAGCCGGTTTCGACGGCCACTGTCGGCGCCCCTGCTCGCTATGGCGCGTGGCGGACATCCTCGAAGAATATTTCGTTCACGCCTGACGCGCGTTCAACGCAAACGCGCCCCTAACACCCCACCCCACTCAACGCACCGGCGGCAACGAGAACACCGCGATAGCTTCGGCCAGTTGGCCCGTCTGCGTCTTCAACACCTCGGCGGAAGCGCTCGCTTCCTCGACCAGCGCGGCGTTCTGCTGGGTCGTCTGATCCATGCTCGCCACCGCGATGTTGACCTGCTCGATGCCCGAGCTTTGCTCGACCGACGCCGCGCTGATCTCGCCCATGATGTCGGTCACGCGGCGCACCGCATGCACCACTTCCTGCATGGTTTCGCCGGCACGTCCCACGTACTGCGAGCCGCCTGCGATCTGTGCCGCGGATTCCTCGATCAACGCCTTGATCTCCTTGGCGGCCGCCGCGCTGCGCTGCGCAAGAGTCCGCACTTCGCCGGCCACCACCGCGAAACCGCGGCCTTCTTCGCCGGCGCGCGCCGCCTCGACCGCGGCGTTCAACGCGAGAATATTGGTCTGAAACGCGATCCCTTCGATCACACCGATGATGTCGCCGATCCGATGCGACGACTGCGAAATCCCGCGCATCGTCTCGACCACCTGACCCACTACTTCGCCGCCACGCGCCGCCGTCTCGGATGCGTTGTGCGCGAGCTGGCTGGCCTGCTTCGCGTTGTCGGCATTCTGTTTCACGGTCGCGGTGATCTGCTCCATGCTCGACGCCGTTTCACCCAGCGCGCTAGCCTGCTGTTCGGTACGACGCGACAGATCGGCGTTGCCCGCCGCGATCTCGTGCGACACCGACGAAATCAGCGTCGCGCCGCTGCGAATCTGCGTGATCGCGTGCGCGAGACGATGCTGCATGCGCTGCATCGCGGCGAGCAGGCTAGTTTCGTCGCCGGGTTTCGTGTCGACCACGAGATCGAGTTCGCCGTCGGCGATTCGCGCGGCAATCTGCGCCGCGTACGCGGGTTCGCCGCCGAGTTGCCGCAAGATGCTACGCAGGATCACACCGATCACCACTGACACCAGCAGACACAAAATCAGCGCGGCGCCGACGTATTGCAGAAGCGTCGAATAAAACGCGGCATCGATGTCGTCGGTGAAAACGCCGGTCACGATCGTCCAGTCCCACGGTTTATAAAGCCGCACGTAGTTGATCTTCGGCGCCATCTGATTGGAGCCCGGCTTGAGAAACTCCAGATGGATGAATCCATCGCCGTCGCGTTCGGCGAGATCCGAACCGTCCTTGAAGACGTGACGCCCTTGCGGATCGGTGAAGCCGCTCATGTCCTTGCCTTCGAGGTCGCCGCGCACGCCGTGCATCAGGACCCGGGCGTGCGCGTCTTCGATCACGAGGTAGCCGCCGGCACCGTCGTAGCGCATGGCGCGCAGGTCGGCCATCGCCGTGCGTTGCGCGTCGGCGAGCGGCATCGTGCCGGCCGCGACGAGGCCGTTATAGCGGTCGAGCACGCTGTACGCGACGCTGACCACGCTCTTCAATTCAGCCTGGCGGTCGGCGATCATCGTGTCGCGCGTTTTGAAAGCACCCCATAGGCCGATCGCCAGAATGCCCATGCACATTACCGCTAGCGCAAGCCAAAGCCGCACTTTCAGGCGAAACCGTTCCATCTCCGTGTCCCTTGTCCTTATGATCGCCGCGCGAGGCGGACGCCCCGGCGGTGCATGTCACTCTCCGGATTAACGGCGGAACGGGGGAAAACTTCAGGCTGGGTCGACGGATGCCTTGCTCGCCGCCTTCAGGCAGCAGCGTTCCGAGTAGAAATAGACGCGCGGTTCGAACGCCGGCGCGGGGTCGTCCGTTTTGATTGCATGCGCAACGATCTGCGAAACGTCACTCCGCCGGCAACGTGAGCGCAGCGACTTCGCAACGCGGCCATTGCCGCAAGACGTCGGGCGCCAGCAGCAGCTTGGCGGCTCGCACGCCCGCCCCCATGACGATCTGCGAGCGCGCCATCACCTCGGCGTCGACCAGCACGCGCCAATCGTCAGGCAAGCCGAATGCCGTGATACCGCCGAATTCCATGCCGCTGTGCTCGACCGCGGCCTCGCGCTTGGCGAACGAAAGCCGTTGCGCGCCCAGCGCGGCCTTCACCGCGCCGTTGATATCGAGCCGCAGCGATCCGAGCGAGACCAATGCCGCGTAATGCTCGCCGCCGTCTTTCTTATAGCGGACCACGATCGTGTTCGCGCAGTCTTCGAGGCCGAAGCCGTAGCGCGCGCTGAATGCGGCGGTGTCCGACGCGTCGTCGCTGACGGCGAAAACCGTCACGCCTTCAGCGGGCAACTGCTCGACGACGTGAGCGGGCAAATGTGCTTGCAATTGCCCGGAAGGAATGACGTCGAGCCGCGGGTCGAGTTCGTGCGAGTGCATAGTGATCGATGTGAGTGAGGGTGCCCCGGCATTCTAACCAGGGGTGCGTTTGCGATGCATCGCAGCGGCGGCGCACGCCTGCCGCGCTTGTTATAGTGACAGGCACAAGGTTTGCGAAAGACTTCGAGGCGAACTCCGCGTCGAGGCGACCTCAACGGCTCTCGCATCCGCCCGTCGCGGCGCCGGAACCCCATTGAGAAACACCACCATGGACATCGACACGCTCTCCGCCGAGAACCTTCAACACGTGGCCCGCAGGCAGGCGAACTGGGCCATCGGCGCGTTCAAACAGTTTTCCGACGACCGCTGCGCGGCCATGGCTGCCAGCATCGCGTTCTATGCGGCGTTTTCGCTCGCGCCCACGCTGGTCATGGTGATCGCGGTGGCGGGCTGGTTCTTCGGCGCCGAAGCCGCGCGCGGCGAACTGTTCAATCATATTCACGGCCTGCTCGGCGACCAGGCCGCCGCGGGCGTGCAGACCATCGTCGAGAACGCGCATCACAGCGGCAGCGCCGGCGGCGTCGCGGCGATCATTTCGTTCAGCATGCTGGCAATCGGCGCGTCGGCCACCTTCTCCTCGCTCAATAGCGCACTCAATATAGTGTGGCCCTACAGCGGACCGCGCTCGTCGAGCGTGATCGCGATGGTGCGGGTCCGCCTGATCTCGTTCGGGCTGGTGCTCGGCGTCGCGTTTCTGCTGATCGTCTCGCTGGTGCTCGATACGGTCATCACGTTCGTCGGCAAGTGGTTGTGGGGCAATTCGCCGTATGTGGTGATCGGCAACCTGATGCAACTCGCCGTCGGTCTGCTGGTGCTCGCGTTCGCATTCGCCGGCTTGCTCAAGTTCTTGCCGGACGACAACGTGCGCTGGCGCGATGCACTGGTCGGCGGAATCGTCGCGGCTGTTCTGTTTTCGGCGGGCAAGAAACTCTTCGCGCTCTACATCGCGCACGCCGGCATGGCCAGTTCGTTCGGCGCGGCCGGCTCGCTCGCCGTGCTGCTGATGTGGCTGTACTTCTCGGCGGCGGTGCTGCTGCTGGGCGCGGAGTTCTCGGCGGCGCGCGGGCGCATGCACGATCCCCGAGGCGGTTGGGGCATGCAGGACAACATGCCGCCCGGCAGCCGCGCGAAACTGGCTTCGGTGCTGGCGGCGTCGACCGTTTCGGCGAATGCGGTGCCGCATAGGGATGAGCCCGCAATCGATAACGCCGTAGCCCTACCCGCAGCGCGCGCGGCAGCGGCAGGCGCCGCAGGAGCATGGCCCGGTGCAACCCCCGCGTCGGCATCGGTATTTCGGGTGAAGCCGCGCACCAGGGCTTCCGCACGCGCAGCCGCGCTCAAGGTCGGACGCACCGTGGTACAGGCCGAAGCTCAGGCCACTCGCATTGCCGCCGTCACGCTAATCGAGGCAAGCCGCACAGCGGTGGCGGCCGACCGTTATGTCAGGCGCCACCCGTGGACCTCGGTGTTATTCGCCGCTGCCGCGGGACTCGCCGCCGCCACCATCGCGCGCCGCAACGCCGACGACAACGCCGACCACAGTACGCGCGCCCCGTAATACTTGAGGAATGCAACCGCGAAGGTTGCACTCAGGTGGTCCACCGGGTTGCTTCAACTCACACCCCACAACGTCTGTCTAGCGTCCCGGTCAAGGGTGCACATTTCATTTTTATACGACCGCTACAAAGCGCTCAGGACGACTAGACGACTAACTTACAAATGCCATTCAAACAAGTGCCAAAAGTGCGGGTACCGAGGCACTCACTGTCTACAAAACAACAATAATGCTTGCTCGATGAATAAATATTGCAAAAATAGAAATAATCGTTAACAGGCTTTAAATACAAGGCTTTGCGTGTTTTGTCAGTTTTTGGAGACAGTCTTTTTTTTCCAGTTCGTGCGGGTAGACCCCCTGCGCTATTCTGCGATTCGCAACAACGAAACTAATCATCTGCGTGGAGAAATGGATGAAACGAATCGCACTGTCTACCCTCTCGCTGGCGCTCCTCGGCGCCACCGGCGTGGCACATGCTCAAAGCAGCGTTACCCTGTACGGCGTGCTGGATGACTCGATCCAATACGTGTCGAATGTTGGCGGCAAGAGCCTGTACAACATGGCTGCAGGCAACCTTCAAGGCAACCGTTGGGGCATGAAGGGCACGGAAGACCTGGGCGGTGGCCTGAAGGCGATCTTCCAGTTGGAAAACGGCTTTAACCCGAACAACGGCTCGCTCGGTCAAGGTGGCCGCATGTTCGGTCGTCAAGCCTACGTCGGCCTGACAGGCGATGCATGGGGCACGGTCACGGTTGGCCGCCAGTACGACCCGCTGGTCGACCTGGTTCAGCCGCTGACGGGTGACAACTACTGGGGCAGCACGTTCACGACCGCAGGCGACGTCGACAACAACGACAACAGCTCGCGCACGAACAACGCAGTGAAGTACACTTCGCCGGTGTGGGGCGGCTTCCAGTTCGAAGGCATGTACGCGCTGGGCGGCGTTGCAGGTCAAACGGGCTCGGGTCAATCGTGGGCAGGCGCGGCAACGTACGCAACGGGTCCGTTCAGCGTCGCAGCCGGTTACTTCCGCCTGGACAATGCGGCCAGCTCGGTACCGCGCACGACTTGGGGCGGCACGTCGGACGGCACGTTCGACGGCATCCAGAACATCGCGTACCAGACGGCCAAGTCGATCGGTATCGCTTCGGTGGCAGCGCAATACGTCGTTGGCCCGATCACGACCGGTCTGCGCTACAGCAACGTTCAGTACAAGCCGGATGCAGCATCGGGCTTCGGCACGACCGAGAAGTACAACGTCGGCGCTGGTTTCGTGAACTACCAGGTCACTCCGGCAGCTCTGCTGGGCTTGGGCTACACGTACACGCACGGCAACGGCGATTCGACCGCGACGTACCATCAAGTTTCGCTGGGTGGCGACTACAACCTGTCGAAGCGTACGGACGTCTACCTGGTCGGCGCATGGCAACATGCTAACGGCAACCAGCGCAATGCAGCGGGTCAAGTCGTGTCGGCAGTCGCTTCGGTGGCTGACTATGGCTTCAGCTCGAGCAGCATCAACCAGACGATCGTCAGCCTGGGTATCCGCCACAAGTTCTAAGCGAACTTGACGGACTGCTGAAGCACCACGCAGTTCAAAACCAGCCACGGGCGCAAGCCGGTGGCTGGGTTTTTTCGTCCGGTGGTTTTGCATTCACGCGAGCCGCCGCGGCAACAAAAAAGGCCGTCAGTCAGCGCTTATCGCGCTTCGTGACGACCTTCTTTGGTATTGATCGCGTTGCAGTTGCGCGCGCCTTGACCTTGACGCGCCACAGATCTACCGCCGCTGCGACTTGCCCTTTTCCGCCTGCGCCAAAGTCTGCGCGGGCTTCGCGTCGAGTTCATGCTCGACGCCGTCGGCGCCAACCGGCGCGCGATGCAGCACCAGCGCACGCTCGCGCTGCAACAGCGGCACGTTCGGCGATTCCTGCCAGTCAGGATCGGGAATCTCGCCGAATACCTGACGCAAGCGCTCGCCCCAGGTGCGGTGAATCATCTCGAAGTACGTGTTGTCGTGGTCGATCGAGACGAAGCGCGTGACGCGCAGCGAATCCTTCTCATACACCAGCAGATCGAGCGGCAGCCCGACCGACAGGTTCGAGCGCAGCGTCGAATCCATCGAGATCAGCGCGCACTTGGCCGCTTCGTCGAGCGGTGTGGACGGTGTCAGCACGCGGTCGATGATCGGCTTGCCGTATTTGGCCTCGCCGATCTGGAAATACGGATTCACCGCCGACGCTTCGATGAAATTGCCCGCCGCGTAGATCATGAACAGGCGCGGCCGGTTGCCGGCAATCTGCCCGCCCAGAATAAAGCTGCAATTGAAGTCGACGCCGAATTCCTGCAACGCCTCCGCCTCGCGCTGATGCACGCTGCGCACCGCGCGGCCGATCACGCGGGCCGCGTCGGCCATGGTGGGTGCGTTCCAGAGCGTGGGCAAGGTGGGGTCGAGCGGCTCGGACAGCTCGTGCAGCACCGCCTGCGTGAGCGACAGATTGCCCGCGCCCAGCAGCACCAGCATGCGCTCGCCGGCTTGCTCGAACACCGACATCTTGCGCGCGGTGCTGATGTGATCGACGCCCGCATTGGTGCGCGTGTCCGACAGGAACACGAGCCCGTCGTCGACGGACATCGCTACACAGTAAGTCATAGGAAAAGGTACCTGCTAAAAAGCCAACTGAACGGCGCTATTGTAATGCGGCGCGCATGCGCCACTGTCCGTATTACGGCTCCGGCAGGCCCAAACTGAATGGATATGTGGGCCGGCGCTCTCTGAATGCGCCGGCGGAGCCGCTCAGGCGGCTCGCTCAAGGGGCCCTCTGCGGCCCCTGAGCCGCTTTATTGCGCCAACTGCCCACTCACCGTCACCGACACCTTCAACTGCTCTTCCAGGCCGCCGATCCGCCTTCCACGCACCGGCGCGGCGGCTTCGTAATCTCGCGCAACCGCGAGTCGGCAGTAGATTTCGCTGGCAAACGCGGCGTGCGTGACGTCGACGGAAATCCAGCCTTTGCCGTCGAGCCATACATCGACCCACGCATGGCTCGCGCCGTGCTCGACGTCGCCCGGTTCGATATAGCCGCTCACGTAGCGCGCCGGAATGCCACGCGCCCGGCAGCAGGCCAGCATCAGATGCGCATGGTCCTGGCACACGCCGTTGCCGAGCGCGAGCGCCTGCGCGGCGGTGCTCGTGACTTCGGTCACGCCCGGGTTGTATTGCACGCGCTGCACGATCTGCTCGGACAGTGCGATCAGGTTGGCCGCGCTAGCCAGCGCCGGCACCGTATTGGCCAGTTCGCGGATCGCCGCGTCCGCTTCGGTCAAGCGCGTCGAGCAGGTGAAATGTTCGAGCGGAATTGGCCCGACGCCGTCGGGCAAATGGCCGTCGACCAGCGGAATCGTGTCGACTTCACCCGCCACATGCAGACGGATTTCGTTGTGCGGCTTGTTGATGACCAGCGTATGCAGCACGTTGCCGTAGGCGTCGAAGGTCGCGTCGAGCTTGCCGGGCGCGTCGATGCTCCAGCGCCGCACCACCTGCGACGCGCCGCTTGCCGGCGTCAGACGCAATTGCTGGATCGAATAATGGACCGTCGCTTCGTAGCGATAGGACGTGTCGTGGCGGATCGTCAGGTACATGGGAAAACTCCGTCAGGCGACTGGCAGCATCAGATAGGTACGCGCAACCAGATTGCCGAGCTCGAACACGCGAGCAAGGAACTGCGTCAGATAGGCGTGCAGGCCGGCTTCGAAAATCTGCCGGATGTCGGAGTACACCAGTTCGGCGCGCAGCTTGCCGGCGAACCGTTCGCACTGGTTCGAGCCCGAGGTACGCAGCATCGCCAGATTCGCGCAGACGCCTTCGAGCGACGCCAGCAGCGACCTCGGCATCTGCTGGTTCAGGATCATCAGCTCGACCACCCGCGCCGGTGTGACGACGTCGCGATACACCTTGCGATAGATCTCCAGCGCCGACACCGAACTCAGAATCGACGTCCAGTAATAGAAGTCTTCGAGCTGGCGCGCGGCGTCGCGTGAATTCGGTTCGACGTCCGCGAAACGCACGTCGAGAATCCGCGCGGTGTTGTCGGCCCGTTCGAGAAACGTGCCGAGCTGCGTGAAGAAGAACGCGTCGTCCTGCAACGCGGTACCGATCGTCACGCCGCGCGACAGGTGCGAGCGAAATTTCACCCACTCGAACAGCGCGCCCGGATTACTGGCCGCCTGGCCTGACGCTATGCGCTCGTTGAATTCGAGCCACGTGTCGTTGATGGTTTCCCACCATTCGGTTGTCAACGTGCCGCGTACGGCACGGGCGTTTTCGCGCGCGGCCTGCAGACACGAGTGAATACTTGACGGATTGTTGGCATCCGCCACCATGAAATCGAGCACGTGTTCGCGGGTCGGCTCGTCGTAGCGCTGCGCGAACGCGGTTTCGAGTTCGGAGATGCGCAGCACCGAACGTTGCGTGCGCGCCTCCTGTTCGGTCGTCTGCGGCAAAAGCAGCGCTTTCAGGTTGATGTCGAGCATGCGGGCGGTGTTCTCCGCGCGCTCCACGTAGCGGGCCATCCAGAAAAGGTGATCGGCGGTGCGGCTTAGCATGACGGCGTTCCGTATCTGATGACGCGAGGCCTTCGTCGAAGTAAAAGGTCCGCGCTGGTTATCCGTATGCGCCAGTGGCGAGCATGCTGCCTGTTGCGTGCTGCCCCGGCGCGCTGGGTTGCAATCGCGCTTGCCTGGCTGGCGAAAATGATTCGCTGGCTGCGCGCATGCATGATTCGCATGCGCTACCTCGGCAAGCGTGTCGACAACCGCGTCAGTCGACCATCCACGTATCTTTAGTGCCGCCTCCCTGCGACGAATTGACGACCAGCGAGCCCTCCTGCAACGCGACCCGCGTGAGGCCGCCGGCGACCATGTTGACGGTCTTGCCGGACAGCACGAACGGCCGCAAGTCGATATGGCGCGGCGCAATACCGGCTTCGACAAAGGTCGGACACGCGGACAGCGCGAGCGTGGGCTGCGCGATATAACCCGCCGGCCGCGCGATCAGCCGCTCGCGGAACGACTCGATTTCGGCTTTCGTCGAGGCCGGGCCAACCAGCATCCCGTAGCCGCCCGCACCGTGCACTTCCTTGACCACCAACTCGGACAGATGCGCGAGCGTGTACGCCAGATCGTCGGGCTTGCGGCACTGAAACGTGGGGACGTTGTTGAGGATCGGCTTTTCGCCGAGATAAAACTCGATCATTTCCGGCACGTACGGATAGATCGATTTGTCGTCGGCGATACCGGTGCCCATCGCATTCGCAAGCGCGACGCGGCCCGCGCGATACGCGGTCAGCAAACCCGGCACGCCCAGCGCCGAATCGTTGCGGAACGCGAGCGGATCGAGAAAGTCGTCGTCGACACGGCGATAGATCACGTCGACGCGTTTCGGCCCCTGCGTGGTGCGCATGAACACGTAGTTGTCGTCGACGAAGAGGTCTTTACCTTCCACCAGTTCCACGCCCATCTGCTGCGCGAGGAAGGTGTGCTCGAAGTACGCCGAGTTGTACATGCCCGGCGTGAGCACCACCACGACCGGATCGTCGACGCCTTCCGGCGCCACCGAGCGCAACGTATCGAGCAACAGATCCGGGTAATGCGCGACCGGCGCAATGCGGTTCTGCACGAACAGTTCGGGGAACAGCCGCATCATCATCTTGCGGTTTTCGAGCATGTAGGAGACGCCCGACGGCACGCGCAGATTATCTTCGAGCACGTAGAACTCGCCCTCGTCGCCCGCGCGCACTACGTCGACACCGGCAATATGCGCGTAAACACCGAGCGGCACATTCACGCCCTGCATCTCGGGACGATATTGTGCGTTGGTATAGACCTGCTCGGCCGGCACGATACCGGCGCGCACGATGTTGCGATCGTGATAGACGTCGTGGATAAACAGGTTGAGCGCCTGCACGCGCTGGCGCAAACCGGCTTCCAGCGTTTGCCATTCGCCGCGCGGAATGATGCGCGGAATCAGGTCGAAAGGGATCAGCCGCTCGGTGCCGGACAGGTCGCCGTTCACCGCGAAGGTGATACCGACCCGGCGAAACAGCAGGTCGGCTTCCGCACGCTTGCGTGCGATCGCCTCGTTGCCCTGCTTCACCAGCCACCGCTCAAAGCGCGCGTAGTGTGGCCGCACGGCATCGTCATGATGACGCATCTCGTCATAGCATCGCATGTCACGCCCCGCTCTTGTTGTCGGATAGAAGGCGAATGCGCTGCGCATTCGGTGTTTCGACAATCGATCAAGCAAGCGCTATGCCATTCAGCTTTTCGCGTGCGAAACGACGACACGTGCACGCTAACAGCGCATCCCGGCCGGCATGGCGTCGCTGCCATCGTACTGCGGTGGCCCATGATGCGCTAGTACGGTGCACCCGCAGCAACACGGTGCGTAGCCGGCGCGATTCGCGAACCGTAACGGACGCCCCAAAAAAAATCCCCATGGGTTCGCACCCACGGGGATTCGGACAACTTGCACTGCGGAACGGCTCAAGCGCTAACGATAGTTAAACCCGCATTGTTAAACCATGGAAGGCTCAACTCGCCAACGCATGAAACACGCTCAGCCTGCAGCAGCGTCTTTCAGCTTCTTCAGCGGACGTGCCTTGATGCGCACGCTAGCCGGCTTGGCCGGGAACCAGCGCTCTTCGCCCGAGAACGGGTCTTTGCCGAAGCGCTTCTTCTTCGCCGGCACAGCTTGCACGACGATCTTCAGAAGACCCGACAGCGTGAATTCACCAGCGCCCTTCTTGTGCACTGCGCCGAGGATCGTGTCTTCGAGCGCGGCCAGCACGGCCTTGGCAGTCTTCGGTTCCACCGCGGCGCGTTCAGCGACGTGTGCAGCCAGCGAGGCCTTCGTGAAGGTGTCCTTGATCGGCGACGGAGCGCTGGACGCCTTCACGGCGACCTTCTTAGCTGCGACGGCTTTCTTCGCAGGAACTTTCTTTGCAGCAACCTTCTTGGCGGGTACCGGGGCAGCAGCCTTCTTGGCCACCTTTTTTGCGGAAGTCGGCATGTTTCTCCTACCTGTTGTGGTCAGTGAATAGCACGAAGCGCACACGGTATGTGCACGCTTCAACGCCGGATTCTACAAGCGCTAATACGATTTGCGCGACTCTTTTGTGTATAACGCCCAAGGTTTGTTGCGCGGCGCAGACTGCGAAACGCGTTTTGATGCTTGTTTTAGCGGGTAAACGTGCGTCGGCGGGGTCGACAACACCAACTCGTAACGCACGTTACAAGCCGTTTCGATGCATGCATAACGGCACATTTCGCGTCGGCCGGGTTGCGGCCAAGTGTCAATCCGGCGCGGCAGAACGGCAAAAGATAGCTAACAGAAGCGCTCGTTACGCCGGCGCGTTACACCGGCGCGTTACACCGGCGCGTTACACCGGCGCGTTACATCGGGTCACGCAGCGGAAAAAACACGCCCCCGGCAGCGAAATACGCTGCAGGGGGCGGCTAAATTTGATCTGCGACAGAAAATCGCAGACGGTTTCGACGCGCGATTACTGCCGGCTGACGTGTTTCAGATCGTGCTCGCTTTCCTTCACATGCGCCCAGTATTCGTCGTCGTTGCGGGCCATGCCGAGTTCGCCGTTGCGATACGCGATCGCCAGCGCGAGGTTGGCTTCGGGTAACTCCGCATTGGCTGCGCGCGTCAGCCATTGCAGCGCTAACGCGTCGTCGTGCGGCAGCGTCGTGCCGAAGCGATACTCGTTGGCGAGCTGGAATTGCGCGAGCGGCAGACCGGCTTGCGCCGCCCGCGTCAGCCAATGAATCGCCAACGCGTTGTCACGCGCGATGCCGTAGCCGTTGCGGTAAAGCGTCGCGAGATCGTAGGCGGCCTGGGCGTCGACCGGCTCACGCAACGCCGCCGGCGCGAGCCAACGACGGCTTTCCGCGTAGTCCGGCGCGATGCCGGGCAAGCCGCGCAGCAGCAGGCGACCGAGCGTGGCTTGCGCGCCCGGCGCGCCGTCGAGCGCAAGTTGCCGATACAACTCGACGCCTTCGCGGCGTTCGTCGAGTTGCGCCGAACTCACCAGCACGTCGGCCAACGCCTCGCGCGCCGCCGTATTGCCGAACGCCGCCGTCAGCCGCAGCCGCCACACCGGCGAAGCCGCATGCGTGGAGCTGCCCTGCATCTGCCAGTCGTCGATCTGCGCGTTGGACACGTGGGTCGCCGCCACCGTCGCGAGCGTGCCGGCGCCAATCGCGACAGCGGCGACGGCCGCCGCCAGCGTCAAGGAAAAACGCGTTTTCATTGGTTGAGGTTCACCGAGTAGACCGCGAGTCCCTTGCCGGTGCCGTCGTCGGCCTGGACCTGCGCGACGTTGGTAATGCCGTTGGCCTGGGCGAGCGCCACCAGATTCGGCGCCGCCTTGAACGTCACCGGGCCGGCGGTCGCGATCTTCGTGAAGCGCCAGATCCGATCGCTGCCGTTGCTCGCCGCCTTGATGGCCTGCACCTTCTTGATGTACGCGATCAGCACGTCGCGGCTCGCATCCGGCGACGCGTAAATCGTCTTGCTGCCGTCGAGGCCCGGAAAATTGCCGCCGCCGCTCGCGCGATAGTTATTGGTCGCGACGATAAACGACTGCGTGTCCGAGATCGCGGCACCCTGATATTTCAGGTTGCGGATCCGGCTGCCCACCGCTTGCGTCACATCGATCTCGTAGCTGAAATCCTTCGACGTGATCATGTCGAAGTTGTAGCCCGGATAGTTGCTGACCAACGCCTGCGCCGCCGTGTTGGCCGGATCGATCTTGTTGAAGCGCTGGGCGGCGGTTTCGAGCCACGCCTTCAGACCGGCGCCCGTCACCTTCACCGCGTAGATCGTGTTCGGGTACAGATAAAGATCGGCGGCGTTGTTGATCGCCACGTTGCCTTGCGCGACGTCGGTGAAATCGTTGCCGCCGCCAAAGCCGCTCTTGAACGGCGCGCTCACCGACAGCACCGGAATACCTGCATATTGCGGGAGATTCGCACTGATGTAGTCCTGCGTGTACGCGGCCTGCGCCTGGTTGACGATCTCGATGGCCGACACGTCGCCCACGTCGGCGAAGTAGGTGGTCATGCGGAAATCGGTCGCGCCGATCGGCGTTTTCACATAGTTGATGGTGGCCGCGTGTTCCGCCGCGATCGCCTGCGAGATCGACGGATCGACCGCGACGTAGCTGTTATCCGCGTTCTGGATCGAGCGCGCTTCCGCGGTGCTCGAATTCCGATCCACGGTCCACGTGCCGTTCGTATAGTTCAGCGCGAGCTTGATGACGCCGAGATGCTTGCCCCAGAAATTCGCCATCACGGTCGGCACGCCGTTGACGGTGCCCTTCACCTTGTCGACGCCCGGCAGATTGAACTGCGAGACCGTGCTGTTCTTGTCGGGGAACACCTGGTGCGAATGGCCGATCAGCATCGCGTCGATGCCCGGCACTTTCGACAGATAGTAGCTGCCGTTTTCCATCGACGGCGAATAGGTCGAGTTGTCGAGCCCGCCGTGCGACATCGCGACAATGATCTGCGCGCCCTTCGCCTTCATTTCCGGCACGTACTTCGACGCGCTTTCCACGAGGCCTTGCGTGTAAACGTTGCCATCGAGCCAGCGTTTGTCCCACGCCATGATCGCGGGCGGCGTGAAGCCGATCACGCCGATCTTCACCGGCGCGCTGACGGTTTTGCCGTCGGGCGTTTTCGCGGTCAGCGTGCGCTCGAGAATCGTGTACGGCTTGAAGATCGGCTGCTGCGATTTCGCGCCGAGCACGTTGGAGAGCACCAGCGGAAATTGCGGTCCCGCGCAACTCGGCTGCGACGCCACCGGGCTCATGTTCGGCACGTCGAAGGTATTGCCGGTGACCTGCGCGAGGAACGGCAGGCCGTAGTTGAATTCGTGATTGCCGATCGTGCCCGCGTCGTACTTCAGCAGGTTCATCACCTTGTAGACGCCGAGCGTGGTCTTGCAATCGACCGGCGCGACCTGCGCCTGATAATCCGCGAGCGCGGTGCCCTGGATCGTGTCGCCGTCGTCGAGCAACATGGTATTCGGGAATTCCTTACGCGCCGCGGCGATCAGCGTCGCCGTGCGCTCGAGACCGAGCGACTTGTCCTCGGCCAGCTTGTAGTAGTCGTAGCTGAGCAGATTGGTGTGGATGTCGGTCGTTTCGAGCAACGCGAGCGTCGCGGTCGTGCCGTTCGCCACCGCGGCTTGCGGCGGCGCGGCGTCGAGATTGCTGCCGCACGCGCTCAAACCGATCGCGCTCAATGCGCTGACAGCGCCCCATGCACGTAATGCACCCCACGTGCCCACTGTGCCGCGCGTACGCAGCCCTTGTCCTGCCGTCGACTTCACTCGCATCCTTACTGCCCTCCGGTTTGTTGTGTTGTTGTGCCGGGCTGTGAGACCGGCTTTTCATTACAAACAATTACAGAGGCGTCAGCGTAAGGCCGCTTTGTGACACTGATTTGTATGGTTTTAGATAGGTTTAAGTAATGTTCAAGTTAGCGTGATCGTGTTATCGCGCGAGACGCGGTAACGCTGTCGCGAGCTTCGTGAGCGCGGCGTCGATGTGGTCGACCGCAATGCTGCCGTAGCCGAAGATCAGCCCCGCCTGCGGCTTCACGCGCAAATAAAATGGCGCGAGCCCGTACACGCCGACCGAGACGTCACGCGCCGCGCTGATCACGGCGTCTTCCGTCAGCGGTGCTTTGAGACGCGCCGCCATGTGAATGCCGGCCGTCGGCACGATCGGCTCGAACCAGCGCGCGAGGTCGCCGTGCAGGTGATCGAGCAGCATCGCGCGACGCGCGGCGTAGGCCTTGTGTGTGCGCCGCAGATGCTTGGCGAAATCGCCGTTAAGCATGAACGTCGCGAGCGCGGTTTGCGTGAGCGTGCAGCCGTGTCCGTCGACGATCTGACGTGCTTTGAGCAGCGCCCCGTAGAGCGACGCGGGCGGCACCACATACCCCACGCGCAGCTCCGGGAAGATCGTCTTCGAAAACGTCCCCACATAGGCGACCAGTCCCGCGCGATCGAGGCTTTTCAGCGGCTCCATTGGCCGGCCTTCGAAACGGTACTCGCAGTCGTAGTCGTCCTCGATAATCACCGCGCCGCGCTTTTGCGCCCACTCGAGCAACTCGACGCGGCGCTCCAGACTCATCGGCATACCGAGCGGAAACTGGTGCGAGGGCGTCACGTAGACGAGCTTCGCCTTATCCGGCAGCTTGCTGACGATCAGGCCTTCGCGGTCCACCGGCACCGGCACGACGCGCGCGCCGGTCGCCTTGAAGCAGGCATGCGCCGGCGGATAAGCGGGGTCTTCGAGCGCCACGATTTCGCCCGGCCCCAGCATGATGCGCGCGATCAGGTCGAGCGCGTGCTGCGCGCCTTGCGTGACGATCACGTCCTCCCAATTGCTCGACACCGCGCGGTTGAACGCGAGGTAGCGCGAGATCGCAAGGCGCAACGCCTGCTCGCCAGCGGGCTCGCGATAGGTGCCGGGACTGCGCGCCTGCGACCGCAACGCGTGGTTCACGCAGCGGCGCCAGACGTCGAAGGGGAACAGCGTCTTGTCGGTCGCGCCGCCGATGAAATCGTGCGGCGACGGCACCGTAGGCCGCGGCAACGGCAAGCTCTGCGGCATCGCCTCCCACAGCGGCCGGGCGCGCGCGGCAGTCCTGGCGCCGGCTTTCGTGCGCTCGCGGGCCGCTTCCACATCGCGTGCCTGCGCGGAGCGCGCCACCGGCAAACGTTCGAGACCGTCGGCGACGAAGGTGCCCGAGCCGGCGCGGGCGCTTAGATAGCCTTCGGCAAGCAGCCGCTCGAACACATCGAGCGTTGTCTTGCGCGACACACCCAGTTGCGTGGCGAGATCGCGCGTGGAGGGCAAGCGCGTGCCGCCACCGAGACGGCCTTCGAGAATACCCGCGCGCAACTGGCGATAAATCTGTCCGGACAGGTCGTGATGTCCCTCGACGACGATATGAATGTCCATCCGATTGGTTACCTTGAAGATCCGGCAAAGGGTGATGTCGAGTGACCATTGACGGCCGTAAGCTTACCTCCGCCGTCGCCTGCGAAGCGCGGACATCACCGATAAGGACCGTTTCATCCGGGCGCGGCCTGAAAAGCAAAATGGCACGCCTTGCTAGGCAAGGCGTGCCATTTCTCTATCGAGCTTTTACGTCGGTACCAAGGCGCTTTCGCGCCATGCGCCACGCTCGTGCGAATTACTCCGCCACCGCGCCGCTCATCGCCGCATTCTGGCGAGCGTCCGCGCGCGCTTCGTCGGTGCAACGCTGATGTTCGCGCGACAGCTTGCGCATCAGCGGCAACAGCAGCACCGCCACCAGCGCGCCCGCCGCCGCGAGCCAGCCGAGGCCGGTAAACAGCTTGGTGTAGAGCGGCAACGATTCGAGCGGGTCCAGATTGCCGGCCGGCATCTGCGCGAAATTCGCCACCACGCTACCCAGATACTGCGATACGCCGGTCGCCACGAAGTAAGCGCCCATCATGAAGCCGCTCATCCGTGCCGGCACGTAGCGCGCGATCATCGCGAGGCCGAGGCCGCTCACCAGCAGTTCGCCGAGCGAATACAACCCGTAGCCGCCCACCATGAACCACGACGACACCCGGCCGTTCACCGCGTAGTTACCGCTCGCCGCATAGACGAAGAAACCGGCCGCCACCACGGCGAAACCAAATGCGTACTTCACCGCGACCGGCACGTCCTTGCCGTTCTTCGCGAGCTTCGTATAGAGCAGCGCGAGCAGCGGGCTCAGCAACATGATCCAGATCGGATTGAGCGCCTGGAACTGCGCGGCGCTCCACGTGAACCACGTCTGGCCGAACAGAATGAAACGCGGATCGACGTTGCGCAGCGCGAACAGCGTGAGCGAGGTCGACATCTGCACGTAGAACACGAAGAACAGAATCACCTGGGCCGTGAGAATCAGTGCGGCCAGCAGACCCGAGCGCTCCGAGCGTTCGCACTTCAGCAGCATGTAGCCGAAGATCGCCAGAATCGCGATGCCCGCCGTGTACACGCACGCCACCGCGATCGCCTTGTGCTGCAGCACGAACATCGTCACCGTGCCGAGCACGATGCCGCCCAGCGCCACCGCGGCGACGCGCTTCCAGCGCACCGGTTCGGCGTCCGGCGCCGAACCGATATGCGCAAGCGTGCGGAACATGATGAAGTAATTCAGCATCGACAGCAGCATGCCGGCGCAGCAGACCGCGAACGCCGTGTGCCAGCCCCAATGGTCCTTGATCCACGGCGTGGCGAGCATCGACACCGTCGAGCCGATGTTGACCGCCATGTAGTAGATCGTGAATGCGCTGTCGATGCGCGCGTCGTCGCCTTCGTAAATGCGGCGCACGAGGTTCGCGGCGTTCGCCTTGAAGAGTCCGTTGCCCACCACGATCACGCCGAGCGACGCGAACATGTACGACAGTTGCTCGTTCGGCATCGCCAGCATGAAATAGCCGGCCGACAGCACGCCGGCGCCGAAGATCATCGTGCGGCGCGCGCCGAGAATCTTGTCGCCGATCCAGCCGCCGATCGACGGCGCCGCGTACACCAGCGCCGTAAACGCGCCCCACGTGAGCGTGGCGTGGCTGTCGGTGAAGCCCAGCTTGTCGATCATGAACAGCACCAGCAGTGCGGCCATGCCGTAGTAGCCGAAGCGCTCCCACAGTTCGATCAGAAAGACCGTCGAAAACGAACGGGTCTGCGAGACGCGTGCGCCGGGCGGATTGGATGAAATCATCGTGTACCTCTTGTTCAAACGGTTGCGGCGACGCGCGAACTAGCCGCGCGACGCGAAAAGCTGGATCTGGAAAAACGGTCGGCGAAACACGCGCCATGCGGCTTGTGCGCTCGCGGATTGTCCGGCGCGCGCGAGAACGCTCATGCGCCGGCACCAGCAGAAAAACCAGGGGATGGGATAGAGGCACGCCACGCGGAACAGAGCGGCCTCGTTGGGCGGTGGCAGACTGCGCGCCTGCTGCGGAAAAAATCGGCGGTGATGGTCATGTCCTCAAGCCGGCTGCCGTTCGGATGGAACGCGTCGGACAATGCTCCACCCCGCAGGATCGCTGCGGGCGGAAGGTTAAACAGCGGCAGGCTTCGCACAGGATGGTCATGCGCACGCCGTTCGCCAGGCGGGGCAGATTCTCCGAATAGAAGCATCTCGCGTCACTCAGGGAATTCACCTAATCGGAGTCAATTACTCGCCCTTACACGCCAACTGTCGTCACCATGTGGACCGACGCCGCCCAAAATAGTCTTTGATGTCATAGGTTTACTCATCCTGATACTCGTACTGCATAAATGCCTGAATCGTCATCTAAAACGGCAACTTTTACCGGCTTCATAGCTTCTTTTTCACAATAATCCGGTCGATTTGGCTCGCGGGTTTTCGGTTCTGGCAACATAGAGTGTTGTCTCCAAAATGCGGGCTCTTGCGTCCCGGAGGGCTAAACCAGCCCACTGCCCTAGCCGGGACCGCAATCAAACCATATTTACTTATATCAAACAAATTTTGACGGGCTAATTTCCTCCTGCTATGGTCACGACAATTCAAAAGAGCAATCCGGCACTCGAAATCGGCAGCAAGATCCGCGCGCTTCGGCATCGACTCAAGCGCACGTTGGACGACACGGCAACCGCCGCGGGTATTTCCAAACCGTTTCTGTCGCAAGTCGAGCGCGGCCTGGCGTCGCCGTCCATCACTTCGCTGGCTGGAATTGCTCACGCACTTGGGGTCACGGTGCAGTATTTCGTCGACACGCCTAGCGAAGAACGCTCGGTGTGCCGCGGCGAGCAGTTGAGGTTTTTCGGTTTTGCGGACTCGGCCAATCTGTTCGCTCGATTGACCAATCTGACGGGCGGCCGTCAGCTCGAAGCGATCCTCGTGAGGATGCCGCCCGGGCAAAAGCGCTCCGAAGTGACCACGCATGCCGGCGAAGAGTTTGTGTATGTGATCGACGGCGAGGTGTCGTTGACGCTGGAAGGCAAGACGTTCGTGTTGCACGCGGGAGACAGCGCGCATTACGAATCGACGGTGCCGCACAGTTGGGTGAACACGGCTCGGGTCGAGTCGGTCGTCGTCTGGGTGGGCACGCCAAGACTGTTTTAAAGGGCAGGCGCCTTTTCCGGTTGATCCGGCAGGGTTTGCCTGCATTACAACATGCAAGGAATCCTGTATGTCGGGCAAACAACAAGGGCCGCCCTGGCCCGAGCACCGCGGATAACCGGGCGCCCCGGCGCCAGCGCGTTCTTCTCTCGACCTTTCCTGCGATCTCATCCGATGAAAACCCCGTTCGTCCTCGCGACGGCGCTGTCCGCGCTCGTCCTGTCGTTTCAGCCCTCCGCCTTCGCCGTCACGGTGCCCGCCGGCGTCACCCTCGCTGCCAGCCAGGAGATGACCCGCCAGGTGCCGGGCGAAACCGAATCGCTCGACCCCGCGCATATCGAATCGTGGACCGGCAATACGATCGGACTCGACCTGTTCGAAGGCTTGACGCGGATGGACGCGAGCGGCGCGATCGTGCCGGGCGTGGCTGAGTCGTGGACGCGCACCGGGCCGACGACGTGGGTCTTCAAGCTGCGCCACGACGCGCGCTGGAGCAACGGCCAGCCGGTCACGGCAGCGGACTTCGTCTACTCGTGGCAGCGCGTGCTCGATCCGAAGACCGGTTCGAAGTACACGGTGCTGGTCGAATTCGTGAAGAACGCCAAGGCGATTCTCGCCGGCAAGATGCCGTTGACGAGCCTCGGTGTGCGCGCCGTCGATCCGTACACGCTCGAAGTCACGACCGAAGTGCCCGCCGCCTTCTTCCCGCAACTGGTTTCCATGGCGACGATGACCCCGGTCAATCGTGCGACGGTGACGAAGTTCGGCGGCGAGTGGACCCGTCCGGGCAACTTCGTGGGCAACGGCGCGTACACGCTGACCGACTGGCAGCCGAGCAACCGTCTGGTGGCCACCAAGAGCCCGACATACTGGAACGCCGGCAAGGTCGTGATCGCGAAAGTGACCTACCTGCCGATCGAAAACGACGAAACGGCCATGCGCATGTTCCAGGCCGGCCAGTTCGACTACACGTACGCGATTCCGTCGGGCATCTATGCCCAGGTGAGCAAGAGCCAAGGCGATGAGCTTAAAACCGGTCTGCAGATCGCCACGTACTTCTACAGCCTGAATAACGACGACCCCGCCTTCAAGGACAAGCGCGTACGCCAGGCCCTGGCCATGGTGCTGGACCGCGACCTGCTGACCAAGCGTCTGACCGCCGACGGCGAAGTGCCCATGTACGGCCTGATCGCCAAGGGCACCCAGGGCGCGGGCGTGTTCACGCCGGACTGGGCAAGCTGGCCGATGGCCAAACGCGTCGACTACGCGCGCAACCTGCTGAAGGCCGCCGGTTATTCGGACGCGAAGCCGCTGACGTTCACGCTCACCTACAACACCAACGACCTGCACAAGAAGGTCGCGCTGTTCGCCACGTCGGAATGGCGCACCAAGCTCGGCGTGACCGCCAAGCTCGAAAACGTCGAATTCAAGGTGCTGCTCAAGCAACGCCACGACGGCAAGGTGCAGGCTTCGCGCGACGGCTGGTTCGTCGACTATAACGACGCCAACTCGTTCCTCGATCTGATCCGTTGCAACAGCGTGCAGAACGATCAACACTACTGCAACCCGCAGGTCGACAAGCTGATCGACGAAGGCAACCAGCAGCTCGACGACGCGAAACGCACCGCGCTGCTCACGCAGGCGCACGATCTGGCCATGAACGACTACCCGCTGGTCGCGCTGTTCCAGTACTCGGCGGACCGCCTGGTGAAGTCGTATGTGGGCGGCTACAAGTCGACCAACTACCTCGACATGCGCGCCACGCAAGACATGTATCTGATCAAGCACTAAGCGCGGGAGCACCGTCATGCTGGCTTACACGCTGCGCCGCACGCTCTGGGCGATCCCGACGATTCTCGCCGTGATCACCGCGTGCTATCTGCTGCTGCATCTCACCCCGGGCGGCCCGTTCGACACGGAGAAACACCTGTCGGCGGCCGTGATGGCGAACCTCAACGCCAAATATCACCTCGACGAACCGTTGTGGCTGCAGTACCTCCACTACCTCGGTTCGTTGCTACACGGCGACCTCGGCCCATCGTTCCGTTACGCCGACTGGACCGTCAACGATCTGGTCTGGAAAGCGTTGCCGGTCAGTCTCGGCGTAGGCGGCGTGTCGGTGCCGATCGCGCTGGTGATCGGCGTCACGCTCGGCACGCTGGCCGCGGTGCGGCGCGATCGCTTCATCGATCACTTCGTGATGGTGCTCGGCAACCTCGGCAACGTGGTGCCGCCGTTCGTGCTAGGCCCGGTGCTGGTGTGGATCTTCGCGATCCTGCTGAAGACTTCCGAAGGCCAGGGCTGGCTGCCGGCCGGCGGCTGGGGCGACGGCGAGTGGCGTTATCGCGTGCTGCCGATCGTGCTGCTCGTGATCATCAACGTCGCGGGAATCGCGCGTGTGATGCGCGGCAGCATGATCGAAGTGCTGTCGGGCAACTTCATCCGCACCGCGCGCGCCAAGGGCCTGCCGGGCCGCACGATCGTGTTGCGCCACGCGATGAAGCCGGCGCTGATGCCGGTCGTGTCGCTGCTCGGCTCGATCTGCATCTCGTCGATCACGGCGGCCGTGGTCACCGAGTCGGTGTTCGCGCTGCCGGGTCTCGGCCAACTGGTCGTCAATGGCGCGATCAACCGCGACTACACCCTCGTGCTCGGCCTCGTCGTGCTGACGACTGCCGTCGCCGTGCTGTTCAACCTGCTGGTCGACCTCGCGTATGCGTGGCTCGATCCGCGCATCCGGTACTGATCCATGGCGCGCTCTCTTCAAACGGCTGCCGCGGCGCTCGATCCGCTCGCGGCCATTGCCAACGCACCGCGTTCGCGCGGACCGCTCGCCACCGCCGCCGCGCGCTTCGTGCGCAATCGCGCGGCGTTCACCGGGTTCATCGTGCTGCTGCTGGTCGTGATCGCCTGCGTGGTGGGTCCGTGGCTGCTGCCGAACAATCCGATCGACAGCGACTGGAGCGCGATCAGCCTGCCGCCCACGTGGCAGAACATGCACTGGTTCGGCACCGACGAACTCGGCCGCGATCTGCTCGCGCGTGCGCTGCAAGGCGGGCGCGTGTCGCTCGAAGTCGGCCTGCTCGGCACGCTGGTGTCGGGACTGATCGGCGTCGCGTACGGCGCGACCGCCGGCTATCTCGGCGGCCGTGTGGACGCAGTGATGATGCGGATCGTCGACATGATGTACGCGATCCCCTACATGCTGATCGCGATCCTGATGATGACGCTGTTCGGCCGCGCGTTCTATCTGGTCGTGCTCACCATCAGCGCGTTCTCGTGGCTCGACATGGCGCGCGTGGTGCGCGGCCAGACGCTGTCGCTGCGCTCGCGTGAATTCATCGACGCCGCCCGCGCGATCGGCGTGAGTTCGCGCTCCATCATCTCGCGTCACATCGTGCCGAATCTGTTCGGCGTGGTCGTCGTGTACGCGAGCGTGACCGTGCCCAATATCGTGCTGACCGAATCGGTGCTGTCGTTCCTCGGCCTCGGTGTGCAGGAGCCGATGACGAGCTGGGGCGTGCTGATTCAGGACGGCGCGCAGAAACTCGATTCGATGCCCTGGCTGCTGCTGTGCCCGGCCGTGATGCTGTGCATTACGCTGTATTCCGTGAATTTCGTCGGCGACGGTTTGCGCGACGCGTTCGACCCGAAGGACCGCTGACATGTCCCTACTCGAAGTCAAAGACCTCAGCGTGCGCTTTACGCGCCGCGAAGGCGCACCGGTCGACGCAGTGCAACACGTGTCGTTCTCGCTCGAAGCCGGCCGCACGCTCGGCATTGTCGGCGAATCGGGTTCCGGCAAGAGCCAGACCGTGATGGCCTTGCTCGGTCTGCTGGCCGGCAACGGCAAGGTGTCGGGCAGCGCCACCTATCGCGGCGAAAACCTGCTGACCATGAACGAAGCGGCGCTGAACAAGATTCGCGGCGACCGCATCGGCATGATCTTTCAGGACCCGATGACCTCGCTCAATCCGTTCCTGACGATCGAACGGCAAATGACCGAGACGCTGCAACTGCATCGCAAGATGTCGCGCCGCGAAGCGCGCCGCCGTGCGATCGAAACGCTGGAGTCGGTGCGCATTCCCGACGCCGCGCGCCGCATCGCCATGTATCCGCACGAGTTCTCCGGCGGCATGCGGCAACGCGTGATGATCGCGATGGCGCTGCTCTCCGAGCCCGAAATCCTGATCGCCGACGAACCCACCACCGCGCTCGACGTGACCGTGCAGGCACAGATCATCGAGCTGCTGCGCGAGCTGAACCGCGAGCGCGGCACGGCGATCATTCTGATCACGCACGACATGGGCGTCGTCGCCGGCCTGTGCGATGACGTGATGGTGATGTACGCCGGCCAGACCGTCGAGCAGGCGAGCGCCGCCGCGCTGTTCGCCGCGCCGACGCATCCGTACACGCTCGGCCTGCTGAACGCGCTGCCGCGTCTCACCGACGACGATGACGACCAGCCGTTGCAAACCATTCCCGGCAATCCGCCGCTGCCCGGTGAAGTCGGCCAGGGCTGCGCGTTCGCGCCGCGCTGCGCGTACTGCACCGAGCACTGCCTCGAAGCACGCCCGCCGCTCGCGGCCGTGGAGGGCTATCCGGACGCGCTGCGCGCGTGCTTCAAACCGGTCGGCGAAATCCTGGAGGCACAACACGTATGAACGCCACGCCTATCGCAAACCAGGACGCGGCGACGCTGCTGTCCGTGGACAATCTCAAGGTGCAATTCGGCGTGCCGCGCGGCGGCTATCCGTGGTCCGGTAAAGCCACGCTGCGTGCGGTGGACGGCGTGTCGTTCAGCGTACGGCGCGGCGAAACAGTGGGGCTCGTCGGCGAGTCGGGTTGCGGCAAGTCCACCCTCGCCCGCGCGATCATCGGTCTCACGCCGGTGGCGAGCGGCAGCGTGCGCTGGCTCGGCGAAGAAACCGTGCAGCCTAACGCGCGCCGCGATACCTCGCGCTTGCGCCGGGACGTGCAGATGATTTTCCAGGACCCGCTCGCGTCGCTCGATCCGCGTATGACGATCGAACAGATCGTCGCGGAACCGCTGCTCACGCACGGCCAGAATGTGGCCCGTGCCGACGTGCAGCGCCGCGTGCTGACCATGCTCGAACGCGTCGGCCTCAATGTGCAGCATCTGCGCCGTTATCCGCATGAGTTTTCCGGTGGCCAGTGTCAGCGCGTCGGCATTGCGCGCGCCCTGATCGGCGAGCCGCAACTGGTGATCTGCGACGAGCCGGTGTCGGCGCTCGACGTGTCGATCCAGGCACAGATCGTCAATCTGCTGCGTGACCTGCAAAGGGAGTTGTCGCTGTCGCTGCTGTTCGTCGCGCACGACCTCGCGGTCGTCAAGGCGATCAGTCACCGCGTGCTGGTGATGTATCTGGGCCGCGTGATGGAGTTCGGCGATAAGCGCGACGTCTACAGCGCGCCGCGTCATCCGTACACGCGCGCGTTGCTGTCCGCGGTGCCCGTTCCCGATCCTGCCGTGGAACGCGCGCGGCGTCATCTGCTGTTGCGCGGCGAGATTGCCTCGCCGCTCAGCCCGCCTTCCGGTTGCGCGTTCCGCACGCGCTGCCCGGAGGCGATCGAAGCCTGCGCCTCGGAAATTCCGCAGGCCATCACGCATGGCGCGAGCGCAACGCGCGTCGCCTGTATTCGCGTGGGGGACGTCGCGAAGTAAGTGTCTTTGAAGTCCTCGCGCTCAGGCAGCGCAAAAGTACCCAGCTTCTACCGATAAAACCGTATTCCCGGCGCGACGGGCCGTCGCGCCGCTGGATTCGCTCGCCCTGTTATCCGCAGGGCGAGCGATAAGCGTGGACTGGCTAACCGCCAGCCAAAGTAGCACCACAATAATCAGAGACGTACTCAATGAAAGATAGCCGAACAAAAATCCGGACAAAAAAAACCGGAGCTGCCACCTTTTTTTATTGCGCATTCACGCTTCCCGCACTGACTCTCGCTGCCAGTGCTTATGCCGACGACGGCGTGACGGAGCCCACCTCCGGAACGTCGCGAACCCAGACGCTCGCGCAAGCGTCGCCCTCGCCTACGGCCTCAGCCTCGCACTCGCCGGAGTCTTCGGCACAGTCCACTGGGTCTGCCAAATCCTCCGGCAAGCGCCGTGCGGATCAAGGCGGTCAGGTGCGTAACGATCAACCCGACACGACCAATGCGATCGTCAATGCCGAAGCCAGCCAGACCGTCGAGCCGCCAAGCCCGCCGTCGAGCCAGGCCGCCAGCAAGGGCTTTATCGCCGATAGCCATCTGAACCTGCAGTTCCGCAATTACTCCGACTACTTCCAGGCGCCCAAGACGACCTACCGTCACGCGTGGATCCAGGGCGCGCAAGCCAACTATGAATCCGGCTTTACGCAGGGTCTGGTCGGCTTCGGCGTGGATGCGTCGCTGTTCGCCGCGTTGAAGCTCGACGGCGGCAACGGCGCCGGCAACATGGTGCACGTCGGCAAGGACGGCGGCGGTTCACAGCAGCTCGCGTGGGCCTACCCCGGCATGGTCGACATCAAGGGACGCATTTCGGAGACGGTCGTGAAGTACGGTTTGCAGACCGTCACGAACCCGTTCCTCGAACCGCACGACAACCGCGCGCTGCCGCCAACCTTCCTCGGCGTGTCGATGGTCAGCAACGACCTCGTGCACACCACGCTCGAAGCCGGTAGCTTCACCAAGGTCGACGCCCGCGGCCACACCAACCTGAGCAATCTGACCACCTCGTACGGCGGCACGCGCATCGATCGGCTGACTTATGTGGGCGGCACGTGGCACTACGCGAAGAACGGCGAAATGGCGCTGTACGTCGATCAGGCCGACGACGTCTGGCGTCAGTACTACGGCTCGGTGGCGCAGTCGTTCGGCGATCCGACCACGATCAAGTGGAGCGGCCTCGCCAACATCTATTCGACGCACGACACCGGCGCGTCGAAGCAAGGGCACATCAACAGCAATGCGTACAGCGTGTCGGTCTCCGCGCAGCACGGCCCGCATGCGCTGCTGCTCGGCTACCAGCAGGTGCTCGGCGATCAGTTCTTCGACTACGTCAACGAGACCAACGGTATCTACCTGACCAACTCGATGGATGTGGACTACAACGCGCCGCACGAGCAATCGCTGCAATTGCGCTACACGTTCGACGGTAAATACGCGGGTCTGCCGGGCCTGAAGGCGATGTTCTGGGGGCAATACGGTTGGAACGCGGATGGTTCGGCGGGCGCTGCGGAAAACGCGTCGCCTTCGGCGTCGCTGCACAATCTGTACTGGAAGAACGGCGAGCCGGTGCATGGCCATCATCACGAGTTCGGCTTCATTCCTAGCTATACGCTGCAAAGCGGGCGCTTCAAGGATACGAAGATCACGTTCATCGCGATGTGGCACAACGCGCAGTCGCACTACTCGGACGGCAACAACATGGAATACCGTCTGGTGGTGAATGTGCCGGTGAAGGTGTTCTAAGTGGTCATGGCCCGCGACAAACCGTGCATCGGCCGGCGCAACGCCACGTCGAACGGATTGGTTTGCGGGCCGATCGCGTCGGCCTGACGCCGCAGCAATTCGACCACCATCGGCAGACGGTCGTCGCCCAGACGCGAAGCCAGCGTGCCCACACTCAATGCCGCCACCGCGAGGCCCGTGCGATCCAGAACCGGCACGGCCACGCCCGCCATGCCGTCGAGCACACCCGTGTTGTTCGCCGCGTAGCCGAGTCGCCGCACGCGTTCGATCTCGGTGCGCAAATACACTTCGTCGAGCACGCCGTAGCCGCGAATCCGCGGCACGTTGAAGCGGATGATCTCCTCACGTTCCGCCTCGGGCAGAAACGCGAGAATCGCCAGACTCCCCTGACCCACACCTAACGCGACGCGCCCGCCGATATCGCCGGTGAACGAACGGATCGGAAACGGCCCTTCGCAGATGTCGAGACACACCGCGTCGAAACTGCTTTTGACCAGCAGAAAAATCGTGTCGCCGAGACTCGCGCACAGCCGCAGCAACGCGGGGCGGCACAGCGTGCGCATGCCGCTCGGGTTCCCCGCTTGCGCGGCCAGCGCGAAGAAGTCGACGCTCAGCCGGTACAGCTTGGAGTTGTCGTCCTGCTCGACGATGCCCTCGGCAATCAGCGCATGCAGGATGCGGTGCACGGTGCCCTGCGTCAGTCCCACGGCTTTCGCCAGTCGCGTGACGCGGCCGCCGTCGGGTTGCGCCTCGGACAACGCGCGAATCACCGCGAACGCGCGTTCCAGCATGCCCGGTCCGGGCGCGCCGCCGGTTTCGGCCGGGGCGTGATCGGTATCTCGTTGGGCGGCTGCTTTCATCTCGGTTGCTCTCGTTTATTTCATTGACCGGAACACTATAAAGCGTTTTATCCATGAGCGGAATAGTGGGCCGATTCCGTCGTATAGCGTAACGAGTGCTAATTCATAGGGATTGTCCGTACGCCATGCAGCGGAACGATTCGTGACGATTCTCCAAACAAATTCCGATCAACGGAATTTTTTAAAATCTTATACCGTTGATCGGAATTTGAAATTGACGTCCCGTAATTTGGCTAGCTAGAGTCGGCTTCATCGAGGCAATCCCGCTCGATCCGGCGTCGACTCATCCAAAGGCGAGAATCATGTCGTTCCTCACACTCACGGACGTAACGAAATCGTTCGGCGATCTGCACGCTGTCGCCGACGTGAACCTGTCGGTGGAAAAAGGCGAGTTCGTTTCGTTGCTCGGGCCGTCCGGCTGCGGCAAGACCACCACCTTGCAGATGATCGCGGGTTTCGTCGAGACCACGCGCGGGCGTATCACGCTCGACGGCCGCGACATCACGCATATGAAGCCGAACAAGCGCGGCCTCGGCATCGTGTTCCAGAGCTATGCGCTGTTTCCGCACATGAGCGTGGCGGAGAACGTCGGCTTCGGGCTGGAAATGCGCAACGTCGACAAGGCCGAGCGCAAGGAGCGCGTGCGCGAAGCGCTGGCACTGGTGCGTCTCGACACGCTCGCGCACCGCTTTCCGCGCGAACTGTCCGGCGGTCAACGGCAACGCGTGGCGCTTGCGCGCGCGATCGTGATCGCGCCGCCGGTGCTGCTGCTCGACGAACCGATGTCGAATCTCGACGCCAAGCTGCGCGAAGACATGCAGTTCGAGTTGCGCAGCATTCAACGCAAGATCGGCACGACCACCATCATGGTCACGCACGACCAGTCGGAAGCGCTGTCGATCAGCGATCGCGTGGTGGTGATGGAAGCCGGCCGGATCACGCAGATCGACACGCCGTACGAAGCGTACGAGCGCCCGGAAAACCGCTTCGTCTCGCAGTTCATCGGCAAGGCCAACATGCTGGCGGGCACCGTGGTGGCCTGCGACGGCGAGTCGATCTGTATCGACCTCGGCCACGACATCGAAGAAACCGGCCGCACCGCGCAATTGCCGGCGCGCGAGCGTGCGGTCGGCGTCGGCGACGCGGTGACCTTGTGCATTCGTCCGGAAAAGCTGCGCCTGTGCGCACCGGACGCCGGACGCGTGCCGGCCACCGTGACGAGCCGCTTCTTCCTCGGCAGCCAATGGTTGTATCGCCTCGACAGCCGTCTCGGCGAAGTGCTGGTGTGCTGCCAGAACGAAGGCACCGAACCGCTGCCCGAAGGCGCGGCGGTCGGCGTGGACTGGAACAGCGAAGCGATCCGCTTCATTCAACGGGACGCGCAACATGTCTAGCACGCTCCCTGCGACCGACAAGAGCAACACGACAACCCGCGACGCGCGGCGCGCGCCGTGGCATGCGTTCCTGCCGCTGTGGTTGATGTGCGCGCCGGCCTTTCTGCTGTTCGCAACGCTGGTGCTGGTGCCGCTCGTGATGACGCTGGTGCTGACCTTCTATCGCTTCGATCCGGCAAGCGGGCCGCTCGCCGCGTTCCAGTTCGGCAATTACGCGGAAGTGCTGGGCTCGTCATATTTCCACGAGATCTTTCTGCGCACCTTCGGCATTGCGTTTCTGGTCACGCTGCTATGCATCGTGATCGGCACGCCGGAAGCCTACGTGCTGTCACGCATGCGCGACCCGTACCGCTCGCTGTTCCTGCTGGTGATTCTCGCGCCGCTGCTGGTCTCCGTGGTGGTGCGCGCGTTCGGCTGGAGCATGCTGCTCAACAGCAACGGTCTCGTGAATCAGGCGTTCGGTCTGATCGGCCTTGGGCCCTACAAGCTCGAATACACGACCTTCGCGATCGTGATTGCGCTAGTCCACGTGATGCTGCCGTTCATGGTGATTCCCGTGTGGACCGCGCTGCAGAAAATCGACCCGCAAACGGAAAACGCCGCGCTGTCGCTGATGGCGTCGCCCGCCACCACGCTGCGCCGGATCGTGTTGCCGCAGCTCACGCCGGGCATTCTGTCCGGCAGTCTGATGGTGTTCGGCCTGTCGGCGAGCGCCTTCGCGATTCCGGGCCTGCTCGGCGGACGACGCCTGAAGGTTGCCGCCACCGCCGTCTACGACGAATTCCTCGGCTCGCTGAACTGGCCGCTCGGCGCGACCATCGCGCTCCTGCTGCTGGTCGCGAATCTGATCGTGATGCTCACTTACTACCGGGTTCTGGAGCGTAAGTACGCCAGAAGCCTGGGTTAATTCATCGGCCCCTTGAGTGACATCATCATGAGAAAGAACGGCCCTATTGCACTGATTTTCCACACGCTCGTGATTGCGTTCGTGCTCGCGCCGCTCGTGATCGTCGTGCTGGTCGCGTTCACGCCCGACGAAACGCTCACGTTGCCCACGCATGGCGTCTCGCTGCGCTGGTTCCGCGCGATCCTCGACTACCCCGATTTCATTTCCGCGTTCTTCAACAGTCTGAAGCTGGCGTTTGCGTCGGCCACGCTGTCGCTGATCGTCGCGCTGCCCGCCGCATTGGCGATCGGCCGCGCGCGTTTTCCGGGCCGCGGCTTTCTCAACGGGCTGCTGCTGTCGCCGCTGGTGATTCCCGGCCTCGTGCTCGGCATCGCGCTGCTGCGTTTCTTCGCGCTGATCGGCGCGACCGGTTCGTTCGCGTGGCTCGTGCTCGCGCACATGATCATCATCACGCCGTTCGTCATGCGGCTGGTGCTGGCGTCGGTCAGCGGCCTGGATCGCAGCGTCGAACATGCGGCGCATTCGCTCGGCGCGGATGCGTGGACCACGTTTCGCCGCATTACCTTCCCGATGATTCTGCCGGGTATTACCGGCGGCTGGCTGCTGGCCTTCATCAATAGCTTCGACGAATTGACCATGTCGATCTTCGTCACGTCGCCGCAAACCGTCACGCTGCCGGTGCGCATGTACATGTACGCGACCGAATCGATCGATCCGATGATGGCCTCCGTTTCGGCGCTAGTGATTTTCATCACGGCCGGCGCGATGCTGCTGCTCGATCGCGTGTATGGGCTCAACCGCATTCTGATCGGCCAGCATTGATGTCTTCTTCCGCTTACGTTCCCATGCCGTCCGACTCACAGTCCAATCCGTCGTCCAACTTGCCGCCCGCTCATGCCGCTGACGCGGCTGCCGGCTGCGCCGGACCGCAATTCGTTCGTGTTGCCGAAATGCAGCGTGAACCGCTGCGGTTCTTTCTCGATGGCCGGGAAGTCGACGCGCTGCAAGGCGATACGTTGCTGACCGCCGTGTTGATGCAGCAACGGCGCGTGCGCGACAGCGAATTCAGCGGCGCGCCGCGCGCCGGCTTCTGTTTGATCGGTGCATGCCAGGACTGCTGGATGCGCAGCGAAGACGGCAAGCGCTTGCGCGCGTGTTCGACACAGGTGACCGAGGGCATGCGCGTGGTGTCGCGATTCGGCGTTGAAGCTGGCAACCCGGCGGCTTCAGTGCTCGACAACGGAGCCGCCTCATGAGCGACGAACGCCGCATCGTCATCGTCGGCGCGGGACCGGCCGGCGTACGCGCCGCCGAGACACTGGTCGCGGCCGGCCTCCGCCCGATCGTACTCGATGAAAACGCGCGCTGGGGCGGCCAGATTTATCGGCAACCGCCCGCGAATGGCGGCTTTCAACGTTCGAAGAAAACGCTCTACGGTTTCGAAGCGCACAAGGCCGACGCGTTGCACACGACGATGGCCGTGCTGCTGCCGCAACTCGACTATCGGCCCGACACGCTCGCCTGGGCCTGCGAACCGGGCCGGCTCGATACGCTGCATGCGGGGCGCGAGATTCGCGTGCCGTTCTCGCATCTGATCATCGCGAGCGGCGCGACCGATCGCGTGTTGCCGGTGCCCGGCTGGACCTTGCCCGGCGTCTATACGCTCGGCGCGGCGCAGGTCGCGTTGAAGTCGCAAGGTTGCGCGATCGGACAGCGCGTCGTGCTGGCGGGTACGGGGCCGTTGTTGTACCTGGTCGCGTATCAATACGTGAAAGCGGGTGCGCAAGTGCTGGCCGTGCTCGACACCAGCCCGCTCTCGCGGCAGATCGCGGCCGCGCCGAAACTCGCGCGGCAACCGTCGACGTTTGCCAAAGGGCTTTACTACGTCGGCTGGTTGAAAACGCGCGGCGTGCGGATCGAACGTAACGTGACGCTGGTCGGTGTTCACGGCGAACAAGGTGTGTGCGCAATCGAATTTCGCGCGTCAACAACAGGCTCGTCAACCGAAACCCTCGCTTGCGACGCGGTCGGCATCAGCTTCGGTCTGAAGCCCGAAACGCAACTCGCCGATCTGGCAGGCTGCCGCTTCCGCTTCGACGCCACCAACCGCTGCTGGCTGCCCGAGCTCGACGCCGCCGGACGCAGCTCGGTGCAAGGTCTCTATCTCGCCGGCGACGGTGCGGGTATTGCCGGCGCCGACGCCGCCGAACTCGCCGGCCGCCGCGTTGCGCTAGCGCTGCTCGACGACCTCGGCATGGCGCACCCACGAGGCGCGGGCATGCGCGACGCGGCGTCGCTCGAAAGCAGTCTCAAACGTATCGCCGTATTTCGCCAGGGCATCGAAACCGCCTTCGCGCCGCCCAAGCATTGCGCCGCGCAATGGCCCGACGACATGACCGTGTGCCGCTGCGAGGAAATCGACGCGGGCACGTTGCGGCGCTGCATTCGCGGCGGCGAGGCGAGCGAGATCAACCGTCTGAAAGCGCTCACGCGCGTCGGCATGGGACGCTGCCAGGGACGCATGTGCGGCGAAGCCGCGCTGACCTTGCTGGCCGAGGAAACCGGCAAACCGCTCGCCGAAGTGGGCCGCTTGCGCGGTCAGGCGCCGATCAAACCGATTCCCCTCTCAGCCGAGATGGTGGCCGACGACGACCTCGCCGAGATCCCCGAGGAGGCACGCGATGAGTGACACGCAACACTACGACGTCGCGATTGCGGGCGGCGGGCTGGTCGGTTCATCGGCGGCATTGGCGCTGGCGCGGCGCGGCTTGCGCGTCGGCCTGTTCGAGCGGCGCTATTGCGGCGCTCAGGCAAGCGGCGTGAACTACGGTGGCGTGCGCTGCCAGGGCCGCTCCGTCGAACAGATGCCGCTCGCCATGCGCGCGCGACGCATCTGGGACCGCTTGCCGGAATTGATCGGCATCGACGGCGAATTCACGATGTCGGGACACTTGCGGCTGGCGCGCAGCGAAGCCGATCTCGCCGCGCTGCAAGCGTGGGCCGACATGGCGCGCGATTACGGACTGCACGCGCAGCTAGTCAGCGGCAACGCGTTCCGTGAGCGCTATTCGTGGCTCGGGCCGGCCGCCATCGGCGGCTCGCTGTGCGCGACCGACGGGCATGCGAATCCACGTCTCGTCTCACCCGCGTTCGCTCGCGCCGCGCGTGCGGCCGGCGCGGATGTGCGCGAGCAAACCGAACTCAGCGAGATTCATCACGACGGCAAGCGCTTTCAACTGCGCGCCGGCGACGCACGCATCAGCGCCGACTGGCTGATCAATTCCGCCGGCGCGTGGGCGAATACGGTGGCGGGTTACTTCGGCGAGAACGTACCGATGAAACCGATTTACCCGAACATGTGGGTCACCGAGTCCTTGCCGCCCTTCATCACGCACAACCTCGGCGTGTACGGCGGCGGCATCTACGCGCGGCAAGTGGCGCGCGGCAATTGCGTGATCGGCGGCGGACGCGGACATGGCGACGGCGAATACGGCCACCCTTCCACCGACACCACGCGCGCCGTGATGCGCGACGCCTGTGCGCTGCTGCCCGCGTTGCGCGAGGCGCTGCTGATCCGCACCTGGAGCGGCGTGGAAGGCGAGACCGTGGACAACAATCCGATCATCGGCGCGAGTCGTACGGTGCCGCGTCTGCTGCATGCGTTCGGTTTTTCGGGCGGCGGTTTTCTGCTAGCGCCTGGCGTGGGCGAAGTGCTGGCCGATCTCGTGATCGACGGTGAGACTGCCACGCCGCTGCACGCCTTTTCGATTGACCGCTTTGCCGGCGTTGGCGCCTTATCTGCCAACTCGGCTGCCAACTTCGTGGCCACGCCATCCGCCACCTCTTCCACTGCTTAAGTCCCGTTTAGTGAAACTCAGGAGCCCCACCATGAAACTGTTCAAGACGATTGCGGCGCTCGCCGCCTTGTGTGCGTTCGGCGCGGCCGCGCCGGCGTGGTCGGAGACCAAAACCATCTACATCGGCATGAACGGTGGGCCGATGGAAAAGGCTTATACGAGCCAGGTGCTGCCCGACTTCGAGAAAGCCAACAATGTGAAGGTGGTGGTGGTGCCGGGCACGTCGTCGGATATTCTCGCCAAACTGCTTGCGAACAAAGCCAATCCGCAAATCCACGTGGTGTTTCTCGACGATGGCGTGATGGCGCGCGCGGTCAGCATGGGTGTGTGCAAGAAGCTCGACGACGCGCCGGTCCTGAAAGAGCTCTACCCGTTCGCGCACATGAAGGACGACATGGGCGCAGGCGTGCAACTCGGCATGACCGGCATTGCTTACAACAAGAAGCTGTTCGCTGAGAAAGGCTGGGCGCCGCCGACTTCGTGGATGGATTTCGCCGATCCGAAATACAAGGGCAAGGTGGTGTTCCAGTCGGCCTCAAGCAGCACGTTCGGCCTGCACGGCTTTCTCGCGATCAACCGTTTGATGGGCGGCAGCGAGCAGAACGTCGAGCCGGGTTTCACGAAATGGGCGACCACGGTCGGACCGAACGTGGTCGAGTACGTACCGAACTCCGCGAAGATTTCCGAAATGGTCCAGACCGGCGAAGCGGGCCTGTTCCCGTTGACGCCGACCGGCGTGGGCGACCTGCAGGACAAGGGATTGCCGGTGGCTTATGTGAATCCGAAGGAAGGGCCGGTGCTGCTGCTGGTCGATCTGTGCGTGGTCAACAACAACCCCGATCCGCAACTGGCGCAGAAACTCGCGCAATTCCTGCTTTCCGCGCCGGCGCAGACCAAGGCCGCCGAAGCCGGCAAGCAGATTCCGACCAACCGCCTCGCGAAGATGACGCCGTCGATGCAGCAAAGCCTCGGCAATATCGACGACATGGTCCGCAAGGTGACGGTGGTGGATTGGGACGCGATCAATGCGCACCGCGCGCAGTGGGATACGCGCTGGAACCGGCAAATCGAGCGCTGAGTTAGACGGGCTGGAGCGTGTTAATGCACTTCAGTGCAGACTTGGGAACCCGGCGGGATGACAGACCGCCAGCCCGACCCGACTGATGCATCGGATGAAGAACGGAGCTTTGACGTTCCCTATCTGACATTGATGAATGAAGACGCCCGCAGCGCCGGTACGGTTGCAGGAATAAGCGCGACCTTCCCCACGGTTGCATTTCCGGCCTTCCGGCGCTTACGCCTGCCGCTGTTTCCGGTAGTGCCGCGCACCGATGTTGACGAGCCACACGGTCAGCCCGACGACGATCAGGCAGGCGAAGAAAATCACGACTCCGGCAAGATCGAACATATCGTCCGGATTGTCGTATGAGCGAATGCCTAGCGCGTGCAGCACGAACCGGATTGAACCGGTCAACCACGGCCATTCGACCGGCAGGTTAGCAACGTACCGGGCGAGCAACACACCCAGCACCAGCGTTACCGCCGCGTTTGCATGTATCGGGCAATCCGCATTAGCGCCCGCCCACGTAGCCGTAGGCCTTGAGCGTACTACCCGGAGTTCGCAGACCCTCCCTAGCAGACACCTGGTCTCAGCTACGGGATTCGCATCTCTGGACGCCTGCCGCGCTTATCTATTTGCATTCTCCATCGATCAGTTTCGTTGTTTCGTATCGCTGTTGTAGTAACTTCATTTTTAGATCCGCGCCGAGCCACCCTGGCTGCGAGCTAGCGTCATCTGCAACACCATCGTCCAACCGGGCAGAACTATCAGCGTATTTCTTGACAAGAGCGGCGCAGGATACTGACCGCTGTTTTTTGACAAGCGCATCGGTCTTCGCGGTGAGGGCATCGTTTGCCTCGTCGTAGCATTGTTGAAGAATCATGCCGCAGCCGGATTGACACGATAGGCGATCGTGCTCGGTTCGCTTCAGGCAATTCGAAAACTCTTCCGGGATGTTCGGTTTTTTCGGCACCTGCCCAAAACAGACCGATGAAATGGAAATAAGAAGCACGGCCAATATCAGAGATTTCATAGAAAATTATTCGTTTTATGTGGGCCGCGACAGGTCAACCTGAACCCGAATGTGGGGGTTTTCTGTATCCACCGTCAGCATATTTGTCGTATAAACCCAATCGCTCAAGATGTGACGAGTGTAGTACGAGTAGGCGACCCGTTCAAAGTAGCCAAATCCACCGCCATTTACTAGCTTGTTTACGCGATCGATAACTGACGCTGAAAATTGCCTGTCAGCAACTCGATTGATATTCCTCGTCCCCGAGTGATGCTTCCACACCCAGAAAAAACTGGCGCTATCGCAAGCATTCACTACATCAGAAGCGACGACGTCTGGATCAAAGTGCGGAGCCCACCGCTTAGGGATACCGATCACACCTGTAATGTGGCCTTGTGCATCGCGTGTCGTGGGATCGCTCCAGTAGGGCGTGCTCGTATGCGTTATCCGAGGATCAGCATAGGCGCCGGTCGTATCGCTGAATCTACGAAACTGGCCATATTTTTCATATGCATCCGCCCATGTCAGTTGCAGTGCGCCTTGAACCGCCCCGGGAATCGTGGAGGCTGGTTGGTTTAAGTTAATGCGGGTTCGGCGACCGGTGTTTCAAGTTGCCGATAGTAGTTTGCCTCAGCTTCAGCAGGCGGGATGTAGCCGAGGGGTGCCATCAATCGATGATGATTGAACCAGGCCACGGACCTATCCGTGATTTTGTGGGCGAGGCATATCATGAAGGATGAAAATCATGGATATGCCGATCATGAAAAAGAAACGTACCGTCGCCTCCCAGGCAGCGGCCCGAGGGCCGCTGCCTGAGCTGCCTGAAGGTCTGCTTGATGAACTGGTGAAGGGTCCGATGACGCCTGTCCAGGTCCAGGACCTGATGCTGGCGTTCAACAAGGCCATCATCGAGCGCGCGATGGGCGCCGAGATGAACATGCATCTGGGCTACCCGCCGGGCCAGCCCAAGCCCGACGGCCAGGCCAACGAACGCAACGGCGCCAGCGGCAAGACGATCATCACCGAGCGCGGCCCCGTCAGGCTCGATCTGCCGCGCGATCGTGAGGGCAGTTTCGCGCCGATCCTGATTCCCAAACACGAGCGCCGTTTCACGGGCTTCGATGAGCGCATCATCGCCATGTACGCCCGCGGCATGAGCGTGCGCGAGATTCAGGCGTTTCTGGCTGAAAGCTATGGCACCGAGGTCTCACCCGACTTCATCAGCTCAGTCACTGACGAAGTGATGGCTGAAACGCTGGCCTGGCAAAACCGCCCGCTCGAGCCGATGTACCCGGTGGTGTTCTTCGACGCGCTACGCGTGAAGATCCGTGGCGACGGCGTGGTGAGCAACAAGGCCGTCTATCTGGCGCTGGGTATCCAGGCCGACGGCCAGCGCGACGTACTCGGCCTGTGGATTGAACAGACCGAGGGCGCGAAGTTCTGGCTCAAGGTGTTCAATGACCTCAAGACCCGCGGTTGCCAGGACATCCTGATCGCGGTGGTGGACGGTCTGAAAGGACTGGCCGAGGCGATCGGGACGGCGTACCCCCGCACAGCGGTGCAGACCTGCATCGTGCATCTGATCCGAAACAGTCTGGAGTACGCCAGCCACAAGGACCGCAAGGCGGTCGCCACGGCGCTGCGACCGATCTATGCAGCCGCGAGCGAACAGGCTGCACAGCAGGCCTTGCAGGACTTCACTGAAGGACCCTGGGGAACGAAGTATCCGACCATCGTGCAATCCTGGCAGCGTGCCTGGGAACACGTCACGCCGTTCTTCGTGTTTCCCCCGGAGATACGCCGGGTCGTTTACACAACAAACGCCATAGAGAGTCTGAACATGCAACTGCGCAAGATCATCAAGACCCGCGGACACTTCCCCAACGACGAGGCCGCCATCAAGCTGCTGTGGCTGGCGCTACGCAACGTGCTGGCAAAGTCCGTGAGAGCGGCATTCGACTGGAAAGCGGCGATGAACCAGTTTGCTATCCTGTTTGGCGAGCGCTTCACGCTCGCACGTGGCTAGAAATCTTTAAACCGCCTCGCACACAAAAATGCGGACAGGTTCCAGGCCACCCATTCCAGCGTTGCCAACTCGACGGACTCCCGTGTTTTCCAGTTGCGGCGATGAATCAGTTCGGCCTTGTACAAACCGTTGATTGTCTCGGCCAGTGCATTGTCGTAACTGTCGCCACGGCTACCAACCGAGGGCTCGATTTCTGCTTCGGCCAGTCGCTCGCTATAGCGAATGCTAACGTATTGCGAGCCTCTGTCGGAGTGATGTATCAACGTTCCATCGCCGCCTGGGCGCCGCGCACAAAGTGCCTGTTCAAGTGCATCCAGAACGAAGTCTGTAGTCATCGACGAACTGACGCGCCAACCGACGATCCGTCGGGCGAACACGTCGATCACGAAGGCCACGTAGAGCCAGCCCTGCCACGTCGATACATAGGTGAAATCAGAAACCCAGAGCTCGTTTGGCCGGTCCGCCCTGAACTGCCGGTTGACCCGATCCAGCGGGCGAGCGGCCGCCGCATCGGCAATCGTCGTGCGAGCACGTTTGCCTCGCATTACGCCACGCAAACCCAGTTGCTTCATCAGCCGTTCGACCGTGCAGCGAGCCACCGCGATATGCTCCCGGTTCATCTGCTTCCAGACTTTATCCGCTCCGTAGACACGCAGGTTGGCTTGCCAGACACGCTGGATCTCGGGCCGCAGGCGTTCATCGCGTATAGCGCGAGCGCAGCGGCGCGACGGATCGCGAAGCTGCGCAGCATGGCGCCGGTAGCCCGACGGGGCAATCCGCAAGACCTTGCAGATCGGCTCGACCCCGAAGGTGTCGCGATGCTGATCGATGAAGGCCTTCAGGACTTCAGGCGGCGGTCGAGCTCCGCCTGGGCGAAAAACGCGCTCGCCAGTTTCAGAATCTCGTTGGCGCGGCGCAGTTCCTTGACCTCGCGCTCCAGTGCTTTAAGACGTTCGCGTTCCGACGTGCTCACGCCCTCGCGCTCGCCACTATCGACTTCATCTCGTTTGACCCACCCCAGCAATGTCTGGCTCGTGCAGCCGATCTTCGGGGCGATGGATTCGATCGCTGCCCACTGTGACGGATACTCGCCCCGATGCTCTTGCACCATGCGCACTGCACGTTCCCGGACTTCAGCAGAAAATTTGTTCGACTTGTTCATGGCTCCATTCTCTCAAGAGTTGGAGCCTCCACCAAATCCGGGGCGGTTCACCTCGCCCGTAGAACGCGGCGTAGTATTGCGCCATAGGGATATTTGGATTTGCCGCACCTTGCCCATACTCGCGAAACGTCTTCCAACGGTCCGTTTCGATAACAGTTTGAGCAAAGAAGAGTCCTAACCGCTGCGACGTTGCGTTGAGAGAATATTTTCTCAGTGCGCGGTTTGGCGCATTCTTTCGAGGGCTGAGGCGGCCGCGCGCTTGCTCAGCGCTCACTGCCGCGCCAACTGGAGTTCGCAATGGGCCGGATTGCGTGAGTGCGTTGTGCGCAGGCATCATGTAAGTCAACTCGTCTTCGCTCAACCATCCGCATTTTCTAATGTGTCGTGCTGGCAGTCGACATCGCTTCCAGCACGCTTTCCGAATTCACCAGCTGCGAGGTCGCTTGCCGTGCATCCAGTGGCTGGCTGGTCGCCGGATAGGTGGCGACATACAAGCCCTGGCCTGCACGCACCGCGCCGTAAGCATCCGACTTCAGGTCAAAACCACTGCCCAGATAGCTGCCTCTGTTATTTCCCGGACGCGAAGCAAAGAACTTCCACGGTAGCATGGGGAAGACGCTCCGGTCAGCAACGACATGACGACCGAATGGCGTCGCCAGAGTGGCCTGGCTTCGATCCATACCGGTACTCCGGCTGGGTCGGAGTATCAATGTCGCGGTAAGAGCGGCATTTTTTTCGCATGTAGAGCTTGCCATCGATCTGTCATCGGCCTTGATACGTGGATCGACGACAACAACCGCTTCCATCAACATGAACATCTACTGGAGCAGCACACGGTCATACTATGAATACGGGTGAACGGCACCACCCTGAATGGATCCCTGCCAAACGACGACGACTTCAATGACGAGGTCGTAGAAAGTACAGGGCTTCAGTCGCGGCAGCATCGACATCTGCGTGCGCGATTCGATCTGGAATACGCCTACCGTATCCGCCCGGGAAATCATCTCGTATGTTGGCGTGTCTTCTGCGGGGATGTCCTGCATCTAGAATCGCTCGCCGCGTCGTTCTGAAACCACGCGCCAATCCAGAATCGCTCCAGCAGGGAAAATACGTCGGCTGCCAGATACGCTCGAACTTTCGTAAAACGGTCCGCTGCTGATGTCATGTCATGTCATGTCATGTCAGATCAAATTGCGGCTACAGATCCGCAACTTCGTAAGTTAGCCCAAGTCGTCGGGTACATTAAGATGATGTGAAAAGCGATTCGCAGCCGTCCTCTCGCACGACCTTTTGCTTACGCTTCAGATCCCATACGCCCGGATATGCTTCCGGCGTGCATCGCATGCTGCCGTCAGCGCTCACGTAGCGCCCGTCGGCAGAAATTCGACCAGGTCTCGAATCAAGGTAAGTGAATGACTCCTTGAGCACGCGCGACATGCTCTTCGTCGCGCTATACATTCCGGGAAGATCGGCGATGGGCTGCCGGCTTCCGAGCTTCGCAACCAGTGCAGTGTAGGTGAGTGGGCTGGAGCTCACGACGGCAACCGAGAGATACAGCCCTTTCGCGATATTCACATCTCTGACGGTGCCAGCTTTTTCAGGAATGCGCTCAATAGGCGCAACACCACCAGTGCAGTTGATCACGGATGCGACGCTCACATACTCGACATTGCCGAGAGTTACGATCGTCTTGTTCCAATTGAAAACGGGCGTCACATCCCTGACCTCTGTATCGACGCGACATTGCTTTTCAGTGTGATCCGCGCTGGTGAGAACGAGCATCCCAGTCGTCCGAACATACCGTACGGAATCCAGTGTCTGAGCCTGGGCCTGGACGGTGACGGCGACCAGAGCGGCGGCCCCCAGTTTATAGATTTTCAATTCAGGACCTTTAAGGCGACAAGTGTTGCATCGAAGCGTTCGGCATGACCAAGGGCAGCCCTGCCGTTGATCGCCTGTGTAACCAGAAGGGAGTACTTTCTCAATTCCTCCGTTTCTGCATTTGTAACGGGAATCCGTGGTGACCCATGGTCGATCGTCTCTTTGATGACCGGTTTTGCATAGGTGACGAAGAAGCCACCACTGTCGATGCAATTGTACGGATTTGCAATGATGCGATCGGGGTCGTCGATTGGCGCTGGCCGCTTCGTCATTTGGGAAGGATGGTGGTTTTTATAAGCGGAATCCGACCACCAGTTCGCATCGAAATCCGAGCGTTTTAGCCAGCCACGATAGACGTAGTAGTCGGCATAGTTTTCTCGACCAGTCAACTGTTTGAAGCCACGACCTCGAAACTTCTGTGCATCTACGTCACCTACGTTGCCGAGCATCCAGCTATAAGAGTGCGCGAAAGTAAAGCCAAGGCTATTGACCTTGTCAGTGCTAAAGTAGCTGTCAAATTCACCGGGCTCGCGACCGTACCAGTGTCCTCGCTGAGCTTCTGGCACTTCCGATTCCGGGTTCTTCGCCCCGTTCAGCATGCTCGCTTCTTGCATGGCGGTCAAACTGCCGGATTCCACCGCGCCCTGCCCGAAGAAGTGTGCTTGCCGAAGCGGCGTGGTGAAGACAAACTTTTGCATGATCTGATTGAGTGGCGTCCGATAGCGTTCTCGCAAATCCTCGGCTGTCGACGGATATATGCGCGCGAGCGTGCTCTTGTCGACCCACCCGCATTTGCGCATCCAGGTAATGAATTCAATCGGATGGAAATGCCAAAGCGTAGAAGGCAAACCGAGGGCGGCAGCATCCCACCACTGCAACGCAGATGCGTGAGCTTTGAACTGTGCGTATTGTTCTTGCGTCATGGCCGGACGCGCTGTGCTGTCCCCCCAGGTTCCATCTTGGAGAAGGAAGCCGTAGCGCTCGTCAAAAGGACCACTTTCCCATTCCGTCGGAAATTCACACACAAGACGCCGCAGCTTGGTGCGTATAGCTGGATCGCTGAGCCTTGAACGGGCCTCATCGTCGGTCACGTCGGTTGTGCTGCCCGAGCGAATTAGATCGAGGATGGTTTTTGCATCACACCGGCCGTCTTCAGTCGAATTGTTTCCTTGTGCACCATGTGCGACCCGTTGCCAGCCGAGGAACGACGGGAAATCTGCGTCAGAAAGTTTGACTATTGCTACATTATTTAAGTTGACGTAGCCGTTTTTTCCGTTGTCCCACGCGATGTACTTGTAGTTCCCTATATCCGATGGGTCAAGCGTATCTGGTCCGACAACTCTGCCGAAGCGCAATAGTTCGTAGGCGGCGCTTTCAGAGTTCGGTGCGATCTGCGTGCTCAATGCACTCATTGTGAATTCGTAGTGTGGGTCGGGTGAATTGACGTTGTCTATTACGCTTCCGTCGTCCCCGAAGCTCGAAGCGCAATAACCGCCTTTAACGAAGGCAATGCGTACGTTCAGTGTACGGTCAGTATTTCCGATGCGGGAGGGCGTCAGAGATGGTTCACTTTCACCAAACGGTTGCGCTGTGGTCGCGGCCGGATCTGCATGCTTGTGCGCACGGTGTGCTTGCGCAAGGACCCCTTGAATGCGCTTGTGCTCGGCTTGTTCGTGCTTTTTCTTGCGCTGCGCCCATGCATTATGAGCTTCGTAAGCTTGCTCAGGTGTGCGGTCAACTATCGTGGTGCCGGTCGGCAATACGAAGTGCATGTCGCCCCATAGGTCGGCATCACCCGAATTATCGGCCGCACGGAAGATTTTGTATGGTTGATCCTGACGTTTGATCAACGCATTGATACCAGTGAGATCCGTAAAAATCTCAAAATGTATCGCGGGCACACCACTAATTTCGCCTCCCGCCCCCAGAATTTCCTTACGGGAAAGTTGCATCCCGTTGTGAACCTTGACTTCCTTCAGGTGCATGGACACGGACCAGAAGATGACTTTGGTATCTTTACCTGTTTCAGCCACGTGCTTGATCACAACACAGCCGTTGTCGGTCCAGGCGTGGCCGCCGCCGTAGTTAAGCGGATCGTGCGGGTCGGTATTCTTTTTCGTCGCCGCGCGCACGAAGACCACAGTTCCGTCCGCTATCGCGCGAATAGGCTCCGCACCGTAGCTTAGGTGCACGCCCCCATGCCATCGGAGATGCGCGCTCAGCGGATATGCGCCGGAACCATACGCTGGGTCAGGGAACCAAGTGTCCGCATATTTGGCATCGCGAGCTGCATCGCCTACGTCGGCGTTCATTGATTGAATTGGATAACTTATGATCATTTTTCTGGCAGGTCTGGACGGGCCAATCAGGCATAGCGTTCACTGGGAGAAAACGAACTTCCCTGGTAACGTTGTGTCGCCCTTAGGAAGCTGCGGCATGGGCCATGATTGCGAAGTCGGCCCGTCGAACGAATGTTGTGCGCCGCGAATATCAATCTTTCCGGGTGCATGAATCTCGATGTTGCCGCCGCTGATACGGATGTACGCGCCCCCCGATGTCAGCAGCACGTCTTGCTGTGCCATTACGTTGACACTTTGCGTCGCTGAGACGAGTTTGACGCTCTTTTGTGCGGTGAGCTCGATGTTATCGTTGTGCGCCTGGATCTCCACCTTTCCTTTGGCTGCGAACAGTTTCATTCCAGCATTCTGGACGAAGAGGCTTAGCTTCTGCGTGACGCTCGTAATCAACGATTTGCCCGTTGCGATGTGGGTGCTCTGTCCGCTCACGAGGTTGGTCTGTGCGTCGCTGGCGATGTGCACGGACTGCTGCGTGGACATGGCGATACCGGAGGGGCTACCGAACAGCATGACGGGTTCCTTGAACCCATTCGCGTTCCCGGTCCCGCCGCCCGCCGTGTTACCCCCTGACGATGAGCCAGACACGCTGTTCTGTGTCGCGTCCGTGTATGACTTCAGCGAGTCATAGCCATCCTTGAGACTTTCTGCCTGATGCGTCGTGCTGGCGTTCGACATCGCTTCCAGCACGCTTTCCGAATTCACTAACTGCGAGGTCGCTTGCCGTGCATCCAGCGGCTGGCTGGTCGTCGGATAGGTGGTGACATACAAGCCCTGGCCCGCACGCACTGCACCGTAAGCGTCGGACTTCAGGTCAAAGCCACTCCCCAGATAGCTGCCTCGGTTGTTCCCGGCCTGATCAATCAGGTAACCCAGATGCAGATGTGCGTTCGTGCTCGTTGAAAAAAGCTGAACACGGTTCTGGCCCGTCGAGTCGTCCATCACCATCTGGTTGTAGCCGCTGCCCTGATATTCCTTGGACTTGTAGCCGGATAGCAGACCGTTGGAATGCCAGTGAGGTTGCGTTGCGCCGTTGTAAACCCGGCCCGTTACAAGAGGTCTATCGCAATCGCCGTCTACCCAGTTGATCAGCACTTCTTCGCCGATTCTCGGGACATGTACACCGCCATACTCACCACCGGTATCAGACATGGCGACACGAACCCAGCACGACGCTTTTTCGTCACCCTCGTTGAGGCGATCCCAGTGAAAACGCACCTTGATGCGATTCAGCGGATCGGTATAGACCTCCGCATTTGCAGGGCCGACGACAATCGCGGTCTGCAAATGCATCTTCGGTTTGTGATGGGTAAATGGGCTGCGAAACGGAACAATCTTGCGCTGAGCTTCGATCTCAACGAGAAAGAATCCTTCGCTGCCATCCGCATGCGCGACCTTCAGGCCGTGATGGTTAGCTTTCGCAGCAGCGAGCTCGCTCTTAAGGCTGTGCGGGAAATCGGTCGCCTGACTGGACACTGGCAGGTTGTTCTCGATGAACCAGGCGGTTTCGATAATCGCAAACTGGCGGTTTTGCTGGCTATCTGGCGCATGGCCGGGATGATCGTCAAGCTGAAACCAGTATCCCGCATCCGCACCCCGCACACCACCCGAGCCATAGAACCGTTTTGCCCGCGATTCCCATTCTTCCACGCGGATTTTTGACAGTGCGTCGCCCCGGTCCTGCGTCCCATAGGTGTAGGCTCCGGTGTATTCATACACCTCAGCCTGCTCAGGCAGATTCCCCTGCGTAGGAAGCGTTGGAATGCTTGTGCCCTTGGCAAAGGTGGGAGAAGCGGGTGCCTTGTAATCGAAGGTGCGGGTCGTGAGTGTCGTGCTTTGCAGTGTTCGCGTGCCCGACCACTGAACCAGCGCATCGGTTTCGCTGTTCGTGCCGGCGCGATAAAACTGAACTGTCTGCGGTGAAAGAGGCTGGAACGTGTCGAGGCTGTCCGTAACGATGAGCGTATGCGATTTGCCATCGCTCGCCTGCTCGAAGTAGCCGAATAGCCCCTCGTTTTCCATCAAACGGTGGACGAAATTCCAGTCGTCCTCGTATTGCATGCAGAACGACCGCGAGGGCAACGGCTTACTCAACGCAAAGCGAAATGCGCCTTGGGCTTGCGGATGCATGTTGAAGACATCGGTGAGGATTTCGTCGGCCGGCTTGTCCTGCCAGATTCGCGCATCTTTGCGAAAGCGCAGGAAGTGCATCCATGACGCATAGCCGATCTGATAACTCGTCAGCCCGCTGTCCGATCCAAGACGCCGTGCGGTATGTACGTAACCGTGATGAGGAAGATAGGACCTGTCCGTCTGTTGAACCCAAAGCGTCACGGGCTGGGCGATCAGCTTTTTGAGTTCAATCGTGTCGGAGGTGGGCACGACATCGGCCGTGAATTCAAAATGGCGGCCAATTCGTGAATGACCAACGATTCGCCGGGGTAGCAGGACATTACTACCCAAAGGGCTATCCAGTTTAAGCAGGCGGTCGCTTTGCACGAGCCCGCCGGTGAGTGCCCCGATTATGTCTTGCGCTCCCATACCGCCTCTATTCTGTTTCGATTGACTGAGCAACCGCGTCGCGTGCGATTTTACGAAAGTTCAGATGAATCGACTAGCTATTCAATGTCAGTAAGTGTGATGCGTTATGGATTTGTTGGCCAATCAATGCAGACGGCATATCTACAAATTCTGCCAAGCAACTCTCAGCATATTCTTTCGGTTTAGGTTCTTTTTGAACATTGGTTTGAGCGGACTTTCCGGCTCAACTGCCTGCCAATGAAATCCGGGCATGTATCGTTCTCCAACGACAAAGTCAGTCACATGCTCTGATCCGAGCTTCTGCTTGGGAGGCACCTACCGCCCGCGCCCGCCACTTAGATGGCGTATCAAGTGGCGCGGGTCGTGCTGAAGGAATTGCCGGATGTCTTCTCTGCGGGTTGCGCTGTCAACAGCGCTTCTAAGAGCTCTAACATCGGCATCGACCACCCGGTCCAACCAGACAAAATAATCACGAAGCGGATCGGTGGCCCGCATCTACCTGATAACTTCAGTAACGCTTCGGATTTTCATGTAGCACCTAAAACCCCGATCTTCGCCTGTTGTTCAAAGTACCGAATGCGCAGGCGTTCTGTGGCGCCGATTGAAGAAACCGGTGTGTCTGCCGTTAATACGATAGCTAGGGACAACCGTCGACGAGACCATGATCATTCCAGAAACCGTTCAGCATATTTTTTCATTTATCGCGACCTTAATCGCACCCGCAATACTTGGAGCGCTTCAAAGTCGCCTCAAAGAACGGACGAAGTCGAGGAACGTGGAGCAGGGCCGCCTTGATCAATTGAGTGCATTCTTGGCCTTTGACGTGGTAAAGCGTGATCGACTGATTGTTGAGCAACAATTTCGAACCACATTCGGCGCACTCTACGAGTATAGCGAGATACTTTGCATACTGGATGGACGATCACCGCTGAAAGCTTTGACGTTAATGCGAACCGTGCGCCACTTGGTGGAATTTGATCAATCAAGTCGTAAATTCAAGTTCACGCAGTCCTTTGCAACCTCTCAACAAAGGTCTCGCAGGAGATGGGGGGGTTTCTTCGCATATGCCATGTCGGTATATGCCGCTTTGGGCCCATGGTATTTCGCCGAGCAGCCTCCGGTACCGTGGACCGTAGTTTTCGCGCTTGCCTTGTCGACCGCGTTCTTCCTTGCTATTGCATGGGCGGCCCTAGACCTCGCTACAGACATCCGAGCCGCCGAGCGATTCATCGCTGCGATCGAGCCGTTTTCGAATATCAGGACGGCGATTGATGTGATCGCGCAGTCGGGACCATCGACCACCGTTAATATTTCAATCGTCCGGTAACCGAAGATTACCCTGAACAGGATCTTCCGCGATCTAAGGCAAGCGGTTACCTTGGACTCGGCAGACTTAAGCCTCATTTCACAAAGATTCCGACCACTTCAGGCACTGAGGACAGACGATTGGGCACGTATAAGTCAACGCTTCCTACGCACATACCCGTGAGCGTCCGACGCGTCCAATGCAATGCAAGAACCTATCAGGCCAGCGGTCTATTGGCTTGCAATTTGCGCCGTCTACACTTTACAGCCTGCCTTGACAAAGCTTTAGCCCAGCCAAATATTCAGGAGTTAGGTGACGGATGGACTTGAGAACAGGCAGTTGACAGCGGCAAAGTGGTTCTGCCGAACATGATCAATCAGACATGGACGACCCCGTCGGAAAAGCTCTCGGCCGTCTATTGGCAAAATGATATGCAAAAATCGAAACGCTGGAAGATGCTATTAGGCGGCCTCGCCTTGATGGCAGCTTTAACCTACGGATACCAGAGCATGACGAGCGGTTGGGAAACGATTGCGACATCTTTTGCGAAAGGCGATAGGCCCTACGGTGGTGGGGAGTTCCGTATTCGTGGGAGTCAGGTGATCAGTCTAAAGCTTGCTGACCCACAAATTACGTTTAAGCCGGCGAGTGAATCGAAAGATCCTGATGTAGCGGAGCCAACCGAAGCATGGATGAACGACTCCGGTGAGCGCATAAACCGGTCGACCGTGAACTTCTTGCAGGGGACTATCGACGCCGGGGTAAAACGTACATTCCAGCAACTAGGTCAGGATGCCGCCTGGTGGTATTCGAAAGACTGGCGCACGGTATATGTCAGTACAGGATGGATGGACTACAAATCGCCCAATTCATCGGACGGACTAACACCGCAAATTTCCAAACTCTGGCGTTCAAGCGATGGCGGCCAGAACTGGGTGCAATTGAACTGGCAGGAAGACCACAACATCGGACAGTTGCTGTTCCTTGACCCGCAGCGCGGTTACGCAATCGGATGGGGACCTCACGTATGGCGCACGGCCGATGGCGGGCAGTCGTGGCAAGAAATTAAGGTGCCGCCTCTCGCAAACATCGGCAAGCCCCGCAAAACGTTTGACGCGGTGAACCTTGGGCCGGACGGCTTGCTACACGTTGCCTACTACGTGGACAAGCTCGGTGAAATCCAGACTTCAAGTCTTGTCTATCGGCTGGCCTGGAACCAGCAGGATTTCGAGCCCGAGGCCGTGTTGCCCCAGCAAACCGTCGTCGATCTGCAATCATCACCGGATTCGGCCGGCAGCTATTCGCTCTACGCACTATCGCGTCTTGGTGCTCCGCGTAACTGGGACGATCCTGCGGACAAAGGGCATCGCATCGGCGCTGTTTCAACCTGGAAGAACGCTCCGAGACCGGAGGTTCAGCAATTACATACTTTCGACGACAAGTTGATGCTCGATGGCCTTAGCGTCGGCAAGCAAGGCGTTCTGCTTGTCTATGTCACAGATGCATCGGGCGATGGCGCACCACGTGATCTCACCTTTATCAGCAGCGATTCTGGGCAGGCTTGGAAGCAGTTAGACGAGGGAGCCGCTCAGGGAGACTACTTCGACCCCGAGACCAATACGCAATATGCGCTGTTCGCTTATACGCTGAAAAAACGCAAACTCTAGTCGTTTCGCTTTATGGAAATTGGCGTATCAGCGGGCTCAGCGATACGCCGTTTATCTGGCTCAGACGTAAAGAAAGGGCTTTGTACTGTTGCCCCGGCAGAAGCCCAGGCAAAAGCCCACTCAGAAAATCAGCGACACCGCCACGGCCAGCCAGATCGAGCCGACGCCGGCAAGAAACAGATGCCGGGCGATGCGCATGTGGGTGTCGTTGGTTTCCGATTGGGCCGGGTTCGTTGCCAACCACGGCACGAGCCCGAGGCAGCCGAAACCGATCAGCGCGATCACGACGACCATCACGTCGCCGAAATGCCATTTGGTCGGCTCGTACATGCCCCAGTAGCCGAGAAAGACAATGCCGATCGAAAAGATCGTGGCCGACGCGCTACTGAGCGCGGCCACGGATCCGGTTGGACTCGGCATGCTTCACCTCCGATCGTTGGCTGTTACGGCATGCCTTGCCTGTCCTGCTTCCCGCTAGCTGCTTCCCGCTAGCTGGTTCCTGCTAGCTGGTTCCTGCTAGCTGGTGTCCTGCTAGCTGGTGTCCTGCTAGCTGGTGTCCTGCTAGCTGGTGTCCTGCTAGCTGGTGTCCTGCTAGCTGGTGTCCTGCTAGCTAGTGCGATCCATCAGGACGTGCGGGCCTGCCTCGCTTCATACGTCTTCAGATGACTATAGGCGATCCGCAGCAACGACAAGCCGTGCTCGCCCTTCTGCGCGTCGCCGCCGCGCGAGATCAGGTCGCCGAGAATATGATCCGCCTCGGTATGCGAGTGGTTTTCCACGTCGCGGAGCATCGACGCGGTGAGCGGCGACGGCGTGAACAGCGTCTGCGTGGCGCGGGTGTCGAAGTCCGGGCCCATCGTGAAGCCCTTGTTCTCGGCCACCGCCCGGCACTCGCCGAGCAGATTCTCGATCACGCGTTTGCCGTCCGGCGCAGCCAGAATATCGCCGACGGAACCGCGCATCAAGCACGTACTGGCCGCCAATGTGGCCAGGAACACCCACTTCTCCCACATGCGCAGCAGAATGTTGTCGCTGACGGTGACGTCGAAATTCGCGCCGGCCATCGCATCCGCGATAGCCTGGACCCGCTCCGACTTGCCGCCCGCCAGTTCGCCGAACGTGATCGCGTGCATTTCGTTCAGATGCACGATGTGCTGCTCGGCGTTCAACGTCGCGGCGATCACGCACTGGCCGCCCAATACGCGCTCCGCGCCGAACTTTTCGGTCAGCACGTCGATATGGCGCATGCCGTTGAGCATCGGCAGAATAAGCGTCGATTCGCCGACGAACGGCGCGAACGAGTCGATCGCGTCGTCGAGGCTGTAGGCCTTGCAACTGAGCAGCACCAGATCGAACGGTTCGGCGCCGACACCGGCGAGGATCGTCTTGATGTCGGGCAGCGTGAGATCGCCGCGCGCGCTGCTGATCACGAGCCCGTCGCGCTGAAGCTTTTCCGCGCGGCCCGCACGAACGAGGAAGGTCACGTCCTGGCCCGCCGCCGCGAGACGCCCGCCGAAGTAACCGCCCACCGCGCCCGCCCCTACTACTAGAATTCGCATCTTTGGCCTCTTGATAGATTTCGGTCGCGCGGCGTTGGGCTTCCGGGTGATAGACCTGAGACACCAGGGAGCCGCTGACGCAGTGCGTGGGGAGAATGTAGCAAAGATTGACCGTCGGCATCGGCCACGATTGCCGGCGTGGCGTGCTGCAATGCACCGATTGTTCAGGTCAGATCAATCGGTGCCTCCGGCCCGTCGCACCATCACGCTCAGAGCGTGCCGAGAATCGTCTTCTCGTAGAGCGCCAGCATGCCGCCGACGTCCACGTCGACGCACACTTTGCACGCCGGGCGGCTATCCCAGTCCGGCGCGGGCACCGGCATCGTCACCGGCTTCTGGATCGTCTGACCGACCGCGATGCCTTCGGTCAGCACGCGCACCGGACCGCTGCGGGTCGTATAAAGATGCGGCGCCAGCACATAAGCCACCGCCGACGAGTCATGCACGTAAATGCCCGCGAGCTGCGCGCTCTCTTCGTGAAACGCCTCGTAATGCCGCGACACGTCCCACACGAATTGCCCCGCCGCGCCGCCGCGTTCGCGCAACGACGCCAGATAGTCGCGGCTCATGATGGTGCGCTGCGTAACGTCGAGACCGACGATCGCCACCGGCCACGCCGCGCCGAACACGAGATCGGCCGCATCCGGATCGCCGAGAATGTTGGCCTCCGCCGCGGGCGTCACGTTGCCGAGCACGCCGTCCGTGCCGAACGCGCCGCCCATGATCACCACCTGTTTGACGAGCGTGGCGATTTGCGGATCGTCGGCGAGCGCCAGCGCGAGATTCGTGAGCGGACCCACGGCGACCAGGGTGACTTCACCGGGATGCGCACGCACCGTGTCGATGATGAAGCGGTGTGCCGGACGCTCGTCGAGCGTCGCGGCGTCGCTCATGTCGAGCGCGATGTTGCCGAGACCGTTGTCGCCATGAATCCACGCCAGCGGGTCCGGCGCGATGCGTTTGAGCGGCGCGGCCGCACCCTGCGCGACCGGTACGCCAGGCGCGAAGCGACCGGCGAGGAAACGCGCATTGCGCGTGGTCGTCTGAATCGTCGCGTTGCCGAACACGCTCGTCAGACCGAGCAGTTCGATCTCCGGATGCCGCGCCTGAAACACCAGCGCCATTGCGTCGTCCACACCGGGGTCAGTGTCGTAGATGACCTTGTGCTGGCTCATAGGTAAAACGCGTCCGGCAGTTGTTCACGCGCGGTGGTGTCGCGGGTCGCGCCGTGCAGATTGCCGAGGCGAATCGGCAGGTCCGGCCCGCCGAGTTCGATGATCACCTGGCGGCACGCGCCGCACGGCGCGATCGGGCCTTCGGTGTCGCCGATCACGGCGAGCGCGGCGAACTGGTCGCGCTGATAACCCGCGGCAATCGCGCTGAAAAACGCCGTGCGTTCCGCGCAATTACACAAACCGTACGACGCGTTCTCGACGTTGCAGCCGTCGAATACCTGGCCGTCTTGAGTCAGCAGCGCAGCGCCGACCTTGAATTTCGAATACGGCGCATAGGCCTTTTCTCGCGCGACGCCCGCGCGTTCCAGCAGTTGTTCCATCTTCATACAGCGATCCTCGATTCAATGCAGCGTAATGAACATGCCGGCAATCGTGGCGCTCAGCAGATTCGAGAGCGTCCCGGCCAGCACGACACGCAAGCCGTAGCGCGCGACTTCGGCGCGGCGTTCCGGCGCGACGGCGCTAAAGCCGCCCGTCAGTACCGCGATCGATGAAAAATTCGCGAAGCCGCACAACGCAAACGACAGGATTGCAATGGTACGCGGATCGAGCGCCTGCAGGCCAGCCGCGCTCACGCTGGCGGCGTCTTTCAGATACGGCGACAGCGACGCGTAAGCGACGAACTCGTTGAGAATCACCTTCTGGCCGAGGAAATTACCGGCGATCGTCGCCTCGCTCCACGGCACGCCGATCAGATACGCGAGCGGCGCGAACAGCATGCCGAGCACCGATTGCATCGACAGGTCCGGATGGCCGAACCAGCCGCCAATGCCACCCACGATCCCGTTGAGCAACGCGATCAGACTGACGAACGCGATCAGCATGGCGCCGACCATCACCGCGATTTTCAGGCCCACGGTCGCGCCGGAACTGACGGCTTCGATCACATTGGTGGGCCGCTTTTCGTCGAAGTTGAGATGCTGCAATTGCACGCGGCTCGGCTCGGTGCTCGGGCAAATGATCTTCGCGAACAGCAGCCCGCCGGGCACCGCCATGAACGACGCCGCGAGCAGGTAGTCGACCCGTACGCCGAGCCCCGCGTAGCCCGCCAGCACCGAGCCCGCCACGGCCGCCATGCCGCTCGACATCACAGCGAACAGTTCGGCGCCGGTCATGTCGCGCGCGAACGGTTTGACGACGGCGGGCATTTCGCTTTGACCGAGAAAGATCGTGGTGACAGCCGAAAACGATTCGAGCTTCGACACGCCCAGCAGTTTCTGAAACACCGTGCCGAGCACGATCACGATCCAGCGCATCACGCCGAGGTAGTACAGCACGGAGATCAACGCGGTGACGAAGATGATGGCCGGCAGCACGCGCACGGCGAACACGAAACCGCCGTCGCCGAAGACCTGGAACATCTTGGGCTGCACGAGGCCGCCGAACAGGAACTCGATGCCCGCGTTGCCGTAGGCCAGCACGTGATTGACACCGGTTGCGGCTGCGTCGAGGATCGATTTGCCGAATGGCACGAACAGAATGAAAGCGCCGATACCGATTTGCGTGAGCAGTGCGGCGACGACAGTACGTAAGCGAATGGCGCGCCGGTTGGCGGAGAAGATATAGGCGATCAACAACAGGACGGCAATACCGAGGAGGTTTCGGACGATCAGGGCCATGTCTCGTGACGTTCTTGTGAAAGTGGCACAGATGCTAAACGAAACTGACGCTGGAGGAAAAAGATTCGGTTAGGGGTGGCGTTCGGGTGCTGAAGGATTCAGCGCAGGGCATGCGTGGTGCATTTTTTGTGTGGAAGTATGGGGTTGCTGCAGCGCGTTAATGTGCGATTGACGTTAACGCGCTGCAGCGATTTTCAGGTGCTACAGCTCTGACTAACCCACCGCTCAGAGCATTTCCAACGCCAACGCGATCCCCTGCCCGCCGCCGATGCACAGCGTCACGATCCCGCGCTTCAGACCGTCGCGTCGCATCGAATGGATCAGTCGTGTCGTCAGTACCGCGCCGGTCGCGCCGATCGGATGGCCGTGCGCGATCGCGCCGCCCTGCACGTTGATCAGCTCATCCGCGATGCCAAGCCGGCGCGCGACCGCGATCGGCACGGCCGCAAACGCTTCGTTGATTTCAAAGCGCTCGACGTCATGCAGTTGCCAACCGGCGCGCGCCAAAGCCATCTGCACGGCAGGCACGGGACCGAGACCGAACAGGCCCGGCTCCACCGCCGCAACGCCGAACGCTACCAGACGCGCGGCCGGTTCGATCCCGCGCGCTTCGGCGAAACCGCGCTCGGCCACCAGCATCGCGGCCGCGCCGCTGTTCAGGCCAGGCGCGTTGCCTGCCGTGATCGTGCCGTCGGGACGGAAAGCCGGCCGTAGTTTGGCCAGCGTTTCCAAGGTGGTATCGGGGCGCGGTTGTTCGTCGCGTGTGAAGGGTTGCGGACCCTTGCGGCCCGGCACTTGTACGGCGATCAGTTCGGCGTCGAAGTCGCCGTTCTCTTGCGCCTCGACGAATCGCTGCTGCGAACGTGCGGCCCAGCGGTCCTGGCTTTCACGCGTCATGTCGAATTGCGCGACGAGGTCTTCCGTATGCCAGCCCGAATGCTCGCCGGAAAACGCATCGTTCAGGCCATCGCGCAGCAGACTGTCGTGAACCTGCGCGTTGCCCATGCGGCTGCCCCAGCGGCCGCTGTCGAGCAGATACGGCGCGCGGTCCATGTTCTCCATGCCGCCCGCCACGGCGGCATCGCCGAAACCGAGCCAGATTTCCTGCGCCGCCGACACGATCGCCTGCGCACCCGACCCGCACACGCGATTCACCGTCAGCGCCGGCACGGCCACCGGCACGCCGCCGCCAATCGACGCCTGGCGCGCGGGATTCATCTTGTTGCCCGCCTGAATCACATTGCCCATCACCACCGACGCCAACGTCGCCGCATCGAGACCGCTGCGCCGCAGCGTCTCGCGCACGGCTAGCGCGCCGAGTTCGGTGGCGGGCACCTCTTTCAGCGATCCGCCGAAAGCGCCGATCGGCGTTCTGACCGGATTGCAGATCACGACTTCTCGTGGGTTCGTCATTGCTTCTCTCCAGTTGGCTTACGTTTGCAGTTTGATTTGCCGTGGCCCTACATCAGTTATTCGCCGATACCGCCGTGACGGTGCCCGGCAAATCCCAGCCGCCACCCAGCGACCGGTACAACGCGACCGCTGCGAGCGCATGCTCACGTTTGGCCTGATTCAACGATTCGTCGTCGCGCAGATACGCTTCCTGCGCGTCCAGCACGTCGAGGAAACTCGACGCGCCGTTCTTGTACAACTCGGTCGACAGACGCAGCGCGTGGCCCGACGCATCCAGCGCGCCGCCAAGTCGTTGCACCTGCACCGATCCGCTCACCAGATCGCTGCGGTTGTCCTCGATTTCCTTCAGCGCCTGCAGCATGGTCTGCTGCAAACCAAGCTGCGATTCGCGCATGCGACTCTCGCTCGCGTCGATATTGGCGGTGATGCGGCCCGCGTTGAAGATCGGACTGGTGGCGTTCAAGGCCGCGCTGAACAGGTTGTCGGTCAGCGTCGGCAAGCCAAGATACGACGAGGCCAGCAAACCGTCGGCGAGATTCAGCCTGAACTGCGGATAACGCTGCGCTCTCGACACGCCCACTTCCGCCGCGCGCTGTTCGACCGTCGCATACGCGGTGCGAACGTCGGGCCGCTTCAGCAACGCTTCCGACGGCAACATCTGCGGCACGCTTTGCGCGGGCAACGGAATCTCGCGGGCATTGGCGAGCAGCAAACCGTCGACACTTTCCGGCGTGCGCCCCGAATACACCGCGATCAGACTCAATTGATGCTGCACCGCCGATTGAAAGCGCGGAATCTGCGCCTGCAGATCCTGCAATTGATTCTGTGCACGCGCGACGTCGAGTTGCGTCGAGAGTCCGAAATGCAAGCGCTCCTGTGTGAGCTTCAACGCACGCGCACGAATCTGCTCGTTGTCGCTGAGAATCTGCAATTGCGATTGCGCCCAGCGCAGATCGATATACGCCGCCGCCGTGTTGGCCGCGAGCGCGAGCCGCAGCTGGTTCAACGACGCCTCGCGGCCCGACACTTGCGCCTGCGCCGCCAGCACGGCGAGCCGCTCGCCGCCGAACACATCCGGTGTCCAGCTCGCCGACAAACCGAAACCGGCCTGACGCACGTAGCCGAGCGGCGGCGGCGTGTTCTGGCGTGAGTCGGAAGCACCGGCGTTCGCGTTCAACTCGGGAAGCAGCGCCGCGCGGTCCTGCGTCGCGAGATCCTGTGCCTGCTTGACGCGTTCCACCGCGGCTTGCACGTCGAGATTGCCGGTCAACACCGACTCGACCAGTTGATGCATCACCGGGTCGCCGAATTGCGCCCACCACGTATCGGCGCTGACGCTGTCTTGCGGCGCGTCGACATTCCACGCAGCCGGCGCCACGGTCTTGACCGTCTGCGGCAAATCCGCGTGTTCGGCCGGTGGGACCGCGCAGGCCGCGAGCGTCAACAACGCGGCGCTCGCGAGAACTTTGAGTACGATCGGTTTCATGTTGGGTTCCTCAATGAGCATCGGGCGGCGGCGCGGTGTTGCCGAACGGGCGCGAGAACAGCACGCTCAGCAGACCGACCACGAAACACAGCGACAACGCGAAAAACGTGTCGGAGAAAGTGAGCACCAGCGCTTCGCGCATCAGCAATCCATGCAATGCGCCGAGCCCCGCGTTGGCGGCGTTCAACGCGTCGCCGCCCACCGCCGCGAAATGCGCGGTCTGCTGCTGCAGGAGCGATTCGAGCACCGGGCGTCCGGCGTTCAGATGTTCGTCGAGCCGCTCGTAGTGCAGGTTCAAACGGTCGTTGAGCATCGTGCTGCTCACGGCAATGCCGATTGCGCCGCCGAGATTGCGCATCAGGTTGAACAGGCCGCTCGCGGACCGCAGCCTCGACATCGGCAACGAACCCAGCGCCATCGTCACGATGGGTGGAATACAGAACTGCTGACCAATGCCGCGCAACGCCTGCGGAATCAGCAACTCCTGCCAGCCCCATTGACTGGTCAGCGGCACATACAGATAACAGCCGAACCCGAACAGCACGAGCCCCACCACCAGCAGGATTCGCATGTCGACAATGCGGGCGAGGATCGAATACGCGACCATCGCGATCAATTGAAAACAGCCGACCGACAGCAAGGCCACGCCGATCTGCAACGAGTCGAAACCGCGCACGCGCGAGAGGAACACCGGCGTCAGAAACACCGCGCAGAAAATCCCGATCCCGGTAATGAACGACAGCAAACTGCCTATGCCGAAGTTGCGAACCGCCAACGCGCGCAAGTCGACAATCGGCTCTTTCGCGGTGAACGCATGCACGAGAAACAGGAAGCCGCAGATCGCCGAGATCCAAGCACAAAACACGATCACGTCGTCGCCGAACCAGTTCTTGCGCGGGCCTTCTTCCAGCACGTATTCGAGGCAGCCGAGAAAGCCGGACATCAACAGAATGCCGAGGTAATCGCCCTTCTTCAGCAATGACAGATCGACGTTATCGAAATGCACGTACTTCGGCACCATCACCGTGACAAGGACACCCGGCACGAGGTTCAGATAGAACAGCCAGTGCCACGACCATTGCGACGTAATCCAGCCGCCGATCACCGGGCCGATAGTCGGCGCGAGCGTGGCAAGCGCGCTGATGGTGGTGGACGCAATCAAGCGCTGCTTGCCGGGAAACAGCACGAACGCGGTGGTGAACACGGTCGGGATCATCGCGGCGCCGAGCGCGCCCTGCAAACCGCGGAACAGGATCATCGAGTTGATGTCCCATGCGAGACCGCACAGCATGCTGGTGATCGTGAAGCCGAGCGCGGAAAAGGCGAACACCCAGCGCGTGGAAAACACGCGAGTGAGCCAGCCGGACATCGGAATCACCAGGATTTCAGCGATCAGATACGAGGTCTGCACCCAGGAGAGTTCATCCTGGCTCGCGGACAAACCGCCGCCGATATCTTTGAGGGACGACGCCACGATCTGGATATCGAGCGTCGCCATGAAAAAGCCGATGCACATCAGCGTGAACGCGAGGACTTTGGTGCGCGTCGGCAGATCGGCGGGGTTGGCGAGGACTTGGGTCATGATCGGTCTCTTAGCCGTGCGCCGGCGTGTCGCCGGTGTTGCCGGTGTCGACGTGAACCTTCACGGTGGCCGAGAGGCCGGGGCGCAGTACGCCTTGCATATCCTTCGGCACCTCGAGACGCACACGCACCGGCACACGCTGCACGATCTTCGTGAAGTTGCCGGTGGCGTTTTCGGCGGGCAGCACGCTGAAGGTCGCGCCGGTGGCAGGCGCCAGACTTTCCACCACGCCTTGAATCTGCCGGCTCGACGCGTCGAGATTCACGTCGACGCGGTCGCCGACCTGCATCTTCTTCAACTGGTCTTCCTTGAAGTTGGCGTCGATCCACAGGCCGCTCGCGGGCACCACGGTCAGCAACGAACCGCCCGTGTTCGCCAGCAGTCCCACTCGCGCGGTGCGATTGCCGATATAACCGTCGATCGGCGAGCGAATCGTCGTGTACTCCACGTTCAGCGCCGCGACGCGCTGGGCCGCTTGCGCGGTGGCGATGCGCGCGTCGGCGTCGCCGATCTGCGCGTCGAGCACGGCGATCTGGCGCTGCGCCGCGATCAGGGCCGCGCCGCTGCGATCGACGGCAGCATGCGCCTTGCTCAGATCGGCGTCCGCCCGCTCGACCACCTGGCTCGACACCGCGTCGTCCTTCACCAGTTCGCGATAACGCGTCTGGTCGGCGGCGCTGCGCGTTAGTTCGGCGCCGGAGGCGCGCACCTCGGCTGCCTGCTCGTTGATCGTGGCGAGCTGCAACGATTTCTTCGCCTGCAACTCGGTCACCGCGGCCTGGGCGCTCTGCACTTCCGCGCTGGCCTGCGCGAGGCGGGCGTCGTAGTCGCGTGCATCGAGCCGGATCAGCACCTGGTCCGCGTGCACGAACTGGTTGTCGCGCACCAGCACATCCGTGACGAAACCGTTCACTTTCGGCGCCATCACGGTGACATCGCCGCCCACGTAGGCGTCGTCGGTCGTTTCGACAAAGCGGCCGACGAAGAACCAGTACGACGCCGCCAACGCGAGCACGACAAGCACCGTGATCACCGCGAGCAGCATCCAGGGAATACGCCGCGCCGGTGTGGCGGATTGAGCCGCGCTGGGTGGCGCGATAGTGGAAGGGGTTGTGGACATGATGTCGATATGTGCGTATGCACTCCTTGAGTTAAAAAAAACGGCGCTAAGCGTTGCGCCGACCTTGCGTGACTGCCTGTCCGACTTCAGAGCGGATCCTGCGTGATGGCGAACAACTCGCCGCGCAACGCGGCGGCCCGTTCTTCGCCGAAACGGTGTTCGAATTCGGCTTGCGCCGCGTACCAATGCTCGCGGCCTGCCTTCAGACGCTCTTCGCCGACGGGTGTGAGCGCAATCGACAGCGCCCGCGCGTCCGCGCCGTGCACGTCGCTCGAAATCAGGCCGTTACGGCGCAGCGGCTGGATCGTGCGAACCAGCGTGGTGCGCTGCATCCGCATGGCTTCGGCGAGCTGCTTCATCGACATCGGGCCGACGCGTTTTAACCGGCCCATCAGCGAAAACTGCGTGATGGTCAGCCCCACGTTCGCCAGATGCCGATCGTAAAGCTGCGAAACGTAACGGGCGGCCTGGCGGATCGCAAAGCAGTCGTCGTCGAAGAGGCCTTCCATCGCTGCGTTTCCTGAATCGTGAGTGCGTATGCACATTAAGTGACGCATCGAACCCGCCGGAACGAGTTCATGCGGCCTATCGGATTTGGTTAGCCGGTGATGCTGAACAGCTCGGTGCGCAGCGCTCTTGCGCGCGCATGCCCAAAGCGTTCTTCAAACTCGTCCTGCGCCGCGCGCCACGCCACCGACGCCTGGTCGAAGGTCGTTTCGCCCTTTGCCGTGAGACTGAACAGAAACGTGCGGCCGTCGTGCTCTGCCGACTCCGCCACCACCAGGCCATCGCGCTGCAACGGTTTCATGGCGCGAACCAGCGTGGTGCGCTCCATCACCATGGCATCCGCCAGATCCGCCATGGGCAGATTCGGCTTGCGTGCAAGCTTGGCCAGGATCGTGAACTGCGCAGCCGTCAACCCTACGCCGCCCAGATGGCGCTCATAGATTTGCGTGACGTGCCGCGCCGCCTGGCGCAGCGCGAAGCAGTTGCATTCGTCGTAAGAGAGAGGGCGGTTCATGTCGAGGAGTGTATGTGTGCATACGCACAGAGTCAAGGCGAATTTTGTTTTGAGGCGAGGCGATGGGTGTCGGCAATCCGCATCGATGGGCAAAACCTCCATACATACGTCTGTTTGAATTGCCGCCGCAAGGCCCCACCGCACGGCGCGACGGCGAATCTTACGGGTTTGGATTAATGCCACTATATACAAGTCCGTAGCAGCGGCTTAATGTTCAGCCGCAACCAATTAAATCTAATAACAGGCCACGGAGACATTAATGCCATTCCACCCAGTCAGCGCGATTCCCACTATGCGGCTTGCATGCGCCACTTCGATATCCGGCATTAAATACGTTAGCGTCGCACTGAAATTCCCCTGTTTTACCTAGCCTACGACGATCTGCCCTGCATGGCCTGGATTCGCCTGTCTCGTATGCCTTCCGCGTTATTCGACGCGGTCTGCGCGGATGGCGAATAAGGCTCGTGCGATGCTCTCGATTTGCCGCGACTATCCCGCCGCGCATTCGGGGCCATTTTAGCGAGCGCATCCGGAGCCATCACCGGTCATGGCATTTCATTTCGTGGACGGATAAAAACCCAGCGGCATCCGCGCGACTCATTTAATCGCGCGTATTAATAACGAACGACGATTGACGAGGAGACAAAACAATGGCGTTCAAACTGTGGGCAGGCTCATCTGCTTCAATACCGACCGGCGCACTGACGGGCGCGTTTGCGCTGTCCGTGCTGCTGGCCGCTTGCGGCGGCTCCGGCAAAACGGATGCGCCGGGCGCCGTCGCCGTGCCGCAATGTTCGGGCGCGTCGTGCGGGGCGCAAGGCCAGCCGCCCGGTACGCCGGTCGTCGCGGCCAAGCTGTGCCCCGATGCGCTCGACTATTCGACCACCTACACCGGCGGCTCGGGCAGCGGCGAGTACATCAAGATGCAATTCAATTCGGCGACGAAGAAGTATCAGATGACCTTCGTCGAATCCGCCGTGCCGATCTCCGTCGGCCAGGTCAACGTGACGCGCGCGGGCCTGACGATCACCGGCGACTACGACAATCCGACCGGCTCCTTCGCCCTGCCAACCGCCGAACAGAACCGCTGCGCGATCGTGCTGAAGAACGGCACGACCGCCGACGGCACCTACAGCGTCACCATCAATCCGCAGGATCCGCCGATGCTGTTCGTCGGCGAGGGCATTATCGGCGGTGGGATTCCTGGCGCGACGATCCAGTTTTCGGGCGTCACGTCGCTCGGTTTCCCGATCGGCGTCGTGCCGCAGCGCACCTTCGACTCGTATCCGTTCCTAGGTTTCAGCCAGACGGTCACCGACTTCACCCAGGTGGCCGGCGCCTATAACGAAGTCGGGTTCCGCATGAGCCCCGAGGGCAACCCGGCGCAAGGCACGGACGGCCTGACGACGACCGGCTGGGCGCCGCAAGCCGTTCAGGCCAGCGAGACGCTCAATGCGGACGGCACCTGCACGCCCGATTCATCGCCGAATTCTTGCGTGTTGACCGGCACGCCATGGACGGTGCGCACCAATGCCGACGGCTCGGCGGATAACGTGTTCGTCAGCCGCGCCAACGGCCTCGCGTATCCGGCGGCCGGCGTGGGCGTGCTGCAACTGCTGTTCGCGCCGAGTCTGGCGCACGGCATCATGATCGTCGGCAAGGTGAACAACCAACTCGTGCCGGTGATGATTCGCGTCGGCTATGCCCATACGGATAACACCGCGACCGGCATTCTGAACAACGCGCTCGACGATCAGCTCGGCATCTCGCTGCTGGCGCCCGCCACGAAGATTGCCCAAACGGCGCTGAAGGGCGGCTATATCGGCGCGAATAGCGCGTCGGCGTGCGGCCTGGTGACCACCATCGGTCAAAGCCCGAACCCGATCTATGTCAACGGACAGCCGGTCTATGCCGCGTCGGGCACCTGCACCGACGGCAGCGCGTCGTTCAACCCGGGCGTGAATTACGGCGCGACCTTATTTCAGAGTCCGTCGGCGGCGTTGTTGAATCCGTTCACGTCCGCGGCGTCGAGCAACTTCTCGCTCGATTTCACGCAGACGCAACCGGGTATCGTCAACGTGACCGCGACCAAGCCGTTGATGTCCGGCAGCACCGCGCTCTACCAGGCGGGCGACACCGGCGTGATGGTCCAGGTCGGGCCGGTGTACGGTCTGCTGATGAACGGGATCAACCCGACGTTCACCACCAACGATCCCGCGCACAACATCGGCAAGGTGAATCCGTTTCTGTCGATCGGAGCGTTCGTGGAATAAGCGTGCGTTGATGGAAACGTGAAAAACGGCTCGCTGGATTACTCCAGCGAGCCGTTCTGTTTTGTGCGCCGCGCCCCAGCACAACTAGAGCAAGCGATACGCCAATCGCGCGGCAACCCTCGCCGTCCGCTTGTCCTGATCGAGCGACGGGTTGTACTCCGCGATATCCGCCGCGCGCAGTTTTCCGGACGCCCGCACGCGCTGCACCATCGCTTCGACCACCGACAACGGCACACCCAGCGCGGCAGGCGCCGACACGCCGGGCGCGGTGCCCGCCGGCAGCACGTCGAGGTCGATGGTCAGATAGACGTCGTCCGCAGCATCGAGCAAGGTTTGAAGATCCTGCAGGCGCTGCGGCAGATGCACGTCCTGCATGTCGACGTCGAGCACGTAGCGCACGCCGAGTTGCTCCGCATGCGCGAACAGCGACGCGGTATTGCCCAGATCGCTTATGCCAAAGCAGGCGTAGTTAAACGGAACGCCACGTTCGGCGCAGTCGTCGGCGATCTGGTCGAACGGCGTGCCGGAATTCGCCGGACGCTTCTGGCGCAGATCGAAATGCGCGTCGAAGTTGACGATCAGCAGCTTGCGCGACGCATGAGAGGTAGCGCCTTCGACCGCCTCGCGCTCCTGATGCAAGCGCAATCCGCTATACGTACCCCACGCGACTTCATGTCCACCGCCGAACACCAGCGGCCGGCCACCACGCGCCAGCACATCGCTAACCACCTGCGCCAATTCAAGCTGCGCGCCTTCCAGGTCGCCGTCATCGCACACCACGTCACCCGCATCGGCGAGCGATGCCAGCGCCACCTTCGCCGGCAAACCCGCCAGCGCGCGCCGCAATTCCTTCGGCGCGTGTGCCGCGCCCGTGCGGCCTTGATTGCGGTGCACGCCTTCGTCGGAACCGAAGCCGACGATCACCGGCATCTCGCGATCAACCTGCCGAGCGTCGCCGAACGGCACCACCTGGTTGAAAACGCGCCGCGTGTCGCCGGGCTCGCCGTCGTCGGAACGGCCGGCCCACACCTTGTCGTCGAATGGAACTCTCATGCGCGCGACAACACCGCCTGCAGGAAAGCCCGCGTACGCGGCTGCGAAGGCGCCGAGAAAATCTCCGCGGGCGGTCCCGCTTCGACGATCACGCCGCCGTCCATCACGACCACCACGTCGGCCACTTCCTTGGCGAAACCCATTTCATGTGTGACGACCACCATCGTCATGCCTTCGCTCGCGAGCAGTTTCATCACTTGCAGCACTTCGCCGACCAGCTCCGGATCGAGCGCCGAAGTCGGCTCGTCAAACAGCATCACACGCGGCTGCATGGCCAGCGCACGCGCAATCGCCACCCGTTGCTTCTGACCGCCCGACAGACTCGCCGGCATCACGTTCGCCTTGTGCGCGAGCCCGACTTTCTCCAGCAAAGCCATGGCGGCCGCTTCGGCCTCGGCCTTGCTCGCGCCGCGCAACATGCGCGGCCCCACGGTGATGTTGTGCAGCACCGACAGATGCGGAAACAGATTGAACGACTGAAACACCATGCCGACTTCAGTGCGCAGCGCGTTCAGCGAGCGCTCCTTGAGCATTGCGCCCTGCTCGACCAGCCGATGCCCACAGATATCGATCGTGCCGCCTTCAGCCTGTTCGAGGCCGTTGCAGCAGCGCAAGAAGGTGCTCTTGCCCGAACCGCTCGGCCCGATCACCACGACAACCTGCTGCGGCTGAATATCGAAGTCGATGCCGTTGAGCACCGTATGCGAGCCGAACGATTTGGTCAGCCCACGAATGCTGACGATAGGACCCGTCTCCTGAGCCACGGTATTCACGGTATTCATTGCACCATCCCTCCTGCGCGCAGACGGCGCTCGACGCGATGCAGCGCGTAGTTGGTCGCCTGCGTCAACACCAGATAAACCAGCGCGATCGCCAGATACACCTCGAGCGAGCGGTACGACACGCTGATGATCTTCTGGCCTTCATGCATCAGATCGTCGATCGTCAACAGCGACACCAGCGCCGAGTTCTTGATCAGCGCGATGAACTCGTTGCCGAGCGGCGGAATCATCCGCACGATAGCCTGCGGCAAAATGATCGCGCGCATGGCCTGTCCCGACGACATGCCGATCGAGCGCGCGGCTTCCATCTGCCCGCGATCCACCGACTGAATCGCGCCGCGCACGATCTCCGACACATAGGCCGCCGAATACAACCCGAGCCCGAGCATGCCGCAAACAAACGCCGGCAGCAGAATGCCGAACTGCGGCAAGCCGAAGAACAGCAGGAACAGTTGCACGAGCAACGGCGTGCCGCGAAAGAACGTCAGATACGCGGTGCAAAACCCGTACACGACGCGCCGCTGCGGCGTGAGCCGGCCGATACCGATCAACAGACCCAGCACGCAGCTCAGCGCGAGCGCGGCGGCGGTGACTTCCACCGTGACCAGCGCGCCATGCATGATGTCTGGCCAGCCGGCAATCACCGGCGAAAAATCGAGTGCCATTTTATTTACTCAGCCGTTTATTGCGCGCTCGCGCCGAACCACTTCTTGACGATCGCCGCATAGGTGCCGTCGGCCTTGATCTTCGCCAGCGCGGTGTTGAACGCGGTCTTCAGCTCCGGCTCGTCCTTGCGCACGGCAATGCCGTAGGCTTCCGTGGTCAGTTGCTTGTCGAGCACGCGGAAACCGCCGCGCGTCTTCGCGAACTGATACGCGGCCGGCTTGCCGGTCACGGCGGCGTCGGCGCGGCCAATGCCCACGAGGTCGAACATTTCCTGATTCTTTTCGACTTCGACGCGATTGATCTGCGGGTAGTTGTCGCGCAGGAAGTTCACCGACTTCGTGCCCACCTGGACCGACACTTTCTTACCGTTCAGATCGGCCACGGATTTAACCGGCGAATCGTTTTTCACCAGCGCGACGAGGCCGCCCGCGTAGTACGAATCGGTGAAGTCGACCACTTTCGCGCGTTCGTCGGTGATATAGATGCCGGAAATCGCCGCGTCGAAGCGGTGCGCGATCAGGCCGGGAATCAGCCCTTTAAAGTCGATGTCGGTCCATTGCACGCGCTTGCCCATGGCCTTGGCGAGTGCGTTCATGACGTCGACGTCGAAGCCGGTGCGCGCACCGTTCTCGGTGAATTCCATCGGCGGGAAGGTGGCGTCGGTGGCAACGTTCAGCACGTCCGCCGATTGGGCCGACGCGGCGCCGGAGAAGCCCGCAAAAGTCACGGCAACCGTGACACAGGCGAGGGACAGCAGTCGTTGCAGTTTCATGGGGTAGGCTCCTTGTGGTCCATCAAGTTCTTCAGTTCGTTCGGAATCCGGATCGAGATGCAGCCGCGAACGGCATGAAGCGATCAATCGGTTTGCATGTGCTCGGAAATGGCGCGGGCCGTACGTAGCGTCCCGTCGATGAATTGGCTTTCGCGACCCGTAGCGCGCGTGGACGGCGCCATCAAGGTGATCGACGCGCTGCTACCCACGCCGCGTCCGCTGCGATGAAAGATCGGGGCGCTCACGCCCCACACGCCGGGATCGACTTCGCTGTCGCTGACCGCGTAGCCCTGGGCGCGAATCTGTTCGAGTTCGGCTTCGATCGCGGCACGGCCGGCGGGGTCGTTGTCGAACGCGCTATCGAGTATTTCGTTGCGCGCTTTGTCGGCCATGAAGGCCAGCAGCGATTTCGCCGACGCGCCCGCTTTGAGCGGCACGGCGCGGCCTTTTTCGAACGAGCAGCGCAGCGAATGCTGACTGTCGACCATTTCGAGGCACATCACCTGATGTTTGACGGCAACCACCAGCCCAATGCTTTCCTGCGACGCGCGCGCCAGTTGCTGCATCTCGCTACGGCTCGCTTCCACGAGCAGCGAATTCACGTCGAAGCCGAGCGCGAGTTGCAGGCTGATCGGACCGGGCGCGTAATGCCCCGCGTTTTCCGCGACGAAACCCCAGCGCTTGAGCAGCGCGATCTGCCGGTACAAAGTGCTTTGCGCGAGGCCGGTTACGGCCAGCAAATCTTTGACCGACATGGCTTTGCCATGACTGGCGAGCGCCGCCAGCACCAGCAAAACCCGTTCTGCACCTGTCACATTCTGTTCCGCGTTCACGTCGACACCACCCGCAATCAATCACGGAACCAGAATGCCAGAACGTTCTCGGATTTCAAAAATGGGATTCCCATTGAATGGGAATGAGGGGCAAGGGATTTCCCCGAGTGGGCGAAATTGAGCGTGCCGCGGCGAAATGCGCGGCACGTGGAGACGATTCGTCTGACAGAAAACGGCTTAAATGCAGTGGTAAAACGGGAAGCGCTTAAGCGAAAGCACTACAGCGGCACACTACAGCGCGAGCACCGTCACACCCACTTCCACGCGATGCGCGCCGCCGCCGAGAATCATCCCGCGCAGCAACGACACGTCGCTGTAATCGCGGCCAATGGCGAGCGTCACGTGATCCATATCGGCCAGCACGTCGTTGGTCGGATCGAGGTCGATCCAGCCGCTGCCGGGGCAATGCACCGACACCCACGCATGCGACGCATCCGCGCCGATCAAACGCGGCTGCCCGGGCGGCGGGTCGTTGCGCAGATAGCCGCTCACGTAACGCGCCGGCAAACCGAGCGAACGCAAACAGCCGATCATCACCTGCGCGAAGTCCTGACACACGCCGCTCTTCAATTCGAACGCGCGTTCGGCCGGCGTATCGAACATCGTCGCCGAGGGCTTGTAATCGAAGTCTTCGTGAATGCGATGCATCAGGTCGATCGCGCCCTCGGCGATCGGCATGCCGGGCGGAAAGCTCGGCAATGCGTACGCTCGCAGCGACGGCCGCGGCACGATATTCGGCGACGCGAAACAGAACTCCACCTCAGGCCGGAACTGGCCGCCGACGCGAAACCGCAGCCTATTCGCCACCTCGTCCCAGGCGGGCGTGGTGTCCGGGTCGAGATCGGTCCAGCGCGGCGTCAGCGCCACCGTGGTTTCGCTGACGAGTTGCAGGCGTTCGTGCGGCGCGTCGAGCGCGAAATACAGCACGTCGTTGCCGAACGCGTCGAGACGGCTATTCAGATACGACGGTTCCGGTTCGATCTTTTCGCTGTGCGACACCACGCGCTGCCACGCGCACGCGATCGGCCGGATCGTCGCGAGATGCTGGGCGGTCTCCACGTACGTGGAATAGTGGTACGTGGTGCGATGCGAGACGGACAGCACGGTCGGTGCGTTCTTCATGACCACACCTGCGAGGCGACGGTGCTCGCGTGACTGAAGTAACGCGCGCTGATTTCATGGGCCGCGGCGCCGACAAAGCCGCCGATCTGATCGCACACCGCAATGAGGTCGCTATGCACGCCGTTTTCGTCGACGGCGCACAGCGCTTCGAGCGACGGCAACGACACGGCGGGCGGCATCAATTCCGCGAATGGACGATGCCGCACGCTGCCCGCCGCGACGGCGATCTCATCGAGCTTTTTACGCAGACGCGCGTAGACGCCGTAGATGCCGCGCGGATTGGTCGGCTCGCTGACCAGCAGATCGAGCAAGGCCGGCACTTCGAAACGGCCGGGATACAGCGAGCGATACGTCAGCGTGCTGTCGAACAGTTGCAGCAGCAGATCGAAGCCGGCGGGCGTGGCGAGCTGGCCGTTATCGGCGACCACGCGCAGGAACGAGGTCATCGCCGAAACGCGCTCGATATGGCGGCCGACGAACAGCAAACGCCAGGCTTCGTCGCGCGTCATGCGGTCGCCTTGTGCGCCGCTGATGGCCGACAACTGTACCGACAGACGTTCGAGCGCGGTCATCAACGTGACGCGGTCGTAGCGATCGAGGCGATCGGCGCGGCCGTTCGCGCTCATCGCGCCGCCGTTGCGACTGCCGTTGCTCTGGGTTTGCGATTCACCCGCGCTCTGCGACTGCGACTGCATCGAGGTCTGCGCCTGCGCCGGCCCCGGCATCAACGTCTGCAACGCATCGCGGAAGTCATTGCGCGCGGCGAGAATCGTGCGCCAGTGATCGTTCGACAGCCGCCCCCGCACTTCGCCATTCGAGCGCGCCTGGCGAGCCAGATTCTGGCCGACGCTCGCCACTCCGGTGCTCTCGCTCAGATTCGCGACCAGCGCGCGTTCGAACGCCTGCGGCGAATGCGGCGAAGCCATGTCGCCGGCCTGAACGAGCCCACAGTGCAGCGCGAGTTCGACCAGGGTCGGAAACATCGCGTCGGCGTCGTTGCCTTCCAGCGAGCCGAGAATCAGCCGCAACAGCCGCACGTTGTTTTCAACCCGCTCGCCATAGCGTCCGGCCCAGAACAGATTCTCCGCCGCACGGCTCGACACGGTGCGATGCTTGCGCGCGAGATCGGCGGGTTGCATCGGCGAAGGCAGCAGCGTGAACGTCGAGGTCGGCTGGCTCGACAGCACCCAGGTATCGACGCTACTGCCGCCGTACTGCATCGACACGGTCGTCTGGCGTTCGGCGGCCATGCGCGTGAAGCCGCCCGGCATTACATGCCAGCCGCCGTTGACGTCGGCGATCGCATAGACGCGCAGCACCGAAGGACGGCGGCCAATCGTGCCGTCCTCGTAACGCGGCGTGCTGGAAAACCGCTGCGCCTGCTGGATCGTGTAAGTGTCGGGCATCGCTTCGATGCGCGCGCGCCACGAGGACAGTTTCTGCCTGCCCTGCTCGATGCCCGGCGGCGCATCGCGCGCGCCGACCGGCCACGTCGGCACGATAAACGCCTCGTCGAGCCGCGAGAAGGCGTGCTCGCGCGCCGCCTTCTCGCCGCACCACCAGGTCGGCACGCTCGGCAGCAGCAGGTCTTCGTCGAGCAAAACTTCGGCGATACCCGGCAGAAAACCGTGCAGCGCCGGCGACTCGACAAAGCCCGAGCCCGGCACGTTCGAGACGATCACATTGCCCGCGCGCATCACCTGCAACAGACCCGGCACACCGATGCTCGAATCGGCGCGCAGTTCGACCGGATCGCAGAACGCGTCGTCGAGACGGCGCAGCACCACGTGCACCCGTTCGAGACCGCCGAGGGTTTTCAGATACAGCTTGTCGTCGCGCACGGTCAGGTCTTTCCCCTCGACCAGCGTGACGCCCAGATAGCGCGCCAGAAACACGTGCTCGAAATAGGTTTCGCTGAACGGTCCCGGCGTGAGCAACGCGATATGCGCCGAGGTTTCGGCGCCTTCGCTGTCGTGCAGCATGGTCGCCTGCGCGGCCTGCACGAGGGTCGCGATGAGTTGCGAATAGGTCGGCGCGAGGCGGCTCACCCGCATCGTGCGGAACGGGTCGGCGAACAGCGTCGACACGATCAGCCGGTTTTCGAGCGCATAGCCAAGGCCGGACGGCGCCTCGGTGCGATGCGCCATCACGGTCCAATCGCCGCCGGGCGTGCGCGCCAGATCGACCGCGACCACCTGCAGATATTGGCCGCCAGGCGGCGTATAGCCCTTCACCGAACGCAGATAGCCCGGATGCCCGAACACCAGCGCGGGCGGCAGCTGCCCACGCTCGAGCAAGGTCTGCGGCCCATAAATATCCGCGACGATCGCATTGAGCAGATGCGCGCGCTGCGTCACGCCCTGCTCGATATGCGTCCACTCTTCTTCGCTGATCAGGAACGGCAGCAGGTCGAGCGCCCAGGGCCGGGACTCGCCGTTATCCGCGTAGACGTTGTAGCTGATGTCGTTGTCGCGGATCTGCTGCGCAATCGACGCGCGATGATCGTCCAGCCGCCCAATGCCGTCTTCGCCGAGCCGCTCGAAGAACAGCCGCCACGGTTCGCGCAGGGCGCCCGAGGCGTCGCGTAACTCGTCCCAATGTCCCTCGTAAGCCGGCAGCAGGCGCAACAAGGACGAAGCGTCCGCGCGCGCCGCGGACGTTTCGAAGGGAAAAGTCGATTGAAAGGCCAAGGTCGTATCGTTTTAAGAGTGTGTTGCGTGGTTACCAGTAGCGCAGGTCCAGCGTGAACGGAAACTCCAGGCTGCGCTGCGGCATATCGACCGTGAGCGGCCCCGGCGTATGGCCCGACGCTAAATAGCGCGCGCGCCGCCGGCTTTCCGCCTCGTAAGCATTGACCGGGAAGGTCTCGTAGCTGCGCCCGCCCGGATGGGCCACATGATACTGGCAACCGCCCACCGAACGGCCGGTCCATGTGTCGACCAGATCGAAAGTCAGCGGCGCATCCACGCCGATGGTGGGATGCAGCGCCGACGGCTGCGACCACGCGCGAAAGCGCACGCCGGCCACATACTCGCTGACGCGGCCGGTCGGCTGCAACGGCACCGGCACGCCGTTCACGGTCAGCACATGACGGTTGTCGTTCAGCCCCAGCGCGCGCACTTCGAGCCGCTCCACCGACGAATCCACGTAGCGCACCGTGCCGCCCGGCGAGCCCTCCTCGCCCATCACGTGCCAGGGTTCGAGCGCGTTACGGAGTGTCAGCGAGACGCCGTTCACCGTGGTCGCGCCGACCAGCGGGAAGCGAAATTCGAAGTGCGGCGCGAACCAGCTGCTGTCGAACGCGAAGCCCGCCTGGTTCAGTTCGCCGATCACGTCGTCGAAATCCATCTTCGCGAAGGTGCCGAGCAGGAAACGATCGTGCAGTTCGGTGCCCCAGCGTGTGAGCCGCTGCGTGTACGGCGTGTGCCAGAAACGCGCCACCAGCGCGCGCAGCAACAACTGCTGCACCAGACTCATGCGCGCGTGCGGCGGCATTTCAAAACCGCGCAATTCGAGCAGGCCGAGGCGGCCGGTCGGGCCGTCCGGCGAATACAGCTTGTCGATGCAGAACTCGGCGCGGTGCGTATTGCCGGTCACGTCGATCAGGATATTGCGCAGCGAACGGTCGATCATCCACGCCGGCAGATTGGCGCTTTCGCGACCGCCGAGCAGGTCGATCTGCCGCTGCAATTCGCGGAACGCGACTTCGAGCTCATAGACCTGATCGTTGCGGGCTTCGTCGACCCGCGGCGCCTGGCTGGTCGGTCCGATGAACAGCCCGGAAAACAGATACGACAGCGACGGATGGTTGTGCCAGTACGCAATCAGACTCGCGAGCAGGTCGGGACGCCGCAGGAACGGACTGTCGGCGGGCGTGGCGCCGCCGAGCACGAAGTGGTTGCCGCCGCCGGTGCCGGTGTGGCGGCCGTCGGTCATGAACTTCTCGCTGCTGAGATAGCTCTCCGCGGCGGACTGATACAGATACTCGGTGTGGTCGACCAGTTGATCCCAGTTCGACGCCGGATGAATGTTCACCTCGATCACGCCGGGGTCCGGCGTGACCTGCAGCACCTTCAAACGCGCGTCGCGCGGCGGCGGATAGCCTTCGAGCACGACCTTCATTTGCAGCTCGGCGGCGGTCGCTTCGATCGCGGCCAGCAGGTCGAGGTAATCGTCGAGCTCGGTGAGCGGCGGCATGAACACATGCAGCAAGGTGCGGCCGCTGCCGAACGCGTCGGTCTCGGCTTTCGGACCCGCGGCCCGTTTCGGGTCACGCGCTTCGACGCAAATCGCCGTGCGCAACGTCTCTTTCGACGACACCCCGCGCGCCGGCGGCTGTTCGCCACCGGTCTGCGGCGCGAACGCCAGCACGCCGCTGCCTGGCATGCCGCTCAGCAAATCCGCTGCCGACGACGACAACGCCGCCGCCCGCCGCGCTTCCGCCGGACTCAGGGTGCGCTGCTCGCCGTCGTATTGCAGCCGCAACTGCGCGGCCGAGCGCAACGGCACGGGCGGCGCGAACGGATCGTGCGCGTGCTGGTACGGGTAGTCGGTCTTCGACACCCACGGCAAGGCGTCGAGCGGCAGGCGGTAGCCCATCGGCGAATCGCCGGGAATCAGGAACATGCGCTCGTCGCGGAAGAACCAGCGGCCGCTGACCCACTTCGGCGCTTCGTGCGGCACGTCGCGTTCGCGGCCGAGCGGCAATACGAAGCCGGTCGCGCCGCCCAGGCCCGCGTCGAACACGCGGCGCAGGCGCACGCGCTCGAGTTCGTCGTCGAGGCGCGCATCGAGCGGATCGACGTTGACCGGCAGACGGCGTTCGCGCCACAGGTAGTACCAGACGTCTTCGAAACCGGGCTGGATGCAATCCGTGTCGAGGTCGAGCCGGGTCGCGAGATGCGCGAGGAAGCGTTGCGCGTCGGCGGCGGTGTAGTTGCCGGGCTCGCGTTCGTCGCCGAACAGCGACGGATCCTGCCAGCACGGCTCGCCGTCGGCGCGCCAGTAAAGCGACATGGCCCAGCGCGGCAGTTGTTCGCCCGGATACCACTTGCCCTGGCCGATATGCAGGAAGCCGTTCGCGCCGTAACGCGCGCGCAGCTTCTCCATCAGCGCGACGGCGTAGCCGCGTTTGGTGGGTCCGAGCGCGTCGGTGTTCCATTCGTCGGCGTCGCGGTCGCGCACCGACACGAAAGTCGGCTCGCCGCCCATGGTCAGGCGCACGTCCATCTCATCGAGTTGACGGTCGACCTCGGCGCCCATGGTCAGCACGTCGGCCCAGACCGCTTCGCTGTACGGCTTGGTGACGCGCGGCGTTTCCAGCACCCGCTCGATCGACATGGTGTGCTCGAACTCGACCTCGGACTCGTCGACCGCGCCCGAGATCGGCGCGGCGCTGCCCGGTTCCGGCGTGCAGGCGACCGGAATGTGTCCTTCGCCGGCCAGCAGGCCAGACGTCGGGTCGAGGCCGATCCAACCCGCGCCGGGCAGGTACACCTCGCACCACGCATGCAGGTCGGTGAAGTCGACCTCGGCGCCGCTCGGGCCGTCGATCGACTTGATGTCCGGCGCGAGTTGCAGCAGATAGCCGGACACGAAGCGCGCCGCCAGCCCCAGTTGCCGCAAGGTCTCGACCAGCAGCCAGCCCGAATCGCGGCACGAACCGGCAGCGCTCGTGAGCGTCTCTTCGGGCGTCTGCACGCCGGGCTCCATCCGGATCAGGTAGCGAATCTCGTGTTGCAGCCGTTGATTCAGCGCGACGAGGAAGTCGGCGGTAACGGCCGGCGTGCGGTCGATACTCGCGACGAACTCGGCGAAGCGCGGCGTCATCGGCCGTTTGACGCGATAGGGCGCGAGTTCCAGCGCGAGGCCGGGGTCGTAGTCGAACGGGAATTGCTCGGCCGACGGTTCGAGAAAGAAGTCGAACGGGTTGTAGACGGCCATTTCGGCGATCAGATCCACGGTCACCTTGAACTCGCGGGTCTTCTCCGGAAAGACGAGTCGCGCCTGATAGTTGGCGAACGCGTCCTGCTGCCAGTTGATGAAGTGGTCGGCCGGCTCGATCCGCATGGAATACGCGAGGATCGGGGTACGGCAATGCGGCGCAGGCCTGAGACGCACGACCTGGGGCGACAGCGCAACCAGCCTGTCGTAGCGGTAATGTGTGACATGATGCAACGCGACGCGTATGGACACTCCGGACTCCTGGACGAAGGATGGCAGCCCGCCAAAAAGCAAGCTTCATGCCGTTTATGGAACAAGCGCGAAAATCCGCGTAAATAGCCCGTACCCCCCGGAACACCGCCTGCTGCGAAGTGTGCCGCGTCTGTCGAGCGTCCGGTCGCTCGAATAGCGCGCCTTTCTACCGCCTTCTGCAACGCCGCGCACCAAAGCGGCGCAACGCCGATGCACGATCATGCACGTAATGTGCGTTAAACCAGTGACGTCTGGCAATTGCGGCATAAACATTGCGGCAAGTCGTCACTCGTGACCCGCTCGTGACCGCTATCCACTTCTCAGGCTCCATCGATGAAAACGTTCCACTGTAATCACTGCTCGCATCTCGTCTTTTATGAAAACGTGCGTTGCGAACGGTGCGAGTCGTTGCTCGGCTATGTGCCCGAAGTCGCGGAAATCAGCGCCTTCGAAGACGCCGGCGAAGGACGCTGGCGCAGTCTGCATTCGGACCTGCAAGGCGCGCTGTTCCGCCAGTGCCACAACTACGCGCTCGAAAACGTCTGCAACTGGATGATCCCCGCCGACTCGCCCGACACGCTGTGCCGCGCGTGTCAGTTGACGCTGACCATTCCGAACCTGAGCGCGCCGGATAACCGGCTCTACTGGTACCGGCTGGAAATGGCCAAGCGGCGCCTGCTGTACACGCTGGCGGCGCTCGGTCTGGATGTGAAGTCGCGGCAGATGGACCCGGAGCATGGCCTCGCGTTCGAGTTCCTCGAAGACGGCGGCGACGGCGAGCAGGTCATGACCGGCCACGATAATGGGCTGATTACGCTGAACATCGCCGAAGCGGACGACGCGTATCGCGAGAAAGTGCGCAGCGCGATGGGCGAGCCGTACCGGACCCTGCTCGGGCACTTCCGCCATGAGACCGGTCATTACTATTTCAGCCAGCTGGTGCAGGACAATCCGCGCTGGCTCGAACCGTTCCGCAAGCTGTTCGGCGACGAGAGCGTCGACTATGGCGAAGCGCTGACGGCCTACTATCGCGACGGCGCGCCGGCCGACTGGCAGGCGTCGCATATCAGCGCGTACGCGACGATGCATCCGTGGGAAGACTGGGCGGAGACGTGGGCGCATTACATGCTGATCGTCGACGTGCTGGATACGTCGACGTCATACGGCGTCGCACTGCTGCCCGACGATCCGAGCGAGCCGACGCTGACCGACCGCACGCCGGTGGAGGACGCAAGTTTCGAGAATCTGATGAAGCGCTGGTTTCCGCTCACCTACGCGCTGAACAGCCTGAACCGCAGTCTGGGGATGGCGGACGGTTATCCGTTCACGCTCGCGGCGCCGGTGGTGGATAAGCTGCGCTTCGTGCATCGCGTGATCGCGGAGGCGGGCGATAAGTCGCGGCCGAGGGAAGCGGCGGCGGCGGGTCAGGGGCAAGGGGCGGTTGGCGCTGCAGCGGCGATAGCGCCTGCGATCGCGCCCGAGCTTGCGCCTGCGCCCGTACCCGCAGCACCGCAGCCCGTGCCGCCATCACAGCCTGCGAGTGCTGCCACCACCCCCGCGCCGACGAATCAACCCGCCAAGCCCCGGTAACTCAATTCTCAATACGCGACGTAAGGCCCCGTACCGCCGGGCGTCGCCTGTTGCTCGACCGCCGCGTACACATTGCGGCCGTAGAAGAACGGCAGACCCCAATCGAAAATCGTCGACGTGACGAACGCCGGACCCGCCAGCAGCGGCAGCGCCAAACTGCCGCTATAGGTCTGCGCGATCGCCGTCGCATTGGCGACGCTGAAGTTCACCGAACTCGTCACGCCGTTCACGCCTTCGATCATCGCGCTCAGTTGTTCCGTCGACGCCGGACAGTAATACGAACTGTTCGGGCTCGCGCACACCGGCATCGCGCTGCTCGCGAAGAACAGGCCGGTCGAGCCGCTGTCCAGAATACTTTGCGAATACGTGTTGCCGCCCTGCACCGTCGTGAACGTGCCGTTCGACGGACTGACGCCGATCACCTGCGCGCCGCCCAACGTATTGTTGGTCTGCGTGCCGATGCCGAACACCAGTTGCCCCGTCACCGATGCCGCGCCGCCGGAAACCGTCGGCAAGCTCAGCATCGAGCCGTTGTTGTCGGTGGCGAAGTACGGAATCGGGTTGGCCACCTGATACTGCTCGGCCAGCGGAATCGACGTGCACGATGCGCCGCTGCACCCGTAGTACGTACCGTCCACGGCCTGCTGCACGCAGTTCGCGCCGCAGTCGTGCTTGAACACGCCGATGCCGAGAATCCCGTTGGCCTGCAGCGTGGCCGGCGTATTGCGCGACGAGCCGAAGTTCGCGCAAGCGGCCGGCAGCGACGCGTAGTTCGGATCGATCACCTGGATCGGCAGCGACGCGGCCTTCTCGCCGGCGATCTGCAGATCGGCGAGTCGCACCGAGCCCCACGTGTAGCCGTCGAAGAACTGCATGCATTCGGCGACCTGGTGAGCCGAGCTGTCCTGTTGCTGCGGCAGCGGCACCGAAGCCGGCAATTGCGACGCGAAGATGCGCACGCCCCACGAGCCGGTGTCGACCAGCACGTGATCGATGGTCTGGCATTGACTGGTGCCGGGCGTGCAGATCGTGAGGCTGACGAACGGCATGTTCGGCACGCTGCTCACGCCGGAGTCGACCGTCACGCGCACCGCGTTCGCGGCCACCGCCGGCGACGGAGGCGCCGATAACGCCGTGGTCGAACTGCTCGAACCGGTCGAGGCGCTGGAACCGCCGCCACCGCCACCACCGCCGCCGCACGCGGCGACGAGCAGCGCGAGCAATGCCGCGCCCAACAGGGTGATCGCCGTCGAGGAATGCGACGACGAATGTGAAGAAAAACGTGAAGCAAAGAACGAAGACAGATGACGCATGATTCGCTCCGTTATTGAATGACGCCGACGTCGACGCCCGCGGGCACCGCTTGCGGCAAATAGGCATGGCCGGCGAACGCGCGCAGATGGCCGCCGGAGTAGACCACCAGATCGCTGCTGGACACCGCCAGCGGCGTGCCGCGACGCGTTGAGGTCGCGGCGACGTAGGTGTCGAACGAAGCGCCGAGCATCGACTTCAGATCCGGCAGCGTGGGACCTTGCCACGCGACGCCGAACACAACGCCGTTGGACGCCACGTATTCACGCACCTGGGTGCCGGACGGCATCGTGATCAGGTGTACCGAATACGCGCTTTGCGTAGTGGCCGTGTGAGCGACGGCATGCAGACGCACCTGATCGATGTCGATCGTGCTGACGTTCTGGCCTAGCGTGGCGTGTGCCGCGAACGACAGCGCGCAGCTTGCCCCGAGCATTGCGCGAGCAATGCGGGTAGAGAGCATCGGTTTCAAGAGAATGTCCTTCGAGGTGAAACGCTCATGACGACCTTGGCCGGGTCAGTCAGGAACGGGAGTCCAGGGGCGCACTCCTGATCGGCGGTGCCGGTTCTGCATTCACACCGGTTGGCTTGCGTGAATGCGTCAACGGAATGGCGGCGCGAAACTTTAGCGAGCACGGCATGACGTTGCAATCGTTTGCGCAGCGATTTAAACCGGTGCACGGCGCACGGCCGTTTAGGCCTGTTTGATCGTAGGGAAAGGGGTCCCCAACGGACGGTGCTTACGCGTAAGTTTTCGCGTCATAGCGCGTTTAAAGCGAACACGCGCATGAAATAACGGGGACGTAGTAAAAAAACATCCATGCGTGTTGCATCGCCTGCGCGATGTAAGCGCGTGCTGAATAAACCGCCTCGAAAAGCCGTTTTCCTCTGACGATAAGCGTCGCCCCGAACGCCTTCGTGTGACGAGATCGAGCCCACACGAATGGAGGTTGCCGAGGCAAAAAAAAACCGCAAATGACACAGAGGTCATTTGCGGCATCGGCCGGGATTCGAAATCCCGGCGCCGGTTATTTCTTCTGCTGCTGAAGGAGCGATTTCAGCTCCTGCACGTTTTCTTCGACGCGTTTGGCGATTACCGCATACGACTCGGCTTGCGTCTGATACGCGGCTTGCGCGAGTTGCTGCATGTCGGCGAGCGACTTATGCAGGCTTTGCTGGATTAGCTCGGCGGCCTTCGACGAAGGCGCGGCGCCGCCGCTCGACAACTGTCCCGTCAGCGACTGCATTTCGCTCAACGTGGTGCGCAACATATCCGCCTGTTTCTGCGCGAGCGACTGCATGCCCTGGAAGGCCGTCTGATTTGCCTGAACGAGCGCTTCCATGTCCTTGCGCCGCGCTTCCATGATGGCGGGTACGTCGAAGCCGGGAAGCTTGAACTGCTCCAGCATTTTGGTGAAATCGCCAAACGGATTGGCGGCGTCAGGTCGGTCCATGCGAAATCCTCCTTAACGGTTGAGTACGCGCCGGCGGTGCGTCGCCGTGTTATGTGCCATGACGCATGCACCAGCGGCGTGGCGTGCGCCGCGCGTCCCGCAAAGCCTTGCGGCTTCTGGGGTCGGACGGCACATCGGGTCAATCATGCGCCATCCGGCCATATTGCGCCAGCGGGCCGAGCCCTGGATTGCGTGCCGGCTGCTTCAGGGCGCCGACGGTTTATCTCGTTGCGACGGCAAGGTTCGGTAAGTTACAGCGCGGCTTCAGTAACCCTACGAAACGGCGTGTCGACTATCGTTGCTCATGGGTCGGCGCACGGTTGCGCCGACCCTCATTCAATGGGAGCGACATCATGAAAAAAAGTCTTATCGGCGCGGCGCTGGCCGCGATTCTGAGCCTGGCCGCGACGGCCGCATTCACGCAGGAAGCGCCGCCCGCATCGATGCACGAGCCCGACCATGGCGGCGGCCCGCAACGCGGCGACGGACCGCCGCCGCATGGTCCGATGGGACCGCGCGGCGCGGGCTTCGCGGTGATCAACGATCTGGAACAGTTGCGCCGTCTCTATGCGATGAACGGTCACGAAGGCGAGATCGTCTCGGTGTATCACGACGTGCTGAGCAAGACGCAGGACCCGATGCTGCGTCACTACGTGTACGACTCGCTGGCGCGCGAGCAGTTGAAGCCGGCGAACGCCGATCAGGCCATTGCTACCTTGCGCACCAGTCTGTCGGAAGATCTTGCCGCCGCGAGCAAGGCGCCGGCCGGTCCGGAAAGATGACCATGCAACGACTTTCCCGTGACCTCGCACTGGAAGCGTTACCGCCAACGCACAACGCGAAGCTGTTCGACGGGATGCGTTAGCTGCCCCACATTGCCGCGTCACTGCCCACTTTTCATCTTCCGTCAGGTGATTAGGATGGAGGCTCCGAAACGCTAGAGCCTGGTGAAGAATGCGCTACCCGCTCAACATGGCCGTTGCCGCCGCCCTACTCGTCTTCGTTCTTTGCTGCATCGTCAGACTCGCGTTGAACTGACGTCTGAATCACGCGGAACTCCCTACGTTTCGCGCCATGACATGGCGCGAAATAATTGTCGAATGGAGTTGCAACAGCACCTCGCCCATACTTCGTTTCGCTGCCGGTGCGTAAGAAACGACGCATGAGATCAAGGTGCTTAACGTGCGAGTGCGTCTCGCCGGTGATCAACGATCCTACGGTTGCCCGATCGCCGAACGAGACGCCCGAACATAGCGGCACCCGCGTGCCGACGACAGGACAACCATGTTGCTTTCACTGAATTTCCTCAAGAACCAGACCACCCGTCTGGCCTGCATCGCGATGGTCTGCGGCAGCGCGCTGCTGAGCGGTTGCGCCGGCGGCCACATCGACAACGCAAGCGCGGCCACCGCGCAACCGCACGTGCGGCCGGACAACATTTATGTCTACACGTTCGACACCGATTCCGATCAGGTGAAACTCGACGGCGGCATGCTGCAGAAGCTGAAGACGCAGATGGACGGTTCGTCGGCGGCGGAAAAACAGGCGGCCGATGCGCTCGCCGTCCGTGAACAGGTGGCCGATGAAATCGTGCATCAACTGCAATCGATGGGCTTGCGTGCGATTCGCTCGGACATTCCCGCGCCCGCCGATCAGAACGTGCTGCTCGTGCAAGGCAGTTTCGATACGATCGACTCGGGCAATCGCCGTCGCCGCATTCTGATCGGCCTCGGCGCGGGCAAGAGCCAGGTGAGCAGTTCGGTGCAGATTCTGTACAAGCCGGCGGGCGGCGAAGCCCGCCTCGTGCAAAGCTTCAGCGCCTCGGGCGACAGCGGCAAGGCGCCTGGCATGGTGGCAACCGGCGGCGTGGGCGCGGCGGCCGGCAGCATCGCGACATCGGCGGCGGTGGGCGGCGGCTTGCACGCGGTGTCGGAAACGAAGAAGACCGGTGTGTCGGCGGATGCGAAACGCCTCGGCGACGCGGTCGCGAAACAGATCGCGCAGATCGGTGTGAGCGGCGGCTGGTTGTCGACGCAACAGGCGAAGGGCTAAGCGGTCTGGAAGCGCGTGGCGAAGCGCGGCGCGGCGCGGCGCAGAGCGCAAACAGCGCTCACTGCGCCGCGTTTTTTATACCTTCACCGACTTCGTGTAGCGCAACCATACCGCGTCATGCTGCGTTTTTTCGACCGACGTCAGCGTCAGATACGCGGGCGCTTGCCACTTGTCCATCGCCACTTCGAATGACGACGGATGCTCGCTGCGGCCATCCACCAACGGCAGGATCAGCACGCTGACTTCGTCCACGAGCCCTGCGTTCACGAACGCACCGCTCACATGCGAACCGCCCTCCACGATCAGCTTCTTCACACCGAGTTCGTGCGCGAGCGTCTGCACCACTTTGCCGAGATCGAGCTCATGCTCGCCACCGAATACGTACGACACACCGATCGATTGCAGGTACGCGAGATAGTCGTCGCTCACCTGGCTGGTCAGCACTTCGACCACGTGCGATTTCAATGCCGTGTTGCTCTTCCACGCCACACGTCCTTGCGGGTCGATGGAGATCGCGTACTGAGCGGCATTGCGCTCGACGATATGGTCCGTGCGCGGTACGGTGCCTTTCGCAAGACCCTTTGGATAATCGTCGCCGTGCGAAATCTCCTGCATGGTCACGCGGCCGCAGATCCAGCCGTCGGCTTCGAAGGTGGCCGCGGTGTCTTCATAGAGATCCGACGCGAAGTCGAGATGCCAGCCGTCCGTGAGACTGCGGCCGTCGAGCGAGGACATCATGTGAGCGACGATATAAGGTTTCATGCGCAAAGCCTCCGTGTAAGGTCGAGTCAATCGATAGACCTTTAGCAAGGGGCGTTCCGCGATGGCGTGTTTTTTGCCGCGTTAGCTAGAGTGCAGCGGATGCGTTTTCGCTTGCGCTTCGCGGTGCACGCCGTCCCAGCGTTGCGCAAGCTGCAGCAGCGCGGGCAGCAAGACGGCCCAGCCGAGCGCGAGTGCGATCCATGCTGCGAGCGGCCGATTGAAATGCACCGCGCCCAACGCGGCGCCCGCGCGAAACGACAGCGGCCCGGCGAGCGCGCCCAGCACAGCGGCCAACACCGGCCGCGCGCGCAACCACGCGAACACCACATTGAACTGGATCGCGAACAGCGCCCACAGCGCGCTCATCCAGTACGGCGCGCAACCATCGATCACCGTGCCACTCGGATAGACCAGCAAGCCCGCGTAGACCAGCACGCTCTCCCAGATCATGCCGACGCACACTGTTGCCGCGAGCAAGCGGGCTTCGCGCCGGGGCTCGGGTACGCGCGTCAGATGCCAGACGACGGCGCAGCCCGCGAACAGCATGCCGAGCCAGCCAGCGCCACGCGCGGCGCTCAGCACGCAGACGAACCAGCCGGCTTGGCAGACCACGAAGTAAAGCCCGGCCGTTGTGCCGCTGCTGCGGCGCGCGAAGAGGCCGGTGAGGGAATGTTTCATCGATTGCATGCGATGGGTCCGTCGAGGGTGATGGTCCCGCCGTGCGGCGTTGCGAGAAGGCACGCGTGGGAGCCGTTGTGCGACTCTCTTGTGATTACGCGCGAAACGCCGCGCTGGATGCGCGGCGTTGGGCCATCGATTCAGGGAGTGGAATGACAGGTGCAAGGGCTGTCAGACGAGGGTTTCTATCGTTACTGTAGTAAATCCGCAGCGCGGCAAGTCTCCCCTTCGAATGCATCAGCCGAGCGCAACACGGTCCACGCTAGCTGCGCGCATCCGGCGACAATCGGCCAGGAACGGTCGGTCGACACGGACGCCTGGATCGCTGACAATCGACGTGTGAATGGCAATTTTCTTCGTGGATTGGATTTCAGGTCAAAACGTGTGGAAAAATATAAATGCCTCCGATCGACGATTTTCTTCCTCGTTATGATTTCCGTGAGCTGTTTACGCCGATCGAAAATTGAGCCACTGTAGGGATCGCACCGGCTGAAAATTGAGCCGGGTAATCAACCTATCCTGCTAGCTTTTCCGGCAGGGTGTTTGGAGATGTGCCCCATGACCGAAAGTGTTCATCGCTTTTACGAGTCGAATCGCAGCGCGATGGAGTCCAGCATGCGCCATCGCCTCGATTTGGCCGAGACGATCTTGCGCGAGCGCGCACACCTTTCCGACATCGAGGGTATCAAGCATGAGGTGATGGCTGAATTCGATTTAGTGCTCACTCAGTTGCCCTATGTCGGCGGCTCGGAAAATCGCATGAGCAACTTCTTCATGCGCCTCATTGGCTTCCTGGCCATCGGCCGGGTGCTCCGACGGCATGGGGTGCCGCTGGCGATGATTGGCGACATTGCGCGAGAAACCTTGAAGTCGCAAGGGCTCGCAGTGCCCGAGGCGGAGCGCCTCGCTGCAGGTCGCCAATTTTTGTCGCCGGAGAACCGAGCGCTGCTGGGCAAGCAGGCCGTCATGAGCATGACAGAAGACCACCGGAAAGCGTTCCCGGACGATTTTGCATACGAGTTTGTCGAGCCGAGCCCAGGCGACAACTTCGAATTCGGTATCAACTACACCGCCTGCGGCTTCTGCAAGTTCGCCGCTCACCATGGTGACAAGGAAATCCTGCCCAGCATCTGTGGGCTCGATTTCGACGACTATGCGACGCGGGGCATCCACCTAGAAAGGACGCAAACATTGGCAGGTGGTGCGAACCATTGCAATTTCCGGTTCTCAAGACTGAAGCCTGAATAGGACTCACGGCTGGATGGTCGCAACAGGTTGCCTTCTACAATTCCGAGAGGTATGCGCCGATCAAAGCCATAAGTCTGGAGGCCCAGCAAGCGCGGATGCTCATAATCGAAATGAATTCGTGAGTGGCCGCTTTCGGGAGGCGTGACCGACCGAAACGGGTCGATCTGGGACCTTCAAAGTTGCTTTATCGCCATCCCTCCCTCCGCCAACACATCAATAGAACCCACCCCGAGCCCGCGCATGACGCGGATCGGCCATACCCCGCAGCGACTCGAGCCCACGGCTGATCCAGCTTTTGACGGTGCCGATCGGCGCGTCCAGCGTATGAGCGATTTCCGATTGCGACTGCCCACGAAAATAAGCGAGCGCGATCGCCTGCCGCTGCCCGGGCGTCAAGCGACCGAGATAGACCGACAGCCGCTCAGCATCCAGCGCAACCTGCTGCGATAAATCTCCTTCACCGCTTGCATTGCGTTCGTCGAGTTCCTCGACGTACACGCCCGCATACGGATTGCGCCGCAGATAATCGAGCGCCTGGTTCTTCACGATGGTCGACATCCACGTAGACGGCGACGCCTTATCAGGATCGTACGAACCGGCGAAGCGCCAGATCTTGATGAAGCCGTCCTGCACCACTTCTTCCGCGGATTCGCTGGTACGCGTCACGCGTACCGCCAGCCCGAACAGCGACGACGCCGACAGCCGGTACAGTGCCTCGAACGCTAGCGCGTCGCGCTTGGCGATGCGTTTAAGGAGCGCCGCGAGATACACGCTCCGGTCGTCCAGTGCGGGCGCGCAAACGCTCACGTCAGTCGAAGCATGCTGTGGCATTCCCCCTCCTTCGGAACGGTGCGGGCCGGTTACTCTGCGGCGGCTTGCGGCAACGGCGGTTGCGGCTGCGACGGCGACTGCAACGCCGGCGCGGCAAACCAGCCCTCTTCCCGCGCCACCCGCTCAAGCGCGGCCTCGATCATCGCGCACGCCCGGTTGCTAACATCGCCGAGATAACGGTGCAACGCGGCGTCCTGCGCCGAGCGGGACGAGCAGGTGTCGCTGTAGCGTTCGAACGCCGCCAGCTTCACGACCAGTTCCGCCAGATGACGCGGGCATTCACAGGCAATCGTCGACGAGCGCGCCGCGATCGTCTCTAGCTCGCGATCGTCGTAGCGACGCCGCACGCGCGACCAGACGGCGTCGTCGCCGGTGCGCTCCTGAATCCGCACGCGCTCGCAGAGGTCGCCCAGCATCTGGCGAAATTCCGTTCTACCGTCGGCCTCGCGATACAGGCGCACGCCGGCCACGCGCAATAACTCGGCCGCCGGCCCGGTGCCGAAACCGTAGACCACCGCCATCGCTTTCGCCTGGTGCGCGTCGCCCAGCGCGATGATCTGCGCCGCGACGTCTTCCTGAAGCGAGTCAACGTTGACGAGCAATGCGTCGATCGACTCGCTTTTCCCAGCGCTCTGGTCAGAGGCCTCGGCCAGGTCGGCAAACGTGCTCAGTGCGTTCACGCCATAACGCCGCACATCCACGCCAGAACCTTGCAGGCGCTGCGCGAGATTGCCCCCCACCAGCCCAAGCTTGATATCGACGGTGTCGGCGACGCCAAAGTCCGGCGGGCCGTCGCCTTCGCGTGCGTTACGAGAGGCCAGAAACTGCAACTGCTCGCGATCGAGCCGCGCAATCGCCCCAATCGCGTGGCCACGACTCACCAGCATCTTGATCAAAGTGAGGCGCCGAACGTCGTCTTCGGTGTAGAGCCGCTGTCCGGACGCGGTCTTGGCCGGACCGATCACGCCGTAGCGGCGCTCCCAGATCCGCAGCGTCGTGACCGGCATTTTGGCCAGACGCGCCGCTTCACCGCTCTTGTAGCCCTGTTGAATCGGAGATTGCTCGTCAGACGTAGTCACCATGAAACTCCTTACGTGTCATCTTCGTTTCAAGCATAGGCCAATTTGCGCTACATCGACACGGCTTATTGACTCAATCCTCCATTTGAAACGCCTTTTTTGATGCGCTATGCTTTTTTCGTCGATCCCATGCTCCGCCTCGAATCGCCGCGCCGCGCCCACCGCTCCTGGGCCCGGGCTCGCCCCGTCGCCGTCCGCCGACGCCGGACCGTCCACTCAACCACGCAGGCCGCATCGTGAACATTTCTGATTCCCGCCCCCATATCGCGGTTGTCGGCGCCGGCATCGCCGGCTTGTCATGCGCCACGACGCTGCGCGCCGCCGGCTGCCGGCTGCGTCTGTTCGACCGCAGCCGCGGTCCGGCCGGGCGCATGAGCGCGCGGCGCGACGGCGACTGGCAGTGCGACCACGGCGCGCAGTACTTCACCGCCCGCGACCGCGCGTTTCGCGCCGAAGTCGCGCGCTGGCAAAAGGCCGGCGCGGCGGCAGCGTGGCCCGCGCGCCTCGCCGTGCTGGATGCGCCGAACTCGACCGCGCATACCACGCAGATCGAGCGCTTCGTCGGCACGCCGCGCATGAGCGCGCCGGCTCGACTGCTGGCGGAAACGCTGCCGCTCACCACCGATTGCACCATCGAGAAAGTGTTGTGCGAGCCGCGCGGCTGGCGCTTGTGGTCGGCCGAGCACGGCGCGATCGACGACCGTTTCGACGCCGTCGTGCTGGCGATGCCGGCGCCGCAAGTCGCGCCGCTGCTGCATGCGCCGGCGCCCGAACTCGCCGTGTTGGCCAACAGTACGGTGATGCACGCGTGCTGGGCGCTGATGCTGCGTTTCGACGCGCCGCTGCCGCTGGCCTTCGACGCCGCGTTCGTCAATCACGGCCCGTTGCGCTGGATGGCGCGCGACAGCAGCAAGCCCGGCCGCGGCGGTCCGGAAACGTGGCTGCTGCATGCGCAAGCGGAGTGGAGCGAAGCGCACCTCGACACGCCGCCGGAGCAGGTCGCGGCGGCCATGCTGGCGGCGTTCGAACAATGCGGCGGACGCACACCCGTCGCATGGACCGCGCACCGCTGGTCTCACGCGGACGTGGCGCCCGACGGCGATCCCACGCCGGGCTATGTGTGGCGCGAGGTGGATGGCCTGGGGTTATGCGGCGACTGGCTCAACGGCGGACGCGTCGAAGGCGCGTGGTTGAGCGGGCGGGCGCTCGGGCATGAGATGCTGAGGGCGCTGCAGTCGGTTTAGCGTGGGGGAGCGAGGCGCGTGGACTTAATAAAAAAATGCGCCGCTTGCCCGGATGTATCCATCCCGAACAAGCGGCGCACGCTTACAGTCCATGCATTCGCTAAATACGAGCCAACGGCCCGCTTACGCCACCTTGTAACGCTCGAGCCAATGCGCGTACGGCGCCGGCAACGTCCACGACGGACGCTCGATCCCCAGCTTCTTCGCCGCGTGATACGGCCAATGCGGATCGGCCAGATGCGCGCGGCCGATCATCACCAAATCGAGCTGCCCGTTCTCCACCGACCGGTTCGCCAGTTCCGGCGTATCGATTCCCCATGCCGACGACACAGGGATATCCGCTTCACGCCGCACCCGTTCGGCGATCGGCGCGAGGAAAGCCGGCGCCCACGGAATCGCAGCCGTCGGCGTCGAAAAACCGACGCTCACGCTCAGCATGTCCAGCCCTTCGCGCTTGAAGTTTTTAGCCAGTTCGATCGATTCCGCGAGCGTTTCCTCGTCGCGTCCGTCGTACTCGATCACGCCGAAACGCGCCGTCAACGGCAGATGTTCCGGCCACACCTTGCGCACCGCCGCGAGCGTTTCGAGCATGAAGCGGCTGCGGTTGTCGAGGCTGCCGCCGTACGCGTCGTCGCGCTGGTTGGAGTGCGTCGAGAAGAAGCTCTGGCCGAGATAGCCGTGCGCGAAATGCAGTTCGAGCCATTCGAAGCCCGCGTCGAGCGCGCGTTTCGCTGCGGCGACGAAGTCTTCGCGAACCCGCGCGATATCGTCGAGCGTCATGGCTTTCGGCACCTTCGGCAAACCGCCGCCGAACGCGATCGCCGACGGCGCAAGGGTCTGCCAGCCGCGCGGATCGTTTTCGGCAATGTGGTCGTCGCCTTCCCACGGACGGTTGGCGCTGGCTTTGCGGCCGGCGTGCGCGATCTGAATGCCCGGCACCGCGCCGGACGCCTTGATCGACGCGACCACCGGCGCGAACGCCTGCGCCTGCTCGTCGTTCCAGATGCCGGCGCAGCCCGGCGTGATGCGGCCTTCCGGCGACACCGCCGTCGCCTCGACGATCACCAGCCCCGCGCCGCCGCGCGCCAGACCGGCAAGGTGCACGCGGTGCCAGTCGTTGATCAGACCGTCTTCGGCGGTGTACTGGCACATCGGCGGAATGGCAATACGGTTGCGCAGGGACACGTCCTTGAGCTTGTACGGCTGGAACAATGCGGACATTCGGTTCAACTCCTTCTGGGATAGGCTTGTACGGTAGTTCGATAAACATCGAATAACGAAGTATCTCAGAAACGTTTATGATCTGCAGGATGCGTACTTATAACCATCCTGCCGCCGAGGACTTCACGCTCGGGCGGCTATTCCATGCGTTGAGCGATCCGGTGCGGCTCGAGATCGTGCGGCGGCTGGCGTCGGTCGACGAGGCCACCTGCGGGGATCTCGACGGCGGCCGGCCGAAGTCGACCGTGTCCCATCATTTCCGGATCCTGCGTGAGTCGGGGCTCGTGCGCACGCGCGTGGCGGGCACCGTGCATCAGAATTCGCTGCGGCGCGCGGAACTGGACGCGCGTTTCCCCGGTTTGATGGACGCGGTGCTGCGACAGCTTGTCGCGGAAATGGCGGAAAACGAGGCCGCGCTCGGTGAACTCAGCGAGCCGGCCTGACCGCCAGACCGGAAATCGGCGGGCTTTTCAGGCGAAATAGCGCGGCGAAACAGTGCGGCGGACCTACTCGCGCCAGAGCTTGCGCATCAGCGCGAGCAACGCGGTCGGCGCCGTGCCTTTTTGACAATAACCGTCGAAATTGTGGCGCGCCTTACCGGTTTCCTTCACGTGATCCTCATCGAGCGACGTGAACGCGACAATGCCCAGACTATGGGTCGGCAGATAGCTGCGCAGCGCGCTCGCGGTCTCGTAGCCGTCGCGCTCCGGCATCATGATGTCGAGCACCACGACGTCCGGCACCCAGTCCTTCACACAGCGCAGCGCTTCCGCGCAACCGTTGGCGGCGCGGGCTTCCACGCCTTCGTAGGAGAGATAGGTGGCGAGCGCTTCGGCCGCGCCGGCGTTGTCGTCGACGACCAGTACGCGCGGCATTTCGTGTAAGACCCGGATCTCGCGGGCGCTCCACCTTTGACAGGTCGATGGGGTTCGGGACATAGCTAACCGCTTGCGAAAAAGACATCTGCTGCCAGCAAGCTGCGTACCATACCGCTATCGTCTTTCCTGCCCCTTTTCAAACCGGCCGCCGCTGCCATGCTCTCGCTCTCATGAATACGCTCGCCACCCGGGACCATCAACTGCGCCTGTTCGTCGCCGTCGCGAAGGCGAATTCGTTGCGCGAAGCCGCCGAGATTCTCGGCCTCACGCAGCCCGCGCTGAGCAAACAGATTCGCGCGCTCGAAGCCGCGCTGAACGAGACGCTCTTTCTGCGCCACGGCCGCGGCATGCAGTTGACGCCGGCCGGCGAGGCGCTGTTTCTGAAACTCGAGCCGCTGTTCAACTCGCTCGACGCCACCTTCGCGCACGCCGGTCATCCGGGAGAACAGCGCGGCACGTTGCGCATTGCGACCGTGCAAACGCTGGTGGCCTGGTTCATCCCCGAGTTGAGCCGTCAATTGCTCGCGCTCTACCCTGACCTGCTGCTGACGATTCACTGCGACAGCTCGGCCAACGTGGTCGAAAGCGTGGAGCGCGGCAAATCGGATCTCGGCTTTGTCTACGAGACCGCCGTGGACGGTCCCGAACTGGTCGCCGAACCGCTATTCGAAGAGCGGCTGGCGCTTTATATCCGCGGTGACCACACGGCCGACGCCGACGCGCTGGCTAATCCCGGCGGCTTGCCGCTGATCCTGCCGCCGCGGCCGTTCGCGCTGCGCCGCATGGTCGAGCGGGCGCTGGGGTATAGCGTGCAGCCGTATATCGAATGCGATTCGCTCGAATTGTGTCTGCGCCTCGTGTCGATCGGCGACGGCGTGACCGTGCTGCCCGACAGCCTGCCGCGCGATATGGTCGAAGATCGCGGCCTGCGCCGCTTGCCGTTGAACGCTGTTCCGCCACGCCGGATCGTCGCGCTGTCGCGTCGCGCACGCGGCGCATCGCGCAGCTTCGACAGCGCGCTCGAGATCGCTTTGCGCGCCGGCACCCAAAGCGCGATAACTCCCGGTTAATCCAGAGTTATTTCTGGGCGCATAGCTCACGTCCTGCAAGGGACCAATACTGGCTTCAGTCCGGCAGCCTCGCGCCGATCACCGGAGTCAGTCCCCCTCTTGCATGGAACCCAACGTGAACGATCCTCTTTCCGCGCTCGACGGCCTCGCCGCCGCGACGCCGCGCCGCGCGCTGCCGCCCCGTTACAAGGCCGTCCTGTCGGCCACCGCCGGTTCGATTATCGAAGGCTTCGACTTCATCGCGTACGGCACCGCGGCGGCGCTGGTGTTCAACCGGCAGTTCTTTCCCAATCTCGACCCCACCAGCGCGACGCTGGCGTCGTTCGGCGCGTTCGCCACGGGACTTTTCGCGCGGCCGCTCGGCGCCGTGCTGTTCGGCCACTTCGGCGACCGGCTCGGCCGCAAGTCGATGCTGACGCTGTCGCTATTCCTGATGGGCTTTTCCACCATCGCGATCGGCCTGATCCCGAACTATGCGCAGATCGGCGCGTGGTCCGCCGTTCTGCTGGTCGCGTTGCGGATCCTGCAAGGCGTGGCGCTCGGCGGCGAAATGGGCGGCGCCGTGCTGATGGCGGTCGAACATGCGCCCGCGAGCCGCGCGGGGCTGTTCGGCAGCCTGCCGCAAATCGGACCACCCATCGGCCTGCTGCTGTCGACACTCGCCTTCAGTTTGTTGACCCGGCTGCCCGAGCCGGCCTTTCAAAGCTGGGGCTGGCGTGTGCCGTTTCTCGCCAGCGTCGTGCTGGTGCTGCTCGGCGCGTTCGTCCGGCGCAGCGTGGGCGAAACGCCGGCGTTCGAAAAAGCCGCACGCGTCCAGAAGTCCGCCGACGTGCCGCTCTGGCAACTGCTGGCGCGCCACAAGAAAGCGTTGCTGCTGGCGATCGGCGCGAAGCTGCCCGAAGTCACCCTTTACTACGTGCTCACGGTGTTTCTGGTGTCCTATGCATCGACCCGGCTGGGGTTCAGCCGCAACGCCGTGTTGCAGGCGGTCATGCTCGGCGCGGCGATTCAGATCGTGACCTTGCCGCTGATCGGCTACCTGGCGGATCGTGTCGGCGTGCGGCGGTTTTACCTCGGCGGCGCGGTGGTCATGGCGTTGTGCGTCGTGCCGCTGCTACGGTGGATCGATAGCGGCAGTCTCGTCGCGTTGCAGGTGGCCGTGGCGATCGCGCTCGGCCTGAACTATCCGCTGCTGTTCGGTCCGCAGTCGGCGCTGTTTGCCGCGCAGTTTCCCGTCGCGGTGCGCTTTTCGGGCATTTCCATCGGCATTCAGTTCGCCGCGGCCATCGGCGGCGGGCTGGCGCCGATCGTGGCGACCGCGCTCGTGACGCGCTTCCACAGTCTGCAGCCGATCGCGCTTTATGTCGGCGCGCTCGCGGCGCTGGCCGCGCTGTGCACACGTCTGATGAAGAACGTGCCGTCGGTGCAAACGCAAACGCCGCCACCGACGTCGCTTAACTCGCAAGGAGAATGAACTCATGAAACAGCGCGCAACCGTCACGGGCATCGGCGCGGTCAATGCCGACGACCCGCTCGGCACACTCGCCGACGCGTGCCGCATCCTGTCGGCGAAAGGTCATATGGCGAGTCTCGCCGGGCAGATCACCTGGCGCGACGCGTCACGTCGCGGCTACTGGACACCCGCGCTCGGCACGAACTTCGCGGACGCGACGACGGCGTCCCTGGTGCTCGTCGACGATGAACTCAACGTGCTGGAAGGCGCCGGCCGGCCGAATCCGGCGGTCCGGTTTCACGCGTGGGTGTATCGGCATCGCCCCGACGTGCACGCGATCGTCCACACGCATCCGCGCCACATCAGCGCGCTGTCGATGCTCGGCGTACCGCTGCCCGTCGCACATATGGACGCCTGCATGTTCCACGACGATTGCGGCTTCCTCGAAGACTGGCCCGGCGTGCCGATCGACGACGAAGAAGGCCGCATCATCACCGCGGCGCTAGGGGCGCGCCGCTCCGCGCTGCTCGTCAATCACGGCTACATCTGCGCGTGCGCATCGGTCGAGGAAAGCGTGTACATGGCGGTGTCGATGGAAAACGCCGCCGAACTGGCGCTGCTGGCCATGGCGGCCGGCACGATCAAACCGGTGCGCGCCGATCTCGCTCAGGCGGCGCATGACTTTCTGCTGCAGCCTTCAATCGTGAACGCGACGTTCGCGTACTGGCTGGAACAGGCCGGAAGGCGAACTCGACGCGGTTCTGACGCTGCAACGGAATAGCTAACCCTCAAGCCTGTTACGCCCCGCCCTTTTCCATCGCACGCTGGTACGCGGGCCGAGCTTCGAAGCGGTCGACGAACGCCGTGAGATTCGGGAACGCGTCGCGTCCGCAGAATCGCAGCGCGGTCTGCGCGACGAAAGAAAGCTGGATATCCGCACCCGACAATTCGCTACCGAGCAGATAGTCGCGGCCGGCGAGTTCCTGATTCAAAAAGCCCAGATGGTTCTGCAATTCGCTGCTGATCCGCGGTTGCAGCGGCGCGGCGCCCTCGCCCAGGCGCGCGGTGTAGACCTTCAGCATCAACGGCAGCATCGCCGAGCCTTCCGCATAGTGCAGAAACTGTGAGTAGCGGTCGTACTCGTGCGTGCCGTAAGCCGGGCTCAAACGGCCGTTGCCATAGCGGCGAATCAGATAGTCGACGATCGCGCCGGACTCGAAAATCACCGTGTCGCCGTCGCGAATCACCGGAGCTTTTCCCAACGGATGAATCGCCGTCAGTTCCGGGGGAGCGAGACGGGTGTCGGGATTGCGCTGATATTGAACGAGCTTGTAGTCGAGGCCGAGTTCTTCCAGCAACCAGGTGATGCGTCGTGAACGGGATTCGTTGAGGTGATGGACTTCGATCATGGTGTGGGCGGGTCGAGTGGAAAAGTGGAAGAAGAGTGAAGCATGCGCGCAGTTGCGAATCGCGTCGAGGATTCGCAACTGCCGTACTGCCAGGGCTAAAGCACAAGCCCGGGCTTAGGTCCAGGCTGAAGCTCAGGCAAACCGCAACAACACCTTGCCCTTGCGTGCGCTCTTGCCGCTCGCCTCGGCTGCCAACGCCGCGTTCTCCACATCGAATACCGCGTCCACCGGCAGCTTCAACTCGCCGGATGCCGCCAGCCCGATCAGTTCGCCGACCATGCGCGCTTTATCCGCAGCCGAGGTGAGCTCGGAAATCTTGGTGGCCCAGAAGCCTTTCACCGTTGCCTGCTTGAAGATCGCGTCGCCGGAACTGAGCCGCATCGGCTCGTTCGACATCGCACCGAACGACACCAGCGTACCGTTTTCGCCGAGCAGACCGAAGATGTCGCCGCTCGCGTCGCCGCCCACCGAGTCGACGCCCGCGACCAGCGGCGCCTCGCCGATCAACTCGCGTACGCGCTTCTTCCAGCCGTCGCCGTCCGTCGACACCGCATTGCCGATGCCGATCTCGGCCAACTCCGCAACGCCCGCTTCACGCCGGACCAGATTCACGACATGGATACCGCGCGAATGAGCGAGCATCGCCAGCGTCTTACCGACTGCGCCGTTCGCCGTGTTCTGGATAAACCACTGGCCCGCTTCCAGATGCAGATACTCGAGCAACATCACGGCGCTCAACGGCATCGCGATCAACTGGCAGCCCACTTCGTCGCTGACCGCATCCGGCAGCGGAATCACCGCGGCCGCCGGCGCCAGCACGTAATCGGCCCACGCCTCGTGAATGCCGGCCACCACCACGCGCTGACCCACCTTCACATGCGCGACGCCTTCGCCCACCGCGTCGATCACGCCGGCGACTTCGGAGCCGCCCACGGCCGGCAGGGTCGGCTTGTAGCCGTACTGACCGCGAATGGTCCAGAGGTCGTGATTGTGGATCGGCGACAAGGTCGATTTGATCCGCACCTGGCCCGCGCCCGGATTCGGCGTGGGACGTTCGGCGAGTTGCAGCACTTCGGCCGGGTTGCCGAAAGCGGAATAGATAACGCTACGCAAAGTCGATCTCCTTGAACGTGCAACGATTGAAGCTCCGCATGACACGGAGCCGGTGCTTGTTTGTGTATGGGATACGTCGGCGGTGCGTCGGTTACACGACACGCCGCAAAATCACAGTGCGCGCAGCACGCTTTGCGTCACCGCCATGGCTTGCGCCATCGCGCTGCCGTCTTTGCGCAACTTGGTGACGAGCGCCGCGCCGAGCCACATGTGATAGAGAAGTTCGGCCGCCTCTTTGGCGTGGATCTCCGGAGACAGCGAGCCGTCGGCCTGACCCTCTTCGATCACCCGGGCCAGACGCATCATCAAACGGTCGACGCCGTCGCGCAGCACGATACGCATCTCGTCGGACAGGTCGCCGACTTCCGCGCTCAGCTTCACCACCAGACATTTTTCGTCGCCGTCCTGATCGAGCTGCTCCTCTTGCCACGCGGACCAGTAACTGAGCAGCTTGTCGCGACCGTTGACGCCGGGCTGGCCGAACAGCGCGTCGAGCCGCGCGGCGTAATCCGCGACGTACTGTTGCAGCAGCTCGCTGCCGAACGCTTCCTTCGAACCGAAGTAGTGATAGAACGATCCTTTCGGGATGTCGGCCGTGGTCAGAATCTCGTTCAGACCGACGCCGACAAAACCCTTACGCGCGATCAGCGCCCGGCCGGCATCGAGGATGTGCCGGCGGATGTGTGGATGGCTAGCTCTCATAGGTGACGGATTATGGTCGCAATTAGACCAGTCGTCTAGAAATTTAAAGTGGCTAGCCGCGCAGCCTGTCCCGTCCGAGGATGAAGGGATGAGAGAGCACCGCCACCGTCACGACGAACGCCGTGAAAAGCGCGTTGCCGGCACGGTTGCCCCGCGTCATGGAACGCTTCATGGCGCTCTCCCAGGCAGTCAGGCGGGGCTATAGATAATGCGCGCGAGTTCCTGATGCACCTCGAAACTCACCGAGTATTCCGCCGACGCCTCGATGAACCGCAGCGCCACGCCGGATAACTCGTCGGACTGTTTGTCGCTCAACTGCGAGAGCGCCTCGACTCCATACGTATTCGCAATGACGTCGTGCGCCCGCTGTTCCGCGTCCGCAATAGACGCGAGCAGCGAGGAGTCGCCGGACAGAGCAGCAACGGCCTTGACCGCCGCCCATTGGGCGCGGCGTGTGGTCATGATCGTTGCGGTCCGGTTGCGAAAAACGCGGGCAATGAATTTGAACATGGCCCGCCTCCGATCAAGCGACTGCGTTACCCGGTAACGTGCCCGTGTCGCGTTCGACGGTTTCTTTACCGGCCTCCAGTTTCTCCGCTTCGGCCTCGCCGATGGCACGTTGCTGTGCCATCGACGCCTGGCTCCAGGTGTGGTCCTCGGGAAACTCCGGCGTCCTGGTGGCGTTGTAGGCGGTCTTGATCAGTTTCGTGAGCTTGCTCATGATGAGGTCCCGTAGCGTGTGGTGAATCAACGTGTGTGATGATTTTTATCGGCGCTTATCTGAAACGTATGCGCTCAATCTGGGTCATGCAGTTCGGATGTTAGTGGCGTTGATTTTTTTCAGGGGGACCGATTGTTTTTCTGTGTCGGTGAGCGCACTCAGGGTTTTCGCGAAACGTGAAAGACGCGAAAAACGCCGTGTCGCGAGTTCAAACGGCCGACTGAGCAGGCGCCACCCGTACCGGACACCATCTCGCAAACCGTATAGGTACTGTACCGGCAAGCGTCGTTAGAATGCTTCGACGTCCTATTGCCAGTTCTCTTGCCAGACACCGGAGCACGCCATGTTTTACCTCAGCCTCAGCGCCCTGCCAGCCGGCATTCTGTTCGCGCTCGTCACCAGCATCACGCCCGGTCCGAACAACACGATGCTGCTCGCCTCGGGTGTCAACTTCGGTTTTCGCCGCACGTTGCCGCATCTGTCCGGTATCAGCCTGGGCGTCGTGCTGTTGATGCTGTCGGTCGGCATTGGTCTCGGTGAAGCCTTCGTCCATTTCCCGGTGCTGTACACGGTGCTCGAAGTGGCGAGCGTCGCGTATCTGCTGTATCTGGCGTGGAAGATCGGCACGTCGGGCGAATTGAAGCTCAAGAAAGGCGAACGCCGGCCCATGAAATTTCATGAGGCCATTGCGTTTCAGTGGGTCAATCCGAAGGCATGGATGATGGTGCTGACCGCCGCCACGACCATTCATCTCAGCGAGAGCTACAGCATGAATGCCGTCGCGATGGCCGCGATCTTCTACGTGATCGGTTTTCCGTGCATCTGCTTGTGGGCAGGTTTCGGCACCGCGATGCGCAAGGTGTTGTCGGACCCGAAACGCCTGCGTATTTTCAATGTGGCGATGGCGCTGCTGCTGGTGCTGTCGTTGTATCCGATCGCGTTGAAGCTGCTTGGCCACGCGGGTTGAGCGACAACAGCGTAGGCGCGGCTATAGCGCACCCCGTCCGACCCGTTCGATAAATCGCCACAACGCGTCATCCGTCGAGTACGGCGCGTTGAAGCGAAACCATGCGCTCGGTGCATCGTCGGGTCTGAAGTACGACCCCGGCGCAAGCCAGATGCCATGCGCCAGCGCCGCCGTCGCGACCTCGCCGGCACGCTCGGGTTCAATCGGCAGACGCGCCCACAGAAACAAGCCGGCACGCGGCCGGTGGAACAGCTCTAAACCCAGCGAATCGAGCCGTTCCTCAACCGTGGCATGCACGAGCTTAAGCCGCTCGTTCACCGCCTCCACGTGACGCGCATAGCGCCCTTCGAGCAGCACCTTGTCGACGATCCGCTCGATCGCCTCCGACGACGTCAATCCCACCGCCATCTTCGTGCGCGCCAGTTCGCGCAACACCGCGCGCTCGGCGACCACGTAGCCGCAGCGCAGCCCCGGCGTCACCGTCTTCGAAAAACCGCCCACGTACAGCACGCGCTGCAAGCCTTCCATCGCCGCGAAAAGCGGCGCGCCGGGCGGCGCCAGTTCGCGGCTCACATCGTCTTCGATCACCCACATGCGCTGACGCTCGGCGATTTGCAGCAGACGGAACGCGGCCGACATACCGAAGGTCGCGCCGGTCGGATTTTGCAGCGTCGTGTTGACGAAAATCGCCTTCGGCTTGTGCTGCGCGACCAGCGCTTCGAGCACGTCGGTATCGACGCCCGCCGGCGTGCGCGGCACGCCATGCACCACCAGCCCCGCGAGCTTGAGGATCTGCAGCAGATTGCAATACCCCGGATCCTCGACGATCACCGCATCGCCCGCGCGCAGCAACGTGCGCACGATCAGATCCAGCCCCTGGGTCGCACCCTGCGTGAGCAGCACGTTGGAGACATCCACCGGCAAACCGCGCCGGTCGAGTTGCTCGGCGATCCGCTCGCGCAGCGGCGCGAATCCGTACGGATGCCCGTAATCGCCAAGCCGCGCCGCCGGCACCCGGCTCATCGCGCGTAATGCGTGCTGCAGACCGGTTTCGTTGATCCACTCGTTCGGCAGCCAGCCGCCGCCCGCCTTGATCGGCACCGAATGGTCGGCGAACACGTCGGACAGCAGCCAGGTCGCGGTGAGGCTCGGCGGCTGCCAGTCGGTCGCGGCGACTCGCGCGGACTGCGCGCGCGCCGCCACCCGGTAGCCGGAACCGCGCCGCGCGACCACCAGCCCCATCGACACCAGACGGTTGTATGCTTCAGTGACTGTGAAGGTGCTCAGCTCATGGCTCTGTGCCAATTGCCGCACCGACGGCAGCAGCGCGCCCGCGCGCAGCGATTGCCCCTCGATGGCGCGCGTGAAGCCTTGCACCACCTGCTCGACGAGCGTGGGCGCGGCGCGCCGGTCGCGCTCGAGTTGAAGTTCGATCATGGTCAGGACGCAAAAGCACGCCACGGCAGGTGGCGAAAGAGGGATGAAATGCCTGGTGATAGAAGCGCGTTAAAGGCTCCTATCCAGCGACACAGTTAGCGCAAACCTACCAATACAGTTAGCGTCACACTGCGTCAACTGTTTATGCCGCCATTAAACCGCGGACGCTACAGTTTCGCCATGCCCCAAAGGACCCTTGGGGACCCACTTCGAGGAGATACCCATGACTTCGCGCCCCGTCATCGACGACCTGTCGTCCTTCTGGATGCCCTTCACCGCCAACCGCCAGTTCAAGGCCGCGCCGCGCCTGCTGGAGTCGGCCAAGGGCATGTATTACCGCACCACAGACGGCCGCGAAGTGCTCGACGGTTGCGCCGGTCTCTGGTGTGTGAACGCCGGCCATGGCCGTGACGAGATCGTGGCCGCGATCACCGAGCAGCTCTCCACGCTCGATTTCGCGCCGACCTTCCAGATGGGCCACCCGCTCGCGTTCGAAGCCGCCACCAAGGTCGCCGAACTGATGCCGGAAGGCCTCGACCGTATCTTCTTCACGAACTCGGGTTCCGAGTCGGTCGACACCGCGCTGAAGATCGCCCTCGCCTATCACCGTTCGCGCGGCGAAGGCCAGCGCACCCGCCTGATCGGCCGCGAGCGCGGCTATCACGGCGTGGGCTTCGGCGGCATTTCGGTCGGCGGTATCGCGCCGAATCGCAAGACCTTCTCCGGCGCGCTGCTGCCGGCGGTGGATCATCTGCCGCACACGCATAACCTCGAACACAACGCGTTCACGAAGGGCCAGCCGGCGTGGGGCGCACATCTCGCCGACGAACTCGAACGGATCGTCACGCTGCATGACGCGTCGACCATTGCGGCCGTGATCGTCGAGCCGGTGGCCGGTTCCACGGGCGTGCTGATTCCGCCGCAAGGCTATCTGCAGAAGCTGCGCGAGATCTGCACGAAGCACGGCATCCTGCTGATTTTCGACGAAGTGATTACCGCTTTCGGCCGGATCGGCAAGGCGACGGCCAGCGAGTATTTCGGTGTGACGCCGGACATGATCACGATGGCCAAGGCCATCAACAACGCCGCGATTCCCATGGGCGCGGTGGCGGCCAGCCGCACGGTCCACGACACGATCGTCAACGGCGGCGCGCAAGGCGCGATCGAACTGTTCCACGGCTACACGTATTCGGCTCACCCGGCTGCGGCCGCTGCGGCCGTCGCCACGCTCGACCTGTATCGCCGCGAAGGCTTGTTCGAACGCGCCGGCAAGCTCGCGCCGACCTTCGAAGCCGCCGGTCACTCGCTGCGCGGCGCGAAGCATGTGAAGGACGTGCGCAACCTCGGCATGATCGCGGGCGTGGAGCTGGAATCGCGCGACGGCGCGCCGGGCGCGCGGGCTTACGAGGCGTTCGTCAAATGCTTCGAAGCGGGCGTGCTGGTGCGCTTTACCGGCGACATCCTGGCGTTCTCGCCGCCGCTTATCATCGACGAAGAGCAGATCGCGCACATCTTCAAGACGGTGGGCGACGTGCTGGCGACGGTGCAGTAAAGACGGTGCAGTAAAGCAGGAAAGGCGGTGCCGTCCTCGGCGCCGCCTTTGTTTGTCGCCTGCCTCGCAACGGCAGGCCAGGCATCAAACCCCACTCAGTGATGCGTGCGTGAAGCCCTCGTATGCGCCGCCTTTTTCGCGGCCGCCGAGCGCCCTGCCGCGCCCTTCGTCGCCGCTGCCTTCTTTGCCGCGGCAGAACGGCTGGCCGCCGGACGTTTGGCCGCCGCCGACCTCGTCTGCTTCGACAGCGCCGCGCGCGACGCGCCCGCGCTCCCTTCCCGCTTCAACGCATCGGTAGACGCGCGTGAGCGTTTCGCCGTCGACTCCGTGCTCGTCTTCGCAGTGCTCTTGCGCTGACCGGCGGCGTTATCCGTCGCGGCTTTCTTGCGCGTCGCCGCGCTCGCCGTGCCCTTCTTGGGCGATTTCACGGCGACGCCGGCACGGCGTGCTTCCGAGAGGCCGATCGCGATCGCCTGTCTGGCCGACCTGACGCCGTGCTGGCCGGCACGCACCTTGTCGACCTGTTCCTTGACGAATTCCCCGGCCTGGGTACTCGACGCCTTGCCGGCGCGTTTGTCGGCCGCGGCTCGCTTGAGGGTTTTCTGTTCAGGCATGACGATCCTCCTGTTGATGGTGACCTTTGTCATGCAGCAACGGCCGTGCCGCAAGCGCGGCAGCCCTGAATCGTCGTGAATCTCGATGAAAGTTGCCCGCCAGGGCTCGCGCCGGCCGAATGGACGGCGTATGGTGTCAGCAAGGGTTGGCGCCGTGGTCCGACCCGCGGGAGACGCTCATGAAGATACCGACCGTTCGTGCAGGCGCGCATATTGAAGGCGTGCATTGGATCGCCGAGTACGCGGAAGACGTTCACGAGATCCGCGTGTTTCGCGAGGGACAGGAGGTGGACGTGCATAACGCGCCGTCCACCCTGTTCGGCGATGAAGAGAATGCGGGCTCCAAAAGCACCGCGGATCATCGCGCGGTCGAAGCCGCCGTGCTCGCTTATCTGAAACGTTTTGTGATCGAGCACGACGCCGAAGAGTAGCGGCGCATGACGGCCGCCGCACTCAACCTCAGTCAGCCGGCCGCAGCTTCTTGACCTCCGCATCCGACGGCTGAACGCTCGCGCCGTCGATATACCGGTACGACGTCATCACGCCCTTGCCGTCCTTCAAGCCCGTCACGCCGACATACGCGCCCATGGTCGACTGATTGTCCTGCGCGCGGTAGGTGATCGGCCCGAACGGCGTGTCCACGCCGAGTCCCTTGAACGCGGCGGCGAGCTTATCCGGATCGACCGAGCCGGCCTTCTTGATGCCGTCCGCAATCGACATCAACGCCGAATATCCCACCACCGAACCCAACCGCGGATAGTCGTGATACTTGGCCTGATAGGCGTCGACGAACTTCTTGTTGGCCGCCGTATCGATCGAATACCACGGGTAGCCGGTCACGATCCAGCCGGTCGGCGCTTCCGCACCCAACGGGTCCAGATAGTCCGGTTCGCCCGTCAGCAACGACACCACGCTGCGATCCTTGAAGAGTCCGCGCGTATTGCCCTCGCGCACGAACTTGCCGAGATCGGCGCCGAACAGCACGTTGAAAATCGCATCCGGCTTCGCATCGGCGATTGCCTGAGTGACCGCGCCCGCGTCGACGTTGCCGAGCGGCGTGGCCTGTTCGACAACGAACTGCACATCAGGCTGCGCGGCCGTCAGCAGTTTCTTGAAAGTCGCCACCGCCGACTGGCCGTACTCGTAGTTCGGATACACCAGCGCCCAGCGCTTCTTCTTCAGCTTGACCGCTTCCGGCACCAGCATCGCCACCTGCATATACGTGGAAGGACGCAGACGGTACGTGTATTTGTTGCCGTCGGCCCAGACGATCTTGTCCGTCAGCGGTTCGGCGGCGAGGAAGAAAATCTTCTTCTGCTTCGCGAAGTCGGTCAACGCAAGGCCCGTGTTCGACAGGAAGCCGCCGAACAGCAACTGCACCTGCTCGCGCGCGATCAATTCCTGCGCCACGCGAATCGTGTCGCCCGGGTTGCCGTTGTCGTCGCGCGACACGACTTCGAGTTGTTTGCCGAGCACGCCGCCCGCCGCATTCACCTGGTCGAGCGCGAGATTCCAGCCGTTCTTGTAAGGCCCGAGAAAGGCGGGTTGCGCCTTGTAGCTGTTGATTTCACCGATCTTGATCGTCTGCTGGGCGCTCGCGCTCAGCGCGGCGAGCGACAGCAGCGTCGGCACCATGAGGCGAGAGAGGAATCCTGCGCGCGTGGTCATGCGTTTCTCCGTTATCAAAAGGATTGCGGGAATACGGGTCGTTGTTATCGAACATTCAAGCAAGCATTCAAGCAAACGTTCACTCGGCCGGCGGCGTCGCGCGAATTCGTGCGACGCTCGTCGCCACGTCCTGCCAGGCCGGCTTGCCACCGGCGAATTGCTGCCGCAGATAAGACACGAGTTCGCTTACCTGGGCGTCGTTGAAACTGTCGCGGTAAGCCGGCATCGTACCGAGTTCGGGCCGTGCAGGCGAGCCGATGCCGTCGAGAATCACGCGAATCAGGTTATCAGGCGTTGCGCTGTGCAGATTCGTGTTAAGCGCGAGCGACGGATGCGCGCCGAACAGTTGCGGCCCGCTACCGGTGTGATGGCACGCGGCGCATGCGCCGTCGAAAAGCCGTGCGCCGAGACCCACGGGCGCGCCGGTGATCGCACTGGCCTGTTCGTATTGACGCGCCACCGCGACCGGATCGGCGTTCGGCTCCAACGGATTGAGCGACGCCAGATAGGTGGCCATCGCGCGAATATCGCTGTCCGGCAGCGCCGCCAGATCGCCGACGACCGGCGCCATCGGCCCAGCCGCGACGCCGTGCAGCGGCGCGTGACCGTAGCGCAGATAGCTGAACAATTCGTCTTCGCCCCACGGCACCGGCGCGGTGGAGAGCGTCGATAGCGCGGGCGCTTCCCAACCTTCGGCGATGCCGCCGCCCATGAACGCCGCACCGCTTTTCTCGGCGCCGAATGCGTTGCGCGGCGTATGACAGGCGCTGCAATGGCCGAGTCCGTTCACCAGATAAGCGCCGCGATTCCACTGCGCGCTTTGCGTCGCGCTCGCGGTGTAAGTCGTGCGACCGAGAAACAGCGCGTTCCATGCGCTCATCAGCGGACGCACGCTAAACGGATACGGCAGTTTCGTTTCCGGCGGACGCGAGCGGACTGGCGTTTGTGCCATCAGATATGCGTAGAGCGCTTTGAGATCGTCGTCGGAGGTGTTCTGGAACGACGTGTACGGAAACACCGGATAGAGCCGATGACCATCGCGGCTAATGCCTTGCCGCATCGCGCGGACAAACGCCTCCAGCGACCAGTTGCCGATCCCCGTCTGACCGTCGGGCGTGAGGTTGGTGCTGTAGACCGTGCCGAACGGCGTATCGAGCGGTTTGCCGCCGGCGTTCGGCACGCCGTTGTGCGCGGTGTGGCACACCGCGCAATTGCCGAGCGCGGCAAGCAGTTTGCCGCGCGCCACGAGCTCGGGCGCGAACGCGCTCGCGAGCGGCGGCGCGATCGGTGCAATGGCAGCCGGCGCGAGCGACAACGCGCCGAGCCAGCCGACCGCGCCCGCGGCGAATGCGCCGAGAAAGCCCAGGCGCCAGCGCTTTTTCTTACGTGCCCTGGCGTCTTCGGCTTGCGCATCGGCGAGCGCCGCGCGGATCGTCTCCGGCGTGAACGGCGGCCGGCGAAAACGCACGCCCGTCGCGTCGTACAACGCGTTGGCAATCGCCGCCGCGCCGGGCAGCGACGCGGATTCGCCCGCGCCCATCGGCGGCTCGCCGTGACGCGGCATCATCACCACGTCGATCACCGGCACTTCACGAAACGTGAGGATCGGATACGCGCCCCACTCCTGGCTCGTCACCGCGTTCCCGCCGAACGTCACGCGTTCTTTCAACGCGCGGCTGGTCGCCTGGATCACGTTGCCGTGAATCTGATGACGCACGCCGTCCGGATTGACCATCGTGCCGGTATCCTGGCCGACCACCACGCGCGTCACCGCGAGTTCGCCGCTCTTGCGATTCACTTCGATGTCGGCGACCCACGCGGACCACGCCGCGCCGAAGCCGGGGAATTTGCTGTGTACGTAGCGGGCGTAAGCGAAACCGCGGCCTCGGGCGATGTCGCCTTGTTCTTGGGTCGCCGCATTTTCAGCCGGGTTTTCAGACGCGTTGCGCGGTTCCCAGCCCGCTTTCTCAGCCACGGCTTTGACCAGATCGATCGCACGCGGATCGGTGAGATGCTGCAATCGAAACGCGACCGGATCGACGCCGGCCTGTTCCGCGAGTTCGTCGATAAAGGACTCGTGCGCGAACGTATTCGGCAACGCGGACACGCCACGTAGCCACGACGCCCGCACGATCGGCGGCATGTCGTCGCAGACGATCCGCATGGCGCGATAGTCGTACGGCGGCACGGCCGTGCGGTCGCCCATTTCGAACACCTGCGGCTGCGCGGAGATCGTGCCGGTTAGCAACAGCGCCAAAGTTGGCGCGTCGTTCGATGGATAACGCGTCGCGAAGTCGTACGCCGCCAATTCGCCTTGCGCGTTCAACGCGCCGCGCACGTCCATCAATTGCGCGGCGCCCTTCGGCTCCCACGCATGCTCGTCTTCGCGCGATAGTTGCACGCGCACCGGACTGCCGGTGGCGCGCGAGAGCAACGCGGCGTCGGCGGCGACGTCGTCCGCGCAATTGCGGCCGTAGCAACCGGCCGCCTCCATTCGCACGATCTCGATGTGCGCTTCGTCCATGGCCATCAGCAGCGCAAGATCGGCGCGCAGCGAATGCGGATTCTGCGTGCCCGACCAAACCTTCAGCGCACCCTCGCGATAGTCAGCCACCGCGCACGACGGACCAATCGATGCATGCATCTGAAACGGCCATACGTACGTGCGTTCCAGCACGCGAGCCGGGTCTTGCGCGAGCGCGGCGTCCACGTCGCCCTCGATCACCAGATCGCGCCGTTTAGCCGGATTCGCGCGCAACGCGGCTTCCACCTGCTCGCTGGTATCGAGCGGCGGCAAACCTTCCACGGCTTTCCAGCGCACGTCGAACCGCTTCACCGCTTGCTGCGCGACTTCCTCGCGCTCCGCCACGATGCCGACAAAATCGCGAATCACCACCACCTTGACGATGCCGGGCAAATCGCTAAGCGAGTTCTCGTCGACCTGCAGCAGGCTATTGCCCATGAAGTCGCCCTGCGCGATACCGGCATAGGGCGGGCGCACCACGCGACCGTGCAGCATGCCCGGCAGGCGCACGTCATGCACGAAACTCAATTCGCCGGTCGCCTTCGCGGGAATATCGACACGCGGTGTACTCTTGCCGACAATCTTGTAGGCGTCGGGGGATTTCAACGGCGCGTCGGTGGCGAGTTGCAGCTCGACGCGTTTTCCGCCGACCAGGTCGGCATAGCTCACGCAGCCTTTTGCTCTGGCGTCGTCGCCGCGCTGAAAGACCACACCGTCGCGCACATCGAGCTGCGCCACATCAATGTTCAAGCGTTCGGCCGCTTCCTTCAGCAGATAGTGCCGCGCCTGCGCCGCCGCGTGCCGCAACGGCACGGCGGAAATCTGAATCGTGGCGCTGGCAATCGTCGGCCCCTGATTCGGCGCTTCGCCCGTATGACCGAGCACGATCGACACGCGCGTCAGCGGCACATCCAGTTCTTCCGCGACGATCTGCGCGAGCGCCGTGCCGATGCCGGTGCCCAGGTCCACGTGTCCATTGAACGCGACGACGCTGCCGTCGTCGCGCACCACGAGAAACATCTCCGCCTCGGTCGGCACGAACGACGAGCGCGATCCCGGCTGACCGATGGCCGCCCTCACCGGCGCCAGCGGCGGCCGCGTGACGATCAGCACACTGCGCGCGTCATACAACTGCTGACGCGAAGGCGGTGCGGCGCGTCGATCGACGCTGAAATCCGGCCCGGTCATGCGCGCACGCCCTCGTGCACCGCCGATTGCGCGGCGGGCTGCGCGGCCAGCAACTCGGCGGCACGCTGCACCGCGCGCACGATCTCGACATGCGTGCCGCAGCGGCACAGATTGCGCGAGAGCTCGCGGCGAATCGTTTCGACGCTCGGATGCGGATCGCGATCGAGCAAGGCCTTCGCCGTCATGATCATGCCGTTCAGGCAATAGCCGCACTGCGCGGCCTGTTCTTCGATAAACGCCTGCTGCACGGGATGCAGCGCCGTGCGTGTGCCGAGTCCTTCGAGCGTGGTGATTTCGCGGCCCAACGCGACTCTCGCGGTAGTGACGCAAGCACGCGTCGGCACGCCGTCGAGCAGGACCGTGCAGGCGCCGCATTCGCCGAGACCGCAGCCGAATTTCGGCCCGTTCAGCGCGAGGTCGTTGCGCAGCAGGTACAACAACGGCGTGTCCGCCGCCGCGGCGACGAGATGCGTCGCGCCGTTCACGTTCAGCGTCAGCGGCGCGTGGCGGTTCATGACCGTGCAGGCCGGGCGGAGCGGCGCGCGCTCACAGCACCACCGGTACTTCAGTGGCTGGCGGCGTGTTGCGGCTGCGCCGGCAACGGATCAAGCCGTCGATCATCACCATGCCGACGCCGGGAATATCGCCCAGCTGCACGCTTTCGAGCAGCGTGTCGGCGGCCGTGTGTTGCGCGCGGTCCATGAACACGAGATCGGCGGGGCGGCCCACTTCGATCAACCCCTGACGCAGATTGCGCTGCCGCGCGGTGTTGCCGGTCGCGAAGCAGAAGGCGATTTCCGCGGGCACGTCGGCCAGACTCGAAATCAGCGCGATCATCCGCAGAATGCCGAGCGGTTGCACGCCGGAACCGGCCGGACTATCGGTGCCGAGAATAATGCGGTGCGGGCACTTCAATTCGATCGCATGACGCGCGGTCAGCAATGCGATCCGTTCGTTGCCGTTGTGGACGATCTCCAGCGCGCGGCTCGATTGCTCGCACAAATCGCACACGTGTCGATAAGACAGCGACGTATGGCCGCCGTTGACGTGGCCGATCACGTCGGCGTCGGCCGCGAGCACCACGTCGCGATCGATCAGCCCCGAGCCGGGAATCGACGGACCGCCAGTATGGATCGTGCTTTGAATGCCGTATTTGCGCGCCCACGCCACCATCTGCGCGGCTTCCTCGCCACCCTTCACGCTGCCGAGTCCGACTTCGCCGAGCAGCTTCACGCCCGCTTCCGAGAGCTCCTTGAAGTCTTCCTCGACCATGCCCTTCTCGATCACCGGCGCGCCTGCCATGACCTTCACGCCGCCGCCGACACCCGCGCCGCGCATGCCTTCGAACGAGCGTTGCGCGGTAATGGCCAGCGCCTTCACACCGACGATGTCCTTCGGGCGGCCGGGCAAATGCACTTCGCCGGCCGAGATCATGGTCGTGACGCCGCCGTTCAGATTCGATTCGATCCAACCCATCTGATTCTGGCGCGGCGTCCAGTCGCCGAATACCGGATGCACGTGCGAGTCGATCAGGCCCGGCGCGACCGTGGTGCCTTTGCAATCGACCGTGGTCCGCGCGCCTTCGAGGTCGCAGTCTTTCTCCCGGCCAATCGCGACGATCACGCCGTCGTCGATCACCAGCGTGTCCGCGTCGAGAATCGGCTGATCGATGTCACCGGATAGCAGCAGCCCGATGTTCGTTACCGCGACCTTGCCCGACAAGCCTGTCAACGTCTCTGCTGCCATCTGCCTCTCCTTTCGCAACGACTGCCGGGCGTCGGGAACGTGCCTGAAGTGCTTTTCAGGCCACTCGCCGCGCCGATGGAATCACACACTCATGCATTACACGCTCAAGTAAGCGCGCCTCACGGTCTCGTTCTGCGCGAGTTCGCCGATCGTGCCGCTAAACCGGATCTGCCCTTTTTCAAGCACATACGCGCGGTCGCTGACCAGCTCGGCGAAATGCAGGTTCTGTTCGGACAACAGAATCGACAGCCCTTCGCGCTTGAGTTCGAGAATCATGTTCGCCATCTGTTCGACGATTACCGGCGCGACGCCTTCGGACGGCTCGTCGAGCAAGACCAGATACGGATTGCCCATCAGCGTGCGCGATACGGTCAGCATCTGCTGCTCGCCGCCGCTCATCTGGCCGCCTGGACGGCGCGGCATTTCGCCGAGATTGGGAAACAGGCGGAACAGTTTTTCCGGCGTCCATTGCGGCGCGCCGTCGCGCGGCGGCTGACGGCCGGTGGCCAGGTTCTCCATCACCGTCAGATCGGCGAACACGCGACGGTCTTCGGGAACGAAGCCCATGCCCATGCGAGCAATCTTGTACGACGGCAGCGCGGAGATGTTCTGGCCACGAAACGTGACCTCGCCCTGACGGCGCGGCAGCAGACCCATGACCGCTTTCATCGTGGTCGATTTGCCGGCGCCGTTGCGACCCATCAGCGCGACGACTTCGCCGCGGCCGACCTCGATACCGACGTCGAACAGAATATGCGCGCGGCCGTAGAACGCGTTGAGGCCGGTGACTTTCAGCATCGGCTCGCTCATTGCAGCGCTCCTTGTCCCGGCCGGCCGGCCGCCGTTTCATGCAAGGGCGCGCGCGGCTGGAACGTTTTGCCGGTGCCGAAATAGACTTCCTGCACGCGGGTGTCGTTGCGGATCGTTTCAGCGTCGCCCTCGGCGATCAGCTTGCCGCGCGCGAGCACGATCATGCGGTCGGCGTAGGCGAACACCACGTCCATGCTGTGCTCGGTGAACAGCACGCCGATTTGGTGTTCGGTGACGAGACGCTTGGTCAGGGCCATCAACTCGTTGCGCTCCTTCGGCGCCATGCCGGCGGTGGGTTCGTCCATCAGCAGCAACCTGGGGCGGTTGGCGAGCGCAATGGCGAGTTCGACGCGCTTCACGTCGCCATACGCGAGCACGCCGCAAGCGCGCTGAGCGTCGGCAGTCATGCCGACCTGGTCGAGCAGCGCGAGCGCGTCGTCGGCATAGCGCGCGCTCGCGGGCTTCCACAGGCCGAAGGTCTTGCGCTCGCGCGAGACCAGCGCCATCTGCACGTTTTCCAGCACGGTCATCGAATTGAAGGTCGCGGCGATCTGAAACGTGCGCCCAACACCCAGACGCCAGATGTCGCGCGGACGCATGCCGACCAGTTCCTGACCGTCCAGCCGGATCGATCCGGACGAAGGCGGCAACTGTCCGTTGACCATGTTGAAACAGGTGGACTTGCCGGCGCCGTTCGGGCCGAGCAGGGCCAGCAATTGGCCGGCTTCGAGATCGAAGGAGACGTCGTCGACCGCCTTCAGACCGCCGAACGATTTGCAGAGACCGGAGACGCGCAGCAAGCTCATAGCCCCTCCTTGATCGCCGCCGTGCGTTGCGCGGGTTCGACGGCGCGGCTGTCGGCGTTGTCGACGGTGTCGTCGCCGAAGCGCTCGCGAATAAAGCCGACGATCCCCTGCGGAAACGCAATCACCAGCAGCAGAATCGTGAGGCCCAGCAGCGCCTGCCAATAATCGGTCTGCCGCGCCACGGTGTCCTGCAGCCACGTGAAAACAGCCGCGCCGACAATCGGGCCGGTCAGCGTCTGCAAGCCGCCGAGCAGCACCATCACGAGGCCATCCACCGAGCGGCTCACGCTGATCACTTCCGGCGAGATCGTCCCTTTGGAGAAGGCATAAAGCGAACCGGCCAGCCCGCAGAACAGCGACGCGATCACGAAAGCCGCCCACTGCACGCGCTTGACGTCGATGCCGATCGCCTCGGCGCGCAGCACGGAATCGCGCGACGCGCGCATCGCGTAACCGAGCGGCGAGAACAGCATCTTGCGCAACAGCCACACGCCGATCACGGCGCACACCAGCGTCAGGTAGTAAAACGCCACTGGTGACGACAACCAGTTCGACGGCCATAAGCCGAGAACACCGTTGCTGCCGCCAGTCACATCGTCCCACTGGAAGACGACCGACCAGACGATCTGCGCGAACGCGAGCGTCAGCATCGCGAGATAGACGCCGGAGAGCCGCACGCAGAACCAGCCGAACACCAACGCGCCGCCCACCGCGAGCAGCGGGCCGAGCAGCAGCGCGGCTTCCATCGGCAGGTTCAGCACCTTGAGGAATAGCGCTGCGCCGTAGGCGCCGAGTCCGAAGTAAGCGGCGTGGCCGAACGAATGCATGCCGCCGGGGCCCATGATGAAATGCAGGCTCGTGGCGAACAGCACGGCGATCAGAATCTCGACCAGCAGCACCGGCATATAGGGGAAAGCGTTCGCGGCGAGCGGCGCCAGCACGAGAACCAGCAACGCAAGCGCGGCCAGCCATTTGAGGCGTTTGCCCGCCGGACGCAGCGGTGTTTCCGGCGCGGCCATGCCGCGCACCGCAGCCGTTGCGCGACCCAGCAAGCCCCACGGACGCACCACCAGCACCACCGCCATCACGACGAACTCGGCGACCAGCGTGAAGCGGCTCAACGACACGCCGACGCCGAAAATCGTCACATGCCCAATGCCAATGCACAGCGCCTTGATCTCCGCGATGATCAACGCGGCGACGAACGCGCCCGGAATCGACCCCATGCCGCCGACCACCACCACGACGAACGCGTTGCCGATCGTCTCCAGATCCAGCGACAGATTCGCCGACATGCGCGGCCCTTGCAGCGCGCCGCCCAATCCGGCCAGAAACGCGCCGACGAAAAACACGCCGGTAAACAGCCACGCCTGATTGATGCCGAGCGCGCCGAGCATTTCGCGATCCTGCGTCGCGGCTCGCACCAGCGTGCCCCAACGCGTGCGCGTCAATGCATACCAAAGCAGCAGCAACACCACGGGTCCGATCACGATCAATGCGATGTCGTATGTCGGCAGCGGATGACCGAGGAATTCGACCGCACCCGCCAGATGCGGCGCACGCGGTCCGAACAGATCTTCCGGTCCCCATAGCCACAACGCGGCATCGCGAAAGATCAGCACCAGCGCGAAGGTGGCCAGCAGATGGAACAGTTCAGGCGCCTGATAGATACGCCGCAGCACGATCATTTCGACCAGCGCGCCGAGCACTGCGACCACCAGCGCGGCCGCCAGCACGGACAGCCAGAAACCCCCAGTGGTATGGCCGAAACGGCTCGCGATGCTGTACGCGACATAAATGCCGAACATATAGAACGAGCCGTGCGCAAAGTTGACGATGCGCGTCACGCCGAAGATCAACGACAAACCGGCGGCGACCAGAAACAGCGTCGACGCGTCGGCGAGTCCATTGACCAGCTGTACCAGCAAATTCGAAAGCATCGCGACCCTCGGCAAATAACCGAATGCTAACTCAGCGCAAACCGTCTTCGCCCTTGATCTCGCTCGCCTGCAAGCCGCCGATGCGCGGCAGCGGCCGGCCCGAGGCCGTCACCGCGACGGCCACGACGATCTCGTGCGCGCGCGGCGCGTCCGACACGCGCGCTTCGATCGCGTCGAAATGGCTGCGCACGAAGGCGGCGTCTTTGTGACCGAGCGGCACGTCGATCGCGGTGCCGAGCGTACCCATTTTTTTCGCCGACGGCACCAGCGCCGCGCCCTTTTCGACTGCCACCCGCAGCGGCGCGCCGAGCTTGGGGTGGAGGATCGCCGCGGCGTGCTCCAGTTCGCCCGCCTCGCCCACGATCGCGGCTTTGCCGTAACTTTGCGCGTCGCCCGGTGCGATGCCCAGCGCTTCGACGCACTTGTTGCCGAGCAACGCGCCGAGTTCTTCGCCGGCTTCGATCAACGCATCGAGTTTCGCCTCGTAGCGGCCCGAGTACGGATTGTCGATCACCGCCATGGCGACCGCGCGGCGCGTGGGCGGATCGATCGTCTGGCCCATTTCAATGCGTGTTTCGTCCACCTGCACGACCAGCTTGCGAAGCTTGATTGCCATTTCGCTCTCCGAGTTTCAATGCCTGCTTTGCTTTCTTGCCGATGCGTCCGGTCCGGCCGTCGCTTCAGCGCAAACCGTCCTTGCCCACGATCGCCTCTTTCGCAAGACCGCCGACGCGCGCATGCACACGCTGCCCGGTGCTCATCGCGAGGATGTACACCAGCTCGTCGGCGGCGGGCGCGCCGGGCACGCGCACTTCGATCGCGTCGAAGTGACTACGCACATAGCTCGCATTGACGTGCGTGAGCGGCACGTCGAGCGCGGTGGACGGCGCGCCGACTTTCTTGGTGGACGGCACGATTGCGTTAGTCGGCACGCCGTTTTTTTCGAGCAGCTCGCGCATCGCATAGCCGCCTGGAACATGCCACAGCGCGCCATGCTCGAGTTCGCCGCGCGCGCCGACAATCGCGCCCTTGCCGTAGCTTTCAATCGACGCATGCGGCACCGCCATCGCCGCCAGCAACCGCTGCGCCATATCGAAGCCGATCGGTTTCAGCGCTTCCATGGCGTGCTCGATGGTCGCTTCGTAGCGGCCGGCGAATGGATTCGTCATCACCGCGGCAATCGCGCCGCGCCTGAGCGGCTGCGCAGGCGCGGGACCGAATTCGTGAAAGATATCTTCGACGTGCGTCAGCACGCGGCGTATTTCGAACACGGAGCCTCCTGGTTCATCTGGGCGCGCTGGGTGAGCAACGCGCCGGTACGTGTGTCCTCGTGAATACCGGCGACGCGCACCCGTCCTTGCAGGAACAGTGCGGCGCCTTCTATCAAGCCTTGTTCGCGCAGACGTCGCGCGGTTTCGACGCCACGCGCCATCGCGAAATCGATCAACGGTTGCGGTAACGCGGGGACGTCGACGGTAACGAGCAGGTCGCCGAGATCGCTATCGTCTTTCAACGACGACGCCGGACGGCGCACGATGCCTGCGTGGTCGAGATTCACTGCGTTGGCGATGATCGTTGCGGCGGCGTCGGCCGTGGCCGCTTCGCGCGCGAGCACGGTCACGCTGTCGGCAATGCCCAGGCTGAAACTGCGGCCGCGCCATCCGCTGGTTGCGATGCCGCGAATCGGATGCGCGGCATCGAGCGTCAGGTTGGCGTCGAGTGCCTGATCGTTCGAGAGTCTTGCGTCCGACAACTGCGCGATGTCCGCGAACACGCCTACGCGGTATTGCTGTCCGTCGGTCAAATACAGCGCGATGTCGCCGCCGTTGTTGATATAGGCGCGGGCGATACCTTGACGTGCGAATGCGGTGATCAATTCGTCGGCGACGCTGCCGGCCACGGCCGCCATCGGCGTGATGTAGCGCGCGCGATGTGGATGGCAGGCGGACCACATGCGGCGAGCAACGGCGCCTTTCGGACCATCGTCACTCAACGACGCTTGATGCTTCACCGGTTGCCGAAGCAGCGGTAGTTCAGCCACCAGTTCCGGCAATACGTCGACAAAGCGCGCCCAACACGCGTCATAAGCGGCTTGCAGCGCCGCGGGTTCGCCGTCGGCGTCGAGGATCAGATCGATCGGCCCGTGCTGCCAGTGCCAGCGGGTCACATCGAGTGGGGTGCGGGTGGGGGTCATCGCGTTCGCCGTCCTGGTCGCATGGGTCGCTTTCGTCGCTTTCTTCGTTCGTCACGTGAGCCGGTTAGCCGAGCATCGGCGGCATGGACGGCGGCCACGGATTGTCGGGATTACGCGCCAGAGTCCGGCGCGCGAGCGGCGCGCCTTCCGTATGGTCCGGCCCGTTCGCCAGCACACTCTCCAGCGAACGCACCGCGTCGAGATGACCGCCGAGGTCGCGATACGCGTCGTACGTCATAGTGAACTCAATCGGCGCAACGAGCGCGGGCGTCGGCACCGTGCCGAACGAATGGTCGGGCATACGCGAGACATCCACCATGACGGTGATGCCGCCACCCGGCCACACATAAGCCGGCGCGCCGCCGCAGGTCACGTTGACGAGCTTCCGTTTGATCGCGCGCGTGAGCAGCACCGGATTCTCGGTCGCGCCCGCGCGCAGACTGCCGCCCGCGCCGCCGATAAACAGCACGCTGGCGAGCGACGGCTCGCAGTTCTCGCCAATCCGTTCGACCGTGCGGCGCACTGCCTCCGGCATGGCTGCGATACGCGGCACGAGATCGTGATCGAGTTCGTACCACTGCGCGTGTTCGCCGGTCGTCGACACCATCAGCAGGCGCATGCCCGGCTTCGCGACAGCCGGGTCGAAACCTTCGACAATCGCCAGCGGATCGTGAATGTCGGTGCCGCCCCAACCGGTGCCGGGATTCGCCACCTGAAAATAACGGCCCGGCGTCGATTTACGTCCGCGAATCTTCAGACCCGAGCGCGCCATGCCGAGACAGCGGCCCGCCTGATGTTCCGTCAACACGCCGGTAATGTGATCGTCGACCACCACGACTTCATCGACGTGATCGAACCACTGTTTCGCGAAAATACCGATGGTGGCCGAACCGCAACCCACTCGCATGCGCTGCTCTTCGACACCGTCCACGATCGGCGCGGCGCCCGCGCGAATCACCAGACTCGCGCCGCCGTCGATCGTAAATTCCACCGCTTGCTTGTTGCCGAGCGCGAGCATCATGTCGCAGGTCACGCGGCCTTCTTTCTTGCTGCCGCCGGTCAGATGATGCACCCCGCCGAGGCTCAGCATTTGCGAGCCGTATTCCGCAGTCGTGACGTGGCCGACAATCTCGCCCTGGCAACGCACATTCGATTGCTCAGGGCCGAGAAAGCGGTCGGTGTCGATCTTCACCTTGAAGCTGCAGTAGCTGAAAATCCCTTCGGTGACGACGGTGATCATATCGACGTCGTCGAGTTTCGACGCGACGATAAACGGCGCGGGCTTGTAGTCGGGATACGTGGAAGATGCGCCGATACCGGTGACGAACAACGACGGGTCGGCCACCGGATCTTGCGTTGAAGACGTTGCACCAAATTCGACCGTGGTATCGGCGGCGTTGGCGGCGCTGGCGTTGAGACTGGCGGCATCCGCACGCGACAGAAACACCACCGGATCGACGCGAATCAATCTTCCCTGCGCATTCGCATACCGATCGCATGCGCCGGTGCGGCCCTCGGATATCTGACAAAGCACCGGGCAGGCATTGCACTCGATCTTGTTCGTCGCCATGCGCTCGCTGCGCGGCGCGGCTTTTTCGAGCACGGTGGGACCGGGCGTCGACGCGGTTTCACCGTCGACGCGCTCGGCACCGAAATCGACCTTCGTATGTTCTGTCATGGCGGGGTTTCCATACGACGACATTACAATCGGTCCTGCTCCGGCTGACGAATAGCCCCTGTTTCAAGGCGTTTTCGTGTGCTTCGCCGCTTTCCATGTTGCGATCACTCACCGTTCGTGTAGTATCCGCTACACCAAACTCGTTAGAAATCTACTCGATCAAATTAGTCTGCGCAACGTGTTTCCCGGCGTTCACTTCAATGGTGCAACGCGACATCGGGGCGTAGCATGCCGTTCAACGTGACGCTAACAAAGAGAGCCGAGACTGCCATGAGTCCCACTGCCGCCCGCAAACCGGGCGCTACCGGTATCCGTGCGAAGCAGGCGCAAGATACGCGCGCCAAGATCCTCAAAGCGGCCATCAAGGTCTTCGCGAAGCAAGGCTATGCCAGCGGCCGGATCGAGAGTATTTCGAAGGCCGCGCGTTCGCACGACCGCATGATTTACTACTACTTCGGCAGCAAGGAACAGCTGTTCGTCGAAGTGTTGGAAACGATCTACACGCAGTTCAACGAGGCGGAAAGCCAACTCCATCTCGATCTGGACGATCCCGTGCATGGTCTCGAACAGATGGTGGAATTCGTCTGGCAGTATTACCTCGATCATCCCGAGTTCGTCACGCTGCTGTCGAGCGAGAATCTGCATCAAGGCAAGCATGCGAAGAAGTCGCTCAAGCTGAAAGAGATTTCGGGCTATGCGATTTCTGTCGTGCAACAGTTACTGGATGCGGGTAAGGTGCAACAGGTGTTTCGCGCCGACGTCGCCGCGCGCGACGTGTATCTGATGATCGCGTCGCTCGGCTATTTTTATAACGCCAACCAGTACACGTTGGGCGCGTTTCTCGGCGAACCGCTCATGGACAAGGCGGCGCTCGCGCATTGGCGCGAGGTTATCAAAGACACGGTGTTGCGCGCGGTGCGTTTGGAATTGCCGGCGAGCGCGGCAACTTCGGCAGCGGTGTCGACGTCAGCGGGGGCCACTTCCGCTGCGGAGAATGAGCGCGAACGCGGCGCCGCATAAAAAACGCACGCCGTTTGACCGGCGCGCGTTTCGTTTCTTCACAGCGTGGCAACGTGCCGCGTTAAGGCGCAGTCGCCGCCGCGTCGTCTTCGCGGAACAGTTTATCGGCGAGATGGAACGCCGAGTTCGCTGCCGGCACGCCGCAATAAATCGCGGTTTGCAACAGCACTTCCTTGATCTGCTCGCGCGTCACGCCATTGTTCTTCGCGGCGCGCAGGTGCAACGCCAGCTCTTCGCTGCGATTGAGCGCGACCATCATCGCGATGGTCAGCAGGCTGCGCGTGTGACGCGGCAAGCCCTCGCGCGTCCAGATTTCGCCCCACGCGTAGCGCGTGATCAGGTTCTGGAATTCTTCCGTCAACTCCGTGCGGTTCGCCAGCGAACGATCGACGTGCGCGCTACCCAGCACCGCGCGGCGCACGTCGAGTCCCGCTTCGTAGCGATCTTCGTCGTTCATTTCGCCTCCGTCAGAAAGTCGAGCACGGTCTTCGTGAACGCGTCGGCTTGCTCGATGTTGGAAATGTGCGAGGCGTCCAGTTCGACATAACGCGCGCCCGGAATCGACGCCGCCAACTCGCGGCCTTGCGCCGGCGTGGCGGCAAGATCGTGCGTGCCGCTGATCACCAGCGTAGGCAGTTTGATGCCGGCGGTTTCGGGGCGCAGATCGGTGGCGTCGATCGCATCGCAATTCGAGGCGTAGCCTTCCTTGTCGGTGTGCACGAAGACGTCGCGGATCATGGCGAGCACGACCGGCTCGCGCTCGATGTACTCCGCCGTGAACCAGCGCGGCAAGACCGCGTCGGCGAGGGCGAGCATGCCTTCGCTGCGCGCTCTCGCGGCACGCGGCACCCACACTTCCGGCGAGCCGATGCGCGCCGCCGTATTGCACAGCACGACGCGCTCGAACCGGTCCGCGTGACGCGCGGCCAACGCGACGCCGGTCAGGCCGCCCATCGACAGTCCGCAAAAATTCGCGCGAGCGATCTTCAGCGTGTCCATCAGGCCGAGCACGTCGCCGGTCAACTGGTCGATCGTGTAGGGACCCTTCGGCGCCTCGGAATGTCCGTGGCCGCGCGTGTCGTAGCGCAGCACGCGAAACTGCCGGGACAGCGCCGCAACCTGCGGCGTCCACATGGACAGATCGCTGCCGAGCGAATTCGACAGCACGATCCACGGCGCGTTGCCGTGACGGTCGCCGTCGATTCGATAGTGAAGCTCGGTGCCGTTGACTGCGGCGTAAGGCATGCCCGTTACTCCCTGGATGGGGCGCGCTGTGCGCGCGTGGTGTGAAGTGCCAGCACGGCGTCCACATAAGCGTGGGCCTGGCCGACGTAGTGTGCGGGATCGAGCAACTGCTTCAGCCGCTCGATCGGCAGATGTTCGGTAACAGCCGGATCGGCGGCGAGCACGTCGAACAGCGTTTGCCCGTCGCGAATCGCGGCCTTCGATGCGCGCTCAACCAGATGGTGCGCGTCGAGCCGGCCGATGCTGTCGCCGAGCGCGAGCATCACCGCTTCGCCGAGAATCAGACCACGCGTGACACCGAGATTCGCGGCGAGGCGCGGCACGTTCACGTTCAGTCCGGCGGCGATCTGTTCGATGTTAGCGAGCGCGCCTCCCGCAAGGCGCGCGAGGTCCGGCAGCGCGTCCCACTCCGCTTGCCAGCCGCCGAGCGCGCGCTCGTGTTCCTGGACCATGCCGGCGAACACGGTGGCGACCAGCCCCGGCGCGCGCGTCGCGGCCGTCAGCACGGCGGCGCAGCCCACCGGGTTGCGCTTGTGCGGCATGGTCGACGAACCGCCCTTGCCCGCGGCGGCCGGCTCGGCCAGTTCATCGATTTCGGTTTGCATTTGCAGCGAAACGTCGCGCGCGATCTTGCCGAGCGTGCCGATCAACATGCCGAAGAACGCCGCCGTTTCGGCGATGCGGTCGCGCTGCGTATGCCACGGCAAGGTGGGCGCGGCGAGGCCGAGTTCTTGCGCGAGCGATTGGGTGACGCGCGGCGCGGCGTCGCGCAAACTCGCCAACGTGCCGGCCGCGCCGCCGAATTGCAGCACGAGCACGCGAGCACGCAAGGCATCGAGCCGTTCGCGATGCCGCAGCAACGCGTCGAGCCATTGCGCGAATTTCAGGCCGAGCGTGATGGGCAGCGCCTGCTGCAACCAGGTGCGGCCGATCATCGGTGTTGCGCGATGCGTGGCCGCGAGTGTCGCCACGGCGTCGCACGTGGCCTGCAAACCCTGGTCGAGCAAAGCGAAGGTGTCGCGCAATTGCAGCACCGTCGCCGTGTCGATAATGTCCTGGCTCGTTGCGCCCCAATGCACGTATTTCGACGCTTCGGCGTCGGCGGCTTTGACGCGCGCGGTGAGTTGCTTGACGAGCGGAATCGCGAGGTTGCCGCCGAGCGCGGCGTCGCGCGCGAGGGCCTCGGCGTCGAGTTGATCGGCCTGGCAGGCGGCTTCGATCGCGGGGACCGCCGTAGCGGGAATCACCTGATGCGCGGCCGACGCACGCGCCAGCGCCGCTTCGACGTCGAGCATGCGTTGCAGCGTGGCGCGCGGCGCCCAGAGGTCGTTCATCGGCTGGGTGCCGCAGAGAAGGCCGGTCAGACGGGCGCTGGAGTCGAGCATGATGGCGTCGAGGTTCGGAGGGAGATCGGAGTGAAGCTTAACCCGCCTGCGCCGCTTGCGTCCCGTCGATCAGTGGCACGCCGGTCAGCTTGTGCAGCGCGTCGAAATCGATGTCGGAGAAAATCTCGCGCACCACGAGGCCTTGATCCGTCACGTCGATCATTGCGAGGTCCGTATAGATACGGTCCACACACGCAATGCCCGTAACCGGGTACGTGCATTCGGCGGCGATCTTGCTCTCGCCCTGCTTGGTCAGGTGCTCCATCATCACGTACACCTGCTTTGCGCCGATCGCCAGATCCATCGCGCCGCCCACGGCCGGAATCGCGTCCGGCGCGCCGGTGTGCCAGTTCGCCAGATCGCCCTTGGCCGACACCTGGAACGCGCCGAGCACGCAGAAGTCGAGGTGGCCGCCGCGCATCATCGCGAACGAATCGGCGTGGTGAAAGTACGCGCCGCCCGTAAGCAGCGTGACGTGCTGCTTGCCGGCGTTGATCAGTTCGTCGTCTTCGTCGCCCTTGGCGGGCGCCGGGCCCATGCCGAGCAGGCCGTTTTCGCTATGCAGGAAAATTTCCTTGTCGGCGGCGAGGTGGTTGGCCACCAGCGTGGGCACGCCGATACCGAGATTCACATAGGCGCCTTCGGGGATATCCAGCGCAACGCGCTTGGCCATTTCATCGCGAGTCAGTTTTTTCATGTCGGTCTCCGGGTCAGGCGGCGGTGGCGGCAGCGGTTTGATGCGCCGCCTGCGGCACTTCAATGACGCGTTGCACGAAGATGCCGGGCGTGACGATCACTTCCGGATCGAGTGCGCCGAGCGGCACCACTTGCGACACCTGCACGATCGCGGTTTTCGCCGCGCTGGCCATGATCGGGCCGAAATTGCGCGCCGTCTTGCGATAGGTGAGGTTGCCCCAGCGGTCGCCCTTGTGCGCCTTGATGAGCGCGAAGTCCGCATGCAGCGGCGACTCCAGCACGTAATGCTTGCCGTCGATCAGACGGGTTTCCTTGCCTTCGGCAAGCCGGGTGCCGTAAGCGGTCGGCGTGAAAAAGCCGCCAATACCCGCACCGGCCGCGCGAATCCGTTCCGCGAGATTGCCTTGCGGCACCAGTTCGAGTTCGATTTCACCGGCGCGATACAGCGCGTCGAACACATACGAATCGGTCTGACGCGGAAACGAACAGATGATCTTGCGTACGCGTTTGGCTTTGAGCAACGCGGCGAGGCCGATGTCGCCATTGCCCGCGTTGTTGTTGACAATGGTCAGCTCGCGCGCGCCCTGTTCGATCAGCGCGTCGATCAGCTCCGACGGCATGCCGGCCGTGCCGAAGCCGCCGATCATGACGGTCGCGCCGTCGTGGACATCGGCGACGGCCGATTCAAGTGACTCGAAAATCTTGTTGATCATGTCGAATTTCCTTTGGGAGCGCTGCGTGCCGCTGGGCTGCCGCCTTGCCGGTGTATTCACCGCCGATTTGTTCGTTATATGAACATGGATTCGTTTAGCGAACGTTATGGCAATTATGGTTGCGCTTCGGCCGCATTGTCAAGGCAGGGGATTCCCCCTGACCCACGGTTCGTGGTCTTCAACGAACCCAACCGCACTATCCGCAGACGAGATTTTTAGACTACCCTCTATGCCGATAAGCCAATAATCCAACACACGCACCTCTGCAGGCCCAATCGAGCATGTCCGAGACAAACCTGGATCTGAACCTGATCCCCTTTCTAGTCGCAATGGAAGACACGCGCAACGTCAGCCGCGCGGCCGAGCAGCTCGGCGTGAGCCAGCCGCGCGTGAGCACCGCGCTGGGACGGCTGCGCGAATACTTCGACGATCCGCTGTTCGTGCGCACCTCCAAAGGCATGGAGCCGACGCCGCGCGCGCTCGCCATCCTGCCGGCCGCGCGCGACGCGTTGCTGCGAATCGAGAAAGGCATGCTCGACGTCCAGGATTTCGATCCCGACACCAGCACGCACACCTTTTCGATCGCGCTTTCCGATGTCGGCGAGATCGTCTTCCTGCCGCGCCTGCTGCAACTCTTCGCCGAGCGCGCGCCGTTCGCGAATCTGCGCTCGGTAACGCTGTCGCCGTCGAATGTGGAACGCGGCCTCGAATCGGGCGATGTCGACCTGGCGGTCGGCTATTTCCCGGACCTGGCAGGCAACAACTTCTTCCAGCAACGGCTCTTCACCCACCGCTTCATCTGCCTGATGCGCGCCGGCCATCCGCTCACGAAGGCGCCGCTCACGCTCGCGCAGTTCGTGGCGGCGGGCCACGCCGTGGTACGTGCCGAAGGACGCAGCCAGGAAGTGCTGGAGCAATTCCTGGAGAAGAAGCGCATCAAGCGGCGCGCCGTGCTCGAAACGCCGCATTTCATGAGCCTGCCGTTCATCCTCGCGCGTACCGATCTGCTGGCGACCGTGCCGCACGCGATCGGTTTCGCGTACGTGTCGGAGCATGCGTCGATCACGCTGGTCGAACCGCCGCTGCCGTTGCCGCGTTTCGATCTGCGGCAGCACTGGCATCGCAAGTTTCATAACGATCCGCGCTTGACCTGGCTGCGCGGCGTGGTCGCCGAACTCTTCAATGACGCCATGGACGAGTGGCCGAAGTAATCGCCTGCGCCCCGACAGCGATCAGGGTGATCGGCACGAAACGGCATAAAACATGGAACAATGGCCGCACTCATTGACCCCGCGCGCCAGCAGCAGCGGCAACGCGCGCTCCCGGAGGAACACCGCATGACCAGCAGCAAGGCAGAAAAAACCCAACCCGCGGCGAACGCGGACCGCCCGAGCCGCGAAGAAGCCGAAGCGGCCGTTCGCGTGCTGCTGCGTTGGGCCGGCGACGATCCGGCGCGTGAAGGCCTGATCGACACGCCGGCGCGCGTGGTGCGCTCCTATGAGGAGTTCTACGCGGGCTATCAGGTCGATCCGCGCGAGATCCTCGCCCGCACCTTCTCCGAAGTGGACGGCTACGACGAGATGATCGTGTTGAAAGACATCCGCTTCGAAAGCTATTGCGAGCATCACATGGTGCCGATCATCGGGCGGGCGCATGTGGCGTATCTGCCCCAGCATCGGGTGGTCGGCATTTCGAAGCTGGCGCGTCTCGTCGATGCGTTCGCCAAGCGCCTGCAGATTCAGGAAAAGATGACGGTGCAGATCGCCGACACGCTGAACGAAGTGCTGCAACCGGCGGGCGTCGGCGTGATTCTCGAAGCGGCTCACCAATGCATGTCGACGCGCGGTGTCCACAAGGCCGGCGTGACGATGGTCACGTCGCGCATGCTGGGCACGTTCCGCTCCGATCCGTCGACCCGTCGCGAGTTTCTGTCGATCGTGGGGAATCCGGGCGTGGTGGCCGTGGCCAATACGTAATACGTAGCGGGAACGGGCGGCTGCGGTCATGCCGTGGTTCGCGTCGTGCTTCAGGCCGCGGTCATGCCGTGCTCCATGCGGTACGTCATGCGGTGCTTCATGCGGTGCTTCATGCGGTGCTTCATGCGGTGCTTCATGCGGTACGTCACACCGTGCTTCGCGCGGCGCCCATCCGGCCCAGGGTGGCAAGCAACACCGCGCCGAGCACGCACGCAACGCCGGTCAGTTGCGCCGCACTGACCGGCTCGCGCAACGCGAGCGCCGCCAGGGCCACCGCGCTGACCGGCACCAGCGCGGTCATCAATCCGGCCTCCGCACCGCTGATCCGCGCGGCGCCCGCATACCAGAGCACGAAACCCGCCACCGTCGGCACCAGCGCGTAGTACAGCACGCCAGCCAGCGCGTGCGCGTCGACCGGCAGCATCCACGGTTGCTCGAAGCAGGCGGGCACGATCGCGACCGCGAAACCGATGCCGCACATCAACGCCGACAGCGGCAGCGGCGCGACCGGCTGGTGCAGCTTGCGGTTGAGCAGAATGAAAAGCGCCTCGCAGACAATCGCCGCGAACACCAGCGCATTACCCATCAGCGAACTCGCCACATGCGGCGCGGTGAAATCGCCGGGATGGACGGTACACACCAGCACACCCGCCGTGGCCAGCAGGATCGCGCCGATCAAGGCCGGCGCCGGACGCTCGCCGAGCGCGAGCATCGCCACGGCCGCCGACACCGCGGGCAAGGTGCCGGCAATCACGCCGGCATCCGCAGCGGACGCGAGTTTCATGCCGCTGATCAGCAGCACGGTATAGCCGACGCTGCCCGCGCCGGCCTGGGCGATCACGAGCAACGTGTCGTGGCGATCCAGACGCGGCCAGCGTACGCCGCGCCAGCGCATGACCAGCAAGAACAGCGGAAACGCGATCGCGAAGCGCAGCGCGGTCGCACTGAACGGCGGCAAGCCGGCCGCGATCGATTTGCTGACTACCACCGTGCTGCCGACGCCGAGCATCGCCAGTGCGCAAAACAGGTATCCGAGATGCCGCGAATTCATGGTGCCGTCCTCTTCGTGGATGCATTGAAACGAGCAGGCAGAATAGGCGCGCGGGCGACGAGCGGTCTTGAACGAAATTGCAGCGGATTGATGAGCGTGCTGGCGAGCGGATCGACGCCAACCCCGGCGCGGAACTCATCGAGTATGCTCAGCAAGGTTGGACGCGTTGGCCGCGCGCGCAAAACACGCATGTCGGCCATCACACCCGTCGGGAACGCACTTTGCAGGCACACTAACGAAGGCCGCTTCAAGCCGGCCCAAACGCAATAACAGGAGCTGCTCAATTGGTAGAGTTTCCGTCTTCGGCGGTGGCAACCTGGGGTGGCGCGTTCGTGTTCATCAACGTCCTGTTGACGCGCCTCGGCGTGCCGATTCCCGCAGTGCCCGTGTTGCTTTTCGCCGGTTCCGCGATCGCCGCCGGCACGCTGTCGTTCTGGCCGATCCTGTGCGCCGCGGTGCTCGGCGCACTGATCGGCGACGCCGCGTGGTTCACCGCCGGCCGCCTTTACGGCCGCAAGCTGATGGCCGCGCTCGGCCGACTCTCGCCCGCGATCGATTCCAAGGTCGACAAAGCGCGCTCGCTGTTCGAGCGCTTCGGCGTGCCGCTCGTGTCGATCTCGAAGTTCGTCCCCGGCCTCGCGCTGATCACCCCGCCGCTAATGGGCACGACAGCCGTCGACACGCGTATTTACGCCGTCTGGGATCTGGTGGGCGTGCTCGCGTGGGCCAACTTCTGGCTGCTCGGCGGCGCTGCGGCGGAACGGCAGTTGCACATGCTGCTCGACCTGGTGAAAGCGCGCGGCGGGACGGTGATCGATATTCTGCTGGGCGCCGCGCTCGTCTACCTGCTCTACCGGATGCAACAGCGGCGGCGGGAACGGCGGCGATTCGCGCGGGCGGCATCGGCGGAGGCATCGCAAGACGCGCCTCGCGGCTGGCGGCGGATCGTGCCGCCCAAGGTGCTCGACGCGCGTCCGCAAGCCCTCGCGCTCGACGCGCAGCGCACGATTCCCGGCGCGCTCGCGCTCGATCCGCACTCGACCGAGCAGATCGACGTTGCGCTTCGCGCGTACGACATGGTGATTTACTGCATTTGCCCGGATAGCGCGACCGCGGTGGAGATCACGCAGCGCATGCGACTAGGCGGCTATACGCGGATTCGCGCGTTGAGAGGTGGGCTGGACGCATGGCAACGGCGCGGTTTTCCTGTCGAGCCGCTCGGGCCGCCCGACGAATCGACCAGCGGCAGACGACCGCTGCAGCCGCCCGACGACGAAACCAGCGGCACGCGCGGCAACTTTCGCGGCATTCAAGACATTCACGACGAAAGCCGCGGCGCGATCACGCTGCGCGGCTTCGCGCCGCGCCGCAGTCAGAGCACGTGATCCGCGCGGCTTGGCCTCAGTGATTGCGCAGCAGACTGGCGGCCGAGCGCATGCGCCGTTTGCGCTCTTTCTTCAGCCAGTGAAGCGCCGCGTCGGTGTCGCCCGTGTCGGCGAGCAATGCGGCGTTGTCACGCAGCAGCATTTCGCTGGCGACGATATCGTTTAGCGTCCCGAAGCGTTTCTGAATCTGTTTTAAACGCTTGAGCGTGCGCTTATGGCCGCCGCTCAAGACCGGCGCGAAAAACTCCAGCAAATAGCGCAGTTTCTTGCCTTCCTTTCTGACATCGTGAAAGGCCGTGTAGTTGGCACGCTTCGCCCGGCGCGCGCGCTTCATGCGCTTTTTCAAGGCGCGCTCCGAAGCCGCCACGCGTTGATTGGCGAACTCTTGCAGCGGCACGCGCTCGGGCGCGGTATTCAATTCCTTGGCGGCGCTGCTCAGCGCCTCGCGCAGCAAATGCTTGACGTCCGCATTCGACAGCGTTTCCCGGCTAGTGGCCAGGGCGTCGTCACGTGCTTGCTGAAGCCCGGGCGCGAGGCCGCTCGCGGCGCTTTTCCTGCGGCTCAGTAACTCGCCCAGGATGTCCCAGTCGCGCGTCTTGCCGGCGGCCGTGGCCAGGTACTTATATAGCGCGCGTTGCCGCGTGTTCTCGGCTTGCTCCAGCAAGGGCTGGAAGGCCCACCAAAGAGAACGCAGACGCCGCAGCGACACGCGAAACTTGTGCAGCGCTTCGGGCGAGGCGTCCTCGCGAACCGCTTTGCCCTCTTCGATCGCTTCGTCGACGAGCGGCTCGGCGTAGGCCGTGAACGCGGCCTGCGCCGAAGGTTCCGCGCCGCCCGGTTTGCTCTCGGCGACGTGCTTGTCCATTTTCCGGTGCTCGCGGTTCATTGGCGCCCCTTTTTCCCGTTCCCTTCTGGAGCGTAGCAAAAAAAGCGCCCAGCGGGGCTCGGCGCGCGGCTTCGCCGCAGCACTATTCGGGAGAAAGTGCGCGACCCTGACTCCAGACAGGAAGATATTTTTACCGGGTTCGATAGCGCGACGCCGTATCACCGACTATCTTCAACATACGAGTCGCCGCTCGCGCGAATGCACAAAATCCGCGCCCGTCACCCGTGTGACATGCATGCAAACAACATGCAGTTGTTTTCGGACATCTGACGATCGATATCCGCCAGCTTTCAGTCAAGCGTTCATTGAAACGGCCCGCAGCCTTTACCCGCGTGCCTTCCCGCGCGACGCTGGTCCCGCCGGGGTGTCATGTCGTTGTCATCATTACGACACACGTGCCCCGCAGGATCGGTAGTTCCGCGACAAACAATTCTTGGGGCACAAGTCATGCCGGAACTTTCGTATCCGCAACCGGGCACCGCTGCTAAAGGCCGCAATCTCAGCCTCCTCATCTTCTTCGCGGTTATCGCTATCGGCGCTGCTTACTGCGCCATGCATCTGGTGGACGATCTGCAACCGGTCCGCGAGAGTTCGGTTCTACCGTATCTGCTCCTCGGCGTGGCGCTGCTGATCGCGCTCGGCTTCGAATTCGTCAATGGTTTCCATGACACCGCCAACGCGGTCGCCACGGTGATCTACACGCATTCGCTCGCACCGAACCTCGCGGTGGTGTGGTCGGGTACGTGGAATTTCCTCGGCGTGCTGACCTCGACCGGCGCGGTCGCGTTCGGCGTGCTGCAACTGCTGCCTGTCGAACTGATCTTGCAGGTGGGCAGCAGCGCCGGTTTCGCGATGGTCTTCGCGCTGCTGATCGCCGCAATCATCTGGAACCTCGGCACGTGGTATTTCGGGCTGCCGTCGTCGAGCTCGCACACGCTAATCGGCTCGATCATCGGCGTTGGTCTGATGAATCAGTTGATGCACGGCGCGAACGGCACGAGCGGCGTGGACTGGAATCAGGCGCTCGGCGTCGGCAAGTCGCTGCTGTTTTCGCCGCTGGTGGGCTTTCTCGCGTCGGCGTTGCTGCTGCTGATTCTGAAAGCCGTGGTGCGGATTCCCGCGCTGTATGCCGAACCGAAGGGCAAAGAACCGCCGCCGTTCTGGATTCGCAGCCTGCTGATTCTGACCTGCACGGGCGTGTCGTTCGCGCATGGTTCGAACGATGGTCAGAAGGGCATGGGCCTCATCATGCTGATCCTGATCGGCACGGTGCCGACCGCGTATGCGCTGAACAAGGCGGTCACGCCGGCGGAAACGCAAACGTACCTGGCGGTCGCGCAACACGCGTCGGTCACGCTCGGCAAATACACGCAAGGCGCCGCGCCGTCCACCAATCCGCGCGGCGACGTCGAAGCCTATGTCCGCACCCGTCAGTTGGCGCCGGCTACCTTGCCGGCATTGCAGCAACTCACGGAGCAGATCGGTCAACAGGTTGGGCAATCGGGCTCGATGGGCTCGGTGCCGCAAGGTATCGTCGATAACGTGCGCAACAACATGTATGTGGCCTCCGAAGCCATCCGCCTGATGGAGAAGGCGAAACAACCGGCGTTCGCGCCGGAAGACGCCAAGGCCATCGACAACTTCAAGTCGCAAACCGATCACGCCACCAAGTTCATTCCGACGTGGGTGAAGGTCGCGGTGGCGATTGCACTGGGCCTCGGCACGATGGTCGGCTGGAAGCGGATTGTCGTGACGGTCGGCGAGAAGATCGGCAAGCAGCATCTGACGTATGGACAGGGGGCGTCGGCTGAAGTCGTCGCGATGCTGACGATCGGTGCGGCCGATATGTACGGTCTGCCGGTTTCGACAACGCACGTGTTGTCCTCGGGTGTGGCGGGCACGATGGCGGCTAACGGCTCCGGTTTGCAATGGGGCACCGTGCGCAGCCTGATCCTCGCGTGGGTGCTGACGCTGCCGGTGTCGATCGCACTCGCCGGAGGCTTGTATTGGGTGTTCCGGATGGTGTTCTAAAGAACGTCTTTGAAGAGAAGCCGCCGGTCCGCAGTGACGTTCGCGGGATCGGCGAGTCTGAATGAAAAAAGCGCGGCTCACAGGCCGCGCTTTTTTGTTGTGCCGAGCGCCGGGAAGCGCTCGGTCGCTTAGTGCTTAGTAAAGCTCGGGCACGATCATCGACGTCGGCACCGGCTGGCGGCTGTATTCGTCGTTATGAACCCGCGCCGGCAGTTCGATCGTGGGATGCTCAACCTCGTGATACGGCATCTGGCTCAGCAAATGATGAATGCAGTTCAGGCGCGCGCGCTTCTTGTCGACCGCCTGCACGACCCACCACGGCGCCTCGGGAATATGCGAGCGCTGCAGCATCACTTCTTTCGCCTGCGTGTACGCCTCCCAGCGACGGCGGCTTTCCAGATCCATCGGGCTCAGTTTCCACTGCTTCAGCGGATCGTGAATGCGGTTCTGGAAGCGGATTTCCTGCTCTTCGTCGGTAATCGAAAACCAGTATTTGAGAATCTGCACGCCACTGCGCGCCAGCATCTTTTCGAATTCCGGCACCGAGCGGAAGAACTCTTCGTATTCTTCGTCGCTGCAAAAATTCATCACGCGCTCGACACCCGCACGGTTGTACCAGCTACGGTCGAACAGCACCATTTCACCGCCTGCCGGCAGATGCGAAACGTAACGCTGGAAATACCACTGCGTGCGTTCGCGGTTATTCGGCGCGGGCAACGCGGCCACGCGGCACACGCGCGGATTGAGGCGCTGCGTGATGCGTTTGATCGCACCGCCCTTGCCGGCCGCGTCGCGTCCTTCGAAAATCACCACGAGGCGATGGCCGGTCTGCACGATCCAGTCCTGCAGTTTGACGAGCTCGCCCTGCAAACGGAACAACTCGCGGAAGTACATCTTGCGGGCTTCGCGATGCTCAGGCGTGAAGCCCTCCGCGCCGTCGATAATGCGGTCGTCGACTTCCATTTCGAGCTCTTCGTCGTAAGCGTCGATGAGGTCTTCCTCGAAACGGCGTTGCCGCTCTGCGAGCATTTCAGCTTCAGGTCTCGGATCCTGCTCTTTCATTGCGGCTCTCCTGGCAACGGAAATGGTTAAGCGCGCGGCGAGAAGTCCGACGCGAACGCGTTCGATTATCGAAGCGCGAGGTGTCAGCCGTGTTACCGCCGCGGCCGCATTTCGGCTCCCTGCAGGTGCGAGTGGGCACATAGGGGCACGCTTGGGCACGTAGGCGCACGATTGCGGGGCAGGCGGGGCTGGCTCACCTTGTCGTCAACCATGATAGCGACTTTTGCGGCGTCGCCCGGCGCCGCCTGCTGCATGGACTTGAAAACTTTGGCGATGCCCCGCATCTGCGTACCCGTTTATCCGGAGCATCGCCATGGGAAGCCGCCCACGCTTCATCGATGGCCTGTCGCGCGCCGCATCCGACGCCCCCGGGCCGAATCCACTCAATCCCTTATCCGACGACACGCTACTCGACGCCTATTCCCGCACCGTGATCGGCGCGCTGGAACGCGTGCAGCAGGCGGTCGCCTTCATTTCCGTCGAACGCCGGCTGCCCGGCGAGGCATCCGGGCAAGCGCACGGGCGAGGCCGTGAGCGAGGCGCGCGCGGCGGTACCGGCTCAGGCTTTCTGTTCACGCCCGACGGCTATCTGCTCACCAATAGCCACGTCGTGCACGGCGCCACGCACATCAAGGTCACGCTGGCCGACGGCGCGAAATTCGATGCCGATCTGGTCGGCGACGATCCAGGCAGCGATCTCGCCGTGTTGCGGATCGGCTCGCCGGAGCCGTTGCCGCATGTCGAACTCGGCGAATCGTCAAAGCTGCGCGTCGGCCAGATTGCGATCGCGGTGGGTAATCCGCTCGGGCTCGCACAAACCGTCACCACCGGCGTCGTGTCGGCGCTCGGCCGTTCGCTCCGCTCGAACTCCGGCCGCATGATCTATGACGTGATCCAGACCGACGCCGCGCTGAATCCCGGCAATTCCGGCGGTCCGCTGATCAATTCGGCCGGCCAGGTGATCGGCGTGAATACCGCGATCATTCCCGGCGCGCAGGCCATCTGTTTCGCCACGGCAATCGATACCGCCAAGTGGGTCATCATGCAGATCTTCACGCATGGCCGGGTACGGCGTGCGTATATCGGCGTGGCCGGCACCACGACGCCGCTCGCGCGGCGCGTGCAGCGCTATTTCGGCTTGAGCTCGGAAAGCGGCGTATACGTGATGGAAATCGTCAAAGGCAGTCCGGCCTCGCTCGGCGGGTTGCGTACCGACGACACGATCGTCGCCATCGACGCACTCGCCGTGCAGGACGTGGATGGTCTGCAGCGCGCGCTCGACGCATCGCGGATCGATAAACCGGTGAACGTGACGGTATTGCGCGGCGCACAGCGGCTTGAATTGACGTTGACGCCGGTCGAACAGACGAGTTGAGTTTGCGGTTTGCAGTTTGTGTCGACGCGCTTACGTTTCGGGCGTGCACGAAAAAGGCCTCGCGCTCAATTAAGCGCGAGGCCTTCTATCTTCGACCCGCGGTGCATCAACAAAACCGCACCGCCTGGCGTCACTCAGACACTTACGGAATCACCCGCGTCACACCACGGCCGCGCGGATCGGCTGCCGCTTCCGGCGTATCGCCATTCACCTTGATCGCCTGAATGTCGCCGCTGAAATCCTGACCCTTCAGCGTATAACCCTTCGCCTCGATCTGCTGGGCAAGTTCACCCTCGATCGGCTTGTAGGGCTCCCAGAAGATCGTGTTCGGCGGCAACAGTTGATGATGGAAACGCATCGCCGCCACCGCGTCCTGCAGCGGCATGTTGAAGTCGTAAATGTTGTTGATCACCTGGAAGATCGACGTGAAGATGCGCGACCCGCCCGGCGTGCCGATCACCAGTGAGACCTTGCCGTCTTTAGTGAGAATGGTCGGGCTCATCGACGACAGCGGACGCTTCTTCGGTTCGATCGAATTCGCGTCGCTGCCCACCACGCCGAACATATTCGCCACGCCCGGCTTCGCGGAGAAGTCGTCCATTTCGTCGTTCAGCACGATGCCGGTGCGATCCGCCACCACGCCCGAACCGAAATAGCCGTTGATGGTGTACGTATTCGACACCGCGTTACCCCACTTGTCGATGACCGAGAAGTGCGTGGTTTCGGCTTTCTCCGGCATGGTCGTGCCGAGACCCGGTTGCACGCTCTTCGTGTCCGACGGGGTGTTTGGATTGACTTCGGCCGCGCGCTTGGCGAGATACGCGTCGTCGGTCAATTGCGCGATCGGCACCTTGTAGAAGTCCGGATCGCCGAGATACTGCGCGCGGTCCGCGAAGACCCGCTTCTCGATTTCCGCGATCAGATGCACGTATTGCGCCGAATTGAGCGTGACGTCCTTGAAATCAGGCGCGATGTCGGCCTTCATCTTCAGCAACTGCACGAGGCCGATACCGCCCGAGCTCGGCGGCGGCGCGGTGTACACGCGATAGCCGTTCCAGTCGGCCTGGATCGGTGTACGCCAGACGGCCTTGTACTGCTGCAGGTCGGCCTTGGTAATCAGACCGTGGCCGCGCATGGACGCGGCGATCAGATCGGCCGTCTTGCCCTGATAGAAATCTTTCGCGCCTTGATCCGAAATACGCTGCAGCACGGCGGCGAGATCCGGTTGCTTGAAGTTGACGCCTTCCTTCAGATTGCCGAAGTACGTGTCGAAGTTGGTCTTGCCGGCGAAGTCTTTCGCGGCATCGTCGCGGCGTTGCTGCAATTGCTGGCTGACCTCGAAGCCGTCGTGTGCATAGTGAATGGCCGGTGCGAGCACCTGCTTCCACTTGAGCTTGCCGAACCGGCGCTGCGCCTGCCACATGCCGTCCACGGTACCCGGCACGCCCACCGCGCGATAGCCGAACAGGCTCATGCCTTTGATGACCTCGCCCTTGTCGTCGAGATACATGTTTTTGGTCGCGGCGAGCGGCGCGCGTTCGCGATAGTCGAGGAAGTACGGCTTGCCGTCGACATACAGCGTCATGAACCCGCCGCCGCCGATGTTGCCCGCTTCCGGATACGTCACGGCAAGCGTGAAGGCGATCGCAACGGCCGCGTCGACGGCATTGCCGCCTTCCTTGAAGATCTGTTCGGCGGCGTCGGCGCTGTACTTGTCCGCGACCGCGATGGCGGAGGCCGTGAGAACGGCTGGCTGGCCCTTAGCCGCGGTCTTCGCGACAGCGGGCGTGGCCTCGAGAAACCCGGTTGAAACAGAAATGAGTGCGACCAGCGCGAATCCGCTGGCGGACGATTTGGCGTTGCGAAACAACCTCATTGACTATCCCCCAAAAACGACTCTTTCACCTGACAAGAACGAGAGCTGCCTTGGGCTTATAACATGCAAGCCACCTCTTTGCGAAGCCGCGAAAATCCTTAGTACGGATGCGGCGACGCGCAAAATTCAGTGTTACGCGCGGCCCCGACTGCCGCGCGCGATCTCGTCGCCGGCGCCTTGCGGCAGGCGTGCGGTGATCGGAATCGACATGAACGAAAACAGTCCGACCACGATAAACGCCGGCCAGAAATCGGAGAACACGATGCTCGAATGGCCCTGCACGTTATGCGAAATTTGCAGCACGATCCCCGCGATCGTCACGCCGAGCCCTAACGAAATCTGCTGGATCACACTCGCAACACTCGTTGCACGGCCGACGTCGCGGCTCGGAATATCCGCATACGCGAGCGTGTTCAACGAGGTGAATTGCAACGACGGAAAGAAGCCGCCGAACAGCACGACACACCAGATCAACCAATGCGGCGTGCCCGGAAAGAACAGGCCGTAGACCGCGATCGCCAGGCCCGCGCAACCCGCGTTGAACATCAGCACGGTGCGGAAACCGAAACGCTCCAGAATGCGCGACGCCGCCGCCTTCATGAAGATCGATCCGAAGGCGGACGCGCAGGTGATCGACCCGGACTTGAACGCCGTCATGCCGAGGCCTTCCTGCAACGCAAGCGGCAACAGAAACGGCACGGCCCCGAGTCCGATCCGGAAGAGCGAGCCGCCCACCACGCTCGCGTGAAAACTCGGAATGCGCAGCAGGCGCAAGTCGAGCACGGGCATTTCGACGCGGCTCGCGTACAGCCAATACAGCACCAGCAGCACCACGCCGGTCACGCACATGCTGACCGATACCGTGTTCGACACCAACTCGCCACCCACCAGCGAGAGGCCCAGCATGAAGAGCGACGCGCCGCTCGCGGACAAGATGAAGCCGGTCCAGTCGAGCCGTCCAGGATGCGCTTCGCGCTCGTTGGCGATGTGTTTGTTGGCCAGCCAGATGCCCAGCAGCCCGATGGGAATATTGACGAAGAAGATCAAACGCCAATGCAGATAGGTCGTAATGAAACCACCGAGCGGCGGCCCGACCACCGGTCCGAGCAACGCCGGCACCGTTAGATAATTGACCGCGCGGATGAAGTCCGACTTCGGCACCGAACGGAAGATGATGATGCGTCCCACCGGCACCATCATCGCGCCGCCAATGCCTTGCACGAAGCGCGCAATCACGAACATGCCGAGCGACGTGGAGGCCGCGCACATCAGCGAGCCGGCCATGAAAATGCCGATGGCCGTGCGAAACACCGTGCGAGAACCGAAGCGGTCGGCCACCCAGCCGCAGATGGGAATGAACACGCCGAGACCGATCACATACGCCGTGACGGCCAGCTTGAGGGTGATGGGGTCCTGGCCGAGATCGCGCGCCAGAACCGGCAGCGACGTCACGATGACCGTGCCGTCCACGTTTTCCATGAACATCGCACACGCGACGATCAGCGGAACAATGAAAGTGCCTAAAGCGAGAGGCATTGGCATGGCGACGGGTTGCAAGGCCGTCGATGTAAAGCGTCGATTATGGCATCGCATCGGCAACACATGTTGTTGTGCGAGCCGTAAACGGCAAAGAGCCGGTATCGAACCGGCTCTTTGATCGTTGCGTCTTCGCTCAGCGAAGACGCGGGAGAAGACTTAGCGCGACGCGCTGACCAGCGGTTGCAGTTGCGGCAGGATCTCGGTGCTCGCGCGCGCAACGTCGTTCGGGAAGTCGATCTCGATCCACGGTGCGCCGGTCACGTCCGCGGTGTCGAACACCTGCGTGCGTTCCAGCAGCAGATCGCGCACGGCTTCTTCATGCGGCAGGTTAGCGCGGCCGCTCTCGACGTAGCCGGCCACGATCTCCGCGAAACGCTGCGCGGTTTCCTGGCGGAAGCGGAAGAAGCCGACCGACTCGCCGATCGTGTCGTAGTCGAGATTCACGGCGAGCTGCTTGCGCAGTTCGACCGGGACGCCGTCTTTCAGACACAGCTTGACGGGTTCGTCGCCAGCTTCGAAATCACGGTCGATCAACAGGCGGTTGACCGTCTCGCCCGCCACCAGCGCGTTCAGGATGCGCTCGTCGTACAGCACGTCGGCGTCCATCAGCAGCACGTCGCCGCCGCGCGTCAACGCATCGGCCACCGTGTGCACCGTCAGCACGCTGCCCAGATCGAAACGCGTGTTCAGCACGGTTTCGACCTTATGCGGCCAGTTGATGCGTTCCAGTTCTCCCTGCACCGACTCCGGCTGGAAGCCGAGCGCCAGGACGACGTCCGTCACGCCGGCGGTTTCGAGCATTTGCAGATGCCGCTCGAGCAGGCTCATGCCGTCGAACTGCAACAGGCACTTCGGAAACTGAGCTTGCGGCGGTTGCTGGAGACGCAGGCCGAGGCCCGCTGCGAGGATGATGGCACGCATGCGCGGTCCTTTGAAAAAATACGGAGTTTAATCGACAACCGACACGCGCCCTGTGGCGCGCCGCCGTTGCCAGCTTCGTTCGCTGAAGTGCAAAACCAGCAAGCCCGGCAAGCCTAACAGGATTTCGCGCGCGCGCTTGGCCAGCGACAACGCCAGCGCGGCTTCCGGCGGCAAACCGACCAGCGGCGCGAGCAGAAGATAACCGCCTTCCTGCACGCCGAGCGAACCCGGAATCATAAACGCTGCGCCGCGAATCGCCTGGCCCAGGCTCTCCAGCAGCAGCGCGTCGACCCAGTCGACCGGATGACCGAGAAAGCGCAACGCAAGCCACACTTCGACCGTACCGACGATCCAGCCGGCGAGGCTCAACGCGAAGCTCGCCGCCACCCGGCCGCGTTCGCGGTACATGGCTTGCACGGCGGCGTCGACGGCTTCGGCGCGGGTCATCAACGAAGACCAGTCGCGCTTGCCGAATACTTTCGACACCACGCCGAGCAGGCGGCCGAATAGTCCGCGCCGCTGCGCATAGTAGAAACCGACGATCATCGCGCCGAGCACGCCGGTAGCGATCAGCGTGGCGGTTTGCAGATCGTGCAACGCACCGTGCGCGGCGTATGCGCCGAACAGCAGCAGCCCGCCCAGCGCGAAGATGATTTGCGCGAGCGCCTGCGCCGTGGTGCTGACGGTGATCGCTGCGGCCGCGTCGCGCATGCGCATGCCGCGCTGCGACAGTTGCCGGACCATGACGACCGGACCGCCGATCTGACCGGCTGGCAGCAGACTGTTCACCGACTCGCCGATCCAGCGCCCGAACAGCGCGTCGCGCAGCGACAGATCGTGATGCACGCCGTCGTGACGGCGGCGGAACAGCACGGAGATCGCGCCGGCGTCGAGCACGAGCGGCACGACGTGGAACAGCGCGACGAGCGCGAGCCCCCAACCGGCGGCAAGCAACGTCGACGCAACCGAACCGAAACCCTGCCACGCAAGCAAGCCAACGAACAGCGCCGTCCCGATCGACAGCAGAATCAGGGCCGCGCGACTCACGACCGATCCTTGCCGCGCGCGGTCATCTGACGGAATACCTGGCGGAAACCGAAGTACGCGATCGCGTCTTTCATGTTCGAGATGAAGCGGCGCCACGGCCGCATGTTCGGGTCGGTCACGTATTCGAACGTCAGCGATACGCGCATTTCGTTCGCGCCGGCCGGCGTGATGCGATGGCGCAGCTTGTCGCCATCGAAAAACACGAGGCCGCCCGGTGGAATCTGCACCGAGCCCGGTTGATCCGGCACGTCCGCATTGCGCGTGTGCAACTCGTAGTCGAGTCGGCACGACGATTCGTCGATCACGCCGAGCAACAGGGTGTAGCGGCGGCCGTCATAGTACGAAGTATCGTAGTGCCAGCCGATGTGGTCGCCCGGTCGCGTGTAGTAGTACAACGCGTACGCGTGCGGATCGTCGGCGGGCGAAAGCTGCAGTTTGTCGCCGCTCAGTTGCTCGAGCCAGCCGATCAGTTCCTTCGAGCGGTACAGCTCGGCGACGAACGGCGCGAGGCGGTCGATCGTATGACGGCTCACGCTGCCGCCCTGCTTGTGACCCGGCAGATAGTTGCGATTGACTTCGTCGAGCAGCGAGCGCGCGCTGTGGACGAGCTGGGCGGTGACTTCCGGCGCGAGAAAATCCTCCAGATAGAGGAACGCGCCCTGATCCGCGAAATCCTTGCGCAGACGCGGGTTGTCGAACGTACGCGTGCGGCCCGACACCGCGCGGTCCGCGTTCGGCGCGGCCGCCGAAACTGGCAAGCGTTCGGCTGAAACGGGGGCGATCACGTCGTCGTTGGCTTGCGTACTCATTCGCTGGCCCACATCTGACGGGTTTCGGAAGCGCTGGCGGTCACGACCGGCGCGACAGCGACAGCGGCTCGGCGCGACGCGCGCCCGTAGTCGACCACCACCCACGCGGCGAACAGCGGCGCGCCAATCGACGCCACCACGACGAACGGCATGACGACGCTTGTCAGCGTGACAATAGGTAGCAGATACAGCACGTCTTCAGTTTCGAAACCGCCGACCGAGGCCTGCTTGGTGCCCGCCTTGCCCGCCATTTCCTCGATCCGCATGCGCAGGAAGAAAATCAGCGCGACGGCCACGCCGGCCAGCGCGCCGAGCCAGCCCGGCTCGACCTTCAGGCTGCCGATATGCGCGGCGCCCACGCCCATTCCCATGCCGATGAACAGCATGACGGTGACGGCTGCGTCGCAAGCGAGATCGTAAAAATGACCGATTCGGCTCGACTTCCCGCCGATGCGCGCGAGTTCGCCGTCCGTATGGTCGACGAAGTTCGACAGCACGATCAGGAAGGCGCCGGCGTTGGCCCACGCGAAACCGCCATGCGCGAGGCACAGCGCGCCCGCCAGCCCGATCAGCAGGCGCAGCGTGGTGAGGTGGTTCGGCGTGACCCAGGTGTTCACAAGCGGAGTCACGAGTCGGCGGGCGAGCCGCGCGTCCCATGTTCTGGGCGGCGGAACGTTAATTGGAGTTTGGGGTCGCGAATTCATAACCCGGAAATATATACGGGATCGAGAAAGATTGCTTTCTTCCCGGCCGTTTCTTTGAGGTGGGTTCATTACCGCGATAGGTTAGCGGATGAGCAGAATCTGCTGAATCGATATAAAGTGCGAATCCAGTTGCGCCGGTCATGCGGGATCCCTTCGATGCGCAACATCTTTTCGTGCCTGACGCGACGACGCCACCCGTTGCGAACAACACTACATCGAACCCCGGTTGCCGTTCACCTTTATGAAACGCTTTTTTTCCTCCGTAGGGCTTGCGCTGGCCGCCACGCTACCTCTTACCAGCCATGCCGTCGCCCTCGACGCGCCGCTCGCGTGCAATGAAAGCGGCCATCAGTTCATTGCCGATCTCGCGCAACAACAGTTGATCGATCCGAAGCCCACACGCGTGGAGAGCAATTCGATCAACGCCTTTTCGCCGACCTCCGGCGCCGATCTGACCGCTTACGGGTTCCGTATTTTCGCGGTGGTCGGCTACGAAAAAGACGACCCAATGTTCCGCGTCGGCGACGGCGAGCCGCTCGCCCGCTCCGCCTACGGCGTGGTGGTATTCGGTAGCCAATCCAAAGTCCAGAGCGCGATTACGGCCGCGGGCAGCACGGCGATCGTGCATCGCGTGGCGCCGCTGATCACGGCGATTTTCTGCAAACGGAGCTGAGGCGGCCCGGCAGTGTGGCGCTAGCAGGGTTGGACAATAGGTAGATAGATACGCGGGGATTCACGGGTTATAATCTTTGCAGATGGATTTTTCGGGGCCCGCAAGGGCGTCTATCTGCCTCCTGGTTCGCCAGGGTCCAGCCGTGCTGGTTACCGTCGGTTCACACCGATCAAGCGCACCCGCGAAGTTATGAGGCCCCCACGTGGGGCCTCACCTATTTTTGGCGCACGGAAATCGCACTAGTGGCGATTGAGGCTCGGATCGCGAATGGGTTCGCCCCTCAAAATTTTCGCCGCCATGACACGAAATCTCACGATGCTTCGCCGATTGCGCGGAACGCCCGGCTTTCGGTTAGCGATGTCGCGCACGTAGGCGCTTTCAATCACAAGCCGCAATACGCTCGCCCCGGCTCGCCGCAGGCGGAAGAACACCTCATATTCGACGGGATCGCCGCGTTCGGTGATGTCTTCGATGACCAGCCAGTTCGAGTGCCCGGTGAAATAGCAGCGTCGCTCGCCAAGCTGGGCGACGATTCCAGGTAACCGGCACGACCAGCGATGCCGGTCCGCGCAGAATGCCCGCGCAACATTCCGATGGTCGACTATCCTCCGCTCGCGGCCGAGCACGTCGAAATCGAGCGCCGCCTCCGCTCGTGGGCCGAACGACACGCAATGCGACGTATATTCGACATGGACCCTCGCCGTGGCGGCGGGAAATTTCGCCGAAGCGGGTACATCCAGCGCGAAGGCGCTGGCGACAAGATGCGACAGGTCATATCGAACGCGTGCCACGTCGATATAACCTTGTCGCAAAATCGAGATCCACTTCATAGGCCGGCCAAGGGGGAAACCGCAAATTATCGCGAGAATCCCCCTCGCTGACTCCTCGGCCGGATGGCTTAGGGCAGGCAGCGGGCCCTACGCCGAGCCACTCCCCTTAAAGCTTCACCGCCGCCGGATCCGCCGTCAAATACCCCACCGAGGCGCCGAACCGGTCCTTATAGTTCGCGCGCACCAGCGGCTCGAGCGTGTCCCGCAACGCCTGCGTATGCTGGCTGCCCCAGTCGCCGGCGTGCTGGAAGTTACTCATGATGTAAGTCCAGCCGTTGAGCTCGTCGACCGCGTGCAAGCCGGTCGATTCGGCGCCAGCCGGCGTCGACAGCAAACGCGTGAGCTGTTTCGTGTCGACGTTGTACGCCCACAGGAAATTGTTCACGTGATACCCGCTGTCCTCGCCGATAAACAGCGTGCGCAGCTTCTCCGAGAACTTCAGATTGTCCGGATTCGCGACCCGCTCCGGATCGGCCTTGTTGCCGAGCGCGTCGGCGGTGATGTCCTTGCCGACCAGCAGCGCGCTGGTGTGCACCGGCACCCACTCGCTGTTGATCGCCGCGCCGCCGTTGTCCTTCTGGCCGCCCGCGAGCTTGTGCTGAAGCACACCGCCGGCGTTGATCGCGGCATCGACGGAAATGTTGCTCTCCGCATTCCAGCCCTTCGCCGTGTTGCCCTTCACCATCGAATCGACAATGTTCTGCAACGCCGAGTACGCGATCTTGTCTTTAATGTTGACGGTCGTGCCTTCCATCTTGGTGAAGCCCATGCTGCCGCCCGCCAGGAACGCGTAACGATGGGTTTCGAGGAAGGCCGCGACCCTTTCCTTGCCCGGCACGACCCGAACCCATTGCGCGGCGCCGCTGGCGAAAATCTTCTTGTAGCTGGCGTCGGCCGGATCGGTCCATTTGACGTCGATTACGTCCTGCGGACGGTTCGATTTCGCCATGGCTTCGACTTCCGCGCTCGTCGCGTGGCCCAGCTTGATCCACGACAGGTCGGCGCCCGCCGCGGCCGGGTCGACCGAGAAGCCCGCGCCCACTTTCGCGACGTACAACGTGCCGGCCGACAGATCCTTCTCGACGTCCGCCACGAACATGAAGAGGCCGCTGTTGGTCGCGTCGTCGCCCATCAGCACCGTGCGGTTGTCCGGCATGACCTGCACGAGTTCATGCGAAATACGCCCGAGACAGTAGTGTTTCCTGACGCTGCCCGTGCCGTCCGCCTTGACCGTGATTTCCGGCAGATGCCCATAAAGGTACGGGTTGAAGGCGATGTTCGTGTTGCCGTACAGATTCTCGTTGTACGCCTTGTATTGCGCGAGATTGCTCGTGCTGGTCGTGAACGCGTCCGGCTCGTATTCCTCGCTGGACAGATGCGTATTCCACGGCGACAGGCTAGCGCCGCACGTGATCCACAGTCCATTCGCGGGCGACGTGTCGACGTTGTGGTACTTGACGAGCGTCAGCTTGCCGGTAGCCGGATCCTGGTCCAGCGTGAGCACGGCGATCGGCGAAGGCAGACGGCCATACATATCCGCACCGGACTGCGAGCGCGTCGTGTATTCGAACTGGACCACGGCGAACACCGTGTTGCCCTTGACGCCGGCCACCTTCGCGCCGTCGATCTTCAGCAGCGAGGTGCCGTCCGGCGAATCCGAGAAAAACTGGCGCCGTTGCGCGGGCACCGTGTTGTCGTAGATCGGCTGATTGTTGATGTCGAAGTAACCGCCCGCCAGCACGGTGCCGCCCTTGCCGTCCGGCACCATGTCGCCGGTCATGAAGAACGGCTGATAGGCGAGCTTGTAGGCCCGTTTGGAGCCATCGGAATACGACACGGTCAGACTGGAACCGACCGTCGTAGTCGCCATCAGCGCCGGATTGGCCAGCGACGGCGCCGGCATGCTGGCAAACGAAGCCGACGTGAAATTCGCGACGGGCGTGGCCGCCGGGCCCGCCAGATCGTTGCCGCCGCCGCAGGCGGTCAGCATCGACGCCGTGGCGAGGCCGCCTAACGGCAGCATCGGCGCGCCGGCCAGAAGTTTCAGGGCCTTGCGGCGGGAAAGGTCGAACGGCTCTGCCATGTTGTTGTGATCCAGGGTTCAGGTAGCGTGGGTGAATGCACAGTCGGCACGCACTCAGACCCAAAACCGCATGGCTCACGCTCGCGCCGCTATGACGCGAGGATTCTATGAAGTGAATGTGAAAGTATATTGACAGCTATTGGTAATATTTAATTTAGCTTTCTGTTAGCTAACCCGCACCACCCTGCGCCTTGCGCCGTCCGCCCTGCCGTTAGCCTGGCCGACGAAACTCGTTTTCGACCCACGCAACCGCGCTCGCCTTGCTGAGCTTGAAGTTCGGCGCAACCTGAACTTGCGCGAGCTGTTCGCCGAACGGGTCGAGCGCGGTCAGCAGCGCATACGGCTCGATTTCGTCGGGAACGATGTCTAGCGTAATGTCGAGTTCGTCGTTGCCGTCGGCGCTCGACACGCGCACTTCTTTATGAAGTTGCGCGCGCAGCTGTTGTTCGTGGCGGCGCAGCACTTCCGACGCGGTCTTCACCAGCGTATTGAACGCCGAGGTGTCGAGCGGCTTCGGATCTTTCTTGTTGCGGCCCATGGTCCACGGCCCGACGAGCGCCGGTTCCGCTTCGCCGTCTTTGATCATGGCGACGGCCCAGCCTTCGTCGTCTTCGTTCTTGATGACGCGCGCGGTCCAGCCGTCGTCGCGCCACAAACGTGCTTCGTGCACGGTCTCGTCCAGTTCGGACGAGCCTTCCGTCGTGATATCGGCAGCGTTGTCGGACGATGGAAGGGGTGTATCGGTCATTACAGGTTTACTCACGTTCGCGGGGCGGAAACACATCTGAAGCACACGATTCTACCTGCCCGGCTCGCGCCCAATGTGGCCCTCTGACGAACGGACAAGCCGGCATAAGCCTGGAGTCACTCGAAATATTCCGCTTCCTTATTCGCGGGAACTTATAAATCTATTATAAAAAGTTTATAAAAAAACGCGGCCCGTGGGCCGCGTATAAAAGATGAAAAAGACACCCTTGGTCAAAGGGTGACTCAATTGTAGAGGTGTAATTCCACAAGATAGATCATCTCAACAGGAAGAGTGCGTTGCAGAAAACGCAATGAATCCATGGGCTAGCGTCAATCCCTTGCGGATCCTTTCCCCGTAACGTATGGCGGGCGGCGTCGCGATTGAGCAACGTCGCGGCATTGACAAGGCATTCACGAATTATCCGCGCTAAACAATTCCTCTTTATTTACCATCACTTACCTGATTTCAATCCGCCATTACGAATTTGAAAATTCATTGTTGTGTCATATGCGATTAAAGATCGGAATAGCAGGAATACACTTCGCTGCGGATCGTCAGGCAGCCGGCGCAATCAGCGGTCAGCACTGGAATGCGATTCTCTATGCACTGTCCCGGAGTTATCTAAACATGAAAAAAACCCTCATCGCAGCAGGTCTCATGGGCGCGTTCGCCATCAGCGCTCACGCACAAAGCAGCGTCACGTTGTACGGCACGCTGGACGCCGGCCTCGTCTACTCGAACAACCAGGGCGGCCACAACAACTGGCAGCAAGGCAGCGGTTCGGTGTCGAACACGTACTTCGGCCTGCGCGGCAGCGAAGATCTCGGCGGCGGTCTGCACGCCATCTTCACGTTGGAAAACGGCTTCAATCTGAACAACGGCCAGGACACGGAAAGCAGCACGATGTTCAATCGTCAGGCCTTCGTCGGTTTGAAGAGCGATCAGTACGGTGCGCTGACGCTCGGTCGTCAATACGACTCCGTGGTCGACTATCTCGGGCCGCTGTCGGAAGCCGGCGCGGGTTACGGCAACAACCTCGCGGCTCACCCGTTCGACAACGACAATCTGGACAACTCGTTCTCGATCAAGAACGCCGTGAAGTACACGAGCGCGAATTACGCGGGCCTGAAGTTCGGCGGCTTGTATGGCTTCAGCAACTCGGCCGGCCAGTTCTCGAACAACCGCGCGTGGAGCGCCGGTGCTTCGTACGACAACGGTCCGTTGAGCGTCGCGGCGGCTTACCTGCAACTGAACCAGTCGGGCAGCTCGAACCTGGGCGGCGCCGTGTCGCAAGGCGACGGCACCGCCGCTGTCGCGGCGAACCTGCAGCGCACCTTCGGCGCGGGCATCAACTACACGTACGGCCCGGCAACGGCCGGCTTCGTGTACACGCACACGCAACTGGACGGCATCACCGGTGTGGACGTCGGCGGCGTGACGTTGCCGGGCGTCTCGGGCACCAACCTGCATCTCGACAACTACGAGCTGAACGGCAAATACGCGCTGACGCCGGCCTTGAGCCTCGCGGCGTCGTACACGTTCACCGACGGCAAGATGTCGGGCTCGAACGGCTCCGGCGATCCGAAGTGGCACACGGTCTCGCTGCAAGGCGACTACTCGCTGAGCAAGCGCACCGACGTGTACGTCGAAGGCGTGTACCAGCATGCGTCGGGCGAGCTCGGCAACTTCGGCGCGAACGTCGCGTCGATCAACACGCTGGCGCCGTCGTCGACCGGCAACCAGGTGGCCGCGGCCGTCGGTCTGCGTCACCGCTTCTAAGTTTCTTCAGCGGTACTTTGTGGAGCGGATGCATCGATCCGCTTTGCAGCCGAACCCGCGCGCGACACGATCGCGCGCGGGTTTTTTCATAGGTCTTACGGATCGGCGTATGACGCAGGCAGATAGTGACGGCGTCGCCATGCGGTGGGTATACTGAGCCCGGCTGCCTTGCCTGCCGCAACGTCGTTGCGGTTGAACGGCGGCTTCGTCGCGAAGCATGACGCACGCGTTGCATTGCGTCGCGCTTCGCCCGCGCCCCAAGTTCCCGTGCCTGACCGGGGACGCCGACGACCGGATCATGAAAAGACTTTTCCTGCTTGTCCCCGTTGTCCCCGTTATTGTCGTGACGGCTTGCCTCACTGCCTGCGGTTCCTCCAGCGGTCCCCTCCGCGACGCCTCCCAGCCAATGATGTACGTGTCGTCGCAACGCGCTCCCGCCTACATCGCCGATTGCCTCGAAAGCCACTTGTCGCGCGTGCGCATGTCGAATGTTGGCGGTGCGACCGAGATCGCCGTCGGCTCCGATTCGAACAACTCGTATTTCGTAACGTTGACGCCGTACAACGCCGGCTCGGTCATCAAGGTGATGCATCCGGCGAACGCGCCGGACGATCCGCCTGAACCCGAAATGCGCTTCGACATCGCACGCTGCGCGACCTGAGATTCGCGTCGCCTGTTTGCAGATTGAAGGCCACGCCGAACCGCGATTTTTTTAACTCGCGGATCGGCTATTTTTTTATCCGCGCTTCTGCGAACATAGCCGCCCTTTGTTCTTCCAGACGGCGCGAGTTTCGATGGCATCCAGCAAAGCACATCACGCAACCGGGTTTGCGGCCGGCGTCATCGCGGCGGCGGTGGTCGCGCGTGTCGGCGGCGGCGGTTCATTTCATCTCGGCGTGTTGCTGAGCTTTATCGCGGGCGTGGCAGGCAGTACCGCGCCGGACTGGCTCGAAGTGGCGTGGTGGTCGCGCGCGCGTCGTCTGTGGATTACGCATCGCACGCTGACGCATTGGGGCGTGGGCTGGCTCGCGTTGCTCGCGGCGTCGTATCACTGGCTCGGCCATTCGGTCTATGCCGCGCCGGCGTTCGGCTTCGCGTGCGGCGGTCTGATGCACCTGCTCGCCGATTGGCCGAATCCGCTCGGCGTGCCGTGGATCGCCAGGCGGCATTCGTTGAATCTGTGGAACAGCGGACATTGCGATCTGATCGTGGTAGCGGCTTCGTGGGGCGCAGCGTGGTTCGTCGGCCAGCATGTCTGGCTGCATGGCGTGCATGGGTTGACGATGCTGCGATATTTGCGAGCGGGGTAATGACTGGGTGAAGCCCGGCGGATCAGCGGATCAGCGGATCGCGGCGGCGTAGCTCGCGGGCGTCACGCCCAGCAAGCGCACGAACGCCCGCGTCATGTGACTCTGATCGGCGAAGCCCGCGGCGGCCGCCGCATCCGCGAGCGTCGCGCCTCGCGCGATCCACTGTCTCGCGAGTGCCACGCGCCGCTGCATCCGGTAAGCGTGCGGCGGCAGCCCCATTTCGTGCGCGAAACCACGCAGTAACTGGAAGCGGCTCAGGCCGGTATCGGCAGCGAGATCGGCTAGCGTGACCGACGCGGAAGGATCGTCGTCGATGCGTGCTTTCGCGCGCGCAATCGGTCCCAACGCGTTCGCCAACGACACGCGCGCCGGTTGCGTCGCATGAGCGCGGACCAGATGTCCGAGCAGGTCGAGCAACGCCTCCTCTCGTATCAGATCGTCGAGCACGACGTGCGTCTCTACCGAGACCGCGAACAGCCTGTCGAACCGACGCTTCAGCAGAGGATCGCGCGCGACCGGCTGGGTCAGCTCGATCTCGCGCGCCGCCATGCCGTTGAGTTCACGGGCGACGCCGGTCAGCATCGACGGTTCGAAATACAGCATGCGCCACGCGCGGCCGCGTTCGTCGAGCGGACTGCCGTCGTGGACTTCGCCGGGATTGACCATGATCGCGTCGTTCGCGCGCGCCTCGACGACGCCGCGTCCGCTCGCCGACCGATGCCCGCCGCTGACAATCACGCCGACGCCAAAGCGATCATGCGAGTGACGCGGAAACGCGTGCGCGGTTTCGGCCACCGTCGCTTCGACGCCGGCCAGCGCACAACGAGGCATGTGGACGCGACCGCGTGACATGATCGGCGGCCTCAGCAGCAGCTCGGCAACGACAGGCGCCGAAGCTGAAGCTGATGAAGCTGGAGCCGACGCTGGCGCTGAAGCTGAAGCTCACGTTCACTGCAAGACCCGCGCATTACCCGCGCCCCTCGTCGCCGCGCTCGCCTTCGCGGATCTTGCCTTGCGACACGCTGCTGCCCGGCGGCACGCTATGCGTGAGCCACACATTGCCGCCGATCACCGAGCCGCGTCCGATCGTGACGCGCCCGAGTATCGTCGCGCCGGCGTAGATCACCACGTCGTCCTCGACGATCGGATGACGCGCATTGCCCTTGATCAGCGTGCCGTCGAGATCCGCCGCGAAGCTCTTCGCGCCGAGCGTGACCGCCTGATACACCCGCACGCGTTCGCCGATGATCGCGGTCTCGCCGATCACGACACCCGTGCCGTGGTCGATAAAGAAACTCGGCCCGATGGTCGCGCCAGGGTGAATGTCGATCCCGGTTGCCGAATGCGCGATCTCGTTGATAAAGCGTGCCAGCAACGGCACGCCGAGCCGATGCAGCGCATGCGCGAGCCGATGATGCGTCATGGCCCACACGCCGGGATAGCAGAGCAGAATTTCGGTAATGTGCTGCGCGGCCGGGTCGCCGGTAAAGGCCGCCTGAATGTCGCTGACCAGCAGCGCGCGAATGGCCGGCAACTGCGTGCCGAATTCGCGCGCCACGTTGAACGCGCGCGCCTTCAGTTCGGCGTCCGGCGTCGCGCCGAACTCGGGCAGAAAACGCAGCGCGCGGCGGATCTGTTCCGCGAGCAGGCGCAGCGTACTTTCGAGCGTGTGGCCGACGTAGTAGTCGACGGTTTCATCCGTCAGATCGGGCGCGCCGTAGTGCGTGGGAAACAACGCCGCGCGCAGGCCGGCAACGATGTTGATCACGGCGTCGCGCGACGGCAGTTCGCGAATACCGAGCGGATGCCGTGTGCGATGCAATTCTTCGCGCGACGCGCGCAGGTCCGCGACGATCTGTTCGAGACCCCAGCTATGGGCAGGCACATTAGGCATAAAGACAGCGCCGCGCGCGGGCGCGGTTCAGAGTGATTGTCGTGAGAGATTACCGCGTTTTGCCGCGGCTCGCGCAGCGCCGGCTCGGGCTCTTCTCTGCTGGATGCTCTGCTGGATGCGGCTCGCACGCGTGGCGGTGAGTAGTGCGTGGTGCGCGACGTGTCGGATTCAGATGGTCACGCTGCTCGCGTCGATCCAGCGCACAGCCCAGTCGCGTGCATGCGCGATGGCGGCGCCTTCATCGGGAAAGCGCAAGTCGGTGGGGAAAAAACGGTTGGCGACCAGTTCGCCGTCGCTCGAGCGTGAGATGACCACATAGGGTTGCCAGGAGCCATCGCCCGCGCGCGCAGGCGCGCAATTTAGCAAATAGCCGCGATGTGTGAATGCAGCATCGAAGTGCATGTGTCACCCGCCCTGACGGCCCCATAAATGTTTTCAGTAGCGCACGGTTGCCTGTTAGCGGCGTGTTACCGGCCACGATGAAATGGCAGGACGAATGTCGTCGATTTAACCGCGCTGCGCTCGTCGGAGTAAGATCATACTCTGTAGAAAATACGCGTCCATTAAAAAAATGAAAAGAATTCTGGACGTAATCGCCAGGCGAAATGCGCGCCGTATGTAAGGCGGCGCAAGCGCCGTGCAAGTCACGCGCGTCAACGTTTTGTGCCAGGCGGAACGGGTTTTGCTGCACTTCACCCATGTCCTCTTCCAAGGAGAATGCATGATGAACAGCGATATCAACAAGCCAGCAGACACCAGCGCGCAACCGCGTACGAGCGGTCCGGTCACGACCGAATTGCACAACGACCGCACGCACGACAGCACCGTCGACACCGACGGCAAGAACCTCGAAGCCGCGCGTATCGCGGGCCACAGCCCGATCGCGCCCGACGAGATCACCACCTCCAACGCGACGCTCGTCAACAGCGTGCCGGAAGCGCTCGACGGCATGGCCGGTTTCGACAGCCGGGTCGGCGGCAATCATCTGCTGCTGGCGCTCGAACCCGGTTACACCGTGATCGATCGCGGCATGGTCGCGCCGCAAGAGGGCTATTCCGCCGATCATCAGTTCGACGATCCGCGCCCCATCGGCAGCCGCCAGGATCGCGGCCGCATTCACTACGCGCTCAATCATCTGCGGCCTGCGCGCGTGATCGAATTACATCGGGTGAAATAAGCATTCGCATTTCGCGCATGTTTTACGTCTGTTTGAATCGGCGCGCGCGGCCCGATTAAACCGTATGTGTTAACCCGCGCACCGTTTGAATAACGGTGTGCGTTTTGCTCTAGACCTTGCCTTGCGCTCGGCGCCTATTGCACCGCAGCGATTAGAAACTCCAGGTTGCAGGACCTGCGCGCCGTGGCGCCTTTTTCGCCTTGCCGAACCTCGGCACAATCAAGCGCACATCAACACTCAACGGAACAGCAGATGAAAAAGATCGTCGTGATCGGCGCCACCGGTACGCTCGGCCAGGCAGTCAGCGCGGAACTGAAGGCGCGCAATGAAGTGATCGAAGTCGGCGCAACACGCGGCCAGTATCGTGCCGACATTACCGACCCAGCGAGCGTCGAGCAGCTATTCCGCGAGATCGGCAAAGTGGACGGCGTGGTCACCGCAACCGGCAAGGTGCATTTCGGGCCGCTGCCGGATATGAGCGTCGAACAGTTCTGGGTCGGCCTGCGGGACAAGCTGATGGGCCAGGTCAACGTGGTGCTGGCCGCACAGCATTACATGAACGACGGCGGTTCGTTCACGCTGACGAGCGGCATCCTCGCCGACGAACCGATTCGTCTCGGGGCGAGCGCGACGACCGTCAACCTGGCGCTCGAAGGTTTCGTGCGCGGCGCGGCGATCGAGTTGCCGCGCGGCATCCGTATCAACGTGGTGAGTCCGACGGTGCTGACCGAAGCGCTCGACGCTTACGCGCCCTTCTTCCGCGGCTTCGAGCCGGTGACCGCACAGCGCGCGGCGCTCGCTTATGTGCGCAGTGTGGAAGGCGCGGAGACGGGCCGCGTGTATCGCGTCGGTTACTGATCCTGATCGGCGGAGAAAGCTGAGACAGCGGCGATGCGGTCACGCCGCATCGCGACGCGGCACGTTAGCGAAACGCAGCGTTGCTTTGCGGCGGTTGGCCGCGTGAGATTTTCAACCGCCCGGCACGCCCTGCGTATTCACGTAGACCGAATACAAGCCGTGGCTCGCCGCCATGAACAGCCGGTTGCGATGCCGTCCGCCGAAGCACACGTTCGCGCAACGCTCCGGCAACGCAATGTGGCCGATCGCTTCGCCTTGCGGCGTGAAGATGCGCACGCCGTCGAGTTCGTCACTGCCCATCCCCCAGCCGCACCACAGATTGCCGTGAACGTCGACGCGAAAGCCGTCCGGCGTGCCGGGACCGGCGTCGATCAGCACACGGTTATTCGACAGCGACGCGCCATGGGCGGCGACGTCGAATGCGCGAATCTTGCGCGGCTCGCCACGCGACTCGACGATGTACAGCACCGACTCGTCCGGCGAAAACGCGAGGCCATTGGGGCCTAGCACGTCGTCCGCGACCACGCTCACCTCGCCCGATTGACCGTCGATGCGATACACACACGCCGGCAACTCCGACTCCTGACGCTCACCCTCATAAAAACCGTCGATACCGAAGGTCGGGTCGCTGAACCAGATCGAGCCGTCCGATTTCACGACCACATCGTTCGGCGAATTGAAGCGCTTGCCGCGATAACGGTCCGCGAGCACGGTAATCGAACCGTCGTATTCGGTGCGCGTGACCCGGCGCGTCAGATGCTCGCAACTGACGAGGCGCCCCTGGCGGTCGCGCGTATGGCCGTTCGCGTTGTTCGACGACTGCCGGAACGTGCTGACCGCGCCGCTCGTTTCATCCCAGCGCAGAATGCGGTCGTTCGGAATGTCGCTCCACAGCAGATAGCGGCCGTCGCCGAACCAGACCGGTCCCTCCGACCAGCGCGCGCCCTGATACAGACACTCGACGGAAGCGGACGCCAGCGTCAGCGCCTTGAAGCGCGGATCGAGCACGCGAATGGAGGGATCGGGATAGCGTCGGCTGATGTCGGTCATGCTGGTGCGTGGATGGGGGTGTGAGTGAGGGCGGTTTGAGCGCTTGATGCGACGGTGTAATGCGGCGGTGTAACGAGTGAATCTAAGAGCCCGCGCCGGGCCCTGCATTTTTCCGTAGTCGGGCCCAAAGGCGGAAATTGCGCGTGCGCGCGAATTGGCAGATTCAAGGTAGCACCGGGCTCGCAATGTTGTCAAACAACCTGATACTCGCGGCGCCGCGCCGAACACCAGGGAAACGACGAAGAAGATTAGGAGCAGCAATCCACCTATTTTGTATGACAATAGCGACTGGCGCGCAAAACACCGGGGCATCGCGGCACGCACGGGTCCTTAAAAATGGGATGTATTTGGCATTTAGCGTGCTTTTGCCTTAAATTTCGGCAAAAAATGGCCGATTAGAACGGCATTCGCAGTTATGCTGCCAATGCCATGCATCAAAATGGCGACTAACGCGAGAATCTCCCGCTCAAATGATCCATGAATGCCGATTGGGCCAGAGATTCAGATAGACAGAGCCGTTCATTCGCCGCTTCGCAGAATCACGGAAATGATGTTTCCTTCGAGAATCTCACCCGGCTTTGCAAAATAATTTTTGGTGATAGATTGTGAAGATAACAACAACCGCAGGCCATGCCCTACTGCAATTAACTGCAGCGGGCTGCTTGCGAGTCTGAGAGAGCCAAAATTGTCGCTACATTTTATCGAGCAGATGGCACCGCTACTGAACGCCGCCGACGAAGCGGAATGGTTCGGTGCAATCACGGGCCTTGCCGAGACGTGGGGCTTCGACAAGCTTTTGATCGCCATGCTGCCGCGTCCGACTATCCGGCTTGAAGACGCGTACATCCGCAGCACGTACGCGCCGGCCTGGCGCCGCACCTATGACGAACAGGGCATGGTTCATATCGACCCGACGGTCGCGCATTCCATGACGCGCTCCACACCGCTGATCTGGTCGCCGGATATCTTCGAGACCGACGCGCAGCAGGCCATGTTTGAGGAAGCGCGCTCGCACGGGCTACGCGCCGGCGTAACGTTGCCGATTCATGGCCCGAATCAGGAAGCCGGCATGATGTGCTTCGTCAACGACACCAACCCGAACGAGGCGTTCTGGCGTCATATCGACGTGGCGCTGCCGAATTTGCTGTTATTGCGCGATCTGGTAATCGATACCAGTCAGAAGCATTTGAATACGCACGCTCAGACTTTACTGCCCAAGCTGACGCCGCGTGAACGCGAATGCCTGAAATGGACCGCGCGCGGCAAATCCACCTGGGAGATCTCCCATATCCTGAACTGCTCGGAAGCCGTAGTGAACTTCCACATGAAGAACATCAGGACGAAATTCGGGGTGAATTCGCGGCGCGCGGCGGCCGTGATTGCAGCACAGCTCGGGCTTATTGACCCGGGTTGAGGAACGCGGCGGCGTCGCGGCTGAACAGCACCCGTTCGGCACGGCCCAAGTCCGCGTCGGAAACGGTCTTGGTGAAATACAGACCCAGCAGAATCGACACCGGCGCCGGGATTTCCGCGCCCGATTCAAACCGGCTGCCACGCGACTGCGTCACGCCGAAACGAGCCCAGAAACGGCGCTGGCTCTCTTTCTTCTTCTTGCGATAAGCGATGATCAGCACGCGATCAACCGCCGAGGAAGGTTCGGCTGCACGGGTTTGCAGGCCAGTTTGCGGTTGCCAATGATTTTCGAGAAGTTCCATTTTCTTGTCCTGTCGGTTAAGTACGGATGCCTGTCTCGAATTCTGCGTTACCCGATAAGCATGCACACCTACCTAGGTAGGTAGGTGGCAGCGCAATTCATAATGCATAAGTTTTCCTGCGTATTGGCTACCCCAACACGTTCAGGAGAACGTCATGCAACCAGTAATCCGGATTGGAATGCGTCAGGAATTCGACAACGAGGACATCAACGAGATGTACCGCCTGCGGGCCCGGGTATTTCAGGGGCGGCTAGGGTGGGAAACACCGACCATCGCGGGCATGGAGGTCGACGGCTACGACGCCCTGGGGCCGCTCTACATGCTGATTCAGGACGAAAACGGCCGTGTGCGCGGCTGCTGGCGCCTGATGCCGACCGACGGTCCGAATATGCTGAGGGACACGTTCCCGCAATTACTTCACGGCGAAGCGGCGCCCGCCGGGCGGACCATCTGGGAATTAAGTCGATTCGCGATCGAAACCAGCGGCGAGGACCAGTCGTTCGGTTTCGCCGACCTGACCATGCACGCTATCCGGGAAGTCATCCGGTACGCGATCCAGATGGGTTTCACGAGCTATGTCACGGTGACCACCACGGCGATCGAACGGATGCTGCGCAAGACCGGCATGGAGATCAGCCGGATCGGACCGCCCGTGCAGATCGGCGTGGAACGGGCCGTGGCGCTGGACGTGGCCATTAGTGAGAAGACCCGCTTCGCGCTGTTTGGGCCGATGGCGGCGGCGGCTTAACCGACTTACGCGGCTTAACCGGTTTTAACCGCTTTATCCACTTGACCCGCTGTTACCGCTGCCGCGGCGGCAACAACGCTGCGGCGGCGGGACGGCCGCCACCTGACCGCTCAGGAACCGAACATCCGTTCGAGCGCATTACCCAGATGCGCTCGCATCGCCGCGCCGGCCGCCATCGGGTCCTGCCGGCGAATCGCGTCGAGCACGGCGAGATGCTCGTCCTGCACCAGTCGCTGCCGCTCGACCGTCTTCACCAGCGAAAGATTGCGCGACAGATTCATGCTGAACAGGATCTGTTCTTCAATAAACGACATGACCGTGATGAAAAACGGATTCTTGGACGCGCGCGCCACCGCCAGGTGGAACATGAAGTCGTCATTCGCGCCGATCTCCTGGCTTTCGCCGATGCGTTCCAGTTGATCCAATGCATGCTGGATCGCGGCGATATCGTCGGCGTCGGCTTTTAGCGCGGCGTGCTCGGCCGCGCCCGCTTCCGTCACCATGCGAAATTCGTAGCAACGGCGGATGTCAGACAGCGTTTCGAGCGGCGCGAAACGTCGCACATCCGGATCGGGTCGACGCGCGACGGTCGTGCCCGAACCATGCCGCGTCATGATGATGCCGTCCGCCCGCAAACGGGCCAGGGCTTCCCGCACCGTCGGCCGTGACGTCGCAAAGCGTTCCGCCAGCGCGTGCTCAGTGGGCAAGCGCTCACCTTCCTTGTACTCGCCCTCGACAATGCGATTCAGAATATCGCCGTAGATCTTGTCGGGGAGACCTGTGGTTTTGCGCTCGTTCATCAGCGGGGCTGAAGCAGCTTGTCTGAATAGGTCTTAATTGTAAGGCAAACCCGGTGCGATCTTGATTGGAATATGCCTCTCGTATCTCCGCGCGGGCTGTCGGCACTAAGGCTGAAAGACCGGGCGCGCTTTGCGTTGTCATCGCAAAATTTGACAAGGCTTTGATTTACATCCTGCCTGCGCGCATCTTTTTCAGCGATCATTTAAGCTCGCATCGGCAAAGAATTGCCCAACCCTCTTTCAGACGCGGAGTCGATATGTACACACGCATCCTTGTAGCGGTCGACGGCAGCAACACCTCACGCCGTGCATTCGAAGCGGCGCTCGCGCTTGCCAAGACCAACGGCGCCGTGCTGCAGCCTTTCTATGTCGTCGAAAACACGCCGCTGTATTTCGAGGCGCCCGGCTACGACCCGTCCATCCTGCGTAACCGCCTCGTCGAAGAAGGCAAGGAGCTCGGCGCGGAATTCGCCAAGGCCATGGTCGAGCAGGGCGTGAAAGGCGAGCTCGTGGTGGGCGAGGCGTCATCGCTCGACGACGTTTCAGGCACCGTGCTGAAGGCCGCCGCCGCATTCAACGCCGATCTGCTCGTCATGGGCACGCATGGCCGGCGCGGTGTCCAACGTCTGATTCTCGGCAGCGTGGCCGAGCGCTGCGTGCGTCAGGCGAGCTTGCCGGTGCTGCTGATTCCATCCGCTGCGGGCAAGGATAGCTAAGCCGCGTGACAAATTGCGGTTAGCCGAACCGTCGCATAGCAGTCCGCAAGCCATTCACGCGGATCTGATATCGCTCAAGATGCCTAACTGTTCGTACGCGTCATTTTGCCGCTAAATGTGCGACGTGGCCGGTGGGACAATCAGTCATTACCCTGACCACTGGCTGCAGAACATGCTGACTCCTACCACTGCTGCGCCCGTCGCTCACGCCGACGATTCCATCGCAAGGTCAACGCCGGTGCGCGGCGGCCGCCGTGCGGCGACCTTTCGCCCGAGCACGCGCAGCGCCGCCCGCTGTTCGAGTTGCGCGATGCGTCAGCTCTGCATGCCGCAAGGCTTGTCGCCCGACGAGTTGACCAAGCTCGAAACGCTGATCTGTTCGGCGCGCTCCGTGCAGCGAGGCGAGGCGCTGTATCGCAGCGGCGATCGCTTCGACAGCATCTACGCCGTGCGTTCCGGCTCGATGAAAACCGTCATGGCGCACCGCGACGGCCGCGAGCAGGTCACCGGTCTGCGTCTCGCCGGTGAAGCGCTCGGACTCGACGGCATCAGCGAAGACGTGCATGCGTGCAGCGCCCTCGCTCTCGAAGACAGCACCGTCTGCATCGTCCCGTACACTGCGCTCAAATCGCTGTGCCGCGAAATCGGCTCGATGCAGGACCGTCTGCATAAACTGCTGGGCGAGCAGATTGTCCGCGAGGCTGCGCAGATGATGGTGCTCGGCTCGCTGTCGGCGGATGAACGGGTCGCGGCCTTCCTGCTCGACGTGTCGGAGCGCAATGCGCAACGCGGTTATTCGTCGGCGGAATTCAACTTGCGCATGACGCGCGAAGACATGGGCAGCTATCTCGGCATGACGCTCGAAACCGTGAGCCGCACGCTGTCAAGATTTCAAAAACGCGGGCTGATCGACATACAAGGCAAGCACATCCGCATCGTCGATCTGGACGGTCTGCGGCACCTCTGATCGAGCGGTCTGTCGCGCGGCCCCTACTGCCGCGCAAGGCAGCGGTTCGCCGCCCGGGCTTCGCCCAGGTTTAGCCAGGATCGCGCCGGTTTCCGACAACGCGTAGTCATCCTGGCACGGCTCCTGCGACTCGGGTACAGTCTTGAGTCTGTCCCCCCGCAAGGAGACCCGGCGAAATGAACCGCGACCCCGCCCCGCATCACCCGCTCGTCCAGCGCCTGATCGACGCGCGTCGAATTACCGACGATCTGTTTGCGATCGTCAAACCCGAGTTTCTCTATGAACGGCCGATCCGCGAGCGTCACCGCATCGTGTTCTATATCGGCCACCTGGAAGCTTTCGATCGTAATCTGTTCGATCAACGCCTGTGCGATCTCCCGGCGTTCGACCCGCAGCTCGACCAGCTTTTCGCGTTCGGCATCGATCCCGTCGACGGCGGTTTTCCCACCGATCAACCCGGCGACTGGCCGTCGCTCGACGCGGTGCGCGATTACGCGCGGCGCGCCCGTGAGCAGATCGACCGTGAAGTCGGTGCGCTTGCGGATAAGGCACCTCCCGGTCGTGGAGAGAGCACGCAAGCGGCCGCCGCAGAACAGCTATTGAACGTTGCGATCGAGCATCGGCTGATGCACGCGGAAACGCTCGCGTACATGCTTCATCAATTGCCGCTCGAACAGAAAGTCAGCGGGCTCAATGAGCCCGTCGCGACGCAGCCTGGGCGCACGGAGGCGTTGGCGTCGATGGTCCGCGTGCCGGCCGGCACAGCCGTGCTCGGCATGTCGCGCGACGCCGGGCAATTCGGTTGGGACAATGAATTCGGCGAGATGCACGTGGAGGTCCCCGCCTTCGAGATCGATCGTCACATGGTGACGAACGGCGCGTTTCTCACCTTCATCGAAGCAGGCGGTTATCGCGAACGGAAATGGTGGTCCGACAAGGATTGGGCGTGGAAGGAAGACGAACGGATCGAGCACCCCGCCTGCTGGTCGCAACGCGACGAGCGCGACCCACGCCACGAACGTGACGCGCAGGATGCGCATGACGCAACGGCACTAAGCGACGCACACAGCGACCAAGCCGCGTGGACGCTGCGCACCATGTTCGACGAGGTGCCGCTGCCGCTCGACTGGCCCGCCTATGTCAGCCACGCCGAAGCCAGCGCCTACGCGCGTTGGGCCGGCAAAACGCTGCCCACCGAAGCGCAGTGGCAACGCGCGGCGCACGGCGCGCCGCACGCCGCGTCCGGCAATTTCGATTTTCGCAGTTGGGACCCGCGCCCCGTCGACGCCTATCCGGACAACGTCAGCGCATTCGGCGTGGAAGGTCAGTTCGGCAACGGCTGGGAGTGGACGTCGACGTTGTTCGACGCGTTGCCGGGATTCGAAGCGTTTCCGTTCTACCTGGGCTACTCGGCCAATTTCTTCGACGGCCAGCATTACGTGATCAAAGGCGGATCGGCACGCACCGCGCAATGCATGTTGCGGCCGGCGTTCCGCAACTGGTTTCAACCGCATTATCAGTTTGTCTATGCCGGGTTCCGGTGTGTGAAGGCGTGACGCCGAGGCAATGTCACGTTGCTGACGCCAGGACGAGATTTCGGCGAGGGCAGTCGTGTCTGAGAACGCGGTGGCCGGAGCTTAGGTAACGCCGGGAGACGATGCCCGCTTTCTGGCGCTAGCCGTCCACCGTTGCCGCCGCGCGGCGCCGTTTCAACAGCGACCACAGCAGATAAGGTCCGCCGATCAACGCGGCCATCAGTCCCGCCGGCATTTCGTTAGGGAACATCAGCAAGTTGCCGGACCATTGCGCCAGCACCATCAGCAGCGCACCGATCGCCGCGGCAGCGAGAAGTTGATGCCGCGCGCGGCACACGCCGAGCGAGCGTGCGATATGCGGCGCCATCAAACCGACGAACGACAACGGCCCGACGAGCAGCGTCGAGGTCGCCGTCAACAGCGCAGCGAGCAGCAGTGTCGCCAGTCGCGCTACATCGATATGCACGCCCAGCGAACGGCTGGTGTCCTCGCCCAGCGACAACAGTTCCAACCAGTTGGCCAGCAACGGCGCCACCCCCAAGCCGATCAGCGCGATCACCACCGCGATCGCGGCGACGATCGGCTGCACGTAATAAGTCGAGCCGACGACGAAGTTCAGTAACAGGGCGGCGCGTGGATCGCCGCTCGCGGTCACGGTGCCGCTGACCGCCTGAAACAGCGCACCGATCGCGACGCCGATCAGCAACAGGCGTTCAGGCGCATATCGACCGCGATGTCCGAACCAGACCAGAAACAGCAGCGTGCCGATCGAGCCGGCGAGACAGGAGACAAACAGCCCGATCGGTCCCGGCGCGGCCATCAAGAACACCGCGGCGACGATCCCGAGCGCGCCTCCTGAGCTCACGCCGATCAGGTCGGGACTCGCAATCGGATTGCCCGTCATACGCTGCACGAGCACGCCGGCGATACCGAGCATGATGCCCGCAGCCACTGCGGCGGCGGTATGCGGCACATGCCAGAACGCAAGCGCGGCGAACTGGCTCGCGCTGACGAGCCCCCAGCCGTCGAGCCCGCGCCGCACCAGCATCGAGCCGGCCACGGCGAGTGCTGTCAGCGCCGCCAGTCCGACGATCAGCCGCACCGGTCGATCGTGGCGGAAAAACGCCGTATTGTCGCGCGCGTCGGCCCTGAGGTCGGGGCGCGATTTGAGTTGGCGCAGCAGCCACAGCAGCATCGGCGCGCCGATCAGCGAAGTCACCGTGCCGGTCGGAATGAGCTGCGAGCCGAACACGCCGCTGACGGCGATCGCCTGCACGATTTCATCGGTGAGCCAGAGCAGCGCGGCGCCGAGCAGCGGCGCCCATATCAAACGTTGCTGTAAGCGCCGCGCGCCGGCGAGTCTGGCCAGTGTCGGCGCGGCCAGACCGATGAAACCGATGACGCCGACCGCCGCCACCACGCAGGCAGTCAAGGCCACCGCGAGACCCAGCGCGGCAAAGCGGGTACGCATCAGCGAGACGCCGAGGCCTTGCGCCGTGCTTTCGCCGGCCTCGAACAGCGCGAGCGGACGACGCATCAGGTAGATCGCGCCGCAGGCCACGACGAGCCGCCCGAGCAGCGCGATGCTGGCGTGCCAGCCCTGTTGATCCAGGGCGCCGCCGCCCCAGATCATCAGGCCGGTCAGCAGTTGAAAATGCGAGATCGCGAGCGCGAGGCTCAACGAGCCGCAGTAGAGACTCACGATCATGCCCGACAGAATCACCGAGAGCGAGGCGAGCCGTTGTCGCCACGCCAGCGCAAAGACCAGCAGCATCGCAAGGCCGCCGCCCACCAGCGCGATCAGTTCGCGCTGGTGGGCAAGCCATGCCGGCGCCCAGATGGCCGCGACCCCGAGCGCCAGATAGGCGCCGGGAAAAATGCCTAGCGTCATGGGTTCGGCCAGCGGATTTCGCAGCACCTGCTGCGAAATCGCACCGGCCAGCGCGAGCGCGGCACCGCAGATCAGCGTGATCGCGAGACGCGGCAATGCGGACTCATGCAGGATCATCTGATGAAGATTGCCGGGCTGTGGCGCGATCAACGCAGTCCAGAGACTGGCGCCGCCGAGTTGCGCCTGCATCACCCAGAGCGTCAGCGCCAAAGCAGCGAGTGCGACGAGCGACGTGACCGGCACGAGCAGATTACGCGGCGCGGCGGCGGCAGCGGCCTCGCCGACGGTCGCTTGCGCGGTGTCGGCGGGAGCGGATTTCCGGCTGGAAGACGGCATGTGTTTAGATGACATGGAGGCCTGGCATGGCGCTGACGACAGCGCGAGCAAAACGCTGAACGGAAATCAGCGCGCCGGTCGCCGAGATGACCGGTAACGCGGCGGTTCTTCCTGGCTGCGAGAACGGTAACTGACGCCACACGGGGTTAAGTTGGAGCGCGGTCATATCGTCGCTCACGCTTGAACCGACCCAGAGGACGCACGCGTCGGGCACCGTCGCCAGCCGGTCGAGTTCGACGATCGCATGCGCGTTCTGCCCCGCCACGAAACCGCTGCCTACGCGCGCCGACGCGGCCACCGCCGCGTTGCGCAAACCGAGCGTGCGCAAGATTCCGTCGAACATGCTGCCGGCGCCGAACACGCGCAGATGACGGTCGTCGACGATCTGCGCGACGTAGACTGACCGGTAGCCGCCGGCGGGCGCCGCGGCGTCGAGCGCGGCGCGCGACTGCGTCAGCACGTCGGCCGTTTCGTTCAGCAACGCCTCGGCTCGGGCCACCACGCCGAGACGGCGCGCCAGCGTCATCGCTTCGTCGCGCATCGCGCGGTACGGACGCGGCGCGGTCGTGTAGGCGCCGAGCATGAGGGTCGGTGCAATCCGTTCGAACGACGCCTGCACGCTGGCGTGCGCCGGCGTGATCACTATCAGGTCGGGGCGCAGTTCGTACAGCAGATCGTAGTTCGGCTGGAACAGCAGGCCGATGTCGACGACGCCTGCCGGTAGCGGCGGCACCACCACGCTGCTCACGTACCACCCGGGCGCGGGCACGCCGACCGGGGTCACGCCGAGCGACAGCAGCATTTCCGTCAGGTCCCAGTTCAGCACGATGATCCGGCGTGGCGGCCTCATACCGGGCGCCGGCGTGGCGCCGTGCGCGCTGGCCGCGATGCCGAGCGCGGCCGCCGCGATCGCCTTCAGGCAAACGCGGCGCGGCAGCGCGACCCGTGCGGACGACCCGCCGCCCTTCATTGCGGAAACCCCACGGGCCGGCCGTTGACCGGATCCTGCAAAACGTGCATCGGGACGCCGTAGATCGCTTCCAGATTCGGCCCGGTCATGATGTCGGCGGGCGTGCCTTGCATCAGAATCCGTCCGTGACGCAACGCCACGATATGGTCGCAGAAACGCGCGGCCATATTGATGTCGTGCAACACCACCACGGCGGCGATACTGCGTTGCTTGCAAAGCGTGCGCACGAGATCGAGCACCTCGACCTGATGCGCAATATCCAGCGCGGAAGTGGGCTCGTCGAGCAGCAGACAGCGGCTGTCCTGCGCGATCAGCATGGCGAGCCACACGCGTTGACGTTCGCCGCCCGACAGGCTGTCCACCAATCGGTCGGCGTAATGCGTGACATCCGTCATTCGCATCGCTTCGGCCACGTGCTCGCGATCGTCGTTGCCGAATACGCCCAGGCTGCCGTGCCACGGGTAGCGGCCGAGCGCGACGAGTTCGTGCACCAGCAGGCCGTCGGTCGACGGCGTGTATTGCGGCAGATGCGCGACGCGGCGCGCGAAATCGCGCGGCTTCCACGACCCGAGCGGTTTGCCGTCGAAGTGGATCTCGCCCGCGCCTTGCGCATGATGACGCGCGAGAAGGCGCATCAGCGTGGTCTTGCCCGAGCCGTTGTGACCGATGAGACCCGTCACGCGTTCGTGTGAAATCGACAGATCGATGTCGTCCAGCAGCCGTGTGCCGCCGATATCGAAGCGGACCTTGTCCAGTTCGAACAGCGGCGACGCGGACTGAGCCGCTAATGCAATCGTAGTGACCATAAGATTCCGACTAGATCTGCGCGCCGTGCGCGGCGGGAAAAGAGGCGGCGGTCGCGCCGTGAACGGCAAACGGACGCGCGGCCGGAGCGACCACGAGATCGGCCAGATGCACGCCCTCGCCCTGTTCGACCACCTGGCCGAAATCGAGCTTGATGTAGCGGTCCGCGAGGTGGAAATAGCGATCGTCGTGCGTGATGACCAGCACCGTCTTGCCCTTCGCTTTCAGCTCGGGCAACAGGCGTCGGTAGAACACGTCCTTGAAGAGCGGGTCCTGATCGGCGGCCCATTCGTCGAACAGATAGAACGGCCGGTCTTCGAGATACGAGACCAGCAGCGCGAGACGCTTGCGCTGACCTTGCGACAGTTCGAGCGTGGAGAACGCGCCGTTCTCGATCTTGACCTTGTGCGAGAGCTGCAGGTCTTCGAGCAGTGCGTGCGCGGCGGCATCGACGTTGTCGAGCCGGATGCCGAGCAGCGTATCGAACAGGAAGAAATCGCTGAACACCACCGAAAAGTGCTGCCGGTAGGCGTCGCGCTGCGCCTCGCCGACTTCCTGGCCGTTGAGCAGAATGCGTCCGCTTTCCGGCGTGTAGAGGCCGACGATCATCTTTGCGAGTGTGGTCTTGCCGCTGCCGTTGCCGCCGATCAGGTAGACGAGTTCGCCGGGACGGAAACTCAGATCGACCGGCCCGAGCGTGAACACGTCGTTCTCTTTCTCGCGGAAATAGCGATGCGTGACGCCTTCCAGCACGATGCTATCGAATGAAGTGGCCTGCGCCGCCGCGACGGTATTCTCGACAGGCAGTTCGGCATTCAGTTGCTCGACCCGTTCGAGCGCGACCGCGGCCGTGCTGAGATTGGGAATCGCCGACAGCACACCTTCGATCGGCATGATCATGTACAGGAAGATCATCGCGTAGCCGGACATGACGTGCGGCGCCACCGGCACGTAGCGCGTCAGCACGAACAGCACGCAGCCGATAAAGGCGAAGAAGATGAAGCTGCCCCAACTCGCCGCGGCCGCATACAGCACGTAGCCGCGCGTGCGCTGCACGCGCACCGCTTCGACTTCCGTCGCCAGCGTGCCGTCGATGAATTCGCGCGTGCGCGCCCGATGCAGCTTCAGTTCCTTGGCGCCGTCGAACAGGGCGCGAAACTGACGCACCAGCGTGTCTTCGCGCTGCCGCGATTTACGCAGATGGAACACGCCACGCGTGTTGGCCAGATGAAAACCCGCCGAGCCGATCAGCACCGTCACGGCGGCGAACGCCAGCACCTGCCAGGACAGCATGCCGAGGTAGACCAGACAGCCGGCGATCACCGCGCCGTTCATCACGAGGCCGGGCAAGCCGACGAACAGCATGACGATCGAATCGAGATCCTGCGTCAGCACGCTGAGCGAGCGCGCCGATCCCTGCCGTTCGACATGCGCGAACGGCGCCGACGAAATACGGTTGATGGTCTTCATGCGCAGACTCGCCTTGGCATTCTGGCCGAGACTCATGAAGAGCGTTTGCGAGGCGGTCCGCGTGATCAGCACGACGACCCCGATCACGAGGAAACGCAAACCGAGTTCGACCAGCCGCTCGCGCGAGGCCACGAGGGCCTGGTTGATGAGCGCGACCATCGAGGCATTGCCGAAGCCGCTGACGAGGCTCATACCGATGGCTAGCAGCAAGCGCTGGCGCGAACCTTTAACCAGAAACCAGAGTGTGTGCATAGTGATCGAGTGAAGCTTTCCCGGAAAGTATTGTCATTGTTATCGTGCAGGCACACTCAAGGTGACGCGCTGCGACGGCTTTTCTGCGCGCTCGACATCGGCCGCGTCGAACGGCATGGTGCGCCATGCCTTGCTCGCGTAGTCGAGCGTGCCCTCGGCGCCCGACGGCGAGGCGGGGTCGTCGGATTCGGACGGCGCCAGCAAGGTCTTCGCGATCACTTGCGAGTTCGGACCGAAGCTGACGATCTGCATATAGCTGTTGCCGATCGCGTTGCCGTCCATCGACGCATGAGCGCTCTTACCGGCTTGCGCACCGACGCGAGGAATCGGACACGTCGAAACGAAATAGCCGATGTCGCTGCACCCGCCGAACAGGCCGACGCGTTGGCCGTTGCGGATCGTGAAGAGGTACGCGTCGGTCGGTGCGTCGACGGCGAGCCCCGCGCGCTGCAGCGCCAGCACGGCCGCGCCGAGCGCCTGAGCGACGCGCGGATCGTCGGCGTGCAAACCGGCCGGCGTGGACAGCGGCGCCGACAGCGAGAACGGCACGACATAGCGCTCAGCGAGCGGAATCGTTTCGACACGCGACCAGAAGGCTTCCCACAATACGGCGCCGTGTGTGCCGATTTCGGCGTCCGTCGGCCACTCGCGCAGCGCCTTGCAGGCTGCGCCGAGATGAACCTGTTGCGCCTCGGGCAGCACGGGCGAATCGAATCGATCGTGATCGACGCGCGTCACCGGATCCGCGCTCGCACAGACGCTTTGCAGGACCTGCGGCAGAAACCGCCGGGCGGTTAGCGTGTGCGTGTCGAGCACGCTGGCGCCCAATGCGTCGAGCGTGCGGCGCCCGGCCGGCAGCGCCATCCACGAAGCGGCAATCTCGTGGCCGAGTTGAGCGCGCAACGACAAGGGCGCGTGCGCGTCGCCGGTCACGCTGGGATAGCCGGACAAGGGTTCGCGCGGATTCGCGAGGCCGTAGCTGTTGTTCATGTTGGCCACATAGTCGGTGCGCAGCAGCGAGGCCATCTCAGCCACCGGCAGCTTGCCCGCATGCACCGAGTCCCGACTGGTTGGCCACTGGCAGGCCGCGCGCGAGCCGTCGAGAAACGGCACGCCGGGCAGCCTGGCGGCGACCGCGGCGCCGAGCGGCTGCGCGGTGCAACTCGCGGCGAACGCATCATCGACGTTCGGCATCGAGCCGATGTCCGCGAACCATGTGCGCGGATCGTCGCGGCCGATCGCGACCGTGTTCACCCAGGGCATCGCGGCAAAACGCTTTTGCGTCGCGATGAAATCGTCGAGCGAGGACGCCTGGCCCCAGCGAAGGAAATTCTCGAAGATCGCGTAGTTGTCCGCGTTCGAATCGCGCACCGCGAATGCCTGCTTGCCGTTCCACGCCAGAGCCGGCGACATGGCGCGCAGATCCACCACGGGGCCGAAGCGCGAGCGGTAGAACGAGCGCGTGACGGTTTGCAGCGTGCCGTCGGGCTGACGGGCGTCGACGGCGATCTGCTGTTGCGTCATGGCTTCTTCGCGGCCGTCGATCCGATAGACGGTCGGCTTGTCCGGCACCAGCGACAACTGGAACAACCCGAAGCGGCGCGCGCTCGACACGGTGTGCGTCCACGCCACGTTGCGGTTGTAGCCGATCATCACGACCGGCACGCCGAGAAACGACACGCCGCTCACGTCGAGCTGACCCGGCAGCGTCAGTTGCGCCTGGTAGAAGCGGTCCGGTCCTTGCCAGAACCAGTGCGGATTGCCGAACAACACGCTCTGCCCGGTGCCGGTCACCTGGCCGCCAAAGGCAATCGCATTGCTGCCCGCATCGGGTACGCCGCCCGCTTGAAGATAGACGTGATCGAGCCCGCTGCCGAGGCTGGCGACACGTTGCGGCGCCGCCTGGCCGAGTGGCCCGACCGGTGTCGCGGAAGCGGTTGCGGCGGGCGGATGAGAATCGGCGAGCGCGTCGAGAAAACCCGTATAGCCGCCGACGAAGTTCGCCGCGGCCAGACGCCTGTAGATATCGGCTTCGGAGATGTCGCGCAGCCACGGTTCGTTACGGCACGCGGCGTGCGCGTGCGTGTCCGGGTTCGCGCGCAAGGTCGCGACATAGCGGTTGTAGCCTTGCGCGAAGCCCGTCACGAGTTGCCGCAAGTTGTCCGGCTGATGCGCGCGGTAGGCGTCCGTCTGCTCCGGCCCATCGAGCAGACGAAAAAAGAAATCGGAGTCGAGATTGCGCGGCGCGCCGAGCGTGCCGGGTGCGACCGGTTTCGCATCGGGGCCGAAAAAGGCTGAACGTTCGCCACGGTAGGTGACGAACGCGTCGGCGAGCGTGCAGAGATTGTCCTGCGCCTGCGCATAACCATAACCGTAGCCAAGCCCGTTCCAGCTGCGGGCCTGAATATGCGGCACGCCGTCCGCCGTGCGGCGGATGACGACCTCGTCACCGGTTTGCGCATCCTGCGGGAACACCTGTTTCTGTGCGACGCAACCTGCCAGCACGGCAGGCACGGCAAGCAGACACGCCATGCGCCGGACCGCGGTCCGGAACCATGCATGAGCGGCACCTGCCTGCCGTCGGTGGGCCAATTGAGACAATACCGTGCCGGGCCACGACGCCCCGGCATCCTGCCGTTTAACACTTACCATTGATATCGGGCCGTTCCTATCACGGATCTGTCCGAACCGAAGTAACACTGCATGCCGCTGTTGCAGTACGCAATGTACTGACGGTTGAACAGATTGTTTGCGTTGACTGCAAAGCGCCAGTTGCGAATGTCGTAGTGGACCGCCGCATCCACGAGGAAGTGGCTCGGCACCTTGAACGTATTGCCCGGATCGCCGTACGTCGAGCTGATATAGCGCGCACCGCCGCCGAAGCCGAGACCGCGCAGATTACCCGCGTGCAACGTGTAGTCCAGCCAGAGCGACGCCATGTTGGTCGGATCGCCGCCCGGCGGTCGGCTGCCCACCGGCAGCGACGAGTCGCCGGTCCCGGCCGCCGTGACCGTCTGGTTCAGGAACGCATACGACGCGATCATGTTGAGGTTGTCGGTCAGCGCAAGGCGTGCTTCCGCTTCGAAACCGCGCGAACGGATCTCGCCCGTCTGATTCGTGAAGCCCGGATGGTCGTTGTCCGCCGTCTCGACGTTCTGTTGACGCAGATCGAATGCGGCCACCGAGAAGAGCGCGTTGTAACCCTTCGGCTGGTACTTCACGCCGATTTCGTATTCCTTGCCGCGAGTCGGTTCGAACGGCGAGCCGTTGAAGTTCGCGCCGGCATACGGCTGGAACGATTTCGCAAAACTCACGTACGGCGCGATACCGGATTCGAACTCGTAGTTCAGGCCCGCGCGATACGTGAAGGCGTGCTGCTGGCTGTTCGTGCCGGCGCCGTCGAGCGTATTGGTCCCGCGCACCCAGTCCTGGCGAACGCCGAGCGTCATGGTCCAGCGCTTGTAGCGCAACTGGTCCTGCGCATACAAGCCCAACTGCGTCTGCGCGATGTTCTGCTTGGTGCTGTCCGTCACGTACGGCACGTTGCTGTAGTTCGGCGCGAAGATATCGATCGTGCCGAGCCCAAAGCCGCGACTGATGCTGTCCATAACGCGCTCGACGTCGAAGCCGAACAGCACGGTGTGGTTGACCACGCCCGTGTTGAATTTGGCCTGGCCTTGCGTGTCGATCGTGATGTTGGTCAGATGCTCGTCGTTGTTGTTGGTGAACAGACCCGCCGTGCGCCCGTCGGCCGCCAGTGAACCGAAGATCGAGTTCTGGTAGTACTTGATGTCCTGACGCAGATAGCGCACGTTCTGACGAACCGTGAAGGTGTCGTTGAACGCATGCTCGAACAGGTAGCCGATCGTGAACTGCTGACGCTTGAGGCGGTCGGTATCGGGGTTGCCCAGGTAGTCGTGCGACGAAATCGTGCCGTTCGGGTTCGGCAGCACCGTGCCGGAGGCCGGCACCGGGTTGAACAGACCGCCTTGCGGATCGTCCTGATAGCTGCCGAGCAGCGTGAAGGTCGTGTCCTTGTTCGGGCGGAACGTCACCGACGGCGCGATCGCGATCCGCTGTTCCTTGACATGATCGGTTTGCGTGTCGGAGTCGCGCACCAGACCCGTCACGCGGTACAGAATCGTGCCGTTCTTGTCGACCGGGCCGCTCAAGTCGAACATGCCCTGATAGCGGTTGTTGTTGCCGATCTGCATCTGCACTTCGTGGAACGGATAATCGGTCGGCAGCTTGCTCGACATCAGCACGGCGCCGCCCGGGCTACCCTGCCCGTACAGCACCGAAATCGGACCGCGGACCACATCGATACGGTCGAGGAAGTACGGATCGACACGCGGCGACGCATACCAGGTCGTGCGCATGAGACGCATGCCGTCGAGGTAGGTGTCGTTGCCGAGATCGAAACCGCGCGCCGTGATCTGGTCGAAGCGAATGTCGTTGTCCTGAGTGGTGACGCCCGGCACATAGCGCAACGCGGCATCCACCGTTTGCGCGGCCTGGTCGTCCATCTGCTGACGCGTGACGACCGAAACCGACTGCGGCGTCTCGATCAGCGGCGTGTTCGTCTTCGAACCGGCGGTGCTGTGCCTGGCGACGTAGCCGAACGTTTCCGTGTCGCTGCTGCTCGGCGCCGTCACGACGACGGCCGGCAGTGTGTGGTTACCCGTGTTGCTGCCGGTCGTATTGCCGGCTGGTGTGGTGGTCTCCGGCGTGGCCTGCGCATGAGCGGCAGCGGCGGCGGTTAGCCACACCGTTGCCATCGCCCACTGCAGCCGCGTCATCCGATTCGTTCCCCGATCGCGCATCTCCAAACCCTTTCCAAGAGTGATTTACTGACGTGTAATTTTAATCGTAATGATAATCGTTCCTATTCCGTTTCGTAATTACTTGCGGAATGAAAACGGACATGGAATGATAAGTTCGGTTGGAACACGCTGTCTTGCCATCAAACATCGCGAAACGGACAAGTTTTGGCTGACAGCTATCAGGGAAAATATGGATCCGATCTGGAGAGAACAATTCGGCTTCGAGTATCGAAGGCAACCGCGCCCGGTCATGGCGCGCGGTTCGGCATACGCGAACGGCCACCGCGAAATCTGGCACTCGCATGAGCAGGCGCAGTTGTTTTATGCGGTGGAAGGCGCGGCCCGCGTGCTCACGCCGAAAGGTAGCTGGATGCTGCCGCCAATGCGCGCCATCTGGCTGCCGCCCGGCGTCGATCACGAAATCCACGCCATCGGCGAGGTCAATTCCTACAGCGCGTATCTGGAGCCCGACGCGGCGCCGTGGCTGTGGCCGACCTGCCGCGTGGTGCGGGTCAAGCCGCTGATGCACGAGCTGATCATGGCGCTGGCGCAAGAGCCGCCCGAATACGGCCCGGACAGCCTCGGCGCGCACATCGCGCCGCTGTTGCTGACGGTGCTGCGCGACGCGGAAGCGACCACGCAAGGCGGCTTGCCGCTGCCGAGCGATCGCCGCTTGCGGGCGATCTGCAGCCAGTTGCTCGCCGCGCCCGCCAACGACGACACGCTCGACGAATGGAGCGCGAACGTCGGCGCGAGCGCGCGCACGCTCGCGCGGCTGTTCCGCCAGGAAACGGGCTTGACGTTCGGACAATGGCGCCAGCAGTTGCGCCTCGTGGAAGCGATGTCGCGGCTGGCTGTCGGCAACCCGGTGTCGAAGGTCGCCGAGGAACTCGGCTATCAGAGCAGCAGCAGTTTCATTGCGATGTTTCGCCGGGAGATCGGCGAGACGCCGCAACGGCTGCTCAGGCGAAACTGAGCGTACGTTGCGGCGTGCGGGCGGTGAGCGCGCGGCCGGCGTTCACCGCTTGCCGCTCAGCGGCGCGCCGCGAACCAGGCGCGCAGTTCGTCGTGAAGCAAGGCTTGCCTCAGGATGGTCGAGTGCGCCGCGCTCACCAGCGTCTCCCGGTATTGACCGGCGGTGTGATGAGCCCAGTCGAGACGGCGCTCGGGTCCCACCTCGCTTTGCGCGGCCCGCCATAGCGTGATGGGGGCGACGATGCGCGGCAACGCGTGTTCGCGGAGCAATGCCACGTGATACGCGTCGACCCGCATGGCCAGCCGCAACGCGCGCGAAAACGCCGGCATGTCGGCGGATTCGCTGTCCGCCTCGGAGTGGTCGGCGCGCCCCTCGGACGAAGGCGGCAAGCTGAAATGCGAGGCGGTATCGCCAAGACCGACCAGGTCGACCGTCTCGCCCTGCGCTTCCAGACAGGCTGCCATTGCCACGGCAACCCGCCCGCCGAAGGACCAGCCGAGCAGCCGGTAAGGCCCGTGCGGCTGGACCGCGCGGATTCGCTCGACGTAATCGCGCGCGAGCGCCTCGAAGCTGCCCACCAACCATGTGCTGTCGGAGAACATCGGCGACTGGATCGCGTAGACGGTGGCCACGCCGTTGAGCGCTTCCGCGAGGTAACTGTATTCGGCGACCAGTCCGTATCCGGGATGGATACAGAAAAGCCGCCCCGGCGCGCGCAGGCTGTTCAGTGCCAGGAGGCCGGCGGGAAGTCGTCCATCCGCACGGAGCGGCTGCGTGACGTTGACCGCCGACTCGGCATTGAAGCGTTGAACCCAGATGCCCGATTCGTCGTCGACGTCGACAGCGTAGCGCGACGAGAAAAGGTGCGGCTCGGCGGGGGCTGCGCGCTGCGCGGAGGCGCCGGTGCTCTCGATCATCGCGAGCAGGTTGTGCTGGAAGCCTGCCGCGCACGCTTCGATTTCCGGTTGCGTGAGATGCGCAGTGCGATAGCGCCAGTTGATCTGGAGTTCGCCGCCGGCCACCAGCGCATCGAGTTGCAGCACCTTGACCTGCGCGTCCTGCAGATTCGCTTGCGCCGAATCGCCACCCGCTTCGTCGGCGAACGCAAAGCGCGATGAATCCGGCAGGCTCGCGTCGAACTGCCCGAGGTAGTTGAAGCCGACCCGCGCTCGCGGCAGGCCCGCGAGGGCTTCACGCACGGCCGGGTCGATCGCCCCGCGGGCTTCCAGCAGGCCCCAGTGCAGCCCGCGTTGCGGCACCGCGGCGAGCGACGCGCGCACCGTGTGCAGTGTTTGCGTCGGGTCGTCTGCCGTGGCTTCGAAGACCACCGGATAACGCGTCGTGAACCAGCCGACCGTGCGCGTCAGGTCGATGTCGTCGAGCACATCTTCCCGGCCGTGGCCTTCCAGTTCGATCAGCACGCGCGATTGCCCGCTGCGTTGCGACAGGGTTTGCGTGAGGGCCGCCAGCAGCAGCACTTCCGGCGTCAGGCCCGTGTTGCGGCTGCTGTCGTAGAGCAGGGCCGACGTGGTCGGTGCGTCCAGACGCAGCGTGTGGGTTTGCGTGGTGTGCGTTTGCGTGGCGCCAATTTGCACCGCTTCGCCCACCACCGTTTGCTCCGTTTGCTCCGTCTGCTCCGTCTGCTCCGTCTGCTCCGTCTGCTCCGTCTGCTCCGTCCGCAGCGCCGGCCACGGCGTCACCCCCGTCAGCCGCTGCTGCCACCAGCCCAGTTCCGCCAGCCGCTCGGCACGCATGCCGTACTCCTGCTGACGCACGCTCCACACGCTGAACGGTGTGCTGCGGGCGCCGATCCCGATCGCCTCGCCGCGCTCCGCCTGCTCATACGCCTGCTGCAACTGGTCGAGCAGGATCCGCCACGACACGCCGTCGACCGCCAGATGGTGGATCGCCAGCAGCACTCGCTGGCCGTGACGGCCTACGTCCAGAGACGCCGCCTTCAGTAGCGGACCGTTCTCCAGGTCCAGTTGCTGTTGCACCTGCGTGCAGGCGTCGTACAGCGCCCGCTCCCAGCCGTCGGCGTCGCCTACGCTGATCCGTTCGACCAGACGCGTGGCCGCCATCGCATCGACCGTGACCGGCGCCACGGGGACCACCCGTTGCCTCCAGCCACCCGTACCGGTTGTAGCTTCCGTCCCAGCTTCGCGCGCAAACCGCAACCGCAGCGCATCGTGCCGCGCCACCAGCACCTGCAACGCACGCTCCAGCACCGCCTCATCCAGACCACCCCGCACGCGGAGCAGCACCGCCTGATTCCAGTGCGACGGCGCCTGCGCAAACCGTTCAAAGAACCACTGCTGGATTGGCGTCAGCGGCACCGCTTCGTGCAACTCATCCTGCCCCGCCCCCTCGCCCTCGCCCGACTCCGACAGCGCCACCGCCACGCGCGCCTGCGCCTCGATCGTCGGATGATCGAACACCTGCTTCGGCGTCAGCCTCAGTCCCACCTGCCGCGCCTTCGCGATCAGTTGCAGGCTCACGATCGAATCGCCCCCCGCCTCGAAGAAGTTCTGCGTCACGCCAGGCGGCTGCGCCTCACGGCCCAGCACCGCCGCCCAGATGTCGCGCAACTGCGCTTCGCGCTCACTGCGCGGGGCCACGCTCTGCACTTCCTGATCCTCGCGCGGCGCCGGCAACGCGGCCCGGTCCAGTTTGCCGTTGGCCATCACCGGCAGATGCGCGAGCTTCATCCACCCGCCCGGCACCATGTACCCCGGCAGACGCGCCTGCAACGCCGCCTGCAGCTCCCCCGCCTGCGCCTCGCCCACCCAGTACGCCACCAGCCGACGACGCTCACCTTCCCCACGTAGCGCCACCACCGCCTGCTCCACTCCGGCACAGCCGCGCAACTGCACTTCGATCTCGCCCAGTTCGATCCGGTAACCGCGCAGCTTCACCTGCTGGTCCAGCCGCCCCAGATACTCGATGCAGCCATCCGCGCGCAGACGGCACAGGTCGCCGCTGCGATACAGCCGCTCGCCGTGACCGTACGGCGACGGCACGAAGCGCTCCGCGCTCAGTCCCGCGCGACCCAGATAGCCACGCGCGAGCGAATCGCCCCCGATGCACAACTCACCGAGCCCGCCCACCGGCACTTCATTACCGTACGCGTCCAGCACGCAGACACTGCGCCCCGGATACGCCACACCGATCGGCGCGCTCACATGGTGGATATCTTCGGGCTGCGTGCGTCGATACAGCGCCGCCACGCTCGTCTCGGTCGGGCCGTACAGATTGTCCAGCCGCACCGACGCCAGGCCGCCCCGGAACCAGCGCGCCAGCGCATCGCCCGGCAGCCCTTCGCCGCCCACCGTGATCTGCCGCAGCGCGGGCAGCGATTCACGCGAGGGCGCATCGCCCAGCCACTGCTGCCACAGCGCGGTCGGAATCCGCGAGAACGTCACCTGATGGGCCGCGAGGGCGCCGCTGAGCGCCTGCAGGTCCCACGCCGACGCGCCGCGCATGCACACGCGCCCGCCCATCAGCAGGGCGGGGAGCAGTTCGTGCAGCGCCACGTCGAAGTTGATCGTCGACGACTGCAGCAGCGTGTCCTGCGCCGAAATCCCGTAGGTCCCGATGAAGTCGTCCAGATGCAGCGACAGCGAACGCTGGCTGACCGCCACGCCCTTGGGCCGCCCGGTCGAGCCCGACGTGTAGATCACGTACGCCAGCTGGTCCGGATGGATCGACGCGCTACGCTCGCGCAACGCGCTCACGGCACGCTCATCGGGCGCAGCGCCTTCGTCCACGATCCGCACCTGCGCGCATCCTTCGAGCACCGACGCCAGCCGCTGCGCACTCGCCGCATCGACGATCACGCAGCGCACGCCCGCGTCCTCGATCATCTCGCGCAGACGGCCCTCCGGATAGGCCGGATCCAGCGGCACCTGGGCAGCACCCGCCTTCCAGATCCCCAGCAGCGCCGCGGCGAGCCCCGCCGAGCGCTCCAGACACACGCCCACACGATCCTCGTGCGCAATCCCCGCCTGCATCAGCGAGACCCCGAGCCGGTCCGCCCATCCATCGAGTTGCGCGTAGCTCACGCGCTCGTCCTCGCAGATCAGCGCAAGCTGCCCGCCACAGGACTGCGCCCGCGTCTCGAACCGCGACACCGTCGACGCATACGGATACGTTATCCGCTGCGCCACGCTTGATGCCCCCGCGCCCTCGTTCATCGACAGCTCGCACAGCCGCCGCTCGCCCGCCTCACAGATCTGCCCTAGCAACCCCACGTAGTGACCGCTCAACCGCTCGATCGTCGAGGCGTCGAACAGATCGACCGCGTAATTAAAGGTCAAGCGCAAACCGTCGCTGTCATCCAGCACGTTAAGCACCAGATCGAAACGCGCCGTTTTTGTCGACGCCGCTTCCGAGCGAATCGACAAGCCCGCCAGCTCCGTCTCCTCGCTGCGGCTCGCGACCTCGTAATTGAACAGGGTCTGAAACAGTGGCGAATGCGAGCGTTCGCGTTGCGGCTGCAAGGCTTCGACTACGCGCGCGAACGGCACGGCCTGATGCGCGTGAGCTTCGGCGATACGCTCGCCGACATGCGCGAGCAGTTCGCCGACCGTCATCGACATCGACAACTCCGCGCGAATCACCAGCGTGTTGACGAAAAATCCGACCAGCCCATGCGTCTCCGCGCGCTCGCGGCCGCTCACCGGCACGCCGACACAAAAGTCCTGCTGCCCGCTGTAACGCGCGAGCAGCACGCAGTACACCGCCAGCAACGCAGCAAACGGCGACACGTCGTGGGTGCGCGCAATGCGCCGCAACGCATCGGCCGTGACGCGCGGCACCGCGACCACGCAACGCGCGCCTTCCATGCTGCGATCGACCGTGCGAGCCCGATCCAGCGGCAACGCCAGCAGACTCCGTTCGCCGCCCAGCCGGTCGCGCCAGAAATCCAGTTCGGTATCGGCCCGACGGTCGCCGGCCCACTCGCGCTGCCATAGCGCGAAGTCCGCGTAATGCAGCGGCAACGGTTCGAGCGCGGTCTCCGCGCCGTGAGCGCCGGCCGCGTACAACTGCCCGAATTCGCGGCCGAGCAGATCCATCGACCAGGCATCGGTGACGATATGGTGCGCGGTGAATTGCAGCACATGCAGGTTGGGGGCCACACGCGTCAACACGACGCGCATCACCGGGCCACTCTCCAGATCGAACGGCTCGCGCGCCTGCTCGCCGAGGCGCCGCTGAAGCAGCGTGTCGTCGTTCTCCGGAGCGCTCGGTTCGCTCGCCGAAACATCCTCGAAACGCCAGTCGAAAACGGCCTCGCGCGAATCGGCAAACGGCGCGGGCAAACCCATCTGAAACGGCACGCCCTGATCCTCGCCGAAGCGCGAACGCAGACTTTCATGCCGCACCGCGAGCCGCTCGAAAACGCCGCGCACGGCATCCGGGTTCAGCGCGCCGGCCATCCGCACCGCGCGCGACACGTTGTACGCCGAACTCGACGGATCGAGCCGCCACATGAACCACAGACGCTCCTGCGCATGCGAAAGCGGCGCGCGCCCCGGCCGCGGCGACAACGCGACGATCGGCAGCCGGTCGACCGGCAACCCCTTGTCGGCCGCGCGCTGGCGGAACACCGCGCGCTTGTCCGCGGGCAATGCCGCGTACTGTTTAGCCAACCCCAGCATTTCATCCTGACGTGCGGAACTCACACTCATTACCTATTCCTTTGTTTGCCAATGCGCTCAGTCATCGAGCGTGGACAGCAGATCCTTGAACTGACTGGCCGGGTTTTCTTCTTCATCGCGTTCGCGTTCAATCTCCTGGTCGAGGGCGAGCGCGATCTTGCGGACCGTCGCGAGCCGGAACAGTTGCGCCACGTCGACCGGACGGCCGAACGACGCCGCCATCGCGCTAGCCAGCCGGACCGCCAGCAGCGAATGACCGCCGAGTTCGAAGAAATCGTCGTCGATGCCGACCTCGGCCACGTTGAGCGCATGCGCCCACAAGACGCACAGCGTCGTTTCCGTTGCGGTGGCCGGTGGCGTGCGCGACGCCGAAGCGCCGTGCCCGCCCACCGCGTTCGCCATCGCGTGCAAGGCCTTGCGATCGAGCTTGCCGTTCGCCGTCGGCGGCATGGCGTCGATCCGCTCGATCGCGGACGGCGTCATATGCGCGGGCAACACCTGCGCGAGTTCCTGACGCAGCCGCGCCGCATCGAACCCGGCATCGTGCCCGGGATGAGCGACGACGAACGCGACCAGACGGCGCGCTTCACCCTCGCCCGCGAGCGCGACCGCCGCGTGCCGAACACCGGTGCCGCGCGCGAGTTGCGTCTCGATCTCTTCGATCTCGAGACGGTAGCCGCGGAACTTGATTTGCTGATCGAGCCGGCCGAGATAGTCGATGCCGCCGTCGAGCCGGGCGCGCGCGAAATCGCCGGTGCGATACAGACGCGCGCCCGGTTCGCCGAGCGCATCGGGCACGAACCGCTCGGCGCTCAAACCGCCTTGCCCCACGTAGCCGCGCGCCAGATTGGCCCCGCCGATGCACAACTCGCCGACGCCGCCGAGCGGCACGTCACGACCGGCCCGGTCGAGCACGCGTAGCACCGTATGGCCGACCGCTTCGCCGAGCGTGATCGGCGCGTCGGCGGAAGCGATGTGCGCGACGCTCGACCAGATCGTCGTCTCGGTCGGGCCGTACAGGTTCCAGAGCGCGACGCCGCGCGCGAGTAACTGCGCGGCGAGGTCCGGCGCGAGCGCTTCGCCGCCGCACAGCGCGACAAATCGCCGGCCTTGCGGCGCCCCCTGCCAGCCGCCTTCGAGCAGCACCCGCCAGCCCATCGGCGTGGCCTGCATCAGGGTCGCGTGGCTGTCGTCGAGCAGCGCGGCAAGACGGCGGCCGTCGGTCACCACGGCGCGCGGCGCGATCACCACGGTCGCGCCGGCGATCAGCGGCGCGTACAGTTCGAGCGCGAAAATGTCGAACGAAACGGTCGTCACGCTCACCAGCGTGTCGTCCGCGCGCACGCCCGGGCGCTCGCCGATCGACGCCAGCAAGCGAGCGAGGCCGCCGTGCGTGACCGCGACGCCCTTTGGACGTCCCGTCGAGCCCGACGTGTGGATCACGTAGGCGAGACGGTTTTCATCGAACGTCGCAGTGTCGGGCAGCGCGGCGTTCTGTTCGTCGTCGCGCTCGTCGGGTTGCTTGCCAAGTTCCTTGTCGAGTTGCGTATCGGGTTGCTCGTCGAGCGGGTCGTCGAGCTGGTCGATCCGCACCAGCTTGCGGCCGGCGAACAACGCCTCGTGCAGTTGCGCACAGGCTTCGTCGGCGAGCACGACGCCGACCTGTGCGTCGTCGAGCATCGCGCCGAGTCGCGCGGCGGGATACGACGCGTCGAGCGGCACGTAAGCCGCTCCGCTCTTCAGCGTGCCAAGCAACGCGGCCGCCAGTCCGACCGAACGGTCGACGCAAACCGCCACACAGGTATCGTCTTTCACACCGAGCCGCCGCAAGCGTTGCGCGATCCGGTTCGACCACGCCTCCAGTTGCGCGAAGCTCAACGTGGCGTCGCCGCTGACCACCGCCGTGCGGGCCGCCGTCGCGCCGCTCGCGTGCCGCGCGATAAGCTGGTGGACCGGCGTGAACGGTGTGCCGTTGGGTGTGCCGTCCAGCGTCGACGTAGCCGGCGCGGAGCTCGACCCGAGCGCGATCGAGGCGAGCAGCGGATCGTGTGCCTGCGTGAACCCCTCCAGCAAGTCGACGAAATGAGCGGCGATCGCCGCGATATGCGCCGGTGCGAAACGCGCCGCACGCCATGCCCAATGCAGCGTGATCGCGCCGCGCGGCACGATGGTCAGCGTCAACGGATAGTGAGTGCGTTCGATCGAATCGAGCGCGCCGACGTCGAACAGATCGTCGCTCGACGCGAGCGCGGCGTCGGCCGGATAGTTTTCGAACACCAGCAGGCTGTCGAACAGTGCATCGCCCGAACGGGCCGACCAGCGCTGGATCTGTGCGAGCGGCGTCTGTTCGTGCTCGCGCATCGCGCTGTTGATCTGCTGCAGGGCGGCGAGCCACGCGGACAAATGCTGTCCATCGGCGACGTTGGTCCACACCGGCAGCGTGTTGATGAACAGACCAAGCATGTCGTGCGCGCCGGCGAGATCGCCGGGACGTCCGGCCACCGTCACGCCGAACGCCACCTGTTCGCGATTGCCGTAACGCGACAGCAGAATCGCCCACGCGCCCTGCATCAACGTATTCAACGTCACGCGATGCCGCTGCGCCACGTTGCGCAGCCGCTCGCTGAGGCCGGCGTCGAGCGCCACTTCACGCGTACCGATAAGCTCCGGCGCCGGTTGTTCCTCGGGGCCGAACTCCGGCGTGCCGAGGCTGCCGGTCAGCAAGGCCGGTTCGTCCAGCAACGCGATCCGCTCCTGCCACCAGGCTTGCGAGGCGCTGTCGCGGTCTTCCGCCGCGAGCCATTCGAGGTAGTCGCGATAGCGCGCCGATTCGCGCCGCGCCGACGCAACACCGTGCCGTTGTGCGCGATATTCGTCGACGATCTCGCCGAGCAGCCGCGCGCCGCTCCAGCCGTCGACGAGCGCGTGATGATGCGTGCGGATCAGATCGTGCGCGCCGTCCGGACGACGGATCAGCGCAAGACGCATCAGCGGCGGCTCCTTCATGTCGAAGCCGCGCGCCACGTCCGCCTCGCGCCACGCGAGCAGTTTGGCGTCGTACATGACAGGATCGAGAGACGACCAGTCGTAGTCGGCGAACGGCACGTCGACTTCGCGATGCACGACCTGCAGCATGTCCACTTCCGGCGAGACCACGAAGGCCGTGCGCAGAATGTCGTGGCGCGCGGCGGCGATCTGCCAGGCGGCACGTAAGGCGGCCACGTCGATCGGACCGCGTAGCGTCAGGCGCAACTGGTTCACGTAGATGCCGGAATTGGCGCCGAGCTGCGTGTGCAGGAGCAGACCTTGCTGCGCCTGCGTCGCCGGATAGATATCGACGATGGACGCAGGATCGAGATCCAGCGCGTCGAGCGCGGCTTGCGACATGCGTGCGAGCGGAAAGTCCGAGGCATAGAGACGCGTGGCAGGACGTTGCGAGCTCCCGATCATCGCGAGCAGGTTGTGCCGGAAGCCTGCCGCGCATGCTTCGATTTCCGGTTGCGTGAGATGCGCAGTGCGATAGCGCCAGTTGATCTGGAGTTCGCCACCGGACACCAGCGCATCGAGTTGCAGCACCTTGACCTGCGCGTCCTGCAGATTCGCCTGCACCGATTCGCCACCCGCTTCGTCGGCGAACGCAAAGCGCGATGAATCCGGCAGGCTCGCGTCGAACTGCCCGAGGTAGTTGAAGCCGACCCGCGCTCGCGGCAGGCCCGCGAGGGCTTCACGCACGGCCGGGTCGATCGCCCCGCGGGCTTCCAGCAGGCCCCAGTGCAGCCCGCGTTGCGGCACCGCGGCGAGCGACGCGCGCACCGTGTGCAGTGTTTGCGTCGTGTCGTCTGCCGTGGCTTCGAAGACCACCGGATAGCGCGTCGTGAACCAGCCGACCGTGCGTGTCAGGTCGATGTCGTCGAGCACGTCTTCCCGGCCGTGGCCTTCCAGTTCGATCAGCACGCGCGATTGCCCGCTGCGTTGCGACAGGGTTTGCGTGAGGGCCGCCAGCAGCAGCACTTCCGGCGTCAGGCCCGTGTTGCGGCTGCTGTCGTAGAGCAGGGCCGACGTGGTCGGTGCGTCCAGACGCAGCGTGTGGGTTTGCGTGGTGTGCGTTTGCGTGGCGCCAATTTGCACCGCTTCGCCCACCACCGTTTGCTCCGTTTGCTCCGTCTGCTCCGTCTGCTCCGTCTGCTCCGTCTGCTCCGTCTGCTCCGTCCGCAGCGCCGGCCACGGCGTCACCCCCGTCAGCCGCTGCTGCCACCAGCCCAGTTCCGCCAGCCGCTCGGCACGCATGCCGTACTCCTGCTGACGCACGCTCCACACGCTGAACGGTGTGCTGCGGGCGCCGATCCCGATCGCCTCGCCGCGCTCCGCCTGCTCATACGCCTGCTGCAACTGGTCGAGCAGGATCCGCCACGACACGCCGTCGACCGCCAGATGGTGGATCGCCAGCAGCACTCGCTGGCCGTGACGGCCTACGTCCAGAGACGCCGCCTTCAGTAGCGGACCGTTCTCCAGGTCCAGTTGCTGTTGCACCTGCGTGCAGGCGTCGTACAGCGCCCGCTCCCAGCCGTCGGCGTCGCCTACGCTGAGCCGTTCGACCAGACGCGTCGTTGCCACGCCAGCCATGACCTCCGCGGCGCCCGATGCCGGCACCGTCACCGGCACCACCGGCACCACACGCTGCGTCCAGCCACCCGTCCCAGCTTCGCGCGCAAACCGCAACCGCAGTGCATCGTGCCGCGCCACCAGCGCCTGCAACGCACGCTCCAGCACCGCCTCATCCAGACCACCCCGCACGCGGAGCAGCACCGCCTGATTCCAGTGCGACGGCGCCTGCGCAAACCGTTCGAAGAACCACTGCTGGATCGGCGTCAGCGGCACCGCGTCGTGCAACTCATCCTGCCCTGCCCCATCGCCCTCGCCCTCGCCCGACTCCGACAGCGCCACCGCCACGCGCGCCTGCGCCTCGATCGTCGGATGATCGAACACCTGCTTCGGCGTCAGCCTCAGTCCCACCTGCCGCGCCTTCGCGATCAGTTGCAGGCTCACGATCGAATCGCCCCCCGCCTCGAAGAAGTTCTGCGTCACGCCAGGCGGCTGCGCCTCACGGCCCAGCACCGCCGCCCAGATGTCGCGCAACTGCGCTTCGCGCTCACTGCGCGGGGCCACGCTCTGCACTTCCTGATCCTCGCGCGGCGCCGGCAACGCGGCCCGGTCCAGTTTGCCGTTGGCCATCACCGGCAGATGCGCGAGCTTCATCCACCCGCCCGGCACCATGTACCCCGGCAGACGCGCCTGCAACGCCGCCTGCAGCTCCCCCGCCTGCGCCTCGCCCACCCAGTACGCCACCAGCCGACGACGCTCACCTTCCCCACGTAGCGCCACCACCGCCTGCTCCACTCCGGCACAGCCGCGCAACTGCACTTCGATCTCGCCCAGTTCGATCCGGTAACCGCGCAGCTTCACCTGCTGGTCCAGCCGCCCCAGATACTCGATGCAGCCATCCGCGCGCAGACGGCACAGGTCGCCGCTGCGATACAGCCGCTCGCCGTGACCGTACGGCGACGGCACGAAGCGCTCCGCGCTCAGTCCCGCGCGACCCAGATAGCCACGCGCGAGCGAATCGCCCCCGATGCACAACTCACCGAGCCCGCCCACCGGCACTTCATTACCGTACGCGTCCAGCACGCAGACACTGCGCCCCGGATACGCCACACCGATCGGCGCGCTCACATGGTGGATATCTTCGGGCTGCGTGCGTCGATACAGCGCCGCCACGCTCGTCTCGGTCGGGCCGTACAGATTGTCCAGCCGCACCGACGCCAGGCCGCCCCGGAACCAGCGCGCCAGCGCATCGCCCGGCAGCCCTTCGCCGCCCACCGTGATCTGCCGCAGCGCGGGCAGCGATTCACGCGAAGGCGCATCGCCCAGCCACTGCTGCCACAGCGCGGTCGGAATCCGCGAGAACGTCACCTGATGGGCCGCGAGGGCGCCGCTGAGCGCCTGCAGGTCCCACGCCGACGCGCCGCGCATGCACACGCGTCCGCCCATCAGCAGGGCGGGGAGCAGTTCGTGCAGCGCCACGTCGAAGTTGATCGTCGACGACTGCAGCAGCGTGTCCTGCGCCGAAATCCCGTAGGTCCCGATGAAGTCGTCCAGATGCAGCGACAGCGAACGCTGGCTGACCGCCACGCCCTTGGGCCGCCCGGTCGAGCCCGACGTGTAGATCACGTACGCCAGCTGGTCCGGATGGATCGACGCGCTACGCTCGCGCAACGCGCTCACGGCACGCTCATCGGGCGCAGCGCCTTCGTCCACGATCCGCACCTGCGCGCATCCTTCGAGCACCGACGCCAGCCGCTGCGCACTCGCCGCATCGACGATCACGCAGCGCACGCCCGCGTCCTCGATCATCTCGCGCAGACGGCCCTCCGGATAGGCCGGATCCAGCGGCACCTGGGCAGCACCCGCCTTCCAGATACCCAGCAGCGCCGCGGCGAGCCCCGCCGAGCGCTCCAGACACACGCCCACACGATCCTCGTGCGCAATCCCCGCCTGCATCAGCGAGACCCCGAGCCGGTCCGCCCAGGCATCGAGTTGCGCGTAGCTCACGCGCTCATCCTCGCAGATCAGCGCAAGCTGCCCGCCACAGGACTGCGCCCGCGTCCCGAACCGCGACACCGTCGACGCATACGGATACGCGACCCGCTGCGCCACGCTCGACCTCCCCGCGCCTTCGTTCATCGACAGCTCGCACAGCCGCCGCTCGCCCGCCTCACAGATCTGCCCCAGCAACCCCACGTAGTGACCGCTCAACCGCTCGATCGTCGAGGCTTCGAACAAAGCCGCATTCCACGACCACTCTATCTCGACACCCTCACGCGGCAGAATCGACAACGTCAGCGGGTAATGCGTCGGGTCCACCGATTCGTTGGCGACAATCTCCAACGCGCCGCGTTGATCGCGCGCGCCTTCGTCGATCGGATAGTTTTCGAACACCAGCAGCGAGTCGAACAGCGACTCGCCGCCCTGACCCGCCCATTGCTGAATCTGCGCGAGCGGCGTGTGTTCGTGCTGACGCAGCGCGACGTTCTGCTCCTGAATGCCGCGCAGCCAGCCGGCCACGCGCGCATCCGGCTGCGCGTCGATATACAGCGGCAAACTGTGAATGAACAGCCCAAGCATCTGCTGCGAACCGCGCAGCGTGGCCGGGCGGCCCGACACCGTCACGCCGAAGGCGGCCTGCTGCCGGTTGCCGTAACGCGTCAACAACAACGCCCACGCGCCTTGCACGATCGTGTTCAAGGTCACGCCGAGCGTACGGCCGGCCTGCGAGAGCCGGGTGCAAAGCGCTTCGTCGAGCACGACGCGCCGCTGCGCGATGCCCGTCCCGGGCACGGCCGGTCGTCCCACGCCGGCCTGCAACTGCGCGGGTTCGTCGCGGCGCGCGAGTTGTTCGCGCCACCAGCCTTCGCCGTCCGGCTGCGCCTGCAACCAGCGGATGTATTCGTGAAAGCGCGGCGCGGGCGCCGTCGCCTTATCGGCCTCGCCGGCGGTCAGCGCGCGGTAGCTCTGCGCCACTTCCGAGAGCAACTGCGCGCTGCTCCACCCGTCCATCAACAGATGATGGTGGGTCCAGACGAGATCGTGCGCGCCGTCCGGACGTTCGAACAAGGCCACCCGCATCAGCGGCGCGGCGTCGAAACTGAAGCCCTTGCGCAGATCCGCGTCACGCCACTGCGCGAGCCGCAGCGCGTAGGTGTCGCTATCCGGCGCGTTCAGGGACACACGCTCGAACGGCAGGCTCACATCCCGCTTCACCACTTGCAGCGGCGCGCCGTCGTACTGCCAGAAAAACTGCGTGCGCAGAATGTCGTGCCGCGCGACCGCCCGTTGCCACGCGCCGTCGAGCGCGGCGACGTCGAGCTCACCGTTCAGCGTCAGATGCAACTGATTCGTGTAGCTCTGTTGCGATTCGTCGATCAGGCTGTGGTACAGAATGCCCTGTTGCAACGGCGTGGCCGGATACAGATCCGCGACGTCGCCCGGCAGATGCGCGGCGACTTCATCGAACTGCGCGCGCGTGAGGCGTGCCAGTTCGAAATCCTGACGCGTCGAGACGGCCTGCGCCGCTTCGCAATGGTCGACAAGGCGTTGCACGCGCGTTTCGAAATCGTCGACGAGACGCGCGATGGTCGCGTCGTCGATCGTCGCGGGACTGTAGCGCCACGTCAGCGACAAACCTTCGTTCGCGATCAGGCCGTTGACGTCGATCGCATACGGCAGCGGCGAACCGGCCGCGAGCGGCGTGCCGCCGGCTTCCTCGGCAAAGCGGAACTGGCCGTTCTGTTCGAGCGAGGTGTCGAAGCGCCCCAGGTAGTTGAAACTCACCTGAGCGCGCGGCAGATCGGCGAGCGGACGGGCGGCATCGGTCTGCGTGAGCCACATCCAGTGAATGCCGTCGAAACGCACGTCGCGCACCTGATCCTTGACGCGCAGCAGCGCCTCGGCGGCGTCGTCCGGCGTGTCGATCCACAACGGATAGCGCGTCGTGAACCAGCCCATCGTGCCGCTCAGGTCGAGCTCGCCGACCGGATGCGTGCGACCATGACTTTCAACGTCGATCAACGCGCCCGGCCGCTCGCGCCAGCCGCTCAAAGTCTGCGCGAAGGCAGCCAGCAGCAGTTCGTCGACTCGCAGCCGATAGGCGCGGGCCGCGTGGCTCGACAACCTGCGTGTCAGATCCGCGTCGAAGCGCACTTCGCGCGTGCGGCTCGCGCCGAACGTCGCGGCGGAGCCGGCCTCCCCGGCGAACGGCAACCACGCGTCGGCATGGGCGAGCGCGGCACGCCAGGTGGACACGTCCGCCACGACTTCAGTCGAGGCGGCATGCGCGCGTTGCGCGGCGACCCATGCGCTCCACGGCGTCGGCGCGAAGGCCTCGTTTTTCGTGTCGTGCGGGTAAGCGATAGCCGCGCTGTAGTCGCGCTCCAACTCGCGCAGCAGAATCCGCCACGACACGCCGTCGACAGCAAGGTGATGCACGACGATCAGGACACGCTCGCCGTCGTCCATAGCGATATGCAGCAGACGGCACACCGGACCACGTTCAATGTCGAGGCTGCGTTGTGCCTCCTCGCAGAGATTTTCAAGTCGCGCGGCGGCGTCCGGCAGCGTGCGCAGATCGACGCTGTCGATCTGCGCACCGCCGTCGAACGGCAGCACGCGTTGTTGCCAGCCGCCGTGTCCGTCGCCCGGGCTATTCGGGGTAGTCGTGTTAGCCGATGAATTCGCCGCCTCGACATCAGCGGCTTCCGCGCGCACGAAACGCAGACGCAACGCGTCGTGACGCTTCTGCAAACGCTGCCATGCGCTTTGCAGCGCTCGTGTGTCGAGCGCTGCGTCCGAGCGCAGCAGCACCGATTGATTCCAGTGCGATTCGCCGCGCGGATGCAGCTCGAAGAACCACGACTGGATCGGCGTCAACGGCATCGTGTCGTGACGTTCGACGCTGGCCCGCGCGCGCGGCCGATCGCGCTGCGTGTCGGCAACGGCCGCCAGCGCCGCAATGTTCGGATGCTCGAACAACTGACGCGGCGTGATGTCCAGCCCCACTTCCTGGGCGCGCGCGACGACTTGCAAACTGAGGATCGAATCGCCGCCGAGACGGAAGAAGTCATCATGGGCGCCAACGCGTTCGAGGCCCAGTACGTCGCGCCAGATCTGCGCGAGCGTGAGTTCGGAAGGCGTCGCGGGTTCGACGTGTTCGCCGGCATCCGGCGCTTGCGGCGCGGGCAATGCCGCGCGGTCCAGCTTGCCGTTATGCGTCAGCGGCAATGCGTCGAGCAGAACATACGCGCCCGGCACCATGTGGGCCGGCAGCACACGCGCCAGCGACGCTTCGAGTTGCGCGACGTCGCAGGCTGCATGCGCGCGCGGCACCACATAGGCCACCAGCGTGCGTCCCTCGTGCGCCAGCACGCGCGCTTCCCGCACGGACGGCAACGCGGCGAGCGCCGCATCGATCTCGCCCAGTTCGATACGGAAACCGCGAATCTTCACCTGCGCGTCGTTACGGCCGATATAAACGATCTCGCCATCGGCTTCACGCCGCGCCAGGTCGCCCGAACGGTACAGCCGCGCACCGTTCGACGACCACGGGTCCGGCACGAAACGCTCCGCGCTCAACCCGGCCCGGCCCAGATAGCCGCGCGCGAGTCCCGCGCCACCCACATACAGCTCGCCGGTCGCGCCACGCGGCACCGGATTCATGCCCTCGTCCAGCACGTGCAGCGTCAGGTCCGCGAGCGCCGCGCCGATCACGCTGCGCGCACCCGCTCCCATTTCGTCTCGCGCGAGGCGGCGATACGTCACGTGGACCGTCGTCTCGGTGATGCCGTACATGTTCACCATCGTCGGCGCCTGTGTGCCGCCCGCCTCGATCCATTCGCCGAGCAGCGACGGCTCCAGCTTCTCGCCGCCGAACACGACGACACGCAGACTGTCGAGCGACGCAGCGCCCGCACGGCGGCATTCCAGATCGTGCTGCATCAGCGGCACGAAGGCCGAAGGCGTCTGGTTCAGCACCGTCACCTGTTGTTCACGCAGCAGCGCGTGAAACGCACGCGTGTCGCGCGCGCTCCAGTACGGCACGACCACCAGGCGCGCGCCATGCACCAGCGCGCCGAAGATTTCCCACACCGAGAAGTCGAACGCGTAGGAATGAAACAGCGTCCACACGTCGCGCTCGTCGAACGCGAATTGCGCCCGGGTCGCCGACAGCAGACGCGAGACGTTCGCCTGCGTGATGCCCACGCCCTTCGGACGGCCCGTCGAACCCGAGGTAAAAATCACATAGGCCAGCTGTTCCGGATCGATGGCAACACCGCACGCTTCGCTGGACTCGTTGCCGACATCGTCGACCTGAACGAGTTCGCAGCCTTCGAAGGCCGGATTGGCATTGTCCAGCACCACCCGCGTCACATTCGCATCGGCGATCATCGCTGTCAGGCGCGCGGCCGGATATGAAGGATCGAGCGGCACATAGGCGCCGCCCGCCTTCAGCACACCCAGCAGCGAAGCGACCAGCGCGCACGAACGCTCGAGGCTCACGCCCACACGCTCATCGCGCTTCACGCCCAGCGAAACCAGACGATGCGCGATGCGGTTCGACCACGCATCGAGTTGCGCATACGTGAGCGTTTCGCCATCGCAGCTCACCGCGAGCGCATTGGGACGCAGGCGCGCCTGCGTTTCGATCGACACGCTCACCGGCTCGAACGCGAACTCCGGATGCGCTTCGGCGCCCGCACCAGACACAGCGCTATCGGCCAGTACAAATGCACCGATCCGCGTCGCCGGCGCACGCGCCGCTTCCTCGACGATCGAGACGTAATGCGTCAGCAAGCGCTCGACCGTCGCTGCGTCGAACACGTCGCTCGCGAAACTGAACGACAACTCGAGTGCACCGTCGCGCTCATCGGCATGCAGCATCAGATCGAATTGCGTGCTGTCCGAACCCATGTCGCGACGCTGTGCCGTCAACCCCGGCAGGTGCAACGCCTGAATGCCGTCGTCGACACGCAGGTCGAACATCACCTGGAACAACGGCGTTTGCAGCAGATTGCGCTCCGGCTGCAACGCGTCGACGATCCGGCCGAACGGCACGTCCTGATGCGCGTGGGCGGCCAGCACGCGATCGCGCACTTGCGCGGCGAGTTGCGCGAAACTCTGCCGCGCGCGCAAGTCGCTGCGGATCACCAGGGTATTGACGAAGCAACCGACCACGCCTTCCGTCTCGATCCGCTCGCGCCCCGCAGCCGGAATGCCGACGCGGATATCAGCCGCGCCGGTGTAGCGGTGCAGCAAGACGTCGAACGCCGCGAGCAGGCTCATGAACAGCGTCACGCCCTTGCCGGCCTGACTCGCGCGCAACCGCTCGCCGAGTTCGCGCGGCACCGTGCGCGACACCCGGCCGCCTGCGCCCGAACGTGCCTCGCGCCGCTCGCGGTCCACCGGCAAGTCCAGTGCCGGCTGCGACGCGCCGAGTGTCGCGCGCCAGAAATCGAGTTGCGTATCGAGCACGGCTTCGTCGATCCGACGACGCTGCCACAGCGCAAAATCCGCATAGCGGATCGGCAACTCGCGCAACGCCACCGCTTGTGGCGCGTCCAGCGCCGCCGTATAGAGCGCGCTGAAGTCGTCGATCAACACCTTGATCGACCAGCCGTCGGCGACGATGTGATGCATCGACAACGCCAGCACGTGAGTCGTCGCGTCCAGCGTGAACAAACCGGCGCGCAGCGCCGGGCCGCCCAGCAGATCGAACGGCTGCTGGGCGAAGCCGCGAAGCTGGCCGTCAAGTCCGGCGGCACGGCCCTGCAAATCGTATTCGCGCCAATCGAGCGCATGGCCGTCGTCCGCGTCGACAATCTGCTGACGCGCGACGCCGCCGGTCTCCGTGAAACGCAGACGCAAGGTGTCGTGCCGTCGAACCAGCGCGTGCATCGCGCTGCGCAAGGCCGGCAGCGACAATTCGCCGTTCAGTTGCAGCGCACCGGCAATGTTGTACGCCGCGCTATCGGGTTCGAGACGCCAGAGCATCCACATACGCTCCTGCGCATGCGAAAGCGCCACCGCTTCGCCGGTTCGCGCGAGGCGCGGAATGGCAGCGTCATGTGCCGACGCGGGCGCGGCTTGCACCAGCTCGTCGAGGTAACGCGCGAAGCGTTGCAGTTCGGGATGATCGAAGATCGCCTGCAACGGCACGTCGTGACCGACCGCACGGCGCACGCGCGCGAGAACGCGCACGGCCAGCAGCGAATCGCCGCCGAGACGGAAGAAGTCATCGTGAGCGCCGACGCGTTCGAGGCCCAGTACATCGCGCCAGATCTGCGCGAGCGTGAGCTCGGAAGGCGTCGCGGGTTCGACGGGTTCGCCGGCATCCGGCGCTTGCGGCGCGGGCAATGCCGCGCGGTCCAGCTTGCCGTTATGCGTCAGCGGCAATGCGTCGAGCAGAACATACACGCCCGGCACCATGTGGGCCGGCAGCACACGTGCCAGCGACGCTTCGAGTTGCGCGACGTCGCAGGCTGCATTCGCGCGCGGCACCACATAGGCCACCAGCGTGCGTCCCTCGTGCGCCAGCACGCGCGCTTCCCGCACGGACGGCAAGGCGGCGAGCGCCGCATCGATCTCGCCCAGTTCGATACGGAAACCGCGAATCTTCACCTGCGCGTCGTTACGGCCGATATAAACGATCTCGCCATCCGCCTCACGCCGTGCCAGGTCGCCCGAACGGTACAGCCGCGCACCGTTCGACGACCACGGGTCCGGCACGAAACGCTCCGCGCTCAACCCCGCCCGGCCCAGATAGCCGCGCGCGAGTCCCGCGCCACCCACATACAGCTCACCGGTCGCGCCGCGCGGCACCGGATTCATGCCCTCGTCCAGCACGTGCAGCGTCAGGTCCGCGAGCGCCTCACCGATCACGCTGCGCGCACCCGCTCCCATTTCGTCTCGCGCGAGGCGGCGATATGTCACGTGGACCGTCGTCTCGGTGATGCCGTACATGTTCACCATCGTCGGCGCCTGTGTGCCGCCCGCCTCGATCCATTCGCCGAGCAGCGACGGCTCCAGCTTCTCGCCGCCGAACACGACGACACGCAGACTGTCGAGCGACGCAGCGCCCGCACGACGGCATTCCAGATCGTGCTGCATCAGCGGCACGAAGGCCGAAGGCGTCTGGTTCAGCACCGTCACCTGTTGTTCACGCAGCAGCGCGTGGAACGCACGCGTGTCGCGCGCGCTCCAGTACGGCACGACCACCAGGCGCGCGCCATGCACCAGCGCGCCGAAGATTTCCCACACCGAAAAGTCGAACGCGTAGGAATGAAACAGCGTCCACACGTCGCGCTCGTCGAACGCGAACTGCGCGCGGGTCGCCGACAGCAGACGCGAGACGTTCGCCTGCGTGATGCCCACGCCCTTCGGACGGCCCGTCGAACCCGAGGTAAAAATCACATAGGCCAGCTGTTCCGGATCGATGGCAACACCGCACGCTTCGCTGGACTCGTTGCCGACATCGTCGACCTGAACGAGTTCGCAGCCTTCGAAGGCCGGATTGGCCTCGTCCAGCACCACCCGCGTCACATTCGCATCGGCCATCATCGCTGTCAGTCGCGCGGCCGGATACGAAGGATCGAGCGGCACATAGGCGCCGCCCGCCTTCAGCACACCCAGCAGCGAAGCGACCAGCGCGCACGAACGCTCGAGGCTCACGCCCACACGCTCATCGCGCTTCACGCCCAGCGAAACCAGACGATGCGCGATGCGGTTCGACCACGCATCGAGTTGCCCATACGTGAGCGTTTCGCCATCGCAGCTCACCGCGAGCGCATCGGGACGCAGGCGCGCCTGCGTTTCGATCGACACGCTCACCGGCTCGAACGCGAACTCCGGACGCGCTTCGGCGCCCGCACCAGACACAGCGCTGTCGGCCAGTACAAATGCACCGATCCGCGTCGCCGGCGCACGCACCGCTTCCTCGACGATCGAGACGTAATGCGTCAGCAACCGCTCGACCGTCGCTGCGTCGAACACGTCGCTCGCGAAATCGAACGACAGCTCGATCCCTTGCGGCGTCTCCGCCGCGTTCAGGCTCAGATCGAACTGCGCGGCATCGAGGTTCAGCGCCGCGCTTTCCACTTCCAACCCCGGCAACGACGCGCGATGCGACGGATGCTGGCGCAGATTGAACACCACGTCGAACAGCGGCGTACGGCCGGTTTCGCGCGCGGGCTGCAAGGCCTCGACCAGCCGTGCGAACGGCAGGTCCTGATTGGCTTGCCCTTCGGCGAGACGCGCCGACACCTGGTCGAGCAACGAGGCGTAGTCGTCGCCCGCGCGTACAGCCGCGCGCATCACGATCATATTGACGAAGAAGCCGATCAGCCCGGCCGTGTCCGCGCCGTGCCGGCCGGCCACGGGCACGCCCACGCGCACATCGTGCGCGCCGGTATAGCGATGCAGCAGCACGTCGAACGCGGCCAGCAAGGCCGCGAACAGTGTCGTGCCGCGCGCTTGCGCAACCTGTTTGAGCGCCTGCGCCGTCGCCGCCGGCACGCGGGCCGACACGGTGCCGGCGGCGCCGTCGCGGGCGCCTTTGCGGCGGCGGTCGAACGGCAACGCCAGCGGATCGATATCGGCCGGCGCGAGCTGTGCGCGCCAATAGTCGAGTTGCGGCGCGAGCGCGTCGGCGTCGAACCATTCGCGCTGCCAGCGCGCGTAGTCCGCGTATTGAATGCGCAGCGGCTCCAGCCCGGCGCGTGCTTCGAGTGCGAGCGGCTCGCGCTCGGTGGAGGTCGTCGCCGCTTCGTAAAGCGCCAGGAATTCGGCGAACAACACGCCGATCGACCAGCCGTCGGACACGACGTGATGCATCGACACGAGCAGGCGCAAATCGTCGGCCGCGGGTCGAACCAGATCGACCCTCAGCAGCGGCCCCTGTTCGAGATCGAACGGCTGCCACGCGAGCCGGTCCAGCGTGGCCTGCACTTGCGCTTCGCTGGGGGCGGCGAGCACGTGCGCCGCCCAGCCGAACGCCGGTTCGTCGTCCACCCGTTGACGCGGCTCGCCATCCTGCTCCACGAAACGCGTGCGCAGCGACGCGTGACGCGTCACCAGCGCAGTGAAAGTGGCGCGCAACGCCGCTTCGTCGACCGCCCCGCGCAACCGCAAAAGGCCGGACATGTTGTATGCAACGCTGGCCGGATTCAGACGCCACAGAAACCACAGGCGTTCCTGCGCGGGCGAGAGTGGCGCCAGCGCGGCTGCGGCGGGGTCGGCGTCAGCGTCGTCCGCGGGCAGCGCCACCACCGGCAACTGGCCAACGTCGAACCCATGCGAGCGCAGCTTTTCGCGGAACGCGCGGCGGCGCTCGCGCGGCAAACTCGCATAGCGGCGCGAGATCTCGACAAGCTCGTCGGCATCGTGCGCGGGGACCGGCGCCGCCGGGGAAGCCGCGCCCGGCGACACGGTTTCATCTACTGCCAAAGATGGGTTCAACGCATTCATTCGAGTTCTTCCAGCCACGACTTCAAAGTTTGATTGCCGACTGCGGCGGCGCCCGGCGACGCGGTTCCGGCCGCCGCTCGTGGGTTCGGTTGTCCATCCGCCTGCGCCGCGATTTGCGCCGCCAGCGCGCGCACGGTCGGGCGGCCCAGCACGAGTTTCGGCGACAACGACAGCCCCGCGCGGCGCGCTTTCGCGATCAGCTTCAGGCTCAGGATCGAATCGCCACCCGCCTCGAAGAAATTGTCGAGCACGCCGATGTCGTCGCGGCCCAGCACGTCGCACCAGATCGCCAGCAACTGGCTTTCGACCGGATTGGCCGGCGGCTCGACGCTGCGCCGCGCCTGCGATGGCTCGGCCAGCGCGTCGAGCGCGGCGCGGTCCAGCTTGCCGTTCTTCGTCAGCGGCAACTGCGCAAGCACGACAATGTGCGCGGGCACCAGCGCATCGGGCAGCAACGCGGCGAGGGTTTGCCGCAACGCCGCGCCGTCGAGCGATTCGCCGCAGACGTAAGCGGTCAGACGGCTTCGGGCGTCGTCACCGTCACCGTCGACACGACGCGCCAGCACCGCGGCATCGCGTACGCCGGCCAGGCCGCGCAGCACCGCCGCGATCTCACCCGGTTCGATGCGGAAGCCGCGAATCTTCACCTGTTCGTCGATGCGGCCCAGCCATTCGATACGTCCCGACGCGAGACGGCGCGCCCGGTCGCCGGTCCGGTACAGGCGCTCGCCCGTCGGCCCGTGCGGGTCCGGCACGAAGCGCTCGGCGCTCCGGCCCGGCTGACGCAGATAGCCGCGCGCCAGCCCCGCTCCGCCGATGCACAACTCGCCCGCCACGCCACGCGGCACCGCATGCCCGTTCTGATCGACGATCGCGACGCGCGTCGCGTCGATCGGTTCGTCGAGCGTGAGCGAGGCCGCTTGCGCGAGATCGTCCGGCGCGACGCCGGTCAGCGCGCCGACCGTCGTCTCGGTCGGCCCGTAGTGGTTCAACAGCAGACAGCGCGGCGCGAGCGTCCTGATGCGGGCCGCCAGCGCGGCCGGCGTCGCTTCGCCGCCCACGATCAGACATTGGCGCGGCAGCACACGCGCAGCCTGCTGCGCCTGCAGCAGCGACGCGAGATGACTCGGCACGATCTTCAGCAGATCGATTTCGTACTGGCCGATATAAGCGGCGAACCGGTCCGGATCGAACGCACAGTCTTCGTCGAGCGGATGCAGCGTCCAGCCCGCGTACAGCGCGCCGAACAGCACCGTGTGGCCGAGATCGGCGGCCGGTGTCGACACGTAGGCCGCGCTTCTGACCTCGGCCGGCACGCGTGCGACCAGCGAGCGCGTGTAATTGCGCAACGCGCCGTGGCTGACCACCACGCCCTTCGGTTGCCCGGTCGAACCCGACGTATAGATCACGTACGCGGTTTGCGCGGGATGCACCGCATGCGCGGCGTCGGCACGATCGACGAAGCCCGCGCCGTCGGCGAAATAACGGGCCGGCGGCACCGCAGCGATCGCCTCGGGCAGCCACGACGGACGCGCTTCGCAGAGACACAGCGTGGCGCCGCAATCCTCGATCTGCCACGCGAGCCGCTGCGCCGGATGACCCGGGTCCAGCGGCACGTAGGCCGCACCGACGCGCCAGGCGGCGAGAATGCCGGCGACCAGCGCGGGACCGCGCGGCAACAGCAGCGCAATATGCGGTTCCGGCCGCGGCCGGCCGGCTGACGCATCTTGCGCATCTTGCGCGGCGGCGAGCCGTCGCGCGATCTGCCCCGACCACGCCCACAACGCCGACCAGCTTATGCGTTCGCCGTTGAACACCAGCGCGTCGGCGGCGCCCGTGCGTTCGTGCGCGGCGCGCGCGGCAACGATCTGCAACAGGCTCGCCGGGTCGGCGGATGTCGTGGCGGCACGCGGCGTCGGCAGGAGCGGCGAGTCGGGCGCCTGCTGCTGCCAGCCGAGCGCGCCGAGCGGCGCCTCGGCCGAACTCGTCAACTGCGCGAGCGCCGCCAGCAATTGCTGCTGCAACGCGGTCACCTCGGCGTCGCCGATCGCCAGACGGTCGTAGGCGAGCACCACGCGCGGCTGCGGCGCGGGCGACACCACCAGACTCAACGCGAAGTGATTACGGCCGAACGTATCGGCGCCCTGCACGTCGTCCGTGAGCGGCAACTCGGCGTGCGACGCCGTGTGAATGCCGTGCGGGTGCTGCGTCATGTGCGGATCGATCGGAAAGTTGTCGAACACCACGATCGTGTCGAACAACGCCTGATCGGCGCCCAGTTCGCTACCGGCCTGAATCGCGTCGAGCGGCATCAGTTCGTGCTCGCGCACGCTGCCGCCATGACGCTGCAGTTCACGCAGCCACGCGGCGACGCCCTGCTCCGCCCGCACCGCCACCCGCAGCGGCACCGTGTTGATGAACAGCCCGACCGAACGCTCGATGCCTTCCAGCGGCGCGCTGCGGCCGGCGGTCGTCATGCCGAACACGACATCGCGCTTGCCGCTGTGACGCGCCAGCAACCAGGCCCACGCGCCCTGCATCAGCGTATTGAGCGTGATGCCGTGCGTGCGCGTGAAGTTGCGCAGCGCCTCGCTCAAGCCGACGTCGAGGTCGACATGCTGTTCGGCGTAGCGGCTCGCTTCGGCGCTCGCGCCGTTCGGCGCCTCGATACGCGAACGCGCGCCGCTCGCGAACGGCACGGGCGTACGCTCGTCGAAACCGGCCAGCGCGTCGCGCCACCATTGCGCCGACACCTCGAACGACTGCGCCGCGAGCCAGTCCGCGTAATGACCGAAGCCTGGCGCTGCGGCGGCTTGCGCCTCAGGCGCCGGCGTCGCGTCGGCAATGGCGCCACCTGAAGAGGCGGCCGGTGCAACGAGCTGCGAATAGGTCAACGCCACTTCGTTGAACAGCGCCGCGAGACTCCAGCCGTCCAGTTGAATGTGATGGAAACACCAGGCCAGCACATAGCGCTCGGCGTCCACGCGGATCATCGCGAGCTTCAACGCCGCTGCGTTGGCAAAGTCGAAACCTTGCGCATGCGCGGCGCGCCACTCGGCAATCAGCCGCTCGCGCAGCGCTTGCGCGTCCAAGCCGCGCCAGTCGCGCTGATCGAGCGCGAGCGCGCCCTGTTTGCGGACGGCCTGGACCGGCGCCGGCAAACCGTCCCAGTGGAAGTCGGTGCGCAGAATCGGATGCCGCGCCACCACCGCTTGCCACGCCTGCTCGAAGCGTTGCGGATCGCGGATGCCGTCGAGCGTGAAAGTGTGCTGCACGTAGTACGGATCGGCCTGCGCATGCAGGGCGTGCGAGAGCATGCCGCGCTGCATCGGCGAGAGCGGATGCAGGCTTTCGATTGCATCGGGATGCGCGAAGTGTTCCGCGATCTGCGCTTCGCTCAGGGCCGCCGATGGGCTGCGTTGCGCCAGACCGGCGGCACCGGTCGGCGCCGCTTCGACATCGTGACGCGGCAGCGGATTCGCCGCCAGGCGCGCGATTGGCGTGAGCGCGGCATTCGCGTCGACGGGTTCGCACGCCAGCAATTGCGCGAGGCCTCGCACGTGCGGCGCCGCGAAAATCTGCCGCGACGCCAGCGTGAGGCCGGCCTGTTTGGCACTCGCCACAAGTCGCAGCGACAGGATCGAGTCGCCGCCGAGCGCGAAGAAATCGTCGTCGGCCGAGCACGATGGCTGTTGCAGAACCTCGCGATAAAGCGCGAGCAATTGCGTTTCGAGCGGGCTCAGATCGACGTTGGCCGACGTGTCGCCGGACGTGCCTCGCGGCGGAGCCGGCAGCGCCCGGCGATCCAGCTTGCCGTTCGCCGTCAGCGGGAACGCGTCGAGCGCGACGAAGGCGGTCGGAATCATCACGGGCGGCAGCACCTCCGCCAGCGTGCGGCGCAGGCTGGCGGCGTCGACCGGTTGCGCGCCGCTGGCGACCACGTAGGCCACCAGTTGCGGCTCGGCTTGCGCCGCGCCGCTATGCGCGATCACCAGCGCGTCGCCGATGCCCGCAACCTGACGCAGCGCGGCCTCCACTTCACCCGGTTCGACGCGCACACCGCGAATCTTCAATTGCTGATCGAGTCGACCGAGATAGTCGAAGGTCCCGTCGGCACGCTGCCGGCACAGATCGCCGGTTCGATACAGGCGCGCGCCCGGTTCGCCCGAACTATCCGGCACGAACACGGCCGCGCTGAGGCCAGGCTGGCCGACATAGCCGCGCGCCAGCGTCGGCCCGCCGATGCACAGTTCGCCGACGCCGCCCACCGGTACCGCGTCGCCGTAACGGTCCAGCAGCACGACCCGGCGCTGCGCGAGCGCATGGCCGATCGGCACCACGCCGGCTGCCGCGTCCTCAACCCGCGTGCGATGCGCGAGCGCCACCACGGTGGTTTCGGTCGGCCCATACGTATTGACGAAACGCACATGACCGAACGGCCCGTTCTGCCAGCGGCCGAGCAGATCCGCCGACACCGCTTCGCCGCCGATCGTGATCGTGCGCAGCGCGGGCAGTTCGCCGGTGCGGTCCCGGCCGGCGAGGACGCCGACCCATTCGCGCCAGTAAGAGGTGGGCAGATCCGCCAGCGTGACGCGCTCGGCGCGCAGATGCGCTTCAAGCCTGTCCGGGTCCCACGAGGTGTCGCCGCGCATCGTCACCGCCGCGCCGACGGCGAGCGCCGGCCACAGTTGTTCGATCGACGCGTCGAAGCTCAGAGTCGAGAATTGCAGCAGCACGTCGTCGCGACCAGGTTCGTGCATCGCGATGAAATCGTCGATGTGCGTGGCCAGGGCGCGCTGCGAGATCGCGACGCCTTTCGGCCGTCCGGTCGATCCGGAGGTGAAGACGACGTAGGCAAGCTGATCGGGATGCACGCGGGCCGGCGCTGCAGCGTGCGCGAGCGGCGCCGTGACGGCGGCGTGGTCGGTCAGGATCAGGCGGCGGCCGGCCAGCGCGGCGGCGTGTTCGCGGGCATGCGCTGCGTCGGTGATGACGACGCAGGCGCGCGCGTCTTCGAGCATGTGCGCGATCCGTTCGTCGGGATAGGCGGCGTCGAGCGGCACATAGCAGGCACCGCTGCGCAGGGTGCCGAGCATGGCCGCGACCAGCGTCGGCGTGCGGCCGAGCAGGATCGCCACCGACTCATCGGCTTGCACGCCGGCGGCATGCAACGCGTTCGCGAGATGCGCGGCGCGCGTCGACAGCTCGGCATAGCTGAGCGATTCGCCATCGCAGCGCAGCGCGATCGCGTGCGGCGTTTCCCGGACGTGACGGTCGACCCGCGCGGCCAGCGCCACGAAGTTCGCGCCTTCATTCGCGCCTTCGTTCGCGTGGGCCGGCGCGGCCAGGGCCGCCAGGTCATCCACCTGCCACTGGCCGATCTTCATCGACGGATTCGCGGCAATCTGTTCGAGCAGGCCCACGTAACGGCGCGCGAACGCGTCGATCGTGGCCGCGTCGAAACGGCTCGAGAGATAGCTGAACGACAGCGACACGCCGTCGCGGCGCGCGGTGACGTCGAGCGACAGTTCGAACGGCACGTCGCGCGGACGCACGCCAAGGTCGCTCAGACTCAGGCCGGCGGGTGCGTCGGTAGCGCGCAGCACGGCTTCTTCGAGGTTGAACATGACCTCGAACAACGGACCGCGGCGGCGCAACGCGTCGCTCACGCGAGAGAACGGCACGTCCGCATGACGGCGTGCGGCGAGCAGGCGCTGATGCACCGTATCGACCAGCGCGCCGAAAGTGTGCCGACGCTCGACTTGCGCGCACACCACCGTCGTGTTGACGAAGTAGCCAACCACGTTCTCCAACGCAAGTTCACGGCGGTTCGAGACCGGCACGCCGATCTTGATGCCGGACTGGTTCGCGTGGCGTTCGAGGGCGACCGCGAACGCGCTGAGCAGGACAGTGAAGAGCGTCGTGCTCTCGTCGTTCGCGACGTGGCGCAGCGCGTCGCCCAGTGGCGCGGGCAACTCGATGCGCAAACGGCCACCCTGCTCGTGGCCGCGCTGCGACTGGGCGCGCTGCGGCCGGTCGGCCGGCAGGCGCGCGGCGGGATTCGCGTCGCCGAGCGTGGCCCGCCAGAAGTCGAGTTGCGCGTGTTCCGCGTCCGAGCCGGTGAAGGCGTTCTGCGCGACGCTGTAGTTCGCGTAGGTGGCCGGCAGTGCGGCCAGCGAATCGGCCGACGCGTACAGGCTCATCAGATCGCGCAGCAACACCGCGCACGACTGCGCGTCCGCGATGATGTGATGAAGCGACAGCACCAGCATCGGCGAGCCCTCATCGCCATGCACGAGATGCGCGCGGAACAGCGGACCGCGTTCGAGATCGAACGGCGCGTCGACCAGCGCCGCGACCAGCTCGGCGGCGTCCTGATTGCAGGTGCGCGCATCGATCACGTCGAGTTGCGCCGCGTCCGCGTCGAAAGCGGCTTGCAGGTTCACGCCGTCGTGGCGCACGCGCAGGTTCAGTTGCGCGTGACGTCGCGCGAGCGCACGCACCGCGTCACCCAGTTTCGCGACGTCGAGCGTGCCGTCCAGACGAAACGCGCCCGACACGTTGTAGGCCGAACTCTCCGGCGCCTCGCGCCACAGGTACCACAGCGCGCGCTGACCGGGCGAGAGGGTCGTGGCATCGGCTTGCAGGTTCGCGCCGTTGAACGGCACAGTGCGTTCTTCATGGCCCGCATCCGGCTGCCCGGCATCGAGCCACGCCGCTTGCGCCGCGATCGAGCGATGGCCGAACACAAAGTCGAGCGGCACGTCGCGGCCGAACGCGGCGCGAATGCGTGCGACCAGCGCGGTCGCGGTGATCGACTGGCCGCCGAGCGCAAAAAAGTCGGCGTCGCAGGACAGGCCGGCGGCGTCGAATACCGTTTGCCAGATCGCCAGCAGCGCGGCTTCAGTCGGCGTGGCGGCTTCGCGGCGTGTGCCGTTGCGCGCCGGCGCGCCGGTTTCGTCGCGTGAATAACGGGTGAAAGTGTCCAGCGTTTGTTCGCGCCAGCCGCGTGCGCAGTCGGCACGGCGCAGCTTGCCGCTCGACGTGCGCGGCAGCGTGCCCGGCTTCAGGATCGCAATCGCGGCGACCGGCTCGCGGTGCGCGTCGAGAATCGCGGCTTCGATCTGCGCAAACAGCGCGGCTTCGTCGAGATTGCGTGCGGTGGCCCGCGAGATTTCCGCGGCGATGCCGATGCCCTCGCCGGCTTCGCCGTCGCGGCCTTGCGTCACCGCGAAAGCCGCCACGCGCCCGGGCCGCAAAGCGTCGACGCGTGCGTTCAGCGTCGCTTCGATATCTTGCGGATAGAAATTCTGGCCGCGCACGATAATCAGGTCCTTGACGCGCCCGTTCACGTACAGACGTCCGTCCGCCTTGAAGCCGAGGTCGCCGGTACGCAGCCAGCGACCGGCGGCGTCGCTCACGAAAGTCTCGGCGCTCGCCTGCGGATTGTTCCAGTAGCCGTGCGCGATGCTCGGCCCGCTGAACCAGATTTCGCCGATCGCGCCGAGCGCGACGTCGGCGCCGCTGTGCGGATCGACGATCCGTACCGTGTGATGCGCCTGCACGCGTCCGCCTTCGACGAGGCGCGTGGCCTGCGCCTTGGCCGCCGTATCGGCGGCATCGACGCGCTGCGCGCGGCCGGCCGCGAGCGCATGGCGCTCGGCTTCGAACAGCGCGTAACCCTGGCCCGCGTCGACACCGCTCACCAGCAACGTCGCTTCCGCCAGGCCGTAGCACGGGTAAAGCGCGTGCTGCGAGAAGTTCGCCTCGGCGCACACGCGGGCGAAGCCTTCGAGCGCGGCGGCACGAATCGGCTCCGCCCCGCAGAACGCGACGCGCCACGTCGACAGGTCCACCTCGGTCAGTTGCTCGGCACGCACCCGCTCGGCACACAGTTGAAACGCGAAGTTCGGACCGCCGCTCACGGTCGCGCGATAGTTCGACATGGCCTGCAGCCAACGCGCCGGGCGTTCGAGAAAATGCGCGGGCGACATCAGCACCACCGGAAAGCCGACGAACAGCGGCGCCAGCAAGCCGCCGATCAGCCCCATGTCGTGATAGAGCGGCAACCAGCTCACCATCACGTCGTCCGCGCTGAACGCCATCGCGTCGCGAATCGCGATCTCGTTGGCGCGCACGTTGCCGTGGCTCACCATCACGCCCTTCGGCGCAGCCGTCGAACCCGAGGTGAACTGCAGGAACGCGATGTCGTCGGCAGCCGGACGTTGCAGCGCGAAAGCGCTCGCGGCGGCTTGCGGCAACGCGTCGAGCAGCAGGGTCGTGCGCGGCTTGCCGGGCGATTCCACTTCTGCGTCTGCGTCTGCGTTCGCGGTGAGATTCGCCAGCAGCGCTGCGTGCGCGCGATCGGTGAGAATCACGCGCGGCATGCAGTCGTCGAGCATCGCCTTGACCCGTTGCAGATGCTGCGGATTGGACGACTCCGGCGGATACGCCGGCACCGCGATCACGCCCGCGTACAGACAGCCGAGGAAGCCCGCCACATAGTCGAGCCCGCTCGGCAGCAGCAGAATCGCGCGTTCGCCGCGTTGCGCTTCGTGTGACAGACGCTCGGCGCACGCCAGCGCGCGGCGGTGCAACTGGTCGTAGGTGAGCACCTGTTCGTCGCGCTCGCCGTCGGCGAGAAAACGCACGGCGATGCGGTCCGGCTGCATCGCCACGTGCTGCAGCATCCGGCCGACGAGGTCCTGCGCGTCCGCGTCCGCTGCCACCTGCGTCGGCGCGGTGACCGGTGCCGCGTTCAGCGTCTGCAGGCCTGCGGCGATCTCGCGCTTGTTGCGCTTAAGGAACGGGCACTGGTCGCTGGCCGGAAGGTTTTCATCGGTGAGAAAGTACTGCTTCCATTCGAGATTGCCCGGATCGCCGTAAAAGCCCAGGTCCGGATGCGCGGTCACGTCGTCCCAGGTTTCGAGGCGCTTGCGCACCTGAATGCGCGCCTCGCGGCCGATCACCTTGTTGGTGATCGTATCGACGAACACGCTGCGCGGCTGGAACAGCAGCACCATGCCGGGGCCGAGATTGCGGCTGTGGCGCGTATTGAAGGACGGGCACGCGCAGACCACGAACATCTGCACGCCCGCGAACGAAAACTCCCAGTCTTCGTGCGACGGCGGCGGCTGGTTGTCGGCATCCGGATCCGGGTCGACGTTATGCAGCGTCTGCAGCGCGTTCCAGAACAGTTCGTGATAGGTGTCGTGCGAAAGCGGTTCGGCATCGGGTTCGAAAAACACCGCGATGTTGTTCTTGCGGTACTCGGGACGCGAAGCCAACTCGGCGAAGGTCTGCATGGTGGCCGGCAGATCGGCAATGTCTTTGCCGTTGACGAACGAATAGAACATCTCGCCGCGCCGTTCGGCGATCGTGCCGAAGAAGCACGGATAAGCCGGGTCCATCACGTGTGTGCGCAGCGTCTCGTATGAAGCATCGAGCCACGCCGGCAGCGTCACGCTCGCGCCGGTTTTTCTGCCTTCGATCACGCGGCTTTTCCAGTCGCCGGCGACGAAGTCCGTTTCGATGCCGTTGCCGGCCTGCTCACCTGCCACTGATTTATCTGCTTGCATTTCCTTCCTCGTGTTCCGATTGCGCCGACGCGCACTCGCCGCCGCGGAAGGACCGGGCAGGACAACCGCGTCAGAACGTGCCGATGCCGTCGCGCATGCGCACGGCGGAGAGTGTCGAGTGGGGAGAATCGGCGCCCTTCTGGGGAGCGCCTGATTGAGATGCTTCGAGCCGCGTCGCGCGTCAGCGCGCGGGCGCCGGATCGAGTTCGGCGGTCAGTGCCTGGACCCAGTCGTCGGGAATGATCGGCTGGTGATACGTGCATTCGCCCGATACCACGGTCGAACCGTGCAGACGTCCGTCGGGAATCAGAACCATGTCGCCGCGATTCATCTTCAGTTGCATGCCGACGTTGCCCCAGAACAGCATCTCGCCTTCTTCGATCGTGACGAGACGGTGATCGTTATGCACGTGAGTCGTCGAGCACATTTCGTGCGGTTCGACGAAAGTCTCGCGATCGATGTCCGGGCATTCGGCGTCGATGCGCGTGCTGATTTGGCGCGCGAAGCCGCAATAGCGCTCGATCGCGGAGAGCCAGCGCAGTTGTTCGCCGAGGTCCCAACGGCCGCGGTCGGCGAGCTTCTCGCCGGCGTCGAGACCTTGCAAGGCCTGCGCATAAGCGAGCGGGCCTTGCTGCTCGGCAATGTGCGCGAACGCGCGTTCCGCGCGCGACACGAGTTCGGCTTTCAGCGCGCCGGCATCGGCCGGGCGCTTGCCGGCCGGCTGCAGATGCACGCACGCGCGTTCGAGCGCGAGACCGAAGGCGAGCCATTCCGCCTGCGCAGCGAACGCCGCGCCGACGAACCCGAAGGCGCTGCCCGGACGGCGGCCCAGCGCGCTCAGCAGGTTGCATTTGGCGGTGCTGGTCGGCAGATAGAACTGCCAGTAAGCGTGCTGTTGGCGCGTCACGCCGCACGCGCCGGACACGCGTTCGAGCAGGCCTTCTTCCGGGAAGCCGCCGCTCAGGACCGGATGCGCGTCGTGCGGCAGCGTGTCGAAGAAGCCGCGTGCCTGCGCCAGCGCGAGCGCGCGGCGTTTGGTCGGTGCGAGCGCCCAGCGCTGGACCATGATGAAGCGCAGCCCCTCTTCCAGGTAGTCGTTGCGCATCAGCCGCGCGAAGGTCGCGTCCCAGAACGCGAGTTCAGCGTCGACGAGGGTGCGCAGTTGTGCGCCGGCCGCCGCCAGATCGCGCGACGGATCGGCCTCGCTGCCCAGGTATGAGAAGGCGTAATTTTCGAGAAACGGCGCGATTTCGGCGCCAAGGGTACGCACGTCGTCGCGATAGAAATCGGCGAAACGCTGCCAGTCGGCGGCCTCGGTGCTGTGAGGCGCGCGCAGCACGTCGAGCTCGTAAATCGACAGTAGCGTGCGATTGGCTGCGAGCGACGGCAGACGGCTCACGTTATCCGCGCGCACCGGCTTCATGAACTTGAGGAACTCGAAGTCCTCGGGACGCAGCGGGCGGCGATGGAAATCGCCGTCCAGCACCAGTTCGTCGACGCTCGCGCTGCGGAACGCATGCGCTTGCGCGAACTGCCTGATCAGCGAGACGTACTGCTCGCTGCGGCCGACAAACGGCGTGAAGTCGAATAGCGGTGGCAAGGCTTGCGTCATGATCGAAAAATCCTGTCTGTTGCGGGAACCGGGTTTGAAAGAACGCCACCGGCGAGCGGCATTTCATGATTCACCAAAGCGTCCACGGCCTACCCTCGAGTGGCGCGCGCGATTGCATCCGCGCCGTCGAGAGCGCGCTCACCACGGCCTCGATCACCGAGCCGGCGACCTCGTTGAGATAGAAATGACCGCCCTGAAACAGGCGGCGTTCGAACTTCGCCCGGGTGACGTCGGCCCAGGCGTCAAGCGCGCCGGGCGCCTGCGAAACCGCATCGTCGACGCCGCCGAACGCGGTGACGCGGCAATCGAGCGGCGCACGGCGCGGATCGGCCCGGTACGTGCCGCAGAGATCGAAGTCCGTGCGCAATGTGGGCAGCGCGAGTTCGATGAAGTCGCGATCGTCGAGCAGTTCGGCCGGCGTGCCGCCGAGTCGGCGCAACTCGTCGATCATCGCCTCGTCCGAACAGGTGCGCCACTGCGTGTTGAATTCGCGCCGCGACGGCGCCGTGCAAGCCGAGACGCCGAGCCAGACGGGCGAGCGCCCAGTCGTTTCGCGTAGCGCATGCGCGAGTTCGTAGCCGGCCAGCGCGCCCATGCTATGACCGAAAATCGCGATGTCTCCGGATGCAGCGGTATCCGGCAACGCCTGGACGAGCGCGTCGACAAGCTCGGACCAGGAACCGGCCGCGGGCGTGGAACGGCGCTGGCCGTGCCCCGGCGGATCGAGCGGACACAGGTCGATCCATGACGGCATCTGCTTCGACCAGCCGCTATACATCGCGCGACTGCCGCCGGCATAAGGCAGGCAGACCAACGTAATCGGTGCGTCCATCGCGCGTCAGGCCTGAGCGGCCCCGCTGACGGTGTCCGCGTCCATGGCCTTGCGCAGGCTCAGCGGACGCATGTCGGTCCACACCTGATCGATCCACGCGAGACACTCTTCCTTCTTGCCCTGCTTGCCGGCCAGACGCCAGCCCGCAGGCACCTCCCTGTAGTCCGGCCAGATCGAGTACTGCTCTTCGTGATTCACTACTACGTGGAAATTCGTGTTCTCGTCGCCCCAACTCATGAATGCGCTCCGCTACGGTAATTTGATCTGCAATACGAATGAAGGAGTGAAGTCCATCTGGGATGCCCTCCCATGAATGGCTTCGATTAGCGAATGTCCGTTGTCGCGAATGACAATCATTCCCATTTGGACTCGAAGGTTAGAAGGCGAAAGGAAAGGTGTCAACCATCAAATCCGACGAAATGCGCGATGCATGTTTCCAACGTGCCGTTTCCGCCGATCAATCAATGACTTGCTACGAAATAGCATTGCCAATATTTATTTTTCTACGCGAAACCGTAGCACTACGGACAAGATGGGTTTGCTGGAGGGCGTCACGAAATTCGATTAGGATCACGCGCGCACTCATCGAGCATTGCTTAGAAATTCATCGCGTATAGCGTGCTGTAAATTCTCCCGGCGAGGTACCCTCGCGAAGCGACAACGGCTGGCAAACGGCGCCTGGCAACTGGCGACCGGCGACTAACCCAAGCCGCTCACGCGTTGCGCATTCGTCTTCGGATCCATTGCACGGCCCAGGACTTTCACCGGTACGCGTGCGCGCTCGACACGTACCGACCTCCTGCCGATTCCGACACGGGCCGACGCAGGCTGACACCTCACAGCCTTGCTTTGCCTTTCGCAAAACACGATGTGCGCTCGCGCCAGCGGAGCACCTGATTACTATTTGGTTAAATAACGAGAATTTTTGCTCACTGTCAAGGTGATGCAACGTGACTCTCTTTTCTATCCGGCTGCCGTAATCCGCGGCTATCCATTGCCGAAAGCATCCTATAAAGCGTCGTCCGGATTAAACTATATTAATAATACAACGAGGCCTTTAAACCACACCAAAAACACGAAAACATAACGGTTTAAATATTGTTGCACCCGCAACTTGTTATTTTTCTTTCCAAGTATTTCCGGTACGTTTGACGCAACGCACCAAGGTCTACAACCCAGGCCTGCAATGCTTTCTACAAAGTAGACCTGCCACGGAAAATACTTATTGACTCGATGAGAATCCGCCGCGCCCCGGCCTGAATTCGGAATTACTTCACACCAGCTGCCTTCCATCTGGCAGTGGGCGGGCGAAGCTATGCCCGGATTTTAGTGAAACGAAAATTAATCGATTTAAATCATCACACTATTTATCCAAAAAATCGCCCTATTCATCACGCCACGACTTACTCGCCATTGATATGACCTGATTCCCGCATCTACTCCGATCATTTAATCGGAGTATTCACCGACTCGAGGAGTTGTCATGAACGTCAGATCGCTGGATGCAGCAAAGAAACGTCCCATTGCCATGGTCACGGGAGGCGCGGGTTTTCTCGGCAGCCACGTGTGCGACCGGCTGATTGCCGAGGGTGCGCATGTCGTCTGCGTGGACAACCTGATGAGCGGACGGCGCGCGAACATTGCGAATCTGCGCGCGTTGCCGCAGTTCTCGTTCATCGAGGCCGACGTGTCGATGCCCTTGCCGCAAATCGATGTCGACGAAATCTGGAATCTCGCCTGCCCGGCCTCGCCGCCCTGCTATCAACGCGATCCCGTGCATACGCTGCTGACCAACGTGCTCGGCATGAAGAACTGCCTCGACCTCGCGCTCAACGCCGGTGCCCGCGTGTTCCAGGCGTCGACCAGCGAGGTGTACGGCGATCCCGAAGTGCATCCGCAGGTCGAGAGCTATCGCGGCCAGGTGAATTCCACCGGCCCGCGAGCCTGCTACGACGAAGGCAAGCGCGCCGCCGAAACGCTCTGCTACGACTACCAGCGCAGCCACGGCGTCGACGTGCGCGTCGCGCGAATCTTCAACACGTATGGCCCGCGCATGGATCCGGCCGACGGCCGCGTCGTGTCGAACTTCATCGTGCAGGCGCTGCACGGCGCCCCGCTCGAACTGTACGGCGGCGGTACCCAGACCCGCTCGTTCTGCTACGTCGACGATCTGATCGAAGGCTTCTTCCGCCTGATGCGCGCACCGCAAGCGGCGAGCGGTCCGGTCAACCTCGGCAATCCTGGCGAGTTCACCATGCGTGAGTTGGCCGAATGCGTGATCGACATGACCGGCTCGCCGTCGTCGATCGTCACGCGGCCGCTGCCGGTCGACGATCCGAAGCAACGCCGTCCGGACATCGGCATGGCCGCCGCGTTGTACGACTGGCAGCCGGCCATTCCGTTGAAGGAAGGGCTCGCCTGCACGATCGCGTACTTCACCAACGAACTCTGGCTGGCGCCGTTCGCCGAGGAGATGGCCGCATGAAAGTCCTCGTCACGGGCGGCGCCGGTTTTATCGGCAGCCATACCTGCAAAGCGCTGGCGCAAGCCGGCCACACGCCAATCGTCTTCGACAACCTGTCCACCGGTCACGCGGACGCCGTGCGTTGGGGACCGCTGCATACCGGCGACATTCTCGACCCCGTGTCGCTCGACGCCGCGTTCATCACCTATCGGCCGGAGCTCGTGCTGCATTTCGCGGCGCTAGCTTATGTAGGTGACTCGGTCGTCGATCCGGCGCGTTATTACCGCGTCAATGTGGCCGGCACGTTGTCGCTGCTCGACGCCATGCGCCGGCATGGCGTGAGCCGGATCGTACTGTCGTCGAGTTGCGCGACCTACGGCATTCCGGCCACGCTGCCGATTTCCGAAGCGAGTCCGCAACAGCCGGTCAATCCGTATGGCTTCACGAAGCTCGCAACGGAACGGTTGGCCGCGGACTACGAGCGCGCGTACGGCATGCGCTGGATCGCGCTGCGCTACTTCAACGCGGCGGGCGCGGATCCGGACGGCGAACTCGGCGAGCGGCACGCGCCCGAGACTCATGCGATTCCGCTGGCGATCGGCGCCGCACTCGGCAGCGCGCCGCCCTTCCGCGTAATGGGCACCGATTACCCGACGCCGGACGGTTCGGCCGTGCGCGACTACGTGCACGTCACCGATCTCGCCGATGCGCATTTGCGCGCCGTCGATCATCTCGGCCGCGGCGGCCCGAGCGGCGCGTTCAATCTCGCCACCGGCCGCGGCACCTCGGTACTCGAACTGATCGACGCGGTGGCCGCCGTCACCGGACGCACGGTGCCGGTGATTCACGCGGCGCGCCGTGCCGGCGATCCACCCGAGCTGTATGCGAACGCCGCGTTGGCCGAAAAAGTATTGGGCTGGCGGCCGCGCTTCGTCGAAATTGCGCCGATGGTCGCGACCGCCGCGCAGTGGTTCATGACGCACACGGAGCAGGCGGAAAAGACAGGACAGACCGAACCCGCGCAGCAAACCGCGCACGACAGCCTCGACCCGGCGGGCGCCGGGCCGGCTCGTCTCGCGCAATCGTTGGACCAACGAACGGAGGTATGAAATGACCGTACGCATTGCCATTGTGGGGACCGGTTATGTCGGTCTCGTCACCGGTGCCTGCCTGGCCGAGCTCGGTCACGACGTGATCTGTATCGACACCGACGCGCGCAAGATCGACGGCCTGAACAACGGCGTGATTCCGATCTACGAGCCCGGCCTCGACGCACTCGTGAGCCGCAACGTCGAACAGGGCCGTCTGCATTTCAGTCTCGATCTGCCCGCCAGCGTGAGCGAACGCGAAGCGGTCTTCATCGCGGTCGGCACGCCGTCGCATCCGGGCACCGACCGCGCCGATCTGCGCTTCGTGATGGGCGTCGCACAGGAAATCGCGGCAAGCGTCGACCGCTTCACCGTGATCGTCACCAAATCGACCGTGCCGGTGGGCACCAACCGGCAAGTCAAGCAGGTCGCCGAACGTCATCTGCGGCTCGGCCAGACGATTGCGGTCGCCTCGAATCCCGAGTTCCTGCGCGAGGGCTCGGCCATTGAAGACTTCCTGCATCCCGACCGTATCGTGTTCGGCACCGAGAACGAGGCCGCGGCCGCCGTCATGCGCCGCATCTATGCGCCGCTCGCACAACTGGGCTATGAGGTGCTGGCCACCGAAATCGAAACCGCCGAGGTCATCAAGTACGCCGCGAACGCGTTCCTCGCGGTGAAGATCAGCTACATCAACGAGATCGCCGACCTGTGCGAGGTGGTCGGCGCCGACGTCGAACGGGTCGCCGCCGGCATCGGTCTCGATCGGCGGATCGGCGCGGCCTTTCTGAAAGCGGGGCCGGGTTGGGGTGGCTCGTGTTTTCCGAAAGACACGCGCGCGCTGAAGGCGACGGCGTCGGAATATGTCGTGCCGATGCGCATCGTCGACGCGGCGATCGAAGCCAACACGCAGCGCAAGGACGCGGTCGTCGCCAAGATCGAACAGGCCTGCGGCGGCTCGGTGGCGGGCAAGCGGCTCGCGGTGTTCGGCCTGACCTTCAAAGGCGAAACCGACGACGTGCGCGAAAGCCCGAGCATCGACGTGATCCGCGCGCTGGCTGAGCGCGGCGCGAAAATCCGCGCGTACGATCCGTCGCAACCCGCCGAGGCCGCGCGTCTACTGCCGATGATCGGCATCGCCAGCACGCCGATCGGCGCGATCCGCAGCGCCGACGCGGTGGTGATCCTGACGGACTGGCGGCACTTCGTCGAATGCGATCTCGGCGAGCTGGCCGCGCACATGTCGGACCCGGTCATGATCGACCTGCGCAATCTCTACGAGGAGTCCTGGGTACGGCGCAACGGCTTCCGGCATTACGTGCGGGTCGGGCGCAAATCGGCCAGCGTCGCGCAGCGTCAACTGTCGGTGCAGATGGTGCATCGGCAGATCGGCTGGACTCCGTCGCAAAGCGATCTGCTGATGCTGGCCACCACGCCGGCCATGGCGATGAACGCCGCTGTGCCGGACGACAAGGAGGCAACCGTCGCTATCGCTAGCGCCGCCGCCGTGTCGATGACGGCCGGCGAGGCGACATGAGCGACACACCCGTCGCGCCGGGGTCGCCGGCGCAATTAGGCTGGCGCGGCGCCGAGCCGCACACCGGCGCCGACGCGCACAGTGGAGCCGGGCCGGCGGCCCGGTTCCACGCGGGCGAACCGTTTCTGGTGCCGCTGCTGACGCGCCGGCAGCGCGTCCAGTTCGCGGCGTTGTGCGTCTGCTGGGCCTTCGCGCTGATCGCGTTCTGGGTCTGGTGGTTGCAGCCGGAACACAACATCGACCCGGTCCGCTACGGGGTCAATTGCGCGGTGCTGTTCTGGACCACGGTCATTCCCGGCTACTTCATGCTGATCTTCGCGCGAGCCCGCGTGTCGAATCCGGCGTGGCCGGTGCCGGCCGGTTTGCGCGTGGCGATGGTCGTGACCAAGGCGCCGTCCGAGCCGTTCGCGGTCGTCGAGACGACGCTACTCGCGATGCTCGGCCAGCCCTATCCGCACGACACCTGGCTCGCCGACGAAGATCCCGATGTGGCCACCATCGACTGGTGCATGCGCCACGGCGTGCTGCTGTCGACACGCAAGGGCGTCGACGGTTATCACAACGCGTCATGGCCCAGACGCACGCGATGCAAGGAAGGCAACCTCGCCTACTTCTACGATCACTACGGCTACGAGCGCTACGACCTGGTCGCGCAACTCGACGCCGATCACGTGCCCGAACCCGGCTACCTCGAAGCGATTCTGCGGCCCTTCGCCGATCCGCGCGTGGGCTACGTGTCCGCGCCGAGCATCTGCGACAGCAACGCCGCCGGCAGTTGGTCCGCGCGCGGCCGGCTGCATGCCGAAGGTGCGCTGCATGGTTCGTTACAGGCCGGGCACAACGGCGGCCTCGCGCCCTTGTGCATCGGCTCGCACTACGCGGTGCGCACCGTTGCGTTGCGTGCCATCGGCGGTCTCGGGCCCGAACTCGCCGAAGATCACTCGACCACACTGATGATGAACGCGCATGGTTGGCGCGGCGTGCATGCGCTGGGCGCGATTGCGCACGGCGAAGGTCCGCGCACGTTCGCCGACATGGCCACCCAGGAATATCAGTGGTCGAAGAGTCTGGCGGTGATTCTGCTGCGCTATACGCGCCGCTATTTCAAGGTGCTGCCGTTGCGGTTGAAGGCGCAGTTCCTGTTCGCGCAGTTCTGGTATCCGCTGTTTTCGCTGACCATGGCCGCGACCGTCGCGATGCCCGTGATCGCGCTGGTCACGCGCCGCGTGTGGAGCGACGTCGCGTATCTGTCCTACTTCGGCTACGCGAGCGCCGTCACGATCAGCATTCTGCTGGTGATGGCGTGGGTGCGCCGCACCGGCAGTTTCCGGCCGTTCGACGCGAAAGTGACCTCGTGGGAAGGCATGGCGTTCCTGTTCGCGCGCTGGCCGTGGTCGCTGCTCGGCATCGGCTCGGCGCTCGCCGACTGTCTGCGTGGACGGGAATTCGCCTTTCGCGTGACGCCCAAAGGCGTGCCCGTCGACGAGCGGCCGCCGTTGCGCGTGGTGCTGCCTTATCTGGCGATCTCGCTGGTCTGCAGCCTGCCGCTCGTCATGATCGACGACGCCGGCAATGCGCGCGGCTTCTACGTAATATCGAGCGTCAATGCACTGGTCTATCTGACGGTCGCCGTGCTGATCGTCGTGGCACATGCTCATGAACAAGGGCAACGCCTGTCCCTGCTCCGCCTGACCGCCGGCGACGGCCCCGCCGTGCGCCGCGTGGCCTTCGCGGCCGCTGTGATGGTGCTCGGCATGGGCATGACAGAACGCTTGCCGGAAGGCGCGAACGCACTACTCGGGCATGACGTCTCGGCGCGACCGCAGGCGGTGCCGGAAGTGGTGGTAGCGCAGCCGCAATTGCTCGGCGTCTACGACCCGGAACACGCGTTCCCGGCGAAGAACAATGCGATCGACATCGAACATATCTTCGTCTCGTGGGACGACCCGGGCGCGCCGACGCTGATCCAGAACGCCTACGAGTATGCGAACCGTCTCGACCGTCAATTGCTGGTGTCGATCGAACCGTGGCCGGCCCGCTCCCGCAACAGTCACACGCTGCTGCGCGACATCCGCGTAGGCGGTTACGACGCCGAGATCGATTCGGTGTGCGGCACGCTGCGCTCGCTGAACGCGCCGGTGTTCGTGCGCTGGGGCCAGGAGATGGAGACGTCGACCGGACGCTATCCGTGGGCGGTGGACGATCCGCAGGGTTACGTCGAGGCATACCGGCATTTTGTCGCCCGTTGCCGCGACAACACACGACTGATGCGCTTCGTCTGGTCGCCACGCGGCGACACGACGCTCAACGCCTATTTCCCCGGCAAGGAATTTACGGACTATGTGGGCCTGTCGCTGTTCGATTGTTCGTCCTGCGGTATGCCGGGCGCCAATCAGCCGCTGGCCCGGATGCTCGAAGAAAAGTATCTGCGCGTAACGCAGTACGGCTTGCCGGTGATCGTGGCGGAAATGGGCGTGGACGGCGGCCCCGAGCGCCAACGCAGCGAACTGATCGATCTGCAACATGCCATGACGACCATGCCGATGCTCAAGGCGGTGTTGTATTTCAATGCCGTCGATGCGCCCGGTGCGTGGCCGATGACCTTGCATCGTCCTGACTGGCGCGTGGCGCCGGGGGCATTGGAGTCGATTGGCGGGACAGGGTGACAGCGGGGTGACCGCAGATTAACAGCAGGCCGACGGAGCGCGCACGAACGGCGCTCCGTCGACTTTGACGATCCGCGCTTGACGGGCGGATTTTTTACGACGACAATCTTTACACTGTAAAGATTTGGTGATTTCCAGCTTGTAGCGAAGTCACCGCCTTACCCCCTCGCTCGACGCCACCTCCCGCGCCACCGCGCGATCCGCGCGTCATTCTGGAGATCACCATGACTTTTCTTCTGACGTTTGCCCCGTTCCTCGCCTTTGCGGTAATCGAACGCCTCGCCGGTGCGCAGGCGGGACTGGCCGCCGGTGCGATCGTTGCCGCCGCGCTGCTGATCCGCGATTTCGTGAGCCCGGTGCGTCGTATCAAACTGCTCGAAGTCGGCACGTTCCTGCTGTTTGGCGCCCTGACGCTCTACGCGCTGACCAGCGACGTGCAATGGTCCATCGCCGCCGTGCGCTTGCGCGTCGACGGAGGACTCATGTTGATCGTTCTCGCCTCGATCGCGTTGCGCCGGCCATTTACGTTGCAATACGCACGCGAAACCGTGGCGCGCGAACTGTGGAACAGCCCTGAATTCATCCACGTCAACTATGTGATCAGCGCGGCATGGGCGGCGGCGTTCGGCGCGCTCGTGCTGGCCGATATCGCCATGGCTTATGCGACGGCGTTGCCGCATTCGGTGGGAATCGTCGCGACGGTTGCTGCCCTCGTTGGTGCGTTCAAGTTCACCGCGTGGTATCCCACTCAACACGCGGCAAAACGGGCGTGATGTTTGGCGGCACTTAATCGCTTGCCGAATCGTTTGCCGAATCGCGTGCCAGCCAGTTTCCATGAAACCCGTTCGGCACGCGGTGCGGAATCTCCACCGTCGCCAGCGGTCCCGCCGCGACGTTCAACGCATCGAACACCAGCAGATCGCTGCGCGCTTGCGCTCCACGGAACACGATTGCCAGGATCCATCCATCGCCTTCCCGGGCATCGGTTGTGGCATCGGGCATGCGCGGCACGAAGACCGGCTCCGATGTCGCGTCGCCCTCCGGCAGTTCGAACACGTCGCGCGATTGCGGGTTGGCGTGATCGATATGAGCGATTCGCGTGAAGAGGCCGCTCTCGTCGTCCGAATGCGCGGCCAGCCATCCGTGACGATACGGCGCGCCGGCAAAGCGTTCGTCGATACGCGGAAATTCGCCGCTGATATCGGCAATGAGCTTGCTGGCGAACACGCGTGCGTGGCTGCGCAAATCCAGTGTCCAGCGACACAGGCGCGCATGGCCGGCGTCTTCGACCGGGCGGCCGTCGGGCCAGGGGAAATTCGGCGGAGCGTCGAATTGCATCACGTCCATGTAGAGGCAATCGTCCTGCTCCCACGCGTTCATCACGTGAAAGACGAAGCACGCCGGCCCTTTCCACCACTCGACCTCGCCGCTGCCGTCGCGCCGCATGACACCCACGAACGCGCCGAACTGCGGCTCCCATGCGTAGGCCGGACCGCCCGCCCGCAACCTTGGCAAGCTCGCCGTCAACGGCGTCACGGGAAACAGCAGATGCCGCGCGGTCATCGCGAAGTCATGCACCATGCTCGCGTAGGGCGCGTCGAAGCGCCGCAGATGCGTGACGTTGCCACGCGCGTCGAGGCTGCCCGCGGTGATGCCCGCGCCCAATCCATTTGGACCGCCATAGCCGAAGAACAGCAGTTCACCCGTTACAGGATCGAGCTTGGGATGCGCGGTAAACGCGCCATGCAACGCGCCGCCGAAATCGATCTGACCGAGCGTATCCAGCGTGCGCGCATGCAGTTCGACCGGCAAGTGCGCTTCCTCCAGCGCAAGCAGACGCTTGCCATGCATCAATACGTTAGTGTTGGCGCTGCCGTCGTCGTACGGCAGCGAGTCGTTAGCGGAGTCACCGAACGCGTTGCCCCGCGCGACGCCGCGCTCGCGCTCGGCGAGCCAGCGTTGCGTGCGGACCCAGCGGTTCCGGTAGGTCACGCCCGCCTCCGCGAACTCGAAGCGGTGCACCATGCCGTGCCCCGCGAACCAGTGCTGCGCCGGATCGGGATAAAGCGGATTGGGACCGTTGCGCACCAGCACACCCGCGAGCCCGGACGGCAACGCGCCACGCACGCGCAAGGGCCCACAGTCCGCTTCGAAGTCGATTGGCGGCAAGTTGGCTTGAAATGCCTCTGCGTTCATGTGCTCGCTCATACGGCCACCTCATATTTTTCCAGTGGAAAGATTTTGACTTTCACGGCCCTTTTGGTCAACATGTCTTTTCAAGATCAGAAAACCAGAGAGTTCAATCCGCCGCTATGAAAGATGGGTCGTCAACAGGCCGCAAAGCCGCCGCATCGTCGAAAACAAAGAAACCGATTGCCGCGGCAACGCAGGACAAGCCCTATCATCACGGGTCGCTCCCGCAAGCGCTGCTGGCCGCTGCCGAGGCCGTGTTACGGCGGGACGGCATACGCGGTCTCACATTGCGTGCGATCGCTCGCGAGGCAGGCGTGTCGCACACGGCGCCACAGCATCATTTCGGCGACACCGCGGGCGTGTTGAGCGAATTGGCCGCGAGTGGTCATCGGCGCCTGGCCGCGAGCATGGCGGCCAAGGCGGAGGGCGAAGCGCCGGGGCGGCCGCGGAACAAAGCCGTCGCGCGCGGCTACGTGAGCTTCGCGGTGGACAATCCCGATCTGCTTCATCTGATGTCGCGAAACGAAATGCTCGATCACACGCGAGCGTCGCTGATCGAAGCACGGCAGCTTTCCGCACGCGCACTCACCGGCGTGCTCGATAACCCGCCGAAGGAAACGCCGGGCGAGACCGCCGCGTTCGGCCGCCCGGACGCCGCGCAAGCTATCGCGATGACGGCCGCCTGGGCGTATGTACACGGTCTCGCGTTGCTATTGATCGACGGCCGACTGAAGGCGCTGGCCGCATCGGCCGACGGCATTCGGAGCGCGGAAGAACTCGTCGATGCGGTCATCGACCAGTTTCAGATCGTTCAATTTGCCGGCGCGCAGAAAGATGCGCCCGCAACCAGCACCGGCAGCGGCAAAAAATCCAAAGCGGAAACGCCGCAGTGAGCGGCGAACGCCAGCGCAGCATCGGCCATGTGCATGCACGGCCCACACCGACCGCCCCATGAAACGCTTTGAATTACTGGCCAACACCATGGCCGACGAAATCCGCTCGGGCAGCCGGCCGGTCGGCTCGCGCATGCCATCCGTGCGGCAACTCACCACGCAGCACGGCGTCAGCCAGTCGACCGTGTTTCGTGCGTATTACCAGTTGGAAGAGTGGGGGCTGATTCGCGCCCGTGAGCGTTCGGGCTACTACGTCGCGCCAGGCGCGGCGCTCAAGCAGGAAGCGGCGCCCCGAGCGCCGCTCGCGGTGGAGTCGGCCAAGGTCGAAATCAGCGACCTCGTTTTTTCCGTGCTCGAAGCCGCGAGGCATATCGACGTGGTGCCGCTCGGTTCGGCCTTCCCGTCTCCGCAACTATTTCCGCTGCAGCGGCTTGCCAAGTCGCTTGGACATTCGAGCCGCCTGATCAGTCCTTGGAGTACGGTGGTCGATCTGCCGCCCGGCAATGAAGCGCTGCGCCGTCAGATTTCGCTGCGCTATCTGGGCATGGGCATTGCCCAACCCATGGACGAACTGGTCGTCACCAACGGCGCGCTGGAAGCGCTCAATCTGTGCCTGATGGCTGTCACGCGTCCCGGCGATGTTGTCGCTATCGAATCGCCGGGGTTCTACGCGGCCCTGCAAGCCATCGAACGGCTCGATCTGCGCGCGGTGGAGATTCCCGTCGACCCGGAATCCGGCGTCGATTTACAGGCGTTGCAGGAGGCTTTCGAGCGGCATCCGATCAAGGCATGCTGGTTCATGACCAGCTTTCAGAATCCGACCGGCGCAGGCATGCCGCAAGATCGGAAGCAAGCGCTGGTCGACCTGCTGGCCGAGCACGACGTGCCGCTGATCGAAGATGACGTGTACGGCGAGCTGCATCACGCGGCGACCCACCCTCTGCCGGCGAAGGCCTTCGACACGAAGGGCCTGGTGATGCACTGCAGTTCCTTTTCGAAGACGCTCGCGCCGGGCTACCGCATTGGTTGGGTAGCCGCCGGGCGATTCGCGCAGAAGGTGCAGCGGCTGAAGTTGATGACCACGCTATCGGCCAGCATTCCCGCTCAGGCGGCGATTGCGGATTACCTTCAGCATGGCGGATACGACAAGCATCTGCGCAAACTGCGCGGTGCGTTCCGCACTCAGTTGGCCGCGATGGATGCCGCGCTGCGCCGCTACCTGCCCGACGGCACGCATTGGACCTTGCCGTCCGGCGGCTATTTCTTGTGGCTTCAGTTGCCACCGCAGGTCGATGCGATGCAACTGCACCGTCTCGCGATAGAAAGCGGTATCGGCATTGCGCCCGGGCCCATATTCTCCGCGCGACACGAATTCAGGCACCACGTGCGGCTGAATTTCGGACATCCGTGGAGTGACGGTATGGAAAGCGCGGTCAAAACGCTGGGCTCGCTGATTGGGCAGGCGAGTTCATAAACCACGCCCTCAATGCGCGACGTTGATCGCCAGCTTCACCAAACCGAACAACGTCGCCCCGAAACCGGCAGCGAGCGCAACGGCGACCACCGGCAACAGCGGCAGCTTGACGTCCGCAATGTCGGCCTGATGCGAGGCACTACGGCGAATGCCGAAAAAACTCCACAGCACGATTCGCGTCATCTTCAACAGATTCATGGCATCACCTTCTCAACGCAGGATAGTTCGCAGGATTGTTTTATCTCACGGGTAAGTCTGAGCCGGCCGGGCCGTGAAAAACAGCAGCAGTTGACGACAATTCCAGCGCAGCAGTCCACTCTCCCGCGCCCCGACAATCCTTCAGACGTGGCGACATCCGCAATCTGCTAGCGTGTTTTACGCGGCATCTGCTCCTGTTCAGCGAGCACCGTTGCCTCTATCGTTCGTTCGATCATTGCGCCATCCAACGAAAACGACGCTCAGCAAGCCTGCGCCCTGTGCGGCAGTCGACGCCCCGGACCATGTACCAATACACCCCGTTTGACCAATCATTCGTGCGCAGCCGCGCCGCGCAGTTTCGCAATCAACTCGAACGCTGGCAGGCCGGCAAGCTGAGCGAAGACGATTTTCGTCCGCTGCGCCTGCAGAACGGCTGGTATGTGCAGCGACATGCGCCGATGCTGCGCGTCGCCGTGCCGTATGGAGAACTGTCGAGTGCGCAACTGCGTATGCTCGCCCGGATCGCACGCGACTACGACGCGCCCGAGGCCGAGGTCTATCGCGTCGCCAGCGAAGCACAGCGCAAGCTCGGCACCGCTCGCCTGCCGACGCACTACGCGCATTTCACGACCCGCACCAACGTCCAGTTCAACTGGATTCCACTCGCCAAAGCCGCCGACGTGATGGACCTGCTGGCGAGCGTCGACATGCACGGCATCCAGACCAGCGGCAATTGCATCCGCAACATTTCCTGCGACGAACGCGCGGGCGTCGCGCCTGACGAGATCGCCGATCCGCGCCCGTTCGCCGAAATCATGCGGCAATGGACCACGCTTCATCCCGAGTTCGCGTTTCTGCCGCGCAAGTTCAAGATCGCGATCACCGGCGCGAGCGACGACCGCGCCGCGACCGATTGGCATGACGTCGGGCTTCGTCTGCTGCGCAACGAAACTGGCGAATTGGGATTTCGCGTCACCGTGGGCGGCGGCATGGGCCGCACGCCGATGATCGGCACGGTGCTGCGGGCGTTTCTGCCATGGCGGCAGATCATGAATTACATCGAGGCGGTGGTGCGCGTCTACAACCAGTACGGACGTCGCGACAACAAATACAAGGCGCGCATCAAGATCCTGGTGAAGGCGGAAGGTCAGCGCTATATCGACGATGTCGACGAAGAATTCCGCCAGATCGTCGAGCACGACGGCGGTCCGCACACCATTCCGCAGGCCGAACTGGATCGCGTCAGCGCGTGTTTCGTGCCGCCGCATGGACCTGGCGCGGAGACCGCCGTCGACCTCGAAGCAACCGCGACGCGGCAGGCCGCGGCCATCGCGACGCCGCAGTTCGGGCGCTGGCTCGAACGCAATGTCGCGGCGCATAAGCACCCTTCCTTGCGCATCGTGACGCTGTCGTTCAAACGTCTGCTGCAGGCGCCCGGCGATGCATCGGCGGATCAACTCGACCGGCTCGCCGATCTGGTGGACCGTTTCTCCGCAGGCGAAGCGCGCGTTACTCATACGCAGAACGTCGTGCTGCCGTGGGTCCACGTCAACGACCTGTTGCCGCTCTGGCAAGCCGCCCACGACGTGGGACTCGCCAGCGCCAACGTGAATCTGCTCACGGACATGATCGCCTGCCCCGGCGGCGATTTCTGCGCGCTCGCCAATGCCCGCTCCATTCCAGTCGCGCAAGCCATTACCGAGCGCTATCAGGATCTCGACGAACTCAACGACATCGGCGAAACCGATCTGCACATTAGCGGTTGCATCAATTCATGCGGCCACCACCATAGCGGACATATCGGCATTCTCGGCGTCGATAAAGACGGCAAGGAGTGGTATCAGGTCACGTTAGGCGGCTCGGACGGCATGCACGCCAGCGGTCGGGCCCAACCGGGCAAGGTGATCGGCCCATCGTTCTCTGCGCTTGAAGTGCCCGACGTGATCGACGCGCTGCTCTCCGCGTACCTCGACCTGCGAGCGACGCGCGACGACAAGCACGAGTCGTTCATCGACACGGTGCGCCGCGCGGGGATCGAACCGTTCAGAGCGGCGGCGGATCGCGTCCGCTCGCACGCGGAGAACGCAGCATGAACGACACCACGCGGATCAGGTTGCTGACGGTGCCGGAACACACGTCGGAGCTGGCACGGCACGTCGTTACGTTAGCGAACGACGAAGACCCTCACGACCGGAAGAGCGAAATCGCCGCAGCGGCACGCGTCGAATTGCATTTCCCCAATTTCACCGACGGACGTGCTTATAGCCAGGCGTATCTGCTGCGCCGCCGGCTCGGCTTCAAGGGCGATTTGCGCGCCACCGGCGACGTGCTCGTCGACCAGTTGATCCAGATGGAACGCACCGGGTTTTCCAGCGCGGTTCTGAAAGAGGGCATCGATCCCAGCGAGGCGCGGCATCAGCTCGATCGCTTCCCGGCGTTCTATCAGGGCGACGTGATTCAGGACGCGCCGTTCCGGCGAACCTGAGCGGCCTGCGCGAATCAGACCATGTTGCGACATCCTGAAGCCTCACCCGACGCGCTTTTATCGATGTGCCCTTCCCGCTCGATCCTTTCCCGGATCGGTCAGAAGTGGACGATGCTGGCAATCGTCGCGTTGCGCGAGGAGCCGTTACGCTTCGGCGACATCCGCCGTCGAATTCACGGCGTTTCCGACAAGATGCTGACCCAGACACTCCGGCAGATGGAACGGGACGGGCTCGTGCGACGCTATGCGTACGATCAACGGCAGCAGCGCGTGGAATACGGCTTGAGTCCGCTCGCCCAAAGCGTGCTGCCGATCGTGACCGAGTTGAAGCAATGGGCGGAGCGTTCAAGCGGACTCATCGAATCGAGCAATCAGGCATTCGACCGCAAAAGCGTGCCCTGAAACACGGCATCCGAGCGTGCCGATACTTTCCAATCACTGACAACGCGAACCACTCGCCATCGAGGCACGCCGCTTGCGATGCATGCAAGCCGGACCTCTCGACTAACGCCTGCCACGCAGGTTTTCGTGACGCCCGACTCCCACGAACCCGGAGAACGCGACATGGACTTAGTCGATGATGGCGACACCAGCCGCGCCGGCCGCGTGCGCAGACGGCGACGTTCGCGCGTTTTATCCCGCTATGCGGGTCGCCCCATTCGTCTGATCTGGCGTTACGTGGCGCGACACAAATTCGCGCACAGCGTTGTTCTACTCAGCGTAGTCGCGGCGGTAGGCTGCGCATTGGCATCGCAATACGGCATCCGTAATCTGATCGACGCGTTGGCGAGCGGTCGCGCTCATCCTCAAAACGTGGTGCGCGCGTTCGCCGTGCTGGTGGTGCTGATCCTCGCCGACAACCTTTTCTGGCGCGTCGCCGGCTGGATTTCCGCGCGCACGTTTGTCGCGGTGACCGGCGATATCCGCCGGGAAATGTTCGATTATCTGGCCGGCCACGCGCCGTCATTCTTCTCCGACAAACAACCCGGCGTTCTGTCGAGCCGCATCTCGGCCACGGCCAACGCGGTTTACGTGCTCGAAAACACGGTCGCGTGGACCGCGTTGCCGCCGAGCCTGACGGTCATTGGCGCCATCGCAATGGTCGCGGCCGTCAGCGTTCCGATGAGCCTCACGCTGGTCGGCATTTCGGCGGTGCTCGCGTTCTGCCTGTTTCTGCTGGCGCGCAAGGGCACCGCCCGGCACGAGGCATTCGCGAAGCAGGCGGCGTCGGTCGATGGCGAACTCGTCGATGTGATCGGCAATATGGGGCTGGTTCGCGCGTTCTGCGCGGTGTTCCCGGAACGTAGGCGCTTCGACGGCCAGCTAGCTGCCGAGAACGATGCGCGCAAGCGCAGCCTGCTGTATCTGGAGAAGCTGCGGCTGTTGCACGCCGTCGCGACCTCGATCCTCTCCGCCTGCGTGCTCGGGTGGACGGTGTGGCTGTGGAGCATCGACCAGGCCACCACCGGCGACGTCGTGCTGATCGGCTCGCTGGGCTTCTCGATCCTGCACGGCTCGCGCGACATCGCGGTCGCGTTCGTCGATCTGACCCAGCACGTCGCCCGCCTTGGCGAAGCGTCGGAAACGCTGCTGATCCCGCATTCCATGCCCGAGCCCACCAAGGCCGCGCCGCTCGAAGTCCGCCGCGCCATGGTGGATTTCGAAAACGTGACGTTCGCTTATCCGGGCCGGCGGGCCGTGCTCAATTCGCTGAATCTGCACATCGAAGCGGGCGAGCGCGTCGGCCTGGTCGGTCCCTCCGGCGCGGGAAAATCCACCGTGCTTGCGCTGTTGCAGCACTTCTACGAGCCGGGCTCGGGCACGGTGAGAATTTCAGGGCAGGACATTGCACACGTCACCGTGCAAAGTTTGCAGGCCGCGCTGTCGATCGTTCCGCAGGACGTGACCTTGCTGCATCGCTCGTTGCTGGAGAACATCCGCTACGGTTGTCCCGATGCGAGCGAGGCCGACGTGCGCCGCGCGTGTCAGGACGCCCACTGCCTGGAATTCATCGCGGCGCTGCCGGAAGGACTGGAGACGATTTCCGGCGATCGCGGCGCCAAGCTGTCCGGTGGACAGCGCCAGCGTATTGCGATTGCTCGGGCGATCCTGAAGGACTCGCCGATTCTGCTGCTCGACGAAGCGACCTCGGCGCTCGACACGGCTTCTGAAATCGCGATTCAATCAGCGCTCGAACGGCTGATGAAAAACCGCACGGTGATCGCGATCGCTCACCGGCTGTCGACGCTGCAGAGCTTCGATCGGATCGTGGTGCTCAATCGCGGCCGCGTCGTTCAGCAAGGTTCGCCGGCTCAATTGGCGACCGTGCCGGGCATCTATCGCGACACGCTCGCGCGGCAGATCAAACGCACGCCGGCGCCGCGACCCGATCTGATGTAGGCGATGCTTGCCTGATCGAATGTTGCGGGCGCTTGCAATATAACGGGCAGCCGCAACCGCATTGACTACGCGTTGACCGCCGGATCGACGACCGCCGACATCGCCTCGCCGATCGCGTAGAACTGACCGCCGGCGATGTAATGCAGGCTGCGCAACGCGGGATCCGCACGCTCGAAATTCCAGTGACCGTTTTCGAAAACACGCGTATCGGCCCATGCGCCGACCACTTCGCCGATGAACAGGTCGTAGGTTTGCTGGATGTGCGGCTCCGGGATCACCTTGCAGGCGAGCCACGCGGAACAGCCTGCGACGAACGGCAGATCGTAGCCGTCGATATCAAACAATTTCACCGCCGACCGCTGCAGCTTGTCGGGATCGCTCGCGAGGCTCACGGTGCCGACGTCGTGCGTGAGTTGAAGCTGCGCCACGGTCGGCACCTGAATGACGAACGTGCCGGTCTGCTCGATCAGCGCGCGCGTGCGGGTCGCTTTGTCCAGCACGACCGTCAGCTTGGGCGGCGAGAAATCGAGCGCGCACGACCACGCTGCGGCCATCACGTCGTCCACGCCGTCGTAACGGCCGGACACCAGCACCGTGGGACCGTGGTTGAGGAGCCGGTAAGCCTTCTTCATGTCGACCGGTGCGATGTGACTGTCCATGCGGATTCCTTCAGAGGCGACGTTGTTCACGTCTCATGTTGCAAACCAGACGAAGCTTATCTCAGACGCCCGCGCAGGGTGACGGGAACGCCCGCGGCGCGATTATTGGCGTTACGCGGTCCGGTCACGAGCAGTCGATTATCATTAAGTCGATCACATCACGTGAAAAATCCGGTGGTTGGATATGACGAATACAGGCAAAGCATTGATCATTGGGCTGGTGCTAATCGACCTCGGCGTAGTCGGTTATCTGCTGGTTCCTAAAGGTGAACGAACGACCGCGGCCAGCGGCGCGACAGGCGGCACGGTGGCGACCAGTTCCGTCAGCGCGGCGGCGGTCGGGCCCCGTGCCAGCGACACGCACGTCGTGGCAGGCAGCGTGCTGCCTACCGTGCCGTCGTCCGCTCAAAGCAGCGGCGAGATCGCGGCGGTAGCGCCGCTGCCGCCGCCGCGCAAGCCGAACGCTCATGCAGTTAAACCGGTCACGATTGACGCATCGGGCGAGACGAAAACGGCTGCACCGCAGACGGTCGACGGCACGCACGGCGATCTCAATCGGCAAGGCTCGAACCCGGTCGCGGCGGCGATGACCGACGCACTCGTCAAGGAATCGGCGAAACCCGATCCGTCGTTGCCGATGCCGTCGTTGCCGATGCAATCAACGCCGCCGTCGGAACCGCCCGCCGCGCACGACGGGCAAACTCCGCGCGGGTCGAACCCCGTTGCCGCGGCCATGACACAGGAACTGGTGAAGCAATCGGCCCGCGTCGATTCGGCGTCGCAACCGCCGGCGCGATCCGGGACGCAGTGACGGCGCGGGGTCGTCGATAGCGGCGGCGCGAACAAGCGCATTCCCGCATTCCTTACGAAGCGTTTTTCATCCCCTCGCGCACAAAGTCAACGAAACGCGTCACTACTGCGTCGTCGCCTTCACTAAGCCGTGGTCGCGTATCCCAGCCGCTCAAAGGCCTTCACACGCGCCCGCTCGACACCCAGCACGATCGCGCCGAGCAGCACCGCGTCGGTGCCGGTCGCCGACACGGCGAACTCGGGCACCGGAATCGGCAGCCACTGCGCGAGATGATCGCGGATCGCCGGCAACAGCAATGCGCCACTTCGGCCGACACCGCCGCCCAGCACCACCAGCTTCGGATCGAGAATCGGAATGATCGAAGCCAGCCCCCACGAAAGCTGACGCGCTTCTTCCGCCACGCAGTCGAGCGCGCGCTGATCGCCGGCATTCGCCGCGACGAACACCTCTTCGGCATTCGCCACCGTCAGGCCGCGCCGCTGCGCCTGCGCGACGATCCCTTTCGCCGCCGACGACGCTTCGAACATCGGCCGGTACACGCCATCCGATTTCGAGCCGACCACGGGCGCCGCGGGCAGCACCGCGATCTCGCCGGCAAAGCCGTGCGCGCCGCGATGCAAACGACCGTCGGCAATGATCCCGAGACCCACGCCCGTGCCGACCGACATGAACACGAAATTGTCGACGCCGCGCCCGAGTCCGTGCTGCTGCTCGCCGAGCGTCGCCAGATTGATGTCGTTCTCGACGAACAGGTCCGCGTCGAGTGCGTCCCTGAGCGACGGAATCAGCCCCGGCCGCTCCAGATCCGGCAGGTTCGGCGCGAGACGCAGCCGGTCGTTATCGGCGTCCAGCACGCCCGGCGAACCGAACACGGTCGCGAGCACGGCGTCGCGCGAAACCTGCTGCTCGTCGAGCATCGCGTCGACGATCTCGACAATGCGCGCGACGAACCGCTCCACTTTCGCGGGCGTGCGCTTGTCGAGCCGCGCTACCACCGTGCCGGTCAGGTCAGCCACCGCGCCGCGAATCCATTCCGCGCCGACGTCGATCGCGACCACGAAGCCCGCTCTGGCGTGCGGCGCGTAAAGACGCGGCGAACGCCCCGCGCTGCCGCCGCGCACACCCGTCTGCTCGACGAGACCCAGCCGTTCGAGATTGCTCAGCGCGGCCGTGACCGTCACTTTCGACAGCCCCGTACTCTCCGCGAGCTGCGGGCTGGAGGCGGGCGCCATCGACAACAGATGCTGGTAAATCGCCCATTCGTTGCCCTGGCGTACAAACGCGGGGCCACGGGTGACGGTCGGCTGGCTGTGCTTTCTGTGCGCGTGCATGGGCTGTCTGGTTTCGGGATGGCCGATCCTATCAACGACTGTACGGCGGGGCAAGCCGCCGCCAATGCCGAGCCGGGGGAACATTTTTGGCTCGCTTGAATTAGTAAAGAAAGTTTCCTATCATTCGGCAACACAAAAATGAGATGAATGCCGAAGCATCCGATCAACGACGCGGCGAGCGCCGCATGGAGATATCGATGAGCGATTCCACCTGGCGGGAACCGTCCCCGCAAGCCATGGCTGACGCGGCCGCCGAGCCCGCGGCCGAGGCGCCGCACTTCCGCCGTTCGGTCGGCCTGTTCCCGGCGATCGCCGTGAACATGATCCAGATTTGCGGCGTCGGGCCGTTCCTGACCATTCCCGCTATCGTCGCCGTGCTGAACGGGCCGCTGGCCATCATCGGCTGGATTCTCGGTGCGGTGCTGTCGATGGCCGACGGCCTCGTCTGGGCGGAACTCGGCGCGGCGATGCCGGGCGCCGGCGGCACCTATCTCTATGTGCGTGAAGCGTTCCAGTACCGCACCGGCAAGCTGATGCCGTTCCTGTTCGTGTGGACCGCGATGCTGTCCATTCCGCTCATCATGAGCACGGGCATTATCGGTTTCGTGCAGTACCTCGGGTTCTTTCTGCCGACGCTGTCGGCATGGCAGACGCACGCCATCGGCGTCGGCGTGACCGCGCTGGTAGTGCTCGCGCTGTACCGGCGGATCGAATCGATTCGCGCGTTGAGCACGGTGCTGTGGGTCATCATGATGCTGGCGGTCGGGCTCACCATCGCGGCCGCGTACTCGGATTTTCATCTCAGCCTCGCAACCACGCTGCCGCCCGGCGCAGGCGATCTCGGCAAGTTCTTCACCGGCCTCGGCGCCGGGTTGATCATCGCCATTTACGACTACGCCGGCTACAACACCACCGCGTACATGGGCGACGAACTGAAAAACCCGGGCCGCGTGATGCCGCGCTCGATCATCGTGTCGATCATCGCGATGATGGTGCTGTACCTCACGATGCAGATCGGCGTGATCGGCACGGTGCCGTGGCAGGAGGTCGCGAAGTCGACCTCGGTGGCGTCGCTGGTCGTGGAGCGCAACTGGGGGCATACGGCGGCCGCGATCGTCACGGTGCTGATCCTGTTCGCCGCGTTCGCATCCGTATTCGCCGGCTTGCTCGGCGGCTCGCGCGTGCCCTTCTACGCCGCACGCGACGGCGTGTTCCTCGCCGCCTTCGGCAAGCTGCACCCGAAGCACAACTTCCCGCATGTCGCGCTGATCGTGATGGGCGTGGTCACGGCGGCCGGCACGTTTTTCGATCTGACCTCCGTGATCAACATGCTGGTTGCTGTCGCGGTGCTGTTGCAGTCGGTCGCGCAGATCGCGGCGCTGACCGTGCTGCGTCGCCGTCAACCGACGCTCGAACGGCCGTACCGGCAGTGGCTTTATCCCGTGCCGAGCCTGGTCGCGCTGGTCGGCTGGCTCTACGTGTTCTACGCGACCGACCGTCAATCGCAGTTGATGTCGACCGGCTGGCTGGTTCTCGGCCTGATCGCATTCCTGATCTGGGCGCGCGTGGCGCGTCAATGGCCGTTCGGTCCCAAGCCGATCCGCGAAGTATTTCTCGAACGTCAGATGAGCAGCACCGCAACCGCCTCCGCTAATACGCAAACGCATGCACGTTAATGACCTGGATGAAACCCGGCGCACTAGCGCCGGGCCGCATGGATTTCTGCTGGCGATCGATTTCGGCGGCACCAAGATCGCCATGTCGACCACTACGGAAAGCGGACAGCGCCTTCACGAAGCGGAAATTCCGACCCTGGCGCAACAAGGCGCGCAGACCGTCATGCGCCGCATGTTCGACGCGGCGCGAGCGTTGATCGCGACGACCGCGGCCGACGCCGGCGGTGAATTGCTCGCGGCCGCGGCCGTTACGCCGGGCATCGTGGAACCGGACGGCGTTCGCCTCGCGCCGAACAACCCAGGCTGGGACCGGCTCGCGTTGCACGACGAACTACGCAGGGGTTTCGCGATTCAATGCGTCAGCATCGAAACCGACGTCAAAGCCGCCGCGCTCGCGGAAGCCCGTTGCGGCGCGCTGGCGGGCGTCGAGTGTGGTCTCTATGTGAACCTCGGAACGGGTCTCGCGGCGGCTGCGGTGATCGGCGGCAAGGTGCTGCGCGGCGCGCATGGCGCGGCGGGCGAGATCGGTTATCAGTTGCGCGGCGTGCCGGGCGAAACCCTATTCGCCGATGGCGGCGCGCCGCTGGAAGACTTCGTGTCGGGCCGTGCGATTGGCGAGCGTGCGAGCGCGCTGCTGGGACGCAGCGTGACCACGCGCGAAGCGTTTGCAATGCGTGAGTCCGTGCCGCAAGTGAACGCACTGCTCGACGACACGCTCTATCGCCTTCGCGTGCATATCGTCAATCTGAGCTTGATGCTGGACCCGTCGCGGATCGTGATCGGCGGCGGCATGGCGCGGATTCCGGGCATTGCAGACGACCTCCGTGCATTGCTGAAACGCACCGTGCCCTATCCGCCCGATGTGGTGATTGCCGCTTTCGGCCACGGCGCGGCGCTGCAAGGCGCGATCGTGGCCGCCGGCGATGCCTGGCGCGCGCGACGTGTGCCGCCTGGTCTTGCGCCGTTGCGTGCGGTCGCGCCTGCGTTGTAGTTAAACGTTGGCTGCCATGACTCGCGCTGCTCGTTGCTCGTCGCGCAACGCACCTGGCACGCACTTGGCACCTGCCTGGCACCCGCTCGCAGCGCGCCGCCGAAGCCAGGCACATGCCGTGCTACCGCATCTCCCTGGTAAGAGGCTGACTGCCGGACTCGTCCGGCGCCCATCCCCACACACAAACCAGGAGCCGAAAATGAAAGCGAACACACTGATCTGCGCTGCCGCGCTCGTCGCGATCTGCGCGTCGCAGGGCGCCGTCGCCCAGGTGGCCGGCCTGCAACCGCTCGGCGGCACGGTCGAGCAGACCAACGCGTTGCTCAAGGGCTGGAGCGTGCGCCGCGCGCTGGTCGACGAACCGGTCTACAACGATCTCAACGACAAGATCGGCAGCATCTACGACGTGATCATTTCGCCGGATCGCAAGGCGACCTACGCGGTCGTCTCGGTGGGCGGATTCCTCGGCATGGGCAAGCACTACGTGGCGATTGCGATCGACCACTTCGAGATTCGCGACGGCAATCTGTTCCTGCCCGGCGCGACCAAGGACGCGCTGAAGTCCGTGCCCGAGTTCGAGTACAACAAGCTCGAAAAGGCGACCAAGCCGCACAAGGTCAGCGCGAATTAACAGGCAGCGGATAAATAGCCGTTAAATGCCGGCCGTGCGATGCAACGTGCGCAAACCCTGCGACGCGACGCAACGCGAGACGACGCGTTGCACGGCCTTCAACGCGTCGGGGCCGTGACCAGTTGCAACGGCGTCTCGATCACCCTCGACAGGTCGCCTTCCCTTCTCTGCTCCGTCACGGCTTTCAATGCCACGTCGAGCCCGAACACGGCCTGGCGGTCCGCGAACTGATCGATGGTGGCGAGCACGCGGCCGTCGGCAATTAACGGCTTGATCGCTTCGATATCGTTATAACCGGTGATCGACACGCCGCCGGTTCTACCGGCGTCGCGCACCGCATCGACCGCGCCCATCGCCATGTTGTCGTTGCCGCACAGCAGTCCGCGCAGTTGCGGATGCTCGCCGAGCATCGCCGCGGCGGCGTCGCGGCCTTTGCCGTAATCCCAGTTGCCCGATCGCACCGCGACCACCTTGATGCCCGCCGCGCTCATCGCCTCCCTGCCACCCTCCGTGCGCTGCTGGGCATTGCGATCCGCCGAAATTCCTTCGATGATCCCCACTTCGTCGCCCGCCTTGAGCCGCCCGGCCAGCACCTTCGCCACCTGAAGCGCACCCTTGCGATTGTTCGGCCCGACGAACGGCACGGAGATACCGGCTGCGTCCTGAGACGCGTCGTCGAGCGGATTGTCGATCGTAATCACGATGATGCCGGCCTTGATCCCGCGCGCGATCACCGGCGTCAGCGCCTTCGAGTCGGTCGGCGCGATCACGATCGCGTCCATCTTCGCGCGGATCATGTCCTCGACCATACGGATCTGAACGGCCGTGTCGCCCTCCGACGCCGTACCGCGCACCGTCAAACCGAATTGCGACGCGTAATGCTGCTGGTAGTTCTGCGCGGCGTTCTGCATGGCCGCCGTGAACGGATCGGCAAGCGACTTCAGCACGAGGCCGACCTTCAGCTTGCCGCCTTGCAGCGCCTGAACAGCGGGCGAGGTCAGCAGACCGGCCGCGGCCAGCGTGCCGGCGAACAGCACGCGGCGGCGCATGCTCGAAGGCGAGTTCTGCTGGGGCACGGCCCAGGAAGACCTGCTTCGGGGCGTCTTCTGCGTCATGAACGTTTTCCTCCTCCGCTGGCCTGACGAAACGCGACTCCGCACCCTGACGCCTGTGGACTGCCGCGCTCGCACGCTCGCATGGAGGCGAGCATCAAGCCGGCTTCAACGCGAGCAAGGCCGCGACGATGTCGTCGAACAGCGGACGGCTGCCGATCTCTTCGCTCAGGCAATTGTCCTTCAAGTCCGCGAGCTTCGCCGCCACGTCGGCCTGTGTGTCGAGCCAGTCGCAACGTTCGAGCAACTCTTCGAGCAGGCATCCGTAAGCGCGGACTTCGAGGCGCTGTAGCGCAGCACCGGTGTCCGGCTCTTCCGTGCGATAGATCGATGCCGCGCCGAAATCGCCCAGCAGCGCGTGCCCTTGACCGTCGTACAGAATATTGTGCGCGTACAGATCGCCATGCATGATGCCGCGCCGATGCAAATGACTCGCCGCCGATGCGATGCCTTGCGCGATCGCCCACGCGGACGCCGGATCGAAGCGCGTACCGGCGCCGTAGATATCGCGCGTACACGATTCGAGACTCGGCGGACCGCCCAGGTTGCCGAAGCGCGGATCGATCAATTCCATCACGAGTCCGTGCGTGCCCGCCGGATGGTCCGCCACTTTGCCCGCCACCGGGATCAGGTTCGGATGAACGCCGGCCTGGATGCAGGCGGCCATCTCGCAGTCCGGCAAACCGTCGCTGGTCACCGCGCCCTTGAACAGCTTGACGGCGACGGGTCGCACGACGCCTCCGTGCGGCTCCGACAGTTCCGCGCGATAGATCACGCCGGAAGCGCCCTCGCCCAACGTCTCCTCGAGTTTCAACGCGTTCCATGGAGTCGCCGCGATCGGCGTGTCGACCAGCGCCGAGGTCTCTAGCGCTTCATCGAACGGATTGCCGGCGTAAGCCAGCCAGGCGAGCCGGGGGAGGCGTGTCAGCCAGTCCGGCAGTGTGTCGAGCTGGTTCGCCGCGAGACGCACCAGTTCGAGCCGCGTGCAGGCGGCCAACGTGTCGGGCAACGCACGCAGTTGATTGCCTGCCAGCATCAGCTTCTGCAATTGCGTGCAGCGGCCAATTTCTGCCGGCAGCGCTTCGACCCGATTGTCGGTGAGAACGAGCCAGCGCAGCAGCGGCGGCAGCGCGTTGCCGGACACTTCGCGAATACGGTTGGCCTTGAAGCCGATCATGCTCAGTTGCTCGCATTGCCCCAGCACGGGCGGCAACTCGGTGAACAGATTGTCGGACGCGAAGAGAATGCGCAGCTTGCTCAGGCGCGGCAAATCGTCAGGCAGCGCACTGAGCGCATTGCCGGACAGGTCGAGGACTTCCAGCGTGTCGGCCAGATCGAAAATCTCGCGCGGAAATTCGCTGAGTCCGCACGCCAGTTTGAGCTGGCGTGCGCCGGCGAGCTGGCCGGCCCGCAGTCGTTCAAGTGTCGTGGTCAAAGTCGTGGTCTGGCTATCCGTTGCCGGTACGCGTTGTACCGGGGGCCTCAATTCTACTGAGTCGCGGCGAGCGGGTCTGCGTTCGCGGCGATTCAATCCATTGTCACCAAAACGCCCCACACGGCGCGCACATCTGTCATGCTTTCACACGAATTGGACAGCAAGATCTGGAGCGCGGGCAGCGGGCATGAAGTTCACACTGTTGAACATTGGCGCGCACTACGCGACATCGCGGCCTCGCCTTACCGGCATGCCGGCCTCCAACCCGCCAGGAGAAGCATCGTGACATACGCATACAAGTTGATGGATTCACCCGTCGGACAGTTGAAGCTCGTCGCAAACGGCGAACGGCTGGCCGCGATTCTGTGGGAAAACGACAAGCCGAACCGGGTTCGTCTCGGCACGTCGATCGAGGCGAACGATCGCCCGATCCTGATCGAAAGCGAACGGCAATTGAACGAGTATTTCGCCGGCAAGCGCCAGGCGTTCGACCTCGCGCTCGACTTTCAGGGCACCGAGTTTCAGAAGAAAGTCTGGCACGCGCTGTTGACGATCCCGTTCGGCCAGACGCGCAGCTACAAGGAAATCGCGCTGCAAATCGGCAATGTCAACGCCGTGCGCGCAGTCGGCGCGGCGAACGGCAAGAACCCGATTTCCATCGTGGCGCCGTGCCATCGGGTGATCGGCGCGTCCGGCGAGCTGACCGGGTTCGCGGGCGGATTGGCGAACAAGATGCTGCTGTTGTCGCTGGAGGCAGGGCAGACTTCGTTGGAAGCGGCAGCGGATGGCGCGATCGCAACGTCGGCTTCGGCACCCGCGCCCGCTCCTGCCCATAAGGTCGAGGCACGCGCCAAGCCCGCACGTCACGCGCCGAGCGTCGGCACGCAAGCGTCGCTGTTCGGCAATTGAGAATCGAGAATCGAGTCAAGGCGCGCGGTGCGTTGCCGCGCGCGGCTCGTCAAAAGTTCGCGAAGAACGCTCGCGCAGCCACCATACAGAACGACGCGACCAGTTCGCCGTGATACGCCTGCAACACGGCGGAAGCGCCGCCATCGGTCGCACCGTTCGTCACCGCCTGCTTCGCGAGCGACGCCTTGGCACTCGCGAAACCCTGCTTGATCGGCGCATACGGATCATTCGGTCCAGTGACCGGCGAGTCCACGTCGAGCACCGAAGTCAGTCCCGCCGGCACCTTTGCGTTCAACCAGTACGCCTGCTCGGTGCGCGCGTTGAAGAAGAACACCGTCGGATCCGCCTCGCCGCCGCACAGTTGCACCGGTGCTCGTGGCACCCAGTTGCGTAGATCGTTGCGCTTGAACGCCTGGCGCAGCGGCTGCATCGGATTCGCGGCCGGGGTCCATGCTGCGGTGGGCTGCGGGAACGCGCCATCGGGATGAGCGGCGGCGTCTTCGAGGAGACCCAGACGATAGGCGTTGCGCACGAGATTGGCGTCGCCGAATCCCGCCGCGGATACCGGCTTCAACGCGACCGGCACGAGCGGCGGCGCAGCGGGCGGCGTCATCGCAGCGAATTGCGGTGCGGGCGGCACGCTGCTGAAGAGCTGCGTCGGCGGCAATTTCTTCGCGGCGAAGAGGGCGTCGAGCGGTTGCAGACTCGGCAGCAAGGTCTCAATACCCGGCGCGTAGGCTGCCTCATAAAAGTCGCCGGGCTTGCGATAGATGTTTCCATAGGCGCGCTGATAACCCGTCACGATCAAGGTCGTGAAAAGCGTCGAACCCACGTTGACTTCGCCTTCGATCAGCGCGTCCGCGGTCGCGGCCAACGCGTACGGACCCGATCCCGGCGCCGACGCGGTCACCTTCACGCCGGCCGCCTGCAACGCGCGGTGCGTCGCCAGCGCCACGAAGCCGCCCTGCGAATAACCGGTCACGAACAGCTTGCCGTTCTCGCGCGTTCTGTGTCCCCGCTTCGTGTCGTTCAACACGAGGCGCGCGGCCCGCAGCGAGTCGATCACATCGGCGGATTGCTGGTCGGCGTTCAGATACGGGTGATACGGCAGATCGGAGCCGGCATAGCCCGCGTAATTGCTCGCCACCACGATGTAGCCCTGAGCCGCGTACATCGCGGCCACCGCGAGGCCTTCTCCGGCGCCGTCTGTATTGGCGGGGTCCGTTTGCGTGATGTCGGCGAGGTTGTACTGACGGTATGGGGTGGTGCCGTGCGCGTAGATCATCAGCGGACGTGGCCCACTGCACGCGGCCGTGTGTCCGGTGGGGAGCATCAGCGCGCCGCTCGCCTGAGTCGGCTCGCCCGCGCCGCCGATCGTGCTGTAGCGGAACGTCACGATCTCGACACCGCAAGCGGGCTTGCCGGCAATCTGCGCGAGCTGCTGGCCGGAGGCATTCGACGCCAGCATTTTTGCAAACGCCGCGGCACTGAGCCGCAGCGACACGTGATGATCGAGCAGTTGGCCGCGAGCCTTGCACCCCGTGTCACAACCGGAGCCGGCCTGCGCACCGACACTGACGCCCGACGTGAAACCGATCAGCAGCCCGAGGGTGGCGTTTCGCATCGCTACACGCATGTGAGGCTCCGTTTTCTTGGTTTGACAACGACCAGGCGGCCTTGCAAGGTGAAACGAGTATAGGTGAACCGATCCGCCGGCCGCTAGCGCGATCTCACCGCAGAGCGGCGACGCGGCAACCCGCTCACGCAAGGGTCACGCAAGCCTCAACGCGACGCCGTCATGACCGACGTCACCAGTTCTTCCGCCCGCGACAAAAACAGCTTCAGCACCGGCGACGTATTCGCGCGGCTATAACCGATCACCAGATCCACACCCGGCGCATCGCCTTCGAGCGGCCGGATCACGACCGACCACGGCAGCAGGTTGTTCGCATACTCGGGCATCAACGCGAGCCCGCGCGTGGACGCCACCAGCGACATGGCCATCGCCAGATTGTCGACGCCATGCTCGGGCGTGAGCGTCACGCCGCTCTCCTGCAGATACCGTTCGATCACGTCGTGCAGCACCTTCGCCTTGTTCGACGCCATGATGAACGTCTCGCCGACGAGATCCTCCGCGCGAATCGTCGCGCGCCCGGTCAACCGATGATCGCTCGGCATCAGCACGATGAGCTTTTCGCGGGACACCACCTTGTAATCGAGATCGAAGCCCGGCTCGGCGCGCAGAAACGCAAGGTCGAGCTTGCCGCGCGCGAGTGCGTCGGCAAGGTCCGGCGAGTAGTGACTCGATACGGTGACGTCGACGTTCGGCAGTTCGTCGCGCAGCACCTGCATGGCGCGCGGCAGCCAGGTCATTTCCTGGCCGGTCAGAAACCCCAGCGCAAAAACCTGTTTGGCCGGCCGCGACGCACGGCGCGCGGCCTCGATGGCCGCGTCGACCTGGGTCAGCGCGAGCCGCGCATGGTCGAGAAAGGCCTTGCCCGCCGCGGTCAGTTCGACCCCGCGCGCGCTGCGGCTGAACAATGCCGCGCCGACCTCGTCCTCGAGGTCGCGAATCTGCCGGCTCAGCGACGGCTGCGACGTATGCAGGCGCCGTTCCGCCGCGACCGTCAGGCTGCCCGTCTCGGCGACGGCCACGAAATACCGCAGGTGTCGAAGCTCCATAAGCCCTCTTGGCAAGACATGCCTCACAGGCATGCCCGTCAGCCTACAAAGTCTTTTTCCTTTGCGCAAGCCCCCACTACATTACCCATCAGGCAGCAACGCAACCGACACAGCGCACCTGCACACCATGCCTTCCATCTATATCGCAGAGGAACCTGAAATGATCGCACAGACCCACCAGAGCGCCCCGACCCAGTTCGTCGAAGCAAACGGCGTCCGCTTCGCGTATCGCCGCTTCGGCAAGACCGGCGGCGTGCCGCTCGTGTTCAACATCCACTTCACCGGCACGATGGACCACTGGGACCCGGCCGTGACCGACGGCCTCGCGCAAGGCCGGGAGGTGATCCTGTTCAACAACGCCGGTATCTCCAGCAGCTCGGGCGAGGTGCCGGAATCGATCGAGGCGATGGCCGCCAACGCCGCCGCGTTCATCAAGGCGCTCGGCCTGACGCAGGTCGACGTGCTCGGTTTTTCGATGGGCGGTCTGATCGCGCAAACCCTGGCGATCGCCGAGCCGACGCTGGTGCGCCGTCTGATTCTGGTCGGCACGGGCCCGCGCAGCGGTGAAGGGATGGAATCGCTCACGCCGGAAGCGCAGGACATTTTCGGCGCGAGCTACGCCGAGCCGGACCATCTGTGGCTGCGCGTGCATTTCTCGCCTTCGGACGCGAGCCAGGCGGCGGGTCGCCGGTTCCTGCAGCGTTTCCGTCTGCGCAGCGAAGGACGCGACCCGGAAGCCAACGAGAAGGTCGCACCGGCGCAACTCGCCGCGCTCGCCAAATGGGGCGCGCCGCGTCCGACGCCGTTCGACTACCTGAACGAGCTGAAGCAGCCCACGCTGGTGGTCAACGGCGACAACGACGTGATCATCTATTCGATCAATTCGTGGATTCTTCAGCAGAACCTGCCGAACGCTCAACTGATCCTCTATCCGGATGCGAACCACGGCTCGCTGTACCAGTACCCGCAGCGCTTCGTCGCACACGTGGCGCAGTTCCTGGCGGAAACCGGCGCAGCTGACTAAGCGCGATCAATCCACCCAATCAACAAGTCATCGATTCGATTTATCTAACCGGAGTCTCGCCATGAACAACCTCACAGGAAAGACCGCGCTCGTTACGGGCGCTTCACGCGGCATCGGCCGCGCCAGCGCGCTCGCGCTCGCCCACGCCGGCGCGCAGGTGCTGGTTCACTACAGCAGCGGAGAGAAGGAAGCGGACGCCGTGGTCGCCGAAATTCGCGCGGCCGGAGGCAATGCGCAGAAAGTCGCCGCGAACTTACGCAATGCCGACGGTCCGCACGAACTGGCCAAACAGGTGCGCGCGGTGATCGGCCATCGGCTGGATATTCTGGTGGCGAACGCCGGCATTTCGAAAGCGGCGAGCATTGAAGACACGACCGTCGCGGATTTCGACAATCTGTTCGCCGTGAACGTGCGCGCGCCGTTCTTTCTCGTGCAACAGCTCTTGCCGGTGATGTGTAAGGGCAGCAGCGTGGTGCTGCTGTCGTCGCTCGCCGCGCGCGCCGCGGTCGGCACGCTGCCCGCTTATGCCGCGACCAAGGGCGCCGTGGATACGCTCGTCAGGCATTTTGCGGCCGCGCTCGGCGAACGCGGCATTCGTGTGAATGCGGTTGCGCCGGGGGTCGTTGAAACCGACATGTCCAATTTCACGAAAACCGATTCGGGACGCGAGGTCACGCTGAACATGCAGGCCTTGAAACGGGTCGCGCAACCGGACGATATTGCCGGCGCCGTGGCCTTCCTGGCCTCCGACGCCGCGCGCTGGATCACCGGTGAAACGCTGCACGTGGACGGCGGCTCGAAACTCTGAGTTCGACGTTCGACGCGCGACGTTCAAAGCGCTAAACCCGACGCGCCGCCCGCTGACCGGCCAGCCTGCCGGTCACTTCCACATCGTGCGGCCGAGGAACGTCAGCGTGCGGTCCCACGCCTGCTGCGACCAGACCGGATCGAACTGGGTCCGCGGAATACGGCCGTAGCCGACCGCCGTTTCGTTGGCAAACGCGTGATGCGCGAGATAGCGATGGAATTCGACGTCGACGTTCGCTTCGGTCAGCTTCTTTTCCAGCGCGTCGACCGTTTCCGCCGGGAAAAACTCGTCTTGCGTCGCCCAGTGGCCGATCACCGGCACCTTGATTTTCGACGCGTCGATATATTCCAGCGGCGGAAAGCCGTACCACACCACGCCGGCCGCCACTTCGGGGATATTGGATAGCGCGAGCAGGGTCAGTGCGCCGCCCATGCAATAACCGGTCACCGCCACCTTATCCGCCTGCTGCTTCAGATATTGAACCGCGCCGCGCACGTCTTGCGTGGCGGCGTCGCCGAAATCGAGCGCGCTCATCAGATGGTGGGCCTCTTCCTGCTCGACGGTCGACTTGCCGCGGTACAGATCGGGCACCAGCGCGAGATAACCGGACAGGGCGAGCCGGTCGGCGACGCCGCGAATCTGGTCGTTCAACCCCCACCACTCCTGAATCACGACGACGGCGGGCGCGCCTTCCAGTTTCGCCGGTTTCGCGAGATAGCCTTGCAACGGCTTGCCGTCAGGCCGGTTAAAAGTGACCATCGATCCGTGTGGCTGTTTCATCGGTTTCTCCTCGGGGTAGACGAAGCCGCTAGCATAGCGCCAGTGCCCCTCGTTCTGCCGGCGGCCTGCCATCCCGCGAGTCGTGCGAGATGCGTGCGCGATACGTACGATCAAGGCCCCACCCACGGCCGGCCTAGGGTCTTTGCACCGGGGCAACGATCGAATTTTGCGAAACCCGCCACTCGATCTCATACTGCCGGCTACCTATCGCTTCCGGTTCGGGTCAGTCATGGTCGTACCCAAGTTCGTCGACGCCATCCACCGCTCCGGAATGGGTGCCTGCGTCAAGCTGGTGATTGCACTGTCCGTCATTGCCGCCGTCCTCCTCCGTCCGGCGTTCTGCGGCGCGCCCCTCGCCGCCTCATCTCCCACCGCTGAGCCCTTGAATGTCATGCACGTCCGGATTCTTCGCGTACCCGGCGACACCGTGCGCGAAGGCCGCTGGGCTTTTCTGATCACCGCGCTGGACCACACCGTGCCGGCCTACGGCCCCTACGTGATCGACAGCTATTCGGCGGCCATGTCGGCGCGGCGCGAGATCGACGAGGTGATCGCAGGACGCCTGATCAACGTGCTGGCCAGCGAACCCGGCCACCATGAACTCGACGCCGCGACCATTCCGATTCCCATTCCGATCGACCGCGGTCTGCTCGGCTATCGCGTGGCGCTCATCAACGAAGGCCAGCAGGCGAAGTTCAACGCGATCCACGACCTCGCGGGCCTGCGCACGCTGACGATCGGCCAGGGCCAGGATTGGGGCGATGTGCCGGTGTACCGGCTGGCCGGCGTGCCGCTCGTCACGGCGAGCCGCTACGACCTGCTGTTTCCGATGCTGGCCGATCATCGCTTCGATATGTTTCCGCGCGGCGTGCTGGAAATCACTAGCGAGTTGAAAGCGTTTCAAACGAGTTTTCCACAGATGCGGGTCGAGTCCCATCTGCTGATCCGCTATCCGTACGCGCAGTTTTTCTACGTCAGCAAAGACGACCCGATCCTCGCGAAGCGAATCAACGACGGCCTCGAAGCCATGTTGAAGGACGGCAGTTTCGACGCGCTGTTTCGCGCGTATTTCTCGCGCAGCGTCGCCGATCTGCATCTCGAACGGCGCGTGCTGATCGACCTGAAGAATCCGTTTCTGCCGGCGTGGGTGCCGTTGGATCGCAAAGCGCTCTGGCTCGATCCATTTATCGGCAATAAGCGTAACTGAAAGATCGGCTGACAGTGGCTCAGGATTTCCTGACCTCAGAATCAGCAATGCGGCCGCCCAGAGTCCGCGCCGCCTGACGTTCAGCAGACGGCAACGCGTTTACAGTGGAGCGTCCCCTTCCGTTTCCGGATGACCGTCATGCCCGATTATTTTTTGCAGCGCAAGAAGACGGTCAATCGCATCGACGCGCTGTGCGCGGCCTTGTTCGAACTTTGGTGTGAGGAGAAGAAACGTGTACCGCTCGCGTATCTTTTGCACTGCTGGCCATTAACCGGTCACGATCCGGTGTCGGTCAAAAAGATCGCCGACGTGCTGTCGGATCTGTCGCAGTTCCAGGCCAGTCTGCTCAGCCCCGGCGCGTCGCAGATGATCCGCGAGGTGATCGGCAACGTGCGCGAGATCATCGGCGAGCCCGCCCCGCCGGGCGCTCTGGCCTCGAACGGCGCGGGCATCATGTGGACGCGGGTCCGGTTGGGCAATCCGTCCGCCGCGGTGGCGGCCTTCACGAAAGCCGATTTCCTCGACGGCCCCTTATAGACCGCGATTTGCCTGCAAGTGCAAAATACAAACACAAGAATCACAGCACCTGCGGGGAATTATGGTGGTCAATAGCTTGCGTTCTCTCCTGACCTCGACCGGCCGACTCCGGCATAGCGTGGTGCTGCGGCTGCTCGCCATCGTGCTGCTGTTCAGTTGCGCGGTCACCCTGTTGCTGACCGCGCTCCAGCTTTACCGCGACTATGGCCGCGGCGTCGAAGCGATCGAGACCCGTCTGGCCGATATCGATCGAAGCTATCGCGACAGTCTCGGCGAAGCGCTGTGGCAACTAAACCGCACCGAGCTTCAGTTGCAGTTGAACGGGATTTTGCGGCTCGCCGACATGCGCGCCGCCGAAGTGCGCGAGACCGGTTCGAGCGCCGCCCCGCTGGTGGTGACGGCCGGCACGCCGGCGAGCGGCGCCGTGATAGCCCGCGAGTTTCCGATCTTCTACCGGATTCACGGCGTGCAGCAGAAAATCGGCAGCCTGTACGTGCAGGCGACGCTCGACAATCTGTATCACGCGCTCACGCAAACCGCGCTGGTCATTCTGGTCAGTCAGGCGGCCTACACGTTTGTCGTCGCGCTATTCACCATCTATATCATCTCGCGCCTCGTCACCCGGCATCTCGCCACGATCGCGCGGCAGGTCAGTCAGTACGATTTCCGCTCGGCGCACCAACCGTTCGCATTGCCGCGCCCGCAGCCGCGCTGGCCCGACGAACTCGACCGCGTGGTTGCCGCGTTCAACAGCATGGGGCCGCGGCTGCATGAGGCGTATCTGGTGGAGCGCGACGCCGCCGCGCAGCGCGAGGCGCGGCATCTGGCCGAAGCGGCCAATCGGGCCAAGAGCGCCTTCCTCGCGAACATGAGCCACGAACTGCGCACGCCGTTGAACGGCATTCTCGGCTACACGCAGATTTTGCTGCGCGACGGCAGCCAGAGCGAACGCCAACGCGGCGCGGTCGAAGCCATTCACCGCAGCGGCGAACATTTGCTGGCGCTGATCGACGACACGCTCGACTTCGCGCGTATCGAGGCCGGCAAGCTGCGCATTGAAATGACCGACGTGCCGCTGCCGAGAGTGCTCGACACGATCCGCGAAATCATCGGCGTAAAGGCGGAGCAGAAGCGCCTGCAGTTCACCTGCGAGATCGCGCCCGGTCCGGCCTGCGCGGTTCGCGCCGACGAGCAGCGCTTGCGGCAGGTTCTGCTGAACCTGCTCGCGAATGCGCTCCGCTTCACGGACACGGGACAGATCAGCCTGAACGTGGAGCGGGCGGCCTCCGGCGCGGTGCGCTTCTGCGTGCTCGATACCGGCATCGGCATTTCGACGGCCAAGCTGAGCAGCATCTTCGAGCCGTTCGAGCAGGCCGGCAGCGCCGCCCGGCGCGCCGGCGGCGTCGGCCTTGGCCTCGCGATCAGCCAGCAACTAGTGCGGGCGATGGGCGGCGAAATCCGCGCCGAAAGCGAGCCCGGTCATGGCAGCGCGTTCTGGTTCGATCTGGCGGCCGCCACGGTCGACTCCGCCGCGCCGCGCAGTGCCGAGCCCGGCACACCGTCGCGGCGTGTGATCGGCTACGCGGGCGCGCGCCGCTCGGTGGTGGTGATCGACGACGAGCCCATCAACCGTGCGATGGTGAGCGAGTTTCTGCGGCAGTTGGGGTTCGACGTGCGCGAAGCCGCCGGCGGCCGCGAAGGCATTGCGATGGCGCGCGAGGAGACGCCGTCGCTCGTCATGACGGACATTCTGATGCCCGACATGGACGGCCTCGAAACGACGCGCCGCTTGCGGCGTCTGCCCGGCTGCCATGACATTCCGATCATCGCGATGTCGGCGAATCCGTCGTGGAGCGGCGAAAAACGCAGTCTCCATGCGGGCGCGAATGCGTTTCTGCCGAAGCCGGTCGAATTCGACCGGCTGCAAGCGCATCTTGCCGATCTGCTCACGCTGGAATGGCGCTGCGCGCCGCCCACGGGCTCCGCGCCGGTCGAGCCGCCGCCTGAACCGTCGCCCGCGTTGTCGACGGCCGAGATGGAGAATCTCCATCGGTTGGCCCGTCTCGGCGACATGCGCGCGATCGCCGCGTGGGCCGACCGGATCACAGCGCTCGACGCCCGCAACCTGCCGTTCGCGGTGCAACTGCGCGGGCTGGTCAAAGACTATCAGTCGAAAGCGATTCTGCTGCTCGTCGAAACGCATCTCGACCGGAGGCGCACGTCATGAACGCCAACCTGACGCAGCCGGCCACCATCCTGGTCGTGGACGACGCACCGATCAACATCGGCGTGGTGGTCGACAGTCTCGAAGACGAAGGCTTTCACGTACTCATTGCGCTCGACGGCGAGGAAGCGCTCGAACGCGCGCATTTTTCGCAGCCCGATCTGATTCTGCTCGACGTGAAGATGCCGGGCATCGACGGATTCGAAACCTGCCGCCGGCTCAAGCGCGAAGAAGCAACCCGCGAGATTCCGGTGATCTTCATGACCTCGCTGGGCGAACCCGACGATCTCGTCGAAGGCTTCTCGGCCGGTGGCATCGACTATGTGACCAAGCCGTTCCAGATTGCCGAAATGCTGGCGCGAATTCGCACCCACCTCGCGCTGCGCGCGCTGCATAAGCAACTGCGAACGCAGAACGTGCGGCTCTCGAACGAGGTCGCCGCGCACCGCGAGGAACAGGCCGCCTTATCGCGGGTGCGCGACGAACTCGAAATCCGGGTGGCGGACCGGACCAGCCAGCTTGCCCGCGCGAATGCGAACCTGCTGATCGAAATCGACGAACGCAAACGGACCGAGACCAAGCTGGTATCGAGCGAAACGCGCTTTCGCACGATCGTCGAGACCAGCCCGGTGCCGCTGTGCATCACGTCCATGCACGACGGCCGCGTGCTGTACATGAACGCGCCGTTTCGCTGGCTGTTCGCCCTCGACAAGGAATGGCGCGGCGTCACCTGCATCGCCGACTTTTACGTCGACCCGACCGAACGCGACCGCACGATCGCCTTGATGCGCGCCGAAGGCGGCTTTACCAACGCCGAAATCCAGTTCAAGGATTCGGCGGGCGCGAGCTTCTGGGCCGTCGCCACCGCCCGTATTGCCACCTTCGACGACGCGCCCGCGATCTACGTCGGCTTCAACGACGTCACCGCGCGCAAGCAGGCGGAAGAAATGCTGCGCGCGAGCGAAGCGAGCCTCGCGAACGCGCAACGGCTCGCCAAACTCGGCGACTGGGAATGGAACGTCAGCGACGGCGTGACGCACTGGTCGTATGAGATGTACCGGATTCTCGGTCTCGAACCGAACGGCGTGCGCCCGAACCTGCGCACGCTGCGCGCCGCCCTGCATCCGGACGATCGCGCCGCGGTGCGGCACGCGGTGCATGCGGTGATCGCCGGCCGGCGGCCGCAGTTTCTCGATTGCCGTCTGAGCGGGAACGGCGGCGAGCCGCGGATCGTGCAACTACACGTGGAATGTTCGAGCGGCGGACTCGGGCAGCCGCTCACGCTGGTCGGCACGATACAGGACATCACCGAACGCAAGCGTGTCGAACAGGAACTGCTCGAATCGCGCGAACGGTTGCGGGAATTGTCGGCGTATATGGAAGCGGTGCGCGAAGAAGAACGCAAACGCATCGCGATGGAAATTCACGACGAACTCGGCCAGTTGCTGACCGCGCTGAAAATGGACGTGTCGTTGTTGCGCATGCGCCTGGTCAGCGATTCGGAAGCGGCGCGCAAGACCGACGACATGCGCGAGCTCGTCGAAAAGACCATCTGGATGGTACGAAATGTCGCCAGTCATCTCCGACCGGCCGCGCTAAACTTTGGCGTCGTGTCGGCACTCGAATGGCTGGTCGACGACTTCGTGCGGCGCAATCAACTGCCGTGCAAGCTGGCGATTCACGGCGGCGAACCGGTGCTGCCGGACGCGCATGCCACGGCCGTGTTCCGTATCGTGCAAGCGTCGCTGACCAATATCGCGCGGCACGCGCTGGCCACGCGCGTGGACGTGACGCTCACCAGCGGCGACGACGCATTAGCCCTTCATATCAGCGACGACGGCTGCGGTTTCGACCCGGCCGCCGCGCGCCGCCGCTACTCGTACGGACTGCTGGGCATGAGCGAGCGTGCGCGGCTGATCGGCGCCACGTTACAGATCGAGAGCGCGCCGGGCGCGGGCACGACCGTCTCGATTCACATCCCGCTCACGAATCGGAACCCCCCATGATCAGAATTCTCATTGCAGACGACCACGCGATCGTGCGAGGCGGTTTGAAGCAGATCATCGCGACCACCGCCGACATGATCGTCGCGGACGAAGCGGCCGAAGGCGCGGAAGTGCTCGACAAACTGCGCGCCGGCTGTCCCGATCTGCTGCTGCTCGACATGACGATGCCGGGCATCAGCGGCATCGATCTGATCCGGCGCGTGCGGGCCGAGTACGCCAGCCTGCCGGTGCTCGTGCTGAGCATTCACAACGAGGCGCAGGTCGTATCGCGCGCATTGCGCGCGGGCGCCACCGGCTACCTCACGAAAGACAGCGACCCGGAGGTGCTGTTGACCGCGATTCGCAAGCTCGCCGAAGGTGGCCGCTTTATCGATCCGAAACTGGTGGACTCGATGATCTTCGGCACGCACACAGGCGAAACACCGCCGCACGCCATTCTGTCCGACCGCGAATTCCAGGTGCTGCAAGCGCTGGCCGCAGGAAAGAGCATTAACGACATTGCCGAAACGTTCGCACTCAGCGCCAAAACCATCAGCACTCACAAAATGCGCCTGATGCAAAAGCTCGGCCTCAACAATAATTCGGAACTGATTCGCTACGCGATCCGACATCACCTGAGTACGGAGTGAATGGGCTCAGGAAATCCTTACGTTTTTATCAGAATTTCCCGACACCCAATTGCGGGTGCGCTGACCGACAAAATTTATGAGCGGCTTTATGCTTGAATGACTAAGTTTTGGTTTACTATCTCGCCTACCAAAGGCGGTCCAGTCAGACAGCCTGCTTGCTACGAATCTTCGGAAACCCCCGCCAGCATTCGAGATAAAGCAACAAATACTGTATTGCGCTGCGTCAATCGTAAGATTGACCGACAAACGTCTCTCAGGTTCTGGCATGCAATCCTCGGACGCCAGAGTCTTTAGGCCGACACGCTGTGTCGGCCTTTTTTATTCCCGCCGCACTTTCTTTGCCAATGCCAATAGCCATCGAGCTTCCCGCGCATTTAAGAGATGATTGCGCGACAGGCAAACCAAATCACCGGCATAGCGTCGCTGAAATTAACAATTTGGTGAAAATAAACCGCTATTCGCGCAAAGGGCGGGCATTGCCACGGCCGATAGGCCGGTAAACCGCGCTGCCGCAATGGAAAAAAAGGGAATGGATTTTTCGTTACCGCCATTCCGCGTCTTTGTCACGAATAACGAATGGATGTCAATTAAGGCAAAACACCAAGGTTGGCGCTTACTCACCGGGAACAGCAGAGCCGCGCACGCGCGGCCCGACCTTAACGGATGCCGAACTTATGGTCCAGCGAGAACACGCCCGCACCACGCCCGATGATCACCAGCAGCAAGCCGGCCCACGACAGATGCGTCGGCCATGCGTCCGGATAGACGAATACCTCGATCACGGTCGTCATGCCGAGCAACGCGAACGCGGAGAAGCGCGAGAACAGACCCAGCACCAGCAGCAACGGGAAAAGATGCTCCGAATAGGCGGCAATGTGCGCGGCGATTTCCGGCGGGACGAGCGGCAGCTTGTATTCGGTGCGAAACAGTTCGTACGTGCTCGGCGTCAACGTGAGAATGCCGCTCACCTTCGTGCGTCCCGACATGAAGAAGATCGCGGCAATCGCGAAGCGCGCGACCAGCGACAACAGCGAATCGTTGATCAAAACTTGCAGCTTCGCGGCAAGTGCGTTCCAACGTCCGCGCAACGTGTTGTGCGCGCTGGGCGCCGTGTTCTGGATCGCTTCCATGTGAATCTCCGTGTCGGTCAAAGTGTTCCGTGAGGTGCAACGTCGATCGCAGCGAATGCGCCCGCCGCGATCAGGTCGCCGAGAAGTTGCGTGAAATCGAGTGAGGGTTGCGCGTCGAGCGCGTTTTGCGCGGCGGCGTCGAGTGTCTGCGATGCGGCGCACGCGTCGAGAAATGCGCAGCCGCCCGTGCCGAGCGGTCGCCACTGCACCGCGCCTTCCGGCCGTGTCAGCAATGCGCCTTCGCCCGACCAGTCGAGTTCTGGCGGCAGTTCGACCGCTTCACGATTGCAATGCCAGATCGTGTAAGCCGGCTGGTTGGCGAACCATTGCCAGCGCACGGCGGCGCGCAACGGCAGCGTCAGTCGTCCAAGCGCTTCCGGCGCAAGGCAGGCCAGTGAGACAACGTCGATGCCGGGTTCATCCGCGGCCGCATGCGTTTCGGTCCACAGGCGATCGAGCCGCGCGACGTTCGCCAGATAAGGCAGCTCGCGAGCGGGCTCGAAGCTGTCCAGAAACGCGGGGAAATCGTGGCCGTAGTACAGCAGCCGCGCGTCCGAAGGCGCTTGCCGGCGCACATAAATCGCGGCGGCCGCGCGAAACCAGTCGCTGCCGACCAGTCGCTCCACGCTCGGAAAGTTCGCTTGCAATGCGTCGATGCAAGCTTTCACGACGTTGTTGCGATACACCGCGAAGCCCGGTTGCGCGAGCAGCGAATCGAGCAAGGGCGACGCCGCGTCGGCGTCGTAGAGCGCGCCCGCGAATGCATCCTGGAAGTGGCTGAGCGAGCGGTTCATACCATCGCCTCCGTACTCGCCAATAACCGTTGAGCGATAGCGCGTTCCGTCAACAGAGCGTCGAATGGCGGAATGTGATCGTCGCGTTCTATCAGCGTGGGTCTCGCGCCGATTCGTTCGATCAGGTGGCCGTACAGGGACCAGACGTCGTCGGCGATCGGCGCATCGTGAGAGTCGATCAGTAACGTGGTGGCGCCGTGAGCGTCGCGGCTATGTCCGGCGAGATGAATTTCCATCACCGCATCCGCCGGCACCGCGTCGAGATACGACGCCGCGTCGAAGCCCAGGTTGTGCGCGCTGATATAAACGTTGTTCACGTCGAGCAGCAAACCGCACCCTGTGGTGCGGCACAGTTCGCCGAGAAACGTCAGCTCGTCCATTTCATGACCGTCGAGCTGAAGATAATGCGTGGGGTTTTCAATCGCGATGCGCCGCGCAAGCGCATCCTGAGTCCGGGCGATGTTGTCCGCGATCCGCACGAGCGCTTCGCGGGTGCGTGGAAACGGCAGCAGATCCGGGTGATACGCGCCGCGCCACGTAGACCAGGCGAGATGCTCCGAGACCAGCGTGGGCTCGACGCGATCCGCCAACGCCCTCAGTCTTTGTAGATGAACCGCGTCGGGCGCACTATCCGCCGCCAGCGACAACGACACACCATGCAACGACAGCGGATGACGGCTGCGAATCGCGTCCAGCCATGCGAGGCGAGGGCCGCCGTCGACCATGTAGTTCTCGGGATGAACCTCGAACCACAGACCTTCCGCATTGCAGTCGTGGGCCTGCGCGTAGTGGTCGGGCTTGAGGCCCAAACCGGCGCCCATGTGGGTTAGCGTCTTCATGATCGGCGGGCGGCGCGGCGAATTACGATTCCATCGGCGAGAGCGAACCCGTGCCGTGCGGCGTCTTGATCGTCGTGCAGGTGCCGACCGGCACGTTCTTCCACGAATTGCCCTGAAAGTCCATCTTCGAGGTGCCCGCGCACGTCGTGCCGGCGCCGGCCTTGCAATCGTTGTGGCCGGCCATCGCCACGCCGTAGCATTTCTCCATGGCACCGCCGGCGGCCGGTTGGGTTTGGGCGAAAGCACCGCTAGCGAGCGAAGCGAGGGCGAGAGCGGCGGCGGCGAGTTTAAGGTTGTTCATGATGGATTCCTCAAGAGATTTCGTTTCAGGTTAGGTAGCAGCGCAGTCGGTTCAGGCCGTGGGCCGGATTTGCTTGCGTTTGCTGGAAGGTAATTCGACGACTTTCGACAACCGGTTACAGCAACGCGAAAAAAATTTTGCGTATGCCGCACCGACTGCGTTTCGCGGCAGTTTTGGTCGGCGCGCGCGGCAGCGTAAAATCTGCGCAAAATAAATTTCACTCTTTGTGTAACCAGAGCGACCGATGGATCGAACTAACGATGACGCGACGTTGCAAATCAAGGAGAAGCACCTGCAGGCGCTGCTTCTCAAAGGCATGGATGGCGACGAAGCGGCGTATCGGCGGTTCCTGTCGGAGTTGAGCACGCACTTGCGCGGTTTTCTGAGGAGGCGTTTGCACAGCCAGCCGGGCGATATCGAAGATCTCGTGCAGGAAGTGCTGCTGGCAGTCCACAACGGGCGGCACACCTACCGGCCCGAGGAACCGCTGACCGCATGGGTTCACGCGATCGCACGCTACAAGCTGACGGATTACTTTCGGGCGCGCTCGCGTTACGACGCGCTGAACGATCCGCTCGACGACGCCTTCGAGTTGCTGGCCGCGCCCGATCTGGAGCCGGCGCAGGCCAAGCGCGATCTCGGCAAGCTGCTCGAACAGTTGCCGGACCGCCAGCGGCTGCCGATCGTGCATGTCAAGCTGGAAGGGCTCTCCGTGTCGGAGACCGCGCAAATGACAGGCTTGTCGGAGTCGGCGGTGAAAATCGGCGTACACCGTGGGCTCAAGGCGCTGGCTGCAAAGATTCGAGGAACGCGATGAAAACGGACGACTTCATTTCCCTGCTTGCAACGGGCGCCGCGCCGGTCGACCGGCACCAGCTCGCCAAGCGCTTCAGCCTCGCCGTGCTGGTCGGCGCGGTCGGCGCGACGCTGATCGTCGCGGTGCTGCTCGGCGTGCGCCGCGATCTGGCGGAAGTGGCGGCCACGCCGATCTTCTGGGCGAAGATCGCGTTGCCGCTGTGCCTGATGCTCGGCGCGCTGCAACTGTCCACCCGGCTCGCCCGACCCGGCGCGGCCCTGAGCGCGAGCGGCCGCCTGCTGGTTGCCGTACCGCTGGCCGTGGTGTGGCTGGCGGGGCTTTATGTGCTGATGTCCGCGCCGAGCGACTTACGGCTCGCGCTGGTGCTCGGCAAAACGTGGCGCGTCTGCCCGTTCAATATCACGATGCTGTCGGTGCCGGGCTTCATCGCCGTTTTCTGGGCGCTCAAGGGACTCGCGCCGACCCGCCTCGCGCTGGCCGGCGCGGCGGGTGGGCTGCTGGCCGGCTCGACCGCCACGCTCGCCTATTGTCTGCATTGTCCCGAGATGGGGATTCCGTTCTGGGGCGTGTGGTACGTGCTCGGCATGCTGGTGCCGACTATCATCGGTGCATTGCTGGGGCCGCGCCTGTTGCGTTGGTGAGGCGCCCGGCGTGCCGCGGAGACCGCCATGTCATCGATTCAAGCCACGCAGTCCGATCTGTCCACCGGCGCGGCGCGCGCGCCGCTGACCGCGTTCGTGTTCGCGGGCGGCGGTAGTCTCGGCGCGATCGAAGTCGGCATGCTGCGGGAATTGCTCAATCGCGGCGAGCGTCCCGGTTGCGTCGTCGGCGCTTCCGCGGGCGCGATCAATGCCGCCTATTTCGCCGGCACGCCGAATGGCGAGGGCGTCGCGGAGCTGGAAGCGCTCTGGTGCCGCATCCGCCGCCAGGACATCATGCCGTTTTCCATGCTCGGGCTGCTCGACCTTCTGTTGCGGCGCCGTCCGCATCTGGTGGAAGCCAAAGCACTGCGCGCGCTGCTGGAAAAAAACCTGCGCTACGCGCGCATCGAGCAGGCGGCGTTGCCGCTGCATATCGTCGCGACCGAGGTGCTGTCGGGCAACGAAGTCGTCCTCTCGTCCGGCCCGGTGGTGGACGCCGTTCTTGCCAGCGCGGCGATTCCCGGCGTGTTTCCGCCGGTGCGTATCGACGGTGCGGATCTGGTGGATGGCGGCGTCGCCAACAACACGCCCATTTCAGTCGCGGTCGGTCTCGGCGCCACACGCATCGTCGTGCTGCCGGCCGGCTTTGCGTGCGCGCTGCACGCGCCGCCTTCCAGTCCGATCGGTCAAGCCATGCACGCGCTGACGCTGGTCATTGCGCGCCAGCTCGTTCGCGATCTGGAGTTTTACTCGACGCGCGCCGACATCTTCGTCGTACCGCCGCTCTGCCCGCTCGAAATCTCCCCCTACGATTACACGCAATGCGATCGTCTGATCGATCGGGCCGCCGGAAAAACGCGCGAGTGGCTCGATGGCGGCGGCCTGGAGCATGTGTTCATCCCCGGTGAATTGCGACAGCATGCGCACGCGGCGCATTGAGTGCGCAGTACGGCGAGACAAGCCCTAGAACAGTGGCGATGTCGCGCCGATCAGAACCGCTGCACCAAACCAAACTGCACACCCTTGACCGGCGCACCGGGATACGCAACCGGCAAGCCGGTCACGTTGACCCCACGCAGCGTGAAGCTGGCATCGTCGTGATTCGCGAGATACGCCGCCGTGAAATAGAACAGCAGCGTGCGCGAAAAGTTGTATTCGAACGATGCGCTGAACTGATCGGCGCTCGCACCTTCGCCCGTGAAATCCCGTACATGCGCATAGCCCAGCGACGCGCGCGCGTCAGCGGAAAAGCTGTATTGCGCCGACAGCGAGCCGCCCGCGCCGTGATACAGCGGCGAGCCGCCATCGCCGTTGAAAAACGACAGCCATACGCGGACTTTATCCATCGCGTAACTCGCGCCGCCGAGATTGGCGCGCAGCGCAGCGGCGCCGTGGGTCTGCTGACGCGCGAATAGCAGCTTGAAGTTGTCGATCTGATAGCGGACCGTCAGGTAGTAACCGTCGACGCCGTTACCATCGCTCTCCGACGCATCGCGCAGGGCCATCATGACGGTCGCGTCAAAACCGCCGACCTGCGGCGACAGATAGGTGATCGCGTTGTTCGTGTAGGGCGTGATCTTCGAGAGATTGTTGAGCCCCGACGCGATCGTGCCCGCGCCGAACGCGTCGAGATCGCCTTTGAACGGAATATAGATCGGCGAATACTGGCGGCCGAAGCGCACTTCGCCCCAGCGCCCTCGCGAGCCGATCCATGCCTGGCGGTTGAATATCACACCCGGAGTTTGCAACGTGCCGTCGGCGCTGCTGAAACCGTTTTCCAGCGCGAACACCACATAGGTCTCGGCGCCGATCGGCTCGGCGCCGCGCAAGCCGATTCGCGAGCCGCGATAAGCGCCCGAGTCGAGACGTGAGGTCCATCCGGAGCCGGGGTTGGTGATTTCAACGCTGGTGTCGAGCACGCCGTATAGCGTGACGGTGCCGTCGTCCGCCGCCATGGCGTGATGCAGGCCCAGCACCAGGCCAACCGCGCCGACGCTTGCGCGCACAACTACGTGACGAAGCCACGCGATGCGCCGCGTCACCGGAACTGGCGGGCGTGGCGCTGCTTTGACTGAAGATTTCGAAATGCGATGCACATGAGATCCTCCAAAGGCTGACCGATTATATTCGGCTCACCCGTTGAAAGAGACAGACATGTCCAGCGCTTTAGTGCCGATTCATAGCGCGGTAGCAAGGCCGCGTGCATCGCGGCGCGCGGTTCGTGCATTCGACGGCGGTGCGGACGCACTGGTCGAACCGTCCCGCAAATGAAACGTGGAGATCGACACTTGCAGCAGTTTCGCCTGCTCGGTGAGCGTCTGCGCGACGGCCGCCGCCTGTTCGACCAGCGCCGCGTTTTGCTGCGTCACGCTATCCATCTGCGTGACCGCGTCGCCGACCTGATCGATGCCCGCGCTCTGTTCGGCGGCCGCGGCGGCGATATCGCGCATGACGCCCGACACTTTCGCAATCGCCTCGCGCGCGTCGTGAATCGTCGCACCGGTTTTACCGACCAGCTCAGCACCGTTCTCGACCTTTTCCGCCGCGCGGCTGATCAGCGTGCGGATCTCTTTCGCGGCCGACGCACTGCGCTGCGCCAGGGTCCGCACTTCGCCGGCCACCACCGCGAAACCGCGCCCTTCGTCGCCGGCCCGAGCGGCCTCGACTGCCGCGTTGAGCGCGAGGATATTGGTCTGAAACGCAATGCCTTCGATCACGGCGATGATGTCGACCATACGCTGCGACTCCGCCGACATTTCCTGCATGGTCGACACCGCCTCGGCCGCCATCTCGCCGCCACGATTGACGATCTGCTCCGCGCTCGCCGTGAGGCGGCTGGCGGTCTGCGCGTTCTCCGCCGTCTGCCTGACCATCGCGGTCATCTGCTCCATGCTCGCGGCGGTTTCCTGCAGCGCCGCCGCCTGACTCTCCGTCCGTGCCGACAGGTCCGCGTTGCCGCCCGCGATCTCGCGCGCGCCGATCGCCACTTTGTCGGCCGCGCCCTTGATCTGTTCGATCGTCTGCGCGAGCGCGTCGCGCATGCGTTGCATGGTGAGCAGCAGACTCGATTCGTCGCCGTGACGGGTTTGGATCGGCACCGCGAGATTGCCGTTGCTGATCGCGCCGGCCACTTCAGCCACATAGACCGGATCGCCGCCAATGGCGCGCTGAATGCTGCGATTGGTGAGACTCACCAGCGCGGACAGCAGCAGCGCGACGGCCGCGAATACGCCGCCGACGAAATACAACGACTCCCTGAACGCGGCGTCGATATCGTCCACGTAAGCACCGGTCGCGATGATCCAGTCCCACGGCGCGTAACGCACCACGTAGCCGATCTTGCCGACCGCGGCGGAGGGCGGGTCTTGCGGATGCGGGAACACGTAATCCACGAAGCCGCCTTGCGGCGCCTGCGCGACCGCGGCGAACGTCACGTAGTGATGGCGGCCGTCGGCATCGGCGGAAGCGGCGAGCTCTTTGCCGTTCAGCGCGGGCTTCATCGCGTGCATGATCATGCGCGGCGTCGAATCGATCACGAGAAAGTAGCCGTCTTCGCCATAACGAATGCCGCGCAGGCGTTCGAGCGCCTGCTTACGCGCGTCGGCCTCGCTGAGCGCGCCGCTTTGCGCCAGCGCCGCATATTCGTTGACGATACTGAGGCCCACGTGCGCCACGTTCACCAGATCGTGTTTGCGTTCCTCGATGCGCGTCTGACGCGATAGCCACGCCGCCGACACGGACACGGCAAGGAGTGCGATCAGGCTGACGACGAGCGGCAGCCAGAGTTTCTGCGTGAAACTGAATCGATGCATGCCCACGCCTCAGATCGGTGTCGACGGATTGAACGAAGTCTTGTTCGAGTTATCGTTATTTTGATGGCTGCGCTGAAGGCGGCCATTCAATCCGTTTATCGGCAACTGTGACGCCGATATGTCTAGAGACAAACCCTTTGTCGAACGGCATCGACGTCGCGGCCATGCGTACTAGATCGAACCACTCCCCTGATAATCGCGCGGCACGAAGGCCTCGATGCGATTTCGCCCGGCGCCTTTCGCGCGGTAGAGCGCCTGGTCCGCGGCTTCGACGATCTGATGCGTGGAGCCCACGCCCGCCGATTCCGACACGGCCACCGCCACGCCGATGCTGACGGTGACGTGATCGCCCAGCGGCGTCTCGTTGCGGATGCGCAGCGCCTGAACCGCGCTCAGCATTTTGGCCGCCACGCGACGCGCGCCGTCTTCGTCGGTGGCCGGCAGGATCGCGGCGAACTCCTCGCCGCCATAGCGCGCCAGCAGATCGCCGCCGCGCGGGAGCGCCACCTGCAACGCGGCCGCCACCGCAACAAGGCATTTGTCGCCGGCCGGATGACCGTAGCGGTCGTTCAGCTTCTTGAAGTGGTCGATATCGATCAGCAACACGCCGAGCGGATGCTGCGTACGCGCGGCACGGCTCCATTCGAGCGCCAGCGTTTGATCGAAGCAACGACGGTTGGCCACATTGGTCAACGCGTCCGTCAGCGCGATTTTTTCGAGGCGGTCGCGCGCGTCGCTCAACGCCTGCTGGGTCCGAACCAGCCGGCTTTGCAAGGTCGTGGTGCGGATCGTGTACACCACCAGGGCGGTAAAAATGCCTACCGTGCCGACATAAAAGTGTTCACGCATCAGGACGATGCTCAACGCGAGCAGCGCCAACGTGTACACGATCGGACTGACGTTTTCGATAATCACCGCGAGCGGCCTCTTCCAGTCGGCCGTGTCGGCATCGACGGTGTTTGCCGGGCGCGTGAAGCACGCCGCGCTCAACAGCAGGAAGGGAATGTCGACGATCACGTCCATCAACGCGTGGCCGTCGGAAACCGCGGCCCAGTGGTTATACACCGCGGCGACAAGCGCATAGACCCACAAATAGCCGCACAAGATTTCGTAGAACCGGCGGCCCGCGTTACGCGGTTGAACCAGCAGGCGCAACGTTGCCGCAACGGCCAGCAGGCCGTTCTCGACGTCGTAGGTCAGCACCAGCACTGACGCCGAGATTGGCGCGAGCGCATGACCTGAAAACGGCACGACGGAGAAGATCGTGATGTACGCAAGGTAAGCGGTCACGACCGCCTGAATGCCGTCCATCCACACGAAAAAAAGAATCCGCTGGCCGTTCGACACCGACGCGATCGCGAGGAGGATCGGCACGGCGTAGAGAAAGTAGCTGAAGTCGGAGAACCACGCGATGCTCTCCGGAATCTGCTGGAAGATATCTTCCCAGGCGCTGAGCGCCACGCCGAGAATCCACAGAAACAGGCCGACGCCGAGCAGGACCCACGGCATGCGCAACGCGCGGACCTCGGCGCGAGCGCGCCAGCAGCAGGCCGCCAACGCGAGCGAAGGCGCGACGATCAGAAAAGGATAGCTAGCCAGGGTGGAGCGCGACGGGAACATCAGCAGGCACAGTGCGTGTGCGCCGATGAAGCACAAGGCAAACAGTACGAGACGTATCGACGTTGGCAAGTGGCGCAAAACGTGACCCCCTAAACCTGAGGACGCCCGATGAAAACCATCGTGACCCAATGGCGATTCAGCTTCTCTAGTGTCTGTCGGCCATGTGATTCATCTTAACTGATGCGATGCGGGCCGAACACCCGGAAGTCATCGAGGGTATGCCCGGCATCGCGCTGGCGCGAGCGCCGCTCAAGCGGCCGTTCGAGCGGCCGCTCGAGACTAGATCGGCAACGGCGTGGCCGTATGCGCCGGATAGCTCGGCGGCCTGCGCCACTGGGTGGCCTGTTCGTACGCATAGCCGAGCGCCAGCAAACGCGCCTCGCTCCACGCGGGTCCAACGAACGACAACCCGACCGGCAGTCCACGCACCTGGCCGGCCGGCACCGTGAGGTGTGGATAACCGGCCACGGCGGCCGGCGTCGAAAACCCGCCGCCGCCGTCGCTGTCGCCATTGATGAAGTCGGTCAGCCACGCCGTGCCGCCGGTCGGCGCGACGATAGCATCCAGCCCGTGCTGACGCAGCACACGATCGAGTCCTTCGTCGCGCGATTGCTTACGGCAAGCTGCCAGCGCGGTTCGATACGCGTCGCTGTCCAGGTCTCCGAGCGCCTGCGCCTGGTCGAACAGTTCCTGGCCGAAGTAAGGCATCTCGTCTCGGCGATGCGCGTTGTCGAAAGCGATCAGATCGGCCAGCGTATGAATCGGCGCGTGCGGCGCGAACGTGTCGAGCCACAGCGGCAGATCGTGTTTGAATTCATGCAGCAGAACGGCCAGTTCTTCCTTGCCGTAGCCGACCTTCGGCAGATCGATCGGGTCGACGATTTCCGCGCCGAGCCGTTTCAACTGCGCGATGGCCAGGTCGATCTGCTGGTCGACTTCGTCGTGTCCCGTGAAAAATTCCCGCGCCACGCCGAGGCGCGCGCCTTTCAGCGCGTCTTTGCGCAAGGCCCGCAGGTAATCATCCGGTGCTGGAGCCGGCAGCGTTCGTGGATCGCGCGGGTCGGGGCCGCCTGCCAGGGCCGACAGCAGCAGCGCCGCATCGCGCACCGTCGCCGTGATCGGACCAGGCGTGTCCTGACTGTGCGAGATCGGGATGATGCCGTCACGGCTCACGCGACCCACGGTCGGCTTCAGTCCAACCACACCGCACATCGACGCGGGCGACACGATCGAGCCGTCGGTCTCCGTGCCGATCGCCATGGTGGTCATGCCCGCCGCGACGGCTGCGGCCGACCCGGAACTCGAACCGCTGGTCGTGCGATCCAGACCGTAGGGATTGCGCGTCAGGCCGCCGCGTCCGCTCCAGCCGCTGGTTGAACGGGTGGAGCGAATGTTCGCCCATTCGCTCAAATTCGTTTTACCGACAATCACCGCGCCCGCCTCGCGCAAGCGGCGCACGAGCTCGGCGTCGCGCGTCGCGCGAATGCCGTCGAGCGCGAGCGAACCCGCGGTGGTCGCCATGCGGTCGCCGGTCGCGATATTGTCCTTGATGACGATCGGCATGCCGTGCAGCGGGCCACGCAGCTTGCCCGCGCGGCGTTCGCTATCCAGCGCGGCGGCGATCCGCAACGCGTCGGGATTCAGTTCGATGATGCTGCGCAGGCGTGGACCACGGCGGTCGAGCGCGTCGATGCGGCTGAGCGCGAGGCGCGTGGCCTGGGTGGCGCTGGTGGCGCTGGTCGCGCTGCCGGTGTTGGCGACGTCGCCCGATACCGGGGCGAGCGGACCCGTATCCGCAGCGTGCGTGGCGTTGGTCGAGAGCAGCCCGGAGGCGAGTAAACCGAAAGACTTGATGAATCCGCGTCGTTGCATGGAGAGATTGGAATCGGCGTTTGTTTTACGTTTTAGGGCGAATCACATTTGGGTAAAGTGGCTCGAAGCTGCGGCTCGAAACTCGCGAGCGTATCTTGCCAAAATTCATTGCAACGCAGGCCCCTAAGACTCGTATGTTTATGCCTGATACATCGCAAGACCGATGTTTCTAAAGCTGCGCCGCGTCACCCAGGTTTTCGCTCCCGGCCCGGCAAGTCCTGCAGCAGGTTCATGAACGCCCGCACCTTGGCGCTCAGCAGACGCCGCGAATGATAGAGCGCCCAGATCTCGACCGGCGGCCCGTCCTCGGTTCCCCAGCAGACGAGCCGTCCTGACAGCACGTCGGGTTCCACCAGCAGGCGCGGCAGAAGCGCCGCGCCCACACCGTTCAGCACCGCGTCGCGCACCATTAATAGCGAAGACAGCCGCAGCACCGGCGTGGGCGCAAACGTCCGCACCTCGCCGCCCTTCACCCGCACGCGCCAGAGCGCGACGCGCGCCGCCGCGGCCGACATGACGGCGGGCACCGGCAAGGGGTCGGGGTCGGCCTGCGCATCGGCCTGCGCATCGGCCTGCGCATCGCTCGCGGATGCCGACGGAATCGACACCGTCGGCGCCGCGACCATCCACCGTTGATCGCCAAGAATGCGGCGTCCCACCAGTTGTTCGTCACTCGGCGGATTGATGCGAATCACGAGGTCGTAACCATCCTCCACCGGATCGACCACGCGGTCTTCCGCCACCACCTCGAGCTCGACCTGCGGATAAGCCAGCGCGAAACGCGTTGCGATCTGGCCCAGCACCACATGCGCGAACACCATCGGCGCGCTGATGCGCAAACGCCCGCGCGGCACCGGCGCGCGCGACGCGACGTTTTCGCCCGCCTCCTGAATCTCCGTCATCAGCCCGCGCGTGCGCTCGTGCAGCACGAGCCCTTCCTCGGTGAGGCGCAACGTGCGCGAGCCGCGCTCGATCAGGCGCACGCCGAGCTGTTCCTCCAGTTCCGCCACGCGCCGCGACAGCGTGGCCTTGGGGCGGTCGAGCGCCCGGCTGGCCGGCCCGAAACCGCCGTGCAACGCCACCGCGTTGAAATCGCCCAGTGAGGTCAAGTCCATGATCGTTCCAAATATGAGACGAGGTGTCTGGATTTTTGCACTTTCGGCGACCAGATGGAACGACTATTGTTCATCTCACGGGCTGATCGCAGCCCATCCAACCCAAGGAGCACATCATGGCAATCCTCGTTACAGGCAGCACGGGCGTTATCGGCAAGCAGGTTCTCGCGCATCTGAACGGCGGCGGCGTCGAAGTCCGCGCGCTGACCCGTTCACCGGAAAAAGCGCAATTCCCCGCAGGCGTCAGCGCGGTTCAAGGCGACCTGTCCGACGTGGACGGCTTGCGGCGCGCGATGCAAGGCGTCAGCACGCTGTTCCTGCTGGCGCCGAATGCGCCGGACGAATTGACGCAAGCGCTGCAGGCGCTCAGCGTGGCGCGCGAAGCCGGCGTGAAGGGCGTGGTGTATCTGTCGGTGTTCAAGGGCGCGGAATATGTCGACGTGCCGCACTTCACCGGCAAGCACACGGTCGAGCGCATGATCGAGCACCTCGATATCCCGGCGACGGTGCTGCGCCCCGCGTACTTCATCCAGAACGACGTGCGTCAGAAAGAGCCGTTGCTCACGCACGGCGTGTACGGCATGCCGATCGGCGCGAAAGGTATTTCGATGGTCGACGTGCGCGATATCGGCGAAGCGGCCGCGCTGGAATTGCTCCGCCGGGAGCGGTCGGCGAACCGTCTGCCGCGCGAGACGTATGAACTCGTCGGCCCGGATGTGATCGACGCGGAGACCGTGACGTCCATCTGGGCCGATGCGTTGGGACGTAGCGTGCGTTATGGCGGCGACGATCTCGTCGTGCTCGAACAACGTCTGAAGGCAGTGGCGCCGGCCTGGCTCGCTTACGACATGCGACTGATGATGAGCCGCTATCAGCAGGACGGCGCGGCCGCGTCGACGGCGGAGGTCGAACGGCTGGCGACATTGCTGGGGCGTCAGCCGAGGTCGTATCGGGATTTTGCGTTCGAAACGGCAGCGGCTTGGGCGAAGGGTTAAGCATCAATCGGAGAAGCGGCGCTTTGCGATAACGCGAGTGAAATGAATCGACGGCGAGCACTAAAAAACGCGGCTCGCCTCGGCTACTATCTGGGCTCGCCGCAAAGGCCACTTCTCTTGACTCCCTATGCCATTTACCGAGCGGATTACGCTAACCACACCGCGTCTCATTCTGCGAGCACCTCGTCTCGACGACGCCGAAGCCCTGTTCGCCATCTGGTCGGACGAGCAAGCCATGCGCTATTTCTCGTTTCCCACCATGACCCGCTTCGAAGAGGCAACGGAACGCATGGAGCGGCTGGTGAAAGCGTCCGCCGAAGGCAAGGATTTCGTTCGCATGGTTGAACTGCAATCGACTGGAGAAGTACTCGGCAGTTGCGATCTTTTCCACGTCGAAGAACAATGCCGCCGCGCGGAGATCGGCTTCAGTCTGAAGCGCCGGCATTGGGGAAGCGGCTTCATGAGCGAGGCCGCATCGGCGGTGATCGAGCATGCGTTCGGCGCGCTGAGTTTGCGGCGGCTCGAAGCGGATATCGATCCTCGCAATACCGCCTCGGCGCGTTTGCTCGAACGGCTCGGCTTTGTCCGCGAAGGTCTGTTGCGCGAACGCTGGATCGTGGGCGATGAAGTGTCGGACAGCGCGCTTTATGGATTGCTCGAGGGCGATCGCCGGAGTTGAACTGGACTAGCGCTTTGTGTCGCATGATCGCCATGCCGTACCGTCAGGTGCGGCATTTTTTGCCCCTGCTGTCCGGGCGAATAGTTTCATGTAAGGGATAACCCGTATAATCGCCGCTCCAGAGGTCAGACATCTAGAGGACTCAGGTCGTCAAACCTCTGTCGTGACGTGCGTCCCGCCGCGCGACGTCGACCTGACAAGCTCCTTTCTCCCCGATCCGTGAATCCGACCGCCGCTGCCCTGCCCTTCCGAAACGCCCTGTTCGCGATGCTCGGCATCGGCCTCGTCAACATGCTGGTCGCGCTCGACCAGACCGTCGTCAGCACCGCGTTGCCGTCCATCGTCGCCGAGCTGCACGGCTTCGAGTACTACGCGTGGATCGCGAGCGCGTATCTGCTGGCGTCGGTGGTGACGGTGCCGGTGTTCGGGCGGCTCGGCGACTACTTCGGCCGCAAGCGCTTCGTGATCGCGGCGGTCATCACGTTCACGGTGGCATCCGTGCTGTGCGGCGTCGCCAACGACATGCTGTTCCTCGTGATCGCGCGCGGTCTGCAAGGGGTCGGCGGCGGGATGATGGTCGGCACGGCATTCGCGTCGATTCCCGATCTGTTCCCCGATCCGCGGGCGCGGGTCCGCTGGCAAGTCGTGATGGCGGCCGCGTACGGCATCGGCACTGCGGCGGGGCCGTCGCTGGGCGGCTGGATGAGCGAACACTGGGGCTGGCGCTCCACCTTCCTGATCAACCTGCCGGTCGGCGCGGCGGCGCTCTATTTCATCTGGGCGCATCTGCCGAGCTTTAAACGCCCGCACGAAGGCGAAGTGAAGATCGACTGGCTCGGCGCGGCGCTGGTCGCCGCCACGCTCGGCGGTCTGCAGGCCTTGATCGAAGCCGTGCCGAAACACGGCCTCACCGCCGGCAATCTGGTGCTGGCCGTCTGCGTGATCGCCGGCGCGATTGCCTTGCTGGTGTGCGAAAAACGCGCCACGCATCCGATCATTCCGCTCGACCTGTTCAAGGACGCGCAACTCGTCACGCTGTTCACGCTCGGCATGCTGTCGGGCTTCGTGATGTTCTCGCTGATCTTCTTCGCACCGCTGCTGCTGCAAGGCGGTTTCGGTTTGTCGCCGCAACAGGCCGGGCTGCTCGCCACGCCGATCGCCGCGTGTATCGCCCTCGGCAGTGTGGTGAACACGCGGATCGTGATTCACATGAAGAAGCCCACGCAGATTCTGTCGATCGGTTTTGCGCTGCTGCTGTTCGCGTCGATCGGGCTGGCCTTCGCCAATCCGGATACGCCGACCCTATGGATCGAATTGCCGATGGCGGCGGTCGGTATCGGCCTCGGCTTCATCCTCAATAATCTGAATGTGTTCGGCCAGGAGATTGCCGGACGCGAGCGTTTCGGCATTACGACCGCATTGCTGCAATCCACCCGCATGGTGGGCGGCATGCTCGGCACGAGTATCGTCGCGACTGTCGTGCAGCATCATTATCGCGATGTCGTCACGCGCACGCTCAGCGTGCTCGGCGAGCCGGCCGCGTCGCAATGGCAGTCGCGTTTCGTCGATCTGCGCATTCTGATCGACGACGCTTCGCGGCTGAAACTGATCGCGGATATGAAGCCGTCAGGGCTCAATACGCTCGCGCTGATCGACACCGCGCGCGATGCGCTCGTGCAGTCGATTCATATCGGCGTCTGGCTCACGGCCGTCGCGGCGCTGGCGGCCGCGTTGCTGGTGCAACGCATTTCGCATGTGGTGTTCCGCAAGAGCTGATCTGCAACGCGGCGCGAGGCGCGGCACGAATGCTGCTGGCGCTCTCGACCCGTGTCGGGTGTCGCCAAGGTTTAACAGTCGGGCCCCCGAAACGCACCTATAGTAGAAGCTCTTTCAAATCCTCAGAAGGAGCCCACGATGAAAGCACGCACGTATCGGGCCGCAACCGCAGGGATTCTGTTCGCCGCGTTGCTGCCACTTTCGGCGGCCAACGCGCAACTCGGCAATCTACTTCAGCAGGGCAATTCGGGCGGATCGTCCGGCGGCGGACTCGGCAGCCTCGGCGGCCTGGGCGGCGCGCTATCGGGACAATCCGTGACCTCCGGCAGCACCGGCAACGTCGCGGGTGTGCTGCAGTTCTGTATCAAGAACAACTATCTCAGCGGCGACGGCGCGTCGTCGGTGAAAGACTCGCTAATGAGCAAACTGCCCGGCGGCTCGTCCACCTCGGACAGCGGTTATACCCAGGGCGCCAAAGGTATCCTCAGCAGCGGCAGCGGCCAGCAGGTCGATCTGAGCGGCGGCGGCCTGAAGGAACAGGTCACCAAACAGGTCTGCGACAAGATTCTCGCCCAGGGGAAATCCCTGCTTTGAGCCGGTCGCGAACGGCGTCGCGGGCTCGCGTTGCCCGACTGGCGGGCCTGTGCGAGCACAGGGCCGGGCCGGGTCTGGCGGCTCAATTGTCAAATACCCTCATACGATCGAACGGCGGTCAACGTAATCGGTATGGCTAACGTTTCTGGAGAACGCACGTAACCTTCGTGCTTATCCTGGGGAGCTACGAAATGAATAAGCCGTTCCTGATTCTCGCGCTGAGCGCCGCCTTCGCATCCTCCGCCGCGTTCGCGCAAGCCAGCGCGCCGATGGCGGCGTCCGCCATGTCATCGGGCGCTGTGAGCGCCGTCTGTAAAGACGGAACCTCGTACTCGGGCGCCACGATGAAGGGCGCCTGCCATGGTCACGGCGGCGTCAACAAGAAAGCGGCTTCCAAGATGAGTGCCCCGGCAGCGGCAGCAGCGCCCGCCGCCTCGTCACCCGCGGCAGCACCGAAGCCGATGGCCGCGATGTCGGCCAGCGCGCCGGCAGCGGGCGGCGGCCCCGGCCAGGTGTGGGTCAATACGAGCACCAAGGTGTACCACTGCTCCGGCGACAAGTACTACGGTAAGACGAAGCAAGGCTCCTACATGTCCGAAGCCGATGCCAAGGCGAAGGGCTATCACGCGGATCACGGCAAGGCTTGCCAGTAATCGCGGCAGACTAAGCAACGCGAGCACCACGAAAAACGCCGCCGGTTTTCGAACCGGCGGCGTTTTTCGTTGCGTCCACATCGAGTAGTCCACCGATCGAGGCCGCGCCGACAGCGGCCCGGCTTTCCCGATCAGCGCACGAGGCACGGGCGCTTGTTGTCGAACTTCCAGTTCGGAATCAGATACTGCATCGCGATGCCGTCGTCGCGCGCGCCGAGACCATGCTGCTGATACAGCGCGTGCGCTTTCTCGAGTTCCTCCATATCCAGCTCGACGCCCAGGCCCGGCGTCTGCGGCACCTTGACCTTGCCGCCGACGATCTGCAGCGGATCGCGCGTCAGACGCTGACCGTCCTGCCAGATCCAGTGCGTGTCGATCGCGGTGATCTTGCCGGGCGCCGCGGCCGCCACCTGCGTGAACATAGCCAGCGAAATATCGAAGTGGTTGTTCGAATGCGAGCCCCACGTGAGTCCCCATTCGTTGCACATCTGCGCGACGCGCACCGAACCCTGCATGGTCCAGAAGTGCGGATCGGCCAGCGGAATATCCACGGACTGCAACTGGATCGCGTGGCCCATTTGACGCCAGTCGGTGGCGATCATGTTGGTGGCCGTCGGCAAGCCGGTCGCGCGACGGAACTCGGCCATCACCTCGCGGCCCGAGTAGCCGTTTTCCGCGCCGCACGGATCTTCGGCGTAAGCCAGCACGTCGTGCTGATCGCGGCACAGGCGCACCGCTTCCGCCAGCGACCACGCGCCGTTCGGATCGAGCGTCACGCGGGCGTTCGGAAAGCGTTCGGCGAGCGCCGTGACCGCTTCGATTTCGGCGTCGCCGGACAGCACGCCGCCCTTCAGCTTGAAGTCGTTGAAACCGTAACGTGCCTGCGCGGCCTCGGCGAGCCGCACTACGGCCTCGGGGGTCATCGCCTGTTCGGTGCGCACGCGCTCCCAGTCGTCGTGTCCGTCTGCGCCGCTCGCATACGGCAGATCGGTTTGATTGCGGTCGCCGATATAGAACAGATAGCCGAGCATTTCCACCTCGTCGCGTTGCTGGCCTTCGCCGAGCAGCGCCGCGACCGGCACGCCGAGATGCTGGCCGAGCAGATCGAGCAACGCGGCTTCGAGCGCGGTGACCGCGTGAATGGTGGTGCGCAGATCGAAGGTTTGCAGGCCGCGTCCTCCCGCGTCGCGATCGGCGAATTGCGTGCGCGCCTTGTTCAGGATCGCTTGCAAATTGCCGATCGACTGGCCGACCACGAACGGCCGCGCGTCGTCGATGGTCTTGCGGATACTCTCGCCGCCCGGCACTTCGCCGACGCCCATATGCCCCGCGCTGTCACGCAGAATCACAATGTTGCGCGTGAAGAACGGGCCATGCGCGCCGCTCAGATTCATCAGCATGCTGTCGCGACCGGCGACGGGCACGACGCGCAGTTCGGTGACGGTCGGCGTCGCGTTCGATTGAGTGGCTTGCGTGGACATGATGTTGAGCCTGGGTAAGTGAGTGAGTTAGTGAGCCGGCGAGTGAGCAGCGTGGCGCGCCGTGGCGCTCGCGTTCAACACGGCCGGCGAACGGCAAGAAGAAGTGGTGTGACCCATGATGAACCTCGCTAACGATCCGTGTAATCAGTGCGCGTTGCGATGCACCGGCTCCGGCAACGCGTCGCGATTCACGCGCCGGTCGCGGGTCAGGAAGCCGGCCGCCGCCGCGATCAGCGACGCCACGCCGAGGCCATACAGGCCGCCGGTAATCGAACCGGTGTGCTGCTGCAGATAACCGAACGTGGCCGGCGCGAAGAAGCCGCCGAGGTTGCCCACCGAGTTGATCAACGCGATCACCGCGGCCGCCACGCGGGCATCCAGATAGCCTTGCGGAATCGGCCAGAACAGCGAAGCCGCCGCCTTGAAGCCGATCGCCGAAAAACAGATCGCCACGAACGACAACACCGGATTGCCCGACGTCGACGCGAACAGCCCGCACGCCGCGATCACCAGCGCCACCGCGAGCCACGCTTGCTGGAAGCGCCATTTCGACGACAGCACCGCGAAGCAGTACATGGCGACCATGGCGATCAGCCACGGAATCGCGTTGAGCATGCCGACCTGGAAATCGGAGAGGCCGCCCATCTTGCGGATGATGGTCGGCAGCCAGAAGGTCGCGGCGTAGATGGTCAATTGAATCGCGAAGTACAGGAAGCAGAACAGCAGAATCTGCGGGTCCTTCAGCAGCTTCATGGCGGGCAGATGCGCGCCGCCGCGCGCCTCGCGCTCAGCCTGCTCCGTCGCGATCGAAGTTTCGAGCACCGTGCGTTCTTCGGCGGTGAGCCACGACGCGTCGCGAATGCGCGACTTCAGCAGCATCCAGCTCACGCCGCACAGCACGATCGAGAAGCCGCCTTCGACGAGGAACATCCACTGCCAGCCGTGCAGGCCGAAGCCGCGAATCGACAGCAGGCTGCCGGTGATCGGGCCGGACAGCACCGAGGCGAGCGCGGAGCCAGCGAGAAAAACCGCCACCGCTTTGCCGCGATCTTTCTGCGGCAGCCACTGCGTGAAGTAAAACACCACGCCCGGAAAAAAGCCCGCTTCGGCGACACCGAGCAGAAAGCGCAGCACATAGAACGACGTGTCGTTCCAGACGAACGCCATGGCTGCCGCGACCAGCCCCCACGTGCCCATGATGCGGGTGAGCCACGCGCGCGCGCCGTACTTCTGCATCAGCACGTTCGAGGGCACTTCGAACAGCGCATAGCCGATGAAGAACAAGCCGCTGCCCAGACCATAAGCCGCCGCGCCGATGCCCAAGTCCGTCTGCATGTGCGAATTGACGAAGCCGATGTTCACGCGATCGATGTAGTTCGCGATGAACATGATCAGGAACAGCGGCAATACGTGCCGCTTGACTTTGGAGACCGCGGATTCGAGCGGATCCGCGGCCGGGGCAAGAGCTGAGGTCAAGGTTGTCTCCAGTATCGGCCACTTGGGTGGCCTGATCGAACACAACGCGGCGCATTCGGGCAGCGAGGCAGAGGTGCGAGAAACGCGTGATACGTTGTCTGACGACAGTCTACATGGAGAGGTCCGGCGATTCCAATTAGGTGTTTACCCTTCCCCGCTGAAATCGCCACTCCACATGGATTTCGCAAAGATTTCCCATGGTTGACCGCACTGCGCTCAATATAAAACCAAGACGTCTGATGACAATAATATGATGTATCTCCGCCTACCGGCAGATTAAGATCTCGATCGCGGGATCGTCCGTGCCGCCGAGCGGCGCTATGATGGCCGGGCCGTCCCGTCGTACGACCTCTCGCGCACGCAACGTGCGCATTTTCAGCCGATTAGCCGACAAACCACAGAAATGAGCAGCCTAACTGAGAAGGTGGTGGCCACCCTTTCCGACGAAATCCGCCGCGGCGCGTTGCGGCCGGGCGACCGCATTCCCACCGAAGTCGCCATGATGAAGCAGCTCTCCGTGAGCCGCTCCGTGGTGCGTGAGGCGATCTCGCGCCTGCAGGCGGCCAGGGTGGTCGAGACCCGGCACGGGATCGGCACCTTCGTGCTCGCGCCCGCTTCGGAAGAACCGTTGCAATTGCCCGCCGCCGATCTCTCCAGCATGCTGGACGTGATGGCGATCATCGAATTCCGTATCGACGTCGAAGCCGCGTCGGCCGCGCTCGCCGCCGCGCGGCGCACGGACCAGCATCTGAAGCAGATGCGCGCCGCGCTGACGCGCTTCGAGTCGGAACTCGAACGCGGCAGCACCGACACCGTCGCGCACGACATCGAGTTTCATTTGCAGATCGCGCGGGCAAGCGGCAACCGTTATTTCTTCGACGTGCTCAGCCAGTTGGGCCGTTCGGTGAGTCCGCGCACGCGCCTGGGCAGCGCCGAAATCGCGGAGCTCGACCATATCGAGCATTTGCGCAACGTACTGGCCGAGCATCAGATGATCTATCGCGCGATCGAACGGCAGGACGCGGACGACGCGCGCGCCGCCATGCGCATGCATCTGAGCAACAGTCGCGAACGGTTGCGTCGGGCGCATGAAGCCTCATTGCCGCTTTGCAGCGCGTCGCCGCCACCGACGCGCTGACCGGACTCAGCGACCGGCGACGAAGTGTTGACCGTGGTCGCCGAAAAAATCCGCAAACGTGTCGAGTCGGCAGGACTCGCGAACAAGGATACGCGGAGCGGGCACGTGACGATCAGCGTCGGCTGCGCATCGTGCCAGCCGCCTGAAGGCGGCAGCGCAGCCGCATTGCTGGCCGCCGCGGATGCCCAGTTGTATTCCGCTAAAGCGGCCGGACGCAACCGCGTGACGGCGCGCGCGATTACCGCGCAATTGGCCGTCTGAACGCGCGACGTCGATTCCCCCCCACTACTCCTCAATCAGTCCAGCCTGGTTTCCTCGCTCGGCCAAGCTTTCAATTTCAAACAGAAGCGGATTCGCTTCTCAGTTCGCTGGATTTAAACCGGCGACCGCGCGCTAAGCTTATTTCTGCGCGAGCGCGAGGCCAAGCTCGCGCGTATTTCCCGAAAACTTCCACAAAACCAAAAAATGATGACCAGTAAATTTGGAATCGCCGTGGTGGCGGCGGCGTCGTTCGTTGCCGCCGCGCCTGCTTACGCGGCGTTGGGTAGCGCGCCAACGTATCCGGTGACGGCCAGCAGCACCAGCGCGGGCGCGGCCAGTCCGGGCGGCGCCGCGGTGGCGCGCTTCGCGGCGAACGCCAGCGCCAATGCGGCGACGCCGGCTTACACCGTCAGCCAGACGACGCTGCCGTCCGGCACGGTGGTCAACGAGTACGTCACGGCGGGGAACACCGTGTTCGCGTTGAGCTGGCAAGGTCCGACCATGCCGCCGCTGAAGACGCTGCTCGCCACTTACTTCCCGACTTACGTCCAGGCACTCACCGACGCGCACAACACCCAAGGCGGCGGCTACGGCGCCGCCGTCGTGCGTCAGACGGGGCTGGTCGTGGAGACGGGTGGGCACATGGGCTCTTTCGTGGGTCGTGCCTATTTGCCGCAAGCGCTGCCGCAAGGCCTGAGCGCTGACGACATCAAGTAAATCAACAGAAATCAATCGAGAGAATACAAGTGCGCAAAATCGCATGGATTATTGCCGCGGCACTCGGCCTGAGTCTGGCCGCCTGCGGTGGGGGTGGTGGCAGCAGCGGCAGCACGACGGCCAATTCGTCGACCGCGGGAAGCAATTCGAACACGCCCTCGAACGGAACGACGAACGGCAGCTCGAACCAGCCGTCGACCAGCTCGACGTCCAACGTGCTCGCGGCCGACGCGTCCGCCGTGCCGACCGCGGTGGGTCCCACCAACACGATGGCGGTGACGGTCACCGGCACGGGCATTCACAACCAGCCGTTGGTGAGCATCAAGCTCTGCACGCCGGGGACGAACGCCACCGCCAACTGCGTGACGATTCCGAACGTGCTGGTCGACACGGGTTCGTACGGGCTGCGCCTCGTGCGTTCCGTGATTCCGGACGCGACTTTCAACACGCTCGGCACTGAAACGGCAAGCGGCCTGCCGCTCGCCCAATGCGCCTTGTTCGGCAGCGGTTATACGTGGGGCACGGTGCATACCGTCGACCTCGCGCTGTCGGGCGAGGTCGCCTCGACGCTGCCGATCCAGGTGATCGGCGACCCGGCGCTGACGACGGCCGCGCCGTCCGAATGCCAGGTGGGCCGACTGATGGCGACCGCCGCCAACGTGGGCGCGAACGGCATTCTCGGCATCGGCGTGAGCCCGACGGACTGCGGTTCGGCGTGCGCCGTCGCGCCGCTGTTGACGCACTACTACACCAACGCGGGCACGGCCACCACGGTGCCGGTCAGCGGCCAGGTCGCCAATCCGGTTTCGTATTTCGCGCAGGACAACAACGGCGTGATTCTGGAGATGGCGCAGGTGCTGGATAGCGGCAGCGCGTCGGCTCAGGGCACGCTCGTGTTCGGTATCGACACGCAGGCCAACAACACGTTGGCCGGCACGAGCGCAACGTTGATCAAGACGGATATCAACAGCAACTTCACGTCGACTTATAACGGCGCGACGCTGACCAGCACGTTCTTCGATTCCGGTTCGACGGTGCTGTTCTTCCCGGATACGACGATCACGCGCGACCCGGCGAGCGGCTATTACGTGCCGACCGCGACGGTGGGCCGCACGGCGACGCTAAGCTCGACCAGTCCGGCTAGCGCGACGCTGGGCTTCAACATCGCCAATGCGGCGACGTTGGGTGCGTCGGGGAACAACGCGTTCAACAACCTCGGCATCTATATGGCCGGTCAGTTCGACTTCGGTTTGCCGTTCTTTTACGGCCGGCATGTGTTCTACGGCATCGCGGGGCGCTCGTCGACGGGTGGTGGCCTGGGACCGTATGTGGCGTACGTGTCGAGCTGAGCGGCGTGAGGTTTAGCCCGCAACGTTGGCGATATTGAATCCATCGCAGCACTGAAATAAACCCGGCCGCGCGCCGGGTTTATTCTTTAGGGCGCCGTATCGGGCCGGACTGATCGCTCCCGACGCTCAAGTTATCCATCTTTGTGCCGATAGGGTTGATGGGGCGCCAGGTGACTAATCAGAATGCCCGCCTTTTCATCACCCGAAAATGACCATGAAGACCTCTTTGAACCGGCGCGCACGCGCCGTGTTCGCCGCGTTCTGCCGGAGCGCATGTGCGCAGCATTCAACGCCGCAACGAGGCGCAGCGTGAAGTCGGTAGCGTTGCTTCACCCACCGCGGCGGCTTGCCTTCCTGCCGGCGCTGCTGACGGCGCTCACGTTGACCGCGGCGGCCGTTGCGCCGCTCGGCGTCGGCGCCATGTCGGCCGGCGCGCAAGATGCCGCGCGTCTGCCGCGTCCGTTCCCGGCTTTGCCGCTTGTGCCGTTCGGGGATCCGACCACGCCCTGCGCGCTGCGCTTCGGCGCCAGCCAGGAATGGGCGGCCTCGCCGCTTGCCAAGCCAGCGCAACTGCTCGCGTCGTGCGGCACGGAAGCGGCGGCCGGCAATCTCGACGCGCGCGCTATCTATGGACAGATGGTGCTGTTCGGCTACGCGATGCCGCCGTCCGACGCCGGCCTCGCGATCCTTCAGCAGGCCGCCGTGGATGGCTCGCGCAATGCGCAACGGGTGGTCGGTTCGCTCTACCGCGACGGCACGCGAGTGCCGAAAGACACCGCCGCCGCGCGGCGCTGGCTGACGCTCTCCGCGGACCAGGGTGACGGCCTCGCGGCCGAGACACTCGGCCTGATGGACTACAACGGCGAAGGCGGCGCGGTCGACTTCGCCTCGGCCTACGCCGAGTTCGTGCGAGCCGCGGACCACGGCTCGTCGCACAGCGCATCCAACGCCGGGCAAATCCTGTTCGACGGCCGGGCGGGCGTGCCGCGCGATGTCGAAGGCGGCGTCACGTGGTTCATTCAGGGCGCGACGCGTGGCGATGCCGACGGAGCGTTCCTGCTCGGCATGGCGCTGTTGCGCGGCACCGGTGTGAAGCAGGACGTTCAGAACGCGGCGGGCTGGATCAATACTGCTGCGGAGCGCGGCCATCTCGGGGCGCACGCGGTGCTTGCCGATCTGTACGTGGCCGGCGCAGGCGTGCCGCGTGACGAGAAAAAGGGTTTTGCATTGATGTCGTACGCGGCGAGCCGCGGTTCGGTCTACGCGCAGCGCCGGCTCGGCGAACTGTACGCGGGCGGCACCGGCACGGCGCGCAATCTGATGCTGGCGCGGGCATGGCATCGCAAGGCCGCGCTGGAAGGCGATGCGACGGCGCGTTTCCAACTGGCCGTTGAGTATCGGTTGGGCATTGGCGGCCCCAAGGATCTCGACGCCGCGATCGGCTGGATGCGCGGCGCGGCTCAAGCCGGTCTCGCCGCGGCGCAGAACGATCTCGGCACCATGCTGCAGCGTGGCGAAGGCGAACCACGCAATCTCGACGAAGCGAAGCAGTGGTATCAGCGGGCCTCCGACCAGGGACTCGGCATCGCCGCGTTCAATCTGGCGTCGCTCGCCGATGCCGGGCTCGGCATGCCGAAAGATCCGGCGCTCGCGTTCCGGCTCGCGCATACCGGCGCCGAGCGCGGCGATCCGCAAGCCACGCTGATGGTGGGCCGGATGCTGTTCGTCGGCGATGGTGTGCCGGTCGATAAGGCACAGGCGCTGGTCTGGTATCGCAAGGCCGCCGATCTCGGCAACGTCGACGGCGCACGTCAGACCGGCTGGCAGTATATGTACGGCATCGGCGTGCCGCGCGATGCGGTGCTCGGCCAGCGCTATCTGGAAACGGCCGCGCGGGCCGGCAATGCTCAGGCGCAGACCATACTGGGTTTGTATCTGCTGGAGCGTCAGGCGGACGGCGGCAAGGACGCCAATAAAAACGCGGCCAAAGCCGACGGCAAGGCGTGGCTCGTCAAGGCGGTCGCGCAAAACTTCGCGCCGGCTTATACCGCGATGGGCACGGTCTATTCGAAGGGCCAGGGCATGCCGCCCGATCAGCCGGCCGCGATCAAATGGTTCACGCGCGGCGCCGAATCGAACGATCTCGCCTCGCAACGCGTGCTGTGTCTCGCCTATGCGAACGGCGCCGGCGTGCCGCGCAATCCCGAACTGGCGCAGCGCTGGTGCCGCGCCGCCGCGCAGGCCGGCGACCTCTTCGCAATGCGTCGGTTGGCCGTCGGCATTGCAGACACGACGTCGGAGCGCGACAGCAGTTACTGGCAGTGGCGTATCGCAAGTCGCGGCGACGCGGTCTATCAGTCGATGCTCGGCGACTCGTACGATCTGGGCCGCGGCGTCCCCGCCGACTTCAGTGCAGCGGTCTACTGGTTCCGCCTGGCGGCGGAGCAGGGCAACGTCTCGGCGCAAAGTTCGCTGGCGTGGCATCTGTTCACCGGGCTCGGCGGCGAGCGTAACGATCGTGAAGCGCTGGCCTGGGCCAACCGGGCGGCGGACACCAGTTCGGCCGCCATGGCCATGGTCGGCGAGGCCTATCTGCACGGCCGAGGTGTCGCGCAAGACGTCACCGTTGCGCGCGGCTGGCTCGAAAAGGCGGCGGCGGTCGGTTCCGGCGAGGCGGCCAGCGATCTCGCGAATCTGTATGAAACCGGCAACGGGGTGCCGCGCGATGACGCACGGGCGCTCAGTTGGCATCGCAAAGCCGCTGCGCTCGGAAGCAACGCGGGAACCATCGCCCTCGCGCTGCGCGCTCAGGCTGCAGGGGACGTGCACGCGCTCAATGGCCGCGCAATGCAGTGGCTCGCTGTTGCTGCCGATCCGGTCGCGACGGGTGCGACGGGTGCGACCGGTGTTGCCGGTGTTGCCGGTGTTGCCGGTGTTGCCGGTGCGGCCGGTGCGGCCGGTGCGGCCGGCGGTTCGCGCGCGCCCCTCTCGAACGACGCAACCGAATCCGGCCTGGCTTCGTGGGCTGCTCTCTCAACCTTGAACGAAGCCTTGCTGGGCGACACGCTGCGGCAGTATGAGATCGGCATGCGCTATCTGTCGGGCGACGGCGTGATGCGCGACAAGGCGCTCGGCGACGCGTGGCTTCAGCGTGCGCAGGCGAGCTTCGCGGCCGAACCCCATCACGCCCTGTATGCGGATGCGGTCCGCGCCGTCGAACAACGCGTCAGCGCGCAACTCAGCGGGGACGAGCGGGCGCAGGCGCATCGGGTGGCCGTCAATCTGCTGGCGACCGTTCCGTCGAGCGCGGTCGCGACGGGGGCGTATCGAAGCTGAGAGAAGCGGTTCGACGTTTCAGGTTCGCCGGCCGGCGAGTCCCTTCTCTGCATACGCTTGCGCTGCCCCCAGCCCCAACGGCAGCGCTCCAGCGAAATTCCGTAGCCCGATTGATTTTGGCGACCGGCCGGTGGCAACCTTGCGATTCCATTCCGGCGGAACGCTACGGAGGCGACCATGACCGACCCCTTCCTCGACACGCACGACGACGACCTCGCCCAGTTCGACGCGCATGGCGCCGCGCCGCTGCCGGCGTCGAACGATCAGGGCCATGTCGAGCACGCAGGCGCGCGAATCTGGTACGCATCCTATGGCGCCGGCGCGCCGGTGATTCTGCTGCACGGCGGCCTCGGCCATAGCGGCAACTGGGGTTACCAGATTCCGGCGCTGCTCGGCGCGGGGTATCGCGTGGTGGTGGTCGACAGCCGCGGCCACGGCCGCAGCACACGCGACACGCAACCGTACCGCTACGAGCTGATGGCGTCCGACTTGCTGGCCGTGATGGACCGCTTGCAACTCGAACGCGCCGCGCTGGCCGGCTGGAGCGACGGCGCATGCGTCGCGCTGGTGCTGGCCAGCGAGGCGCCCGAACGCGTGGCGGGCGTGTTCTTCTTCGGCTGCAACATGGATCCGAGCGGCACCCTGCCGTTCGTGCCGACACCGCTGATCGACCGTTGCTTCAGCCGGCATCGCAAGGACTACGCGCAACTATCGGCGACGCCCGACGAGTTCGACGCGTTCGTCGGCGCGGTCAGCGAGATGATGCGCACGCAGCCCAACACCAACGCGGACGATCTGGCGCGGATCCGCGTGCCGGTTGCGATCGTGCAGAGCGAACACGACGAGTTCATCAAACCGGAACACGCCGACTATCTTGCCCGCACGATTCCCGGTGCGGCGTTGATCGCGCTGCCAGGCGTGAGTCATTTCGCGCCGCTGCAAAGACCGGGGCAATTCAATCGCGTGCTGCTGGGTTTTCTGCGCCGCGTGCTGCCCTGAGGCCGCTCGCGATGCCTGGAAATTGAGCATCGCGGCGAATCGGCGCGAACCCGTGTCGCGCTCAAGCCCGAAAATTTCACGATGTGGCATGAACACTTGCTTCGTAAAAAATCGTGGTGCGTGGCACAAATTCGCCATTTCGCAATGTCGCCCCGCATTGCACATCGCAAAATGAACGACGCAAGCCTTTATTTTTAAACGAATTTTTTTGTTAGATTGCCCCATCTAAGAACGGCTTGCGCCGCGACCTGCTGACGTAGACTCTTTTACAAGAGCCGGCGCTTCATGCAGTCGTGGCAAGTTGGACGGGACGATCAGGCAGTTGGAAGGTCCCCCCTCGCGCACGAAACCGCACCGGCACAGCGGTTTTTAAATGGCAATTGGGAGACTGAAAATGAAAGGCTTTCGCTTTGGCTCGACCCAGGGAGCGTTCTACATTTTGCCGGGACAGGATGGTTGGGCGGCCACTTACGGCAACGAAACGCTCGGCGAATTTTCCAGCCCGCAACAGGCCGCCGACGACCTCGCGCGCGGTCTGATCTGCCCGCATCTGTCCGAAGGCGACGATACCTCCTCGCTTGAAATTCCAGAGAAGCTCAGCGATTGGGAAATCGTTCACGTATAAGGGCAGGGATGACGGCTGCCCACGTAGAAGTGAAAACGACGATGGCGCTCGAGAGCGCCATCGTCGTGCTTGCTGCTTACTTCCGTGCGGTTTGCGCAGGTGTTGCTGCGGCCCTGGCTAGTGCATCGACTACTTTATGCCACCGCGTCCACGATCTTGTTCAGCGTGGCGCTCGGGCGCATGGCCTTGCTCGTCAGTTCGACGTTCGGACGGTAGTAACCACCGATTTCCACCCGCTTGCCTTGCGCAGCGGCCAGTTCTTCGATGATCTTCGCTTCGTTGTCGGCCATGGCCTTCGCCACGCCGGCGAACTGCGCCTGCAACGCCGCGTCTTCGGTTTGCGCCGCGAGCGCTTCCGCCCAGTACATGGCCAGGTAGAAGTGGCTGCCGCGGTTGTCGATACCGCCGACCTTGCGCGCCGGCGACTTGTCGTTGTCGAGGAACTTGCCGGTTGCCTGATCCAGCGTTTTGGCCAGAATCTGCGCCTTCGGGTTGTGATACGCATTGCTCAGGTGTTCGAGCGACGCCGCCAACGCCAGGAATTCACCCAGCGAATCCCAACGCAGGAAGCCTTCTTCGACCAGTTGCTGAACGTGCTTCGGCGCCGAACCGCCCGCGCCCGTTTCGAACAGACCGCCGCCCTCCATCAGCGGGACGATCGACAGCATCTTCGCGCTGGTGCCCAGTTCCATGATCGGGAACAGGTCGGTCAGGTAGTCGCGCAGCACGTTGCCGGTGACCGAGATCGTGTCCTTGCCGGCGCGGATGCGGTCCAGCGAGAACTGCGTTGCCTCGACCGGCGTCATGACGCGAATGTCCAGACCGGTGGTGTCGTGGTCCTTCAGGTATTGCTCGACCTTCTTGATGATCTGGGCGTCGTGCGCGCGCGCCGCGTCCAGCCAGAAGATGGCCGGCGTGCCGGTGGCACGGGCGCGGTTCACCGCGAGCTTGACCCAGTCCTGCACCGGTGCGTCTTTGGTCTGGCACATGCGCCAGATGTCGCCGGCTTCCACCGTTTGTTCGATCAGCACCGTGCCGGCTGCGTCGGTCACGCGGACCACGCCGTTCGCGGGGATATGGAACGTCTTGTCGTGTGAGCCGTATTCTTCAGCGGCTTGCGCCATCAGGCCGACGTTCGGCACCGTACCCATGGTGACCGGATCGAACGCGCCGTGCTTCTTGCAATCTTCGATCACCACCTGATACACGCCCGCGTAGCAGCGGTCCGGAATCACGGCCTTGGCGTCGTGCAGCTTGCCGTCGGTGCCCCACATCTTGCCGGACTCGCGAATCATGGCCGGCATGGACGCGTCGACGATCACGTCGCTCGGTACGTGCAGGCTGGTGATGCCCTTGTCCGAATTGACCATGGCCAGTTGCGGGCGCGCGGCGTATTGCGCCTTCATGTCGGCTTCGATCGCTTCGACCGTTGCCGCCGGCAGGTCTTTCAGGCGCGCGTACAGGTCGCCAATACCGTTGTTCGGGTTGAAGCCGGCTTGCGCCAGCGCGTCGGCGTGCTTGGTCAGCACGTCTTTGTAGAACACCGACACCACCTGACCGAAGATGATCGGATCCGACACCTTCATCATGGTGGCTTTCAGGTGCACCGAGAACAGCACGCCCTTGGCCTTCGCGTCGGCGATTTCCGCTTCGATGAAGCTGCGCAGCGCGTTCTTGCTCAACACCGACGCGTCGATGATCTCGCCCGCTTGCACGTTGGTCTTTTCTTTCAGGACCGTCTTCGTGCCGTCGGTTGCTGTCAGTTCGATCTTCACGGCGCCGGCCGCTGCGATCAGCGCCGATTTTTCGCTGCCGTAGAAATCGCCGCCGCTCATGTGCGAGACGTGCGACTTCGAGTCCGACGTCCACGCGCCCATCTTGTGCGGATGCTTGCGAGCGTAGTTCTTGACCGACAGCGGCGCGCGGCGGTCCGAATTGCCTTCGCGCAGCACCGGGTTGACCGCGCTGCCCTTGATCTTGTCGTAGCGCGCCTTGACGTCTTTTTCAGCGTCTGTCGTGGCGACGTCGGGGTAAGCCGGCAGTTTGAAGCCCTGATCGCGCAGTTCGGTGATCGCGGCCTTCAGTTGCGGCACCGACGCGCTGATGTTCGGCAACTTGACGATGTTCGCTTCCGGACGCGTGGTGAGTCCACCCAGTTCAGCCAGATCGTCGGAACCCTTCTGTTCCGCGCTCAGGTAGTCCGGAAAGGCAGCAATGATCCGGCCGGCAAGCGAGATATCGCGCGTTTCAACGATCACGTCGGACGAGCGCGTGAACGCCTTGACGATCGGCAGCAGCGAGTAGGTCGCCAGTGCGGGGGCTTCGTCGGTCAGGGTGTAGATGATCTTCGGCGGTGTGGACATGTTCGAGGCTTTGCTAGGTGAAGTGATAGACAGAGCGTTTGGTAGCGCTGAGCCGGCGAGGTTGCGACGAAGCTGCAAAAACGCCGCGCGATGCACGGCACTACTTTTTACGGCCCGACCGTGAGTATATGCGTGTTTTCCTCTACTCGCTGTTAAACAAACATGTCCGCGAACCGGTCTCGATGGGGTCGAGCCCCGCCCGATAAGGCTTTGAGGCCAATGCCCTAGGTCTTACGACAGATGTCTTATAGATGACTCACGTCACCTTTCAAATAATTTGTTAATGCGAATCAGATGCATTAACATTCGTACGCTCGTTTTTTCACCGTCCGTTTAACCGTCACTCGCTCGCACGATGCCGTTCGCACCGTTTCGGTGCGCGACGGTGGCAGCCTGTCCAACTCGAACAATATGCAGACTCTTTCTATCGCCGGCCGTCCGGCGTTTGCGCGCGGCCCGCGCCGCGCTCCGTCGCTGCTTAGCGCCGGACTCCTCGTTAGTGTGGGTTTAACGCTTTCCACCCTGTCATCGAGCGGATGGGCGCAAGCCGCCCCGGCCAGCGACGCCGCCGCCACCTTGCCGGCCGTGAAGATTTCGGCATCGAAAGACACCACCGTGGCGCAGGCCGATACCGTCAGCGCCGGCGCACTGGGTTCGCGCAAGCAGATCGACACGCCGTTCTCGACCCACGTCGTGACGAGCGACGAAGCGCAGGATCTGTTCGCGACCACCGCCAACGACCTGTTCAAGTACGACCCGGCCGTGTCGATCAGCAGCGACAACGCGCTCGCCGAAAACTCCATGTTCAACGTGCGCGGCATGCCGATCGACACGCTGAACAGCATCAAGGTGGACGGCCAGACTTTCCCCTCGTGGGACACCGACCTGTCGCTCGAACCGTTCGAGCAGGTCGAACTGCTCAAGGGTTTGTCGGGCTTCATGTACGGCTTCGGCTCGCCGGGCGGCATCGTCAACTACGTGCTGAAGCGGCCGACCGACACGCCGTACCGCAGCATCACCCTCGGCTATAAATCGGCCGGCGTGTTCACCGAGGCGGTCGACCTGGGCGGCCGCTTCGGCAACGACAACCGGTTCGGCTATCGCCTTAACCTCGTCAACGAAGACGGCAACACCGCCGAACCGAACGGCCATGTGCGCCGTCAGGTGGCGTCGCTGGCGCTGGACTTCCGCATCACGCCGGACCTGACCTGGACCGCCGACGCGTTCTACCAGAAGCGCAAAACCAACGGCACGCTGTTCGGTCTCGGGATCGGCGCCGGCGGCATTCCGGACGCGAGCAAGATCGACATTGCCGGTTTGACCCAGCCGCAGAACTACTACCAGACCGAGATGGCGTCGTTCGGCACGGGTCTCGACTACCGTCTGTCGGAGAACTGGCACGCGAGCCTGAAGTACCGCTTCGCCAAGGAGAACCGCACCAATTCGGATAGCTTCCTGTACGTCACCGACACGGCGGGCAATTACACGAACACGCTCTATGCGGCGATGACGCGCTACTTCTATCAGAACGTCGACGCGATGGTACAAGGCCAGTTCAACACCGGCAGCGTCAAGCATGACGTGGTGGTCGGCGCGGGCTTCCAGACGCAGACCAGCGAGTACAGCAACAGCACCGGCTGGAACACGGGCTACGCGCTCGGCACCGGCAATCTGTACAACACCACGCTGCTGACCAACAGCGAAGTCAGCATCGGCTCGGACCTGTATCGTCAGCAGCGCACCACGCAGGCCGCGGTGTACGCGAGCGATACGGTGCAATTCACATCGCGGCTGTCGGCGCTGCTCGGCGTGCGTTACACGCAGTACCGCCAGAACGTCTACGACACGACCGCCGCCGTGACGTCGCAATACAGCGCGAGCCCGGTTACGCCGACCCTCGCGCTGATGTTCAAGACCGACCCGTATTCGACGCTGTACACGAGCTACGTCGAATCGCTGCAACAGGGCGGCGCGGCCGGCAACACCAACCTGAACTACCCCGCAACCTACGGCCCGATGCGCAGCAAGCAGTACGAAATCGGCTTCAAGACGGATCACGCCAAGTGGGGCGCCAATGTCGCGCTGTTCCGCGTGGACCAGGGCTACAACTACACGAACGTCAGCAACTACTTCGTGCAGAACGGCACCAAGCGCTACACCGGCGTCGACGCCAGCGGCTGGCTCGCGCTGACGAACGAATGGCGCGTGATGGGCGGCGTGATGTGGCTCGATGCGAAGGCCGTGGACGTGGACGATCCGAACATCGACGGCAAACGCGTGTATGGCGCGCCGCGCTTCACCGTGACGGGCCGCGTCGAGTACAACCCGGCGTATCTGCGTCCGCTGACGCTGGCGTTCGGCGGCAAGTACGTAGGCAACCAGGCCGTCGATGCCGCCAACTCGCAGTTCGTGCCGTCGTATGTCACTTACGATCTGAGCGGCCGCTACGAGACGAAAATCGCCGGCCAGGACGTGACGTTCCGCGCGGGCATCAACAACCTGCTCAACCGTCGCTACTGGACCACCGCCTGGGGTTCGTTCGTGTCGCCTTCGCCGACGCGCACCGCTGTCGCTAGCGCGACGTTGCTGTTCTAAAGCAACGCGCGAGATCGGGGTGCCTGAGCTGGCCTAACCCGCCGCAGGCGCCCCGAGCATCGCCGGAATCCCGGCGACCAGCGCGTCGATCGCGCAACGCGTCTTCAACGCCAGATACCGGCTCTTCGGCCACACTGCGTGAATCTCCTGCGCGGGCCGAAAACAATTCTCCATCACCGTCACCAGTTCGCCCTTGCCGGCGTGACGCGCCAGCAGCCAGCTCGGCAACCACGCGAGCCCAAAGCCCGCGACCGCCGCGTCGACAATCCCCTGCATGTCGTCGAAACCCAATTGCGGATGCACCTGCGCGCGACGCACCTGACCGTCGACGTCGACCACGTCCCACGGCATCGGCAAGCCGCCGCGCACGTACGCGATCACCGAGTGGCCGCGCAATTCATCCACATTGCGCGGCGTGCCGTGCCGCGCCAGATAGGCCGGCGCAGCGCCGATACTCGCGTATTGCATGCCCAGTTTGCGGGCCGCGAGACTCACGCTGTCGGCGAGCGGTCCGACTCGCACGACCAGATCGAAGCCCTCTTCCACCACGTCGACGAAACGATCGCTAATCGAAATGTCGATCGTCAATTGCGGATGACGGCGCGCCAGCTCAAGCAGCACCGGCGCCGCGCAGTGATGGCCGAAGCACTGCGGCACGCTGACCCGCAGACGCCCCTTCGGCTCGCGCCGCCCTGAGTCCAGATCGGCTTCGGCGGCTTCGAGTTCGGCGAGCGCGCGCACGCAGCGGTCGTAGTAGGCCTGCCCGTCTTCGGTGAGGCTTTGACTGCGCGTGGTCCGGTTGATCAGCCGCACGCCGAGCCGCTTTTCAAGCCGCACGATCACTTTGCCGACCGCCGAACGCGTGAGCTCCAGGCGTTCGGCCGCCAGCGCGAAACTGCCCGTTTCGACGACGCGCACGAACGTCGTCACACCATCGAGGATGTCGCTCATTTCCTTGCCTTATTGGGTCCGTACACGATGCAGTGCTGGGATTTAAACGTGTCAATCGGGACGTGAATTCCCCCTATATTACCCATTCCATGGTGGCCACGCCCGCCGACGATCGAGGTGAAATTTCATGTCCACGCATTCCAACGCGCCGCCACGGCCCGACCAACGAACGCTCGAATTGAGCGAACCCGCCGCCGTACGGCTCCTCGGCTTCTTTTCGATCCGCAAAAACACGTTGGCGCTCGGCGCGGTCTGTCTCGCGTCGCTGATGTTCGGCCTGGAAATCTCCAGCGTGCCGGTGATCCTGCCTACGCTCGAACGCGTGCTGCACAGCGACTTCAAAGGCATGCAGTGGATCATGAATGCCTACACGCTCGCGGTCACGACCGTGCTGATGGCGACCGGCACGCTGGCGGATCGCTTTGGACGGCGGCGGATTTTTGTTATCGGCATCGCGCTGTTTGGTGTCACCTCGCTGATCTGCGGTCTCGCGGAAAGCGTGCCGACGCTGATCGTCGCGCGTTTGCTGCAAGGCGCGAGCGGCGGCGCGATGCTGATCTGCCAGGTGGCCGTGCTGTCGCATCAGTTCAGCGACGGCCCCGAGCGCGCCCGCGCGTTCAGCGCGTGGGGGATCATCTTCGGCATCGGGCTCGGCTTCGGACCGATCATCGGCGGGATGATCGTGGCGGTGTCGAGTTGGCAATGGGTCTTCTGGGTGCACGCGGTGCTCGCCATCGTCACGTTGATACTGGTGTTCGGCGGCGTGCAGGAATCGCGCGATCCGCATGCGCATACGCTCGACATCGCCGGCATCGTCACGCTGTCGCTCGCCGTGTTCGGCCTCGTGTACTTCATCACGCAGGTGTCGGAGCTCGGGCTCAGCAGTCCGCGCGCGATCTTCGTTCTCGTGGCGACCACGCTCGCCTTCGTGGCTTTTCTCTGCGCGGAGCGCTTCAGCGCGCGGCCTATGTTCGATTTTTCGGTGTTCCGGATCCCGCAGTTTTCCGGTGCGCTGATGGGCTCGGCGGGCATGAACTTCAGCTTCTGGCCATTCATGATTTACCTGCCGATTTATTTCCAGATCGGTCTCGGCTACGACAGCGTGAGCGCCGGCCTGGCCTTGCTCGCCTACACGCTGCCCACGCTGCTGTTCCCGCCGCTCGGCGAACGCCTTGCTTTGCGCTACGGCTCGGGCATCGCGATACCGGCGGGTCTGCTGACCATCGGCGTCGGCTTCATGCTGATGAAACTCGGCAGCAGCGTCGCGCATCCTGGTGTGTGGAGCATGTTGCCAGGTTGCGTGCTGGCCGGCGCGGGCCTCGGCCTCACCAACACACCGGTCACCAATACGACGACCGCCGCGGTTCCGCCCGAGCGCGCGGGCATGGCGTCCGGCATCGACATGAGCGCGCGCATGATCACGCTTGCGATCAACATTGCGTTGATGGGTGCGATCCTGGTGAGCGGCATTCTGTTCGAACTGAAAGCGCGACTGCCCGGTGCGCTCGATACGATGTCGCTCGGCCGCCTCGCGGAGAAAATCGCAGCGGGCGATGCAGACGCGGTGAAGCGCGGCATTCCAGCGTTAGCGCACATCGACCCGGGCGGCAGCATCGTGCATGCCGCGCTGATGGAAGGTTTCGGCTGGGTGATGCTGTACGGCGGCGTCGGCGTGGCGATACTCGCCGTGCTCAGTTTCGTGATCTCGGGAAGTGCGTCGAGGAAGTTGGGCGGCAACGCGACTTCAGTCTCGCGGCAAGCGGTTCGGTGTGACTCGTGTTAGGCCGTGCGTGAGCGGCTCGCGGGACTCGTGTTAAGCCGTGCGTCAGCGACTCGCGGCAGCAGAGCGGCGCCCTCGACCGCTCGACATACGCCCGTCTCCCTTCACCGTCGACGCGCGCGGCCGCTGCAGAACCCAGGACCGGCCACGCCACGATTGCACGCGTCGAGACTGTCGGCGCAATGCCGCTCGGCGTCGCGCACCATGACGTGAACCCGCGTTGGCGAGACGTCGAGCGCGCGGGCCGTGTTTTGCAGCGTTTCCTCACGCAAGCGCACCATTTCGAATGCCGCCCGACTGCGCGGCGGCAATTCTTCGAGCGCGTTGTAGACGTGCCGCAGCGTGTCGCGCATGAGCAGCGCCGCTTCGGGCGAAGGCTCAGGCGAAGGCACGTGCAGACCGTGATCCCGGTCGGCGTGATACGTGTCTTCCTGACTCTGGCGGCGCGACGCATCGACAGAAGCGTTGTGCACCATGCGGGTTACGTAGGCCACCGGTTGACGAACGGCCTCCTGATCGCGGAAATCGACGAGCTTGATGAAGACGTCGTGCACCACGTCTTCCGCAAGGCTCGCGCAACCCACGAAGCTGCACGCCAGATCGACGAGCATCGGCCGGTTGTCGATCAGCACGTCGAGCAGCGCGGCCTTCTTCCAATCGACCGCGCGACCTCGATCGCGCATAGGCCGCGACGCAGGCGGACAAGCGACGCCGGCGTCGATCGCCGACATGGGTATCGCTGTTGAAGACTCCCGCCGGACGAATACCTCGGCCATATGCGCGCTCCGCTTCTGAAAAGGACAGGGCGCCAATTTACCTTAAATGCGAATGATTCTCAATACCAGAGAAAAATAGCCTCACGGGTTTGCGCGCTTTGGCCGGTGATCGGCATCCGCCGGCGCCGGTTCGGCGGAGGTCAACATTCGGCTTCGAGCGACATCGGAATCATTTCGTCATCCGTATTATTTGCGTCGTGACCCGCTGATCGACAGCGTCGTGCAATAGTGGAAATCCCTGCCTCTCATCAGGCCAACGCACGTCGATTCAACGCTTGACACTTATTGAGACGCATCATAAAGTTTGCCTGCAGATCTAGATAAGAGACTATCTGTAAGATGGTCTCTTGCGCGTATACGATTTGCACCGCGAACAGCACCGGCCTCTTACAGAAAAACTAAAGGAGACCGATTGTGCAGACAGTCGCGCTAAAGATTCGTGGCATCGACGATGTCATCTCGTTCATCGACTCATGTTCAGGCATTCCCGGTAGAGCCGGCGTTATCTGGTGGCTGGCGCTCGGTGGCCTGTTTCTCGACGCATTCTCCAATTCCGCTCTAAGCGCGGGCCTCGGGCCCATGACGCGGGATCTTCATCTGGACGCACCGCAAATCGCGCTCATGACGTCGTTCGCGTCATGGGTCGCCATTGCCTTCAATCCGATCGGCGGTTGGATGGCCGATCGATGGGGGCGCATCCGTCCTCTGGTGCTGGCCAAATTTCTCGCGGTGATCGGCGCGGTGCTGGTGGTGTTCGCGCCGGGCTTCAAAGTCATTCTGGCGGGGCGCTTCTTTGTCGGCATGGCTTACGGCATCGACTTCGCAATCGCGATGGCCATGCTCGCGGAGTTCACGCCGGTCAAACTGAAGAGCCGCCTCAATGCGTGGCAGGGTATGTGGTACTCGGCCGTCTGCTCGAACCTGCTGCTCGCGCTGCTGTTCAACTCGTGGCATGTGGGCGATTCGATCTGGCGTTACTCGGTCGCCGCAACCGCCGTCTTCGGTCTCGCTATCCTCGCGCTACAGCGGGCGTTTCTGGTCGAGAGTCCGATCTGGCTTGCGCGCAAGGAGCGTCTGGTCGACGCCGCCACCGCGATGAGCCGTATCTATGGCCGCCCCTTCGCCGCCGCACCGGTCGAAGAACGCGTGCCGGTGCTGAATCAGGCACAGCGCGGGTTCGCCAATCTCACGTTGATCTTCCGCGGCGTCTATCTGCCGCGCACCCTTCTTGCCGCGACCGTGCAGGTCGGGCAATCCATTCAGTACTTTGCGATCGGCTGGTATCTGCCGCTGATCAGCGCCGCGCTGTTCGGTAAGGACTTCATCTACGCGACGCTCGGCGCTCTGCTGTTCAACGTGTTCGGCATCCTGGGCGGATTCATGTCGCCGGTGGTCGGCAAGCGGTTCGGCTTGCGGCGTGCGTCCGCTTTCGGCTTCGCGGCGGTCTTCGCGATGCTGGTCGTGCTCGGTCTGTTCGGTTCGAAGATGCCGCTATGGCTCGCGGTCATCGTGCCGTCGCTGTTCATCCTGTTTCACTCGTCGGGGCCCGGCGCGAACGGCAAAAGTCTGTCGTCTCTATCGTTTCGTAGCGAGATCCGCGCGGGCGCCAACGGCGTGATCGGCGCGCTCGGTTCGATCGGCGCGGCGCTAGGTCTACTGGTGTTTCCACTGTTTCGCGAGCACTACGGCCTCGACCGGACCTTCCTGATTCTCGCCATCGTGCCGCTGGTGGCGAGCGTGATCTGCTTCCTGATCAAGTGGGATCCGACGCGCACCGCCATCACGCCCGATAACGAACCCGACGCGCCGCAATTCAAAAGCGACACGGAGCAGGCACCCGTCTTCATCAACCCGGCAATCGAGAAATCCCAGCGATGACCCGTAATCGAAACGTTATTCTCGCAATCGACGAGGGGACGTCCGGCACGCGCGCGGCCGTCGTCTCCGCCGACGGGCAAGTCTCCTGTCTCGCGTACCAGCCGTTGCAGGTGGACAGTCCGCGGCCCGGTGTCGTCGAGCAGAACGCGAATGTCATTCTTGAGAAAACCATCGCCGTATGCCGCGCGACGCTCGCGCGCGCGGCAAGCGAACAGTTGAACGTCGTTGCGCTGGCCATTGCGACGCAACGCGCGACGGCCGTGTTGTGGGACACCCGCACGGGCCGTGCGCTGGTGCCCGCGATGGTCTGGCAGGACACACGTCACGCCGCCGAACTGGACCAGCTCGCCGAACAGTGGGACCGCACGCTGATCGAACTCGTGGGGCGCCCCGCCGGCGTCCGCTCGCCTTATCTGTGGGCCGCGCATCATTTGCGGACCACACCGTCGGTCATTCTCGCGAATCGCGAGCGCCGTCTCGCGTTCGGCACGATCGACACATGGCTGTTGTGGCATCTCTCCACCGACCGCGCGTGCGTGACGACCCCGACCAACGCGACCTCGGCTAGCGCCTATCTGCTTGGCGGGCACCGCTATTGCCTCGACTGGATCGACGCGCTCGAATTCCCCCAGGCGCTACTGCCGGAACTCCGTCAGGATGCCGACGAATTCGGCCGCACTCGCGCCGATGTGCTCGGCATCGATGTGCCCATTCTCGCTTGCGCGGGCGATCAGCTTGCCGGCGCCGTAGGTCTCGGCTGCCTTGACCGCGGTCAGTCGATGTGCGTGCACGGCACGGGCAGCTTCGTCGACCTGCTGGTCGGCACGCAAGTGCCGCCCGTCACGGGAACTTCACACGACGGCACCCTGACGATGACCGCGCGCCGCCAGCATGGGGTATCCCACTTCTCGCTCGAGACCTTCGTCGCAACGACCGGTTCCGCGCTGAACTGGATCTGCGAGAAATTGCACTGGTTCGACAACCCCGCGCAAATCAGCACGCTCGCCGCAACCGTCGGTTCCGCGCGCGGCGTCGCCTTCCTGCCCGCGTTGACCGGGTTGCGCGTGCCGCAGTTACAGCCCAAGGCGCGCGCGTCGCTCAGTGGCATTTCCATCGCCACGACTCAAGCTGAAATCGCGTACGCGATTCTGGAAGGCATCGCGCAGTCGGTCACGTTGTGTATCGACGCCAATCAGTCGATCGCGGATGTCGAAGCGTCGGAACTGGTGGTCGGCGGCGGCCTGTCCGGCAGCGACACGCTGCTGCAAATCCAGGCCGACCTGAGCGGCATGCCGGTGCGGCGCATGCATGAAAGCGACCGCGCGAGCCTGCGCGGCGCGGCGTTTCTCGCGGGTTCGTCAGGCCTGTTGTGGGACTCGCTGCAACACGCACGCGCCACCACCGTCACCAACGCGGTGTTCGAACCGTCGGCGAATTCCGAAACACGCGCGAAGCGGCGAGCGTCATGGCAAGCAAGAGTCGAGGCGGAACTCGCCCACGCAAGTGCATTCGATAACGGTAGCGGGGACTGAAACATGTTGTTTATTCCATCCAGAAAGGCCTCGAAAGAGCGCGCTGAGATGACCGGCACCGAACCGCTGCGCATGGTGCGCGCCGAACAGCTGGAGCGGCTCGGCAACGAAGCATTCGACATCGTGATCGTGGGCGGCGGCGTGACTGGCGCTTACGCGGCGTTCGACGCGAGCCTGCGCGGCTATCGTGTCGCGCTGCTTGAAAAGAGCGATTTCGCGTCGGGCACGTCGTCGAAGTCGTCGAAGATGGTGCATGGCGGTTTGCGTTATATCGAGCAGGGCAATCTGGGCCTCGTGCGTCATTCGCTGCTGGAACGGCAGCGTCTACGCCGCAACGCGCGGCACCTGGTGCAACGCTTGCCGTTCCTGTTTCCCGTCATGGAAAAGGACGGCGTATTCGACAAACGCCTCGCGAAAGCCTTCGAGAGCCTGTTGTGGACTTATGACATTGCGGGTGGCTGGCGCGAGGGCATCCTGCATCAGAAGCTGAGCAAGGCCGAGGTGCTGTCGCACTGCCCGACCTTCAACGAAGAGAACCTCACCGGCGGTTTCATGTATTTCGATGCGCGCGTCGACGACGCCCGCCTCACGCTGAATCTCGCCCGCACGGCGGCGTTTCACGGCGCGGCGGTGGTGAATCACGCGAAAGCCGTCAATATCACGCGCAATGGCAACGGCAACGTGGATGGCGTAATCGTGCAGGCCGACGGCCGCGAGATTCGCGTCCGCGGCGGTGTGGTGGTGATGGCCACGGGCGTGTGGCTGCGTGACTGGAATGGCCGCAAGAAGAACGATCCGGCGGCCTTGCAGATTCGTCCTGCCAAAGGCGTACACGTGGCGATTCCGTGGCTGAAGATCCGCAACGATTGCACGGTGACGATTCCGGTGCCGGGCCGCAATCGCCGCGCGACCATCACGCGCTGGGGCAACGTGTCGTATCTCGGCACCACCGACGAAGACTACCGCGGCAATCTCGACGACGTTTGCTGCACCCGGCAGGAACTCGACTTCCTGATCGAAGGCGCGCGCTCCGCGCTGAAGACCGATCTGTGCGCCGAGGACGCAGTGGGCAGCATCGCCGGATGCCGGCCGCTGGTCGGACCGCCCGGTGGAAAAACGCTGGAAATGAAGCGTAACCATGAAATCAATGTCGCGCCGGACGGCCTCGTCACGATCGTCGGCGGCAAGCTCACGACCTCGCGGCACATGGCCGAGCAGACCATCGACGCCGCGCAAAAGGTGCTCGGCAAGCGCGCGAAATGCCGAACCCAATCCGCGTATCTGCTCGGCGCGGCGGGCTACGACTCGCAAGCGATCGTCGCGTCGGGTGGTTTGTCGGCGCAACTGGGCGAGCGTTACGGCACGGAGGCGCACTTCGTCAGCGACATGCTCGAGAGCGATGCGGGCTTGCTGAAGCCGATCGTCGAAGGACTGCCCTACACCGAAGCCGAAGTGCTTTACGCGGTCCGTCACGAACTCGCGTGCAATGTGGACGACATCCTGTCGCGTCGCATCCGCGCCCGCCTGATGGCGCGCGACGCATCCGCGCGCGCCGCCGCGCGCGTCGGTGAAATTTTACAGACGGAGCTCGGCTTGTCCGCCGCGGTCGTCGCACAGCAGGTGAGCGACTACGTCGCCGCCGTCGAACATGAAAAGTCTGTTCTTATGGGAGATACCGAATGATCAGCAAGGAAGCAATCAAGCGTGGCTATAACCGTGGCAACTACATTGTCGGCGCGCACACCCCGCCGGCTTATGCGGCCAGCGTCAAGGACTCGACAAACGAAGCCGGTCTGCAACGCGATCCGGTTCAAGTGAGTGCGCAACAGATCGACGCACTGCGCGCGGTCGCCGATGAAGTCTTGACGCTCGCGCCGGACGTAGTCGCCTGGACGCGCGACTGGTGGGCCGGTTCGATGATGACCGAAACGGCCGGCAAACCGGCCACGCCGCACGCGGTGATCGTGCGCGTCTCCACGGTCGAGCAGATCCAGGCGGTCATGCGCATCGCCAACGCGGCGCCGATTCCCGTCACCGTTTCCGCTGGCCGCAGCAACGTGACCGGTGCGGCGCTGCCGGTACGCGGCGGCATCGTGCTGGACGTGTGCGAGCTGAACCGGCTGGTGGGTTTCGACAAGGACAGCCAGATCGTCGAAGTCGAGGCCGGCATGTTCGGCGACATCTTCGAAGAAACCATCCAGCGCGACTACGGCATGACAATGGGTCATTGGCCGTCGTCGTACGCGATCAGCACAGTCGGCGGCTGGGTCGCATGCCGCGGCGCGGGCCAACTGTCGACGCGTTACGGCAAGATCGAGGACATGGTGTTCGGCATGGACGTGGTGCTCGCCGACGGCAGCCTGATCAGCGTGGGCGGTTATTCGCGCGCGGCACTCGGCCCGGATTTGCAGCAGCTTTTCATCGGCTCGGAAGGCACGCTCGGCGTGATCGTGCGGGTGCGTCTGAAGCTGCATCGCCTGCCGGACTACGGCCGCGCGATCGCCTACGGCTTCAGGACCTTTGCGATCGGCCTCGAAGCGTGCCGCCAGATCATGCAGCAGGGCGCGAATCCGGCGGCCTTGCGCCTGTATGACGAACTCGAAAGCGGCGTGCAGTTCGGGCTGCCTGAGTCGAACGTGCTGCTGGTGGCCGACGAAGGCGCGCGCGAAATGGTCGACGCGGTGCTGACGATCAGCGAACGTGTTTGCGCGGAACTGGGCGAGCGTCTCGACGACAAGGCGATCTTCGAGAAGTGGCTCGACACGCGTTACCTCACAGGCAAGAGCGCGGAGGGTTTCAAGCGCAGCCCCGGTTTCGTGGCCGACACGCTCGAAATGGCCGGACCGTGGAAGGATCTGCCGGGCATCTACGCGGATGTGGTGAAGGCGATCAATGCGGTGCCGGGCACGCTCGCCGGTTCCGCGCACCAATCGCATGCGTACGTGGACGGCGCCTGCCTTTACTTCTCGCTGCGCGGCGAAGTCGAAGTGGAGCATCGCGCGACGTGGTATCGGGCCGCCTGGGACGCCGCCAACGCAGTGCTCATCCAATACAATGCAGCATTGAGCCACCATCATGGCGTCGGTCTGTTGCGCGCACCGTATATGAGCGAATCGCTCGGCAGCGCATTCCCGGTTCTGCAGGCCGTCAAGCGCACGCTCGACCCGAAGAACATTCTCAATCCCGGCAAGCTTGGCCTCACCGACGAGCAAGCTCACGACGCGAAGCAGTAATCCCATGGACAAGTCACTTGGGGCGCGCCTGACGCGCCACCCGGTCATCGCGACGCTGTACGGCGTCGAGCAGATCGACATGTTTCTGCAAAGCGCGGCCGAGATCACCATCGTCGCGAATGTCGATTTGCGCCGACTGCACCCGGTGGTCGCGGCGCTGACGAAGGCCGGCAAATACGTCATCGTCAATATCGACAGTTGCGACGGGCTTTCGCAGGACAAAGGCGGGGTCGAGTATCTGGCGGACATCGGCGTCACCAGTCTCGTCTCGACCCGGGTGGCCACTATCCAGCGCGGCAATCGGGCCGGTCTCGTCACGATGCAGAAGGTGTTCGTGACGGACCGCTCCACCTGGCCGCGCAGCGTCAAGGCGCTCGAGCAAAGCGATCCGAATCTGGTACAACTGATGCCTGCGCCCATGCTCTCGCATCTGTCCACGCAAGATCGCAAAGCGTTGCCGCCCATCGTCGCGTCGGGTTTCGTCTGCAATAAGGGGGACGTGTTCGACGCGTTGAAGCATGGCGCGGTCGCGATCTCGACCAGCGACAGTGCAATGTGGAATCTGGATCCTGAACGTTAGAACGTAGACGTACCCAACTTGCTGGAGTAATCGATGGCCCATGCTTATCTGCAGGTGATCGCCAATTATTTCGCCAAACCCGGTAACGGCGATGCGCTGATCGAGCCGCTAACGGAGCTCGCCGCGGCCACCCGCGCCGAGCCCAAGAATCTCTACTACGAATTTTTCCGCTCACCGCTGAATCCGGATCACTTCGTGATCCTGGAGCAGTACAGCGACGCCGACGGCCTCGCCGAGCATCGCGACACCGAACACTTTCAGCGCCTTGGCTTCGGCACCATCATTCCGCTGCTCGATCGGCGCGAAGTGTCGAGCCACATGGTGCCAGGAGACACGGCATGACCAACGCCTTCCGTTTTCAGACCGTGCCGACGCTGGTCGTCGAGTATGGTGCGGCGCGCCGACTCGGCGCTTTGTTGCGCGCGCAATTTCCTTCGCTTGCGCGTGTGTGCGTGGTGACCGACGGGTTTCTTCACGCGAGCGGTCTGCTGGATCCGGCGCTTGCCGATCTTGCCGCGCACGGCTGGGACGCCACCGTGATCCACGACGTGATCGCCGATCCGCCCGAACACATCGTGCTCGAAGCGACGTCGCGGGCGCGGATTGCCGGCGCCGAACTCGTGCTGGGACTTGGCGGCGGATCGTCGATGGACGTGGCGAAACTGATCGCCGTGCTGGCGCCGCAACGGCAGCAGGAGCTCAGCGAGATGTACGGCGTCAACAAGGTCACCGCGTCGCGCCTGCCGCTCGTGCAAATGCCGACGACCGCGGGCACCGGTTCCGAAGTCACCGCCGTGTCGATCGTGACGGTCGGCGAGGCGAAAAAAATGGGCGTGGTCGCGCCGCAACTGATCGCGGATCTCGCGATCCTCGACGCGGAACTCACGCTCGGGCTGCCCGTCGCGGCGACGGCGGCGACCGGTGTCGATGCGATGGTGCATGCCATCGAGGCGTACACGTCCGCGCATCTGAAGAATCCCGTCTCCGATCTGCTCGCGGTGAAAGCGCTGGAGCTGTTGTCGCGCAATCTGCTGCCCGTCTGCGAGGACGGCCACAACCGTCAGGCGCGCGAGGCAATGCTGCTGGGCGCGACCTTCGCGGGCCAGGCGTTCGCCAACTCGCCGGTCGCCGCGGTGCATGCGCTGGCTTATCCGATCGGCGGTATTTATCACGTGCCGCATGGTCTTTCGAATGCGCTCGTGCTGCCGCACGTGTTGCGCTTCAATGCCGCGGCGGCCGCGCCGCTGTATGCGGAGCTTGCCGACGTCGTCGTGCCTGGTGTGACGGGCAGTGACGAGAGCAAGACTCAGGCGCTGATTCAGCGGCTCGAACAGATGATCGCAGCGACCGCGATTCCGGCGCGGCTGCGCGACGTCGGCATTGAGATCAGCGGGCTGGAACGGATGGCGAGCGACGCGATGTTGCAGACGCGGCTGCTGGTGAACAATCCGCGGCCGGTTAGCGAGGCCGATGCGCTGGCGATTTATGCGGCTGCGTTTTGAGTGGGTGCTTGAGGGGTGGTTGATGGTGCGGACGATGGAGCTGCTGCGTTGACGGCTGGGTGGTTTGGGTCGTTTTGGTCGTTTGAGTGGCATCACGCCGTTACGGCGGCTCGGAACGTTACGTAGCACGCACCGGAACATGGGCTCGAGAACGGGGGGAAATTGGGTTTTTATCGAAGTAAATTCTGATTTTCTGTGTCTCTGACGATCATTTTTTGTCGAATCTGTCGGATCGAGCCATAAGCCACAATTGGCGTGCAACTTGCAACGATGACTCCACCATTAGTAGCTCAACGGGGACATCATGCGCAAATTCGCCGGTCGGACAGCCATCGCTGTCGCGACGTCAACATTACTCGCCCTCTATGGTTGTGGATCGACGATTAGCCCCGGTGGTACTAGCGGGTTAGGCGGCGGTGGGCTGGGGGGCACGTCGGGGAGTGGGACTTCGGGGACGTCGGGGGGTAGCTCGGGTACTTCCGGCACCTCGGGTACTTCCGGCACCTCGGGTACTTCCGGCACCTTGGGTACTTCGGGTACTTCGGGTACTTCGGGTACTTCGGGTACTTCGGGTACTTCGGGTACTTCGGGTACTTCGGGCACTTCGGGCACCTCGGGCACTTCGGGCACCTCGGGCACCTCGGGTACCTCGGGTACCTCGGGTACGTCCGGCACTTCGGGTACTTCGGGTACGTCCGGCACCTCGGGTACGTCCGGCACTTCGGGCACTTCGGGTACGTCCGGCACCTCGGGTACGTCCGGCACTTCGGGTACGTCCGGCACTTCGGGTACTTCGGGTACTTCGGGTACTTCGGGTACGTCCGGCACCTCGGGCACCTCGGGCACCTCGGGCACCTCGGGCACCTCGGGTACGTCTGGCACTTCGGGCACTTCGGGTACGTCCGGCACCTCGGGTACGTCCGGCACTTCGGGCACTTCGGGCACTTCGGGCACTTCGGGCACTTCGGGCACCTCGGGCACCTCGGGCACCTCGGGTACGTCCGGCACCTCGGGTACTTCGGGTACTTCGGGTACTTCGGGCACCTCGGGTACTTCGGGTACTTCGGGTACTTCGGGTACTTCGGGTACGTCCGGCACCTCAGGTACTTCGTCCACCCCGCTCGGCAACATCATCACCCAAGGCGGCAACCTGATCGCCGCCGTGGGCACGACCGTCGCCGACACCGGCAGCAAGGTCACCGGCACGTCGATCCCCGGCGTCGACAGCGGAACGACAACTAATCTCGGCAATGCCCTCACCGATCTCGGCAACGGCGTGAAGGTACTCGGCAACGGCACGGCCGCGGGTCTCGGCACCGTAGGCAGCGCCGCCAATCCGCTCGGCCCAACGCTCACCTCCACCTCCGGCGTGGTCTCCAACACAGGTGCGGCGGTGACCGCAGTCGGCGGCGTGGTGTCGAGTCTGGGCAGCGGTCCGCTGTCACCGCTCGCTCCGGCGACGTCCGCGCTTGGCGGCGTCGTCGGCGATGTGGGCAAAGGCGTCACATCCGTCGGCTCGGGATTGAACACCGCGCTCTCCAGCGCGCCCGTTCAGCAGCTCGAAACGCAACTCAGTTCCGCGATCAACCCAATCACGCTGACCGTCTCGAACACGACGCAGACGCTCGGCAACGCCACCGGCCTCGGCTCACCGCTCAACAACCTGCTCGGCACGCTAGGCAACGGACTCGACGCGGCCGGCATCAAGGTGTCGGGCGCCACCGGCGATCAGGTCGGCAAGGACATCGGCGGCGTGGTGAGCCAGTTGGGCAAAACCGTCACGAGCACGGGCGGCCTGTTCACCGGCGCGACCACCAATCCGCTCGCACCGATCACAGGCCTGCTCGGGCCGCTCGGTGGACTCGGTGGACTCGGTGCAACGGGCGGCGGGTCGATCTCGATTCCGCCGTTGACGGGGCTGATCGGCAACCTGGGATCGCTCGGCGGTGTCGGCGGTGTCGGCGGTGTCGGCGGTGTCGGCGGTGTCGGCGGTTCAGGTGGCGCGGGCGGCGCAGGAGGTCTGCTGGCGCCGATCACGGGTCTGCTCGGCAAGGTCGGCTCGCTCGGCGGCAGTACCGGCGCGGGCGGTCCGCTCACCCCGGTCGTCAGCCTGGTCGGCTCGTTGACGGTCAGCGTGACGGGCGGCGTCAGCGCGTCGCAAGGCGGTACCGCGGCCAATCCTGTGACGGGGCTGATCGGCGGCCTCACAGGCGGTTCGGCCAGTGGCTCGGGCGGCAGCGGTTCGTCAAACAAGAACCCGCTTGCACCGGTGACGAACCTGGTCGGCGGATTGCTCGGCGGCGTCACGGCAGGCAAATAAAGGACCGCGTGAAGCGCGGCGCCGCGAAGGAGTACTTCGGGCGCCGCGCTTCGGCGGCGTGCTTCGATGTAGTACTCGAGGCAGCGATTCGAGCCGGTGTTTGAGGTAGTACTTCGAGGTAGTACTTCGAGGCAGTACTTCGACGCAGCGCTTCGAAACAGCACTTCAATGCAGCGCTTCGAAAGCACTTCAAAGCACCACCCTTAACAAGCTCTCAAACCAGCAATTCACCGAGGCGGCCAACCCTCAAAAAAACCAACAACCCGGCCACCTCCGATGTCATGACTACGAGGATGACATGAACTCAACCTTCGATACGGTAGCGCACGTCCACGACACCCGACCGCGAAGCGCGACGCCGTTCTCCGTCGGCCTGCTCGGCATCGCCGCCGGCCTGCTCACGCTCTGGCTCCTGCGCGACAGCACCGCCCTCGACGGCGCGGCTCGCAGCACGGTCGCCTGTCTGGCCATCATCGCGACCATCGCCACCTACGAACTGTTCGTCGCACGCGTCTACCTGCGCCCAAGCGCCGGTCTGACGAGCCGCGCGGCGCGGCCACTAAGTCTCGCGCGAGTGACGGCACGTCTCGCCGCGCTCACCTCGGTCTACGCGGGCATCGGCATGCTCTACTGGCTGCTGCCCGAGTATCACGGCGCGTTCTACAACCCGTTCTGGTCGCTGATCCGCACGCTCGCGCCGTATGTTGTCGTCGTCGCGCCGTTTTACTTCGCGTGGATGGACCGCCATCAGCGCGAAACCGACGACGCGTATCTGCTGTGGGCGCGCCTGCTATTTCGCGGCGAGCGTCCGGCGAATTGGCGTCCGGTGCGCGAAATGCTGGCCGGCTGGATGGTGAAAGCGTTCTTCCTGCCGCTGATGATCGTCTATCTGTCCACCAACGCGGATCACCTCAACGCATCGCTGACGATCGCGCTGAACGCGCCCTTCTCGCTCGCGAGTTTCCGCTTCATGTACGACCTGTCGTTCGCAATGGATCTGATGTTCGGCACGGTGGGCTACCTCTGCACGCTGCGCATACTCGACAGTCACGTGCGCAGCGCGGAGCCGACCGCCCTCGGCTGGCTCGTCGCGTTGATCTGCTATCAGCCGTTCTGGTCGTTGATCTCGAACCAGTACCTCCATTACGAAGGCTCGATGTTCTGGGACAACTGGCTCATTTCAGTGCCGGTACTGCGCGTGATCTGGGGCACGGTCGTCATCGCGCTGCTGACGTGCTACGCGCTCGCCACGATCTCGTTCGGCTTGCGGTTCTCGAACCTGACCAATCGCGGCATCGTCACGTCGGGGCCTTACCGGTTCACCAAACATCCCGCCTACATTGCGAAGAACCTGTCGTACTGGATGGTCGCGGTACCGTTCATCGAACCGTTGGGCTGGCGGGTTGCGCTCACGCATTGCTTCGCGCTCGCAGCGGTCAACATGCTGTATTTCCTGCGCGCGAAGACCGAAGAGCGACACCTGATGAACGATCCCGACTACCGTGCTTACGCCGAATGGATCGCGAAGAATGGGTTGTTCGCGAGACTTTCGCGTGTGTTCAACTAGGTATTAGATATAGGTACGCGGCTCAGCGCAAAGCGAACGCCGGTCGAAAGCGATTCCCACTATCGACTATCGGCCGGCACGCCGCATCACAACCGTCGCGTCAGCACACTGGCCAAACCCGCTTGCGGCCGCGAGAACAGCGAGCCTTGCAACAGCGCTTGCGGCCAACGCTTCAACCACTGCAACTGCGCGTCGGTATCGACGCCGTTCACCACCACCTGCACGTCGAGTGCATGCAGCAGATCCATCAGCGCCGTCATCACCACATTCGCGCGTGAATCTCGCGGCACCGTGGCCATCAAATCGCGTGCAATGGTGATGGTGTCGACGTCGAGCGCACCGAGCAGCGCCAGCGACGAAGCGCCGTTGCCCCACTTGCCCAGCGAAATGCCGGCACCCGCGTCGCGCAGACCAGCGGTCAGCGTGCGCAACGACAGAAGTTTTGCGGCATTCGCACTATCGGCCACTTCGATATCGAGCAGATGCGCGGGCACGTCATATAACGCAGCGACACGCACGAGATCTTCCGCGAACGAACCGAGTATCGCCACCTGCGCGGGCACCGTGATCGCGACCGGCCGCAGCGGCAGACGCGCGGCGAGACAGTCGCGCAATTCACGGCATACGCCGTCCACCACGAAGCGCGCCATTTCCAGCGCGAGCTGCGGGTGTTCGAGCGGCATCATGAAGATGCCGGGAAGCAACAACCCGTAATCGGGATGCGTCCAGCGCACCTGCGCTTCGAGACGCGCCGGCGTGCCGCTCGCGACACCCGGAGCACGATAAGCCCCCTGATACACGAGATGAAACTCGCCCGCGCGGAGTCCATCGCGAACCCGGCTTTCGAGTTCACTCAGACCCGACGACGGATCACGAGCCTCGTCCGCGTCATTCTGTGCGGCACACGCAGCGCGCGCGATCGACGTCGTTGCATGCGAGAAGGGTTGTATGTAGTCGAGCGTGTGCATGGCGGATACGAATTGATTGAACCTGACTAACGTATGCACGGGTCATGCCACGCGCTATCGCAACAGCGGTATGAAACACGAGGAGCAACCGGAGATCCTCGTCGGGTGAAGCTTCGCGGCTGCGATATGAAACCGCCCGATGCGCCTTTCCAGTTTCGAAAACGCGCGTTTTGGCTCGCTTGTTACGTAGCGTCACGCGTGACGTTACGCGAACCAGGCCGCCACGATGTTTGCGTGAGACGACAGTGATAAATCGCCAGCAGCCAGTGAAGCAGCACGCCGTGCAACCTGACGGAAAAAAGTGAAAGCAGAAACGTTTTCATCGCGATATATCAGCACAAGACCGTTTGACCGAGCCAAAGAGATTAACTAGTATCGGCTTCAGCGCAGCATGCGTCGACCGCGAATCCTCCACATAGTCATTCAGGCAGCCGATGCTACACATCCCTCTCTCCGACGCCGATTGGGCTCGCGTCCAGAGTCTGTTTCCCGAACTTCCCTCTGCGCGCGGGCGACCCCGCCGTAGCGATCGGGAAATTCTCAACGCAATACTCTGGCTATATCAGCACAAGGAAAAGTGGCACAGGCTTCCCGCCACGTTCCCTCCGCAACAGACCTGTTATCTCCGGTATATGACGTGGCGTAAATCAGGCGTTCTGGAGCAGGTTTACGAACGCCTTCCCGTTTTCGATCCGGAGCTTTCCATGTCGTGAATCGGCTCGGCGATTGATTCGGATGCCGTAGCGGATTCACGTCGACACATTGAATTCAGCGCTTGTGTTGGTTCAATCCGCACTGCCGGCGGACCATCTGTTGACCGCACTCGAACAGCGCCGCATCCGCATTCAGGATGGCTGATTAATGCTTGAAATTCACTACAAGCCGCCCGTCTCCTTGTCATGGTGAAGACAAGCCTCGCTCCCTGAGTGTCGCCGAACAATAAACGTCTCAGCGTGCACCTCCCCGTTGCTACACGAAGTCTTTCGATACCGCACCTCTCTGGTGCGCTGTGCAGAATTCGACCAGGCAGCCGGTGATCGTCTCCACCTTCTGTTCCGCCGGCCACGCCCGCAAAGCAAGTTTTGCGAGCCGACCTGACGGGACTTCCGCAATACGGCGTCGCACGCGCGATGTCCCTATAGTTGAAGGAGATGGACATGAAGAAGGCTCTGATCATCGCAAGCGGATTGCTTTGTGCATTTGCGTGGCAGGCGCAGGCCCAAGCGCAGGCTCAAGATGCCGGCGCGGAGAACACCGCACAAGCTCAACCCGCCGTCGCCGACTCGGTCGGCGGACAACCCACCACCACCTCGATGTCAGGCGGCCCCGCGCGCGCGCAGGGGCTGACGCGGGCCGACGTCTATCAGCAACTCGTGCAATCGCAGAAAGGCGCTGAAGCAGCCCGTCTTCAAGAGCTATTCAAAGGCGGCAATTGACGAAGGACGTCGAGCAACCCGGACGATGCACGCGAACAGATAACCGCTCGACGCATGCATCGTCATTCTCGGGAGCGCCGGGAATTTGTCTCAGATTTCACAACAAACATTACCTGTTTTGGTGATTACTCTGCCCAGATCGCAAAACTACAATGCAATCACTGACTACGAACAACAACGTTCGTAGCGCTACAAAGACCCGAACTGGAGGTAGTTCATCATGAAATCGCTCATTCAAGCTGTTGTTATCGCCGCCGCGCTGGCCGCTCCTGTTGCTTCGTTTGCCCAGTCCAACCAGCCCGTGACTCGCGCCCAGGTGCGCTCGGAATTGATTCAACTGGAACAGGCCGGTTATCAACCGGGCCGCGCCGACCCGTATTACCCAGCGGACATTCAAGCCGCTCAGGCTCGCGTCGCCGAACAGAACGGCACGGCGCAGGCTGCGCAATCGGGTTACGGTGGCGTGGTAAGCGGCTCGTCGCAAGGCGGCCATCCGGTGGCGCTAGATAACGGTCCGAAGTCGACTTACTTCGGTCACTAAGCCGCAACGCCCAGCGCGCCTTGTAGACGCGCAACGATTCAAACGAACTGGCCCGCGACCGAGTTTCCCCGATCGCGGGCCAGTTCTGTATCCGGTACCTCCGTCATCGGGCTCCCGATGACTTCGCCTGGATCCATGCGGTCCGGGCGCTTTTTTCTCCGCGCCTTTATGTCACACGCCGGTCATTCGCGCGCGATCAGATCGCCCACCTGACCACGGCCGGTGACGAGACAGCTCGACAGGAAATTTTCGCCCTGGCTGCTGGCCCCGACGTCGCCGAAGCCTTTCTTCAACGCGTTGGATTTGACCATCGCCGCGCCCTGATGACACGTAATAGTGCCGATCTCTCCGGCTTGCGCGCGCATCAACGCCCTATCCGCCATCAGATAGCCCAGCAACAACACCACGGCAATATAGAACGCTTGTCGCATGGTTCGTCTCCTCTTTGGAAGAGCCTAACGCGAACCATGGGCATACGGTCCTAGGGGTTTCCCGATTGATGGGGTTTCAATGACCCAGATTAAATCAACCGATGCCGCCGCGTGATGGACTATGCGGCGCGGGTGAATCAGGTCTTATCCCTAGAAAACGCAGTTGCTGGAGACCGCGTTGCACGCGTCGCGTGTTCTGTTCGAATAGCAGATAAACCGCATACGCGTACGCATAACAGAGCACCAGCATGCCCGCGAACACCAGCGCGCCGTGTCCGTCGAAGGGAATGCGCCGCCCGACACCCACTGCGGCGACGAACAGAATGAACGAGAAGTGCGTCAGATAAAGCGAATACGAGAACCCGGAAAAACGAATCGCGATGCGCGATAACAGCGCGGGCCGCAATCGCACGTTTTCCCAAAGTATGCAATGCAGGAACGCGAAACACGGTACGCCGACGATCCAGTCGTTGGCGAGCAGGAACAGACGCGAGCACACCAGCGCGGCGAGCAGCGCTGCGCCGCTGGCGAGCGTGAACCACGGCCACCCGGTTCGCGCGCTACGCGCCGGAAAGCGCTGTTCCAGCACCACCAGCAACACGCCGAGCAGCCACAAACCGAAACCGCTCAGCAGCGACGGAAACGCGACCATCGTGCCCACGGCGAACGCGGCGGCGGCGAAGGCGCGAATGCCCCGGCGTTGCCGCAACAGGACAAAGCAGGCGGGAAACCACAGGTAGTACCAGAACTCGTTGGCGAGGCTCCATAACGGTCCGTTGGATCCGTAGGTGCCGCACGCGAGGGTTTGCAGAAATACGAGGTTGCACGCGAACGTCGCCTGCCCGAGATGCGACACGACGTTGATCTGCTGATCGAACGTGCCCTCGGTGCCGAGATAAAACGGCCCGCCGGCCAGCGCGATCCCCATGCGATCCCAGAACAGCGTCAGCAGCAGCGCGGGAATCAGCACGACCCACAGTCGCGACAGCCGCTCGGTCAGATAGCGCGGCCAGCTCCACGTCCCCGCCGCGCTCTGCCGCAACACCGAACCGCCGACAAAGTAGCCGCTCAGCAGAAAGAACACGATCACCGCAGTGTGGCCGTAGTTGCTGACGAAATAGAAAGCCTTGGCCGCCAGGCCGATTCCGGCATTCGCGTGGTAATCGGCAAACATCAGATTGCGCAGATGACTCACGCACACGGTGCCCGCCGCCAATGCGCGGATCAGGTCGAAGGTGTCGCAATGGGGTTTGCCGGAGGGCGCCATATGAGCCGGAAGCGGACGAAAGGTTGTCCGCCAAACTAAGGCTCATGGGCTTTTGATTCAGTACGTTCGCGCACATTGAACGTGAAGCGCGGGCTCGCCCCGCATTACAGGTGAGCTTTACAGGCGCGCTTCGATCTGCGCGATCCGCGTTTCGATCGCGTTGCGCACCAGGCCGTTCGACGGCACCAGCAGCAGCGACGAAGCGATGATCTGATACACCCGGTTGCGCCGTACCTTGGACACCTTCTGCGGATCGAGCCACGCGTCGTTATCCACCAGCAGCAACAGCGTCTCCAGCCCGATCAGAATCGGCCATAGACACGCGAGCCGCAGTCGCACGGAAAACGCGGGAATCGCCAGCGTGTAATCGAGCGCTTCGCGGAAATGCTCGAGCGACTTGCGCAGCAGCTCGACCAGCAGCGGCTTCGCGCGCGCGGAATTGGTCGGCAACAGCAGGTCTTGCGGGCTCAGGCCGTGTCGATCCAGCAGCGTCTGCGGCAGATAGCAGCGGCCGATCCGCAAATCCTTGCCGCAGTCGCGCAGCACGTTGGTCAACTGCAGCGCCTTGCCGAAACGCACGCCGCGGCGCGCCATCGTGTCGGGCGCCTCTTTCAACGTGCCCGGCATATGCGCATAGGTCATCGTGGTCCAGAATTCGCCGACGCAGCCCGCCACCAGATACGTGTAGCGATCGAGGTCGTCGTAGTCGCGCAGCGCCGCGAGCTGGCCGGAGCGTTCGTCGGGGAAGGTGCGCAGATCGAATTCCATGCCCTCGGTGAGCGTCGCGACGATTCCGCGCACGGCCTGACGATCGGATTCGCTCAGTTGCGACAACACGCCGAGCGCGGGGCCGAGCGATTCGAGCAGGACTTTTTCATCCGACTGGGTCTGCTGACCCGCGACCTCGGCGGCCATGCGATGGAACAGCGTGCCGTCGTCGGTGGTGCCGTTCACCTGGGCACGCAGCGACAGCAGCAGCGCGAGGCGCTGTTCGGGCGAGATCAGCGACGTGTCCGCGATCGTGTCGGCCGCGCGCGCCAGCAGGTACGCGAGGCCGATCGGATCGCGCATCCCGGTAGGCAGCACGCGCAGCGTGAGATAGAAGGAGCGTGAAACGCCTTTCAGCAGCGGACCGAGAAGAAAGGCCCGGGTCGGATTCGACATGGATGGGATCAGGTCAGGATTGGCAACAAGCGGGCAAAAGCCGGTAAAAAACCGGCAAGAATCCGGCGCTGCCGAATTGTATACGGCGAAGCGCCCTCACCGTGCGGCGGCGCGTCCCGCCCCAGCCCGCATTGACCGGCCTGTCTGTCCTGCTCAAGCGTGTGCGGCCAGCCCCAACAGGTCGACCGCGTTCTGTTTGAGAATCAGCGGCCGGACCTCTTCCCTGAAACCGGCGCCGCTGAAATCTTCCAGCCAGCGATCCGGCCGGATCAGCGGGAAGTCCGAGCCGAACAGCATCTTCCGCTTCAGCAACGTGTTGGCGTGGTGGATCAATTCGGGCGAGAAGTACTTCGGCGACCAGCCGGACAGATCGATGTAAACATTGGGCTTGTGCAGCGCGATCGACAACGCCTGCTCCTGCCAGGGCCACGACGGGTGTGCGATCACGATCTTCATATCGGGGAAATCCGCCGCGACGTCGTCGAGATGGATCGGCTCCGAATACTTCAAGCGCAACCCGCCGCCGCCCCGCATACCCGAGCCCATGCCGGAGTGGCCGCTATGGAACACCGCCGTGAGCCGGTATTCGGCGATCAGCTCATAGAGCGGATACGCGAGACGGTCGTTGGCGAAAAACGCCTGCATGGTCGGATGAAACTTGAAGCCGCGCACGCCGTATTCTTCCACCAGCTTGCGCGCCTCGCGCACGCCCATCTTGCCCTTGTGCGGATCAATACTCGCGAATGCGATCATGATGTCGCGGTTATTCTGCGCGAATTCGGCGATCTCCTCATTCGGAATGCGTCGGCGGCCCAGGTTCGCTTCGCAGTCCACGGTGAACATCACGAAGCCGACGTTGCGTTCGCGATAGTGGTCGATGGTCTCGGGAATCGTCGGCCGCCGGCCGAGTTTCAGCACGGTGCCGAAGTACTTGTCGGCGGCCTCGTCGAACTCCTTGCCGAACAGGTCCGGCGGCTGGCAGCAGGAGACTTCCGCGTGGACATGCATGTCGATCGCGACGAGCTGGTCGAGGTTCATCCCGGGTGTCCTATCGAGACGCGGCGCCTGCATCATGCCGCACGACAAGTGCTCGCGACGATCACGGCCAGATCGCGCTGCGCCGTCTCGTACATCGCGTCGACCAACGCGGCCCGCTGCGTCAGCACCGCGCGTTGATTGATCGACCCTTTGTCGGTGATCTCGCCGAGATCGAGTGAAGGCGCCACCTCCACGAGCTGCAAACGCGCGATGGTGGTCGCGCCGCCGGTCGCCCCGCGATTGAGCGTGTCGAGCAGCGCGGCAAAGTAGGCGCGCACGGCCGGTGCGGCGACTACGTCGCGCGGGCTCGCGTCGGCCGGCAAATGCGCCAGCCGCCTGCAATCGTCGAGGCGCGGAAACACCAGCAGGCCCACGTCGTCGCGATTCATACCGGCGACCACCACGTCCTGCACATAGGGTGCGCCGGCGGAAATCACGCGGGCCCGCATCGGTCCGACGCTCACGAAGGTGCCCGAACTCAGCTTGAAATCCTCCGCGATGCGGCCGTCGAACAGCAACCCGAGCTCGGGCCGCGCCGGGTCGACAAAGCGCAACGCGTCGCCGCTGCGGAAGTACCCCTCTTCGTCGAACGCGTTGTCCAGCTCGGCCGCGTTGGGGCGCCAATAACCGGTCATTACGTGCGGGCCGCGATAGCGTGCCTCGAGCTTGTCGCCGACCGGCGCGAGTTTGACCTCGCAGCCGGGCGCCGGCAGGCCGACATAGCCGGCGCGCATGATCGGCCCCGTGGTGAACAGGCACGACGGCGACGTCTCCGTCATACCGAGCCCGGCCATGATGCGAATGCGCTCGCCGCAGTACTGGTCGGTCACGCGTTCGAGCCGGTCCCACGCCGCTTGCGACAACCCCGCGCCGGAGAAGAAATACACCTTCACGCGCGAGAAAAACGTCTCGCGCAACTGGCTGTCCTGCTCCAGCGCGATCGCCAGTTCCTCCCACCCCTTCGGCACATTGAAGTAGATGGTCGGCGCGATGTCGCGCAGATTGCGCAGTGTTTCCTCGAATTTGCCGTTGACCGGTTTGCCGTCGTCGATATAGAGCGTGCCGCCGTTGTAGAGCGCGATGCCCACGTTATGGCTACCGCCGAACGTGTGATTCCAGGGCAGCCAATCGACCAGCACCGGCGGCTCGCTCGCAAATTCCGGGAAGGTTTCGAGCAGCATCTGCTGATTGCTGCACAGCATGCGGTGCGTGGTCGGCACCGCCTTCGGCAGTTTGGTCGAGCCCGACGTGAAGAGAAATTTGGCGATCGAATCCGGGCTCACTGCCGCGTGAACGGTGTCGACGGTGGTCGGCTTGGTGTCCAGCAAATCGCTCAACGAGGTCACGCCACGCGTGGCGGCCGGCTCGCGCGGCGGCGTGGCGGACACGACTTCCACGCCGGCCGGCACGACCGCTTCGATGGCACGGGCAAACGTGTCGTAGTGGCTCGCGAACACCAGGCCCGGCGTCAGCAGTTCGATCGTATGACGCAGCTTGCCGAAGTCGCCGGAAGCGAGCGCATAAGCCGGCGAGATCGCCGCATACGGAATCCCGGCCCACATCGCACCGAGCGCGAGTTGCAAATGCCCGAGGTCGTTACCCGACAGAATCGCGATGGGCCGTTCGGCCGAAAGATCGCGTGCGAGCAGCGCCTGGCCGATCGCGCGAGCGCTGTGCAACGCCTTCGCATAGCTCAGGCCGACCCATTGACCGTCGCTGCCGCGGCGCGCCGCCAGCCAACGCTCCGGATGCGCGTCGGCGCCGCTCACGAGCCGCTCGGTCATCCGCTGCGGATACGCGCCGAGCGCTTCGTCCGCGCGTAGATACCAGGTCTCGCCCTGCCGTTGCGTGCGCAACGATGGTGCGCCGATCGTCGTCAACCGGTAGCGCGTCGGCGCAGCGGGGGTGTTCGTTTGTGTCGGCTCGTTATGCAAAGCCTGTCTCCTGTTGCTGTCTGCAGTCGGCCAGTGTTCGCGCCAAATGCAAATGCTTGAGCGCGAAGCGTGCGCGATCAGATCGGATAGTGGCGCGGCCCGGTTTGAATCGTGATCCAGCGCAGGTCCGTGAATTCGGCAATCGACGCCTTGCTGCCGAAGCGGCCATAACCGCTTTTCTTCACACCGCCGAACGGCATCTGCGCTTCGTCATGCACGGTCGGCCCGTTGATATGGCAGATGCCGGACTCGACACGTTTGGCGACGTTCCAGGCGCGCGCCACATCGCGGCTAAAGACCGCGGCCGACAAACCATAGTCGCTGTCGTTGGCCACCCGCAGCGCTTCTTCGTCGCCGTCCACGCGCTGCACCGTGACCACCGGGCCGAACGATTCCTCGGCATACAGCTTCATGGCCGGCGTGATGCCGTCGACGATCACCGGTTGCATGATCGCGCCGTCGATCGTGCAACCCACCGGCAGTGTCGCGCCGTGCTGCTTCGCGTCGTCGACCAGTGCCGCGATACGTTGCGCCGCGGCCGCGCTTTCGAGCACGCCGAGCACGGAATCCGCCGCTGCGGGATCGCCCGCTTTCAGGCTGCGCGCTTTGGCCGCGAGCTTCTCGACCAGCGCATCGGCAATCTTCCGGTCGACGATCACGCGCTCGGTCGACATGCAAATCTGCCCCTGGTTGAAGAAGGCGCCGAACGCGATGGCGGCTACCGCCGCGTCCAGATCGGCGTCATCGAGCACCAGCACGGGCGCCTTGCCGCCAAGTTCGAGCAAGGCCGGCTTCAGATGCTGCGCCGCGTGCTGCGCGACGATGCGTCCCACGCGCGTCGAGCCGGTGAAGTTGACCCGCCGTACCGCCGGATGCGCAATCAGCCGTTCGACGATCGCCGGGGCGTTGGCGGCGTCATGCGTGATGACGTTCACCACACCGTCGCCGAGACCCGCGTCCTGCAACACGCTGCCGATCAGCCGATGCACGCCCGGACAGCCTTCCGACGCCTTGAGCACGACCGTGTTGCCGCACGCGAGCGGCATGGCAATGGCCCGCGTGCCGAGAATGACGGGCGCGTTCCACGGCGCCATGCCGAGCACCACGCCGCACGGCTGGCGCACCGCCATCGCGAGGCTGCCGGGCAGGTCCGACGGAATCACGTCGCCGTCGATCTGCGTGGTCATGGCCGCGGCTTCGCGCAGCATGTTGGCGGCCAGCATCACGTTGAAGCCGTACCAGTTCGGCATGGCGCCGGTCTCGGCCACGCCGGTTTCGATGAACTGCGCGGTGCGGGCGTCCATCAGATCGGCGGCTGCCAGCAGGCGTTTGCGGCGCTCGGTCGGCGCCAGTGCCGACCATGCCGGAAACGCGCGCGCGGCGGCTTCGACGGCCGCGTCGGCGTCGGCCACCGTGGCGGCCGACGCGCGCGACGCAGCACGGCCGTTCGCCGGATTGATCCGCTCGAAGGTTTTGCCGTCCGCTGCGCCACGGCTCTCGCCGCCAATCAATAAAGTTACTTCCTGCATGTGTGTCGTCTCCTCGCCTGTCTCTTTTGCAGCTAGTCGCCCGCGACCCAATCCGCCGTTAGGCGCGCGGTCGATCAGCGCTGGTAAGTCTGCAGACCCGGCTTGATCGCCTTGTCGTCGAGGAACTGCTTCAGACCCTGCTCGCGGCCACCTTCCGGATCGCGCAGTTGCGCCTGATCGAGCTTGGCGTACAGGTAGTCTTCGTTCTGATCCCACGTCAGTTCGCGGCAACGCTTGAAGCCGTTTTTGGCGGCGCGCAACACCACCGGATTCTTCTGCAGCAGCTTGCCGGCCAGCGTGCGCGTCGCTTCGATTAGTTCGGCGCGCGGCACGCTTTTATTCACGAGGCCCATCTGTGCGGCTTCCTGACCCGTGAAGGTCTCGCCGGTCATGATGTAGTAGAGCGCCTGACGATGTCCGACCGTATCGGCCATTGCCTTGCTCACCAGGTTGCCCGGCGGAATGCCCCAGTTGATCTCGGACAGACCGAACACCGCTTCGTCGGCGGCGATCGCGAGATCGCACGCAACCAGCGGCGAAAAGCCCCCGCCGAAACACCAGCCGTTGACCATCGCGATGGTCGGCTTCGCATACATGCGCAGCAGTTGCCATTGCCAGCGGCAGGCATCGCGGCGAATCTTTTCCTGCAGGATTTCCGGGCCGGCGTCGACTTCGCGGAAATACTCCTTCAGATCCATGCCGGCGGTCCACGCATCGCCTTCGCCGGTCAGCACCAGTACCTGCGCTTCGGCGTCGAGCTCCACGGCTTCGAGCACCTCGATCATTTCCTTGTTCAGCGTCGGGCTCATCGCGTTGCGCTTCTCGGGACGATTGAACGTGACCCACGCAATGCCTTCGACGACATCGACTTTGACGGTATTCCAACGGCCTTCGTAACTCATCTGCTTTCTCCGTGAACATTGGCCGCGACGGCGGCCTGATGAACGCATTTAATATCAGGCTTCCTGATATGTAAAGTGGAATTTCAGCGGCTTGGTGCAAACCCCTAGCGGCGGAATCCATCACGAGGCACGCTAAGATGCGGGATAGACCGGATCTCCTGCCCACATGAGCAAAAATCAGAATTCCCCTGTCGAGGCCGCCGCGCCGCGCACCCGCCGCACCAGCCTGCGCCTCACCTATGTGATCGGCAGTCTCGACCGCATCCTGCGGCGTCGCATGACCGAAGCGCTCGCGCCGCTCGGTTTGACGCTCGCCCAGTTCACCGCGCTTTCCGTGCTGGAAGCCAAGGGGCAGGCGTCCAATGCGCAGGTCGCCGAGCGCTCCTTCATCACACCGCAATCGGCCAATGAAGTGATGAACGCCATGGCCGCCCGCAACTGGATCAGTCGCGAACCGGACCCGACCCACGGCCGTATCGTGCTGCTGCAACTGACCGACGAAGGACGCGCCGTGCTGCGCGAATGCGAGCAGGCCGTGAAGATCATCGAGAAGCAGATGATGGAAGGCATCGAACTCGACACGGCCAGCGCGCTGCAAACTCACCTCGAAACCTTCGTGCGAAATCTGCGCGGTTAAATTCTTCACGCCGTCAAATTGCTAGGTGTTTTCACCGAACGATTTGCGCTTGTGTTATCAGCCTACCTGATATTAAATCCACTCCACGATGCAGCGTGTGGAGACGCGCCTCATCGCATCCAGTCACATAGATAGTCTCGCGGGCATCGAACCGATGCGGTGCCGGCACGCCTGCCAGGACTCGCGCCAGACCGGCCCGCGACACGACAGCACGGCAGCACGGCAGCACGGAACCTGCCCTCCTCCTGCGAAACCGGCAAACCACACACTTTAATAAGGATCACTACGTGAAGCGAACCGGAACACTCACCTCGAACGAGGACGCTGCAGCCACGGCCACGACGGCGACGGCGACACGCGAATCAGGCGCGTTCGTCACGCTCGGCCTGTGCTTCGCCATCGCGCTGCTGGAAGGACTCGACCTGCAATCGGTCGGCGTGGCGGCGCCGCGCATGGCGCACGAATTCGGCCTCTCGGTCGCGCAAATGGGACTCGCATTCAGCGCCGGCACCTTCGGCTTGTTGCCCGGCGCGATGTTCGGCGGACGGCTGGCCGATCGCATCGGCCGCAAGCGCGTGCTGGTGATTTCCGCCTGCCTGTTCGGCGTGCTCTCGATCATGACCGCGCTGGTCAGCGACTTCTCTACGCTGGTGATCGTGCGCGTGCTGACCGGTATCGGTTTGGGCGGTGCGCTGCCGAACCTGATCGCGTTGTCGTCGGAAGCGGTCGAGCCGCGCTCGCGCAGCACCGCCGTTAGCGTGATGTATTGCGGCATTCCGTTCGGCGGCGTAATCGCTTCGGTGATCGGCGTGCTGAGCGCGGGCGATACCGAATGGCGTCACATCTTTTACGTCGGCGGCGCGGGGCCGTTGATCCTGGTGCCGCTGCTGCTGGTGTTTCTCGCGGATTCGAAGGCGTTCACACAGGCTTCGCACGACGGTCGCGCGAAACCCGCGCCGGTCGGCGAAATCCTGTTCGGCGGCACGCGCGGTCTCTCGACGGTGCAGATCTGGGTCAGCTACTTCTGCACGCTGATCGTCCTCTACTTCCTGCTCAACTGGCTGCCCTCGTTGATGGCGGCAAGCGGTTTGACGCGCGCACAGGTCGGCTACGTGCAGATCTTCTTCAACGTCGGCGGCGGGATCGGCGCGCTGTGCATCGGCATGTTGATGGACCGCCTGCGCCCGGGCGTCGTGGTGGCCGGCATGTATGCCGGGATCATCGCCTCGCTCGCCGCGCTTTCCATGGCGCCCGGCTTCGGCGCGCTCGCCGCTTCCGCGTTCTTCGCCGGGATGTTCGTGATCGGCGGTCAATCCGTGCTGTATGCGCTGTCCGCTGCTTTCTATCCGACGGCCATGCGCGGTACCGGCGTAGGCGCGGCCGTAGCCGTGGGGCGCATCGGCTCGGTGGTCGGGCCGCTCGCCGCGGGTCAATTGCTGGCCATGGGCCGCAGTTCGTCGACCGTCATTGGCGCGAGCATTCCGGTCACGCTGATCGCGGCCGCCGCCGCCTTGCTGTTACTGCGCCGTCCGCGTGCCGACCACTGACCGGCACGTCGCACCAGAAGAATCAACAACCACACACCCATAAATTCAATCAACGGTTTGGAGACACCCTTCATGCAAGCATCCGCACGCCTTCTACTTTGCGGCGCCCTGTGCGTCGGCAGCGGCGCAGCAGCGGCCCAATCGAGCGTGACGCTCTACGGCATCATCGACACCGGTCTCGAGTACGTCTCGCACGCCAATGCCGCGGGCAAGGGCCTATTCCGCATGCCGTCCGTGACCGGCGAGCTGCCTTCGCGCTGGGGACTGCGCGGCAACGAAGATCTCGGCGGCGGCTACAGCGCGATCTTCACGCTCGAGAGCGGTTTCAACGTGCGCAACGGCGAGCAGGGTCAAGGGGGACGACTGTTCGGGCGCCAGGCGTTCGTGGGCATCAAGAGCCCGTATGGCACGGTCTCGTTCGGCCGCCAGTACACGATGACCTACCTCGCGCTGATGGGCGCGGACCTGATCGGCCCGGACATCTACGGACTCGGTTCACTCGACGCCTACGTGCCGAACGCCCGCGCCGACAACTCAGTGACCTATCTCGGCAGCTATGCGGGCGTGACGCTCGGCGCCAACTACTCGTTCGGGCGCGACTCCGCGGGCACCGGCAATTCGCCGGGCCAGGGCACCTGCACGGGGTCGGTGGCCGGGAACGCCACGCAATGCCGCGAGTGGTCCGTCATGCTGAAGTACGACACGCCGCTGTTCGGCGTCGCGGCGTCCTATGAAGAACAGCGCGGCGGCAGCACCGCGGCGGCGAACTTCTTCGACGGCCTGGCGCCGACTCCGCTCACCAGCGCCGCCGACAAGGACGTTCGCACTCATGTGAGCGCCTACGCGAACCTCGGCAAGTTCAAGCTCGGGGCGGGCTGGCTCAACCGGCGCGTCGAACCCTCGGCGGTGACGATCGCCGACGTGCGCTCGAATCTGTTCTTCGTCGGCGCGGCGTACACCGTCACCCCCGCTTTCATCGTCGACGGCGAGGTCTATCACATCACCAATCGCGATCACGACACGCGCGCCACGATGGGCACGCTGCGCACCACCTATCTGCTGTCGAAGCGCACCGCTGTCTACGCGCAGGGCTCGTATCTGGCCAACAGCGCGAAAGCGGCCTACTCGGTCAGCGGCGGTGGCGGCGGCACGACACCCGCGCCGGGCACCGGCCAGACCGGCGTGATGGTCGGCCTTCGTCACTCGTTCTAGGAGCGCTCGCATGAAATACACCTCTATCGCGCTCGCCGCTGCCGCGGCGCTGAGCCTCGCCGCGTGCGGCGCCAACGACGTCGGCAGCGCCGCCACGACCAGCGCCAGTTCGTTGCCGCAACTCAGCGCCGCCACGTCGGCGACGCTAGCGGGCAATTGCGCGGCGCTCGCCGCGAAGCTCAGCTTCGCGAACACCGTCTTCACCTCCGTCACCGACGTCGCGGCCGGCACCCTCGCGGTGGCCGGCAAACCGATCGCCGAACACTGTCTGATCCAGGGCTACATGAATCAGCGCGTGAGCAGCGTGGACGGCAACACGTATGCGATCGGCTTCGAGATGCGTTTGCCGCTCGCATGGAACGGGCGCTTTTTCTACCAGGCCAATGGCGGCCTGGACGGCAACGTGGTCACGGCCACCGGCGAGATCGGCGGCGGCGGGCCGAGCACCGACGCGCTCAACATGGGCTTCGCGGTGATCAGCTCGGATTCGGGGCACAGCGCGGCGCAGAACCCGCTGTTCGGCCTCGACCCGCAGGCGCGCATCGACTACGGCTACAACGCCGTCGCCGTGCTCACGCCGATGGCCAAGCAGGTGATCAAGCTCGCGTACGGCAAAGCGCCCGATCGCAGCTACTTCGACGGCTGCTCCAACGGCGGCCGCCATGCACTCGTTGCGGCGGCGCGTTCGTCGGGCGATTACGACGGCATCATTGCCGGCGATCCGGGCGTCCATCTGCCGAAAGCGGCGATCGGCGAAATGTGGAGCGCGCAACAATTGGCCAGCGTAGCGACCTCGACGACGGCGAGCGGCCTGCCCGACATCACGACGGGTTTCACGGCCACGGAACGGCAGATGGTCGCATCGAAGATACTCGCCAAATGCGATGCGCTCGACGGCGTCAGCGACGGCCTCATCCAGGATATCAAGGCATGCCAGGCGAACTTCAGCCTCGCCAGCGACGTCCCCACCTGCAGCAACAACGTCCGCGACGGCACCTGTCTGACCGGCGCGCAAAAGACCGCGATCGGCAACGTGTTTTCCGGCGCGCGCAACAGCGCCGGCACGGCCCTATATGCAAGCTTTCCCTACGATGCGGGCCTGGGCCCTGGCTGGTCGGCATGGAAGCAGGCGAATTCGATCACGCTCGACCCGGCCGCGGCGGCGTTCACGTTCACCACGCCGCCGCAAAGCGCCTCGGTGTTGAGCCAGTTGTCGGCGTATGCGCTGAACTTCAGCATGGACACCGACGCGCCGAAGATCTTCGCCACCAGCGGCGTGTATAGCGAGTCGGCCTGGTCGTTCATGACGCCGCCGGACGAAACCAACCTCAGCGCGCTGAAGCTGCGCGGCGCGAAACTGATGGTCTATCACGGCACGAGCGATCCGGTGTTTTCGTCGAACGACACGACCGACTGGTATCAACGGCTCGCCACGGCCAACGGTGGCGACGCATCCAACTTCGCGCGTCTTTACACGATCGCCGGGATGAACCACTGCAGCGGCGGCCCGAGCACTGACCAGTTCGACATGCTCACGCCGCTGATCGCGTGGGTCGAACAGGGCAAGGCGCCGGACAGCGTGATCGCCACCGCGCGCGACGCGAGCAACGTCGTGCCGAACGCCGACGTGCCCGCCGCGTGGGGTGCGGGACGCGCGCGGCCGCTCTGCGCGTATCCGAAGGTGGCCCGCTACCAGGGCGGCGATGTCAACGCCGCGAGCAGTTTCGTCTGTAGCTGAGACGGCGGCCGACATCGGTAGCCCGCACGGGAGTCCGCGCCGCGGGATGGCGGCCGGGCTTCCGCGTACGCTTGCGCTTCGTGCGCGATACTTCCTTGCACTGGTTTGAAAAAAACGCCCGCCGTTGCGCGGGTTATCCGCCGACTATCCTCGGATAGCCCGCGGATAACGACCGGCTGACAAGCCCGGCCGACGACCTCGGCCGACAACCCGTCCGCGCCCCCCGCCCGCACGACGCCCCGCCCCGCCAGCTTGCAGTTCGCCAACCGCGTCGGGGCCGGATAGAATCCCCCCGTCCAACACCGACACGCTTCACCTGCACTCAAGAGCAGGAACGCGGATTGCTATTTACATGAGTTTGAGCGATCGCCGCGTCACGCACGAGCCGTCGCTTCTCTGCACTCTGAATGACACATCGACAATGACTATCCACGAATCCCAGACGTCTTCCTCGCCGGAGCCCAGCCGATCGAGCGCGGCCCGGTCTGACGCGGCCCGCGCCAATGTGGAAACAGGCGTGCCGGGTCTTGACGAGATCCTGGGCGGCGGTCTTGTCCGCGGCGGCGTCTATCTGCTGGAAGGCATGGCCGGCGCAGGCAAGACGATTCTGTCGAGCCAGATTGGCTTTCATCGTGTAAGCCGGGGCGAGAAGGTGCTGTACATGACCTTGATCGCCGAATCGCACGACAAGTTGCTGAGCCACCTCAAAGGCCTGAGTTTCTTCGACGAGAACGCCGTCGCGCAGCAAATGCTGTTCGTGTCCGGCTATCACGAACTGATGCAGGACGGCCTCGACGGCTTCCTGAAACTGATCGCGTCGAGCATCTACGACTACCGGCCGAGCCTGATGATCATCGACGGTTTTCGCAGCGCGCGCGAATTCAGCGAAACCGAGCTGTCGCTGTCGAAGTTCATCCACGAACTGAACGCGCTGGTCGCGGCAATGGACTGCACCACCTTGCTGCTCGCGCCGCTGTCCGGCAACGAGCCGCATCCGGAACACACGCTGGTCGACGGCCTGATCGAGCTGAACCGCTATAACGACGGCATGCGCCGCGCCCGCGAAATCGAAGTGCACAAGATGCGCGCGCGCAACCATTTGATGGGCAAGCACTTCTTCCGCATCGCCGAAAGCGGCTTGCTGATGTTCCCGCGCATGGAAGCGCAATGCGCCGCGGCGCCCGGTCCGGTGGATCTGAAAACGCGCCTCGGCTTCGGCTTGCCGCATCTCGACGGCCTGCTCGGCGGCGGCTTCGCGCAAGGCTCCACGACCACGCTGATCGGGCCGTCCGGGGTCGGCAAGACGCTCCTCTGTCTGCAATTCCTCGCGGCCGGCGTGGCGCGCGGCGAACGCTGCGTGTACCTGGGCTTCTATGAAGGACCGCAGCGGCTGATCGGCAAAGCCGAGGCCGTGTCGATCGCACTGACCGACGCGCACGCGGACGGCCACCTGATGATTCAATGGCAGCCGGCCATCGAACTCGCCGTCGACGAACTCGCGGCCAACGCGCTCGCCACGGTCAAACGGATCGGCGCCACGCGCATCGTGATCGACGGCGTGGAGGGTTTCCGCGACTCGGCGTTGCGCACCGAGCGCTTCGGCCTGTTCCTCAACGCCTTTCTGCACCAGCTTCGCGAAGCCTGCGTCACCACGCTGCTCACGGAAGAACTGCCGCTCTACGCCGACCCCGGCCACGCGAAGAGCGTGCGCGTGTCGGCCTTGACCGAAAACCTCGTGCTGTTGCGCTACGCTGAAACCGACGCCGGTTTGCGCCGGATGATTTCGGTGGTCAAGCAACGCGAAAGCGCGCACGACACCTCGTTGCGCGAGCTCGTGATTTCGTCCGACGGTCTCGACGTGATGGAAAGCGCGGTCAGTCCCGCCAGCGTAGTCTCGGCGCCCGGCTTGTCGGCCACGCTGCAAGCGCGACGAAATCCCTAGCCGCCCATGAAAACCATTCTGGTCGTGGACGACGAGTTCGACATTCTCACGGTCTGGCGACTGCTGCTGGAGCGGCACGGCTATACGGTACTGACAGCGTCGAACGGAGCCGCCGCGCTCGAACAGATACGCAAGACCCGGCCCGACATCATCGTGTCGGACTGCATGATGCCGATCATGTCCGGGCAGCAACTGTGCGCGGTGCTGAACGCCGACGCCAATCTGCGCAACATTCCGATTCTGCTGTGCAGCGCGGCGGCGGACATCGCCGTTCAGCCGAATCCTCATATCGAATACGCGCGCAAGCCGCTTTCATTCGACACCCTGCTGAAGACTCTGCAGCGCCTCGCTCCGTAATCAGACGCCGGACGGCCAGCGGCCGTTCCGGCTCCGGCCAGCTTTGTGGCGGGCTCCGCCTAGCTCCGTCCGGCCTCGTCCAGCCAGGTCCAGAAGTCCGGCGGCCTGCTCGCCTTCCCTTCCCGTTAGCTCTCTAGGTAAAACCCCCGATTCCTCGCGCCCTCGAGTCGGACTACTCTCCGCCAATCTATTCTATAGAACATCGTTCTGTCTAATAGAACGATTTGGACAAGAGACAGCCGAAGGAGGATTCCATGGCAAGCCTGCCGATCGATGCGCGACGCGCGTCGTCCGATTCAACCGCCGGGACGCCGGGGCTCACGCCCGGCATCAACGCGCGCATCGACCGTCTGCCCGCCACGCGCGCGGTGTGGATGCTGGTATTCCTGCTGTCGATCGGCGGCTGGTTCGAGTTCTACGATCTGTTTTTCACCGCGTATGTGGGCCCTGGTCTCGTCAAGACCGGTATGTACGCGACGACCACCGCGTCGTTCTTCGGCGTGTCGGGTCTCGGCGCGTTCGTGGCGGCGTCGTTCGCCGGGCTGTTCATCGGCACGTTCTTTCTGGCGGGCATGGCCGACCGTTATGGCCGCAAGACCGTCTTCACCGTGTCGCTGCTGTGGTACTCCGTGGCCACGCTGATCATGGCGTTCCAGAGCTCCGCGCCCGCCATCAATCTGTGGCGGCTGATCGCCGGGATCGGCGTGGGCGTCGAACTGGTCACTATCGATACCTACGTCAGCGAACTCGTGCCGAAGCATCTGCGCGGCCGTGCATTCGCGTTCGTCCACCTCGTGCAGTACACCGCCGTGCCCTCGGTCGCGTTCCTCGCGTGGTGGCTGGTGCCGCGCACGCCGTTCGGACTCGACGGCTGGCGCTGGGTGGTGATCATCGGCGCGTTGGGCGCGGTGGTGGTGTGGGCGATTCGCCGGCGCGTGCCGGAAAGCCCGCGCTGGCTCGCGCAACAGGGCCGCACCGCCGAAGCCGAACAGGTGCTGCAGACCCTGGAAGCCAAGGTCGCCGCGCAATACGGCAAGCCGTTGCCGGCGCCGGTGCCGACCGTCGAACCGGCCACCACCAAAGCCGCCTTCCGCGAAATCTGGCAGCCGCCGTATCGCCGCCGCGCGATCACCATGCTCGTGTTCAACCTGTTCCAGGCAATCGGTTTTTACGGCTTCGCCTCGTGGGTGCCAACGCTGCTGGTGTCCAAAGGCGTGACGATCACGCACAGCCTGCTGTACTCGTTCGTCATCGCGATTTCGAATCCGTTCGGGCCGTTGATCGGCATGGCGATCGCCGACCGGATCGAACGTAAAACGCTGATCGTGCTGTCGGCGCTCGGCATCGTTATTTTCGGCAGTCTGTTCGCCACGCAAACCTCGCCCGCCATGCTGATGACGCTCGGCGTGATGATCACGTTGTGCGGCACGCTGCTGTCGGTCGGGTATCACGCGTATCAAACCGAGCTCTTCCCCACGCGTTTGCGAGCGCGCGCCGTCGGCTTTGTTTACTCGATGTCGCGTCTGTCCGCGATGTTCTCGGGCTTCATGATCGCGTTCGCGTTGCGTCACTTCGACGTGACCGGTGTGTTCGCGCTGATCAGCGTGTCGATGGTGATGGTGATGGGTGCGATCGGCATTTTCGGACCACGCACCAACAACCTCAATCTCGACGAAATCTCGCATTGAAACAGAGGCTTTTGACATGACGCTGCCACTGGCTGGAGTCCGCGTACTGGACTTATCGAATGTATTGGCGGGGCCGTTTTGCGCGTATCAACTCGCGCTGCTCGGCGCCGAGGTGATCAAGGTCGAGCATCCCGAAGGTGGCGATCTCGCGCGGCGGCTGGGCGCCGATAAGGAAGCGTCGGCGCGCAACATGGGCGCCTCGTTCGTCGCGGTGAACGCGGGCAAGCAGTCCATCACGCTCAATCTGAAAGACCCGCGCGGCAAGGAAATTCTGCGCGAGCTCGTCAAGACCGCCGACGTGCTCGTCGAAAATTTCCGGCCCGGCGTGATGACGCGCCTCGGGCTCGATTTCGACGCGTTGCGCGAGGTCAATCCGAAGCTCGTGTATTGCGCGATCTCCGGCTTCGGCATGGACGGCGAGTTCGCGAAGCGCCCGGCCTACGATCAGATCATTCAAGGCATTTCCGGTGTGATGAGCGTGACCGGCGACGCCGACAGCGCGCCGTTGCGCGTCGGCTATCCGGTGTCGGACACGGTGGGCGGCCTCACCGCCGCGTTCGGTATCTGCGCGGCGCTGCTCGACGCGCGGGCGACCGGACACGGCCGCATGCTCGACGTGTCGATGCTCGAAGCCACGCTCGCCACCATGGGCTGGGTCGTGTCGAACTACCTGAACGCCGGTGTCACGCCGACGCCGATGGGCAACGAGAATTTCACCGCCGCGCCGTCGGGTACCTTCAAGACCGGCGACGGCCCGCTCAATATCGCGGCCAACGAAAACAAACAGTTCGCGAGCCTGTGCGAACTGATCGGCCGCGCCGATCTGCTCGACGATCCGCGCTTTGCCGAACGCAACGCGCGCAAGCTGAATCGCGCGGCGTTGAAAGCGGAGATCGAAGCGGCGCTCGCGAGCGATAGCGCCGCGAACTGGGAAACGAAGTGCTTCGAAGCGGGCGTGCCGGCTGGCCGCGTGATGTCGGTGCCGGAAATCCTCGCGCATCCGCATCTGGAGTCGCGCGCGTTTATCCGCGAATTTGCCGGCACGCCCGACACCGACCGGCAACGCGTGACGCGCGCGGGTTTCCGTCTGCATGACGCGGATACCGCGCCCGCCACCCCCGCGCCGGTTCTCTCGGCGCACACCCGTGAACAACTCGGCGCGCTTGGCTACGACGACGCGCACATCGACGAACTGCGCGCCGAAGGAGTGATCTGACCATGACGCAAACATTCGACGCGGCCAGGCTCGCCGCCGACTATTGGAGCACCTCGATCATCGACATCCATCCGGGGTCGATCAAGGTGCGCGGCTTTCCAATTCAGGAGCTGATCGGCAACGTCAGCTTTCCGCAGATGATCTGGCTGATGCTGCGTGGCGAATTGCCCGACGCGGCGCAGGCGCGTTTGTTCGAGGCCGCGCTGGTGGCGTCCGTCGATCATGGCCCGCATGCGCCATCAATCGCGATTTCGCGGATGGCGACCAGTTGCGGCCTGCCTTTGAACGGCGCGATGGCCTCGGCGATCAATGCGCTGGACGACGTGCACGGCGGCGCCGGACAGCAGGCGGTCGAACTGTACGACTCGATCGGCGCGCTGATGGAGGCGGGCGCGACGCTGGAAGACGCGGTTGAACAAGGCGTGGATGCTTTCACGACAGCACACGGCAAATATCTGCCCGGCTTCGGCCACCGTTTCCATCCGGTCGATCCGCGCGCAGTGCGACTGCTCGCGCTGGTCGACGCCAGCGTCGCCGAGGAGCACATCGGCGGACGTTATGCGGCGATCGCGCGCGGCATCGAGGCACTGCTCCAGCGCCGTAAAAGCAAACCCGTGCCGATGAATATCGACGGCGCTACCGCGGTGATCTACGCCGAACTCGGTTTTGCGCCGGAACTGGCGCGTGGCGTTTTCTGCCTGTCGCGCGCGGTTGGGATTCTGTCGCACGCGTGGGAGCAGCGCGGACGCCATGAGCGCAACAAAGGCCCCATGCCGCGCCAGATGAGCTACACGTACACGGGCGAGCCCGAGCGTCATCTGCCCTGAACGGGCGGTGCGGCGGCCCAGGCTTCCGGGCTGCCCCGCCTCCCGGGACGCCCGCCAGCGCGCCCCAACACCCACCGACTCACGTTGAGACGATCGCGCGATTTGTTGAGCTTTCCCCGCGTTCACCGTAATGCCGCCTCCTTTTACAGTACGTCATCGAACGCGCAAGGCCAGAACATCGGAGCGCGTCGCAACGACAGTTGGAGGTGCGGTGATGAACGGCAATCGTGGGACGATTCCAGTGGGTTTCTTCGGCATCGCGGTGGGCGCGCTGGCGCTAGCCAATTTGTGGCGTGTGGCGATCAAGGTGTGGCACCTGCCCGCCGAAATCGGACCGTTGATGACGGTCGTGGCGCTGGCCGTCTGGGTGGTCGTGCTGGCGGCGTACGGACATAAGTGGCTGACGAATGCCGAAGAGGCGCGCGCCGAAATGCAACACCCGGTGCAGTCGTCGTTCGCGGCGCTGGTGCCGGTATCGAGCCTGCTGGCCGCGCAACTGTTGCAGCCTTATGCGCACACGCTGGCGCTCGGCGTATTCGGCGTGGCGATGGTGGTGCAACTGGTTCTCGGTGTGTATCTGCACGGACGGCTCTGGCAAGGTGGCCGTAAGCCTGAACTGACGACGCCGGCCATGTACCTGCCGAGCGTCGCATCTAGCTTCGTTGCGGGTACAGCGGCTGCGTCGTTCGGTTTCCATCAGCTCGGCGTGCTGTTTTTCGGTGCAGGCCTGTTTTCGTGGCTCGCCATTGAATCGATGCTGCTGCACCGCGCCTCCGTACTCGAACCGCTGCCGGCAGCTTTGCGCCCCGTGCTCGGCATTCAACTCGCACCGCCGGTTGTCGGTGGCGTGACCTACCTGAGCCTGACCAGCGGCACGCCTGATCTGTTCGCGATGATGTTGCTCGGTTATGGCCTGTACCAGGCCGTGATGTTGTTGCGCCTGTTGCCGTGGATTCGCCAGCAAGCCTTCGTCCCCGGTTATTGGGCCTTCAGCTTCGGCGTGGCCGCACTGCCGACGATGGCTGTCCGGATGGTCGAACGCGGAGCAACGGGTCCGATCGAATGGGCTGCACCGATTCTGTTTATCGCCGCGAACGTGATCATCGGCATTCTGGCGGTGAAGACGGTGGGCTTGCTGGTGCAAGGCAAGCTGCTTCCGCCGGCTGCGACACCGGCTCCGTCGACGACGCAAATGCCGGTCGGTTCGGGTATCGCACGGACCCACTAGGTAGCGGTTCGAGCGAGGCGTGTAACGCGCTTCGCTCGAACGCATCAACCCATCAACGCATCAACGCAACGCACGCAGCGCCCCTCGCTTCAATCCCCCACGCTTTCCGTCTGTCTGTCCGTTCAAATGGACTGCACCACCAACGCCCCAACCTCCGCAATGGCCGCATTGCAGCGCGCCGCGTCACCATTCGTTCCGGTCAGATAAACCGCCAACAGCACCGGCCCGCGTCCTGGCGGCCACAGAATCGCGATGTCGTTGGCCGTGCCGTGATCGCCGGTGCCGGTCTTATCGCCGACGCCCCAATCCTGCGGCAGCTTCGCGCGAATCCGCGCGCCGCCGGTTTCATTCGCCACCAGCCATGCAAGTAGTTGCGCCCGGGAGGACGACGACAAATGCTCGCCGAGCACCAGCTCGCGCAAATTGCCGAGCATCGCATTCGGCGTCGTGGTGTCGCGCGGATCGCCGGGAATCGCTTCGTTCAGCGTCGGCTCGATCCGGTCCAGACGCGTAATGCCATCGCCGAGATCGCGCGCAAAAGCGGTCAATCCGGCCGGCCCGCCGAAGGTGGCCAGCAACAGATTGGCCGCCGTGTTGTCGCTCAGCGTGATGGCCGCCTTGCACAATTCGGCGATGCTCATCCCCGCGTCGCCGGTTATCTCTCTCGTATGCCGGCTCGTGGCCGGCGAGTTCGGCACCAGATCGCGCTGCGAGAAAACGACGCGGCGCGCCAGATCCTCCTGACCGCGATCCACGCGCGTCAACACGGCGCCCGCCGCCAGCACCTTGAACGTGCTGCACATCGGAAAACGCTCGTCGGTACGCAGGCCGGCGTGCAAACCCGAGGTCGTATCGACGATCGATACACCAAGCCGCCCGCCGCTTTCCGCCTCGATCTGCGCGAGCCGCCGACGGATCGTTTCCGCCTTGGCCAGTTCCAGTCCGGGCGCAGCCTTGCCCGTTTTCGGCGCCACCTTGCCGAATGCGCCCACGCTGCCAACCGCAACCCCAGCTATCGACACACTCAGCATCGCGCCCGCGAATTTCCGTCTCGTGATCATTGCTGCTCCTTATGTGAAGCCGCAACTATCGGTTTTCCGCCGCGCGCTGACAAACGATGATAAGTTAGACGATCCCCTAGAAAATCTTATGCCTTCGTCATGCGACCTTATCTGCCACTGAACGCGCTGCGGGCCTTCGAATCGTCGGCCCGGCATTTGAGTTTCACGCGCGCGGCACTGGAATTAAACGTGACCCAGGCGGCCGTCAGCCAGCAGGTCAGAACGCTGGAAGAGCGTCTGGGCACCGCCCTGTTCAAGCGCCTGCCGCGCGGCCTCGCCATGACCGACGAAGGCCTCGCGCTGCGCCCGGTCCTGACCGACGCGTTCGATCGCATCGAAGCGGTGCTCAAGCAGTTCGAAGGCGGCCACTTCCACGAAGTGTTGACGATCGGCGTAGTGGGCACGTTCGCGGTCGGCTGGCTGATGCCGCGCCTCAAATCGTTCCGCGACGCGCATCCGTTTGTCGAACTGCGGCTGCAGACGAACAACAACCTGGTCGATCTCGCCACCGAAGGTCTCGACTTCGCGATCCGCTTCGGCGACGGCACGTGGCCCGGCTCGCTCGCCACGCGCCTGCTCGATGCGCCGCTGTCGCTGCTATGCGCGCCCGAGATCGCCGGGCGTCTGTCGAAGCCGGCCGATCTCGTCGATGAAACCTTGCTGCGCTCCTATCGCACCGACGACTGGATGAACTGGTTCAACGCGGCCGGCATTCCGCCGCGGCCGGTGCGCGGGCCGGTGTTCGATTCATCGCGATTGATGGTGGAAGCGGCCATGCAGGGCGCAGGCATCGCGCTCGCGCCCGCGCTGATGTTCGGTCATGAGATCAACACGGGACGGCTGGTGCGGCCGTTCGATGTCGAGGTCCATGCGGGCAGCTATTGGCTAACCTGTCTGAAGGGCAAACCGATGACGTCGGCCATGCTGCTGTTCAGCCAGTGGATCGTCAAGGAAGCCGCGGCCCAACCACGCCACTAGGCAAGCGCCGCACGGCGATGGCCATTCATGGCAGGCCGCTCGACTTGCGGCGGGAACACGTTCCACGAACCGTCGCCGTGACGAAAGAAGAAGATCGACAGCAAACCGCCTGGCCGCAACGCTTCCACGCAGACGTAGCGCTGATGCGAAGCGCGGTGGCAAAACTGCACGACGCGGGCAGGCATCGACGGGGTCGGGGCGAGCCATTTGTCGACGGCCCAGTGCAAGGTCTCTTCTGCGGCAACCATGATGCTCTCCTTGAATCGTTCAACGCCTGAAGCTCGAATTCAGTGCGATCCGCTCACGCCAGTTGTGCGCCGAGTCGAGCACCGGTTTGAACACCCCGGCTGCCACTTTCGACAAAAGCCTTCACGAGGCACACCAGCGTCTGCATGCCGGCACGCGGATGACGCAAGCAGCAATGCACCTGTTCGCTGCGGCTTTCGCCGAGCAGGCACCATGCGCAGAAGTGTTCGCAATTGTTGGTCAGCAGGCGGTAGCGGTTTTCACCAAGGCGGGAGCGTGCGCGGCTCACGGCTTCGTCGCCGGCGTAGCGGGCGGACGGGGTAGCGCGAACCGTCAACGGCTGGCCGGCAGCGAAGCGTTCGAGTTCCACTTCTTCCACCGGGCCGCGATGCGTCGAACCCGCAAAGCCCGCGTAGTGCACCACGCGGCCGTTGCCGACATAGATGCCGTGGTGTTCGTAACCACGGCGTTGCGTGACGAGGTGCGCGCCGATCGGCAGGTCGATGGTGGACGCTGCGTCGCTGGCTGCGCGGTTCGTCGGGAGAAGGTGGGTGTTCATGGCTGGCCTCGCATCAATTTCCAACACTGTTGCGAGAGCTTTTGCATGATCCGGGCCATGCGCGGGGAAGCCTTTGTTTAAAGGCCCTGACGCTATACCCATAGGGATTCGGCGAGGCGATGTGTGCGTTTCGAGCCAACAGAATTTGATGCGGAATGTTGGTGCGTGTCGTTCTGTTGCGGACACGTTACGGGGTGACAGCCCGGGCACCGACGAGGCTTGACCCGTCGTTTCGATGTGTTGGGTCCCACACCGGTTAGCCGTCGCGCTTGTTGGCTGACAGCCGACCTCTAACGCTCCTCAAGCCGCCTTGCAGCCTGGCCATCCGCGCGCAATCGCCCAGCTATCAACACGTTGCGGACACAACGTCGAACGTCGCCGTCCATTGGCACAACCCTTGCACCATCAAGTTCAAATCCTAGTTAACAACGCGCATGACGCACGCGGCCAACCGGAGAACGACATGGCTTCCATCACAGTGAACGACCTCACGCTCAACCTCGCGCTCGACCGTAAAGCGATGGCGGCGATCCGCGGCGGCGGCGGTGCGCCGTGGGTGTACGGCTGGATTCAACCTTATGTGCGGGAAACGCCGAGCATTGGTCCGGTCGTCAACCTGTACGAGGTGTCGAACAACTTCTATGCTAACCAGATGATCAACCAGTTCCAGTCGGTCGACGTCCACAATACCGGCGCGAATTCGAACATCAACGTTTCCCCCGACGCACGCAGCAGAAACGATACGGTGTAGCCGTTGTGACCTGTGCCAGCCCCTTTCGCTGGACGTCGTCCGCGCGTTCCGACGCCGGACGCGTCCGCGAGATCAACGAAGATGCCTGCCTCGACCAGCCCGAACTCGGACGCTGGGCCGTCGCCGACGGCATGGGCGGGCACGCGGTCGGCGATCTGGCGAGCCGCCTGGTGATCGACACGCTGAGCCGGCTCGCGTCGCCCGTCAGCATGAAGACGTGTGTCGCCGATGCGTGTGCGCGCCTGCAGGCCGCGAACCGTCAACTCAGGGACGAGGCTGCGCGCCGCCAGGTGCAGCGTATCGGCAGCACGGTCGTCGTGATGATTGCGTGCGACCGCTTCTGCGCTTACGTGTGGGCCGGCGACAGCCGTTTATATCTGGCGCGCGAAGGCAGTCTTCGGCAACTCACGCGCGATCATAGTCAGGTGGAACAGCTCAAGTCTCTCGGCGTGCTTACCGAAGAAGAGGCGCGCCATCATCCGGCGCAGCATATGATCACGCGCGCGGTCGGCGCAACGGACTCGCTCGAACTCGACGACGATGCCATTGAGGTGGCAGACGGCGACGTCTTTCTGTTGTGCAGCGATGGCCTTAGCAATGAGGTCGACGATGATGAAATACTCACTGTGCTAACTACGGCTTCAGGTGACACAGCGTCGGAGGAACTGATCGCGCTGGCGCTAGCGCGCGGCGGCCGTGACAACATCACCGCTGTGGTGGTGCGCGCGGAAGATCCTTATGCATCGGATAAAACGCTGCTGAATCCGGCGCCTTAGCGGTAACGCGCTCATGCGTCGCTGTCTTCCTCATCGTGATCGTCGTGTTTATTCGCGGCTGCTGTATTCCGATTGCGAAAGTCCTTCGAATGCAGCCCGTGTTTTTTTAGCAGCATCTGCAAATGCGAGCGGTTCATATCGATGCGCCGCGCCAGTTCGGCGACCGTGCCGCTCACTTCGCGCAGGCCTCGTTCGAGAAAGGCTTTTTCGGCGTCGTCGCTGGCCGCACGCTTGGCGTCGCTTAATGACATCAGATTCGCCACGCTGATCGGTTCCTGGCCGTTTGCACTCGCAGCGTTCGCTAACGACGCTGCCGACCCCGGCGCGGCCGGCCGCATGTCGACCGGCAGATGATCGATATCCGCCATGTCGCCGGCGAGACACGACAAGCGGTACATCACGTTGCGCAACTCGCGGATATTCCCCGGGTACGCGTAATTCAGCAGAAAGTCCCTCAAACGCGGGGTCAATCTGATCGGTCTGCGTTTCAACGAACCGGCCGCTTCATCGCCGAACCATGCGATCAGCAACGGTATTTCGTCGCGGCGTTCACGTAGCGGCGGCAGCGTGACGTGAATCACACTCAGCCGATAAAACAGATCCTCGCGAAACCGGCCCTCTTCGCTGAGTTGCCGCAGATTGCGATTGGTCGCCGCGACAATGCGGGTATCCACCGCGATCGTTTCGTCGGAGCCCACCCGTTGAATCTCGTGCGCTTCGAGCACACGCAGCAGCTTCACCTGACCCGCCAGCGGCAACTCGCCGATTTCGTCGAGAAAGATCGTACCGGTATGCGCGCTTTCGAATTTCCCTTTGCGGTCATTCGAGGCCCCGGTGAACGCGCCCTTCCGATGCCCGAACAATTCCGATTCCAGCAGGTTGTCCGGAATCGCGCCACAGTTCACCGAAATAAACGGTTTGTCCGACCGCGAACCGTTCGCGTGGACGACTTTCGCCATTAGCTCTTTGCCCGTGCCGCTTTCGCCATCGATCAGAACCGGCAGATCGGTCGGCGCCGCTTTCTCGGCGATTTCGAGCGATTCGAGCAGGCGCGGATTGTCGCCGAACGTACCTTCGAAAATAAAACTACGCTCCAGCAGCGCTTTTCTGCGCGCACCACGAGATAGGTCGACACGCTCCTGCGGTTCGGCGGCCACGGCCGCCTGCACGAAACGCTCCTTGTGCGAGAGTTGCATCACCTCGTCGCGCAACGACGTGGCTTGCCGCAGGAGCTTGTCGATATCGCCGCGTTCCAGTCGCGACGACCAGCGCAGCGTGGAACGCAAGATCTCGATCCGTTCCAGCAGCCCGGCATAAGAAATCGCCGGGCTCGCCTCCTCAATCTGGTCGAGTATTTTCATCATCACGCGCTCAGTTGTTTCTGGACCAGCTGGTAATACATGCCACCGCGTGCGATCAGTTCGTCGTGACGACCCTGTTCGACAATCGCCCCTTCATACAGCACGATAATCTTGTCCGCGCGCATGATCGTGCTGAGCCGATGCGCAATGATCACCGCGGTTCGGCCTTTCAGAATGTCGTGCATATTGCCGAGAATATTGCTTTCCGACTGCGAGTCCAGCGCAGAGGTGGCCTCGTCGAAAACCAGCAGACGCGGATCGTGATACAGCGCCCGCGCAATGCACAACCGCTGGATCTGGCCGCCGGAGAGTCCAATGCCCCGTTCGCCGACAATCTGTTCATAGCCGAGCGGCATCTTGCTGATAAAAGCGTGCGCGTCGGCCATCTTTGCGACTTCTTCTATGCGACGCCGCTCGGGCGCGTCGTCGCCGCTCGCGATGTTCTCCGCAATCGTGCCGGAGAACAGCAGATTGCTCTGCATCACGTAACCGATCTGCGCGCGGTAATAGGCTTTGTCGACCACGCCAAGATCGTAGCCGTCAATCGTCATCTTGCCTTCGCTCGGCGTGTAGAAGCCGACCAGCAATTTGGCCAGGGTCGTTTTGCCGGAACCGCTGCGCCCCACGATCGCCACCAGCTCACCGGACTTGATGTCAAAGCTGATGTTTTCGAGCACATACGATGAATCGTTGTCGCCGTAACGGAAATAGACACCGCTCAGGCTGATTTCGCCCTGCAGTTCCGGCAGCATCACGCGCGACGGCAAATCCTGCGGCTTCTGCTCGGGCTCGATGTCGAGCACGTCGCCGAGACGCTCCATCGCCACGCCCGCATCGTTCAACATGCTCCACAAGCCGACCAGGCCCATCAAAGGACCGAGTACGCTGCCCATGAATGCATTGAAGGCGATCAACTGACCGATCGTCATCTCGCGCGCCAGCACCAGGTTCGCGCCGACCCAAAGAATCGCGATCGTCGTCGCCGCATTCAGCAATTGACTGCCAAGGCCGACGAGAATGTTGAATGCGTGCGCGCGATACTGCACTTCAAGCGCCTTCGCGTACTTCTTCTCCCAGCGCAATCGCACCGGCCGCTCGATCCCCATGCCCTTGATGGTTTCCACCCCCGCGAGCGCTTCCATCAGAAACGACTTCGACTCGGTCGACGCGGTGAACACTTCGCGCGCGTAGCTTTTTATTTTTGGGGTGGCGATCGCGGTCAACGCCATGATCGGAATCACGAACGCGATCAGCACCAGCGTCATCTTCACGTTGTAGACGAACATGATCGTGAAGTAGATGAACACCATCAGCAGGTTCAGCGCGGTGGTCACCGTGGATTCGGTGAGGAACGCGCGAATCGTCTGGTTCTCCTGGAAGCGCGCGAAGATATCGCCGGTCTTGCGCTTGGCGAAGAACGAAAACGGCAGCGACAGCGTGTGCTTGAAAAACTGCGACATCATCGCGAAGTCCATGTTGCGGACCATGAAGTTCGCGAGGTAGGCGCGAATCGACGACATCAATTGCGAAAATACGTTGGCGATAATCAACCCGCCAATCAGCAGATGCAGCAGGCTGACGTTCTGATGCACGATCACGCCGTCGAGAATGTTCTGGATAATCAGCGGGGGAATCACGCCCAATACCTGGATCACGAAGGTAGCGAGAAACAGGTGGCCGAGAATCTTCTTGTACGGCGTGAGGTAGCCGACAAAGCGTATCCACGGCGAACGGGCGGCCGACATTTGCAATAGATGCGGGCCGCCCGTAAATAGCAGACACGTACCGCTCCAGCCGCGTTCGAAATCTTCGACGCTCATCTTTCTGAAACCGACCGCCGGGTCCGCCACCCACACGTAGTCTTTGGAGAGCCCGTACACCACCACGTAGTGATAGCCCTCCCAATGCACGATGAACGGCAGATCGAAGCCGCGCAGCGAGTCGAACGTGCACTGCACGCCACGCGCGGTGAAACCGAGCGATTCACCGGCGCGCGCCAGACTGTCGAGTGTCGCGCCTTGGGTCGTGACGTTGGCCAGCTCGCGCAATTTTCCGAGCGTCATCGGAATGCTGTAGTGGCGGCACACCATCGCGAGGCACGCGGCGCCGCAATCCATCTCTTCGGCCTGCTCGACCAGCGCGAAGCGTTTGATCACCTTCTCGCCGAATTCCGGCTTGCTCTGCAAATCGAGCATGAGCGGCAACTTGCGCCGCTGTTCGAGGCGCTTTTGCCGCTGTAATTCGCGGTCGCCGTAGCGGATCCGCTCGTCGAGCACTTCGCGGAGCTTGGGGTTGCGTTCCAGGATGAAATGGACCGTGCGCTCGGGAATCACCAGCAGGCGTGTATCGGTCACCGCTACGGCCGAGGCCATCTGTTCCTGGCGCATCAAACACGCTTTCTCGCCGAATATCTCCCCTTCGCCGAGCGTGGCGAGCGTGTAGTCGTGTCCCTCTTCCTGGCGGACTATGCGTACTTCACCTTGCCGCACCACGTAGAGCCGCCGGTCGTCGCGGCCCTCCTGCTTGAAGATTTCCTTGCCTGCCGCCACGCGTTTCACGCCGACGCTACGCACGTATTCCTCAAGTTCCGCCTTGTTCAGTTTGCCGCGCAGATCGAACAACTGCGCAACGAAGCCGCCCGCCGAACTGATCGCCACGTAACTGGCCACGAAGGCCAACGCGGCTGGGTTGCCGGTGATAACCGGTTCGATCGCCTCGCGCGGAATGAACAGCAACTCGGTTTTCGCCGATGCCCGCACCGACGCTTCGTGGACATAGGCGCGCAGCATCGCGATGTCGGCAAAGATCTCGCCCGATTTGCGCACGCCGATGCTGGTTTCCTTGCCGTGTTCCTCGGTGAAAAGACGCACCGTGCCGGAGCGCACCACGTACAGACCGTCGGCCGTTTCACCCGCGGAGCAGACGGTTTCCCCGAACGAATAGAACCGCGCCTGCGCGTAATCGGCAAGACGCTCGATCTCATCGCGCGAAAACGGCGACAGAATCTCCACCGAGGCGAGAAACTCGGCGGCTGAGGGCGCGGTCTGAGGGGCGTCCATGGGCTTGCGGACCTCCGTTCGGCGTGTTGGTGCGTGGTGGTGCGTGTTGGTTAAGCGTCTGTGTTCCAGACGAGGCGTTAGCGCGCTTCGATGACGTGCTCCTGGGAGCGCGCGATCAACCAGCTTTCGCGCAACAGGCGCCGGACTTCGGCGGCCACATCGTCATCGAGCGCGGCCGGATATTTGGCCGTCACCGCGAAAATCTCGAAGCACGAGCGATCCGCCGACGGAAACGGTCCAAGCAGATCGCCCACCGCCGCGTTGAAGATCTTGGCTTCAATGTCCGCCTTCAGCGATCCACGCAACACCTTGCCGATCACGCCACCTGCCTCACGGGTATCCGCAATGGAATGCTCGCGCGCCATGTCGGCAAAGCTCTCAGGATCGTCGTGCAGATACGAGATCATTTCCTTCGCCTTGCCCTCGCTGTCCAGCACGATGTGGCTCACCTCGATCGCGTCGAACTTCGGCGAATTCAGCGCGAAATAATCTTTGATCGCCGTGTCGTTGCCGACCTCGTCGAGCATCTTCTCCTGATACAGCCCGTCGGTAATGAAGGCCTCGAATTCGTCGAGGCTGACATGGAGCGCATCGAGGTATTGATTCATATCCGTCGCGCGATGCAGTCCCCGCACGCGGCGGAACTGATCGGCGCGCTGCTGGATTTCGTCGGCGCTGACGGTCAAGCCCTGTTTCCTCGCCGCATGCACCGTGAGCTTGTCGCGCACGATTTGCTCGATCAGGCTCTCGAACTGGCCGGTCAGTTTCAGAAGACGAATGAACTCGGCCACATCCACGACTTCATCATCGATACGCACTATCGCGGTCATTTCGTCCGCTCCTTTTATTGACGTGTGATTCGCGTTTTCAACCCGCCACCTGGCGGAACGGATCGAAACCCAGATCGATCAGGCGCCGCTCGCGCACCACGATTTCCGCACTCGCCGTCATGCCGTAGCGCAACGGATAGCGGGTGTCAGCAATCTGGTAGTAGTTCTGGTCGAGCGTGACGCGGCCCTCGTACACCGGTTGTTTGTCTTGCAGCGACGGTTTGGTCGCCGGCGAAATATAGGCAAGCGTGCCGCTGATCAGTCCATAGCGCTGATAAGGAAACGCATTGAATTTCAGTTTGACCGGCAGGCCTTCATGCAGAAAAGCACGGTCGTGTTCGGCGATTTCGATCTTCAGCACGGGCCGCGCATCTTTCGGCGCGATGCCGCCGAGCGGCGCATTCGCCTGGATCTTGTCGCCGCGCTGGGTCGACGTGACGTCGGTGATGACGCCCGAAACCGGCGCGAGGATCAGCAGAAAATTATCTTTGTCGATGTTCTCGAAGCGGATTCGCGCCGCCGCCTCGGCCACCAGCCGTGCGCTCTGCAATTGCAGGCGCGCCTTGTCTTCCGCGTCGGTGATATCGCGGACCGCCGAGTCGTATTGCAGTTGCAGATCGGTCGTTTGCTGTCCGCTCGTTTCGAGTTGCGCATTCGCCTGCGCGTATTCGTGGCTCAGGCGGAAATCCAGTTCGGCGAGTTTCGATTGCGCGACCCGGTAGGCGTTGTCCGCTTCCAGCGCGGCGGTGCGTTTCTGTTCGACCTGCAATTCGGCAATGCCGCCGCCACCTGGTTGCGCGAACAACTGTGAATAGCGATCCAGTTCCTGGCGCGCCGCTTCTCGCGTGCGGCGTGCGTTATCGAGCACGCTGCGCGCTTCGTCGAGTTCGGCTTTCTGCCCTTCGGCGAGTTTGGTGGTGCCTTCGGAGACACGGTTTTCGTGCAGGCGCGTTTCCACTTCCATTTGCGCCTTCAGCGCGGCGGCTTTGCGTTCCATCAGCGCTTTCTTCTCGGGAAACTGTTTCCAGTCGCGCTCGGCGTCTTCGAGTTTGAGTTGCGCTTGCAGCGCATTGCTGGCCGCTTCGATCGCGCCGCGCGCGTTCAAGCGCGCCAATACATCGCCCTTCGATACCGGCTGCCCTTCGGCGATATACAGATCGGCGAGTTCGCCGTCGATCGGCGCATAAATGCGGCGCACGTCCGACTCCGGCGACAAGGTCCCTTGCGCACTGACAATCACGTCCGCGCGCCCGACGAACGACCACAGCAGGCCAGCCACCACCAGCGCGACCATCGCCCAGATCAGCGCGCGCGCGAGCCGCACCGGCTCGGCGGTCAGGATCGCGATGCCCTCGACGCTGTGATCCTCCAGCGCCTCGGACAACGGTCTAGGGTGATTGTCGCGTTTCACTCTGCTCGTCTCCGATCAACGCCAACTTGGCCTTCAGCAGTCCCGGATCCAGCACCATGCGCAGTTCTGTCAGTGAGCGGCGCTGCAGATCGGCTTCGGCGTCGATGTCGGCGAGGAGCCGGTCGAAGTCGGCGGGATGGTCGGCCTTCAACTGCGTAAAGATGCGCATGCCCTGCCGCGCCGCGGTCTGCGCGTCGGACAGCAGCCGCGCCTCGCTGCGAAAGCCGGGCGAAATTCCCGCTTCGAGCCGTTGCGTGCCGCCAATCGGCCCACTCGCGCGATATTGTTTCCACAGACTCTGCGCGCGCAGCAGCAGGTCTTGCGCACGCGCCAGCGCCTTATCGTGCAGCGCGGCCACGTCTTTCTGAATCGACTGCACGAACCACACATCCGTTACCGGATCGAGGCTCGCGTAGAACGACAGCAAACGCTCGTCGTAATCCTTGCTGCCGCGCGTTTTCTGCAAATCGCTGAATTGATCGAGCAAGGCCTTCTTATGCGACTGCTCCGCTGCTAGCACGTCGGACCACGGTCCCGCCGGCATCGCTGCCAAACCCGCCAGCGCCTGCTGCGCGTCGCCGCGCTGCCAGGCTGCCGTCACCGCTGCGTGCTGCTGAATGACATCTTGCGAAGGTAGCCGGCTTGCCGCCAATTGCTGAAACTGCGCCTGAAACGGCGGCGTGCTGAAACGCATGGTTTTCAGCATGGCGAGCAATGGCGCCAATTGCCGGCTGAGCGCGGCATTCAATAGCGCCGTGTATTGCCGCAAATCGTCGCGCACCCGATCCAGACCCGCGAGACGCGGATAGCGCTGCGCGTAATCGTCGAGCACGGCGGGCAACGCGTCGGGTTTATCGCGCGCCAGCTCGGTGCGGATCGTTCCATTCAGACGGTCGATGGCGGCCACGTACACCGAATCGTCGCTCTCCAGTTTGCGCAGATGGCTGAGCGCCTGCGCATACGGCTCCGCGAACACCGGCACGTAGGATGCGATGCGGTCGAGCGCGCGCTGATGACTTTTGGCGTCGTCGTCCCAGCGTTGCAGCAAACTGGTGATGGTCGTCTCGTCCGCGTACAGGCGGATCGGTGCTTCCACGCCGCCGCGCACGGCGACGAAGCGCTCCAGATCGCCTACCCATTGCAATTCGCCGATCAGCGACATCGCGTCCGCATTGTTCGTGCTCAATGACCGCATCTCTTTGAGCAGCGTGTCGGCCTGATCGAACTGCGCTTTTTGCAGCGTATTCAGCCAGTTGGGAAGGCGCGCCTTCAGTAACGCCTCGCTGGCCAGCGCGCTGACTTTCGTATCGGCGGGATGATCCGCGAGGTAGCCTTTCGCCGCCGTGACCGCGCTGTTGTAATCGCCGCTCGCCAGCAGGTCCTTCAATTCGCGCTCGGACGAGCCGCGCAGGTAGAGCGTCGACACCAGCGCAGTCAGCACGACGAGGCCGACACCGCCCCACATGGCAATTCGCCGCACGCTCGTGCGATCGCCACCGGCGAATGCCTTGCTGAGTTCGCCGGCCATGAGGTGCCAACGATGCGAGCGGCCCTTCGTAGCGCCCTTATTGTTGGTGCCGTTCGAACCGCGCACGTCGGCGGCATTGGCAGCACCGTTTGCGCCATGGGTGGCACTAGCGCCGTTCACATGCTCCGCGATGCGGGCGTCACTCAGTCCGTTCCCCGCTCGCGCCGCCGAGCCGGTCGCGTCGCGCTTGCTCGGTCCCGACCACGGTTGGGCCGCCTGATTGACTTCGTCCTCGCGTTGCCGCGCCGGATCGACACAAAAGATATCGAGGAACGAATTCGCCGCGCCGACAAAGGTGGTCTTGTCGGTATCGGCGGCTTCGTCGGCGGTGGGGTGGAATACGAGTTGGGTCACGGTGGGCTCGACTTCAGGGGGCTTCTGCAGCGTCACCCTGTAGACGAAGTGATCTCCCCCAAATGCAACCAGGTTGCCATCCACCAGCGGCAGCGCGGATTCGTCCAGGCGTTTTCCGCCGACGAATGTGCCGTTCGTGCTGCCGAGATCTTCGACATAGAATTCGCCGCCCTTCAGGAAAATGTGCGCATGACGCCGCGAGATGTAATTGACCTGATGCGGGTAGCGTTCCTTATAGCGCGAGAAAACCTCGTCGGCTTTGCTGATGAGAAACGGAAAGGCCTGCACTTCGATGGGCTGCAAGCCGAGATCGTCGCGCTGCGGCACCAGCAGCAAGGCCGACACGGGCGACGAGCCGGCTCCCGCCACGATCCGCGCGCGCGGTTCGATACTCACTCGGTAACAGAGCTCGCCGCCGAAGCACAACTCGTCGCCGGCGCGCACGCGGGCCGGCGTTTGCCGCACTGCGACGCCATTCACGGTCGTGCCGTTCTTGCTATCGAGATCGGCGACGTAGAGCGCGCCCTGCTCCGTGAAAACGCGTGCGTGCCGACGCGACAGCCGCGCGATCCGCTCGGCGGGGTAATCGGTGAACGGCACCTCGCTGCGGCCGATCGCGAACAGGTTGTCGACGATCCGGATCGCGTCGAGCGCAGGGCGCTGCGCGGACGCAACGGGAGACAGCACCACGTCGAAGGCGGTACCCGCTGTCACGCGCATCTCAGCAATCGGAGCTTCGCCGGTGGCCATTTTATCTGGATCACTAAGCGTTTACCCGTTGCGAAAAACACGCAACGAAAACGGCACGAAGAACTGCAGCGAAATGAGGTTGTTCGAGCGAGCCGCGCGAAAGCCGGCTCCTTAAGGATTGTAAGTCACGCATGGCAAGTGTCAATTTCCGGATGGTGGGCGATGAAGGCAATCGGCGCGTCATCCGCAGCCGAAATACCCGCGCTGCGCGCCACGTTGCGGTTTAGCTAAGTGTTCCCTCACTGTTCCTTTACTTCGGCCTGCACGTCGACGCTCGGCCAACCGCCGCCGAGCGCTTTATAGAGGAGCACGGTGTCGGACAGAATCAGTTGATGGTTGGCGAGTAAAGACTGTTGTGCGTCCAGCAGCGTGCGTTCGGTTTCGAAAACCTCCAGTTGCGATACCACGCCGAGGCGCAATTGCGACTGGATCTGATCCGCGACGATCTGCAAGCGGTCCACCTGCTGCTGTAACTCAACACGCTGCTGCTTGTGCGAGTTCAGATTGACCAGCGCGTTCTCCACTTCCTCGAACGCGCCCATCACGGCCACGCGATATTGCTGTTCCGCCACCGTCGATTCCGCTTTGGTGACTTTCACATGCGCGCGCACGCTGGGATCGAGCAGGGGAATATTGATGCTCGGCATGAAGCCGTAGGTGAACGATTTCAGCAGGTCGGTCAGCGCGAAACTGGCCGTGCCGCCGTGTCCGGTGAGGCTGATAGTAGGTAATTGCGCGAGCTTCGCCTGGCCGACCAGGTTGTACGCTTCGAGCACTCTGAACTCCGCGGCCACCACGTCGGGACGCCGTGCGAGCAGTTGCGCGGGCAGGCCGTCGGGGACGGCCGGCAATTGCACGCGTTGCTGCAAATGACCCTTAGGTAGTTGAAATTCCCCCGCCGGCACGCCGATCAGCGTGCACAGCGCGTTATTGGCGATATCGCGCGAACGGTGCAGTTCGAGCAACTGGTTCGTCAGGCGATTGATTTCCGCCTGCTGCCGCAGCACCTGGGTTTGCGGCACGATGCCGTTGCGGCGCTGGCCTTCGTAGATCGAGAGAATCAGCTTGTTGGTGGCGAGGGTTTTCTGCTGCTGCTCGATCTGGTCGTCGAATTGGAGAATCTGAAAGTACGTACTGGAGACGTTCGATACCAACTCCAGGTAGCCGGCGCGCCAATCTGCTTCACTGGCATGGAATTCGGCCTTCTGCGCCTGAACGCCTTTTTCGACTTTGCCCCAGATATCGATGTCCCAGTTCACCTGAGTCGCGAGGTTGTACTGCTTCGAGAAGGTCTGGCCGGTGGACTTTTCGAAGTCGGCGCCGGCGCCGAGATCCATGGTCGGTAAACCGCCTGCTTTGGCTTCGCCGATCTGCGTGCCGGCGACGTCGATCCGCGCGGCCAGCACCTTGATATCGAAGTTGCCGGCGATCGCTTTCGCGATCAACGTGTCCAGATACGGATCGCGGAAGCCCTTCCACCAATCGGGTTCGATCGTCGCGGCGGCGGATACCGGTGCGCCTTTCTGGTCCGACCATGCGGTTTTCGCCGGTGTATCGGGACGTTGGTAAGCGGGCATGCTGACGTCGATACACGCGCCCAGCGAAAGCGTGCAGAGCGTCGCCGCGCAAACGGCGCGCAGGGTGTGCGCCGAGGCTTTGCAGAAGCGCTGACGGACCGGGAAATCAAGCAACGCTGACACGATGGTCTCCGATGACACCCATTTCGCTGCATGAGCAAAACGCACCGTGTCGATCTGCCGCTTCGCGCACGGCTTCATGCATTGAAGAAGCCTGAAGCTGTGCAGGGAATCGGGCGGTGGCGTCGGCGCGTTGGGGGGCGTGAAAAGAACGATTGATTGCGGAATCTTTTTGAGGAGCGATTAACGTGCGATCGGTGTGCGAACCGCGGAAGCCGTCGAGGCCTCCGCGGTTTTCAACGCCGTTCAGACGTTGATGTTGTTGCTCGCGGTCACATGCGGGTTGATCGTGGTCGTGACGCCGGCCACGAAGGCCGCGTTGTTGCCGTTGGCGTTCTGGATGCTCATCGACGTGTTGATCAACTGAGTAGCGTCGACGGTCTTGCTGTTGTTCGGCGCGTACACCGGCGCAAAGCTGAAGTACGACGAAGACGGGAAGCCGTAGCCGCCGCGCACGGCGCTCATGGCCTTGGTGTCGAGTTGAGCGGTGATGGACAGGTCTTTGATGGTCAGCGTGTTCATGGTAAATCTCCTGGAAGGGAAGCTGCACAGTCTTGCGGTTGGGTTCGAGCATCTTGTCTGCTCGAGTGTCACTAATGCATGGGCTGTGCCAGTTTCGCTTCACGCTCCTAAATAAATCACCGAACCGCTGTGGATAAAGGGCTGCGGGGAGTCGTCCGGTTGCTCGGCAAACCATGGCAGAGAAACGGCGTGCTGAGAGTGGTGGCTCGCCGCCAACAACCGGTGTGATGCTGTTGGTCGCGGCGTGACACTGAGTCGCGCAGACCGTCATCGCGCGACGTCATCGCGCGATCACCGTGATCTTCTTCGAGTACACCGGCGGGTTGTGCGGCACATGCATGTCGTCGCCCATCAGCAATTGCAGCGTGTGCTTGCCCGGTGGCAACTGAATCATGGTTTCCGTTTCACCCGCGCCGAAATGCAGATGATTGCGGTCCGACGGAATTTCCTGATCCATCGGCGGCAGGTCGGTATCGATCAGCAGATGATGGTGGCCGGTATTCGGATACTTGACGCCTTTCGGCGCCACGCCCATGTAGCGCAAACCGAACCAGACGCGGAAGGGCTTGTTGGCCGCGACCACCTGGCCATCGTTCGGATAGCCGATGTAGGCATGAGCGCCGGCCGGCGACGGCGTCGTACCGGCGGTGGCGGGAATCGACGAAATCAAAGCCGCCGACGCCATGAGCGCCGCGACCGCGATGATCTTGAACATGAAGGTCTCTCCGTCCTGACGGCCCGCGTGGAAGCAGCGGGCGGCGCTAGTCTTTTTGCACGGTGATGGTGATCTTTTTCGAGTACACGGGCGGGACATGCGGCACGTGGTTGTGGTCGCCGAGAATGAGCTGCAACGTGTGCTTGCCCGGCGGCAACTCGATACGCGCGTCGGTTTCGCCTGCGCCGAAGTGCAGATGATTGCGATCCGACGGAATTTCCTGGTCGAGCGGCGGCAGGTCGGTATCGATCAGCAAATGGTGATGCCCGGTGTTCGGAAACACGACGCCTTTCGGACACACGCCCATATTGCGCAGCCCCATGCGGACCCACAGCTTGCCGCCGTGAATCACCGCGCCGTCAGGCGGCCAGATGATGTACTCCTCGGCGCCCGGCGGCGAAGGAGTTTGCGCGGCCGCCAAGGCCGCGCGTGACGCGACGCAACCAAGCGCCGCAGCGAGAATCGCGCACAAAGCGGTACGACGCGTGGCGAAATGCGCCGCCGCGTCATGCTGCTTGTCGGGATCGACGTGGGTGTGAGTTCTTCGCATAGCGCACTCTCCCGAAGAGGGTCATGGCCATCTCGGCCGCGCAAGGCAGACCGAGTGTTCCAGCCGAATTTCGCGGGCGCTCGCTCGATGGGCCGGCCGCCTAGTTAAAACGACCGTACCGCGTTACTTTGTGAATTAGCTTAGGACGTAACTTGCCAAAAAGATACGCCACACTCGTTAACCGTATAGCGCAATGAGGAGAAGCAGACCCTGGTGACGCGCAAAGCGCGTGCTATCGTTATTAACAGGTTGCAGATGGATGGTCGATAGCGGCATCGATACCTTGTCCGATGTACTCCGGCGATTGCGGCGTGCGTCGCGGTCCTCGAATGCCTATGTTCTGTCCGGATCAAACAGGATGTGAAGATGTGGCGAATATTCCTGCTGGTATGCATGGCCGGGGCAATTCAGGCGCATTCGGATACTGCTCGCGCCGCAACACAACGCGACGGCGTGAGTGACACTACGGCGAATGCCGCCCCAGGTTTAAACGGCGCGATTTCGCCATTCACGCTACGACGCGATAATTCAGGTTCGCCGCGTGTTGCGCTTGTGATTGGCAATGGCGCCTATGGCCATCAGCCGGATGCGAAAGTAGATGCGGTCCGCGATAATGCGCCGCGAGATGCCGAAGCCATGCGTGATAGCCTTCGCGCGCTCGGCTTTGAAGTCATCCTGCGGACGAATGTGTCGCCGTCGCAAATGCGGCAGGCTATTGCGCAATTTCATCGGCGGCTGCAAGCGGGGGGTGTCGGGCTCTTCTATTTTGCCGGACACGGTATGCAAATCGACGGGCAAACGCTGCTGGTTCCCGCTGGCCTCGACTTAGACGCACCGGCCGAATTAGTGCGTAACGGCCTCGACTTGAATTTGGTTGTGCAGGCAATGGCTTCGCCGCGTCACAGCCAGTTCAATCTCGTGATCCTCGATACATGTCTGAACAATCCGTTCTCGGCAAGCGCAACCGTTTCCGCACTCAAGCTTCCGGCCAACACCGTAGTTGCGTACGCAACGGCGCCCGGCGGGTTTGCAGCGGACGGCACGCAGCACGGCGTCTATACAAACGAATGGCTACATGCGCTTCACGATGCGCCCACGGACTCGCTGGCGACTCTGCTGCAACGCGTCGCGATTCGGGTTGGTAGCGCGACTGGTGGAGAGCAAACCCCGTGGATTGCGTCGTCGCTGCCTCACGAGTCCAACTACGCGGATGCCGTTGAACCTCCCACGCATTCCGTCGGCGACAACAGCGTCGTCGACCTGCATAGCCGCGGCATTCTTCCGAAAGATAGCAGCGAGCAGTACGAGATCACTTTCTGGAATTCGATCAAGGACAGTAACTACCCAGGCGATTACGAGGCCTATTTGAAGGCCTATCCGAACGGTCGGTTCGCTACGCTTGCACATGCGCGTATCGACCGCTTGCGTGCCGCGTCGGCGGCGAGTGCGCCGACGTCGGCTGCGGCGCCCTCAACCGCACCGATAGCCGCACCGCAAGCCGTGAAACCGGCCACTCCGGCCGCCACTCCCGCGCAGGACCATCCGCGCCCCGCTCCCACACCGACCGCAGCCCCCGCCCCACCTGCCGCCCCACCCGCCGTGGCCGTCGCGCAAAAGCCCGCGGTACATCCCCCCAGCGCCGGTGAAAGCCGCGACTGTGCCACCTGTCCGATCATGATCCCCGTACCGGCCGGCGCGTTCGCAATGGGCAGCAATACCGACGACCCCTCCGAGAAACCCGTCCACCATGTGACGATCGGCGCGCCGTTCGCGATCGGCAAATTCCCGGTGACAGTCGACCAGTGGAATGCGTGCGTCGCCGCCAACGCGTGTCAAAAGCTCACGCCGGAGAACAATCCGAACAAGGCTGCACCCGCGCGCGATCTCAGTTGGGACGACGCGCAGCAATACGTGAAGTGGCTGAGCAAAATCACCGGCAAGCCCTACCGTGTCCCCACCGAAGCCGAGTGGGAATACGCGGACCGCGGCGGCACCGCCACGAAGTACTGGTGGGGCGATCAGATGCGCAAGGGCAACGCCAATTGCAAAGACTGCGGCGATCCCTGGCACAAGGAAGGACCGGAGGCCGCCGGTTCATTCGCGCCGAATCCGCTCGGCCTGTACGACATGAACGGCGGCGTCTGGGAGTGGACGGCCGACTGCTGGCACAACAGCTACCAGGGCGCGCCCGTCGACGGTCATGTGTGGGACAGCCCCGGCTGCGATATGCGGGTGATTCGCGGCGGCTCCTGGCGCGAGGGCGGCGACTACATGCTCAGTGCGACGCGCTTCAAGTACAGCTCGGGCGTACGGCAATCGCAAGACGGTCTGCGGGTCGTCAAAGATCTCAAGTGATTCGAAGTGATTCGATCGAGCGGTTCGCCGCCTCTGCTCGCCAGGTCCGTCCACTCGCCAGACTTTCCGCTCAAGGCGTCGCGGGCTTCGTCGTAATCGGTGCGAAATCGGCGACGATATGGTCCTGGCCATATTTACCGCCGATCTGCGCGAGCCGCGCCTGGAGCGCGCGCAGATAATCGGCGCGCGGTTCGCTTTCGGGCCTCGGTTTGTCGAATAGCGCGACGGGTGTGATCAGCAGCACCACCATCTCCGATCCGAACGGCTTCGAAATGATCCAGTCGCCCGCGCTGCCGATCGTCGCCGAATAGTGCGGCGGCGCCTGATTGTCTTTCGCGCGCGGACTCGGGACCATGTGCACGACGCTGCCGTCGAGCTGGTAATAGTCCAGATTCACGTACGAGTCGTAGGCCGGCGTGACCACATCCACGACCAGCGGGTTGCCTTCGGTGAGCTGTCCACCGGGCGGCCGCACATGCAGCGCCGCGACATGGCCTGCTTGCCAGTTGCGCGTCCAGTAGGGGGCGAGTGCTTTGACGGTGTCGCATTTGTCGTCGGCGAGCGGTTCGACGTCGAGCGCGACCGCATCGACGCCCGGCAATGCCGACAACGTGTCCTTCAGATGCGCCGCTCCGTAGCGCTGCGAGACATAGCCGCGCACAGACAGCGAATGATCCTGAGTCGATGCGGAGAGCGCGGAGCATGGCACCTGCGCCAACGCCGGCGCGATCGCAGCCAAGGTCAGCGCGGGTTTGGGTGCGGGCGGCGTGGGCGGTGTGATGGGTGGCGCAGCAAGCGCGACGCGAGGCGACGCGCCGCCTGAAGCGGAGGACGCCCCCGAGTCCGACGCCACCGTCTCCCCTTGCCGACTCGGCGCCGACCGCAGCGCGAACACGCCGACGACCGCGGCACACACCACCGCGAACCCCGCGAGCCCCGCCTTCGCCAACGTACCCGACTTCTCCGCACGCGCTTCATTGTCGAATTCGGCGATGAAGCGCGTCACGCTCGGCATGCGCGTATTGCGATCGAACGACAGCGCGGCGCGCAGCGCACGCCACTGTTTCGTGTCCAGATTAGGTGGTCGCTGCAGCTTGAAATCCGCGTTGCGCGCCTGCGTGGCCGACAATCGGTCATACGGATGATGACCGGTCAACAGTTCATACGTAATGCAGCCCAGCGCGTAAATATCGTCACGCGGGTCCGGCTCGCGATGCTCGATCATCTCCGGACTTGCATACGCGGGTGTCAACGCGCCAAGGCTGCCGGGGTCGAAGACCGTCGCGTCGCTCTCCTCTTCCGGCCGCTGAAACACGCGGGCAATGCCGAAGTCGATCACTTTCACTTCGGCATTCGTCGTGAGAAACACGTTCGCCGGCTTGAAATCGCAATGGACGAAACCGCGCTCATGCGCATAAGCGAGCGCGCTACACATACCACGCACGATCGGCAGCGCCGCGCGCACCGGCATGCCCTGATAGCCCGGCGTGCGTAATAGCTGGCTGAGCGCTTTGCCGGTCAGGTACTCCATCGTCAGATAGACGATCGGCCCGTCGCGATCGAAGTCGTATACCGCGATGATGTTGCGGTGCGCGAGCACCTGCGCCTTGCGCGCCTCGCGCTGCAACGCAACGAGCGAGTTCGGGTTACCGCGAAACTGGACGTTGAGCACCTTGATCGCGAGATACGGTTTGCGATCGGACGCCTCCAGCTTGCGCAGATCGAGCGCCTTGTACACCGTGCCCATGCCGCCCACGCCGAGACATTCCTCGAGCACGAAGCGGTTGTTCAGCGTATCGCCGGTGCCTTTGACCTGATCGTGTCCGACTCCGGCTGCGCCAGGCGCATGGGCAGCGTTGCTCGCGCTCGCAGCGTAACCGCCGCCCATGCCGTGCAACGACGGAATGTCGACCGTGGTCTGAATGCCGGTTTCCTCGCCACCTGCGGCGACGTTCGACACGCGCAACTGTTCGATGCGGCGGCGCACTTCGACATACAGATCGTTGGGAAGCGGCGCCTTGCGTTGCGCACTGCCGAGCATCTCCAGCAGCTGCGTGGGGCCGAGTCCTTCGGTCGTCAACGTGCTGTCGAGTTGAGCGACGAACTCGTCACGGGACAACTCGCCGCTCTGGAAGTCGTGAATCACACGCGCAAGGCTAGCCATGTCTGCAAAGCGCTGCCGCTGCCGTTGAGCCGGATATCACGCGGCCGACGCCGCTCCGGCTGGGAGAGAACCTGTCGTAACCCGTTACATATGCCGGTTCGATACTAGCGCCAGGTCGGCGCTTTCGCAAACCAGGATTGCCCCGCTGCGTGTGCCGCGCGGCGGTGTCGTGAGATAGCCAACAGCTTGCGCGTGTTTGTCGGGTGCGCGCCATCAGTCTCGAATCGCTGCGACATGACGCTGCTATCTGCCTGCCCTGTTCATTCAACGCGAAAGCCTTACACAGCAGGCTTTCTAAAACTTTATTAGGAACCTTGAATAAAACTGGCACAGCCCATGCATTAGTGACACTCGAGCAGACAAGATGCTCGAACCCAACCGCAACACTGTGATGTTTTCTTCCAGGAGATTTACCATGAACACGCTGACCATCAAAGACCTGTCCATCACCGCTCAACTCGACAGCAAGGCCATGAGCGCCGTACGCGGCGGCTACGGCTACCCGACGAGCTCGTACTTCAACTTCAGCCCGGTCGTCGCGCCGAACAACAGCAAGACCGTCGACGCCACCCAGTTGATCAACACGTCGATGAACATCCAGAACGCGAACGCCAACAACGTCGCTTTCGCCGCCGGCCTGACGTCGACGATCAACCCGAGCATCACGTCGAGCAACAACATCCACGTGTAACGCCCGGCGCGGCGAAGCATCGGGCCATGTGCCCTCTACGGCCCGCTTCGCCGCTTCAGGACCCCATTCGTATTCCGCGCACCTTTGGAGAGTCACCATGTCATCCCTCATGATTCGCGATCTGTCCCGCACCCGCGAGCTCGACCGGCGCGCCATGTCGGCGGTAGTCGGCGGCACCGGCAGCAGCGTGCCTGGCCTGCCGTCGATCGCCGGCCTCGGCGGCATCGCCAACGTCAACGTCTCGATCAACCAGAACCTCAACCAGATGCAGTACGTGAACGTTGCCGCACTCAACAACGTCGGCGTGATCGGCGCGGGCTTCGTGCCGCTGCACCTGGACGTCAGCCCTTCGCTGTCGGGCGCCAACTTCGCCAACGTGTGACGAACCGCCGTCGCGACGCGCCGGGGATTGCGCAACGCCGCGGCGGCTCGTGCATAAACATCGGGCGAGCCCTGAGCAGATTTCCTATACTGCTTGTGCGAGGAGACCTCAGCACATTCAGCAGCACAACGAGCGGCGTCCGGACCATCGCACCGGCCAGCCGCTCGACTTCTTTTTACGGAGCCGCCATGACCCAGCTCGTCATCAAAGACCTCAGCGACAACGTCGAACTCGACCGCGAGGCGATGGCCGCCATTGTCGGCGGCGCACGAATCGGCGCGCGTTCGAGTCTGGCCGTGCCATTGGTGCCCGCTTCGGCCCGCGTTGTCGATTACCCGCCCGGCTTTCCTGCCGCGCATCAGGCGATCGCCAAGGCCGCGATGCAACGCAAAACGCCGCGCGGCTAGTGGCCGTTGAGGCATTGACGTCATGCGCTTCGGAGGCCGCGCACAAGGCGCCTACCTATAGGACGCAAGAGCGGTCCGCAATTTGGAAATACGATGCCCCGTCATGCATTCAGCTCGACGGGGCATCTGCTTTTTCGGCCTGACGATTGTCCGCACGCAGCGACATTAGTCATCGCGCACTCACCTATGCTGATAAGGACGCCACGTGGTTCGATTCTCGCCGTCCGCCAATAGCACGCGTTATTCGGACAGCCTGTCGGCGCATTTGTGATCGCGGCGTGCCACGCACCGCCATTGCGAACTCACGATTGGAGACACCCCATGAAATTTATCGTGCAATGGAATGGTCTGCCCACTGCGGAGCGTTCCGTGATCGAACGCTTCATGAAAACGGGCGGCAAGCCGCCGGAAGGCGTCAACCTACTCGGACGTTGGCATGCAACTGCGGGTCTGCATGGCTTCGCGATCGTCGAGACGGACGACGCGCGGGGACTGTCGGCACTGGCGCTCGAATGGGGCGACTTGCTGACCATGAGCATTGTCCCCGCCATGACCGACGAGGAACTCGGCGCGGCGCTCGGCAAACATCAGGCATCGCACTAGTTAATAGTTAACAGGCGAGTTCTTCGCGTCTGTGCGGGGACGTGTCGTTCAGATAGTTTAGATAAGCGGGAACGAAGCGGGGAACGTTCATTGGAGCGGCGCGAAACCGTGCGCCGCTCCAGCATCGTCTTGCTTCACGCGGCGTCGACTTTACGTTCCAGCTCCGCATTCGCCACGTTATACGACGCTTCTATCGCGACCGCTTCGTCGAGGCCGACAAAGCGGTTGAAGTCCGTAAACGACGTGAGACGATCCGCGACCGCATCGGTCGACCCTTCGCGCAAGAAGATCTCCATCATCTCCTTGACGGCCTTGTGCGTCGCGAGCATCGATTCGATCGGACACAGCGTGTAGTCGAAGCCGAGCTTGTACACCTGATCGAGCGTCAGATAAGGGCTCTTGCCAGTGCGCGCCATGTTGAACAGGATCGGCTTGCCAAGCGGTTTCAGTCTTCGCACCAGTTCCTGCATGTGCTCGATGCTTTCCGGCGCATCCGCATAGAGACCGTCCGCGCCGGCTTCGGCGTAGGCCGTCAGCCGCTCGATCGCGTCGTCGATTCCCGTGACGGCAATCGCATCGGTGCGCGCCACCACGAAGAAATCCGGATCGGTTCGCGCGGCCAGCATGGCGCGCAATTTCGCCTGCATCTCCTCTTTGGGAATCACCTGCTTGCCCGCAAAGTGGCCGCATTTCTTCGGCACGGCCTGATCTTCCAGATGCAGGACCGAAGCGCCCGCCTCTTCCCACAGACGAATCGTGCGCTGCACGTCGAGAATGCCGCCGTAGCCCGTGTCGGCATCGGCGAAGACCGGCAGCGACGTCGCCCGGCAAATCCGGCGGATGTGATCGAACATCTCCGTCTGCGTCAGCAGGCCGACATCCGGCTCGCCGGCCAGAATGCCGGACGCCGCGAACCCGCTCACGTAGATCGCTTTGGCGCCCGCCTGTTCGGCGAGCTTCGCGGTCAACGCGTCGTGCGCGCCGAGGCAAACAAAGGGCGGGGACTTCAACAACTCTCTGAAACGTGCGGAACGGCTCACGGTGCTTCTCCCAGTCAAGGTCGGATCAGTTCGTGACGTGTAGCTCGCGCAACGGCTCGCGCTTGCCCGACGTCGGCGCGCTATCGCGGCAGGTAAGCCCAGGCACGCCTCGCGCGATCCTCGCGGCGAAAAGCGTCGATATCGCCGGCAAGACGCAGCGTCTGGTCGACCTCGTCGAGTCCTTCGAGCAGCACCGCGCGACGCGCGGCGTCGAATTCGAACGGGATCGACGGCAATCCGCGCGCGCGAATTTCGAGTGCGCGCAAATCGACTTCGAGCGGCTCGCCGTCCGCCGCGGCGGCAGCGAGCGACTCGATCGTCGAGGCATCGAGACACACCGGCAGCAGCCCGTTCTGCAGACAATTGTTGAAGAAGATATCGCCGAACGAAGGCGCGATCACGCAGCGAATGCCAAATTCTTCGAGAGCCCACACCGCCATTTCACGCGAGCTGCCACAACCGAAATTCGCGCCGCCCAGCAGAATCGATGCGTGCCGGAAAGCGGGCTGATTCAATACGAAGTCCTCGCGCTCGCCCTGCTCGGGACCGCCGTCGCGATACCGCAGCGTTTCGAATAACCACGGGCCGAGTTGACCGCGCACGAGTTGCGAGATTCGTTCGATGCGAATGATCAGGTCGGTGTCGACGTTATTGCGCAGCAGCGGCGCGGCCGGACCTTTGACTACCGTGAACGCTTTCATCGTGCGACTCCGGCACGCGCGGGCGCGGCGATATGGCCTGCCAGCGCGCTGGCTGCTGCGACGGCGGGACTCGCGAGGTGCGTGCGCGCACCCGGTCCTTGCCGGCCGACAAAGTTACGATTCGACGTCGACACGCAACGCTCGCCACGTCCCACCACGTCGCCATTCGCGCCGACGCACATCGAGCAGCCGGGCTCGCGCCAATCGAAGCCCGCTGCACGGAATACCTGCGCCAGGCCCTGCGCTTCCGCTTCCCGCGCGACGCTCAACGAACCCGGTACGACCCACGCGGTGACGCCGTCGGCGACATGGTGTCCCGCGACGACGCGCGCGGCGGCTTGCAAGTCTTCGATACGGCTGTTGGTGCATGACCCGATAAACACGCGGTCGACGCTCAGCTCCTCCAGATGCTGCCCCGCATGCACGCCCATATAATCGAGCGCGCGCTGCAGCGCTTCACGGCGCGCCGGATCGGATTCGTCGACGGGGTCGGGCACGGCGGCGTCGATCGCGATCACATGCTCGGGACTCGTGCCCCAGGTGACCTGCACCGCAATCGCCGATGCGTCGATCTCGACTTCACGGTCGAAGCGCGCGCCTGCGTCGCTCGGCAGGCGGCGCCAGTCTTCCAGCGCCGCGTCGAAGCTCGCGCCCTGCGGCGCGTATGGGCGGTCACGCAGATACGCGAACGTCACGTCATCCGGCGCGACGAGGCCGAACTTGGCGCCGAGTTCGATCGTCAGATTGCAGAGCGTCAACCTCGCTTCCATGGAGAGCGCCTCGACCGCCGCGCCGGCGAATTCGACGGCATAACCGGTTCCCGCGCTCGCGCCGAGCGCGCCGATCACGTACAGAATCATGTCCTTGGCGGTCACGCCTTCGGCAACGCTGCCGTTGAAACGGACCCGCATGGTGCGCGGTTTCTTCTGACGCACGGTTTGCGTTGCCAGCACATGCACCAGCTCGGTCGAGCCGATGCCGAACGCCAGCGCCCCCAACGCGCCATGCGTACAGGTATGGCTATCCGCGCAAACGATCAACGTACCCGGCAACGACAACCCCAGCTCCGGACCGATAACATGGACGATGCCTTGCCGGCCCTGCGCGCCAATATCGAACAACGGAATCGCGTGCTGCGTCATCTGCTCGCGCATCGCGTCGACCATGGTCGTGCTCCAGTCCGCGTCGCCGGCGCGGCGGCCGGGTTGCGTGGAGATCACATGGTCGAGCGTCGCGAAGGTCGACTCCGGATTGCTGACCGGCAAATCGCGCGCTTCGAGCACGCGGATCGCTTCGACGCCGGTCAGTTCATGCATCAGATTGCGATCCACCTGCAACAGGTCGACGCCTCCCGGCAGTTGGGAAATCGTATGGCTGTCCCACAGCTTGTCGAACAGCGTGCGCGGCGCGTTCATGATGCCGCCTCGCCGCTTTGCGCGTGGCGTTTCTCGAACGCCCACACTTCGGGGAAGCCGACCAGTTCGTGCAACTGGTCCATCGTGAACGACGGCACCTGCAGATCGAGCGAGTCGCCGTGTTCGAGCAGATGACGGTACGCGCTGTCCAATGCGGAAGTCGCCGCCGCCATGCCGATCGACGGATAGATCGCGATGCTGAAGCCCCACTCCTTCAGCGTGCTGCTCGCAACCACCGGCGAGCGGCCCGTTGGCACCATATTGGCGAACAGCCACGCACCGCAATCGGCGAGTTCGCCGCCGATCCGCTTGAATTCCTCGGCGCTTTCCGGCGATTCGACGAATACGATATCCGCGCCGGCGCGAGCGAACGCCTTGCCGCGCCGGATCGCCTCGTCAAGGCCGAGCGTGGTGCGGGAATCGGTCCGGGCGATGATCAGCATGTCGTCGCTGCGGCGTGCTTCGAGCGCGACTTCGATTTTTTTCAGCATGTCGTCCAGCGGCACGACCTGGCGGCCCTGCGTGTGGCCGCATTTTTTTGGCATCACCTGGTCTTCCATCTGGATCGCCTGCACGCCCGCGGCTTCGTAGCCGCGTACGGTGTGCCGCACGTTGAGCAGGCCACCGAAGCCCGTATCCGCGTCCGCGATCAGCGGCTTGCCGATGCCTTCGGCGATTTGCCGCGCGCGTCCCACCATGTCCGTATAGCTGACGAGACCCGCATCCGCCACGCCCAGATACGAGCCGGACACGCCGTAGCCGGTCATGTACAGCGCCTCGAACGGCAGGCGATCGGCGACCCGCGCCGAGAACATGTCGAATACACCGGGCGCGACGACAAAACGTCCGCTCTTGAGAATCGCTTTCAGCTTTCCGGGAGTACTCATCGAACGCTCCTGCTCAATTGCTGTGAGTAAGACGCCGTTGCCACGCCAGCAACAGCAGATTGACGAGCGTCGCGAAGACGAACAGCATCAGCGCGAGCGCCATGATCGTGCTGGTTTCGCTGCGATTCATCGCAATCATCAGCATGTGGCCGATACCGCTTTGCGACGCGAACATCTCGCCGATCAGCGTGCCGAGCAGCGTCAGCGAAAAGCCGATCCGCAGGCCGGCGACCACTTCCGGCACACAGGCGGGCAGCAGGATGCGACGCGCGAAAGCGACCGGACTCAGCCGGTACGTTCGTGCCGCGCGCGTGTAAATGGGCGGCAGGTTACGCACGGCGTTCATCGTGAAGATCGTGATCGGTACGATGCCGTGCATCACGCCGAACACAATCTTGGCCCACAGGCCCAAGCCGAACGCGAGCAGCACGACCGGATACAGCGTGACTTTGGGAATCGAATAGAAGCCCATCATCAGCGGCTCCATCACGTCGCCGGCCAGCTTGCGCGCGCCGAGCAGCATGCCGAGGCACACCCCGCAGACCGCCGAGATCAGAAATGCCGAGCCGAACGCGAACGCGGTCACGTACAGACTCGCCGGGAAATCCGGGTCGCTGACAATGTGAACCGCGCGGACCAGCGTGCGCCACGGCGTGGTGAGCACGTCCGGACCCAGCATCTCGCTCGATACCTGCCACAACACGGCCAGCACGACCAGCAGCACAACGCCGTCGAGCCAGCGTCGCGCGTGCCGCGGTTTGATGGTGTGCGCAACGACGATCGTGCTCATGCCACCTCCCTGCGAATCCGCCGGTACAGGCGTGCTTCGGCCGAACGTAGCAGCGCGTTGACGGTGCCGACGAACAGCAGCATCAGCACCATCAGGCCGTACATGGTCGGGTTGTCGAAGTTGTTGTACGCAAAGGCGATCTGGTAGCCGAAGCCCGAACCCGACAAGACGAATTCCCCGGCCACGACGGCGATAAATGCGTACACGACCGTCAACTTGATGCCGGTAAACACAAACGGCAAACTCGACGGCAACGTGATCAGCCGAATTTCATCGAACGTATTCAGACGGCACACGCGGGCCGTACGCAGCAGCACACGCGGCACGCGCTCCAGACCGTTGAGCGTATTCACCGCCATCGCGACCACCGCGAACAGAAAGCCGATGCCCACCAGCGGCCAGCGATTCAGGCCGAGCAGCACGATCAGGATCGGATAGAGCACGAACACCGGCACCGCGTAATACGACAGCAGCAGCGGGTCGAGCACACGCCGCACGCGCGGCAACCGGAACAGCAGCACGCCGCCGACAAAACCCACCACCACCGCCAGCGCCACCGCGAGCAACGCGCTGCCGAGGGTTTGCAGAATGTCCGACGTGTATTCGCCGGATACCAGCAGTTGCACGGCGCTCACGATCATCCGTGAAGGCGGAATGAACGAGACCGGATTGATCCACGCGGCGCGGCTCGCGATCTCCAGCAGCACGATCAGCCCGACAATCAGGCCGAGCCGCCAACGCACGGCCGTATTCATTGCTGGCTCCCGAGTGCTTTGAGCGCTTCTTCGCGCAGCAAGCCCCACACCTGCGCGGTCAATTCGCCGAAGCGCGCGTCGAGCGCCGTCGTGCTGTCGCGCAGACGCGGCCAGCCGGTGTCGATCGTCGCAATGAAACGGCCTGGACACGCCGACATCACGCCGATGCGGTCGGACAGCAACACGGCTTCGTCGATCGAGTGGGTGATCAGCAGCACGGTCGCGCCGGTGTCGCGCCATAGCTTCAGGGTTTCGTCGCCCATCAGCAGACGGGTTTGCTGATCGAGCGCGCCGAACGGTTCATCGAGCAACAGCAGGCGTGGCCGCACCACCATCGCTCGCGCGATGCAAACCCGTTGGCGCATACCGCCCGACAACTGCGCGGGGTAAGCGCTCGCAAACCGCTTGAGTCCCATGAAGGACAGCGCGTGGTCGACCCGCTCGCGCACTTCCGCCTCGGCGACGCCGGCCTGACGCGCAGCGAACGCGGCATTGTCGAACACGTTGAGCCACGGAAAACTCGCGTCTTCCTGGAACACCACGGCGACCCCGTCCGGCACTTCCGCGCCGACCGGCTTGCCTTCGAATGTCACGGTTCCGCCGCTGGCGGGATTCAGACCGGCCAGCACGTCGAGTAGCGTGGACTTGCCGCAACCCGATGGTCCCACCACGGAGAAGAACTCGCCCGCACGCAATTCGAGGCTCACTGGGCCAAGCGCGTGAAACGGCGGCTTGCCGCCGGTGCCGGGATAGATTCGCGTGACGTCGGTGAGTGTGGCCTCGATGCGCTTGCCGTCGGGCGACAGCGCACTCGGCGCGACCACCGAGATATTGGCTTTCTGGCGGGATAATGCGCTCATCGCGACCTCACTTCTTGCTGCGCAAATCGGCCGGCAACATCGACTCGTCGACGATCTTCGACCAATCGAATGGCCCTTCGGGAATGGCCTTGACCAGCACCAGGCCTTTGAGTACTTCGTCCATGCTCTTGTAGTCGAGACTGCCTTCGCTCCAGTACTTCGGATCGGCGTCGAGCACGTTGTTGATGGCCGACGCGGCGACCGCCGGGTCCATCTTGTACTCCTTGGCGAGGATCTGCGCGGCCTCGGCGCGATGCGCGGCCATGTAGATCACCGCCTTGCGGCGCGCCAGGATAATGCCGCGAATCACCTCGGGATGCGCCTTCAGATAATCGGTGCGGACAATCCCGACGGTCTGCGTTTCGTTCGGCACAACGTCGTTCGAACGAAACGCAATACGTAGGCCCTCTTTCTTCGCGCTATACGACGGCTCGGTCATGTAGCCGACGTCGACCGCACCCTGCTGAAGCGACGTGAGCATGCCGCTCGAACTGCCCACCGGTTTGCGCTGCACCTGGCCCAGCAGGCCGACGCGGTCGAGCGCGATCGTGGAGATCATGTCGGTCGTCGATTTGGGACTGCTGTAGCCGATCGTCTTGCCCTTCATCTGCTTGATGTTGGTGATCGAGCCGTTCTTCAGTTCAACCCACACGAGGTCGCCGAGACTCTGCACGCCGCCGTGCACGATCGTCAGATCGACGCCCTGTTTCACTGCGGCGATCGCTGCGGGCAACGCCACTTCGCCGTACGGAATGTCGGACGCCATCGCGTTGCGAATGCTGGTTCCACCGCCTTCCGACGTGATGAAACCGGTGACGTCGACTTTCTCTTCCTTGAAGAAACCTTTGTCCAGCGCAACCGCGAACGGCACCCCGTACATACCGTCGCCCCAATGCGTCACCGTCAGCGAACTGGCGTTGGCGCCGACGCTCGCAAGCGTCAGCGTCGCGCTCAGGCAGATACCCCGCACGACATTGCGAATCGCGTTCATGTGGTTCGTCTCCATCCACGATTGACGGTTGAGTGCCCGTCATTTTCGTTATGCCGCCGCGCGCCGTGGCGCCGGCGACGGGTCAGAAAACGGCATCGTCAAGTCGACTTCCGCCGCTCACCGTGTAAGTTAATGTATGCATTAAATCGTTAAAAGTACAGAACATCGGCACGGGAAAACGGTTGGGTTTACCCGTTACGCCGACACGAATTCGTCTGTTTTAAAGGGTTTTTCAAGCCTGATGAATGCCGTGTTGCTGCAGCACCGCAGTCTGCTCGCGCCAGCCGCGTTCGCGATGAAGACGGTATAAACGGCTTGCCCGCGCTGCATCGCCGCGACGGATCGCTTCGATGATTTCGTAATGCTCGGCAATCGATTTTTTGGGCTGGGGATGCGGCCGCAACTGTTGCGTGAAGCGCCGCACGCGATGCACCTGATCGCGGCAATTCATCACGACCTGCGCGAGTCGCGCGTTGCCGCCGAGTTGCACGAGTGCCTCGTGGAAGGCTTCGTCGGCGGCGGCCCAAGCTTGCATGTCTTGCGTGGCGAGCGCGTCGGTCATCTGCTGGCAGGCGTTGTCGAGCGGACTCAGGTCGACGCCGCCGCGCGCGGCCACCAACCCCGCTGCCGTCGATTCGAGGCTGATCAGCACCTGGTAGATATGGCTGATATCGGACACGGACGTCGGCACGATGTGAATGCCATGACGCGGCACGATCTCGACCAGCCCTTCGCCCTGCAGCCGGATCGCCGCTTCGCGGATCGGCGTGCGGCTCACGCCGAGCATTTGCGCGAGATCCTGTTCGAGCACGTAAGAGCCGGGCGTCAACTCGCTTTCTATGATTTTTTGCCTGAGGCTTTCGTAGGCGAGTTGCGATGAGTTGCCGTTGCGCGCTTCGGGTTGTGTGGCCGATTTGAGTTTTGGCACGACGCTCCTCCAGGCGGCGCCGAAGCGCACGCGGCTATCCGTCTATCCCGCACGGCGGTATGCGCAGCGTGCAGGCTATGACTGGCGCCGTGCGCAACGCGCGAACGTTTCGATGCTAGCATCGCGTGCCGTGCGGCGGCATGAAGGGAAACGCTTAATGCAATGCGTTCCGTCATGACGAACCGGCGGCGCGCATGGCGCATGGCAAACGCCAATCACCCACCGCGTAAATGCGCGACCAGCATGCGGCAAGCGACCGGCAGCGCCTCCAGCGAACGCACGGCTAACAGCAGATCGCGCTCCGCCCACGAATCGGTGAGCGTGACGATCGAGAAACCCAGCTTGGCCGCCTGCTCTTGCGCGATCGCACGCGGCATGACGCCGAGCCCGAGTCCCGCCGCAATCATCAGACATTGCGCGTCGTAGCTCGTCACCTGAATGCGAAGATTGACCGGGCGCGCGTGAGCGTGCGCCGCGCGGGTGAGTTGCTGACTGATCGCGGTATCGGGCGGCAGGCCGACGTATTCGAAGTCGAGCGTGTCCGCGAAGGCAATCGCCTCGTGATGCGCCAGCGCATGGTCGGCCGGCGTGACGAGCGTCAGGGAATCGCGGCGATAAGGGAACGTTTGCACATCATAGCCATGCGGCACGGACGTGAACACGCCGATATCCGCCGCGTTATCGGCGACGGCTTTCACCACCCCAGTACTGGGCTTTTCTTCGAGCTGGATCTGAATCCGCGGATGCTGCGCGGCAAACGACTGGATCTCGCGCGGCAGGAACTGCACGACCGACGACACATTCGCCGCCAGCCGGATCAGCCCGCTGACGCCGCTGGCGTAATCGCGCATCTGCACGGCAATGTCGTCGAGTTCATGCAGTGCGCGGTGCGCCAGCGCGACCAGCCGCTCACCGGCAGCAGTCGGCATCACGCCTTTGTTGGTGCGCCGTAGAAGCGCCACGCCCAGCGTCGCTTCGATCTCGCTGATGCGTTTGCTGACGGCCGCCGCCGCAATATGTTCGCGCTGCGCCGCGGCCGCGATGGTGCCGGTTTCAGCAACGCTGACAAACAGCCTGAGCGAAAGCGGATCGAGTGTCGGCATGACGTCCCGCAGCAAGTAGCCGAGTTCGCCGATGGATTCGGCGCCCCTCGGCACAGCGTGTACGTGTCACCGCAACTGGCACGTTTTCCCGCCATCGTGGCTCGCGATGACGGCATGGTCAAGCAATGCTTTGCACGGGAACGCGGCCTGGCAACAATGACATTGACCGGCGGCCTCGTTCGAGGCAAACCGCGCGAAAGGAGACAGCGATGCAAACCGCGACCCACGCAAAGATCAAGGTGTTCTGGCAACCCGGCTGTTCGTCGTGCTTACGCACCAAGGAGTTTTTGACGAAGCAGGGCATCGAATTCGAATCGATCGACGTGCATAACGATCCGGACGGCGCCGAGCAACTGGCCGCGCTGGGCGCGCGTAGCGTGCCCGTGGTCGCGCTCGGCGGCAAATACACGTTCTGTCAGTCGATCAACGACGTCATCAAGTTTCTGGATCTGAAGACGAAAATCATGACGCCGCTGCCGCCGGCGGAACTGGTCAGCCGCCTCGAACTCGTGCTCGAATCGAACGCGCGTTATACGCGGCAATTCAGCGGCGCCGCGTATCGAGAGCCGTTCAGGAATCGCAACCGGACGCCGGCCGGGCTCACGTTTCACGTCTTCCGCGTGGCCGAGATGGGTATCGAGGCCGCGCAGCAGATCGAATTGCGATTCGAAGGATTCGACGAAGTGCCGCCCGCCGAATGGGGACCGCAGGAGATTGCCGCATGGGGCGACAGCGTGAGGGCACGCTTGCGCGCGTGGTGGCAGGCTGAAACGGATCGCTCTTTGAGCTACGACGTGCCGACTTACTATGGACGGCGGCCCATGCATGAAGTGCTGGAGCGCACCGCATGGCACAGCGCGCAACACACGCGGCAGGTCATGCTGATGCTGGAAAGCGAAGGCGTGGCGGTCGACCGGCCGCTGACGGCTCAGGATCTGGCCGGCTTGCCGCTGCCGGATGAAGTGTGGGACCGATAACGGCAATCCGGCCTGTCGGGGTGGTGCGGCGCGCAAAGCGCCGCATTGAGAGCGTGACGGAGTTTCGCAAGCGGCTCATAAACTGAACCCCTCTTTCGCGTCTGCGTGGCAGAATCGCCTTCAATCCGTCGGCGAGACAGAAACACATGACCACGCTGCGCGAAAAATCCACCGACTCGGTGTATCAACAGCTACGCACCAAAATTCTCAGCAATGAGTTTCGTCCCGGCATGCAGTTGCTGGAACGCGACCTCGTCAGTCTGTTCGGTGTGAGCCGCACGCCCGTGCGGGAAGCACTCGTGCGTTTGCAGAAGGAAAACCTGCTGCAGATCGTGCCGCGCCATGGCATTCGCGTGCGTCAGGTGTCGCTCGCGGATATCGAGGAAATCAACCAGGTGCAGACCAGCCTCGAAGCGACCGCTGCCGGCATTGTCGCGGCAGCAACGCTGCGCGCCAAAGACCTCGCGCCCTTCGATCAGGCCTGCAACGCCATGGAGCGGGCGCGCGAGAAAAACGACCTCGCCGCCTGGTCCACCGCCGACGAAGCCTTTTACGCGCATCTGCTGAAGTTGGGCGGCAATCCTCGGCTCACGCAGATCGTCAATGAATGCTGGGATCAGATTCGACGCGTGCGCGACCTCACGTTGCGTCTGACCGGGTTGGCCGATCTGCCGGTGGCGCAACATCGGGCGATCGTGGACGCGATCCGCGCCGGCGACGGCGCGACAGCCGAACGCCTGTGCCGCGACTATCGCGCGAGTTGCCTGCAGTTCGAGATCGATACGTTGCGGCGATTCCGCATTCTCGAAGTGTGAACGGTGGCAAACCGAATCGACGCAAACACAAACGCCAACGCCAACGCGCCCGTGCCGGCCTGGCGAACGAATGTCCGCACGCGGCGACGCCCGCCGCCTCCCACTCACCTATCATGCTTATGAACGCCTCGCCCATTCAGATAGGCACCATTTCATGATCGCAGCGTCAATTGCAGCGCCCCCCAACGTCCCCAGCGGACAACTCCTGCCGTTCCGCGAATCGTTGCTGGCCATGCTCGGCATCTCGTTCGTCGCGATGCTGGTCGCGCTGGATCAAACCATCGTGGGCACCGCGCTGCCGCGCATCGTCGCGGAGTTGAAGGGCTTCGACCTGTACGCGTGGGTCGCGACGTCTTACATGCTGGCCTCCGTCATTACGATTCCGATCTTCGGGCGACTCGGCGATCAGTTCGGCCGCAAACCCTTTCTGATCGCCGCGATCATCCTGTTCACCGGCGCTTCCGTGTTGTGCGGGCTCGCCAGCAGCATGCTGCTGCTCGTCATGTCGCGCGGCCTGCAAGGGATCGGCGGCGGCATTCTGATCGGCACGGTGTTCGCCACCGTCGCCGATCTGTTCCCCGATCCGAAACGACGGCTGCGCTGGCTGGTGTTCGTCACGTCCTCGTTCGGCGTGGCCAATATGGTGGGGCCGTCGCTCGGCGGCATGCTGACGCAATACGGCGGCTGGCGGCTGGTGTTCTTCGTCAACGTCCCCGTCGGGTTGGTCTCGCTGCTGTTCGTACAGCGCTTTCTGCCGCCCTTGCATGAACTGCGCCGCAAAGGCCCGGTCCGGCTCGACTGGCTCGGCGCGTGCATGCTCGCGCTCACGTTCGGCGCGCTGCAACTGCTGATCGAAATGTTTCCCAAGCATGGCCTCGACGCGACGACGATCGTGCTCGGCGCGGTGGCGGCAAGTTGCGCGCTGATCCTGTGGCTGTGGGAACGCCGCGTCGGCTATCCGATCGTGCCGGTGGATATGCTGATGGACCGCAAGCTGTCCGCGCTGTTCGCCATGTCGGTGCTCGGCGGCTTCGCGCTGTTTTCGCTGGTGTTCTATGTGCCGCTGCTGTTTCAAGGCGGCTACGCGATGTCCGCGCACGACTCGGGCATGCTGATCACGCCGCTGCTGCTGGGCACGACGATCGGCAGCGTGGTCAACAACCGGATCGTCACACGAATCCGCCGCGCGAACGGCATTATGTATGTGGGCTTTGCGCTGTCCGCGCTGGCTTGCCTCAGCGTGGTCGCGCTGCACGGCAACGAGCCGCATCTGGTGTGGATGTCGTGCATGGGCATCAGCGGACTCGGCCTCGGCCTGGTCGCCACCAGCCTGACGGTCTGTTCGCAACAGATCGTCGCGCGCGATCACGTCGGCGCGGCGACCGCGCTGCTGCAGTCGCTGCGGACCTTCGGCGGCATGCTCGGCACGGTGATGACCGGCGCGCTGCTCGGCCATCTCTACTCGCGCGGCGTCCATCGTTCGCTCGATTCGTATCAGGCGACGCAGTGGTTCAAATCGTTCGCCAGTCCGGAGTTGCTGGTGGATCGCGCGGAACAGGCCGCGTTGATCAACCGGCTGGTCAGCGCCGGTCACGCGGGCGACGCGATGATGAATTCCGCCCGCGACGCCCTCGTGCAGTCGATTCACATCGGCATTCTGGTTGCCGGCGCTGCCGCGCTGGTCGGCCTTTGCCTCGCCTGGTTCGTGCCGCCGGTGCGGATCAGCTATCCGGAAAGCGCCCTCGCGACGGACGACCCAACGCCCGACGCCCCTCCTCCCGTGCCGCGCAGCGCGCTCTGAACGCCCACTGCGGCAGGCGTCGACATTCTTCTTGCGTTCTGTATCAGTCGATATATAATCCATTTCTATATCGATTGATACAGAATTTTGTTGGCTACGCAGGAAGGATCTTTGCCATGGCACGACCCCGCAGTTTCGACGAATACGAGGTGCTCGAAGCGGCCACGGCTGCGTTCTGGAGCAAGGGCTACGAGGCCACCTCCACGCGCGACCTGGTCAAGTCGACCGGACTGACACAGCCCAGCCTGTACAACGCATTCGGCGACAAGCGTGGTCTGTATCTGCGCGCGCTCGAACACTATCTGGAACACACGCTACGCGAGCGGATCAACCGGCTGGAAACCAGCATGACGGCGGCGCAGCGCGTCACGATGTTCTTCCACGAAATCATCGAGCGGGCAATTGCCGATCCCGACCAACGGGGTTGCATGCTGGTCAATTCGGCGCTGGAAACCACGTCTGACGATCAAGCGTTCCGCGCCACCGTCGCCGCCGAACTCGACGAGATTCAGGCGTTTTTTCGGCGCTGTGTGGCCGAGGCTCAACAAAGCGGCGAGATCGCGACCACCGTCGCAGCGGACGACGCCGCGGCTCATCTGCTCGCCACGTTGATCGGCATCCGGATTCTCGCGCGCGTCAAACCGCAACGCGCGCAGCTCGTCGCGGCGATCGCGCCGGCGCTAATGCTGCTCGGCCTGCCCGCGCTACCGGAGCTATCCGTGCCAGCCGCGCAAGGCAGCTCCGGCTAAGCCCCACGCGCCGCACGCGGCGCCTCCTCTCTCGCAGATTTTTGTTTCCCACCGACATCCGGTCGCTGCGCTATGCGCGCACCGGTAAAGGAACCGTCATGTCCGCAGTTCCCGCTTTAACGCCTGAAAACACGCCCTCACTCGATACCCGCGCGCTGTTCGCGACGCTCGCGGGGTTGTGCGGGAGTCTCGTCGCGATCGGGCTTGCGCGATTCGCCTACACGCCGCTGATTCCGTCTTTGATCCAGGCGCACTGGTTCACGTCGTCGCAAGCCGTGACGCTCGGCGCGGCGAATTTCGCCGGCTATCTGGTGGGCGCGTTGATCGGCCGTCCGCTGGCGTCCGCACTGTCGAATCGCAGCGCGTTGCGTTTGCTGATGGTGATCGTCACCGCCGCATTCTTCGCCTGCGCGTATCCGCTTTCGATTAGCTGGTTTTTCGGCTGGCGTCTGCTGTCGGGCATCTCAGGCGGCGCGATCATGGTGCTGGTGGCCACGTCGATTCTTCCGCATATTCCCGCGCCACGTCGTGGCTTTGTTAGCGGCATGATCTTTCTCGGGCTGGGCCTCGGCATCGCGGCATCCGGCACGCTGATTCCCCAGTTGCTGCACTTCGGTTTGCAAACCACATGGATCGGCCTCGGCGTCGTCGCGCTGGTGTTGACCGCGGTGAGCTGGTTCGGCTGGCCGTCGACCAATCCGCCCGCGCCGGTGGCGTCGTCCGCCGCACATCATGCCGCGCGCCCGCATGATTTGACGCTGCGCGTGTTGTACGCGCAATACGCGGCGAACGCGCTCGGACTCGTCCCGGCGATGGTGCTACTGGTGGACTACGTGGCGCGCGGCCTGGGACGTGGCGCAGCGATCGGCGCCGACTACTGGGTGTTGTACGGCGTGGCGGCGATCGTCGGGCCAGTGCTCTGCGGCAACGTGGCCGATCGTATCGGCGCGGGCAAGGCCTATCGGCTCGCGCTGCTTCTGCAAGCATTAGCCGTCGCGATGCTGGCGCTGTCGGGTAGCACAGTGGCCTTGGTCATCGCGACGGTGATTCTCGGCATCTTCACGCCTGGCATCGTCACGCTGGCACTCGGCCGCATTCATGAACTCGTGCCGCACGACCACACCGAACAGCGTGCCGCATGGAGCCGCGCGACGACCGCCTTCGCCCTCTTTCAGGCGCTCGGCGGCTATGGGTACTCGTATCTTTTCGCGCACTCGCATAACAATTACGCGCTGATTTTCATCTGCGGTGCGGTAGCGCTCGGCGTTGCGTTCGTCGCCGATCTGGCGGTGGCTCGCGTCGGCGCGCTACGGCCTGCACACGGGTAAGCGGATTACGCGGGTTTAAAACGTTCTCGACACCACTCTCCGCCTGGGCATGCGGTTTGCTGGATAGGGACATCGATCTGCCGATCGCGAACCCTTCTCACGATGGGCGCTGCGTGGCTAGCGTGACGGCAGATCCTGTCAACCCAAGCGGAGGTTATTAATATGTTGGGAACTATTCTTCTGATTGTGCTGATTCTTCTTCTCATTGGTGCGTTTCCGACCTGGCCGCATAGCCGCTCGTGGGGCTACGCGCCGACAGGTGGTATCGGTGTCGTGCTGATCGTCATCATCGTGTTGCTCGTGGCGGGTGTGATATAGCCTCGGCAGATTGAAGCACCGGGTTCCTTCGTTCACTTTCGTTCAAACCGAACCTTGAACCGGGCCGGCCGCCGGATATCGATGCAGTTCGCTGCTCGGTTATCCGGCGGCTTCGTTATGTCGACGGTTGCCGTTTATTCAAGTTTGTCACGCTTGTCACGCCGGAGAATGCGATGGAAAAGTTACTCGCGAATCAGGTCGCTCTGATCACCGGCGCTAGCTCCGGTATTGGTTACGGTGTCGCGAAAGCGCTGGCGGATGCCGGCGCCGCTGTCGTGCTGAACTACCACTCGCATGCCGATGCGGCGCAGCAACTCGCCGACGAGATCGAGCGGGCAGGTGGGGCAGCGCTAGCGGTTCAAGCCGATGTGGCCGACCCCGCTCAAGTCGACACTATGTTCGACACCTGCCGCGCGCGCTTCGGGACTGTCGATATCGTGATCGCGAATTCGGGCGTGCAGAAAGACAGCGCGTTTGCCGACATGACGCTACAAGATTGGCAAACAGTACTGGCAACCAATCTGACCGGGCAATTCCTGACCGCGCAAGCCGCCGTGAAGGAATTCCGGCGACGCGGACCGCACGACGTATCCAAAGCGCTGGGCAAGATTATCTGCATGAGCTCCGTGCACGAAGTGATTCCGTGGGCGGGACATGTGAACTACGCGGCGTCGAAAGGGGGCATTCAGATGTTCATGAAATCTCTCGCGCAAGAGGTCGCGCCCGAACGGATTCGCGTCAACTCCATTGCGCCCGGCGCGATCCGCACGCCAATCAATAAAGACGCGTGGGACACCGAGGCCGCGCGCGAGAAGCTGCTGAAATTGATTCCGTACGGCCGTGTGGGCGACGTGGAGGATATCGGCAAGGCCGCTGTCTGGCTCGCGTCGGACGACAGCGATTACGTGGTCGGCACGACGTTGTTCGTCGACGGCGGCATGACGCTTTATCCTGGCTTTGCGGATAACGGATAGCGGATAGCGGCTGACGGTTACGCGCCTTGCGCTTCGTCGCCGTTGAGCAGTTGTTCGAACAGGTCCGCGCCGCCCATCTGACCGCCTTTGAGCATGATCTCCATGCCGTCGAGTTCCGCGCGATCGGCATGCAGACGGCACACCGTGACACCGGCCGACAAGGGCGCGAGATACGATAAACCCCATGCGCCGAGCGCACGCACGGCGAAGCTTGATGTGTCGCCGCCGGCGATGCCGATGCGCTGCAGGCGCACGGCGCTGAGGACTTGTTGCAGGAGGATCGCGCAGGCATCGGCGAGTTGGGGGAGCGCGCCTTCGGCGGATGCGGATGCGGATGCAGCTACATGCGCACTCGCATTGGCACTCGCGTCGGCATTCATCTTCGTCTCATGATCCGCGCCGCGCGCCGCTCGCCGCTTCGTGAAGGCGAGCACATTACGCCCATCACGCAACGAACCTGCTATCGCTTCCACACGTGTCGCCAGATACGCGGCGGCATCGTCTCCGGTCATTTGTAACGGGTCCAACTCGACGCGCGAATAAGATCGCGCAGCCTCGATCTGTAACTCGGTCAACGGCGACAAACTGCCCGCCAACACGAACACGGGACCACGCGCGCGCGCCAGCCCGACAGGTTCGCTTGCCGTTGCGGACCGACACGCGTCACCGCGCGCCAACGCATACGCTTGCGCGACACTGCTCGCGCCAACCGCCAGCAGCGGCGCCGACGTCGCGGCGTAACACGAGATCAGATCGCCAATCGCTTGCAGATGCGACTCGTCGAGCACATCGAACAGCACGGCGTCCGGTTTTGAATCGAGCCGAAGCCGCACATCGGATTCCAACGCAGCAGCGCCCGCCGCATAACTCCGCCAGTCGATCGATTGCACATTCTCCAATCCTTGACGCTGCAGATGCACGCGCAAATCCGCTTCGTGCATCGGTGTCACCGGATGGCGGCTCATGGTCGGATGACGGTCTATCCGGTAGACCGCCTGCCGCGCATCGTCGGCGCCGGCCGCCGCGAATAACTCGCCAAACACGCAGTAGCGCCGCAAATCCGGCTGCCCGCCGACCACCGCGACCAGTTCATTCGCGCAGTACTCGCGGAGCGTGCGAATCGCCACGCCGATGCTGCCGGTCTGCGGCGCGCTATCGAAGGTCGAGCACACTTTGTAGTGCATCACGCGCACACCGAGGCTCGCGAATGCCGCACCGACACGGGCAAGTTCACGTTGCTGCGCGGAGGGCGCCATGGTCCGCGCCGCGCCCGCGACACCGAGCGCGTCGAGCGAACCCAGCCGCGACAGACGCGCGGCATCCGGCGGCTCGAAAAACAGCATCGTTCGCAAACCGGCGCGGGCGAGATGCGCGAGCGTGTCGGTCGCGCCGGTGAAATCGTCGCCGTAAAACGCGTAGTTCGGCCCATCGTTGCGCGGCAAGTAGCTCATGTTCTCTATGCCCTTATCCGTTTCGATGTGCCGCTCACGCGCGGCCGCCGAAAAACTGCAACGCACGCCGCAGTTCCGGCATGTGTTCCGCGTACACCGGCAACGGCGTGCCGGCCTGCACTGCGGCCCACGCCTGGCGCACGCTCGTTACGCCCGCGGCGGGGCCATCCGGATGCGCGAGAATGCCGCCGCCCGACATGAACAGCAGGTCGGTGGAACGCACCGCGTCGAACGTCGCCTCCGCGGTGCCCGCCCATTGGCCCGATGAAAACGCCGGCAGCACCACGTCGTCGTAGCCAGACGCGAGCGGCGTCGCGCAGTCGCGTGCCGACTCGATCACCTCGGCGTCGCTCTGCGCGAATTTGCCGGCCAACCCGTGTACGTGCATGTGATCGACGCCCGTCAAACGCCACAGCGTTTGATACGCCTGAAACGACATGCCGAGCGCCGGATCGCGCGACATCATGCCGTAGCCGTTGCGATGCGCGTGGAGCACCAACGGCGTGGCGCGGCGCAGCGTCTGGATCGCCGAAAAGCCGCACCAGTTGATGCTCACCATCACACAACTGCCGCCTTCCTGTTCGACCAGATCGGCGTGACGGCGCATGGCGTCGAGGTCGTCGGTGATATTGAACGCGACCATGACCGGGCGGCCGCTGCGCTCGCGATAGCCGCGCACTTCGGCCATCACCGCCCGCACGCGCTCCGCGAGCGGCGCGTGCAGCGGGTTCGCGCAGACCTCATCGTCCTTGATGAAATCGACGCCCGCTTCGCAAAGCTCGCGCACCAGCGCCGCCGTTTCCGCCGCGCTTAAGCCGACGTTCGGTTTGATGATCGTGCCGATCATCGGTCTGTCGCGCACCTCTGTCAGCGCGCGCGTGCCCTTCACGCCATGCCGCGGCATTTCAAAACGCACGCGATAGACGGCCGGCAAACGCAGTGATAACAGGCGCATGCCGGTCACTTCGCCGAGGTCGTACAGATTGCCGGCGACAGTCGCAGCCAGCGTCGGCAGATTCGCGTCGATATTGGCCAGCGGGAACGACAGCGTGACGCGCGCGCGCCGCCACGGTCCGTTGGTGCGCTGGCGCGCGAGCCACGCGTTCGGCAAGCTCGGTTGCTGAGCAGCGTCGAGTTCTTCGATGCGCAGCACGGTCGCGCGGCTGCGAGCGCGCAGCGCGTCGGATTCGTTGGCCACGCGCACGAAAGTGCCGCTCGACTGCTCGCCGGCCATCACGTCGGCGACGCGCGAGGGATCGAGCGGCGTCTCGATCAGATAGTCGGCTTCGAGTACATCGTCGCCGGTCTGCCGTTGCGGCGCGGCGTTCATAGCGTGCCCAGATCGGGAAAACGGCGCACCGGATCGCTGCCGTCCCAGTCACGGGACGCCGCGTAGATCATGTCGAACAGTTTCCCTTTCGGCCCGGCGATCTCCGACAATTCGATCACGGTGCCCGGATGGTTTTCCGTGTCGAAGTAAACGAACCGGCCGTTGCGCCCCACTTCGCCGCTCATCGCGACTTTGAAGCCCTGCTCCCGCAGGCGCGCGAGATCCGCGTCGAACGAGGTGGTCCAATACGCGTTGTGCTGCAAGCCCGTGTGACCCGCGGCGAGAAAGTCGCGATACATCGACGGTGCGTCGTTACGTGTCTGGATCAATTCGACCTGCAACGGCCCCGAGTTCGCCAACGCGACCGAGTTATGCACCTCGTAAGTTTGGCCGCGATACGTGTAGTTTTCGATCGGCACGCGTTCGTTGTAGAACCAGGGGCCGACGCCGAGCACGCGGCTCCAGTAGTCCATTGCGGCTTCGATATCGCGGACCACGTATCCCGCCTGACGAATTTCGCCAAAGAAACGACTCATATAGCTCTCCCAAAGCGCCAGGATTGAAAAGACGAGCGACACCCCGGCGCGGCGATCGACGCAGCGCCCGTAGGTCGAACGTGTAGAGAAAACTTAGAGAAACCCGATCGATATCCAGGGAATCGCCGCGACCAGAATCAAGCCGACGATTAGTGCGCCCATATAGCCGACAATCGGACGAATGCCTGTGTCGGGATTGACCTTGCTGATCGCGCACGCCGAGTAATAACCGACGCCGAACGGCGGGGAAAACAGGCCCACGCCCATCGACAGAATCACGACGATCGCGTAGTGCACCTCGTTGACCCCGGCGAGCCGCGCGATCGGGAACAGCAGCGGCCCGAACAGCACAATCGCGGGAATCCCTTCAAGCACGCTGCCGAGCATCACGAACACGACGATCGACACCGCGAGAAAACCGTACGCGCCGCCGGGCATGGCGCCCATCCATTGCGCGAGGTCCTGCGAAAAGCCGGATTGCGTGAGCGCCCACGCCATCGCGGTCGCGCATCCGATGATGAACAGAATCGCCCCCGACAAAGTTGCGGCGTCCACCAGCATGCGGCCAAGCCGCCGCCATTCGAACCGGCGATAGATCAGCACGCCGACCAGCATCGAATAGGCAATGCCGATGGTCGACACCTCGGTTGCGGTCGCAATACCTTCCACCACCGCCATGCGAATCACGAACGGCAACGCCAGCGCCGGCAACGACACAAGGAACAGCCGCCCAATCTGCACCCGCGTGAACCGCTGCGCGCCGCTCAGATCTTCCTTGCGGTAACGCCACCACACCACGGCGCACAGAATCAGCGCGAGCACCGCACCCGGCAGCATGCCCGCCGTGAACAGCGCCGAGATCGACAAACCAGTGACCGAGCCGATCGTGATCAACACGATGCTGGGTGGAATCGTTTCGCTTTGTGCGCCGGTCGTGGCGAGCAGCGCGACCAGATCGCCTTCGGAGGCGCCGCGTTTTTTCATCTCGGGGAACAGCACCGGCGCGATCGCCGCCATGTCCGCCACTTTCGAACCGGAGATGCCGGACACCAGATACATCGCGCCGATCAGCACGAACGACAACCCGCCATGCACATGACCGACGAGGCTCGCGAGGAATTCGATCATCGCGCGCGCCATGCCGGTCATTTCGATCAGCAGGCCGAGAAACACAAACAGCGGCACCGCCAGCAACACGAGATGCGACATGCCCTCGTCCATGCGGCCGACCATCACTTCGAGCGGCGTAAAGGTCGAGAGACCGAGATAGCCGAAGGTGGCAAGCGCGAAGGAGAACCCGATCGGCACACCCGAGAAAATCCCGATCGCCACGACGCCGACGAAAAAAATCACGAGGTTGGTCTTGCCCAGGGTCTGGAACCACGGGCCGGCGAACACCGCCACCGCGCCAAGCACCGCCGCGATGGCGAGCACGATGAGTACGTCGCGCATTCGACTCAGCTGCGCGAGACGAAGCAGGCCGACCAGCAGCATGAGCGCCGCGCCGATGGGCAACGCGAGCGCGCGCCACGCGTTGCTGATCTGCAAAGCGGGCGTCACGATCGCGGCCTCGCCGGACGCGTAGTCATAGGCCGGTGCGATCAATAGCGCCAGCAACGCAACCGACGCCGCGATCGCCAGCGTATCGACGAATGCGCGCCGCGACGGCGACAAGCGGCTGACCAGCGCCGTCATCCGCATATGTTCGCCGCGTCGCAACGCCAGCACGGCGCCGAGCATGGCGAGCCACAGAAACAGAATGCCCGCGAGTTCGTCCGACCAGACGAGCGGCTGATGCAGCACGTAGCGCCACACCACGCCCGCGAGCATGACGACGATTTCCATCGCCAGCAGCGCGGCCGCACAGACTTCGACGAGCGCGATCAAACCGCGATCGAAGCTTCGCAACCAGCGGCGCGGCGCGCTCGCCGCGTGCAACGGTACGTGCGCTTCCACTGGGTTCAACGCGTGATTCGACATCCTTGCGCCTCCTCGCGGGTGCTCGCCGCGCTTCGTCTTGTCACTGGGTGCTCATCGGTTTGCAGCACGCGCGTTCAGGCCAGCTTGCCGACCGACTGTTCGAGCAGGTCCCACGCCTGATCGCCGAATTTGCCTTTCCACTCGGCGTAAAAACCCGCCTGGCGCAATGCGGCACGAAACGTATCGGGCGCCGGACGATTGATCGCGAGGCCCTTGCTTTGCAGATCCGCGACGGCCGCGTCATTAAGCTTGCGCACGTCCTCGCGCTGGCGGAGCGCCGACTGATTGAACGCGTCGCTCGCAATGCCTTGCAGGTCTTTCGGCAAGCGCTGCCAAGCGCGCGGGTTCAGCACGAACCAGTAGCCGTCCCACATGTGATTGGTCAACGAACAGTACTTCTGCACTTCGTAGAGTTTCGCGACTTGCACGATCGGCAGCGGGTTTTCCTGCGCATCGACGATATGCGTTTGCAGCGACGAATAGACTTCGCTGAATTGCAGGCTGGTGGGCGACGCGCCGAGACCCTTGAACATGTCGATACTGAGCGGGCTCACCGGCACGCGAATCTTCAGACCGTGCATGTTTTGCGCACTCGTGATCGGCCCGGTGCTCGTGGTCGTCTGACGAAAGCCGTTGTCCCACATCTTTTCGAACGACTCGAGGCCGGCCTTCTGCATCGCCGCGCGCACGTACGCGCCGAGTTTGCCGTCCATCGCGCTCCACACCTGGTTGTAGTCGCTGAACGCAAAGCCGACGGCATTGATCGCGACGGACGGCGCGAGCGTCGACACCACCAGCGCCGACGGCGTGAACATTTCGATGCCGCCGCTGCGCACCTGCGCGAGCATGTCGGTGTCGCCGCCCAACTGGTTGTTAGGGAATATCCGGATCTCCATGCGCCCCTTCGACGCCTCGCGGATCTGATTGGCGGCCTCCTGCGAGCGCACGTTCAGAGGATGCGTGAGCGGCAGATTGTTGCCGTACTTGAACACGAATTCCGGGCCGGACGCCGCGCGCACGATCGCCGGAAAACCCAGTGCGCTGGCTAGCGGTACGGCGGCTGCGGCGCGCAGTACGGTGCGTCTCGCGAGGTTGGTCATTTGAGCGTCTCCTTGCTTATAATTGATGTGACGGTCGAATCCATCAAAAACCATCATCGTTCACGGCAACCGTTATTGGCATGACGGACTACGCTTTGATTTCGGGTCGGCGGCGTTCTGTCGTTGCGTGATAGCTGCAAGACTAGGCGTGCGCGGTAAGCGCTGTCAAACCGCGAACTTGATGGTTTTTGATTGACCTCTCACTGAAGGACTGCCATGTCCGAACCACTTCCTGGCGTTGACGCTAACTTCGCCGCACGCGCGCGCATTCCCGATATCGCGCGTGCCGCCGGGGTCTCCACCGCCACGGTGGATCGCGTGCTGAACGGTCGCGAGAACGTGCGCGCCGTCACTGCGCAACGTGTGCTGCAAGCGGCCGCGCAACTCGGCTATCTGCTCACGCCCAATGCGCCCGCCGTCACGGCATCGAAGCCCATGCGAATAGCGTTTCTGCTGCCCGCCGGCACCAATCGTTACCTGCACATGCTCGGCGACTACATCGACTTCGCGCACGATCAGTGGAACGCGCTCGATATGAAATGCCGAGTGCACTATGTGGAGAGTTTTAATCCGAAGGAACTGGCCGACCGTCTGTTGCATTACGGACAGCGCGCGGATGGCGTGGTGTTCATGGCGCTCGAACATCCGCAGGTGCGCGACGCAGTGAATACGCTCGCGGATCAGGGCGTGCCTGCCATCACGCTGATTTCGGATTTATCGAACGCGCGACGACTGGCTTATGTGGGTATCGACAACCGCTCGGCCGGGCGCACCGCGGCGCTGTTGCTGGGGCGTTTCATGGGGCCGAGACCGAGCGGCAAGATCGCGATGCTCGCGGGCAGTCTCAACTATCGCGGGCACGAAGAGCGCGAGATCGGCTTTCTGCATCTGATCGAATCGACGTTTCCTCAGGTACGCGTGATCGGACTGCGTGAGGGACACGACGATAGCGAGCGCAACTATATGCAGACGCGCAAGCTGCTGGAGCAGCATCCCGATCTCGCGGGCATTTATAACAGCGGCGGTGGGTCGGACGGCGTCGCGCGTGCGATTGTCGAAGCGCGTTCTGAACAGAAGATTCTGTTCGTCGGTCATGGCTTGACGCCGGATACGCGCGCGTTGTTGATCGATGGGACGATGGACGCGTTGATTACGCAAACCCCGCAGTCGATGGTGGGGAATTGTCTGCGGATTTTCCGCAACGTACGAGAGAAACGCGAGGCGATGCACGACGTGAAGCCGGTGCAATTCAGTATTGTTCTGCGGGAGAACTTGCCTTGACCTAGCGGCTGGGAGAAGCAACGCCAGCAAGGCCGGCACCGTCAAACGCAGGGTTGTATCAGGTCAGGCACGCGGGATGCTCAATCACCTTCGTATTCAAACTTCGATACAAAAGGAGATCACATCATGCCTTATCTTCTCGGCTGGCTTCTTGGCGTCCCGCTGATCGTACTGGTCATCCTGTACCTGATTTTTCACTGATCCTCAGCAACGTCTCTCAGCGCCTGGCGCGCTGACTCGTGAAGGGCGACGCCCGCGATTTGCGGGGTCGCCTTTGGCGCATCCGGCACGCGCGTAGATGTCGTGCCGCGCTCAGCGCACCGTCGCCATCAACGCGCCCATTCCGACCAGCAAAGTTCAGATCAAACGATTCACGGCGCGCAGTCGTTTCGGCCGTTGTAAAACCGTCCGCAGACGATGTGTCGAGAACAGCGCCGTCGATGCCACCCCCACCAGGCATTCGGTTGGGAACATGCGTCCATGCCCGGCGAGCGCGCCTTCCGGCGCGGTTGACGCCGGAATTCGCCCGCGTGCTGCCTTCTTGCTGGGAAGGCAGCGAGACACCGGATAACAGCTTGTGGCTGAACGAGGCCGTGGGCGCGAAGCCCGCGGCCCGGGCGGTTGTCCCGGGCATGAATGCACCCTGAAAATATACCCGGAGGCAGGCTGGATAGGCTTCTTAAAGCCCTGCGCCTGAGCCGCCATGTCAGGACAATATTCCGATAAAATATAATTTCACAGAACAGTCTTCCGATAACTCCATGACAACCCGAAATCGCCCACTCGACAACCAGGATCGCAAGATCATGCGCGAGTTGCAAAAAAACGCGCGTCTGAGCAACGCGGAACTGGCCGAGCTGGTCGGCATGTCGACCACCGCGTGCTGGAATCGCACGCGTCAGTTGGAAACGGAGGGGTACATCCGCGGCTATGTCGCTTTGCTCGATCAGCAAAAGCTCGGTTTCGCAGATGTGGTGTTGCTGGAAGTCACGCTCGACCGTCACGACGACGACGCCCTCGCCCGCTTCGGCGCCGAACTCGCGACGCTATCGGAAGTGCTCGAGGCGTATCTGGTGTCGGGCGACTACGACTATCTGGTCAAGGTGGCGGTGGACGGCACCGCGGGTTACGAGCGCTTTCTGCGCGAGAAGCTCTACAAGATTGCCGGCATCCGGCATAGCCGTTCGATGTTCGCGCTGCGCTGCATGAAGAGCATTCCGTCGATTGCGGTGTAGCGGGTTGCTGCGCCGCGCTTCGTCGGCTTCGTCAGCACTTTAAGCAGATCGCTGCGACCGTGCCCCGCGCTCACGCGCCGTGCGCTTCCGCCATCGCCACGACGATTCTCCGCGGCCCCGAAAACGGCGCGCGGCCGTGCGTCAGCAGCATGTTGTCGAGCATCATCACGTCGCCGCGTTGCCACGCGAAATCGAGTCGATGCGCGTCGTACACCGCGCGCACGCTATCGAGCTCGGCGTCGGCGATCGGCGTGCCGTCGCCGTAGTACACATTGCGCGGCAAATCTTCTTCTTCGACGAGGTCGAGCAGCGCTTCGCGCGTCGCGTCTTCCAGCGACGACACGTGGAACAGATGCGCCTGGTTGAACCACACGTCCTCGCCAGTACGCGGATGCCGCGCGACCGCCTGGCAAATCTGCCGGGTGCGCAGATCGCCGTCCTCTTTCCACTCCCATTCGATCTGATGCGCGCGGCAATAGGCTTCGGCGACCGCCGTGTCTTCGGTGTTGAAGACCTGCTGCCACGACAGATCGAGTCCACCGCCGTAGTTGCGCACGTACATCAGCTTGCGACTCGCGAAGTGTTCGCGCAGTGCGGGATCGATACCCTGATACACGGCACGCGCATCGGCCACCGGCGTCTCGCCGCGATCGCCAGGCGCGATGTCGCAGTAGAACCAGATCTTCATCGGCCAGTTCGTCGTGTACGCCTGCTCGTTGTGCTGCGGAATCCACTGATGCGCGGGATAGTCGGTCGACGAATAGACACCCTTCGTCACTTCGCTGCGCGGCGTCGAACCGAACTCGTACGACAGCAGCGGCGAGCCGAAGCTCTTGGCGAATTCGTGAAAGCGTTCGATGCTCATGTCGGCGAATCCGCGCAGCAACACACCGCCGTCGCGGGCGAGATGCTTTTGGATTGAAGCGTGCCAGCCGCGATCGAGAATGTCGCTGGCGTCGGCGGGTGCGTTCATGACCGGCAAACGCGTGCGGCCTCTCTGGAACACGGTATCGGCGAGCTGGATCTCAGCGGGTGCTTCCCGGATGTCATTCGACATACGTGGCTCCTGACAGAATTGAGTGAGTGGATTCGCGCTGCGAAGCGCACCGACCGACGCGCGCATAAGTCGATTCGGTGCAGCTCCCAGATGACTCAGCGAACGCAACCCGGTGGTAAATCTAATTTTGCGATGATACTGATAATGATTCTCATTTGATAGTGGCGCGCAACGGCTTCTGACACGCGGCCAGCACCGCGCCGGCCGCGAGCAGCAGTGCGGAATACACCAGTCCGCGCGCGAGACCGGCGCCGTCCGAGACCCAGCCGATCACCATCGGCCCGACAATCTGCCCGAACGCGAAGACGATCGTGAACGCGCTGATGCCTTTGGCCCAGTGGCTCGCGGGCAGGTTGTGGCGCACGAACGCGGTGGTCGACGCGACGGCCGACAGGAACGTCGCGCCGAACAGCACGCCGGACACGAACGCCACCCACGGTTGCGTGAACAGCGCGGGGAGCAAGGTGGCGATGGCGAGCAACGCGTTGAGCACCGCGAGCGCCTGACCGCCGCGCATACGGTCGAGCAGGCTGGACCATACGCGCGCCGACATCACCGTCGCCACGCCGAGCAGCAGATAAAACCCCGTGACGACGACCGCGCTCATGCCGGCGTTACGCAGCAGCGCCACGATGAATGTCATATAGCCGATGTAACCGACGCCGAACAGGCCATAGCCCGCCAATGCGAGGCTGAAACGCGGCCAACGCGGCGCCTCGGCGTTCGCGGTTGCGCGCGTCGCCGGATGGGCGGCGGGATGCACGCGCTCGATCTTGCGCGCCGCCTGAATCGCCACGGCGGCGAACGCCGCACACGCGACGGCCAGCGCGAACCACGCGAACTGCCAGCCGTGCGCAACGTTGACGATCGTCAGCGGCACCAGCACCGACGACGCCACGATGCCCCATCCCGTGCCGCCGTAATACAGCCCGAGCACGAGGCCGGCGTCATGCGGTCTCGCCGACGCCAGGCGCGCCGCCAGCACGCCGCCGCTGATGAAAATCGCCGCGCTGGTCGCCCCGGTGATCACCCGCAACGCAAGCAGCGAATGCGTGTCCGCGAGCAGGCCGCTGACGGCCACGAGCAGGGTCGTGGCCGCGCAGCCGACACCAAACAAGACACCCGACGACCAGCGACGCGCGAGCGGCGGGAATGCCAGCGCGCCGAGCAGATAGCCCAGTGCGTTGGCGGTGTTCATCGCGCCGGCCTGCGCGAAGCTCCAGCCGAGGTCGAGCTTCATCGACGGCAATAGCAGCGCGTAAGCGAAGCGCGCGAGTCCCAACGCGATCGCGCTGCCTAGCGAGAGCGCGGCGGCAAGCATCAGGGTCGGGAGACGGTGCGCCGCTTCGGAGTCCGTGGCGGGCACGGCGGCGTCGAGTGATTTTGTCGGCATGGGCGGGCGGAAGTGGGCAAGGATGCTGCAGACCGGTGGAGCCGTAAACACTGATTACGGCAACTCGCCATCATATCCGGGGACGCCGGGAGGGGCTGACAGTTAGTTGCTTTTTACGAACCGCTGCCCCATCCCCTTGGGCTCGACGTTCAGCCGCGAATGGCTTATCGGACAAGCCCGAAGCCAACAACTATCAGGACTGACACCCAAGACTAAATGCGAATGATTTGCATTTACTAGATAATTAGCCCATGATTCAACCCATACCTTCAGTCGAATACACGCCATGACCACGCTAGATATCAGCCGCCTCGAATCTGCCCCTTCCGCGATCGCGAAACCCGGCGCAACCGCCAAGCCCCATGCATCGGCAGCACTTGAGGTGCTGCTGTCGCGTCAATCGCAATGGCCGCTCACCGAACCCGGCCCAGCCGACGCCGAACTCGATCTGATCTTCGACGCCGCGTTGCGCGCGCCCGATCACGGCAATCTGCGGCCATGGCGCTTCGTCACGATTCGCGGCGAAGCACGCGGTGCGCTCGGCGACCTGCTGGTCGATCTGGCCAGCGCGCGTTCACCCGAGGAACCGCGCTCCGCGCACGCGCATCGGCGGCAAAAGGCCTTCGCGGCGCCGCTCGTGATCGCACTCGGCGCGGCCGTGTCGGCGCATCCGAAAGTGCCGGAGATCGAGCAACTGCTGGCCGCCGGCGCGGCGACGATGAACCTGCTCAACGCGATTCACGCGCTCGGCTACGGCGGTTTCTGGGCCACGGGACCGGACAGTTATGAAACGCGTCTGCGCGACGCGCTGGGCTTCGCATCGAACGAGCGTCTGCTCGGCTTTCTGTTCGTGGGCACCGCGAAAACGCCCGGCCAGGCCCCGGTGCGGCCGTCGCGCAGTGAGCACGTGCGTGAATGGTTGCCATCGCAACCCGCCTGAAACCAATGCAAGCCATTGACGCACACGTTGCGTCATCGCCCTTGCGTCGCAAGCGACAAGCGCTGGCCTGCGACGCGGCAGCTACTCAATCCGGCCGGCGCGACTCATGGACCGTGTCCATTCAGGAGCCTCGATGAACTTCCGCTCTCACTACAGCAGCCGTCCCGAACTGATCGACGATCATCCGACCGATACCACCGACGCGCCCGAGCGCACCGTTCTCAGCGCCGTTCGCACCTGGCTGCGGCCGGCCTGCGAATCGGCACGCGGCGGCGTGCAATGGCGCGACATTCTGAGCGGTGTCGGCTTGCGACAGGACGGCATAGAACATTTCGATTTGCTGATGCGTTCGCTCATGCACGTGTCGTATCGTCCGCTCGACATGCGCTGCCGTTGCGCCAGCGATCTCGGCAAGGACGAAGCCGTCATTTTGCAGACCATCGCGTTGCTGCAAAAAACGCATAGCGGCGCCGCGTTGCGCATGTTGAGCGAGTGGCTGCCCTCGCCCGCGGTCAGCGGCGTGTTGAAGCTGATCCGCTGGTTTGCGATCGATCTGCTGGACGCCGGTATGGAACTCGACGTGCAAGCGCGTCGCGTGACCTACATGCATTGAGGACGCAGCCCATGTCACTGGAATTAGACCTGGCTGCGCCGACGTCCTCGCGCGTGCGCGACAGCGGCGACGTGCGTGCGGCCGAACCCGCGGCGAACATCGCCCGAATCGCGCACGCTATCGTCACTGCCACGCCGCCCGTTTTCTCTGCTCACTCACTCACGCGCCACTATCCGCGTGGCGTCACCGTGCCGCGCACGGGCGAGTTGCATCTGTGGCGATTTCGCTGCGAATGGTTGCCGGTGCCGGTGCAGGAGGGCGACGGCTGGCTGTCGAAGACCGAGCGCGAACGTGCGCGATTGCATCCGAACGCCGCGTTGCGCAAGCGCTTTGTCAGCGCGCGCGTGGTGGTGCGCTGGATCGTCGCGAATCTGTTCGACTGCGCGCCACGCGACGTCGATCTGCAAGACGACGGCAACGAGAAACTGCGCGCACGCCATCCACATGACGGCCGCGGCATTACGATCGACATCGCTTACGGCGGTATCTGGATCGTGGTCGGCGTTGCATCGGCCACGCTGGGCTTAAGCGTGATCGTGCCGTCGCCCGGCGCAAGTGCCGACGAGACGCCGGAAGGCGCGCGCCGGCGTGCACGTTACGGCAGCCTCTGTAATGCACTGCGTTACGCGCCGGTGGATATCGACGTGGATCTGCTGTTGAGCGACACCGCGAGTTGCGCATTCGACCTCGCGGAGCATGGCCGCTGCCATGTGTTCGATCTGCCGATGGGCGGCAAGATTCGCGCGGCGGTGGCGCTCGCGCAGCCGGTTACGCAAGTGCATACGTTCGGTTGGCCGAAGTCTCTGGCGATCGGCGAAGTCAACACGTAGCCGGCCAACGTCTATCGCGCGAAGGGGGTGGTCGACCACGCCACGCACGCCGAATAGCCGTCAGGCGCTTCGATCCACTGCGCGGCGATTTCGCGCATATCGTCCGGAATCCGATTGCTTAACGTCACTCGGCTACCTTCGCGCGGCAGCACCGTCAGGTGCGGCAAACCACGCGAGATGCCTGCGCCCGTTGTCTTGACGAGCGCTTCCTTCGCCACCCAGGCTGCGTAAAACGCAGCGGTCTGCTGCGTAGCAGCGCGGCTTTCGAGCCACGCCACTTCGGTGGGGTCAAGCGTCAACGCCGCAATCGAACGCCAATCGAACCCATCGCGATGCTGTTCGATATCGACGCCGACGCGCCGAACCGGCGACATCGCAATCAATCCATGCGCACCCGCATGCGATACGTTGAAATCGAACCCAGCCGAATCCGCCAGATGTGGACGACCGTTTGCGTCCTGAGCAAAACGCACGGTGTGAGCGGCGATGCCAAGACGCTGCGCGAGCAGTTCACGCAGCGCAGCGCGCACGCTCGCGAAACGCACTGTGTCCTCATGGTGGAGAAATCTGCGGGCGCGGGCTCGCTCGTCGTCGCTGAGGGAGGCGAACACGGTCGCGTCGCTCAGCGACGCGTCGAAAGGAAAATCGATCCGCCACAACGAGATATCGGACGGACCGGCGTGCAGCAAAAGAACAGGGGCGATGGAATGCATCGTAAAGACTCGGACGATCTACGCACGGTAGGAAAGGAACACGAAAAGAACATTCGCGACTCTACCCGATATCACGCCCGACTCCATCTTGTCCTTCAGATGCGCTTCATGTCCTTCGGCACGCCGAGCAACAACGCTACGCCGCTGACGAACAGCAACACGCTCAGCAGATACAGCGCGTTATCCATACTGCCGGTGTGCGTCTTGATCAATCCGATCACCCACGGACTCACAATGCCGCTCGTAATGCCGATGCTGCTGATCAACGCGATCCCCGCCGCAGCGGCCGTGCCGGACAGATAACCCGATGGCACCGTCCAGAAGATCGGCAGCGCCGCAAAAATCAGCACCGCGGCCAGCGAAAGAATCGCGAGCATGGCGGGAAAGCTGCTCAGATGCAGCGTCAGCAGCGAGAGCGCCACGCCACCGCCAATCGTGCAGAAGGCAAAGTGTCGACGGCGTTCGCCGCGGCGATCCGAATGACGCGCAATCAGAATCAATCCGACCGCACCGATTGCATTCGGAATCACGGTGTACAGGCTGATCGCCACCACGTCATGCACGCCGAAGTCGCGGATCATCAACGGCATCCAGAAGTTCAGCGTCAGCGAGGCGCAGGTCAGCGAGAAGTAGATGAACGCGAACAGATAGACGCGCGGATTGCGCAACGCATGCAGAAATGAACGCGACGAATGCGCGTCCGACGAAGCTCGGCGGCCTTCATCACGTTGCGCGATCAGTTGCGCTTTTTCGTCGGCGCTCAGCCAACTGGCGTGTTGCGGACCGTCCACCAGATAGAACGCGGCGAGCAGACCGAGCACGATCGCGGGCGCGCCTTCGATCACGAACATCCACTGCCAGCCGAACAGGCCCAGCACGCCGCCCATGTCGCGCATGATCCAGCCGGATACGAGACCGCCGAGCACGCCCGCCACCGCGACGCCCGCGAAAAAGATCGACAGCACGGCCGCGCGCCGCCGCGCCGGATACCAGTACGTCAGATACAACACGATGCCGGGAAAGAAACCCGCTTCGAACACGCCGAGCATGAAGCGCAGCAGATAGAAGTGCGTGGGCTTCGACACCAGCATCATGCCGACCGACGCTATGCCCCACAGCAGCATGATCCGCGTGAACGTGCGGCGCGCACCGAAGCGCGCCAGAAGCATATTGCTCGGCACTTCACAGATCACATAGCCGACGTAGAAAACCGCCGCGCCGAGACCATACATGGCGTCGCTGAAACCGAGGTCGTGCTTCATCTGCAATTGCGCGAAGCCGATATTGATGCGGTCGAGAAACGACACCACGTAACAGAGAAACAGAAACGGAATGATCCGCAGCGAGACCTTGCGATATAACAGGTCCTCGTGTGCGACAGCGGAGGCGCCCGGCTCGAGCGCGGGGGCGAGGGATTGGCTCATCGATTATCTCCAAACGCGCGGCTCGAATGGCTACGCGCGTGCTTGCTCTGCTTTTAACGCTGCTTTTTTAAGCCGCGAGCGAATGCGTCTGCGTGTCTCGCGCTGAAACGTCGATGACCCCGTCGCGCGCATGCTGCATGGCGTCGAGCAGCGTCGCGTGATCGCCGATATGGTTGGCGAGCAGCAGGATCAGTTGCGCATTGGCCGACTGGCTCTGCGCCTCGTCGAGATCGCGATGCATGTCGATCAGCGCTTCGTAGAAATCGTCGGGACGCGTGAGATTCGGTTGCGTGTTCAGTGTCATGTCTGTCTCCTGCTATTTTTTGCCGATACCTTGCGGTTGTCGCCAGTGCTCCGCGTGCCTGAGTCTTCGGTCCAGGTTTCAGGCCGTCCCTTCGACGCACAACGCGCGTTTCAACGCCTGCGTGACCGCGTCCGCATCGAGCTGCCGCCAACGCGCACACACATGCTGGTCCGGCCGGATCAGATAGAACGTGCCGGGTTTGGCGTCGTAGCGTGCGTTCGCGTGACCTTCGGCGTCGTGAGCGACTTTCACACTCGCCGAATGCGAAACAGAAATCGACGCGGATGCCAGAACAGCCGCCTGCAGATCACCGCTCGTCACCACGACAAGCCTCAACGGAATCGGCCCAACGTTCAGCGCATCCAGCGCGGCGCGAGTCGCCTGATCGACACCTTGCTCGCCGCAGAACAACACGCCGGTGAACTGCTGACCGAGTTGCTGCAACAGCCAGGCCGGTTGCGCGGCCACCAGAACCGGCGCATCGACGCACGATGCGCCCGGCACCATCGCCCCTTCGAAGCGATCGCCGTCCGCGGTATTGAGCGGCGAATCGCGCAACACCGCCGGCACCGACAGGCGCCCGCTATTCGCCAATTGCCGCGCAAACGGATGTTGCCGCGAGAGCTTCAGCACCGCATCGCGGAACACACGGCTCACGGGGCTCTTCGGCGTGATGAAATCGGTGGAGCGGGTGGAGTTGCGGATGTTTTCATCGGCGGCGAATTCGCGTTCGCTCGCGTAGGTGTCGAGCAGCGCGTCGGACGCGTTGCCTTCGAGCACCATCGCCAGCTTCCATGCGAGATTTTCCGCGTCCTGCACGCCGCTATTCGCGCCGCGTGCGCCGAACGGCGACACGCCGTGCGCGGAGTCGCCCGCGAACAGCACGTTGCCGTGCCGGAAGCGCTCCATGCGCAAACACGAAAACGTATAGACGCTGACCCATTCCAGTTCGAACTTCGCGTCCGCGCCGAGCAACGCGCGCACGCGCGGAATCACACGCTCCGGGGTTTTTTCGAGTACCGGATCGGCGTCCCAGCCCAACTGGAAATCGATCCGCCACACGTTGTCCGGCTGACGATGCAGCAACACCGATTGATTCGGATGAAACGGCGGATCGAACCAGAACCAGCGCTCGGTTGGAAAGTCCGCTTCCATCTTCACATCGGCAATCAGGAAACGATCCTTGAACGTGACGCCCTTGCTGTCGAGTCCCATCAGCGTGCGCATGGGGCTGCGCGAGCCGTCGGCGGCGACCACAAAGCGGCCGCGCAACGGGTACTGCCCTTCGGGGGTATCGACCGTCAACGTCACGCTGGCGTCGTGCGTGCCCGGTGCGCCGTTCTGCTGCACGCCGACCACTTTGCTCTTCCAGCGGATCTCGAGATTCGGCATTGCCTGCGCACGTTCGAGCAGAAAACCTTCGACGTAATACTGCTGCAGATTGATAAACGCGGGCCGGTTGTGACCCGCTTCCGGCTGCAGGTTGAAGGTGTAGACCAGTTCGTCTTTCAGAAACACCTTGCCGACGTTCCAGCTGATGCCCTTCTCCACCATCCGCTGGCCGCAACCCAGGCGATCGAAAATATCGAGCGAACGCTTCGAAAAGCAGATTGCCCGCGAGCCGGTGGACAACGAACAGTCGTCGTCGACCAGCACGACCGGTACGCCCTGCTGCGCGATATCGATCGCGGTGGCGAGGCCGACAGGGCCCGCACCGACCACGATCACCGGATAAGCCGCCTGCTCCGCGCCGCCGTGCGCGCTTTGTTCACGGCACGGCTGGTAGTCGAACGACAGCGTCTGGTAGTTGATGCTCATCTTATGTCTCCGTCCTGCTCTTCTCGGCGTCGCTATAGCACGGTGGGGATCAGGCTTGCAGCGCGTCCCACATGTCCTTGTCGCGTTGCGCGGTCCAGATACGCGGATGCGTGATGCCGCTCGCTTCGTCGAATGCGCGCGACACGTCGAACGGCAGGCAATGCTCGTAGATGAACACGTGGCCGAACTTCGGGTCCATTGCCTTACGCGTGTGCGCCATCGCGGCCTTCAGATCGAGTTTCTGTTCGACGGCTTCGCGACCTTGCTGCAGCAGCGTGGTGACGAAGTCTTTCGTGTAGTCGAGACCCTTGTTGACGTCTTCCGGCGTGGTCAGCGCGGGGCCACGGCCCGGCACCAGCTTGTCGGCCTGCAACGCGCGCAGCGCTTCGAGCGTGGCGGGCCACTGTTCGAGCTGGGCGTCGCCGCAATAACACGCCGCGTCGTACTCGACCAGGTCGCCGGAGAACAGCACCTTCTGCGACGGCAGCCACACGACCGTGTCGCCCTTCGTGTGACCGGCGCCGAGATGCGCAATACGCACTTCGAGCTTGCCGAGAAACAGCGTCATTTCCTTCTCGAACACCAGCGTCGGCCACGTCAGGCCCGGCACGGTTTCGACACCGGCAAACAGACGCGGGAAGCGTTCGATTTCCGATTTCATGTCCGCTTCGCCGCGCTCGACGATCATCTCGTAGGTGCCGCGGCTCGCGATCACCTGTTGCGCGCCTTCCTCGAAATACGCCGACGCGCCGAGCACGCGCACTGCGTGGTAATGCGACAGCACGACGTATTTGATCGGTTTATCGGTAACGCTGCGGATCTTCGCGATGAGGTCTTGCGCCATGGCCGGCGTGGCGGTGGTGTCGACGATCAGCACGCCGTCGTCGCCGATGATCACGCCCGAGTTCGGATCGCCTTCCGCGGTGTACGCGTAGGCGTTCTCGGACAACTTCGTCCACGTGACTTTCTTGACTTCCAGATCGGCCTGGGATGCGAATGCCTTTGCCATGCTTGTCTCCCTCAAAAGTTGGACGTGAGGCGAGACGGCCGGCTGCGCACGGAATGCGCGGGCTGACGGTATTGGAGGATTGTCTCGCCCCGTTTTGACTCTGTGACTGCGCCGGTGTGTCGGGGTGAATGCATCTTATGGCCGCGCGAGTTTATTTGTCAATAGCGAAATGCATCGCTATACGCAAATTTACGAGAGCCTAAGATCGAGACAGGCTAAAAGTGCCCATCCCCCGAAATCAGAAAATCACCTGCAGCCCTTGGCAACGCTCTGTGCGGGTCGGCTGGTGGCTGTTCCCGGCACGATTGTTCACGCGTGCCGCCGCTCTGACGCACTGCGCGAATGCAGCGCCGAACTTGTCACACCAGCAACGGATCGTTTCGTACGTGACTACGACACCTCGTTCGAGCAACAACGCCTCAATGTCACGCAGGCTCAGGCTGAACTTGACAGAGCCGTGAGGGGGCATTGATGCGTGCCAGTCCGGGGTGCCCTGTGTTCTGACCTTCATGCGTCGATTCCAGTGCCAAGTCGTGATCGTGAAAATTGACTATGTTTAACATATTGCGTCTGCCCGCTGTCTTCTTTAAAAGATGTGCCATCTGTAAAATGTTGTTAAACGATGAGACATCGAATCATTTACGAAATACTTACGGGCCGATTCGAATTTAATTTTATGCATGCAATTCACTATTATTAAGACGACATTCATACGCGTATTGCGAATTTTTAAGGTAAGTATTCGATATTTACCGTATTGCAGTCAGTCCAGAATATCCCGTCACTTCGATAGCGTCGTAAACGTGGATCGACTATGAGTCGCCGTGCAGATCGCGTTCCCGGCGCGCCGAATTCGTGTCCCTGTTGTAATTCCGTGTCATCAATTGCAATGTCTTTCCGTTTAACCCGCATCTCGACGGACATGCGGGCCAGGTGAGTGCCGTTCATTTGAGCGTTGATTTCTCCAGCCATCCTATTCTCGCTGCCGAGCGTAGCTAACAGAGCAAACCATCCGATGACGTTTGATCGATGACTACTCACCACTCCTCCATTCCGCCCACCGCAACGGTCCTGTTAGTCGATGATCAACCCATTGTCGGCGAGGTCGTTGGCCGCGTGCTGGAGTGTGAGCCGGATATTCGCCTGCATGTTTGCACTGACGCGAACGAGGCCGTCGCGATGGCTTGCCGGATCAATCCGACAGTCATTCTCCAGGATCTCATCATGCCGGGCGTCGACGGGCTGGATCTTGTACGCGCCTATCGCAGCCACGCCGACACCGCGAACGTGCCGGTCGTCGTGCTGTCGACGAAGGCCCTGCCGACTATCAAGAACGCGGCGTTCCTTGCCGGCGCCAACGACTATCTCGTCAAGCTGCCCGATCCTATCGAACTGATTGCGCGCATTCGCTATCACTCAAATTCTTATGTGCATCGGCGTCAGCGCAACGACGCGCTCGATTTCCTGTCGCATGACATGCGTGTGCCTCAGAATGCGATTCTCACGCTGCTCGACATGTATCGCCTGGAATACGGCGAGCTCCCGCCGATTCTCGGACGTGTCGCCGCCCATGCCCGCACTGCGCTCAAGCTGGCCGAAGGATTTACGTATCTGGCGCGCGCGCAGGCCGAGTCGCACCAGTTCGAGATCGTGGATCTGTGCGATTTGCTGGTAATCGCGGTGGATCAGATGTGGGAAAAGTCGGTTGCGATGGGATGCCGGATCATTGTCGATGCTCCCGAGGCTCCGTTGAAGTATTTTGCGGACCCGCTGCTGCTGACGCGCCTCGCGCTCAATCTGATCGATAACGCTTTGAAGTACGGGCCGCGCGACTCGGAAGCGCGATGCATCCTCTCACGGACCGAGAATGGTGTTCTGCTTGGGGTGGAGGACGCGGGCGCCGGCATTCCCATGAGGGACATCGATCGCGCCGCCGAACGTTTCGTCAGACTACCCGCCGACGCGATGAATTGGGTCGACGGATTCGGACTGGGGCTTACCTTTGTCAATGTCGTTGCGAACAAACATCGCGGCCGGGTAATCATGGATCGCACGTTGCGCGGTTTCAGAATCGGTGTGCTATTTCCTGAAGACGATCAGGTTTCGCGTCATCTGGCCGACTGATTATCGCCAGGTTGACGAATATTTATGAAAATTTCTACGCACGGTGATTTTTCCGGGAATAACGCAGAATTTTTTGAATTTTAATAATCTTATCGGACATTTTCCAACCTCGTTCGGGTGCCTCCCGCCACGCCGAACGTCGCGCCGGTCGCTATCGATTTGATCGTGACTCCGAGAAAAAGAAGGCAACCGATCGATTCGTATATATCGGTCGTAATACCGCTGAGCAACAGAAACAACAGCATCAGCCAGACACGTTTGTCTTCCCGTCTGCTTGAGAACACAAACTGCGCCATCAACAGCATGAACAGAATCCCACCAATGATGCCGAAATTGGCAACAAGATAGAGCACCATGTTGTCCGAGTAGCCAACATTGAAACCGAAGGCGCTCTGGTAGTGGCCAGTCAACGAGCCGAATCCACCGGGGCCGATTCCCAACCCGATGAGATTTTCGCGAAGCATAGCGTTCAGCAGCAGTGGCCACGTGTTGACGAACCTGTCCTGCATCGATGCAAGCAATCCGGTTCCCACGACGATGTGGTTGATTGCCTCGGTAGCGACCAGCCCCGCGAACGGAAGTACCGTGGTCAACGCTAGCACCCACATGCATGCTTTTTTAATCGCGCCCGAACTACCGAGTTGCCATATCGCGAGCAGAACTACGAGCGAGATGAGCGTCGTCTTGTTGGTGGTTGCCCAGATCGCGAGTGCCGCGGCGGCGAGCATGATTGACGCAACCGCATACGAGCGGAGTCTAGGCAATACCCAGATAATCAGCGTGCCGATCATGAGCCCCGTTGCTGCGCTATCGCGTCCAAACCCTGGCAGCCGCTGCACCGTGCCGACGTACGATGCAGCGGCTGCCTGCACATCAAATCCACCTATGTCCAGACTTTTCCCGATCCATGGCAGCGGATAGAAATAGTTCACAAATACACCGACCATACATAGCGCGGTGAGCGATAAGAACGCGATCCATGCGCGCGGCTCCTCGAGGATTTCGAGCGATTGCCTGGGAGCGAGCACGGTAAAGATCAATGGCAGGATCAACCACATCCAGAATCCCACGGCTGCAAGGCTCGCACCATTGGACAGTGACACGCACGCCTCTACCGCCAGATATAACGCTGACAGAAAGTGGTAAACGTTTGGCCGCCGCACAATGATAATAATGACGCAAATCAGCATCATCACTTTCGGCAGATAGGCAATTTGAGGTACGCCGAGTATGGACGTGTAGTAACGAATCATGCCAAACATCACATCACCGGCGATCGCGGAAAAGAACGTCAGGACCCAAAGACTGCTTATTGCGTCCGGCCTATTTATCAGCGAAATGCGTTCAGACATGGCGAGCGCTGGAATCCGCATGGTTGCGTCCCTGAGTGCGGATTCCAGCGACACGACAGCAATGTTTGCTAGCCTGCTCGCGCCCAACTGGCCACACTGCCGCCAACCCGGCGCCAGGGCACACTGGCATTAGAACTCTTCGCATTTGTTGTCCGAAAAACATGAAACCGTAAAAACCCAGTCAAAGATAACGATATCAAGTCCGACTCATCGGACGTGCACCATGGCCGTCAGAGCGGACGCGCCCCATACTTCGAGGCGCGTGGTCCCGAGCGCTGCTCCATAGCCCTACCATATCAATACGGGACCGCCAACGTCCTATACTTTTTCCTGCTCAGCCTTCAACGTCGTAACCCCGCCATCCTTGTTGGCCGGTAGCGCCCCGGGGACCTCGCTTCCCTGCGACCGCTTCTGTCCCGTATTGCCGATCTTCGAGTAAGCAATCGCCGGTCGCTCAATATAGCGATATGTGAGATGAGCGCATGCTATCGGCAGAGGGACAAGAAGGAGAATGTATTCCACGCCACTAAATCCCGCCATCTTTATCAAATCCTGATTGATCGGCGGTATCAGATATACAGAGTAGCTGATAGTCCCGAGCGTCATCAGCGGGCGCAATTGCATTAGTCGCTTCCCGCGCAGAACGTAGCAGGTAGTGAATATGGTGTATGCGAGAGACCACGAAATCAGTACCACTCTGAACGGAACATCAGCATGATCGTATATCCCCAATGCCACATATAACGCCGGAACCAAAGCGGCTATGATCGACAACAACAGCAATACAAATATGCGCCAGATACGCGCGGCTGAAGCTCTTTATTATGAAGTCGATAGAAAAGCAGGCCCGCGACGCATGACGCCATGATTCCGAATCTCCCGATCGGAATCCGGACATGCATTGTTAACGAAAGAGTCGAAAGTGAAAGCAGGCCTATGATCGCGACGGCCGTAATGAGTATGCTTTTCTTATTTAGTTTCGTGAGCAATGCAAGCGAGAGCAATCCATACCATGCAAACTCCAGGGACAACGTCCAGGATTGCCCGACAAAATGTGGCTGGCGTATGTACTCCTGAACCAGCAACAAATGCGATGTTAGAAAAAATGGCCAATTTTTAACAGAAGAAGTCGCACTGCTTCCATAACCACAAAAATATGCGAATATTTCGTAAGCAAGTACCGCCACATATAGCGGATAAATTCGAAATAGCCGGTGCTTCCAGAACGTCTTGATAGACCCGGCCCGCTCGAGGCTAAGCGGAATCACGAACCCACTCACCAGGAAAAAGGTCAGAACGCCGACTTGACCGAAGTTGATCCAGGGGCCAAATCCAACATCGGGAGAAAACCAGCCGGCACCCTCGCCCCCGTGCTGGAAAAGGACGACACTGGCGGCACATGCTCTGAGCACATCGATAAACGAGTACCGTCCGGCGTTAGTCGTTTCGCGTCCGGCACTCAACAGATCGGTCCTGGCCCTCGTCGACATCGCGTTCCTTGCGTTGGTAATTTGAGTATTTCGATCACGCTCGGACAGGGCACAGGACTTGTTCGCTGACTTCGCATTGTTAGTTTCCGAGGATACGCGAGGGGACGCGTGTGCTTATGTACGTCAAGTTACCGAAAACGTTCGCGCAATCACATCGATAAGGTGCTTGTGTAGGATTGGGGGAAGAAAATATCAAAACCGCGTTATCACGCCACGTTCGAAGCGCAGCGCTTCGATACTCGCCAACGGCGTAATGAAATGGTCACCAGTGGAGAAAGTTATCTGATCAGGATAGCTACTCGTTAGCCATACAGGCAGTCTACTGCCCGTCAACTTGACAGAGCCCTGGCAAGGGCTGCAAGGTGATTTTCTGATTTCGGGAGATGGGCACTTTTAGCCAGACAGGACGATGCGGCCGTCGCTTAGGCTTACGGCAAGGCCATCGGTTAACATGGACCCTTTTTTACGGACGGGCGCGAGGGTGAGCAAAGCAGCGAAACCGGCCATGGGCAAAGGCGCTGGCGGCGACGACAGTGCGCCAGGCAGCAAGCCGCAGCGCGGCATTCAGAGCGTGGAAGTGGGCGGCCGCGTGCTGCTGGCGCTCGCGCAGGCGCGCACGCCGCTGGCGTTGTCGGACCTCGCTACGGCCGCGCAACTCGCGCCGGGACAGGCGCACGCCTATCTGGTGAGCTTGAGTCGGCTGGGACTGATCAAGCGCGACGACCTGTCGGGTCGCTACGAACCCGGGCCGTTATCGTTGCGGCTCGGTCTGCTACATCTGGAAAACCAGCCGGCGTTTCGCGCCGCCGTGCCGCGCGTCGCGGCGCTGGCCGAAGCGATCGGCTTCAGCGTGGCGATCTGTATTGCCGGGCCGCAAGGGCCAACGA